>NZ_LT838843.1:662434-698278 GCF_900176655.1 Collinsella vaginalis
CGAGCGCGGCGAGCTCGCGGTCCTCGAGCGACTGAACGCCGATTGAGACACGGGTCGCACCGGCGGCGCGCGCGGCATCGAGGACCGACGCGGTCAGCGATTCCGGATTCGCCTCGAAGGAAAGCTCCCGAACGGACCCGTCAACGGCGCGCGCCGCGGTACCGATCAGGGATGCGAGGTCGTCTGCTGCGAGCATCGTCGGTGTGCCGCCGCCGACGTACGCCGTGCGCACTGAGGCGATGAGGCCCCGGTCGCGGGCCTCAGCGACCAAGCGCGTGAGGGACGATGCATAGGCTGCCATGAGCGGGTCGCCCGCCCGCGTGGCAGCGGTGGCGAAGTCGCAGTACCGGCAGCGCGAGACGCAGAAGGGAACATGGAGGTAGAGGGCCTCGATCATGTCAGAGCTCCTTATCCGTCGCAGGGTACCGCACGCGTGCGGAACCCCGCCTCACCCCTCAACGGACTCCACATCGGCGCGGATGCCGCGCACCAGCTCGGTGAAATCCTCGTAGGTCTCGCAGCGCACGGCCCTCCCCCGCCACCCGGCGGCATGGGGCATCCCCTTCAGGTACCAGGTGGCGAAGGTCCGCGCGCGACGCATGTGGGCGCCGATCGCCCGGAGCAGGTCGAGGTGCTCCGCCAGGGCGTCAAGCCGCTCCGCCCACCCGTGGGCCGCGGCGCCCCCACCGGCGGTGATCGCACAGGCGTCCTCGAAGATCCACGGGTTCCCGTAGCTCCCGCGCGCGATGAACACGGCCTCCGCGGCGGTGTCCGCGAGCATGCGGGAGGCCGCTTCGGGCGTGAAGACGTCGCCGGATCCGATCACCGGCGCGGACACGCGTGAGGCGACGCGGTCGATGACGCCCCAGTCGGCCGTACCCGCATAGAGCTGGGAGGCGGTGCGCCCGTGCACGGCGATGGCAGCGGCCCCCGCTTGCTCGAGCCGGGCGGCGAGCTCGGGGGCGACCTCGGCGCCCGAACGAAAGGAGCGGCGCATCTTGACGGTCACCGGCACCTCGGCCTCCCGCACGCAGGCGCGCACGATCTCCGCCGCGAGCTCGGGAGCCTCCATGAGGGCCGATCCCTCGCCCTTCGTGATCACCTTCCGCGCCGGACAGGCCATGTTGATGTCGATGAGCGCGAGCTTGGCACCCAGGCGCTCCTGAATGGACGCGACCGCGGCGGAGAACTGCTCGGGTTTGCTGCCGAAGAGCTGGACGGAGAGGTCGGGCTCCTCCTCGGCGGGCAGGAGCAGCTCCCAGGTGCGCTCGCTCGCGAAGGCGAGACCCGCCACGGAGACCATCTCGGAGTAGGCGGAGCGCGCCCCGTGGCGGCGGCACATGATGCGGTAGGCGGGGTCGGTGACCCCGGCCATCGGGGCGAGCATGAAGGGCTGCTCCTGGAAGCGTTCCCGGAGCAGGCTGCTCATCTCTGGCGCTCCCATGGGCTACTCGTCGACCTTCAGGATGGCCAGGAACGCCTCCTGCGGGACCTCGACCGATCCGATCGCCTTCATACGCTTCTTGCCCTCCTTCTGCTTCTCGAGGAGCTTGCGCTTGCGCGAGATATCGCCGCCGTAGCACTTGGCGAGCACGTCCTTGCGGCGGGCCTTGACCGTGCTGCGGGCGATGATCTTGTTGCCGATGGCCCCCTGGATGGGCACCTCGAAGAGCTGACGCGGGATGATCTCCTTGAGCTTGTCGCAGAGCCCGCGGGCGAGCGCGTAGGCCTTGTCCTTGTGGACGATGAAGGAAAGGGCGTCCACCTCGTCGCCGGAGAGCAGGATGTCGAGCTTCACGAGGTCGCTCGCACGGTACTCCGAGAACTCGTAGTCGAGCGAGGCGTAGCCTTTGGTGCGGCTCTTCAGCTGGTCGAAGAAGTCGAGGATGAGCTCGGCGAGCGGCATGTCGAAGTGCATCTCGACCGAGCGCTCGGTGAGGTGGATCATGTCGGTGGTGACGCCGCGGTGCTCGATGGCGAGCTGCATGACCGCCCCGGTGAACTCGGGCGGGCAGATGATCTTCGCCTTGAGGTAGGGCTCCTCGATGTGGTCGATGCGCGTCACATCGGGGAGATCCTGAGGGCTGCGCACGGCGACCATCTCGCCGTCGGTCTTGAAGACGTGGTAGTCGACGCTCGGGCTCGTGGCGATGAGGTCCAGGTTGAACTCGCGCTCCAGGCGCTCCTTCACGACCTCCATGTGGAGCAGTCCGAGGAAGCCCACGCGGAAGCCGAAGCCGAGGGCCGCGGACGTCTCCGGGGACCAGGTGAGGGACGGGTCGTTCACATGCAGCTTGTCCAGGGCGTCACGGAGGTTCTCGTACTCCTTGTTGTCCACCGGGAAGATGCCCGTGTAGACCATCGGCTTGGCCTCGCGGTACCCTGGCAGGGCCTCAGCGCACCGCCGGTCGCGGCCGGTCACGGTGTCGCCGACGCGGACGGCCTCGGGGTCCTTCAGGCCGGTGACGACGAAGCCGACCTCGCCCACGCCGAGCTCGGGCACGAGGGCCTCGGCCGGGCGCTTCACGCCCACGGCGTCGGCGAGGAAACCCTCCCCCGCCTGCATCATCCAGAGCTGGTCGCCTTTTTTGATCGAGCCGTCGAAGACGCGCACCATGGCCACCACGCCGCGATACTCGTCGAAATACGAATCGAGGATCAGGGCCTTAAGCGGGCCGTCGGCATCCCCCTCCGGCGCGGAGACGAGCCCGACGATGGCCTCGAGGAGGTCGTGTATACCCTCGCCGGTCTTGCCCGACACGCAGACGGCGTCGTCGGCGGGGATGGCGAGCTCGTCCTCGATCTCGGTCTTCACCTCCTCGGGATGGGCGCTCGGCAGGTCGATCTTGTTGATGGCCGGCACGATGTCCAGATTCGCGTTCATGGCCAGGTTCGCGTTCGAGACCGTCTGCGCCTCGACGCCCTGGGTGGCGTCCACCACGAGGACGGCGCCCTCGCAGGCGGCGAGCGAGCGCGAGACCTCGTAGGTGAAGTCGACGTGACCCGGGGTGTCGATGAGGTTGAACTGGTAGGTCTCCCCGTCGTCGGCATCGTACATCACGCGCACGGCGTTCGACTTGATCGTGATGCCGCGCTCGCGCTCGATGTCCATGGTATCCAGGAGCTGCGACTCCATGTCGCGCTCCTCGACGGTGCGCGTGAGCGAGAGGATGCGGTCTGAGATGGTGGACTTGCCATGGTCGATATGGGCGACGATGGAGAAGTTCCTGATATGTGAGGTATCAAAGGTAGCCATGGGCGCTATGATAGCGGACACGGCAGCCAGCCGCGAGGGCGTCCTCGTGCGCAAATCGTGGGCACCACGCTGAATCCACAGCAACTCCGGTTGCGAGCAGCGCAAATGGTGGTATACTCTCCGTCTGTTTGACGGAACCGTGTCTCAGAGTCCGGAGCAAACGTATACAGATCGCGAAAGGAAACCAAGAACGTGGCTAACATCAAGTCCCAGAAGAAGCGCATCCGCACCAGCGAGGTGGCCCGCGTCCGCAACAAGGCCATCCGCTCCGAGCTCAAGACGCTGATCAAGCATGTCGGCGCCGCCGTTGAGGCTGGCGACAAGGACGCCGCCAGCGCAGCCGCCACCCGCGCCTACCGCGCGCTCGACAAGGCCGTCGCCAAGGGCGTCATCCACAAGAACCAGGCCGCCAACCGCAAGAGCGGCGTGCAGAACCTGGTGAACTCGCTCTAAGCGACACCGCATACGATATGTGAAGGACCCCGGGTGACCGGGGTCCTTTTTTGGCTGCAAACCCTTGGGATCGACAGGGATGAGCGGTCCTTTGTTCCGCGAATCAAGATGCGTGACGTTTACCCGGCCTCGTGCTTCGTGATCACACCGGCGATCCAGAGCCTGAACGCCAGCGCGGAGTCCCGTGAGCCTTTGAGCGCGAGCTCGAGATCGGCGGCCGCGGTGAGCGCATCGACGAGCTCGGTCATCGAGAAGCGCCGCGCCCATGAGAGATGGTGCTTCACCTGCCATTCCTGGACCTTGAGCCGGCTTGCGAGCTCGCGGCCGGCACCTCGCGCGTCGAGGGACTTGGCGACGATGAGCTCGCGGATGCGCCCCACCACAAGCGCGTAGAGGCGCACCTCGCTTCCCTTGGGCTGGATCTCGAGCAGCTCGAGGGCGCGGGGCAGGTCGCGTGCGGCCACGGCGTCGAGCAGGGCCCAGGGTTTGGCCTCGGCCGTGCGCACCACGAGGCGGCGCACATCATCGACCTCGATCACGGCGGCGTCGACTTGCTGGACGATCCGCTTGAGCTCGTTATCGAGCAGGCGCGTGTTCTCGCCGGCCCGCTCCACGAGCTCTGCGGCGGCGGCCTTGGTCATGCCCCTCCCGTACGACCGCGCCATAGCCACAACCTGATCCGGCAGCTCCCACGCCTTCTTCGGCGCGCAGTCGATGACAGCGCGGGCGCCGAGCCGTGCCACCGCCTTGTAGAGGCGGGTGTTCTTGGCAAGCTTGTCGGCGACGAGGAGGCAGACCGTGGTCGATGAGGGATCCTTGAGGTAGCTGACGAGCGGCTCGGAGACGGCTTTGGCGAGGCGGTCGCAGCCGGAGAGGATGACGAGGCGGAAATCGGTCCTCATGGGCAGGGTGTTCAGGGAGGCGATGATGTCGTCGATGGCGGGATCGCGCGTCATGTCCCGCTCGTCGATGTTGAAGTCAGCCATGCCTGTGCTCTCAAGGCGGTCGCGCAGGCGCTTGATGGCGACGGAGCGTTTGAGCTCGTCGGTCCCGACCACCAGATAGGCGGGAAGCAGATCGGCCATGGTTCCTCCGTTCTCTCGCAGGGGCGCGGCATGCCCGCGGTGCGGGTCCATACTACCCCACTTCACCCCTGCGCCCAGCGGCGACCGGTTCGGACGCCGACCCCGCCGCGCCCGGGCGTGAGGGTGACGTCGCCCGCATCCATCGTGCAGAGGAACCGCGTCCCCGCCTCGGCAAGGGCGTCGGTGCACGCGCGGCTGGGATGTCCGTAGCGATTCCCCTCCCCCGCGCTCGCGACCGCCACCTCAGGCCGCAGGACGCCCAGGACCTCCCCGTCAACCGACACCTTCGATCCGTGGTGACCGACCTTGAGGATGTCGATATCCCCGACGTCACCCATGTAGGCGCGCTCCTCGTCTGCCTCCGTGTCGCCGGTGAGCACGGCTGTGAGGCTCCTCACGCCGTCATCGAACTCCACCGCGAGGCAGAGCGACTCCCCGTTCTCATCGCCCACAACCGACTCCCGAGGCCAGATGACCCGGCATGAGAACCCTCCCACCATGAGGCGGTCGCCGCGGGAGACCTGCGTGATCTCCCGGTTCCAGGCGCGCGCCACCTCGTCCGGGGCCGCCGCAGCCGCATCCGCAGCCACGATGAGCGCATCGGTTGGCACGGAGCGCAGGATGTCCGCGATCCCTCCCCAGTGATCTCGGTCCCAGTGCGTGATGACGATCGCGTCGAGATGGAGGACGTTCTGGCGCGCGAGGGCGCGGGCCGCGCGGTCATCCACGCCCGCATCGACGAGCACGGCCCGTGGACCGTCCCTGATGAGGATGGCATCTGCCTGGCCCACGTCGAGAATGACGAGCTCAGGCGGTGCGGCAAGGCGCCATGTGCCGGCCCAGAGCGCCATCGCAGCCCCCAGGACCAGGCAGCCGAATGCGATGGATTTGGGGTGAAGGCGCCGCCAGCAGACGAAGACGGTGAGGACAGCACCGTAGATGATGAGGGGGACCAGAGGCCCGGGATCGAGGGCGAGGGAGGCATGGGGTATGCGGGCGAGCAGCTCTGCCACCCAGATGGACATGTTCGCGACCCATCCCGGAAGGAGCATCAGCTGAGACGCCGCGGGGATGAGTGCTGCCACGGGAACGGTTAAGAGCCCGATCACGAGCAGGGCGCTCATGAGCGGACCTGCGACGAGATTCGCTACCGGGGCTATCAGGGAGAGGGCCCCGAAAACCGGCAGGGTGATGGACACGGTCATGACCTGGGCGGCGCAGGTGGCCGCAAGTGCGCGGGCAAGAGCGGGCGGGACGTTGAGGATCTCGATGTGATAGGCGATGTAGGGGGCGAGGACATGGATGCCGAGCACGCTTGCGGCCGAGAGCTGAAACCCGAGATCGAAGACGACCCCCGGCTGCTCGGCGACGAGGGCGATGACGGCGATTGACAGGCCGGAGAGGCCGTGGGGCCGCCTCCCCGCCCCACGGGCGACGAGCGAGGCCGCCACCATCACCAGGGAGCGCACCGCCGATGGGGCCCCGCCGGTGAAGAGGACATAGGCCGCCATGAGTGCCACCAGGATGGCCGAGCGTACGATGACGGCCCGCAGGCGCTCGAGCACCCCGGCGGCGAGCGCCGCGACGAGGGCGAGGTGGCCGCCGGATACCGCCACCAGGTGAGACAGGCCCGTTGTCGCGAAGGCGCCGTCGGCCTCGGTCTGTGCAAGCTCGGTCGTGCGCCCGCAGACGACGCCCGCGATCAGCGCGCGGCCGGGTGATGAGGCGGGGTCGATCGCCGCGAGCAACCGTGCGCGCAGGGATGAGACGGGTCCGCCGGCGGAGGTGCGCCCCGTGATGCGGACCGCTTCGACGGCCGCAACCTCCCCGCGCAGGTACCGCGAGCGGGCCCAGGCGTCCTCACCGAGCGGGCGGATACGGGTGATGGCGCGGACGGTCTCGCCACCCTCCAGTTGATCGCCGCTGGTGAGCCGCACCCGGGCAACTTCATTCCCCGCCGCATCGCGCACCTGGGCGGAGGACGCCGACCCGCGGTCTTGGATTCGCGGGTCCCCGTGAACCCGGTAGACAAGCTCCGCCACCTGGGCATCCTCGAGGCGCTGCGCGGCCGCTTCCATCCGCGCCATCCACAGCCCACTTGACACCGAAGCGGTGAGCGCGCCGAGCAGGGACCAGATGACCCATGTCGCCGCGGCCCGACGCCTGTCGCCCACCCCGCGATGCCTGACCACCGCGACCAGGAGCCCTCCCGCAGCGATGGAGCCCGTGAGGAGCGCGGCCGGAAGTGGGGCGGCACTTCCGCCAACACGGGCGTGCCAGGCCAACTCAAGCAAGACGCCCGCGACGACGGTCACGGCGATGGCACCGCCCGCAGCAGGCGGTATGAGCGGCCGAACAGGGAACTCAGGGCCATCGGTCATATCGTGATCCGCGACTTCATCTTCTCGAACCTCTTCTCCCCGATCCCGCTCACGCGCATGAGATCCTCGGCGCTCGAGAAGGGGCCGTGCGCCGCGCGGTCCTCGATGATTGCCTGGGCGGTGGCGGGCCCCACACCCGGCAGGGAGACCAGTTCGTCTGCGGTGGCCGTGTTGATGTTGACCAGTCCGGCGGCAGATGGCGCCGCGGATGCGGATCCGGCTCCCTGCGGGTCACCAGCCTCCGCGGCAGGGACCGCCTCCTCCCCTGCGCGCGGCACGGTCACCTTCGACCCATCGACGAGCGGGGCCGCCTGGTTCACCGTTGCGACGTCGGCATCGGCGGTGAGACCGCCCGCCGCGGCGATGGCGTCCGCCACCCGGGCGCCGGCGACGAGCTCAACCACACCGGGATGCTGGACCGCCCCGCCGACGTCGACCACAAGAGCTTGCCCGGCCCCTTCCGCTCCCCCGGCGTTGGAGTCCATGATCGCCGAACCCGTCGTCAACACGGGTTCCGCTCGCTCGATGAGCTCACCGGACCCCGCGTTCAGCATGCCGGCAAGCATGACGGCCGCCAGCAGGACACCCGCTCCGGTAACAAGCACCGGGTGACTCCGTATCAGGTTTTTGATGGTCCCCAGGACCCTGCTCGATTCACGCGGCATCTGCATCCGATCACCCCTCCCGTCCATCGTCGCCGGAACGACGGGGTGCGCAGGCGTCGGTCTCAAGATTTCAACCGCGGCCTTACAGATGGCTCGCCTTCATCTAACAGGCGAGGTCAAGAGGCTGTTCTGGGTGAGTTTTCAACATGATCGGACCTGTGGAGGCGCGCAGATCCTGCAGGGATACTGAAATAGACGACGCGCGCCCGCGGGAACCCCGAGGGGTCTCCACGGGCGCGCGTCGCTCAAAACGGCCTCGGCGCCAGCGCTGCGATGGGATCGCTCCTATTGGTCCTTCCCCGCGAGAGGCAGCTCACGCGGGGCCAGCTCCGCATGGTGGGCGCGCAGGGACCGCGGGGGTCGGTAGGTCGGCGCGGGGAAGTCGATATACTCGACGGAGTCGACGAGGCCCTGGATCAGCGCCTCGTGATCGAGCAGCTCCCAGGCCTCGTGCACCTCGTCCAAGCGGGCATGGGTCTCAGGCCGCCGCGGCATGAAGAGGGTGCAGCAGTCGGGCGCCGCCTGGATGGAGATCTCATAGGTGCCGATCCGCGCGGCGCGCTCGATGATCTCCTGCTTGTCGCTGCCGATGAGCGGTCGGAAGACCGGGATGTCGACCACCTCGTTCACGGCCATGATGTTCTCGAGCGTCTGGGAGGCCACCTGGCCCAAGCTCTCACCGGTCACGATGGCCTTCGCGCCCTCGATGCGGGCGAGCCGCTCGGTGACGGCGTACATCAGGCGACGGTACATGATCACACGCAGGCTGCTCGGGCACGTCACCGAGACCTCCCGCTGCACATCGCCGAAGGGGACGACGTAGAGCCGGCCCACCTGCACCGCGGGTGCGAGTGCAGCGACGATGTCCTGAACCAGGAACTCGCTCGTGTCGGGCGTCTGCGGGCGGCCCGAGAAGTGCACCGGGACGGTGACGGCGCCGCGCCGTGCGAGCATCCAGGTCGCGACCGGCGAGTCGATGCCCGACGAGAGGAGGGTCATGACCTTGCCGGCGCTTCCCTGCGGGAGCCCGCCCACGCCGCGGATGCTCCGCGCGTAGACGTAAACGCTCCCCTGCACCACGAGCACGTAGACGATGACGTCGACCCCGCGCATCTGCACGCGCTTATCGGGGAAGGCCGCGCAGAGCACCTCGCCCACCTGACGGTTGAGGTCGAGCGAGGAGAGCTCGTAGTCGGTGTTCGATCGGCGGGCGNGCCGAGGCCGTGGCAGGTCAGGAGGTCGGCCCCTGCGAGCGCAGCCGCCCGGGCCGCTCCCTCGACCTGATGCGGGATATCGTGGAATTTAAGGTCGAGGAAGACCCGCATGCCCCGCTCGCGCATGGCCGCCACGATCGAGGGGCCCTCGGCGTAGAAAAGGGTCATGCCGACCTTGATCCAGCGTGCGTGACCGGCAAGCGCGTCCGCGAGCTCGATGGCGCGCGCGCGATCGCAGTCGAGGGCGACCATGATGCGGTCGCGGACGTCGGGGCTCACCATTCGAGGGCCCCCACGAGCTCGTTGATATCCGCGACGCCCTGGCTCTCGGCCCATGCGGTGAGCTCGTCCAGGATGCGGATGGAGGCCGCAGGGTCCACCAGGTTCGCCATGCCAACCGACACGCAGGTGGCGCCCGCGAGGATGAACTCAGCCGCATCCTCGCCGCTCATGATGCCGCCGACCCCGCAGATGGGGATGTTGACGACACGGGCAGCCTCCCAGACCATCCGGACGGCGATCGGATGGCAGAGCGGGCCGGAGAGGCCGCCGGTGGGCTTCGAGAGCTTCGATTGGCGTGTGTTGACGTCGATGGACATGCCCGAGATCGAGTTGATGAGCGTGAGGCCGTCTGCGCCGGCGTCCTCGAGGGCCCGTGCGATCTCGGGAACGCGCACCGGGGCCATCTTGACGAAGAGGGGCCGGTCGGTGACCGCGCGACAGGCGCGCATGACCTCGGCCGCGCCCTCGGGGGTGGAGCCGCAGGCGATGCCGCCGGCGGCGAGGTTCGGGCAGCTCACGTTGNCTCGCCACCCTCCAGTTGATCGCCGCTGGTGAGCCGCACCCGGGCAACTTCATTCCCCGCCGCATCGCGCACCTGGGCGGAGGACGCCGACCCGCGGTCTTGGATTCGCGGGTCCCCGTGAACCCGGTAGACAAGCTCCGCCACCTGGGCATCCTCGAGGCGCTGCGCGGCCGCTTCCATCCGCGCCATCCACAGCCCACTTGACACCGAAGCGGTGAGCGCGCCGAGCAGGGACCAGATGACCCATGTCGCCGCGGCCCGACGCCTGTCGCCCACCCCGCGATGCCTGACCACCGCGACCAGGAGCCCTCCCGCAGCGATGGAGCCCGTGAGGAGCGCGGCCGGAAGTGGGGCGGCACTTCCGCCAACACGGGCGTGCCAGGCCAACTCAAGCAAGACGCCCGCGACGACGGTCACGGCGATGGCACCGCCCGCAGCAGGCGGTATGAGCGGCCGAACAGGGAACTCAGGGCCATCGGTCATATCGTGATCCGCGACTTCATCTTCTCGAACCTCTTCTCCCCGATCCCGCTCACGCGCATGAGATCCTCGGCGCTCGAGAAGGGGCCGTGCGCCGCGCGGTCCTCGATGATTGCCTGGGCGGTGGCGGGCCCCACACCCGGCAGGGAGACCAGTTCGTCTGCGGTGGCCGTGTTGATGTTGACCAGTCCGGCGGCAGATGGCGCCGCGGATGCGGATCCGGCTCCCTGCGGGTCACCAGCCTCCGCGGCAGGGACCGCCTCCTCCCCTGCGCGCGGCACGGTCACCTTCGACCCATCGACGAGCGGGGCCGCCTGGTTCACCGTTGCGACGTCGGCATCGGCGGTGAGACCGCCCGCCGCGGCGATGGCGTCCGCCACCCGGGCGCCGGCGACGAGCTCAACCACACCGGGATGCTGGACCGCCCCGCCGACGTCGACCACAAGAGCTTGCCCGGCCCCTTCCGCTCCCCCGGCGTTGGAGTCCATGATCGCCGAACCCGTCGTCAACACGGGTTCCGCTCGCTCGATGAGCTCACCGGACCCCGCGTTCAGCATGCCGGCAAGCATGACGGCCGCCAGCAGGACACCCGCTCCGGTAACAAGCACCGGGTGACTCCGTATCAGGTTTTTGATGGTCCCCAGGACCCTGCTCGATTCACGCGGCATCTGCATCCGATCACCCCTCCCGTCCATCGTCGCCGGAACGACGGGGTGCGCAGGCGTCGGTCTCAAGATTTCAACCGCGGCCTTACAGATGGCTCGCCTTCATCTAACAGGCGAGGTCAAGAGGCTGTTCTGGGTGAGTTTTCAACATGATCGGACCTGTGGAGGCGCGCAGATCCTGCAGGGATACTGAAATAGACGACGCGCGCCCGCGGGAACCCCGAGGGGTCTCCACGGGCGCGCGTCGCTCAAAACGGCCTCGGCGCCAGCGCTGCGATGGGATCGCTCCTATTGGTCCTTCCCCGCGAGAGGCAGCTCACGCGGGGCCAGCTCCGCATGGTGGGCGCGCAGGGACCGCGGGGGTCGGTAGGTCGGCGCGGGGAAGTCGATATACTCGACGGAGTCGACGAGGCCCTGGATCAGCGCCTCGTGATCGAGCAGCTCCCAGGCCTCGTGCACCTCGTCCAAGCGGGCATGGGTCTCAGGCCGCCGCGGCATGAAGAGGGTGCAGCAGTCGGGCGCCGCCTGGATGGAGATCTCATAGGTGCCGATCCGCGCGGCGCGCTCGATGATCTCCTGCTTGTCGCTGCCGATGAGCGGTCGGAAGACCGGGATGTCGACCACCTCGTTCACGGCCATGATGTTCTCGAGCGTCTGGGAGGCCACCTGGCCCAAGCTCTCACCGGTCACGATGGCCTTCGCGCCCTCGATGCGGGCGAGCCGCTCGGTGACGGCGTACATCAGGCGACGGTACATGATCACACGCAGGCTGCTCGGGCACGTCACCGAGACCTCCCGCTGCACATCGCCGAAGGGGACGACGTAGAGCCGGCCCACCTGCACCGCGGGTGCGAGTGCAGCGACGATGTCCTGAACCAGGAACTCGCTCGTGTCGGGCGTCTGCGGGCGGCCCGAGAAGTGCACCGGGACGGTGACGGCGCCGCGCCGTGCGAGCATCCAGGTCGCGACCGGCGAGTCGATGCCCGACGAGAGGAGGGTCATGACCTTGCCGGCGCTTCCCTGCGGGAGCCCGCCCACGCCGCGGATGCTCCGCGCGTAGACGTAAACGCTCCCCTGCACCACGAGCACGTAGACGATGACGTCGACCCCGCGCATCTGCACGCGCTTATCGGGGAAGGCCGCGCAGAGCACCTCGCCCACCTGACGGTTGAGGTCGAGCGAGGAGAGCTCGTAGTCGGTGTTCGATCGGCGGGCGGGCACCCTGGAGCTCTCGAAGGGAGCCGCCCCCCGCCGCGCCTCCCCACACCCCGCGCCNTCGCCTGCAACCGAGAAGGTCACGAGCACGTAGCCTGAGATGCGGGTCAGGGTCGCCACGGAAAAGGCGGCCAGGGCCGCCTTGAGGTTGTCCATGAGGATGCGCTCGAATCGTGCGCGGTTCTTGCCTTTGAGTCCTATCTCGTGATAGTGCACCAGGCAGACACGGCTCGCCATGGCTTACGCCTTGGCCTCGGCCTTGTGGCCCAGGGCCTCCTCGAACACATCGTGCTCGAACGAGATGTCGCCGTCGACGATCTCATCCATAGCCATGGAGATGGTGTCCTTGCCGGAGAGCGCGACGGTGATGTCGTCCACCTCCTGGACGGCGAGGACGCGGCTGTGCTGCTCGCGCAGCATGCTGTTGATGTCACAGGCGCGCTTGGAGGCGAGGGACGCGAGCAGGAAGCGGTTGTTGTCGGTCTGCTTCAGCAGATCGTCGATGGACGGTTTGACAACTGACATGCGGTTAGCACCTTTCGTAACTGGTGAGTGTCTCGACGAGCTCGTCGGTCGCTCGGGCAAGGTCGTCGTTGACGAGGCGGGCGCCGTAGACGCCTGCCACTTTGAGCTCCTCCTCGGCATCGGCCATGCGGAGCGCGAGGGACTCCTCGGTCTCAGAACCGCGGCCGACGAGGCGCTCGCGCAGGATCTCGAGGGACGGCGGCTCGATGAAGATGAGGACCGCCGATGGGAAGCGCCGCTTGACGGCGAGCGCGCCCTGGACGTCGATCTCGAGAATGAGGGAGCGTCCCGCGTCGAGGTTGCGCTCGACCTCCGAGACCAGGGTCCCGTAGCGATGGTCGTGCACCTGGGCCCACTCGAGGAAGTCACCGTTGTCCACGCGGCGCGTGAACTCGTCATCGGTGAGGAAATGGTAGGTGACGCCGTCGATCTCACCCGCGCGCGGCGCTCTCGTGGTAGCGGAAACCGCCAGGCCCAGGTGCGGGAGACGCTCGCGCACCTGGGCGACGAGGGTTCCCTTCCCTGCTCCTGACGGTCCGGAGATGACGAAGAGCTTGGGGGTTCGAGAGCTCACTTACTTGCTGAGCTGCTCGAGAAGCTGCTCGCGCTGGCGGACGCCGAGACCCTGAACACGGCGGGTGGCGGAGATGCCGAGCTCGTCCATGATCTTGGCGGCCTTGGCCTTGCCGTAGCCGGGGAGCGACTCGATCAGCGTGGAGACCTTCATGCGGGATGCGATGGGGTCGTCGGAGTTCAGCACAGACTCAAGCGTGGTCTCGCCCTTCTTGATCTTCTCGCGAAGCTCGGCGCGGGCGTGACGGGCGGCAGCAGCCTTCTCAAGGGCAGCCTTGCGCTGCTCGTCGGTGAGCTGGGGGAGTGCCATTAGAACCTCCAATGTCGGATGATTACACACACGTAGACGGTTAGAGAAATGCCTGCTAAAGCCACCTCTGAACCCTTAACGCCCACATAGATTAGTCGAACGTACAGCAAAATTCAAGCATGTACCGGGGCTTTTCGTGAGCAGCCCCGCTCCTCCATAGAACATGCGCGAAGTTTCCGCAGCGTACGGCCGTGGTCGGCTAAGCGCCCGCGCTCGGCGCCTCGAGCTCCGCGACGATGGCCTCGAAGGCGGCGACCGGGTCGTCCGCGCCCGTGATGGGTCGTCCGACCACGATATGGCTCGCACCGGCCGCGATCNTGAGTGCCCTGCGACCTGGCAGATCACCTGCGTGCCCTGGGCGGCGAGGTCGGCGAGCCAGGGGCCGGACTCACTCGCGAACGCGCGGACACCCGGGTTCTGGAGGCCGACGGAGTTCATCATGCCGCCGGGCACCTCGGTCATGCGCGGTGCCGGGTTGCCGGCCCAGGGCTCGGCGGCGCAACCCTTCGTGGTGATCGCACCGAGCCGTGACACATCCATGAGCTCCGCGAACTGCCAGCCGTAGCCGAAGGTGCCGCTCGCGGTGTTCACCGGGTTCTTCATCTTCACGCCGCCGAAGTCGACGGCCATCTTCACGTCGCTCACCAGACCACCACCTTGGTCGCATCGAACACCGGGCCGCACATGCAGGCTCCGCGCATGCCGTCAACCGTCTCCACGTTGCAGGTGTTGCACGCTCCGAAGCCGCAGGCCATCATCCGCTCGAGGGAGGCCTCGCAGGCGACGCCCGCCTGGGCGGCGGCGTCGGCGACCTTCTTCATCATGACGCCGGGGCCGCAGGTGGCGACATAGTCGTACCCGCCCTTCTGGAGGAGGAGGGCCGCCGGATCGGTGCAGAAGGCCCGCTCGCCCGCGGAGCCGTCATCCGTGCAGACGTAGATATCACCGGAGGTCATGAAGCGCTCAAGCTCGGGCACGCCCACGAGCTTGCTCGCACTCGCCGCGCCGAGGCAGGCGTCGAAGGGGATGTCCCGCTCGGAGAGGGCCCGCGCGAGGGCGACGATGGGCGGGATGCCGATGCCCCCGCCCGCGAGCAGAGCGCGGCCGCACGCCTCGGGGCCAGCGGGCACCGTCCAGCCATGGCCCCCGGGCCCGAGCAGGGTCGAGGTGTCGCCGACCTCCATGGCGGCTAGCCTCCGGGTCCCGTCGCCGACGACGGCGAACCAGATCTCAACGATGCCGGCGCCGGCGTCCGCACGGGCGTAGCTCAAGGGGACGCGCAGCAGGGACTGGGCGTTACCAGGGACGGCGATGTTCATGAACTGCCCCGGTTTGAGGGCCGCAGCAAGCGCCGGGGCCTCGATGGTGAGCGAGAAAACGCCGTCGGCGATCTCCACGTTCGACACGACGGCGAAATCGTGCATGCGTGCCGGTGAGGGCGTGGGCATGGAACCCCTCCTACTCTATTCGCATGAGCGCCGCCGCCGGTGGTCGCGGCGTCGGCGCACCTTGACTGCCTGTTAGCTTACCGTAAATGCGCGGCGGGGCGCGCGGGGCTGACCTAGCAGACGGAGCCGCCCGCGAGCGTGCGCATGCCGCCGACGAAGACGTCGGTCGCACGGCCGGTCAGGGACTCGCCGTCGAAGCCGCAGTTGTCAGACTTGGACTCGTAGCCGTCCGCCCCGACGGTCCAGGCGAGCTCGGGGTCGAAGACCGTGAGGTCCGCCGTGGCGCCCGCCTCGATACGGACCTCCTCGACGCCGAGGATCCGGCGGGGCGCGATGGACATGAGCTCGACCAGGCGGCCATACCCGATCACACCCGGCTTCACGAGGTGGGTGATCATGAGGGCGAGCGAGGTCTCGAGCCCGGTCATGCCAAAGGGAGCGAAGGCGAACTCGCGCGCCTTTTCCCAGGCCGCGTGCGGGGCGTGGTCGGTCACGATCGCATCGACGGTTCCGTCGGCGACGCCCAGGGCGAGGGCGCGGGCATCCTCGGCGGTGCGCAGCGGCGGGTTCACCTTCATGACCGTCGGGTAGGTGTCATCGATCGCATCCTCGGTCAGGAAGAGGTGATGCGGCGTCGCCTCGCAGGTCACGTCGAGGCCCTCATCCTTCGCGGCGCGCACGAGCGCGAGGCCGCGCGCGGTCGTGATGTGCTGGATGTGCAGGCGGGCACCGGTCAGACGGGCGATCTGGATATCGCGGGCGATCTGGACCTCCTCGCCCTCAGCGGGCCAGCCGAGCATGCCGAGGCGCGTTGAGACGACGCCCTCGTTCACCTGCCCCTCCCCCACCAGGCTGTTGTCCTGGCAGTGGCTCATGAAGACCTTGCCGAACATCTTGCCGTAGTCCATGCAGGTGCGCACCATGCCGGCGTCCTGGATACCGTGGCCGTCATCGGTGAAGGCAACCGCGCCACGGGCGACCATGTCGCCCATCTCGGAGAGCGCCTCCCCCTTGAGGCCGCGGGTCATCGCGCCTGAAGGGTAGACCCGGCAGTGGCCGACCTCGGCGGCGCGGGTCTTCACGTACTGGACGATCGCGCCCGTGTCGGTCACGGGGTCGGTGTTCGGCATCGCGCACACGCCCGTGAAGCCGCCCTTGGCCGCCGCACGGGTGCCGCTCTCGATGTCCTCCTTGTACTCCTGACCCGGATCGCGCAGGTGCACGTGCATGTCCACGAGACCGGGCACCAGGTACTTGCCCGTAAGGTCGATGATCTCGGCGCCCTCAGCGGCGAGGTCTGGGCCCACCTCGGCGATGCGGTCCCCCTCGATGAGGACGTCGGCGACGCCGTCGAGGCCGAGGGCGGGGTCTACGATGTGGGCGGATTTAAGCAGAAAGGCCATTGTCGGCACCTCCAAGGAGCAGGTACAGGGCGGCCATACGCACGCAGATGCCGGCGTAGACCTGGTCGAGGATGACCGAGCGCTCGGGGTGGTCGGCCATGTAGCTGTCGAACTCGACACCGCGGTTGATGGGGCCGGGGTGGCAGATGATGGCGTCCGGGCGCATCAGGTGCTCGCGGCGGCGGGTGAGGCCGTAGAGGTCATGGTACTCGCGGATGCTCGGGAAGGGGGCTCCCTCTAGGCGCTCCATCTGCACGCGGAGCATGTAGACCACATCGAGATCGGGCAGGACGTCGTCCAAGTGGGCGGAGACGTGATCGGCACCGAGGACGTCGGGACGGGCCGGCATGAGTGTCCCGGGTCCCACGAGGGTCACCTCGGCGCCCATGATCTTCAGCGCCGGCACGAGCGAGCCGCAGACGCGGGAGTGGCCGATGTCGCCGACGATGCCGACGCGCAGCCCCTCAAAGCCGCCCTTGCGCTCCCAGATGGAGTAGAGGTCGAGCAGGGCCTGCGTGGGGTGCTGGTGCTTGCCGTCTCCGGCGTCGATGACGGCCGCAGGACTCGCCTGGGAGACCATGTAGGGAGCGCCCGCATGCTTGTCGCGCACGACGATGCAGTCGATCTTGTAGGCGTCGAGCGTCATCACGGTGTCGATGAGGCTCTCACCCTTCACGGTGCTCGTGGAGGAGCCGCCGAAGTTCATCGTGTCGGCGGACAGGCGCTTCTCGGCGAGCTCGAAGGATGAGCGGGTGCGGGTCGAGGGCTCGTTGAACATGTTGACGATGGTCTTGCCCTTGAGCGTCGGGACCTTCTTGATGGCGCGCTCGTTGACCTGGCTGAACGCCTTGGCGGTCTCGAGGATCGTCATGATGTCGGCATCGGAGTACTCGGTGATGTCGATGAGATGCTTGTGGTTGAAGGCCATGGGTTACTCCCCTCCCAGCGGCGCGGAGCCGATACGGGCACCGGGGGCCACATCGGTGATCTCGACGGACGTGCGTCCGTCGGTCTCGCTCATGTACAGGCGGACGTTCTCGCTCCGGGAGGAGGGCACGTTCTTGCCGACGAAATCGGGGCTGATCGGGAGCTCACGGTGACCGCGGTCCACAAGGACGGCGAGCTCGATGCTCCGCGGGCGGCCCATGTCCATGACGGCATCCAGGGCGGCGCGAATGGTGCGGCCGGTGAAAAGGATGTCGTCGACCAGCACGATGCGCTTGCCGTCGACATCCCAGGGGATGTTGGTCGCATGGACCTCAGGCGCGAAGTGCGTGGCGAAGTCATCGCGGTAGAAGCTGATGTCGAGGCTGCCGAGCGGCACCTCCACACCCTCGATCTCGCGGACCAGCTCCGCGAGGTGGCGGGCGAGGATGTCCCCGCGGGTGACGATGCCCACGATCGCGAGGTCCGAGGTGCCCTCGTTCCGCTCGACGATCTCATGGGCGATGCGCGTCAGCGCGCGGTTGACAGCGGTCTCATCCATGATGACCGCCTTGGGGGTTGTCGTGCCCATCGATCTCCTTTCCTGCTCCCTTGGCATCAGTGCGGCGCGGCGGCGCCCCTCGTGCCAAAAAAATAGATGCCCGACCGCGCGTGCGGCTGAGACATCTGCAAGAAGCCGGATGGGGATCCGGATATGGAACCTTGCGGGTATCTCGTACCGACACTTAAAGGTCGAAGGAAGTGTAGCATAGGGCGCGGCGTGGGGCTGCGAGCGTTTTACACGGCACCGAAATTGCAATATGTTGAGCTATGAATAGGTCCTTCCGCAGAGGACTACCTGCTCTTAGAGAAACCGCAGGTGAATGATAGTGCAATATCGGGAACTATGAATAGCGTTGTTCATAACTCGACCAAATAAGCCCTCGATCTATGCAAAGCGCGCAATATTGCAATTCCGACGGCGGAGATCGCACGCATCGGATGCGGAAATCGGGTGCGGAAACGAGACGGCACTCACATACCATTCGCATCGAACTCGCAAAATAAAAAACCCGCCGAAGAGGCGGGTCTGAAAGATCTGGCTCCCCGGGTAGGACTCGAACCTACAACAGCGCGGTTAACAGCCGCGTGCTCTACCATTGAGCTACCGAGGAATTCGGCGTCGCGTGTGCGACGAAGTTAAGTATACGCAAGCCGCGCCACCACGCAAGAGCTTTTTTTCAAAACCTTGGGAGGCGGTCCAGGGTTATACGCAGACGGGACGACCCCGGAGGGACGCCCCATCATAAAGGTGCCGCAGATGCCGTGCACCAAACGCGACGTCACCGCCACCTATGCTTCGATATAAAGCGTGACGAACTTGCAGTGTGTCAGCGGCTTGATGGTCACCTCATGGCCGCTAAACGAGACCTCACCGGAACGACGCTCACGCAGGTCGCACTGGTACGCCGTCCGGATCGGCGATGCGAAACGCAGAACCGCCGTTGCATCACCCTCGTGCAGGCCGTTGAACAACCGAACGATGATGCCGGGCATGGCCGGATCCTCAGCTGCCTTGACCGCCGAGACGATCGCCGTGCCCTCGACCATGAAGAGCGATCCCGTCGCCGCGAGCGTCCCTGTAACCTCAGGCTCCGAGAAGATGAGTCTGCCATTCAGGAACTCAGCGTATTCGTAGAGCTCCATCTCGCCGTCATAAACGCGCGCAAGCTCGGCGACGCCACCTTCGTCGACTGATCCCACAAACGTGCAAAAGCCCAACTTATAGTCCATGGGGCCGAGAAGCTGGGCCTCCGGCGTCTCAATCGTTCGCTCGCCCGATGCCCGCCCAGGGCGGAAGAGCAGGTTCTCACGGCCCATGAAGCCGTAGGAGCGGAACAGCGTGAGCCGGATGACGCCCTTCTCCTGGCCGATGATCTCATACTCACGCACGCCTAGAGGAAGGACGGCGAGACCGCGCTCGCCATCTGACAGGGCGACATAGCTCTGCGTGGGCTCGATGGAGATGGGCGGCTCCTGCCAACTCTCGGCATTCTGCCGCCAATTTGCCGGCAGGTTCGCCTCCGCCCCTTCGTCCACCGGTTCCCCTGCCGCCGCGGCAAGCGACGCCTCATACAATGCCATGGAGCGCGCATGCACGTTGTCGCGCGTGATCGCGCCAAACTGCTGATCGGCGAAATTCACGCGCGTGGCCATCAGCGCGTCGAACAAGATGCAGAGACGATGGGAGCCTACAGGATTGTCAACGTGCACGTTCACGTCGATTGCGCGGCTCGCGCGGCGCAATCCGACCGTCAGCGTCACGGGCATCTCCGTTGAGCGGATACCCTCCGCCCGCTCCTGCAGCGTCGCAGGGACCTTCATGCGAATCGCGATCGTTGCGCGCTGGTAGATATCGGAACCCTCAAAAGCCACCTCGGCTGGGCTCGCATCCGAGCGCACGACAAGATCATCGCGCGGGGGCGAGTAGTTGAACGAATCCCCATCGTCTCCGTTCTCCTCGAGCACGGCCTGGTGATCGTAGATGGTGCCCGACTCTTTGTCGAGAACGCGAAGCGAGCCGTCGGGGTTGACCGACACCGTATAGAACTCGTTCTCCAGCACGGAGTCGCGACCCCGTGGGGTGAACGCGGAGGCAGAGCTTCCTCCGGGAGCCATCCGGTACTGCGCGTAGCCCATTGCGGGCACCCCATGCGCCTCAAGCGCCACCGTCGCCTCGATCACACGATCGGGCAGGTAGATGTCCTTACTCGGATTTAAGCGAATGGTTTGGGAAAGCACGTAGTCCGTGAGGTCACGGCTTTTCAAGATGGAGTAGGCGACGGGCTTCCCGGCCGCGTCGACGATTGAGAAGGGGCCGCCTGGCAGATACAGCTTCTTGATGATGACGCCATCCTGCTCTTTCGGATAGGGGTTGAGCACCGTGAACGTCATAGGGGCCCCACCCGCCTCCACGTTCGTGGCGATCAGGCGACTGTGCAGCTCGACCAGCGACGTTGCGATATCGCTCGCCTGCTTGTAGCGCATACGCACGTCGGCATTCGCCGTGTCGGATATGCATGATCCGATCGAATCGTGAGCGGCGTTCTCAAAGAGGAGTTTCCAGATGCTTTCAACGGCTCCATGGGGGTACTCGTTGCCGAGGCTGCTTGAGAGCGTGAGCAGCGGTTCCATCACATTCGCGACATAATTCTGAACGCGCGTGTTGAGCGCTTTCAAATCCGAGCGCGACGACCAGATACTCCGGTGGATCCTCATGTGCTTTGCGGTGAGCAGTTCCCCGGAGATTTCCTCGAGCGCGATGCCGTCACGCTTGATGGCGTCCTTTGTCGCTGCGATGTAGGCGGGAAGGCTGCTCATACAGTACGTGTTCTCAGGAGCGCGCGACGCCTGCTCCTCCACGAGATCTGGGAGGTTCGCACGTACCGGGGCCTGATCGAAACCGCAGGGGAAATACACGTTCTTCGTCGCATGCCGCGGGGCGATCTTATCCAGGACCTGGTTATGCCACCACGTTCGTGCCTCTTCCGCATCCTCGGGAACATTGCCCCCGATGTAGTACCCGGTGGGCATCTGTGTTGCGAACACCGTTGACCCATCATCGCCTCGCCAGGTGAAATTGAGCTTGTCAACTTCGTCATTGGAGACACCGCGCCAGAACAGGGCGTCCTCGATGCCGGCTTGCCGATAGATCTGGGGCATGTTTGCAGCTTGGCCGAATGAGTCGGGCATGTACCCCACGTTCATATAGGGGCCGAATTCCTCGCATCTCCGCATGCCGTAGAACAGGTTGCGCGCGATGCTCTCGCCTGAGATGATCATCTGATCGGTCTGCGTGTACCAAGGGCCGATAATGAGACGGCCCTCCCCGACAAGGTTTCGGATACGCCCCTCATCGCCAGGTCGCCATGCCAGGTAATCATCGAGCAACGAGGCCTGACCGTCGAGCATCCATGTCTTGAAGGCCGGGTTGGCCTCTAGGACGTCGAGGACGTCCGCCAAATCCTTCATCAGATAGACTTTGGAGCGTGAGGTGGTGAAATACCACTCCCGGTCCCAATGGGAATGCGGGACCACGTGAATCGTCTTACCCATCTGTCCTCCTTTACTCATGTGCGCGCCATGTCGCGAACGACAGGCATAAGAAAAGCGCCCCAGATGCAGATAGCCTGACCGGGGCGCTTTGATGAGATACGAGCTACTCGAAGGAGATCTCGATATCGTCGATATCAACCGATTCGCTCTCCCCATCCTCGGCGACGTTGAAGTCGACGAGCAACGGGGCGACGATCCCGATGAAGAGCGCACCGACCAAGAAACCCACGATATAGCCCCACGGGTTGTTCATGGTGATGAAGCCGTACATGCCGCCCAGCGGGCTGATGCTCGCCGTGGTCCCCAGCAGCGCGCAGACACCGGCGCCAAGGGCGGAGCCGATCACGTTCACAGGAATGAGGCGCAAGGGGCTCACCAGGGTGAAGGGGATGGCACCCTCGGTGATTCCGACGAAGCCCATGGCCCAGTTGCCCTTGGCAGATTCGAGCATCTCCTCAGAGAACCGGCTCTTGCGGATCAGGGAGGCGATCGCATATCCCAGGGGCGGAATCACGATGGCGACATTGGTGTACACGCAGGGGGTGTAGATACCCTCGGTAAGGAGCACGTTCGTTGCCATCCAAGCGGCCTTGTTGACCGGACCGCCCATATCGAAGCCGATCATGGCGCCCAGGATGATCGCCATGGTCACGCGGGAACCGTCGGCAGCGCACATGGCTTTCAGCCACTCGACGATGGACGTGTTGATGAAACCGAGGGGGCCTGCGAGAGCGGTGCCGATCAGCGCAACCGCACCGGTGGCAATCAGGGGCAGCACCACGATGGGCATGATCGCCTGCAGCGATTCAGGCACCTTGATGGTTCGCACAGCCCATTTGACCAGGTAGCCAGCGATAAATGCATAAATGACCGCTCCGAGGAAGCCCGCGTAGGTGCTTGTGGCGATCGCACCTGCCACGAAACCAGCTCCGATCGCAGGCTTATCTGCGATCGAGTATGCGATGAATGCAGCGAGTACGGTGTTAACCAAGCCTATACCCGTCCAACCGACCTGCTGGACGTTGTACATGAAGCCCCAGAACCCCGTGAGGTCCTCCGTGAGCGAGGTCACCCCGAAGGCAAGCCCGATGATCTGCGGGAGAGCAACCACGAGCGACGAGCCGATGATAAGCGGCAGCATATAGCCGATGCCGGTCATCAGATGGCCCCTCGCCTCCAGAAGAAACTTCTTCATCCTTCTTCTCCTTCCTTGGGCGCTGCGCGCCCACCAGTACTCTCCTACTGCTTTTTCGCCTCGACTGCGGCCCCGCACTTCTTGAGCACGGCCTCGGGCGCTTTGATGCAGGTGTTGATGTCGACGCGGATGACCGGTTTGCCGTCGAAACGATCCATCTCCTCGATCTTCTGGTCAGAGGCGATCAGCACGAAATCCGACGCCTGCGCCTCTTCACGGGTGATCTTGTTGATGAAACCAGTAGCGCTCATCTGCTCGATCTTCACATCCCAGCCCAGCTTCTCGCCGGCCTTCATGAGGGCCTTTGCCGCCATGGGCGTATGGGCGAGCCCCAGCGGGCAGGCCGCGGTTCCAACCACCTTCATTACTGCTCACGCTCCTTCTCGATGCGCTCGGCCACGAGCGACACCAGCTGCTCCGCGGTCTCTGCATGTGAGACCGCATATTTGAACTCCTCCTCCAGCAGGCTCGAAGCCAGCGCCGAAAGCATTGAAAGGTGTGTGTTGCCCGGATCGGCCGCCGAGGCGATCAGAGCGAACACATCGGTGACGGGGCGACCGTCCATGGTCTCCCACGTTACGGGCGCGACCGTGCGAACGTAATACAAAGCAGCCCGCGTGGCTGCGTCGGACTTCGTGTGGGGAATGGCGAACCCGTCCATCAAGCCGGTGCTCGCCTCGCGCTCTCGCTCTTGGAATCCACGCATCAACGCATCAGCGGAATCCGTGATACCGGATTTCTCCGCAGCCTGGGCTACTGCACGGAAGACTTCATCGCATGCCTCGGCCTCGACATCGAGCAAGATGTGATCGGCCTCAAAAAGCTCGTCCATTGCTTCCTCCTTTAAGCACAATCCCATCATGCTCGGTCACATT
The DNA here is from genome assembly GCF_900176655.1 of Collinsella vaginalis. Taxonomy (GTDB): domain Bacteria; phylum Actinomycetota; class Coriobacteriia; order Coriobacteriales; family Coriobacteriaceae; genus Collinsella; species Collinsella vaginalis. The sequence goes on from NZ_LT838843.1 coordinate 686,023, forward strand.
CATGCCTTCAACCTCGTGCTTTTCCATTTGGCAATGGAAAAGGAGCCGGACATCCCATCGCCCCTTCCAGATGTTTTTGGAAAAATGACAAGCTCGTAGAGCTTTCGCCCAGGTATGGCGATGTGATATTCAAACGTATAGCGTTGTGCAGAGAACTGCTAAGGGGGTGTGCGTCGTGTTCGCTTACAGGCGTCTGGATCGTGCCTTGGATATCATCCGATCATCCGAGTACACCCCTGCCGATCAGCTCGCACGGCAGCTCGGCGTCACCGCCCGCACCGTACGCAGCGACGTCGCAAAGATCAATGAGGTGTTGGAGCGGCATGGGGCCCGCATCGCTATGAAACGCGAAGCCGGATACCACCTCACCGTTGGGGATGGCACCGCATTCGATGCGTTCCAGGCTGAGTCCCAGCATCTCCATCGAACCTCACCCGATCTCTCAAGCGCTGGTGAGCGTATGCGCGTCTTGCTACGCACATTACTTGACGCAGCTGACTACATCTCATACGAGGCACTCGCTGAGAAGATCTATGTCGGCGAGAACACGCTTCAGAACTACATTCGGCAGGCAAAGGAGCTTTTGGCCGACTACGATCTTGCTCTCATGGTGAAAGCTGGCACCGGCGTGAAGGTCATGGGGCGTGAGGCGAACAAACGGCGTTGCTTCATGGACAACATCATCGTGCGCAACATGCAATCCTACGTAACGGGCTTCACCAAAGATGAGCGGAGGCTGTTCGATCGGATTGACCTCGACCGACTAGAGGAGATCGTCCGCTCGCACCTGAAGCGGGCCCGGGTTGGCTCAAGCGACTATGAGAGCAAGAACCTCATCATGCACACAGCGCTCATGGTCAGCCGAATTCAGGCCGGTTGTGAGATCGAAAGCAACGAGCACGTCCTCATCTCACCCCGTATCGAATCATTTATCGATGAGACCTGTTCGGACCTTGAGGCGGCCTTCGGCATTCGCATCGGCAGGGCGGAGCGAAACGATTATTACCTCCATCTTCTGATCAACACGAATCTCGAGGACAGCGAGGCGGATGAGCACCATTTCGAGGCCGATGTAGAGGCAATGCTCGAGTATGTGCACCATGATTATGGCTTCGACCTGCGAGATGATGCGACGTTAAAGAAGAGCCTCCTCGATCACCTCGCTTCCACCTTCCAAGCCAAGAGCCTCAAGATGGCGAAGCGCAATCCCCTCCTCGCCACCATCCGGACGAATTTCCCCCTTGCGTTTGAAATAGCGCTGTCCGGCACGCTCAAGGTGTTTGACACAGAGCCCTACACCTTGACCGAAGACGAGGTGGGATATGTCGCATTGCATATCGGTGCGGCCATCGAGCGCAAAACGCCTGCGACGCAGGAGCGGTGGAGCGTCCTTCTGGTCTGCGGATCGGGAAATTCCATCGCGCGCATGTTGGAGAGCCGTATCGAGACGTATTTCGGTGACAAACTCAAGATCCTTGGGACCGTCTCCTTCCACGAGTTCTCTGATCTAGAGGCCAGCGCATTCGACGGGATCGCCTTCGTGGTGACAACGGTTCCCATCCCGAACTGCCCCATCCCCTATGTTCTCGTCGACTTCAGTTTGGGCGTACGCGACACCGAGGCCATCTCAAGACTGCTCAACACCGTGGAATCCGCTCGCTTCAATAGAGTGGGCATGCTGTTCGACCGCGAGCTCTTTGTGCGTTTTGACGCGCCAGCCACTAAAAATGAGGTACTGCGCGCTTTATGCACGCGGTTGGAGGAATCTAAGGTCGTCGGCACGGGCTTCCTCGATGCGGTTCTTGAGCGCGAATCCATTTCAGACACCAGCATGGCGCCCGCATTCGCCATCCCCCACTCCATCAACACCATGGGCCTGAAGACGAAAGTGGCGGTAGCGGTCACGAGTGAACCCCTCGCATGGAGCCCCAGCGCATCCGAGGTGCGCATCGTATTCCTCATGGCCATCAGAACCGCCGACCGGGCAAATATCGAGCACCTTTACGACCTGCTCATCGATATCACCAACAGCCGCTCAATGCAGCAAGCGATCATCGCCGCCACAACCTTCAATACCTTCATGAGTGCACTGAACGATAGGGGCCGCCGCTGAGCGTGGCTTCCACTTGAAGTGCACCGCCGCCGCTCCCGCAAGGAGGCGGCACACCTCGATGTGGGCAGAACTGGCCGCTAACATGAAGCCCCGAGCGCCCCGGTCCGTTTAAAGGGCCAGGAGACGCTCGGGGCTCGCTCGAGTGATCTGGAACCAGAAATCTAGTTCTCGATGTAATCCTTCAGCTTGCTTGAACGGCTCGGATGGCGGAGCTTCGCCAGGGTCTTGGACTCGATCTGGCGGATGCGCTCGCGCGTGACACCGAACTCGCGGCCAACCTCCTCAAGGGTGCGGGGATGCCCGTCCGCGAGGCCGAAGCGCAGCTCGATCACCTTGCGCTCGCGGTCAGCGAGGCCATCCAGCACCTGGGTCAGCTGCTCTTGAAGCATCGAGAAGCTCGCGGCCTCAGGCGGGACCACAGCCTGGGCGTCTTCGATGAAGTCTCCGAGCTGGGAGTCCTCCTCCTCGCCGATGGGCGTCTCGAGGCTGACGGGTTCCTGGCTGATCTTCTGGATCTCGCGCACGCGCTCGGCGCTCATATCCATCTCGGCGCCGATCTCCTCGGGCGTCGGATCGCGACCGAGATCCTGCAGCAGCTGGCGCTGAACGCGCATGAGCTTGTTGATGGTCTCGACCATATGCACCGGGATGCGGATCGTACGCGCCTGGTCGGCAATCGCGCGGGTGATGGCCTGGCGGATCCACCAGGTGGCATACGTGGAGAACTTGAAGCCCTTCTCGTAATCGAACTTCTCGACTGCGCGGATGAGACCCAGGTTCCCCTCCTGGATGAGGTCGAGGAAAAGCATCCCGCGGCCCACATAGCGCTTGGCGATCGACACCACGAGACGCAGGTTCGCGCTGATGAGCGCCTGCTTGGCATCGAGGCCCACCTGCTCAACGCGCATGAGGCGGCGCATCTCGGAGCGGGTGAGCTCCAGCTCGCCGGCATCGGCGGCCTCGAGCTTGTCAGCGGCCTCGAGACCGGCCTCGATCTTCATAGCGAGGTCGACCTCGTCGGCGGCCGTAAGCAGATCGACCTTGCCGATCTCCTTCAGGTACATGCGGACCGGGTCCCCCGTCAGCATGACCGTCGAGGCGTCGATGCCCCGGGTGCGGGCACGCGACCGCGTGGTGCGGGGACGGGCTTTGCGCTTGGGACGCTCGGAGGACATCTCGGCATCGGCCATCTTGGCCACCTTGATGTCATGGTCCTCGCTCGACTCGCCCTCCTCGAGGTCGAGGTCATCGTCATCGCGCGACGAGCTCTCTTCCTCCGCGTCCTCGGAATCGAGCACCGGCTCATCATCCTCGCTGGCGGAGACGATCTCGATGCCGTTCTTGCGGAGCGCCTGGTACACGTTGGTGAGCTGCTCATCGGTCACCTCGACGTCGCGCAGGGCAACTTGGATGTCGTCCTCGGTGACGGTGCCCTCGGCTGAACCGCTCGCCATGAGCTTGGCCACGTAGGATTCGAGATCAGCAGCCGTGTTTCCGGACTCTTTCGGCACAGAAACTCCCTCCATAGACAGAAAGATTACTTAGCTTAACCTATATGCCTGTACCCTGCAAGGCGTCCGTTTATGCCCGCGGACCGGCGATGTGGAGCACCCCTCACACCTGCTCTCCGAGGGTCCGGAACGGGTCTGCGACCCCTTCGAGGGCCCGCTCGAGCTCGCGGCTCCTCGCGGCGTCCTGGGTGGCCTGGATGGTCATGGCGCGGCGCTCCCCATCTGCGAGCGAGCGGTCGCTGCGCAGGCGGCCCTGGATGGAACGCAGACGACGGCGGATGGTGTAGAGCTCGAGGGTGTCGAGCAGGAAGGCGATGTTCGTCTCCGTGGGATGGGCGCTCGTGGATGCGATCGTGCCAGCGGAGACGAGCTCGGCCGCCTCAGGGCAGACGGCGCGCGCCGCCTCCATCACCCCCGTGCCGTCCGTGCCCTCGGGCGTCGCGAGGACGGCCCAGGCGATCGACTCGTTGCGGGCGTCCACCCAGTCGAGGTCGGTGATGCGCTCGGCGAAGGGCCGAAATGNTGAGGCGCAGGGCCTCATCGAGCGCCTTCGCGCGTCCGCCGGGCGTGGAGACGTCACTGCGCTCGCCGAGCTTCCGGAAGACGAAGTCCATCAGCGGCTCTGCCTCGGCGATGAGCGCGGCGAGGGCCTCACCGCCCTGAGCGTGGATGAAATCGTTGGGATCGAGGTCGTCGGGGAGGATGACGCAGCGCAGATCGACATCCCCCTGCTCGACGAATTGAATCGCCCGCTCGGCTGCCTTCTGGCCCGCCGCGTCGCCGTCGAAGAGGTAGACGATCCGCTTCGCGAACCGCGTGAGGGTCTTCACGTGGTGCTCCGTGAGCGCGGTGCCGAGCGTGGCCACGACGTTGCCGATCCCCGCCTCCCAGCAGGCGATGGCATCGGTGTACCCCTCGACGACGATGGCCTCGTCCTTGGCGACAATATGCTCCTTGGCCCAGTTGAACCCGTAGAGGTTGCGCTTCTTGTGGAAGACGGAGGTCTCCGCGGTGTTGAGGTACTTAGGCTGGCCATCCCCCAGGATGCGGCCGCCAAAGGCGATGCACTGGCCCTGCTCGTCGAAGATCGGGAAGATCACGCGCTCGTAGAAGCGGTCCGCCACGCCGCCGCGGCGGGAGACCGCGACGTTGGCATCGATCATCTCACGCTGGGAGATGCCGTGCTGGGAGAGGTGGGCCACGAGACTTCCGCGGCCCGGCGCATACCCCAACCGGTAGCGGCGGCAGATATCGGCGGTGAGGCCGCGTTCGGCGCAGTAGGCGCGACCGGCCCCGTCGCGCCCGCGCATGAGCATGGTGTGGAAGAAGGAGCAGCTCTCCTCGCATGCGGCAATGATGCGGCCCCGCTTGGTGCCCGAGGGCGCCGCACCGCCGGTCTCGTGCAGCTCGATGCCGGCGCGGTCCGCCAGGTAGCGGATGCTGTCGGGGAAGGTGAGGTTCTCGCGCCGCATGACGTAGCTGAAGACGTCACCGCCCTCGCCGCAACCGAAGCAGTGCCAGACCTGGGTGGCGGGGATGATGTGGAAGCTCGGGGTCTTCTCGCCGTGGAAGGGGCAGCAGCCCCAGAACTCGTGCCCACGGGGCTTGAGCTCGACCGTCTCCTGCACGAGCGCGACCAGATCGGTGGCCGCGCGCACCCGCTCGCGATCCTCATCGGTGATCATGCCGCACCTCCTCGCCCGTCAACCTGCTGTCTGGACATTCTATACCGCTGCGCGGACACATGCTCCGCGCCATGTCCGCCTGCTGCGGCCCCCCATGCGTCGTCACAGGTGAACCGGGGTGTCCCCGAACCGAGAGCGCACCCGCTCGATATCGGCTTTGACGGCGTCGATCAGGGCGGCGCGCGAGTCGAAGCTGACCGGGGGCCGCAGGTGCTCGGCGAAGGAGACCGCGACATCGCGCCCGTAGAGGTCGCCGGAGAACCCGAGGAGCGTAGCCTCGAGCGAGGACGAGCTCGGATCCGCGGCGAACATCGGCGGCAGGCCCACGTTCACGGCCGCCGGCCACGCCTCGCCCCGGCCCGTCAGCACCCAGGCCGCGTAGACCCCGTCAGGCGGCATCTGCATGACGCCGCGCCGGGCGACGTTCGCCGTGGGGAACCCCATACCCGTCCCCTCGCCGCGGCCGCGCACGACGCAGCCGCGGACGAAGTAGTTGCGGCCGAGCATCGCCGCGGCCGCAGCGAGCTCGCCCGTGCCGATGAGGGAGCGGATCCTCGTCGCGGTGATGGGAGTTCCCCCCTCCCCCACAAGATCATGACCGTTGACCTCGATGCCGCGCGCGGAGCCCCAGGCGCGGATCACGCCCACCGTCGAGGCGCCCCGGGCGCCCAGGCGGAAATCCGCCCCCACGTGCACCGCGCGCACATCGAGGGCAGGCGCGAGCACATCGTCGAAGAACGCCTCGTGCCCGAGGGAGGCGAGATCGCGGGTGAAGGGCACCACGACGACCGCGTCGACCCCCGAGAGGGCGAGGGCCCGCAGACGGTCCGTGACGGTCAGCAGCCTGGGCGCTGGGGCACCGCCCACGACAGTGTCGGGATCAGGATCGAAGGTGACGGCCACGGCGGCGAGGCCGCGGGCGCGCGCATCGGCGACCATCTGGTCGATCAAGTAGCGATGCCCCAGGTGGAAGCCGTCGAAGGCGCCGATCGCGATGACCGCGGGCCAGGGGCCGGAAGCCTGTGCGCCGCGGGCCAGGGTCCGTATGGGCGCAGGTCGACCGCCGATGATGAAATCGCGGCGGAGCGCAGCCCGGACGTCACCACCCAGTTGAGCATCAATCATAGGAGCACCCCTTCGATCGCCTGGGGAAACACAAGGTCGGGGGCGAGACGGGCCCCATCTGGATGGGCGAGCGCAACCAACCTGCCTCCATGTGTGAGCGCGACGCGGGCAGCCGCACGGGAGGGCGCGGCGATCGCGCGGCCGCACATGAGGTCCGCAAGCGCCTCCTCACCCACCTCGAGGGCGGTGAGCCCGAGTGCGGCGACGGGGTCCAACGCCCGATCGCGCACCGTGTCCGCGTCAATCTCATCGAGGGCGAGGCACGACGAGAGCGCGATGCCTCCCGAGGCGGTGCGCCTGAGCGCGGCCACATGGGCGGCCGATCCGGCCGCGCGCCCGATGTCTCGAGCGAGCGAGCGGATGTAGGTCCCCTTGCTCACCGTGAAGGCGACGGTCCACACAGGATCGCCCCCGTCGCTGTCGATGCCCACAAGCTCCGATTCGAAGACCTCGATGGGGCGGGCGGCGAGCTCGACCTCCTCCCCCGCCCGGGCACGGCGGTAGGAGCGCACCCCATTGACCGAGATGGCCGAGAAGGCGGGCGGCACCTGGGTGCCCGTACCGATGAAACCGGCGAGGACCCGTTTGGCGGCTTCTGGTTCGCTGAGGGCCCGATCAGCCGGAGCCCTGCGCGTGAGCTCACCTTCGGCGTCGTCCGTCGAGGTCTCGAACCCAAAGCGGATGCGCGCGAGGTAGCGCTTCGTATCGAGGGTGAGGAGGCCGAGAAGGCGTGTGGCCTGTCCGATCCCGATCACCATGACACCGGTCGCGAGCGGGTCGAGGGTGCCGGCGTGACCGACCCGTCGCTCGCCCACCGCGCGGCGGACGCGCGCAACGACGTCATGGGAGGTCATGCCCTGGGGCTTGTCGACACCGATCAGGGCGTTCACCCGTGCGGGAGAACCGCGGCGCGCCATGGATCAGCCCCTCCGCGCGCCCTGGGGACCATCGGTGGCCTCGACCAGGGCGACGAGCTTGGGGAGTATGATCGCGAGCGCCTCATCGACGCTGCCGCTGAAGGTGAACCCAGCCGCGGCCGCATGACCACCGCCGTTGAGCGCGGCCGCGACCGGCGAGATGTCGATATCCCCCTTGCTGCGGAGGTTCCCACGGATCTCTCCCGGGGCGATCTCCTTCAGGAAGAGGCAGACCTCGGTGCCCTGCACGGAACGCACCACGTCAACGAGGCCGTCGCACTCATCGCTGGAGACGCGGCAGATCTCGAGATCGGACGCGTAGGTGTAGCTGTAGGCCACGCGCCCGCCCGCCACGGTGCGGATCCGCCCCATGACGATGGACTCGAGCTGCAGGTACTCGATGCGCTGACTCTGGTATACCTCGAGCGAGATGCGGGCGGGCTCGGCGCCTGCGTCCACCAGGCGCGAGGCGCAGGCGAACGCGGCCGGATCGGCGTTCTGGTACTGGAAGCGGCCGGTGTCCGTGACGATGCCGGTGAGGAGGCAGGTTGCCACCTCGGGGGTCATGGGCACGCATGCCGCCGCGAGGAGCTCCTCGATCAGGCAGGCTGTGGCCGCCGCCGAGGTCTCCCGGACCACCTCGTCGGCAAACTCGTCGCGAGCCGGATGATGGTCGATCGTGATGACGGCACCCGCGCGGTCTGCCACGGCGGCCGCCGCGTTCAGACGCTCCCGCGTGGGAACGTCCACGGAGATGAAGAGATCGGGCGCCGTGTCGTACCGTGCAGCGGGGACCATCTCCGTGGACCCCGCGAGGAACCGGTAGATACGGGGCACGGGCGCCTCGTCGGCGAGCAGGAAGCTCACCTGCTTCTCAGGGAACCGGGCGCGAAGCGAGAGGCCGAGGCCGAGGCAGGAGCCGAGGGCATCGCCATCGGGGTTGGTGTGCCCCGAGATGGCGATGGTCTGCGCCCCCTCGATGAGTTTGATGGCCCGCCCCCACTGCTCGGGGGCGGTCACGCGGGCCCGGGGTGAGCTAGCGCCCATCAGCCGCATCGCCCTCCTCGGTGTCCTGGACGCCCCCGTCAGCGCCGTCGCCGTCGGCGGCCGGCAGGGGGNGGGCCTTGAGCGCGCGCTGCTCGGCGAGGTCGCGGGCGTCGCGGTCGTCCTCGAAGACGCGGAACTCGTCACCGGCGCCGGGCACAGCGGAGAGGCCCAGGATCTCGACGGGGTCGGAGGGCTTTGCCTCGGTCACCTGCTCGCCGCGCGGGTTCAGCATGGCGCGCACGTGGCCCCAGCTCTGGCCCGCCACGACGGCGTCGCCCACATGGAGCGTTCCGCGGCCGACGATGAGGGTCGCGACCGGGCCGCGGCCGCGATCGAGCTTGCCCTCGAGGATGTAGCCGGACGCGAAGGTGTCGGGGTTGGCCTTGAGCTCGAGCACGTCGGCCTGGAGCAGGATGGTCTCCAGCAGGTCGTCGATGCCCTGGCCCTGCTTGGCCGAGACGTTGACGAACATGTTCTGGCCGCCCCACTCCTCGGGGATGACGCCGTACTCGGTGAGCTCCTGGCGCACGCGGTCGGGGTTGGCCTCGGGTTTGTCGCACTTGTTGACCGCGACCACGATGGGCACGCCGGCGGCCTTCGAGTGGTTGATGGCCTCAACGGTCTGCGGCATGACGCCGTCGTCGGCCGCCACCACGAGGACCACGACGTCGGTGACCTTGGCGCCGCGGGCGCGCATGGCGGTGAACGCCTCATGGCCCGGGGTATCGACGAAGGTGATCACGCGGTCGTTGATCGTGACCTGGGACGCGCCGATATGCTGCGTGATGCCGCCCGCCTCGGTGCGGGTGACGCCCGTGTGGCGGATCGCGTCGAGCAGCGATGTCTTACCGTGGTCGACGTGGCCCATGACGGTCACCACAGGCGGGCGCGGCTTCAGGTCCGCCGGGTCGTCGTAGAAGCTGAAGGAGTTCTCCTCCTCCGGCGTGATGATGCGGATCTGACGGCCCATGTCGTCGGCCACGAGCTCAACCAGGTCGTTCGACATGGACTGCGTCATGGTCAGCGGGGTGCCGAGCAGGAAGAGCCGCTTGATGATGTCGTTCGCGTTGACCTCGAGCGCCTCGGCGAGCTCCTGGACCGTCACGCCCTCGGAGACGCGGACGGCGTCGAGCTCCTCGGGGTTGATGCCCTGGGCGATGGCCTCCTCGAGCTTCCGCTCCTGCTGGGCCTGGGCGGCCTCGCGCTCGCGCTTCTCCTTGCGCTTCTTGCGGCGGCCGGTGCTCTCGCGCCCCGCCTCCTCGACGGCGGCGCGGGCCTCCTCGAGGACCTTCTCGCGGCTGTACTCCTCGGCCTCGCGGGCCATGCGGGCGTAGTGGTCCTCGCCCTCGGCGGNGTCGACCCCCGAGAGGGCGAGGGCCCGCAGACGGTCCGTGACGGTCAGCAGCCTGGGCGCTGGGGCACCGCCCACGACAGTGTCGGGATCAGGATCGAAGGTGACGGCCACGGCGGCGAGGCCGCGGGCGCGCGCATCGGCGACCATCTGGTCGATCAAGTAGCGATGCCCCAGGTGGAAGCCGTCGAAGGCGCCGATCGCGATGACCGCGGGCCAGGGGCCGGAAGCCTGTGCGCCGCGGGCCAGGGTCCGTATGGGCGCAGGTCGACCGCCGATGATGAAATCGCGGCGGAGCGCAGCCCGGACGTCACCACCCAGTTGAGCATCAATCATAGGAGCACCCCTTCGATCGCCTGGGGAAACACAAGGTCGGGGGCGAGACGGGCCCCATCTGGATGGGCGAGCGCAACCAACCTGCCTCCATGTGTGAGCGCGACGCGGGCAGCCGCACGGGAGGGCGCGGCGATCGCGCGGCCGCACATGAGGTCCGCAAGCGCCTCCTCACCCACCTCGAGGGCGGTGAGCCCGAGTGCGGCGACGGGGTCCAACGCCCGATCGCGCACCGTGTCCGCGTCAATCTCATCGAGGGNCGGCAGGGGGTAGCCCTCCTCATCCTTCTCGACGTCGATGGTCGCGGGGCGCTGCTCGAGGGCCCGACCGATCCGCTCCGCCTCATCGGTGGAGGTGTCGATGCGGAAATCAAGCTCCGGCGTCACACGCCAATCGAGGGCGCTGGCAAGCAGGCTCCGGATGCGTCCGCGCGCGGACGCAAGGACCTCCTTGACCTCGTCATAGCGCTCCGGGTCGCAGCTCACGAAGACGCGCGCGTAGCTCCGGTCGACGGTGACCTCGACCCCGGTGAGCGTGATGAGGTCGAGGCGCGGGTCGGCGATCTCGAACAGCAGGATGTAGCCGAGCTTCTCCTGGAGCTGCTGCCCCAGACGGCGCGTGGCGTTCGTCTGCTTCATGTCGATCCCCTCCTCTACTCGGTGCGGGCGACCTCGACGATCTTATATGCCTCGAGCACATCGCCCACCTTGATGTCTTGGTACTTGTCTATACCCAAACCGCACTCGTAGCCCGCGCGGACCGACTTGACGTCGTCCTTGAAGCGACGCATCGAGGCGAAGACGCCATCGAATATGACCACGCCGTCGCGCACCACGCGAACCCGGTCGTCGCGCGAGATCTCGCCCTCGGTGACCATGCAGCCGGCGACGACGCCGACCTTGGGCACGCGGAAGGTCTCGCGGACCTCGGCGGAACCGGTGGTGACCTCTTCCTCGGTGGGCTTGAGCATGCCGATGCGGGCAGCATCGATGTCCTCGATCGCCTTGTAGATGATCGAGTAGGTCTTGATCTGCACCTTCTCCTTCTCAGCGAGGTCGCGGGCCTTGCCCTGCGGGCGCACGCCGAAGCCGACGATGATCGCGTTCGAGGCGGCTGCCAGGGTGACGTCCGTCTCGGAGATGGCGCCCACCGCGGAGTGGATGATGTTGATGCGGACCTCGGACTGGTCCATCTTGCCCAGCGCGTCCGCGAGCGCCTCGATGGAGCCCTGGACGTCGGCCTTGACCACGAGGTTGAGCTCCTTGAGCTCGTTTTGGCTCATCTCATCGAAGAGGGTCTCGAGGGTCACGTGCTTGACCTTGTTCTGCTCCTCGATGCGGGCCTTGAGCGCGCGCTGCTCGGCGAGGTCGCGGGCGTCGCGGTCGTCCTCGAAGACGCGGAACTCGTCACCGGCGCCGGGCACAGCGGAGAGGCCCAGGATCTCGACGGGGTCGGAGGGCTTTGCCTCGGTCACCTGCTCGCCGCGCGGGTTCAGCATGGCGCGCACGTGGCCCCAGCTCTGGCCCGCCACGACGGCGTCGCCCACATGGAGCGGTCCGCGGCCGACGATGAGGGTCGCGACCGGGCCGCGGCCGCGATCGAGCTTGCCCTCGAGGATGTAGCCGGACGCGAAGGTGTCGGGGTTGGCCTTGAGCTCGAGCACGTCGGCCTGGAGCAGGATGGTCTCCAGCAGGTCGTCGATGCCCTGGCCCTGCTTGGCCGAGACGTTGACGAACATGTTCTGGCCGCCCCACTCCTCGGGGATGACGCCGTACTCGGTGAGCTCCTGGCGCACGCGGTCGGGGTTGGCCTCGGGTTTGTCGCACTTGTTGACCGCGACCACGATGGGCACGCCGGCGGCCTTCGAGTGGTTGATGGCCTCAACGGTCTGCGGCATGACGCCGTCGTCGGCCGCCACCACGAGGACCACGACGTCGGTGACCTTGGCGCCGCGGGCGCGCATGGCGGTGAACGCCTCATGGCCCGGGGTATCGACGAAGGTGATCACGCGGTCGTTGATCGTGACCTGGGACGCGCCGATATGCTGCGTGATGCCGCCCGCCTCGGTGCGGGTGACGCCCGTGTGGCGGATCGCGTCGAGCAGCGATGTCTTACCGTGGTCGACGTGGCCCATGACGGTCACCACAGGCGGGCGCGGCTTCAGGTCCGCCGGG
>NZ_LT838843.1:699316-763042 GCF_900176655.1 Collinsella vaginalis
GGCCTCGGCCTCGGCGGCCTTCTGCGCCTCGACCTCGGCGGCGCGGGCCGCGAGCACCGGGGCGAGCTTCTTCTTCACCATGGAGACGTACGCGTCCTCCAGGGTCGAAGACGGGGTCTTCGCCGGGATCTTCATCTCGGCGAGGTAGCCCATGAGCTCCTTCGAGCTCATCCCGAAGTCCTTAGCAAGGCTGGAGATTCGAACCTTCGCCATACGCTGTCCACCTACCTCTCAAGCACATCTCGTGCTCACATATTTCCAAACCAACGGGGCGCGGGATGCGCTAGATGAGATCCTCGACACCGGCGACGGCGTCCTCACCGCCCTCAGCAGGCTCATGGACGCCGCAGAAGCGCGAACCGGGGCGGGCCTGGTTGCGGCAGCGGACGCCGGACTCGCTCACATAGGCGCAGCGCTCGGGCTCGAGATCGCCCTCGCCGCTGTCGAGCAGGTCCTCGGGGGTCTCAGCCTGGACCTGGACGTTCTTCAGGATGTCCTGGGCCAGGGTCTCGTTCTTGATGTCGATGTGCCAGCCGGTCAGGCGAGCGGCCAGGCGGGCGTTCTGGCCCTCCTTGCCGATCGCGAGCGAGAGCTGGTCATCGGGGACGATGACGCCCGCGTAGTTCTTCTCCTCGTCGATGAGGACGCGGGAGACCTTCGCCGGGGAGAGCGCGTTCGCGACGTAGACGGCCGGATCCTCGTTCCAGAGGATGACGTCCACGCGCTCGCCGCGGAGCTCGCCCACGACGGCGCGGACGCGGCTGCCCTTCGGCCCGACGCAGGCGCCAACCGGATCGAGGCGGTCGTCGAGCGAGTGGACGGCGACCTTGGAGCGCTGGCCGGCCTCGCGGGCGATGGACTTCACCTCGACGGTGCCCTCGTAGATCTCAGGCACCTCCTGCTCAAAGAGGCGCTTGATGAGCGCGGGATGCGTGCGGGAGATGACGATGGGTGGACGGCTGTGCTCGCCGCGGACCGGCGGGAGCGTCGAGTTGGGGTCGCGGACGTCGATGATGACGGCCTTGATGCGCTGGTTGTGCATGTAGCGCTCGCCAACCGGGCGCTCGTTGCGCTCGTTCTCGAACCGGCGCTGGTCGAAGTGGGGCAGCTCGGCCTCGACGCCCTCGCGGATCTTGACGATCGTGAAGTCGGCGGTGGACTGCAGGACCGTGCCGTTGATGAGGTCGCCGATGCGGCCGGAGAACTCCTCGTAGATCTGCTCGCGGGCGGAGTTGCGCACGATGGCGTTGATCTCGGCCTTGGCGTGCTGGGCGGCGATACGCGAGGTGTCCTTCGGGGTGACGTCGACCTCCTCGAACTCGGTGAAGTTGCCCTCCTCATCCATGGAGTCGTCGATGGGGATGAGCTTGTAGACGTAGATCTTGCCGGTCGCGCGGTCGATCGTGACTTTCGCGCCCCAGTCGAGGTGCAGGATCTCGGCGTAGCTCTTCGCGAGCGACTGCTCCAGGCGGTCGATCAGGTACAGCTGGTCGATGTGCTTCTCCTGGCAGAGCTCGAGGAGGGCCTCAATCATCTCGGATGCCATGTCAGTTTCCTTCCTTCACGCCTTTGAAGTCGTAGACCGGCTTCAAAGTGCACTTCTTGACCTCATCAAAGGGGATGATGACGCGCTCGTCTCCCTCAAGGGCGAGGGTGAAGGAGGTCTCATCGGCCGCGGCGATCACACCCTTGTAGCGGCGGCGCCCCTCGGTCGCCGTGGTGGTGAGCTCGACGGCCTCACCCGCATGACGGGCGAAATCGGCCGGCCGGCGGAGCGGTCGGGCCATGCCGGGGCTCGACACCTCGAGGGTGTAGCTGCCCGGGACCGGATCGAGCCTCTCGACGACGTCTGACACCCAGCCGCTCGCGGCGCTGACCTCGTCGAGGGTGATGCCCTCGCGATCGAGGTGGTCGATGCGGACGCGGACGCAGGGCGCCTTCGTGGCACCCACGACCTCCACGTCCACGATGTCGATGCCGTGCGCGGGCGCCTCGGCTTCGAGGGCATCGATGATGCGAGTCTCAAGCGGTGTCTTGACCATCGGGCACCTCCCTTTCACGAAAAAGGAGCGGGGTCGAAACCCCACTCCCGTCAGAACTTGCATTGATTACGCAGTGATCATAGCACACGCAGATCAGACGCGGTGAATCCCAATCCACGCGACCGGGCGTACACTGGTTTGCATCCACGGAATCTCCATGTTGACTGCGAATGGGCGCGGCTGCGCCTCCGGATCGTTTCGCTTGGGGGCTGTCCCCGGCAGCACGGTCTCGTCCCGCTTGCACGAGTCGCCCCGCTTCCGCATCGATCGGTCGCCTCCTACGCGCACTACCTCGCCAGAGACTGCAGGGCGACCTCTGCTCGCAAGGTGCTGCGCACGAGATCTTGCCGAGGGGCTGCAAGATGTCCTCTAGGGGGCATCCCGCACGCGACCGGACCACGTGCCGCAGCGTAAGCAAAACGTCATCTCAAGACGATTGCAAGGGCGTTCTGCATGGAAGCGCGGTCGAAAGTAGGTTTCCGAGCCGCTCCGTCAACCCGATGAGCTACAGCATACCCGGACGCAACGCGCCTGGGAGCACTCATCAATGCGTTCGCTCGTCTTAGGAGGTGAGCGTGCAGCACGCACCTCGACCAGCCATGCGCTAAGAAAACATCCTGCCTGTTTGCACGCACCGGGCGCGCCATGCTTCACAGCGCCCGATAGAACATGTCCAACGTCATCCGCCGCACGGCGTCTACGTCGAGATAGAGGGCAGCATATCTCCCCTCGCCCTGCAGGCTCCCCGACAGCACCTCCACACTCAGGTTGTCAGCGGAGAACCCGCCTCCCGCGAGAGCGGCGCCGACGGCACTCAGCTCCGCCGGTCCGATGTTCGTGATCACATGCGGCTCGGCAGCCGACCACACCTTGCTCAACGTGGGGACGTCAAATGAGCGGGCGCTCCCGGCCAGCTTGCTCACCAGCGCCTTCAGGAATTGGATCTGTCGCTCTTGGCGCATGACCGCCGAGTCAAGCTGCGTGAGGTCGCGCCACCGCAGGTACCACTCAGCATCGAAGCCGTTGAGCACCCTCCTCTCCCCTGCCACGATGTCGGTATCGGGTATGGTGACCAATGGCTCCAATTCAACACCGCCCACCGCGTCGGCGATAGGGCCGATGCCCGCCATATTCAATGCGATGTAGTAGGTGAGCGGGACCCCGTTCACGACGCGTGACACGGCATCGAGTGTGCGCTCGCAGCTCTGCTCGCGCCCGTCTCCATAGGCGAACGAGAGGCAGATCTGCTCCGTGCTCTGCCCGAGAAAGGTATCCCCCATGTAGCGGTTCACAGCCACCATGCTGTCGCGCGGCACCTGGAGGAACCGGACGGCACCGCTGCGCAGGTTTAAGGCGGCGACGACGATGGCATCCGCTTGGCCCGCGCGGCCCGCACTCGCATCCTCGGGCCGTTGATCGTATCCGATGAGCACGATGCCCACGACATCGGGGTCACGTTCATACTCTTGGCCCTCAAAAGTGATGCGGTCGGTTGCATCGACGGCAACGGAGCCGCCTGCCGTTCGCAAGTTGCCACCGCCCACGGCCACGAGCGCACCGGCGGTAGCCGCGCCCACGACAACCAAGGACACCGCCGCGATCAGGATGCGCCGCGCCCAGATACGGAGGCGCGATGCGCGGGGCCCCCTACTGCTCATCACGGAGCACACCGGTCACGATATAGCGGTGCGAACCGTGGAACTCATCGAGCATGCAGGTGCTGAGCTGCAAGATCTTGTCCTTCGATGCGTCCAGGGATGCGCCGGCGCGCACATTGCTCGTAAGCGATGTGGGGGCGAGCACGCTGTCGTAATAGCTCTGAAGCACCGCGGGATCAGAGAAGTCGAACGAGTTCAGGATATGGCGGTCATCATATTCGTAGGCTGCGACCACCTCGTATACGAGGACCCGGTCGGGCTGGTAGATGTAGATCTCCCGGTTGTTCTCAAAGAAATCCGCATCTTCGAAGTTATGCAGCGAGCGGAACATGAGACTCGGCTCATCGACATCGTGCCCGTAGAGGACCGTGACCGGATCGGAGAAATCAAGCGCGTTCATGCTCTGCGAGAACACGGCTCCCACGGGCGAGGGGGCGCCCGTGCGGTCGTGATCCAGATAGTACAGGTCGTCCACTGCGCTCTGAAGCACCGGCTGGTTCACATTGGTGCCCGGCACGTAGAGCCACGCGTAGATATCGAGGTTTTGAGCGATGAGCTCATCGAAGTCGATGGGGTTCTCGAGCTTCTCCGCCGGGGTGTCGCTGATCTGCGGCATGGGGTCCGCCTCGATGCGGGCGAGCTCGGCCTGCACGTCTGCTTGGTCTTGCATGAAGCGCACGGTGAAGTACACGCCGAGGGCAAGGGCCGCGACGGCGGTGATGAGGCCGATGACGATGATGGGCTTGCGGAGGCGGCTCTTCGAAACTTTGCCGTCGTCAGACTCCCCGCCGTCCCCCTGTACTCCCGCTGTGCGCATACTCATGCCCTCCCGTGCTCCAGCTGATGCCTTGCGGTACTCCCGATACGATATCAAATGCAAAAGAAGGGAACGGGTCGTGCCCGCTCCCTTCTCCCAATCCGTTCGGCGGCTGAGTTAGCGCTTGTTCATCTTGCGACGGACGACCGCGATGCTCGCGCCGGCGACCGCAAAGGATGCGACGGCTGCGGCGCCGCTGAGCATCACCACGCCGGTCTGCGGCGACTTGGAGCCCTTGTCCTTTTTCGGCTTCTTGGCCTCGCTCTTGCCTGCGTCGGTGGAACCGGGCTCGGGCGTCGGCGTCTTTGAACCATCGGAGGCCACGAGCGTGTAGATCGACAGGCGATCAAGGTCGAACGTCACCATGCCATCCTCGTCGAAAACGCCCTCGAGCACCTCCGTGTCGCCGTCCTCGTGCTGGACGTACAGGAGCGCGGTCTTGCCCGCGTATTCCTTGTTGACGTTGAAGGTGAGCGAGTACTCGGTGAGCTGCTCCGCGCCCTCTTTGAGCGTGATCTCATAGGACCCGAGGACCGTGCCGGTTCCCGGGGTGTAGTTCGATGCCTGCTTGCTGGATATGCCGGCGATGACGTCCCCGTCGTGCTCCTGCCCGTAATAGACCTGCAGGGACACCTCACCATCCTCCACGAAGGCGATGACGGGGCTGTAGTACCTCTCCGCGGCGAATGCCGGCGTGGCAAGTGCGAACGCCAGCGCAAACGCCCCCAACAGTGCGACGATCCTCTTGTTCATGCTTCCCCCTAAATTGTTGCCATGACAGCAGAAACAAAGGGCCCTGGTTGAGGCCCATGCGGCCAGCATAGGGTAGATCGGGGGGGTTATATGTTGCTCAACATGGGAGAACGGGCAGTTCACAGGGGAAGTTGTGCAGAATGTAGGTGAACGGTCGATGGCTCCGGTAGATGCACACGCTGTCACACGGAAACGCGTTCGGCCCCCGCGCCGGAGCACGGGGGCCGAAATAGAACGTTTAAGGGGTCTATCCGGTCCCTACTTCACCACAAGATTCACGAGTTTGCCGGGTACGACGATGGCCTTGACGACCGCCTTCCCCTCGATCCACTTGGCTGCGGCGGCCTCAGCGGCGGCACGCAGGTCGGATTCGGTCGCATCGGCGGCAACGGAGACGCGGGCGCGGACACGTCCGAGCACCTGCACGGCGATCTCCACCTCATCGGTGGCGGCCTCTGCGACGTCGAAGGCGGGCCACGGCGCGCGGTAGACGCTCTCCGCGTGGCCGAGCGCCTCATGCCAGAGCTCGTCGGCCATGAACGGGCAGATAGGCGCGAGCACGCTCACGATGTCGGTTGCCACCAGGTGGCAGAGGGCGGCGTCGCGCGCAGTGGGCTCCACGTCGCCGAGATAGGACACGGCGGCGTTCACGAGCTCCATGATCGCGGAGATGGCGGTGTTGAACTGCTGGCGGTCGAAGTCCTCCGTGCACTTGGCGAGGGTCCGATGGCGCTCGCGGTAGAGCGCGCGGGAGCGCTCGTCGAGCGCGGAGGCGCCGACCTCGCCAGCTGCGGCGCTGCCTGCGAGCTGCCAGACCGCGCGCCAGGCCCGGCGGATGAACCGGTTCGCGCCGGCCACGGCGTCCTCGTCCCAGTCGAAATCGCGCTCGGGCGGGGCGATGAAGAGGATGGCCAGGCGCATGGTGTCGGCGCCGTAGGGCTCGATCACGCTCGAGGGCGGGACCACGTTGCCCTTCGACTTCGACATCGTCTCGCCGTTCGCATCCTTCACCATACCCTGGGTGAGCAGGTTGGTGAACGGCTCGTCGGCTGCGAGGAGGCCCATATCGCGCAGGGCCTTCGCGAAGAAGCGCGAGTAGAGCAGGTGCAGGATCGCGTGCTCGATACCGCCGATGTAGTTGTCCACCGGCATCCAGCGGTCCGCCGCCTCGCGCGAGAAGGGCAGGCTCGTGTTGTGCGGGTCGGTGTAGCGCAGGAAATACCAGCTCGAGCACGTGAAGGTGTCCATCGTGTCCGTCTCGCGGTGGGCGGGGCCGCCGCAGACCGGGCAGGTGGTCTCGTAGAACGACGGTGTCGTGGCGAGCGTCTCACCGGCTGAGAGATCGAGGTCCTCGGGCAGGACGACCGGCAGGTCATCCTCGGGAACCGGCACGATGCCGCAGTGGTCGCAGTAGATGGCGGGAATGGGGTTGCCCCAGTAGCGCTGGCGCGAGATGAGCCAGTCGCGCAGGCGGTACTGCACGGAGCGGCGGCCCGTCCCGGCCTTCTCCAGGGCCTCGACGATCGCGGCCTCCGCCGGCGAGTGCTTGCCGCCGACCATCCCGGTGTAGGGACCGGACTGCACGAGCACGCCTTCGGCGCTGTACGCCTGATCCCAATCGACCTCGGTGACCTCGCGGTCGGCGTCGCCGGAGAGACGCTCGAAGAGCGGGTCGTCCTCACCCAGGATGATGGGGACAATGGGTAGGTTGTAGGCGCGCGCAAACTCGAAGTCGCGCTGGTCGCCGCAGGGAACGGCCATGACGGCACCGGTGCCGTAATCGGAGATGACGTAGTCGGCGACCCACACCGGGACCTTCTCGCCGCTTACGGGGTTCACGACGTAGCGACCCGTGAAGGCGCCGTGCTTCTCGAGGGTGCCCTGGGCCCGCTCGACCGCAGAGACGAGTTTGGCCCGCTCGACGACCTCGGCGACCGCGTCCTCCTGGCCGGTTCCGGCG
This sequence comes from Collinsella vaginalis, assembly GCF_900176655.1. Classification (GTDB taxonomy): domain Bacteria; phylum Actinomycetota; class Coriobacteriia; order Coriobacteriales; family Coriobacteriaceae; genus Collinsella; species Collinsella vaginalis. The sequence continues at coordinate 706,547 of NZ_LT838843.1, forward strand.
ACGAGGTCAGCGAGGCCCTCGTACTCGGGGGCGAGCAGGAAGAAGCTCACGCCGAAGAGCGTGTCGGCGCGGGTGGTGAAGACGGTGATCTTCCCCTCATCCCCGGGGATGGGCTCGCCTTCGAGATCGCAGAGGGTGAAATCGACCTCGGCGCCTTCGGATCGGCCGATCCAGTTGGCCTGCATCTGCTTCACGCGCTCGGGCCAGCCGGGCAGCTTCTCGAGATCGTCCAGGAGCTCCTGGGCGTAGGCGGTGATCTTGATGTACCACTGCTCGAGGTCGCGCTTCTCGACGAGGTCGCCGCTCCGCCAGCAGCGGCCGTCGATCACCTGCTCGTTCGCGAGGACCGTCTTGCAGGTAGGGCACCAGTTGACCGGGCTCTTCTTGCGGTAGACGAGGCCACGCTCCCAGAACTTCTCGAAGATCCACTGGCCCCAGCGGTAGTACGCGGGCTCGCAGGTCTTGACGAGGCGGTCCATGTCGTAGGAGAAGCCCATGCGGCGCATCGTGGCGAGCGCCTGGTCGATGTTCTTGTAAGTCCAGACGGCCGGCTGGGTGCTGTGCTTGATGGCCGCGTTCTCAGCGGGCAGGCCGAAGGCGTCGAAGCCGATGGGGTGCAGGACGTCGAAGCCGCGCATCCGGGCCTGGCGCGCCATCGCATCGCCGATGGTGTAGTTGCGGGCGTGGCCCATGTGCAGGTCGCCCGAGGGGTACGGGAACATCTCGAGGACGTACTTCTTGGGACGGTCCGAACCCTCGTCTGCGGCGGCGAAGAGGTTCTCATCCTCCCACGCCTTGATCCAGCGGGCCTCGATGGCCTGGGCGTCGTAGGCGGGAACGCGATCCGCTCCCGCGTGGTTGTGATCGGTGTGCTGATCGCACATAGGGGCTCTCCTTGACTGCGGTTCCTATCGGTAGCTGACGCTCTGCTGGCTGTCCTTGACCACCACGTCGTGGGCGCCGCCCTCGACGATGGAGGTGGCCGACACGAGCGTTAGTCGCGCCTTGTCCTGAAGCTCCTTGATTGAGAGGGCGCCGCAGTTGCACATCGTGGACTTGACCTTGTAGAGGGTGCCGCCCACGCCGTCCTTCAGCGAGCCGGCGTAGGGCACGTAGGAGTCTACGCCCTCGACGAAGGAGAGCTTGGCGGCCCCGCCGAGGTCGTAGCGCTGCCAGTTGCGGGCACGGGCCGAGCCCTCACCCCAGTACTCCTTCATGTACTGGCCGTTCACGTTGACGCGGGTCGTGGGGCTCTCATCGAAGCGGGCGAAGTAGCGTCCGAGCATCATGAAGTCGGCGCCCATGGCAAGGGCGAGCGTCATGTGGTAGTCGTACACGATGCCGCCGTCGGAGCAGACCGGCACGTAGACGCCCGTCTCCTGGAAGTACTCGTCGCGAGCGCGGCAGACGTCGATGAGGGCCGTCGCCTGGCCGCGGCCGATGCCCTTGGTCTCGCGCGTGATGCAGATCGAACCGCCGCCGATGCCGACCTTGATGAAGTCGGCCCCGCAGTCCGCGAGGAAGCGGAAGCCCTCGGCGTCGACGACGTTGCCGGCGCCCACCTTGACCGAGTCGCCGTAGTTCGCGCGGATCCACTCGATGGTGAGCTTCTGCCACTCGGAGAAGCCCTCGGAGGAGTCGATGCAGAGCACGTCGGCACCGGCCTCGACGAGCAGCGGCACGCGCTCGGCGTAATCGCGGGTGTTGATGCCCGCGCCCACCATGTAGCGCTTGTTGACGTCGAGGAGCTCGTTGGGGTTCGTCTTGTGGGAGTCATAGTCCTTGCGGAAGACGATCCCGATGAGGTGGTCGTTCTCATCGACGACGGGAAGGGCGTTCAGCTTCTTCTCCCAGATGATGTCGTTGGCCTCGGAGAGCGTGATGTCGCGGTCGCCGACGATGAGGTCCTCGCGCGGGGTCATGAAGGTGGAGACGAGCATCTGCGGATCGTCGCGGCTGGGACGGTAGTCGCGGCTCGTAACAATGCCGAGAAGCCGACCGCGCGGGGTGCCGTCCTGGGTGACGGGCATGGTGGAGTGGCCGGTGCGCTCCTTCAGGGCCATGACCTGCTCCATGGTCATGTCGGGGGTGAGGGTGGAATCCGACTCGACGAAACCGGCCTTGTGATCCTTCACGGCCTTGACCATGGCGGCCTCGTCCTCGGGGGTCTGGGAACCGTAGATGAAGGAGAGTCCCCCCTCGGTTGCGAGCGCGACGCCCATGTCGACGCCTGAGACGGACTGCATGATGGCGGACACCATGGGGATGTTCAGCGTGATCGCGGGCTCCTCACCGCGCTTGAAGCGGGTGAGCGGGGTCTTGAGCGAGACGTTGTTGGGCACGCACTCCGACGATGAGTATCCGGGGACGAGCAGGTACTCCGAGAAGGTATGGGATTCACCGGGGAAGAACGTTGCCATAATGCTCCTTTTCGCGGTCGGGGTTCATGTGCGGCCCATTGTAACGCAGGCGACGCTGCTAGAATGGGGTCATGAGAAGTACACGATGGCTCCGCGGGCGCGGAGTCTCGAAGGAGGCGGATATGCCGCTCACCGGCAAGGCGCGTCTGGTCGTCCGCGAGAACGCCGACGGGCCGGGGGCTTTCGGCCTCGGCTGCGCCCTGCTGCTGGAGGGAATCGACGAGGACCACTCCCTCAACCGCGCCGCCAAGCGCCTCGGCATGGCCTACTCCAAGGCATGGCGTCTGCTGAACGAGGCCGAGGACCAGCTCGGGGTCAAGCTGATCGACCGCAACGGCGCCCGAGGGTCGGCGCTCACGGACGCGGGGCGGCGCGCGCTCGATGGCTACCGGACCCTGCAGGGCGAGATCGACGGCCTCGTGGCCCGGCGCCTGCCTGAGTTGCTCGGCTGAGGCTGACGGGTCGAGCAGCTGCCCGGTTGGAAGTCACATGGCGGTTCCCTTTGATGTTGGCATGCTCTGGCGCGCGGCTGACACGTGACGACTTCCCGTAGTGAGGGAACTCTGTTCGTGGGATAGGCGTTTCGTGGGACGCCCGGTTCGCGAGACACCGTGGGATGCGTGGTTCGTGAGGTGTTCGTTTTGCCAGATGCTCGGTAAAATGTACTTTGGACGGCACCCTGTGGCAAATTCCCCTTATACACACGTCGAAAACGTACTTTGCTGCCCATTGCTGCTGCAGCGATACACCGATAGATGAGGCACCGCTCCCCACCACTTCGGCCCGAGTGCACGGTGCCGCATGACGGCTCCATGCCGAACAAGCCGCTCAACCCACGAACCCCATCGATAAATGCCGGTAAAACGTACTTTGGACGGCGCCATGGGGCAAATCCGCCCTTTACATGCTTTGAAAACGTACTTTGCTGCTTCTTAGGGCCATCAAATCGCAACGCTGGACTGATCGCGATGGCGTGCTAAGCGCGCTCGAACTGCGGGACGCCGGCCGACAGCATGCCGAGCACGAAGCGCGCTGAACATGCGGGGCACCGGCCAGTAGCCTGCCTGGGTAGCGGCACACCGAGCAACGATTCACCGCAACCGCAACACCGTGCTGGCCCAACCCGTCAGGACAGCAGCGCTCTGAGCCCGATGAGGATCAGAACCGTGCCGCCGACCACCTGGGCGTGGGCGCCGAACCGCTCCCCCACCCGTCGGCCGAGGGCGAGCACAGCAAGGTAGCAAACGAGCGCGGTCAGCCCGATCGCCGATCCAAAGACCGCTATGTCCTTGCCCGCAGCTGCCAGGGAGACGCCCACGATGAGGGCGTCGATGGAGGTCGCAACCGCCTCAAGCGCAATCTGGGTCCAGGTGAGACGTGTGGGCGAGCAAGCCTCGGGCTCACGCAGCTCCCGCACGGCCTCGACGATCATCTTCCCACCCACGGCCCCGAGGATGACGAGGGACACGACGCCGGCGTAGGCGTCAATGAAGCCGGCCACGAGCGTGCCGGCGAAGAAGCCGATGACCGGCATGCCTGCCTGGAAGACGGCGAAGAACACCGGCATCGCGAGCTTTCGGCTCCGGGGCATGTCGAGCTCGCAGAGCACATTCGACAAGGTGACGGCCATCGCGTCCATCGAGAGCGCGGGACCGAGGACCAGCGCTTCGATGAGCGCGGCGATATCAAGAAAACCCATAGCACCCTCCCTGATGCATGGATATGTGTTGAGACAGGTTGTTATGGAGCCGCCGGTTCCGCGGTCAGGGCGATGACGGCCTCAGGAATCAAGGCTCGGGAGGGTTGCAGAAGAGGCGCAGGGCCTGATCAAGGCTGTCGACGATGTCGAGCGGGTCGTCGGTGCCCGCGAAAAGACGGATGAATTGGGCCTCCGCTCCATCGCGGGCGCTCATGCGCGTTGCGGCTCCACCCGCCAGAGCGGTACGGTTCGCAGCGGAGCAGGCGTCGATGAAGGCCCCGGCCTCCACGGGAAGCCTGAAGTCGACAGCAGGGCCGAAGCCGTGCTCGAGCACGGTCGCCGCCGTCCCGCGATCGGGATGGCCCGCGAGGACCGGGTACGCCACCTCGGCCACCGCGTGATGGCAAGCGAGGTAGGCGGCGATGGCGCGGGCGTGGTCGACATGCGCCTGCATGCGCTCGGGAAGCGTTGCGAGACCGTCGGCGAGGGCGGCGAGGTCAGCAGCGGGAATCGGACAGCGCTGTGCGCCCGGCTCGCCCAACCTCATGGTGAGCAGGCGGTAGGCGTCCTCGGCGGGCGGGTTCACCCGACGCCTGCGCCCGCGCCCTGAGACCGCGGGCGCCACGCTCACGGCGACGAGCGTGCGCTCGAGCGCCCCAGCGGCCGCGCGATCGAGGGACTCGAGGCAGACGGTGGCGCCAAGCATAAGCGGGCGACAGCAGAAGAACGAGGCGACGGTGTTGTCGACCACAAGGACCACTCCGGATGCCGTGGCCTCCTGCGCGAGGACGCGCAGATCGGGCACGCGGAGACCTCGTCCGCCGATCGAGTTCACGAACCAGAAGGTCCGCTCCGCAGAGCGGCCGGGGGCGTGCGCATATGAGGCGGGAGTGCCGGAAACCGCCGGTACCGGGCGCTCCGCCGCCTCCTGAGCGCGGCGGAAGGCCTCGGGCGTTGGCGCGCTTGCGAAGGAGAGGATCTGGCGGGGAAAGCGCTCGAGGAAGACGTCGGTGAAGTCGTCGGCGAAGACGACGAGGCGGTCGGCGCGGCCGATCAGACCGAGCTTCGACAACAGGTCGGGGACGTGGCGGGCGGGTACGAGCCACGTGGCCCGCGCCGCAGAAGCCCCTGCGATATCCTCAGCCAGCCGAGCGACGGCAGCTCGCATCCCTCGCACCCCCTCACACAGCGCCTCCACGGCGCCTGTTCGCACGTTGGACAAGTATACCCCGTGCGCAGGCGCCGCGCCGACAACCCCGCGGGCTTGTGCCAGCCCCCTCCGGTCGCACACGGCCGCGTCAAATCTTGACGGCGCCCGAGCTTTGCCTCTCGCCTAGCGGTGGGCCGAGAGGGGCCAATACGAAATGCGCACGTCGGGGGCCTCGATCGCAAGGGACGGGGATGGGGCGTAGACCCGCGTGCTCATGCAGAGCTCCCCGTCGTTCACGAAGACCTCCAGCGAGGAGCGGTCGCCCACCGCCCTGAGGTTCCTGATCTCCTCGAGCGCCTCCCATCTGACGGCGCGCCCGCAGCCGGCGCCGCTGCGGCCCTCGTCCGTGAAGCGCATCTCGAGCCGTTGGGGCAGTCCCTCCTCGGCGGGCAGGAGCGCCACCGTGAGCACACCGCCCACGGTCATCGAGAAGCCCCCGGCACAGGCCCCGACTTCGAGGTCGAAGGCAGCCGCATCGTCACCCGCGACCGCGAGCTCCCCTCGAGCGCTGATGAGGGTTCCCCGCAGCCCCGCGAGCTCGCGCACCGGCGCCTGCCGCACCGTACCATCTGAGACGGCCGTGAGCTCGCGCGGCAGGGCGAGGCAGTGCTGCCAGCCCTCCGCAACGGTTTGATCGTTTCCATAGGGGGCATCGGGCATGCCGAGCCAGCCCACGAGGATGCGCCGGCCGTCTCGCGCCTCGAAGCTCTGGGGCGCATAGTAGTCGAAGCCCGCATCCCATAGGTGGAAGGCGCCGAGCTCGCAGGCGCCGCTGATATCGCCTGCGAGCGGGAAGTACCCGGCCTGGTAGATGTTCCGGCGCTCCCAGTCGCCGCCTTCGAGCCCCTGCGGGCAGACGGAGAGGACCTTCACCGGGGCCTCCCCCTCCGCGGTGAGCTCGAAGTAGTCCGGGCACTCCCACATGAAGCCGAAGCGCTCCGACGTGCGCACGCGGTTGACCACCCGCCACCGCGCGAGGTCGTCTGAGGCGAAGACGACGACCTCGCCCTCGTCGGTCCCGGCCCCCACCCCGTGCTGCGCCGCGGAGGAGCTCGGTCGCGGGGCCTCGTCCACCCGTCGGCGGGCGCCCTGGACCATGAGGCAGCGGCCGGCTGGGGCATCGGCGCGCCAGACCTTGGGGTCGCGCACATGGCAGGTGAGATCGGACGGGTAGTCGGCATTCGTCATGAGGAGACGCTTCGGGCCGAAGGTCGACCCATCGACCGTGTCAACGGCGACCGTGTTGCTCTCGCGGCCGGCGTTCACGTAGTCGAGGCCGGAGCCCGTATCGATCTCCTTGACGTTGCCCGTGTAGAACATCGTCACGCGTCCGTCGTGCGCGAAGGCTGACCCGGAATAGACCCCGTGCACGTCGAAGGGCGCATCGGGGAAGAGGACGCAACGGTCGTGCGACCAGGTGAGGAGGTCGGTGCTCGTGGCATGGCCCCACATCTTCACGCCACCGTGGACATCGAAGGGGGCGTACTGGAAATACGCGTGGAAGACGCCGTCGTCGGCCTGGAAAAGCCCGTTCGGATCGTTCAGCCAGCCGACGGGCGGCATGAGGTGCATGTGCTGACGGAATGACGCCGGTGCGGCCGTGACGGCCTCCTCTCGCTCCCGCACGAGGCGGGCGAGGTCTCGCTCGAGCGCGTTGCTCATAGATCAGCTCTCCTTTGCGGATGCGGATGGGTGAGCCGCCGATCCCGTGATGGGACGCGGCGGCTCATCGGGCGGGAGATGGCGGCCTATGCCGCAGCCTGCTCCGTGTCCTTGTCCTTGTAGAGGGCGAACGAGATCACGAAGGCCACCACCGCGGCGACGGCGAACATGATGACGTACTGGACCGGCTGGGCAAGGCAGAGCAGGATGCCGAAGATGCCGGTGACACCCGTGCCCGAGGCCGCGAGGTTCGTGAGCGCGCAGACAAGGGCGCCCGCGCCGCCGCCGATGCAGCCGGCAATGAAGGGCTTCACGAAGCGCAGGTTCACGCCGAAGATGGCCGGCTCGGTGATGCCCATGAAGGCCGAGAGCGCAGAAGGAACGGCCAGGCCCTTGATCTTGGCGTCGCGGGTCTTGAGGGCGACGGCGAGGGCCGCACCGCCCTGGGCAATGTTCGCGGCGGACGCGATGGGCAGCCAATAGGTCACCCCGTACTGAGCGAGCTGACCGAGGTCGATGGCCGTGTACATCTGATGGATGCCCGTCACGACGGTGGGGGCGTAGAAGAGGCCGACGATGGCGGAGCCGATGCCGAAGGGCAGGGTGAGCAGAGCCTGGATGACGTTCAGGATGGCGTTCTCAGCCCAGACGAAGACGGGGCCGACGGCCACGAAGGTCACGAGCACGGTCACGAGCACCGAGACAAGCGGGGTCACGAAGAGGTCGAACATCTCGGGCACGATCTTGTGCAGGCGCTTCTCGATGAAGGCCATGATCCCGACGGCGATCACGATGGGGATCACGTGCCCCTGGTAGCCGACCCAGTCAAACCCGTAGAGACCGGGAATGACCGGCACCACGGTCTGAACGCCCTCGGAGGCCATGGTGTAGGCGTTCTGGAGCGACGGGTGGATCATCGCCATGCCGACGACGGCGCCGAGATAGGGATTCGCCCCGAAGGCGCGCGCGGCCGAGAAGCCGATCAGGATCTGCAGGAATGTGAACGAGGTGCTCGCCGTCAGATCGGCGATGCGGTAGATGAAGTTCGAGGTGTCGATCGCAAGGATGCCGTTCGAGCTCATGTAGTTCAAGGCGCTCATGATCCCGAGCAGAAGACCGGAGGCGACGATGGCCGGGATGATCGGCACAAAGATATCGCCCAGAAGCTTGATCGCGCGCATGAAGATGTTCTGCTGGGCCGCGGCGGCCTCCTTGACCTCGTCCTTCGAAGCGGTCTCGAAGCCGCCGAGGTCGGTGAACTCCTCATAGACCTTGTTGACGGTGCCGGTGCCGAAGATGATCTGCAGCTGTCCCTGAGCCTGGAAGACGCCCTTCGCGCCGTCCACAGCCTCGAGGGCCTCCTGGTTGACCTTCTCGTTGTCGGCGATCACGAGGCGCAGGCGCGTGGCGCAATGCGCCGCCGAAACCACGTTCTCGGCCCCGCCGATGTTGTCGAGCACCTCTTGGGCAGATTTGCGGTAATCCACGACGTCCCCTTTCCCCGGAGCCCCGCCGGCGGCGGGTACGTAACTCCACAGCATAGTGTAATCGATTTCAGTATTAGGATTCTGAAAACGTTTTCAGACGAGGGTGAACGGATCGAAGAAGGCGGTGAACGGTCGGTTCGGATACACGGGCATTCGCAGGATCAACAGGGGAAGCGATCAATATATGTGAGATTATTCCCAGGAATTACCGGAGATCTCCCGGGGCGATTGGCCCCATGAGCTCGTAGCCGAGCTGCAGGTGGCGCTCCTCCCCCCTCCCCGTCTCTATGGTGTCGAGGAGCATCGCCGTGGCCTCGATGCCGCTGGTGAGGTAGCTGAAGTGCACGGTCGCGATCCCACCGGTGATCGCGCGCAGAAGCTCGTTGTCGCCGAAGCCGCTCACATGGCGCGCCGCCTCGATGCCGGGCCGGGCCTCGGCGAGGGCGCGGAGGGCGCCGGCGGCCATGGTGTCCGTCGCGCAGGCGATGAAGGAGAGATCGGGGTGGGCGGCAAGCAGGTCACGCGCGCAGGCGTGCCCCGAGTCGACCGTGAAGGTGCCCTCGCGGCGCAGGTCGGCGGGCAGATCGCGCCCCGCGTCGGCGAGCCCCGCGGCGAACCCGTCCTCACGGGCGGCGCCGGCGGCGGCGTCATCGCGGAACACGCCGATATAGGCGATCTCACCCGCATGGGAGGCGGCCACGGCACGCGCGAGATCGCGGGCTGCATCGAAGTCATCGTAATAGACGCAGCTCACCCCCGGTAGGTCCTGACCGAGCAGCACCGCGGGAACCCGTACCTGGGACAACGCCTCCCGATGCGCATCGGTGAGCACGGTCGCGACGAGGATGATGCCGTCCACCGGATAGCTCTGGAAGAGGTCGAGGTAGGTGAGCTCACGCTCCGCATGGTTCTCCGTGTTGGCCAGAAGCATCTGGTAGCCCCGCTCGCGCAGGACCTGGCCGATACCGGCCGTGATGCGGCTCACCGACTCTGAGTTGATCTTGGGCACGATGACGCCGATCAGGCGGTTGCTGCCGGTGCGCAGGGCCCGGGCCTGGCTTGAGGGGGTGTATCCCGTCTCCTCGATCGCCGCCCGAACGCGCTCTGCCTTCTCCTTCGAGATGTAGCCGCCGTTCAGGTACCGCGAGACCGCGGCGCTCGAAACGCCCGCCAGCCTCGCCACATCGCGCATCGTCATGAACCCGTGCTCCTCCTCAATTCGGTTGCCCCGGTATGGTACCTGAAATCGATGGCAGGGGAACGGGGCCACGAATTGCCCAATACACGCCACAATCACCGGAGGCGCGGCGCGCCCCTCAGGCGCATCTCCGCCGGGCCATGCGTCGAAAGAGGGCGCGAAGACCGATCCGGTCTCCGCGCCCCGAACGAACCCATTCGACTCCTGGCTAACGGAGAGCCGTCACTTCCCCATCAGCTCCAGCGCCGTGTCGATGATCTTCGACGCGTTCATCCGGCCGTAATCGGCCATGGGGATGACGGCGACGGGTTTGTCGGTGGCCTTCTCGTAATCGCCCTTGGCGTATCCGATCTGCGGTCCGAGCAGCACGACGTCGGCGTCCCCGATATGGTCCATGGCCTCGTTCATCGGGCGCGCCACGATCGTCACCTCGAGCCCGCGGCCGGCGGCCTCCTTCTGCATCTTCTGCACGAGTAGGCTCGTTGACATGCCCGCGTTGCAGCACAGCATGATCGTCTTCATAACAGACTCCTATCCCTCGAGCTCCGCCGCGGCCTCCTGGGCCGTGACGCGCTCAGCTATCTTCATGAACGGCAGGTAGATGATGACGTTGAGGACGAGCAGCGCGACCTGGAGGATCGAGGCGCGGATGTCGCCTCCCGTCGCGAGGAAGCCCGAGAGCACGGGCGGCGTGGTCCAGGGCACCAGGGCGATACTCGGGCCGATGAGGTTCAGCGCCGTCGCGAAGTAGGTGATGACGATGTTGATCGCCGGGCAGAGCACGAACGGGATCATCATCGGGATGTTGAACACGATGGGGAATCCGAAGATGATGGGCTCGTTGATGTTGAACAGGCCGGGCAGCAGCGACATGGACGCGATCGTGGTGTTCGCCTTGTTCTTCCTGAAGAAGAGGAAGGTCGCGATGATGAGCGCGATGGTGCAGCCCGTGCCTCCCATCATGCCGAAGCAGTTGAGCGTGTTGATGGTGATGTTGTTCGGGATCGCCTGGCCGGCTGCGGCCGCCTGCATGTTCTCGCTGATCGCCACCGTGAGCACCGGCTCGAGCAGGACGCCGTTGACGACGGTCTGATGGATGCCGAGGGTGAACAGGAAGTTCCCGATGGAGTAGATCAGGACGACGGCGGGGAGGCTCGTGCCGAGCGCCTTCAGGGGCTCCTGGACGAACAGCTTGATCAGGGCGATCAGATCGGTTCCGAAGGCGACCTTGAGCACCGCGGTCACGATGCCGAACACCGAGAGCGTGAACAGCATGGGGATCAGGACGTTGAACGAGTTCGAGACCGCTGGCGGGACGCCCTCCCCGAGGTTGACCTTCAGCCGCTCGACACCCGAGAGTCGCACGAAGACCTCGGTGGCCACAAGGCCGATGATGATACCGGCGAACAGGCCGTTCACGCCCACGTTGCCGTAGATGAGGGCGGAGGCGACCTCGACCGCGTCACCCGAGGCGTCGGCGAGGGACGCCGAGACGTTGAAGGGCATCATCGCGAGCAGCGCCGAGAGGGATACCACCACGCACGCGAGCGGATTGTCGAAGCGGCGGTTGGCGGCGAGGCAGTACCCGATGAGGCCGCAGATCACGATCGAGGCGACGTTCAAGGTGCCGTTCGTGAGCGCCGTGCCCCAAACCTGGACGTTTGAGAGCGCGTCGCCGCTGAGGAAGAGCGGGAACACCACGTTGTTCACCAGCACGGCGATGCCCGCGAGGATGTAGAGGGGCATCATCGTGGCGAACGCGTCTCGCAGCGACCGCAGATGAACCTGGTTTCCGATGCGGGCCGCCACCATCGTGAACTTGTCGAGGAAGGAGGCTTTTTCTTGAGCTGACATGATTGCTCCTTTCGGATCAGGGCGCTACTCGACGACGCGTGTCGTCGCGACACGGCGCAGCCACTCGGCGGATTTCTTGTAATACCGCTGGTAGCCGTGCATGAGGTCGACCCCCACGAAGCCGTAGCGGTTCTTGAAGGCGTTGTTCCAGGACCAGTTGTCGATCACGGCCCAGTAGTGGTAGCCAACGCACTTCGCCCCGTCCTCGATCGCCTTCGCGACCCAGGCGAGGTGGTCGCGGACGAAATCGATCCGGTAGTCGTCCTGGATGACCCCGCTCTCATCGCGGAACGCGTCCTCGCCCTCGACGCCCATGCCGTTCTCCGAGATGAAGAACTCGAGATCGGGGTGCTCGCGCTTGATCTTCATGCCGAAGTCGTAGATCCCCTGCGGGTAGATCTCCCAGCCGCGGCTCTCGTTCATGCGGCGCTCCGGCCAGATGTACGGCCGCGCGAACACCGGGTTGCCCCATTCGTCCGCATCAGCCTCCGGCGCCTGCACCCGCACGGGCTGGTAGTAGTTGAAACCGAGCCAATCGACCTTGCCGAAGGAGAGCAGCTCGTCGTCGCCCGGACGCGCGGGCACCGCCGCGTCGCGCGCGGCGAGCGTGTCGATGACGTCCTGCGGCAGCGTTCCGTCCGCGGCGAGGTCGAGCCACCAGCGGTTGTGCAGCCCGTCGGTCATGCGGACGGCCTCGAGGTCCGCCGCGCTGGGGTCTTCTTTGGTGTAGGGCGGCGCGAAACAGTTGATGAGGCCGATCTTCGCATCGCTCCGCACCAAGCCCTCCTTTTGGGCGAGCCTGAACTCGCGGACGGCGAGCGCGTGGGCGAGGGCGATGTGGTACTGCACGGTGACCGCACGCTTGAAATCGTGGACGAACGGGATCCAGTTGCCCTCGGTGTAGGAGTTCTCGGGCTCGACGATGGGCTCGTTGAAGGTAAACCAGCACCGGACCTCCTGGCCGAACTCCCGGAAGGCTGTGCGTGCGTAGCCTGCGAAGGCCTCCACGGTCTCGCGCTTCTCCCACCCACCGCGTTCGAGCATGTAATACGGCATGTCGAAGTGGTAGAGGTTCATGAACAGGTCGACGCCCTCCTCCTTGGCGGCGGCGAGCATCTCATGGTAGAAATCGGCGCCCTCGCGGTTGAGCGCGCCCGTCTGATCGATCAGGCGGGTCCACTGCATCGACGTCCGCGCGGAGGTGAGCCCCAGGTCGTGGAAGATCTTGTAATCGCCACGGTACTGGTTTCCCATATCGTTGCCCACGTATGAGCCGACCTTGTTGTAGAAGGCGTCGATATCCTGCTGCGACCAGTGATCCCACACGCTTTCGAGTTTCCCCGTCTTCTTCCAGCACCCCTCGGTCTGCGGGCCCGAGAGCGCCGCGCCGAAGAAGAAGTCGTCCGGTAGCCTCGATGTCATCAGGTCTCCTCTCTAGTCATGTCTTAAAATCTAATAAGACATGTCTTATTAGGACAGAGCTATAGTAGAGGTAGACGTTTTCAAAACAGGTCAGTATTCCGCAAACGGGGCAAATCCGCGCCTGAACGGATAAGGGGGACATCGGGGCTCCACTACAATGGATCCTACGCACGGAGGGACACACATGTTGAAATACGAGGGCATCGTCGAGGATCTGCTGGGGAAGATCGAGTCGGGGGCATACGCCCCGAACGAGCGGCTCCCCATCTCATCCGAGCTCTGCGACCAGTACCAAGTCAGCAAGATCACCATCAAACGGGCGATGGACGAGCTCGAGCGCCTCGGGGTCGTGGTGCGGAGGCGGGGCTCCGGGACCTTCGTGAAAGGACCCGGCCCGGCACCCTCCAGACGGCATCTGTGGTCGCAGGCGACCCGCGTGCGCGGGACGAAATCCCAGTTCGCCATCGAGGGGCGCATCGTCTCGGCCGATGTGAAGCATTTCTCCATCGAGCCGGCGAGCCCCCAGGTCGCCCGTGCACTGGGCATCGCAGACGGATTCGTCTACGACATTCGCCGTGTGCGCATCCTCGACGGGAAGCCCATCAACGTCGAGCAGACCTACATGCCGATCGACGTCATACCCGGCGTCACCCTCGAGGTCTTGAACGACTCGATCTATGAGTACATCGAGGGGCCCCTCGGTCTCACCATCGACAGCGCGCACTCCATCATCCGGGCCGTCCAGCCCACCGGGACGGAATGCGCGTGGCTCAACATCACCAAGGAGGAGCCGCTCCTCGAGGTCGAGCAGACGGCGTATCTGAGCGACGGCACCACGTTCGAGTACTCGATCGTCCACAACCTGCGGGAGAGCGGAGAGATCCGCACGATCCGCTTCCACCGGCACGAGCTTCAGTAGGCCGGCGAATTGAGCTTGCCGAGCAGGCTCGCAATCACACAACCCGCCCGAAAAAACGGCGGGCCCGGTGCCCCGGATCCGCCGTCGACCGCTCTCTCTGGGCGCTCCCCTACCGGCGCTCGGCGATCTCGCGTGAGATGTCGGCGATGAACTCGCCGAGGTCGCGCTGGTGCGTCTCGTTCGTGCGGTCGCGCACGGAGATGTTGTTCGCCTCGACCTCCTTCTCGCCGATGATGAGCATATAGGGTACGCGGTCGATACCGCGGGCCTCGCGGATCTTGTAGCCGATCTTCTCGTCGCGCTCGTCGAGCTTGACGCGGACCCCGGCGGCGCGGAGCTCGTCGGTGATGGAGCGCGCGTAGTCGCGGGTCTTCTCAGACACCGGCAGGACCTTGACCTGGCAGGGTGAGAGCCAGGTGGGGAACTTGCCAGCGTACTGCTCGGTCAGCATGCCGATGAAGCGCTCGAAGGATCCGAAGCCCGCGCGGTGGATCATGATCGGCTGCTTCTTGGTGCCGTCGGAGTCCACGTACTCGAGCTCGAAGTTATGCGGCAGCTGGAAGTCGAGCTGGATGGTGCCGCACTGCCAGGTGCGTCCCAGGGTGTCCTTCAGATGGAAGTCGATCTTGGGGCCGTAGAAGGCGCCGTCGCCGAAGTTCACCGTGTACTCGAGCCCCATGGAGTCGAGCGCGTCCTTGAGGCCCTGCTCGGCGCGCTCCCAATCCTCATCGGAGCCCATGGAGTCGTCAGGGCGCGTGGAGAGCTCGACGCGGTAGGGGAAGCCGAACTGCGCGTAGTAGGCCGTGATCAGGTGCGCGGTGTCCGTGACCTGCTCGGTGATCTGATCGGGGCGGATGAAGAGATGGGCGTCGTCCTGGGTGAACTCGCGCACGCGGAACAGGCCGTGCAGGGCGCCCTTGAGCTCATGGCGATGGTCGAGACCGGCCTCGGCGAGCTTGAGCGGCAGATCGCGGTAAGAGCGCGGCTTGCTCTTGTAGATGAGGCAGGCGCCCGGGCAGTTCATCGGCTTGACGGCGTAATCCTCCTCATCGATCTCCGTCGTGTACATGTTGTCCTTGTAGTGGTCCCAGTGGCCGGAGGTCTCCCAGAGCGAGCGCGACAGGATGATGGGCGTCTGCACCTGCTCGTAGCCGTAAGCCTCCTGCATCTCCTGCCAGTACTGCATGAGCGCGTTGCGCACGCGCATGCCGTTGGGCAGCCAGAACGGGAAGCCGGGGCCGGCCTCGGACATCATGAAGAGCTCCATCTCGCGGCCGATCTTGCGGTGGTCGCGCTTCTCGGCCTCCTCGAGCATGCGCTCGTGCTCGGCGAGCTCCTCCTTGGTCGCGAAGGCCGTACCTGAGATGCGCGTGAGCATCTTGTTCGCGGCGTCCGCCTTCCAATAGGCGCCCGATACGCCCGTGAGCTTGAAGGCCTTGAGGCCCTTGGTGTAGGTGAGGTGCGGCCCCACGCACATATCGATGTAGTCGCCCTGCTTGAAGAAGGTGATGCGCGCGTCCTCGGGCAGGTCGTCGATATGCTCGACCTTGTACTTTTCGCCGCGCTCCTCCATGAGCTTGATGGCCTCGGGGCGGGGAAGCTCAAAGGTCTCGAACTTGAGGTTCTCCTTGGCGATCTTGCGCATCTCGGCCTCGATGACCGGCAGGTCGTCATCGGAGATCTTGGCGTCGCCGGGGTCGACGTCGTAGTAGAACCCGTTCTCGTTGGCGGGACCGTAGGCGAAGGTCGCCTCAGGGTAGAGGCGCTTGACCGCCTGGGCGAGGATGTGCGCCGCCGAATGGCGGATGACGTTGGTGACCTCGTCCTCGGGGACCTCGGCTACGGTTCCATCGTTGTACAGTGCCTTCATGGTGAGCCTTTCAGATTGGGGACGGGATGGGCCGGTGCCGGGTGGGCCCGGCAAACACGTACCCGCCTACCGGCTGGGGCAGGCGGGTACGGAAGAGGCATGCGCGGGAGCCGGCGCGGGGCCGGTCGGCATGCCTATTGAATGTGCGTTCGGCAGTACGGGCAGACCTTCCAGTGCGCGTCGAGCGGCTTATGGCAGCTCGGGCAGACGTTGCGCACCTGGGTGTTGCAGACCGGGCAGACGACGAAGTCCTTCTCGATCGCGGTGCCGCAGGAGGGGCAGGACCCGTACTGGGCGAGCTCGCGCTCGCGAAGCGCCATATCGAGCTCCTGCTCCTCGCGGTCGGCGAGGTAGGAGTTGGGACGAAGCACAAGGTAGGCAATGAGGCCCACGAACGGAATCAGAGCGATGACGCCCCAGAGGCCCCACATCTGGGCGCCGCGCCGGCGGGCATCGATGATCACGTAGACGATGGAGAGCACGTAGAGCGCGATGACGAAGGCGATGAAGAGGCCCATGGCGAACATGAGCTGGGGCGACATGAGCTCTTGGATGAGTCTCGACATAGGGTTTCGCACCTTTCCGATAGTGGCAACTTTGTGAAGTATAGCCTGTGGAGGGCCGATCTGTCCCCTGACACGCGATGCACATAGAAGATCACGGCCTTGAGCTGCGGATCGACCGAACGACCACGGGCGGCGCCCCCTATAGACCCCCTCGCCGCCATCACGATGGCGACCTTATGAAACCTTTAAGTTCAACTTGAGGTTGAGAATCAAGACCTCTACCATGGTCGGAGAAACACGACACTGAAACGCACCCGACCTGCGAGGTTTTCCATGGACGCAACAAAACGATCCCAGCACGTACGACGACACCGGCTTGGCCGAGGCGCACGCCTCGCCTGCACCGCGGGCCTCGCCTGCGCCCTCGTCCTCGGCGGGGCTCCCGCCGCGGCCCTCGGCGAGACGGCTGAGACCGCAGCGCAGCTGGCGAGCTTGACGAGCGAGGTCTCCTCGGCGACGAGCGCCTACGCGGACTCCATGTCGCGCGTCCGGGACCTTGAGGATCAGGTCAACGCCCTCGCTGATGAGATCCTCGCCCTCGAGCAGGAGACCCTGCCCGCGACACGTGAGCGAGCGAGCGCGGCCGTCACCACCATGTACAAGATGAACAACGGATCGGCGAACATCCTCGCCGCTCTGCTCACAACCGATTCCTTCGCCGACCTCCTCGACTTCGCGAAGTATCTGGGCGTCATCAAGGACACCTACCTCTCCGACCTGGAATCCCTGAAAGAGGTGCGCGATCAGCTAAACGACAAGCTCGCCGCGGTCTCGGCCGCGAAGGACGAGGCGGAGAGCGCGGAGGCGAGCGCCGCCGCCTCACTCGCGCAGGCCAAGGCGGCCCAGCAGAAAATGCGGGAGCAGGCTGCCTCCGAGGATGCCGCGGAGGCCGCTGCGGCGCAGAAGGCGGCTGAGGAGGCCGCGGCCACGGTTGCCGCCGTCGAGGCCACCCACGCGCAGAACGCGAGCGCGGGCACCTCGACCGCTATAAGTGGCACTTCGAGTGCGGCGACGAGCGGGTCTAGCACGACGTCAGGCTCTGCGGGCTCGGGCTCCACGAGCAGTTCCTCCTCGTCCTCGAGCAGCGGCTCTTCCTCAAGCGGCACCAGCTCCTCCTCGGGAAGCACGAGCTCAAGTGGTTGGCTGACGGGAACCGCCTCCTATTACGGCATCGGCGACGGGTTCATGGGCGGCACCACGGCCAGCGGCGAGACCGTCACCGAGACCTCCATGGGCATCGCCATGCTGAACGTGCCCTTCGGCACGAAGGTCGAGATCTCCTACGGCGGTCGCAGCGTGATCGCCTACGTGAACGACCGCGGACCGTACACGGCGGGCCGCGTGATCGACATGCAGCCCGCCGTGGCCCGCGCCCTCGGCTTTTTGAGCGTCGGCGTCGGGACGGTCTCGTACCGGTTCCTATAAGGGCCCGCTGGGGTAGCTCCATGCCGGTTTTCTATGGGTGGGGTCACTCGATTTTAGTTTACCTGCTGGCGGGGGCAGCAAGACGTACTTTCGGGCCCGCTTTCGCGCAGATTCGCCTTCTGCGCCCTTGGGAAACGTACTTTGGAGCCCGTTTTCGCAAGGGGATTCCAGGGATCCTGGTAAAACCTACTTTGGAGCCCGTTCTCATGCAGATCCGCCTTCTGCGCCCTTGGGAAACGTACTTTCGAGCTCCGTTTACGCACGGCCCTCTGCCTGAAAAAGAGGCCTACATCTGCAGGAACCGCACCGCGTTGTATAGGCAGAGCATGATGATCAGTGCGAGTGAGGCAATGTAGAGCCGGTCGACGGCCCGGGAGTCGAAACGCCTCTGCAGGCGCCTGCCCACGAACGATCCGGCCACCGCCATCGATGCCATGCCGATGAGGTCCTCGGGCGAGGTCGCCGGCACCGCCCCCGCGACGAAGGCGAAGATGATGCTCGCCGTCTGGGAGCAGGCGATGATGAGGAGCGAGGCCCGGGCGGCGGGCTTGCTCTCCATCGCGAAGAAGAACACGAGCNCGATTTCAGATGCGCACGCATCGTCCGCTTGGCAAGCGCCGCCGTGTCGACCGCAGCATCAGGCTGCGATCCGGTTTCGTCGACCGGCCGGGGAACCGACGCCTTGAGGGCATCATTCAGCTCATGCTCGCGATCGCACATGGGAATCCTCCCACTCTTCGCGTTTCCCATCGTTTCCAATCCCCCGCCGGCCCGCCTTCTACAAGCCGAGCAGGCGGAGCGCCTCCTCGCGCGTCTTGATGTCCGTGCGGAAGGTGCCCCGCACAGCAGACGTCATTGTAATCGCACCGGCGCTTCGAACGCCCCGCATCGTCATGCACATATGCTCCGCCTCCAACACAACGAGCACGCCCCGGGGGTCGAGCTCGCCCATCAGGGCATCGGCGATCTCTGCGGTCAGACGCTCCTGCAGCTGCAGGCGGCGGGCATAGCCGTTCACGCATCGTGCGATCTTCGACAGACCGGTGATCCGACCACCCCGCGAGATATAGGCGACGTGCGCATGCCCGGTGAACGGCAGGATATGGTGCTCGCAGAACGAGGAGAACGGGATCCCGGACGATCACCATCTCCTCGTTATCCGATTCCTGAAACTGCTTGCGCAGATGCTCCGCAGGGTTCTCATCATAACCGCCGAGGATCTCCCTGGCTGCGCGGGCAACACGATTCGGCGTCTCCACCAGACCGGGACGATCGGGGTCCTCTCCTATCGCGACGAGGAACGCGCGAACCGCCTCCTTGGCACGGGTTTCATCGACAGCCATGCGCTTCGCCTCTCTGACTTGGATTATTGATTTGGCATATATGGGCCGGGAGCGGCGTCGGTCCACTCCCGCTCAGGAAGCGGGGGCCGCCGCATCGACATGACCCCGCGATAACGCTAGGGCGATGCAGGCTGGACGCGGCTCCGCCTCATCGCCCCGCGCGCTCGGCGGCCTCGACAACGTGCTTGGCCAAGATCGCGGTCGTCACGGAGCCGACGCCGCCCGGAACCGGTGTGATCGAATCCACGAGCGGTTCCACAGCATCGAAGTCGACGTCGCCGACGAGTTTTCCCGCCGCGTCGTCCCAGTTGATCCCGACATCGATAACCGTCTGCCCCGGCCTGACGGCGTCCGCCCCCACGGTGCGCGCGCGNACGAGCAGTTCCTCCTCGTCCTCGAGCAGCGGCTCTTCCTCAAGCGGCACCAGCTCCTCCTCGGGAAGCACGAGCTCAAGTGGTTGGCTGACGGGAACCGCCTCCTATTACGGCATCGGCGACGGGTTCATGGGCGGCACCACGGCCAGCGGCGAGACCGTCACCGAGACCTCCATGGGCATCGCCATGCTGAACGTGCCCTTCGGCACGAAGGTCGAGATCTCCTACGGCGGTCGCAGCGTGATCGCCTACGTGAACGACCGCGGACCGTACACGGCGGGCCGCGTGATCGACATGCAGCCCGCCGTGGCCCGCGCCCTCGGCTTTTTGAGCGTCGGCGTCGGGACGGTCTCGTACCGGTTCCTATAAGGGCCCGCTGGGGTAGCTCCATGCCGGTTTTCTATGGGTGGGGTCACTCGATTTTAGTTTACCTGCTGGCGGGGGCAGCAAGACGTACTTTCGGGCCCGCTTTCGCGCAGATTCGCCTTCTGCGCCCTTGGGAAACGTACTTTGGAGCCCGTTTTCGCAAGGGGATTCCAGGGATCCTGGTAAAACCTACTTTGGAGCCCGTTCTCATGCAGATCCGCCTTCTGCGCCCTTGGGAAACGTACTTTCGAGCTCCGTTTACGCACGGCCCTCTGCCTGAAAAAGAGGCCTACATCTGCAGGAACCGCACCGCGTTGTATAGGCAGAGCATGATGATCAGTGCGAGTGAGGCAATGTAGAGCCGGTCGACGGCCCGGGAGTCGAAACGCCTCTGCAGGCGCCTGCCCACGAACGATCCGGCCACCGCCATCGATGCCATGCCGATGAGGTCCTCGGGCGAGGTCGCCGGCACCGCCCCCGCGACGAAGGCGAAGATGATGCTCGCCGTCTGGGAGCAGGCGATGATGAGGAGCGAGGCCCGGGCGGCGGGCTTGCTCTCCATCGCGAAGAAGAACACGAGCAGGGCGACGTTGAACGGCCCGCCACCGATGCCTAAAAACGACCAGCAGGATCCGGCGAGAAGGCCGACGATCAGCTGCGGCGCCGGGCCGGAAAGCTCAAGCGAGCCGATACGGCCCCGTCGAGCCATGTACACGAGGGCAACAAGCGCGCATCCGGTGAGGAGCAGGGCTTGGACGCCGCCGATGCGATCGGCATGCGGAAAGACCTGCATCAATTGGGCGAACACGAATTTCCCCGCTACGCCGCCTGCAGCCGCGCCAAGGGCGATGGGCAGGTGCTCTCCCCTCCACGCTCCCCCGCCAGCGCATCCTGCACCAGGGTCACGACCGCCATGACCAGCACGGCGATCCCGGACAGGAAGGACACCTCCGCCACCGGCATGATCCCGAGCGCGTCGACAACCGGCTTGATGATGACGCCGCCGCCGATGCCGCAGATGGGACCCAGAAGGGTCGCGAGGAAGGTCACGATGAGCATGAGTACGAAAGAGATTGACACGAGCTGCCCCCGACGTCGCTTGCCGGCGCCCAGTATACGCCGCAGCGTGTGAAGGGTGTGTAAGCCCGTTCCGAGCATCTCGCAGACCGATGGACGTCGTGCCACGCCAAGAGACCTCAAGAGACCTCACGCTGAGGAGGGACGGGACACCGCATCCCTGGCTCACCTCAAATGTCCTGCAGCCCGGCGAGCATCGAACTTCGCCGCCCGAAACCCCGCGCCGCGAGAGCCGCAACGAACAGGGTATGTATCCCCAGAGCGCCGCTCAACCTTCCACGACCGACAGGGGGAGCCCATGAACCTAGCCATCATCGATACGACTCCGCTCCTCTACATGGCGCTTGGCTCTGCAGACCTCCCCTCCTCATCTGATAATTCGTTTTCGTGAGTCCTCAAATAAAACAGTCATATGTTGTTGTGACAACAGTTAACAGAATCATACTTCGATATGCTCTCAGCAGACCGCAAACGCGCCTCCCGGCGCCGCAGAAAGGATGTGCCATGCCTGACAAGACCATCGACCTCGACGCATCGGTATATGAGATCTGCTCCACCCATCCCGAGATCAAGGACATCATGGCCCGCGTCGGCTTCGACGAGATCACAAAACCGGGCCGGCTGCAGACCATGGGCCGGTTCATGACGATTCCCAAGGGCTGCGAGCACAAGGGCATCGACCTCGGCGAAGTCGTAGCCGCCCTGCGCGGTGCGGGATTCACCGTCACCGGCAAAGACGCGCCCGCCGAGCCAGATCAGGCGGAGCCCGAGCCCCCAGTCGCAAAGACCCCCGAGGAGCGCCAGGCCTTGATCAAGAGCCTGCTTGAGCGCCTGGGCGCGGGTGAGAGCGTCGACGACGTGCGCGAGGACTTCCGCCGTAACTTCGAATCCGTCTCCGGTGGCGAGATCGCCGCGGCCGAGCAGGCCCTCATCCGCGGCGGTGTGCCCGTCGAGGAGGTCCAGCGCCTCTGCGACGTGCATGCGACCCTGTTTGAGGGCAGCGTGTCCTGCGCCACCCCCGCGGGCGCCGCTGAGACGCAACCCGGCCACCCGGTTCGCGTCATGCGCGAGGAGAACGAGCGAATCGGCGCCTTCCTGGAGGAGGTCAAAGGCCATCTCGCCGATGCACGGGGCATCTCGGGCGAGCGTGAGATCGATGAGGCGGCAGCGGTCCTCGGCCGGGACATCGAGGCCTTTTCCGCCGTCTTCACCCACTACAAGCGCAAGGAGGAGCTCCTCTTCTCCCATCTCGAGAACCATGACATCACCGGCCCCTCGAACGTGATGTGGGGCAAGGACGACGAGGTGCGCGAGGCCGTCTCACGCGCCCGTGAGCAGCTTGGGCGTTCATTCGCCGATGAGGCCCTGGCCGTTGCGATCGCCGAGCTCACCGAGGCGGTCGCGCAGGCGGCCTCGATGATCGACAAGGAGGAGAACGTCCTCATCCCGCTCGCCCTGGAGACCCTGAGCGCCACCGAGTGGACCCAGATCGCGGCGGAGAGCGATGAGTTCGGATTCGCCTTCATCGAGCCGCCGGCACTCTGGCGCGCCGATGCCCTCGAACTCGCGAACGATCGCATCCGCGCGAAGCTCGCCTCCGAGAAGGAAGACGGCACCGAGGAGAAGCCCTCCGCGCTGAACGCCGAGGGCAAGGTCGAGCTCTCCACCGGCTCCTTCACCGTGTCCGAGCTCGAGGCCGTGCTCAACACGATCCCCCTCGACATCACCTTTGTTGACGCCGAGGACAAGACCCGCTACTTCTCCCACGGGGACACCCGCGCCTTCCCGCGCCCGAAAAGCTGCCTCGGCCGCGATGTCTACGCCTGCCACCCGCCCAAGAGCCAGGAGATGGTCCGGCACGTCTTCGAGAGCTTCAAGAGCGGCGAGAGCGACTCCTTCGAGTTCTGGATCCACAAGGGCGAGGCCTTCCTCTACATCCGCTACTTCGCCGTCCGCGATGAGCAGGGGAACTATCTCGGCGCACTCGAGACGACGCAGGACATCACGACGATCCACGAGCTCGAGGGTGACAACCGCCGCGGCGCAGACATCCGCCGCGAGCAGCGTGAGGCTGAGGCCGCACGGGGCCAAGAGTAGGGCGTGATCGTCTTCCCGCGCTCCACGAAGCCCGAACGCATCAAATCGAACATGGAGATCTTCGACTTCACCCTGACCGATGAGGAGATGGACGCGATCCGCAGGCTCGACCGCGGCGCGGGCTCACACAACCCCGACCGCCCCGGCGTGCGCGAGATGCTGCTCAGCGCTTTCGATGTCCATGCGGACGAGCGCTGACGACGCATTGACGTTTAGACCGAAGCAGGGCCGACGGGGCTTGATGTCCCGTCGGCCCTGCTCTTTTCTGATCGAGGCGCGGAGCCTGCCGTTCCGCCGTGCGCTGGGGAACCTAGGATCCTGTGGCTTCGTAAGAGGTCGCAGCGCTCAGGATGCGGTCCGCCGTCCACCAAGGCGTCGGACCCTACTTCTTAGCGTCGGTGCCCTCGCTCCGGCGCACAAGCCCCGCGACCTCGCCGGCGAGCGTGATGGTGCCCGCGGCCACGAGCGGGCTTCCCGATTCAGCGGAGGCGTCAAGGGCGGCGGCAACCGAGTCGAAGACCGTGACCTCGGCATCAGCCCGGCCTTCGGCAGCAAGCTCGTCCCGCAACAGGCGCGCCAGATCGTCGGCCGGGAGCGCGCGGGCGGAAGCCGTCTGGGTGACGGCGAAGGCCGGGAAAGCCGGTGCGAGGACGCGGACGATGCCCGCCACGTCCTTGTCGGTGAGGGCCGCGATGAGGAGGGTCGGGCGCCGAGCGCGATCGGGCGCGATCTCATCGAGCGAGGCCACGAAGTTCTCACAGCTCTGCGGGTTGTGGCAGGCGTCCACAAGCAGCAGGGGCTCGCGGCGGAGCACATCGAAGCGGCCGGGTGTGGGGCAGGCGGCGAGGCTCGCCTGCAGGCGGTCCGCCGAAAGGGCGCGTCCCAGATACGCCTCGGCGAGCAGGATCGCGCAGGCGAGGTTCTGCCCCTGGTAGGCGGGTTTCGCGATCCCGACCTCGTAATCCGCATGAACGCCACGCACCCGCACACGGAGCTCGTCGCCGAGATGGTGCGGCAGCCGCAGAACCTCATGGGCCGCCGTGATCGGGGTGACCCCGGCGGCGCGGCAGCGCTCCTCCATGACGGCGGCGACGCTCGGCTCATGCGTGCCCTCGCCGAGCACGACGGCGCGCCCCGGCTTGATGACGGCCGCCTTCTCGCCGGCGATCTCGGCAAGCGTGTCCCCGAGGATGCGCATGTGGTCGAGGCCGATGCCCGTGATGGCGACGGCGACCGGGTTCGTAGCGCTCGTGGCGTCCCAGCGCCCGCCGAGCCCCACCTCGAGGACGGCCACGTCGACCGCCGCCTCGGCGAAGATCACGAGGGCGGCGACGGTCAGGAGGTCGAAGGGGGTGATCGCATACGCCGTCTCCCCCGCCGCAGCCCGGCGCTCGTTCACGCGCCGACCGGCCTCGCTCGCCGCCGAGACCCCGTGCGCGAAGGCGGCGTCCGAGACCGGGTGCCCGCCGACCTCCATGCGCTCGGGGTAGCGCACGAGCTGCGGTGAGGTGTAGAGCGCACAGCGCCTTCCCTCCCCGGCGAGGATGGCGGCGGCGAAGCGCGTCGTCGAGCTCTTCCCGTTGGTGCCGGCCACCTGGATGCAGTCCATGTGGGCGTCCGGCCGCTCGAGCTCGTCGAGCATCTCAACGACGGTCTCGAGCAGGGGCCCGGCATCCCCCGAGATCACACCCGTGTCTGCGGCGATCGACACCGCCTCCTCGAACGGGAGCTCGGGCACATCGAAGGGGACGGTGTATATCGGGGACTGCTTCATATCGATCGGGCTTTCCTTCATCGGGACGTTACATCGCAGCGGAACGCAGCCGGCTATGCGATCGTCGGCGCGATCATGCGCCGGTCGGTCACGACCGCGTCAACGGGCAGATCATGGGCGGACACAACCCCACGCGCATCCAGGCTCTCGATGAGCTGCGCCTCGCGGCAAAGCCCCAACGACACACCGGGGAAGTCGGCGAGGAATGTGTCGTAGAAACCGCCGCCGCAGCCCAGGCGGAACCCCTGCATGTCGAAGGCGAGACCGGGGACGAGCGCGAGCGAGGATGGGGATCGCTTCAGGTCGACCTCGCGATCAGGGTCTGCAACAGGCTCGAGGACGCCGAACGGGCTTCGCTCAAGGCCTTCGAGGGATGTGACTGAATACCAGCGCATGATGCGCGAGCCTTTGGCGCAGCGCGGGAGCGCGACGGTCTTGCCCTCCTGCCACGCCCGCCCGATGATGCCGTGCGTGTCGACCTCCTCGCCAATTGACAGATACGACGCGATTAGATCGGCATCGCGGAACTCGGGCGACCCGAACAGGCGCGCGGCGATGGCGGCATCCGCGGCGGCGCGTTCGGCACGCGGGAGGGCCGCGCGAAGCGATTTCAGATGCGCACGCATCGTCCGCTTGGCAAGCGCCGCCGTGTCGACCGCAGCATCAGGCNTGATGCCGTCGACATCCTTTGCGGGGTCGAGCGCCTCGCATGCCGCGCCCTCATCAAGAGATTGCGGCAGCGGGCGGAACATCAGGCATCCGTGGATCGCGGGGTAGCGATTCACCTCCGCGATGACACCGAGCAGGTCCTCCTGCGTGCAGTCTTTCGGGAGCACGAACCGCTTGACCTCCAAGCCCACCTTCTCCGCGCGCTTCATGGCGCCGCACTCATAGGACAGGTCGTCCGCCCGCTCCCCGACGCGCACGATGGCGAGGGTGGGGACGATACCGCGCTCACGAAGCACCCCGACGCGCTCCGCGAGCTCCTCGGTGATGGCCGACGCTACGGGGGCGCCGCGCAAGATCCTCGCCATGGCTACTCCCCACCGCGGATATGGTCGGAAACACGCGCGGCGAGCGCCTCGGAGCGCGGCACGTACGTGTCAAGAAGTTGATCGACCTCATGCTCGAGGTCCTCGGCGTATGCGCGGTCCGCGAGCGTCCTCGTGTTCACGTAGACATTCAAGCTCGCCGCCTTGAGCGCCGCCGAGCAGAGTGCGGCCCCGCACCCGATGTCGGAGATGAGCATGCGGCTGCCCTTCTCGCCCATCTCCTCGAGCAGCTCCACGGATCGGGCGCAGGCGCGCATCATCTCAACCGGCGCGGAGCACGCCGTCTTGGTTGCGGCTTCGAGCACCCGGGCGCGGGCGGGGTCCTTCTTCGGGATGCCGTAGGCGCGCGACAGCGGCTCGAACGCGGCGGCATCCGCCTCAATGAGCCCGACGAGCGTGCGGCGCAGCTCCTCCGCCTCACCCATCATGCGCTTGATGTCATCCTCGACGTCCGCGTAGCGCGCCTTGCCCGTTGTGAACGCACCTGCCATGGAGCAGAGCGCGACGCCGAGCGCGCCCGCGAGCGCGGCAGCCCCGCCGCCTCCCGGCACGGATCTCTTCGCCGCGAGCTCCGCTGCGAACTCGCGGCAGGATAGATCGGCGAGCGATCTCGTCTCCACCTGCATCTCGGTCATGGCAACCACCTCATCTCCCCTACCGCCCCATGGGCGCATCGGGGCCGTGAATTTTGATACGGGCCGACCCGCCCCGCGCGTCGGCGGGTCAAAAACATGCAGATACGAGCCTGGAGCAGTGCCGGCGGCATCACCCGGGTACCGGAGGCATGTCCGGGATGCTCTTAGAACAGCCCGGTGATCACGCCGTTCTCGTCAACGTCGATCCGCTCCGCCGCAGGCGCTTTCGGCAGGCCGGGCATCGTCATGATGTCGCCCGTGAGCGCCACCACGAAGCCCGCGCCGGCCGAGACCTTGAGGTTGCGCACCGTGATGCGGAACTGCTCGGGGGCGCCGAGCTTGTGCTGATCGTCCGTGAACGAGTACTGGGTCTTCGCCACGCACACGGGCAGGGTGCCGAACCCGTTATCCTCCAGCTGCTTCATCTGGCGCTTCGCCGCGGGCGTGTAGTCAACGCCGTCCGCGTGGTAGATCCTCGTGGCGATAGCCTCGAGGGCCGCGCTGATGGATGCGCCGCTCTCATAGGCGAGGTGGAACTCATGCGGCTGCTCGCAAAGGCGCATGACCTCGGAGGCGAGTGCCTCACCGCCCGCGCCGCCCTTCGCCCACACCTCGGAGAGGGCGACGTTCACGCCAAGCTCCTGGCACTTCCGCTCGACGAGCTTGAGCTCGGCCTCGGTGTCCGTCGGGAACGCGTTGATGGCGACGACGCAGGGCAGCCCGTAGACGTCGCGGATGTTGGAGACGTGGCGCAGCAGGTTGGGCAGGCCGGCTTCGAGCGCCTCGAGGTTCTCAGCCGTGAGCTCCGCCTTGGGCACGCCGCCGTTGTACTTGAGCGCGCGGACGGTGGCGACGATGACCACGGCGTCCGGCTCGAATCCCGCCATGCGGCATTTGATGTCGAGGAACTTCTCCGCGCCCAGGTCGGCGCCGAAGCCGGCCTCGGTCACGACGTACTCGCCGAGCTTGAGCGCGCAGTCGGTCGCCTGCACGGAGTTGCAGCCGTGGGCGATGTTCGCGAAGGGGCCGCCGTGCACGAAGGCAGGCGTGTGCTCGAGCGTCTGCACGAGGTTCGGCTTGATGGCGTCTTTCAGCAGAGCCGCCATGGCACCCTGCGCATGCAGGTCAGATGCGGTGACGGGCTCGCCACCGTAGGTGTAGGCCACGACCATGCGGCCCAGGCGCTCCTTCAGGTCCATGAGGTCGGCCGCCAGGCAGAACGCGGCCATGACCTCGGACGCGACGGTGATGTCGAATCCGTCCTCGCGCGGCACACCCTGAGCCTTGCCACCCAGGCCGTCCACGATGTGGCGGAGCTGGCGGTCGTTCATATCGACGGCGCGCTTCCACACGATCTGCTTGGGATCGATGCCGAGGGCGTTCCCCTGCTGGATATGGTTGTCGAGCAGGGCGGCGAGCAGGTTGTTCGCGGCTCCGATGGCATGGAAGTCACCGGTGAAGTGCAGGTTGATATCCTCCATGGGGACGACCTGCGCGTAGCCTCCCCCTGCCGCGCCTCCCTTGATGCCGAAGACGGGGCCGAGCGAGGGCTCTCGAAGGGCGAGCACGGTCTTCTTGCCCAAGCGGTTGAGCGCATCTGCGAGACCGACGGACGTGGTGGTCTTGCCCTCGCCCGCAGGCGTGGGGTTGATGGCCGTCACGAGCACGAGCTTCGCCTTGCGGGGCGTGTCGCGCAGCGAGTGGATGTCGACCTTGGCCTTGTAGGTGCCGTAGTGCTCAAGCTGCTCCTCTGCGAGACCGACCTTCGCGGCGACCTCGGAGATCGGAAGCATCTCCGCTTCCTGGGCGATCTCGATGTCCGTCTTATACGCTGCCATATGCGCTCCCCTCGTTGGTCTATGTGGCGAATCTATCGTACGGTGCCACCTAGCGCTAACTCCAGTATGCCTGCAATACATAAAAGTGCCGCAACTTCGTACCAAACCTATCAGATAGATGGATCAAGTCCCAACCTTCCTGATATGTTTTGCCTCCGCGCACTCACTCACGTTCGAATCTGCACATCCCACCCTTCCCGGGCTCTCCCAACCAACACGTTCCAAGCCTTTTGGGACGTGCCGTCAGGAAACAGACGGTGAAGCACGGGGATGAGCTCTGCTTCGATGAGCTCCGACCGCGCCGGCTCGGCAAGACCCTCGGAAAGGGTGAGACCAGCATGCGCCGCCTGCCACCACTCGAGGAAATCACGGTATGGGATGCGTGCCCCGTCCATCTCAGCGTGAAGGAATTCTACAAGGGCGAGGTAGTCTCTGGCGGTGGCCGGGACGTCTCTCTCCGTCATGCCAAACCCATCCGATGCGCGGAGCATCTGCATCACAGGCCCCGCAAGCGGCAGCCATGCGCGTGGATGACACCACCACATGATGACGGAGAGGGGTTTCAGAAAAGCCGCTCCCCCATCGCGGTCCTCAAGCCGCTCAAGCAAGCGAAGCAGGGTCGTCCGTTCACGACCGGTGGGGAAACCGGCGAATGCGTTGCGCTCGCCCGCTTCGAACCATGCATCGAACACGTCCCACAGCGTCTGTGAGGGAGCGCCATCTTGAACGGAATGAGCGCCGTAGGCCGCACACGGGTCGAGCTCATCGAGGCCGGCAAGGCGCACATTCATGCCAAGCAGGCTCGCCGCATGCATGAACGCCTCATCTCGATGCACAGTCTCCATGAGCGCCGCAAGTGCATGAAAGGGGTCAAGGACGCGCGGCTCACTATCAGATCGCGGGCTGTTCGCCAGCCTGAGCACCTCCCTGACGAGGGAATCAAGCTCACACGGCTGATCATGAAAGCCGCTCAGTCGCTGGGCAATACATGCGATCCCCTTGTCCCACGGTATCGAGACCACCGCTGATCCCCCACATCCATTGCATCTGCGCGCCACCGACGGGAACGCACCAAGCTTACACAAGCTGACAAGATGGATGTCGGCGGTGAGCCGCATGCGGTGCGCCGCCGACATCCCGCCTCGCCCTAGTGCACGTCCGAATCCACCATGTTGCAGAACTTCTCGTACTCCGCCTCATCCATATCGAAGCCGTGAACCGGCTGCGGATACGCGCCGTCGCGGACCTCCGTGCAGAACTTGCCGTACCCCTCGATGGCAACCTGCGGGATGTTCGCGTACTGCACGGCATGAACGCTCGCAGCAGGCACGATGCCCAGAAGATCCCAGACGACCATCTCGGAACCGTCGCAGGGCGCCCCGGCGGCGATGCCGACCACGGGAATGGTCAGCTTCTCGGCGATCTTCTGAGCGACCTGGCGCGGCACGAGCTCGACGGTCATCCCCTTCATCCCGCACTCCTGATATTCGAAGGCGCGGCGGTAGATGCCAAAAGCCTCCTCGGCTGTCTTGCCGATGCGCTTGTATCCGCCGATGTTCGTGGTCTGCCAGCCTGAGAGCGCGCCCACGTGGCCGAACACGGGGATGTTGTTGTCTGCCAGGAACTGCAGCTTGTCGTTCGTGATGCCCATGATGAGCACGGAATCGACCTGGTCGGCAAGGAGCATGGAAGCGTTCTCGAGCGCTTTGACGGGATCGGCGACCTGGAACGTCTCGAGCACGGCGTTCAGATGGATGTTCGGCGCCATCTTGCGGATCTGACGTGCCCAGCTGAACAGGTTGTCGGAGCGGTCGCGGGCGGCCTCACCAGGGGCGACGAAGCGCGCCATGTCGCATCCGGCGGCGTCCGCCCATGCGGTGAACAGCGGGTCGAGGTTGCCCGGACCCACCATGACAATCTTCTCGCCCTTCTCCTTCATCTTCTGGAGATGCCAGACGGTCTTACGCCCCTTGTGCATCAGCGAGGTCTCGACCTTCTGCGTCTTCTCTTCGGCCATGACGGTCTCCTTTCCTTTGCGCGGGCCCTGTGCCCGCACGGATCACTGAGGGTGCGTCCCGAATGGTCCAGATGGGATCTGGGACGCGCGCATCCCACCCGGCCCGATGCCGCGCGCATGATGCGCTAGGCGCTCGCGTGCTCCGGGCTCTTCAGGAGCAGCGTGAGCACGAACATGACCGCATACGCCACGAGCGCGATGACCATGCAGGTGATCATGCCGCCCGCGGGGTTCGCCGCGATGACGAGCGTGAAGAGCGCCACACCGATGCTCGCACCGAAGTTCTGACCGAGCTGCACGACGGAGTTACCGGTGACACGCAGGTGGGGGGCGAGCTGTATCTGCGGGGCCACGGACATCGTGGTCGAGATCTGGCTGTTGTAGAACCCCACGGCGAACATGAGGAGGTAGATGACCCACACGGGCGTCGTGGGCACAAGGAGGAACACGAAGCCCGCGGTCACGATGAGACGGACGACGTTACCGACGACCATGATCTGCTTGCAGTCCCCGCGCTTGGCGATGAGCTTGCCGAAGACCGGCCCCAGGAAGATGCCGAGCACGGCCACGAGGCTGGTGGCGATTCCAGCGGAGGTCGCCGCGCCCAGCGAGACGACGAGCGGGTCGGCGGCGAGTGCGACCATGATGAAGCTCGGGATGAAGAACGTGACCGTCATGGACCCGAAGTTATGGAGCAGGTTGCATGCAGCGAGCACGAGGACGTTGCGGTCTTTGAGGGCGCTCGCCGGCACGATGGCGGCATCGCCCTTCCGACGCACATCAAACGCCACGACCGCCACAGCGATCACCGCCACGACGATGAGCACGTTGCTCACCATGCCGCCGAACGGGAGATAGCTCGTCCCCAGCGAGAGCACGACGATCAGGCAGGCGAGGAAGATCGTGATGGAGATGCCGCCCGTCCAGTCGAACGGGGCGCCCGTCGCGGAGATCGCGGCCCCCTCCTCTTTGGAGATACGCGCCCCGAGCAGATTGAGGGCAGCTGCGAGCAGCAGGATCGCAACGAGCATGAAGCAGAGCACGCGCCAGCCGAGGCGATCGATCACCATACCGCCGAGGAAGGGCCCCGCGAGCATGCCGAGCGACATCATCGAGCTCACGAGGCCGAGGTAGACACCGGCCTGCTCGGGCTCGAACATATCGCGAATCGTGGTAAACCCGACGACGAACACCGCCGCGGAGACAAAACCCCAAAAGACGTTTGCGAAAATGATGACGACCATGGAGGGTGCGAGGGCGCGCACGAGGAGCACGCCTGCGCCCACGAGCAGACCGCCGCCCGTGAGCATGGGTTTCATGTGCGGGCTCTTCGCGGCGACAAACCCGAAGATGGGCATGAGGCACACGGACAGAACACCAGAGATGGACTGCGCGAGACCGTAGATGTCCTGGCCTCCGATCTCTGCTGCCGCCGTGGGCAGCAGAGTCGCGTTCGTGTTTGAAACCATGAGGTTGCCGACGATGGCGAGGTAGATGCCGACGAGCGTCATCATGCGTTTTGATGTTGGAAGTGACTGATACGGATTCATTGCGCCTCAAAACCGGACGCTCCTGGCGGGGCGGACCAGGGTGCCCGGGGCCGCCCCGCGAAAGAGAGGAGAGTTTGACGGGTGCGGCCCTACGCCTTAGGCCCAGGGATGCAGCCGGGCACGGTGAAGCTGAAGGGCCTCTCTTGGGCGTTCAGGAGGGCGCCGCCGTTCACGTCGATGGTCGTGCCGTCCATGAAGTCGCTCATGGGCGTGCAGAGCGCAAAGACCACGAGCGCCACCTGGTCGGGGTTCATGGCGAGTGACACGGGGTCGGCCTTCTGCTTCTCGCTCTTGAGCGCCGCGTACTCCGGACCGTATTTCGAGGCGCTTTCACGGCCCTCGAAGAACACGCCGTGGCTCAGCATGCCACCGGGCGCCACGCAGTTCACGTGGATGCCATACTGCTTGAGCTCGCCGGCGGCCGCCGTCGTGAGGGCCACGACACCCGCCTTCGCCACCTGGTAGTAGCTGTTCATGCCGACCCCGCGTGGGCCCTCTCCGAGATAGGCTGCCGAGGAGATGAAGACGATGCGGCCCCGCACCTTGTTCGCGACCATATGGCGCGCTGCCGCTTGACCCATGAAGTACGACCCCTTGAGATCGATGTCGAGCACGCGATCGTAGGTGGCCTCGTCGACATCGAGGTAGGCGCACTCGTCCCATCCCGCCGCGCACGTGACGAGCACATCGAGGCCGCCGTACAGCCGAACGGCGGCCTCGACGGCGGCATAGCAATCCGTCACCTTCGACACGTCGGTGGCGACGAAGCTCGCACTGTAGCCTCGGCCGGTGAGCACCTCGACGGCGGCCTCCCCGCGCGCAGCGCTGCGCGATGCGATCACGACGTGCGCCCCCGCCTCCGCGAGGCGGTTCGCGACGTTGAAGCCAAGACCCGTGGCGCCGCCGGTCACGAGGGCGACCTTCCCCTCAAGACAGGTGCCGAACACCTCAGTGAGCGGCGGCACCTGCGCGATCGTCTGATGCGCGAGTGTTTCTGGATCCGGCATCTGTGGGGTGGCTTGCTTGTTCTCGTCCATGATTTCCCCCGTCTCCTGCGCTGGCAGGTGCCTGCGCAAACGTCAATCCGTACCTGCAATCTACGCAGCGGGGAACGGCAGGACTCTACACACAAATGAGTATCTTTTGACGTTGGAGGACGTTTTTTTGAGATTTACCGCCCTTGACCTGTGATGATGAGAGCCACATCTATGCGCACGTCAGACGGTTCGGCATCCTGCGAACGGTCGAAAAAGCCCTGCGAACGTTAGACACCCTTGGAAAGCAGGGCGCTGTTGAGCTTGCGGATGAGCCCGGCTTGGCCGCTCACCCCGAGTTTCTTGTGCATGTTGGCGATGTGCTTGCGCACCGTGGGCGTGCTGATGCCGAGGGCCCCCGCGATGCCTTTCGCCGAAAGCCCCCGCAGCATGAGCTTTGAGACCTCCACCTCGCGCGGCGTGAGCGAAAGCCCGCTCGTACCAAGGGCGATGGCGTTCACATGGTCGATGGGCGGCTGCACATAGAAATTCCGGTACATGGCATCGAGCGCACGGTTCGCGAGCCCCATGAGCTCGCACTCGCTCGCGGTGTACCGGCCGCTGCGCTCGAGGCGGTCGAGGGTGCACAGGACGCGGATGCGGCCCTCAAGGTCAAAGAGGCAGAAACCCATGCAGAAGCGCAGGCGCTGCTTGGCGAGGTGCTCGCGGTAGAAGCGCGTGCCATGGGGCTCGCGCTCCCAATCCATGATGACCGGCTCATAGAGCGGGCGCGACCCCTTGGCGAAGAGGTAGGACCACTCGCGCGCGATGCGCGTCGTGGAGTACGCGCTCTCATCGACATCGGCATACGTCTCATGGTAGTCCCGCGTGATCTTCTTGCTCACACCCATGAGGAACTCGTCGTACACCGTGAAGTCGTCGTCGAGAAAATACGCCCGCGCCTGATCATAGGGAACAAGCGCGTCGATGGACGAGAGCGCCGTGCAGACGAAGTCGTGAGGCACATGGACCTGCCCGCAGCGAGACAGGAATGCGTGGAGCCGCTCCCATCCGTGTCGCGTTGGCATACCGCTCCCTCCCCGACGCGACACTCGCCACCAGTTGCCCTCATGGTAGCGGCACCCGCAGGGCACGAGGCCCACGAACTGGAGGGCGGCAGCACACCTCGGTGAACGGCGCGGGTCCGTCATCGGGAGCCGCAGCGGTGCCCCGGGAGCTCCTCTCCCCTATGCACGGGGCCCGCACGGCATCATCCTCGTGCAAGCCCCGTCATTGATGAGCTCACTACAAAGCGACCGATGCCGGCCACGCCCCGCAGCAGGGCCTCACGGCTCCCGGCGGGAGAGCGAGCGCGCCGCGGGCACGAAGACCACCCAGGCGAGCACGAGCGCCACCAGGACCTGCGCGATAAGGGCGCCCACGAGCGCGGCATCGAGGGGGATGTCGATCTCGAAGAACAGCGGGCAGGCGAGGATGAGGCCCGGCAGCGCGCAGGCGACGGCACCGAGGATCATCGTGAGGTACACCTGGATGAACGCCGAACCGCCCTTGACGACCTGCGCCTCGTTCTCCCAGTGGAGCCGGGGGAAGAACGCGCCCTGGGCGAGGGCGAAGAGGCTGAGAGACAGGGATGCCGCAAGGAGGAGCAGGAGCAGGTAGCCCGTGGACGCGAGGGGGACGTGCACCACGAGGAGCAGGATGGCGATGACCAGGAGGACCAGCGCGTCGCCGTGTATCGACGTGAGCAGCTTCGAGGCGAGGTAAGCGCGCCAGTTGACGGGCAGGGCGCGAAGGAAGAAGAAGTCCTCGCCATCGCGGCTCACGGCAAGCGCGGTTCCGTATCCGCTCATCCCCATGAACACCCTGAAGGCCAGAAGCCCAAAGGCGGCCACGAGCAAGGGGAAGCTGCCGAAGGTTATCTCAGCTGAGATCGCGCCGATCATCTCGAAGATACCCGTGAGGTCGGCACCGTCGCGCGTTGCCGTGATGAAGCCGACCACCGCGAAGATCGCGATGAAGTAGACGGGCATGAGCAGAGGCGAGAGGACGAACTGGTTGAAGAAGACCGGCGTGCGGAGCATCGTCTTCCAATCGCGGTCGAACGCCGTGGCGATCGGACCCCGAGCGCCCACGAGCGACGCCAGCTCATCGGCCTCGAATCGACGCGTGCTGCGCCGGCCACCCGCGCCCTGGAAGCTACGCATGCCATCGAGGTACCACCTGCCGGCCAGCACCGAAAGCAGGAGCACCCAGACGAGAAGGGAGAGCACGGAGGCCGCGAAGCCCGCGAGCACGCCCAGCGGGCTGGTCGAGAAGATCTGCTCCGCGACGAGCGCCGGCATGCAGACGACGGCCAGAGCCCAGGCCGCCGGGCCCTCGGCGAAGGTGCGGGAGAGCGCGTCGAGGGCGCCTGCTGCGGCATCGTCTCCCTGCACGACGAACTGGATCCCGATGCCGAGGCCGATCGCGACGACCATCATGATGACCCCGAACGCCTGGGAGAAGCGATCCTTGTCGCGTGCGAGGCGCGAGAAGCGCATCAACACGATGCAGAGGGCCGCGATCGCCAGGTTGACGGTCAGCGAGCCGATCAGGAAAGCGGCAGCCATGCGGACCCAGTCAACGGCGGGAGCACCCTGGAACCAGAGGGCACCGAGCCCTATGGGCAGCAGGATGAGGCCGCCGAGCATCGCATGGACCAGGTAGTTGACGAGCTTCGCCCACATCAGCGCCGTAGGTGAGACGGGCAGCGTGAGGTAGTAGCTGTTGTCCTTCGCATAGTAGAGCAGGTTCACCGCGGAGTAGACGCCCGTCATGAGGGTGATCAGCACGAGCATGACCGAAAGGGCGCGCAACAGGGGTGCCGGACCCTGCCCGGCAAGCTGCTCGCCGAGGAAGAAGAGGAGGACCGCGAGTCCGGCGAACAGGAGGGCCTGGAACGCCTTGGAGAGCCACGGCGTCAGGGTCAACCGGCGGCGGCGCTTTGCCGTGGCCCCGCCCCCGAACGAGTTTATGCCGAGGCTGTCCACCATGTTCTCACCCTTGAACATGGCGCGGAAGAGGACGCGGAACTGCGTCCAGCTGAACCCGTCAGCTGCGGGACGCGCCATCCTAGCGCACCTCCTCGGCGCCATCGAGGTCCGCGAGGGGCGAGGCGTCGCCGGTGAGCTCGAGGAACATCTCCTCAAGCGAGCCGTCGGAATGGAAGTGCTCGCGCATCTCGTCGATGGTGCCGACGAACAGGAGCTCGCCGTGGGAGATCACGCCCACGCGGTCCACGACCTTCTCAGCCACGTCGAGCACGTGGGTTGAGAACAACACGGTCTTACCGGCGTCGGCGTGTTCGCGCATGCTCTGCTTGAGTTGCCAGGCCGCCGTGGGGTCGAGGCCCGTCATGGGCTCGTCGAGGATCCAGTTGTCGGGATTGGGCAGTAGGGCGCCCATGACCATCATCTTCTGCCGCATGCCGTGCGAATAGGACTGGAGCTGGTTGTCGAGCTCGCCCGCCATCCCGAAGGTCGCCGCGAGCCGCTCGATGCGCTCGGCGCGCACCTCGGTGGGAACCTCGTAGAGGTCGCCGATGAAGCGGAGGAACTCATGGCCCTTCAGGCGAAGCAGATGATCGGGGGAATCGCCGACGAAGCTCAGGCGCCGCTTCGCCGCGAGCGGGGCGGCCGCCATGTCCTCGCCGTCGATCTCAACGCTGCCCTCGGTGGGCACGAGCACGCCGACGATCATGTTGAGCAGGGTCGACTTGCCCGCCCCGTTGTGGCCGAGCAGGCCGAAGATCTCACCGGAGCGCACGTCAAGGCTGATGTCCTTGACCGCGAGGGTGGCGCCCCCGTCGTAGCTCTTGCTGACATGGTTGATCCGGATCATAGACTCCTCTTTCGTACGGGGGTTGCGGATACGCGTGCGCGGACAAGAGAACGGCGCCGGTCCGGGGCTTTCGGGCCGGCGCCGCTTGGGTGCTTACAGGGTGAAATCGGCGAGCTGCTCGCGCAGGGCCGTGAGCGTCGCCGTCAGCTCGGCGGACCGGTCGCGCTTCTTCGCGATGATCTCGGGGGCCGCCTTGGCGATGAAGCCCTCATTCGCGAGGGTGCGCTCCGTCGCCGTGAGCTCCTTCTCGGCCTTGGCGATCTCGCGCTCAAGACGGCTGCGCTCCGCCTCGAAATCAACCTTGCCCTCAAGCGACACATACACCTCGACGCTGCCATCGACCACGGCGATGCTGCCAGCGGGCTTCTCGACGTCCGGTCCCACCGTGACCTCGATGTTGGCAAGCGAGGCGGCGAGTGCGGTCAGCGTGGTGAAGCGTGCGGCGTCGTCCGCGTCCATGCGGGCCACGAGCGTGAGGGTCTCCCGCGGGCTCACATGGCAGCGGGCGCGCGTGGAGCGGGCCGCCGAGACCACGCGGCACATGAGGTCGAAGGAGCGCTCGGCCTCCTCGTCGATGAAGCGGGCGAGGCGCTCGGGCTCGGGCCAGGCGGCGATCATCAGGGACGCGGCGCGGGTGATCTCACCGGTCTCAGGATCCGCATCGAGCCAGCTCTCGGGCATCATGTCCCAGATGGCCTCGGTGACGAACGGCATGAGCGGGTGCATGAGGCGCAGGGACGCGTCGAGCACGAAGATGAGGTTCCGCTGCGCCTGGGTCGCGGCCGCCGGGTCCGAGAGGCGGGCCTTGGAGACCTCGATGTACCAGTCGCAGACCTCGTTCCAGAAGAAGGTCTGCACGTTGCGGGCCATCTCGCCGAAGGTGTAGTGCTCGATGCCGTCGGTCACCATCTGCGCCGCGCGGGCGAGGCGGGAGAAGATCCAGGCGTCGGCCTCCGTCTCGGCCACCGGCTCACCGGGCGTGTAGCCCTCCATGTTCATGAGCAGGAAGCGGCTGGCGTTCCAGATCTTGTTCACGAAGGCGCGGGCCTGCTCGGTGCGCGGCGAGCCCAAGAACGCCTTCGTCTTGGGATCGAACTCCGCGTCGAACTTGACGTCCTGGTTCGTGGTGCAGAGGGTGAGCAGGTTGAAGCGCATGGCATCGGCGCCGTAGCGCTCGATGAGCTCCATCGGGTCAACGCCGTTGCCCTTCGACTTGGACATGCGGCTGCCGTCCTTGGCGAGGATCGTGGGGTAGATCATCACGTCATGGAACGGGACCTCGTCGAGGAAGTACAGCGAGCTCATGACCATACGGGCCACCCAGAGCGCGATGATGTCGCGCGCTGTGACCAAGGTCGTCGTGGGATGGTGCTCGGCGAGCTCACGCGCGTCCTGGGGCCAGCCCTGCGTCGCGAAGGTCCACAGCTGCGAGGAGAACCAGGTGTCGAGCACGTCCTCATCCTGGCGCACGTGCGTGCCGCCGCAGGACGGGCAGGTGTGGACGTCCTCCATCACAGCGTCTTCCCAACCGCAGTCATCGCAGTAGAAGACCGGGATCCGGTGTCCCCACCAGAGCTGGCGCGAGATGCACCAGTCCTTCAGGTTCTCCATCCAGGTGGTGTAGGTCTGGGTCCAGCGCGCGGGCGTGAAGGTCACGCGCCCGTCTTGGACGGCCTCGAGCGCGGGCTCCTTCAGACGCTCCACCGCGACGAACCACTGCTCGGAGAGCCAGGGCTCGAGCACGCTGTCACAGCGGTAGCAATGCATGACGGAGTGCTCGTGGTCCTCCACATGGTCGAGCAGGCCGTGCTCGTCGAACCAGGCGACGATGGCCTCGCGGCACTCCTCGCGCGTCATGCCGGAGAACTCGCCGTAACCGGGGACGACGACGGCGTGCTCGTCGAAGATGTTGATCTTCTCGAGGTCGTGGGCCTCCCCCATCGCGAAGTCATTGGGGTCGTGCGCCGGGGTGACCTTCACGAAGCCGGAGCCGAAGTTGGCGTCGACGTGCCAATCGGAGAAGATCGGGATCTCACGATCGACGATCGGCAGACGGACCGTCTTACCGACGAAGGGCGCCTTCGTGGGGTCCTTCGGGGAGACGGCCACACCGGTGTCGCCGAGCATGGTCTCAGGGCGCGTGGTTGCGATGACGATGTAATCCTGGCCGTCCACGGGCTCGGTCAGCGGGTAGCGCAGGTGCCAGAGGTGGCCGGCCTCGGTCTTGTACTCGGCCTCGTCGTCCGAGATGGCCGTGTTGCAGCTCGGGCACCAGTTGACGATGCGCTCGCCACGGTAGATGCGGTTGTCGTGGTACCAGTCGACGAACACGCGGCGCACGGCCTCGGCGTAGGCGTCATCCATGGTGAAGCGCTCGTGCTCGAAATCGATGGAGCAGCCCATGCGCTTGATCTGCTCGACGATGACGCCGCCGTACTCGTGCGTCCAATCCCAGCAGGCCTCGATGAACTTCTCGCGCCCGATCTCGAGCCGGCTGATGCCCTCGTCCTTGAGCTTCTTGTCGACCTTGGTCTGCGTGGCGATGCCCGCGTGGTCGGTGCCGAGGATCCAGCGCGTGCTCCGGCCGCGCATGCGGGCCATGCGCACGATGGCGTCCTGGATGGAGTCGTCGGTGGCGTGCCCCATGTGCAGCTTACCGGTGACGTTGGGCGGCGGGATGGTCACCGTGCAGTCGCCCACACCGGGACGCCGCCGATAATAACCGCCGTCGAGCCACTTCTTGAGGATGGCCGGCTCCGCAGTCGCCGGATCGTAGATCTTGGGGCTTTCAGTCATTGATCGCACCTCGTTCGTTTTTGTACACAAATCTGCTACAGAATAGCATAGATGCCAGGGTTCCCCACCCGTGGCACAGCCCGGGGCAAGCTGATTACAGCTATCGTCCTTGCAGTTCAGAGGCTGTTTTAATCCCTATCGACGGCGGCGGGGCCGGGTGGCCGAAAACACCCGGCCCCGCCTGCATGCGGGNTTGCAGTTCAGAGGCTGTTTTAATCCCTATCGACGGCGGCGGGGCCGGGTGGCCGAAACCACCCGGCCCCGCCTGCATGCGTGACCGCCTCTGCCGCATCGGAACCTAGGCGGCCCTGCCTACACGCACCGGCTGCTCCTCGCCGCGGGCGGCTGCAGCCGTCACGACGACCTTGGCGACGCCCTCCTCTGAAGGGAGGTCGAACATCGTCTGCTGCAGCAGCTCCTCGCAGATGGAGCGCAGGCCGCGGGCACCCGTCTTGCGCTCGAGGGCCTTTGCGGCGATCTCATGCAAGGCCTCGTCCTCGAACTCGAGCTCGCAGTCCTCAAGCTGGAACATACGCTGGTACTGCTTGACGATCGCGTTCTTGGGCTCCGTCAGGATGCGCACGAGGTCGTCCTCGTCGAGGGCGGACGTCTGGGTGACGACTGGCGTGCGGCCCACGAATTCGGGGATCATACCGAAGGCGTTCAGGTCCTGCGGGAGAACCTGGCGCAGCAGCACGTTCTCATCGGCGCTCGTGGGGCCGGCGATCTCGGAGTTGAAGCCCACGCCCTTGTTGCCCACGCGGTCGGCGACGATCTTGTCCAGGCCCACGAAGGCGCCACCGCAGATGAACAGGATGTTCGTCGTGTCGATCTGCAGAAGCTCCTGCTGGGGGTGCTTGCGCCCCCCGGTGGGCGGCACGGAGGCCACGGTTCCCTCGAGGATCTTCAGAAGGGCCTGCTGGACGCCCTCGCCCGAGACGTCGCGCGTGATCGAGAGGTTCTCGGCCTTGCGGGCGATCTTATCGATCTCGTCCACGTACACGATGCCGATCTGCGCGCGCTCGATGTCGCCGTCGGCGGCGTTGATAAGCTTGAGAAGGATGTTCTCCACGTCCTCGCCCACGTAGCCGGCCTCGGTGAGCGCCGTGGCGTCGGCGATCGCGAAGGGGACCTCGAGGATGCGCGCGAGGGTCTGGGCGAGCAGGGTCTTGCCCGTACCTGTGGGACCGAGGAGCAGGATGTTCGACTTCGCGAGCTCGACGTCCGCGAGGCCGTCGCCCTCCGCGAGCTCCTCCGGTTCGCCGTCGCTCGCATCGAGGTCGGCCGAACCGCCCTCGAGCACGCGGCGGTAGTGGTTGTAGACGGCCACGGACATGGCGCGCTTGGCGTCCTCCTGGCCCATCACATACTGCGAGAGCTCGTCATAGATCTCGTGCGGCGTCGGAACGCGGCGGATGAGCTCGTCGGCGACTTCCTCGACCGTGCGCTCAGCCGGATCCGTCTCAGCCTCGATCATCGGATGGTCGTGCGGGACCGGCATGCCGTATTGCGCGGCCGCCATGAAGTCCTGGGCAAGCGACTCCTCGAGGATCTCAGAGCAAGCCGCCACGCACTCGTCACAGATGAAAGTGTTGCTCGGACCTTTGACGAGCTTGCGCACCTGGTCCTGCGTCTTACCGCAGAACGAGCAGTGCACCGGCTCGGTGGGCTGTCCGGAGACGCGCGCGTCCCCTCCACCGTTGCTGGTCTTGTCAGTTGCCATTACTCGCCGCCCTTCGCGGCCTCGTCGCGCGACGTCACGATGCGGTCGACCAAGCCGTAGGACAGGGCCTGCTCGGCGGTCATGAAGTTATCGCGCTCGGTGTCGGCTTGGATGGTCTCGACCGACTGCCCGGTAGCGTCGGCGAGGATCTTGTTCAGGCGCCGACGGGTCTCCCTGATCTCGGCGGCCACGATCTCGATCTCGGTCTGCTGCCCCCGGGCGCCGCCGCTCGGCTGGTGAATCATCACCGAGGAGTTGGGCAGGCAGAAGCGCTTGCCCTTCTCGCCAGCGGCGAGCAGCACCGCCGCCATGGAGGCCGCCATGCCCACGCAGATGGTGGAGACGGCCGGCTTGATGTAATTCATCGTGTCCAGGATGGCCAGGCCCGAGGTGACCTCGCCGCCGGGGGAGTTGATGTAGATGGAGATGTCCTTCTCGGCGTCCTGGCTCTCAAGGTGCAGCAGCTGCGCGATGACGAGGTTCGCCGTCACGGAGTTGATCTCCTCGCCCAGGAAGACGATGCGGTCGTTCAGCAGACGGGAGTAGATGTCGAAGCTGCGCTCGCCCCGGGGGGTCTGCTCGATCACGTAGGGCACCAGCGCTGAGTCGATCCTCGATACCATGGGTTTCCCTTTCTCTTGTCTCGCCCCGATGGGCGAACGGCGCCCTGCCGCGCATGAGCGTGAGCAGGGGCGCCGTAACGATACGTCCGGTTGGTCCGGAACTTATGTACCCAAAGCGAGGGCGGTTACTCCGCGTCCGCGTCCTCTGTGGAGTCGGCGTGGTCGGCGTACTCGTCGACCTCGGTGACCTTGGCATTCTCGACGAGCCAGTCAACCGCTTTGGAGCGGCGGATGGAATCGCGCACGGCCGGGATGCGTCCCTCGGCCTCGAACTGGGCACGGCTGACCGAGACGTCGGACACGCCGGCGCGCTCGAACTCGGCATCGACGTCCTCGTCGGTGACCTCGACCTTGAGCTCGCGGGCGAGCGCATCGAGCGCCAGGGACTCGCGAGCGACGTCCTCGGCCTGGTGATGCAGGTCGTGGATGAACTGCTCGGAGGAAAGGCGGTTGGCGGCGAGCCAGGTGTCGAGGGTCATGCCCTGGGCGGAGAGGCTCTGCAGGAAGTTCTGGCCGAGCTCCTGGAACACGGACTGCTCGTAGTTCTCGTCCATCTCGTCGAGCTCAAGGCGCTCGGCGAGCTTAGAGACGGCGCGGTTCTCCTTGAGCTGCGGGAGCTTGGAGGTCTTATCGGCCTCAAGCTCGAGCTTCACGGCATCGCGCATGGCGGCGATGTCATCGAAGCCGAAGTTCTCCTTCACGAACTCGTCGGTGAGCTCGGGGATCTTGCGCTCGCGGACGGTCTTGACACTGACCTCGACGGAGGCCTCGGGCGCGCCCTCGACCTCGGGGGTCCAGGAGATCTCCTTGGTCTCCTCGGCCTTCATGCCGAGCACGCCCTCCTCGAAGGCCGCGGGCAGGCTGCCCGAACCGACGGCGAGCATGC
This sequence comes from Collinsella vaginalis, assembly GCF_900176655.1. Classification (GTDB taxonomy): domain Bacteria; phylum Actinomycetota; class Coriobacteriia; order Coriobacteriales; family Coriobacteriaceae; genus Collinsella; species Collinsella vaginalis. The sequence continues at coordinate 749,304 of NZ_LT838843.1, forward strand.
GGCCCTCGCCGGCGAGCGCCTCGGCGTTCTGGATGTTCTTGATGTCGGCGGTGACGTAGTCCCCGCTCGCGACGGCACGCTCGACGTCCTCGAAGGTGGCGTGGTAGCCCATGAGGAGGTCGATCTGGGCCTGGATCTCACCCTCGGTAACCTCGGCGGGCGGCATCTCGATCTCGACGGGGTCGTACGAGGAGAGGGCCGGCGCCGGGCGCAGGGTGAACTCGACGGTGTAGGTGTAATCCTCGTGATCGGCGACCGGGTCGATGTCCTGGTAGTCGCCGTCCTTGACGGGAACGATGTCGAGCTCGTTCAGGACGCGGGGCTCGTTGGCGCCGATGAGCTCATTGGTGGCCTGCGCGAGGACGGCCTCGCGGCCGAGCATGCTGTCCACGACGGGGCGGGGGGCCTTGCCGGCGCGGAAGCCCGGAAAGCGGTACTGCTTGGCGGCAGCGCGGTACGCGGACTTGATGGCAGCCTCGACCTCGGTCGCCGGGATGGTGACCGTGGCGGTGAGCTTGGCGTCGACGACGTCAGAAGCAGAGATGTTCAACGTTCCTCCTCATACTCTCGGCATTTTGGGGGAGCCGATGACCCCGGTTGACGACTGGATCGCGCGGCTTGCTGGTGCGGGCGAAAGGACTCGAACCTTCACGGGGATCCCACCAGAACCTAAATCTGGCGCGTCTACCAATTCCGCCACGCCCGCAACATAGCCACAGCCTGCATATGATAGCAGATAGCGCGGACCTCGAGCCGATGACCTTGCAGGCGGGCGGGGTCACACGCCATCTGCACCGGGCTTTGTCGCGAGGCTCCGTGCGCCAGAGCACTCCGCGCGAGGGATTCGTCGAACGGCGGACCATACCATCTATGCAACGTCTATCCAGGTTCTCACGCCCTCCTTCCCTATTCCTCTCAGGTTCCTCTACCTATATCAAGCGCACCCAGAGAAACAGCAGGGGTGACGGGCCGAATGGCTCGTCACCCCTGCTCGCTCGGTTGCCTTACAACGGCGACCCCGCGTCAAATGTGAAGAGACGCCACCCTATCGCAGGGCCTGTTGCGGCAGAACCATGTCAAAAGCCTGCCTCCTACACGATGCCCTGGGCCATCATCGCGTCGGCGACCTTCTTGAAGCCCGCGATGTTAGCACCGACCACCAGGTTGCCAGGGTGGCCGAACTCGGCGGCTGCGTCGGCGGCCGCATGGTAGATCCCCACCATGATGCCCTTGAGTTTGGCGTCGACCTCCTCGAACGTCCAGGAGAGGCGCTCGGAGTTCTGGGACATCTCGAGCGCCGACACCGCGACGCCGCCGGCGTTGGACGCCTTGCCCGGGCAGAAGGCCACGCCCTGATCGATCAGGTAATCGGTGGCCTCACGCGTGGTGGGCATGTTGGCGCCCTCCCCCACGACCGCGCAGCCCGCCGCGACGAGCGCACGGGCGTCATCGATCTGGAGCTCGTTTTGCGTGGCGCACGGAAGCGCGATATCGCAGGCGACGCTCCAGACGCCGCGGCCCTCGTGGTACTCGCAGCTCGGATGGGTCTCGGCGTACTCGGAAAGGCGCCCGCGACGAACTTCCTTGATCTCATGGATCGCAGCAAGGTCGATGCCCGCGGGATCGAGGATCCAACCCGTGGAATCGCTCATCGTCTGCACCGTCGCCCCGAGGGCCGCGGCCTTCTCGGCGGCGTAGATCGCCACGTTGCCCGAACCGGAGATGTTCACGCGCTTGCCCTCGAAGCTCTCACCGCGCTCGGAGAGGAGCTCCTCAACGAAGTACACCAGGCCGAATCCGGTCGCCTCGGTGCGCGCGAGCGAGCCTCCCCAGGTGAGGCCCTTCCCGGTGAGCACACCGGTGAACTCGTTGCGGATGCGCTTGTACTGACCGAAGAGGTAGCCGATCTCGCGGGCACCTGTGCCGATGTCACCTGCGGGCACATCGGTGTCGGGGCCGATGTGGCGGCAGAGCTCGGTCATGAAGCTCTGGCAGAACGCCATGACCTCGCGGTCCGAGCGGCCCTTGGGATTGAAGTCGGAGCCGCCCTTGCCACCGCCGATGGGCAGGGTTGTCAGCGAGTTCTTGAAAATCTGCTCGAATCCGAGGAACTTCAGGATCGAGAGGTTCACGCTCGGATGCAGGCGGAGGCCGCCCTTGTAGGGGCCGAGCGCGCTGTTGAACTCAATGCGGTACCCGCGGTTCACCTGAACCTTCCCGGCATCGTCGATCCACGGCACACGGAACATGATGATGCGCTCCGGCTCGACCAGACGCTCGAGCAAGGCGGCCTGCTCATATGCGGGGTTGGCGTCGACGGCCGGCGCGATGCTCGTCAGGACCTCGTCGGCCGCCTGGATGAACTCAGGCTGGTCGGCGTAGCGCTCCTTGAGGTCATCGATGACCCGCTGTGTGTAACCCATATATGCGCTCCTTTGCGACTATGGTCTCGGCGCGGGCGTGCCGCGCGCGACTTCCAGATGCATGGTAGCCCCATGACAAGCGCCTTAAAGCAAATCTGAGCACTCGAAACGGACATGCAATATAGTTGTGGCGAAGCCGGGGTGATCCCTGGTGAACGGCAGAATTCCCGCAGGAAAACATCAAGGTCGCATGTGTATTCCGCGAAGACGCTCTAGGGTAACTGAAGCGACACGCAAAGCCATGAGGAGAGGGACTGCCCGAGACGACCCCTCCCTCCCTGCGCAGCACCTCACGGGCGTTCGCGCAGTCGATGCATCAGTCCCTTGCCGCACCTCTTCGTCCTGGCAGAGACGCTTCCGGGAGAACGGGCAAACGCGCCAACATCGAACCTTCGCCTGTAAGGCGGCGTGGGAAGGATCAACGAGGCGCCGACGGACATGGAAAGGGCCCACGGAGCGTGGGCCCTTTCTAAACCGATTGATTGGCTCGCGACGAGGAAACGCGGATTACTCGGCGGCCTCCGCTCCCTTGCCCATCAAAGGGTTCTCGCGCTTGAGGAGGGTCATGAACTCATCGCCCGTGATGGTCTCCTTCTTGTAGAGGTAGTGCGCGAGCTCGTGCAGCTTGAACTTGTTCTCGCGCAGGATCTGCAGGGCGCGCGCATGGGCCTCCGCCATCATCTGGCGCACGGCCTCGTCCACGCGCTCGGCGGTGCCGGGGGCCACGGTGAGCGTCGTGTCCTGGTTAAGGTAGGCGTTCTGCACGGTGCCGAGCGCCACCATACCGAACTCGTCCGACATGCCGAAGCGGGTGACCATGTTGCGGGCCAGACGCGTGGCCTGCTCGATGTCGTTCGAGGCGCCGGTGGTCATCTCGTTGAAGATGAGCTCCTCGGCCGCACGGCCACCGCAGTAGACGGCGAGCTTGTTCAGGGCCTCTTGACGCGTGGTCAGGAACTTCTCATCCTGCTCCACCTGCATGGTGTAACCGAGCGCGCCCGAGGTGCGGGGCACGATGGTGATCTTGGTGACCGGGGCCGTCTCGGTCTGAGAGGCGGCCACAAGGGCATGGCCGATCTCGTGGTAGGCGACGACCTGCTTCTCATGGTCGGACAGCACCGTTGATTTACGCTGCTGGCCGGCGATGACGACCTCCACCGACTCCTCGAAGTCCTCCTGGGTGGCGCGGGCGCGGCCCATGCGCACAGCGCGCAGGGCGCCCTCGTTGATGATGTTCGCCAGGTCAGCGCCGGAGGCGCCCGGTGTGGAGCGCGCGATAGCCGTGAGGTCGAGCGGGGGCTGGGTCTTCACGTCCTGCGCGTGGAGCTCGAGGATCGACTGGCGGCCGCGCAGATCGGGCAGCTCAACGGGGATGCGCCGGTCGAAGCGGCCGGGGCGCGTGAGGGCGGGGTCGAGCGAGTCGGGACGGTTTGTGGCGGCGAGCACCACGATGCCCTTGTGGTTGTCGAAGCCGTCCATCTCGGTGAGGAGCTGGTTCAGGGTCTGCTCGCGCTCGTCGTTGCCGGAGAATCCGCCGCCGTCGCGCTTCTTGCCGATGGTGTCGATCTCGTCGATGAACACGATGCAGGGGGCCTTCTCGTTCGCCTGCTTGAAGAGGTCGCGCACCTTGGCGGCGCCGCGGCCGACGAACATCTCGACGAACTCGGAGCCGGAGATGCTGAAGAAGGGCACGCCGGCCTCGCCGGCCACGGCCTTGGCCATGAGGGTCTTACCGGTGCCCGGAGGGCCCACGAGCAGGGCGCCGCGCGGCAGTTTGGCGCCGATCTCCTCATAGCGCTTGGGGTTCTCGAGAAAGTCCACGACCTCCTTCATGGACTCCTTGGCCTCCTCCTGGCCGGCCACATCCTTGAAGGTGACGCCGACGTCCTTGCTGGCGACGATGCGGGCGCCCGACCTGCCGAGGCCACCGCCCATGCCGCCGAAGCCGCCGTTACCGAAGTTCATCGAGGGGCCGTCATCGCCCATCGCCTTCTTGAGGCGGCGGTTCAGCCACCAGCCGATGCCCATGAAGATGAGGATGGGCACGAGGGTCGTCACGAGGAAGTACGACCAGAGGCTCGAGGACTGGTTCGGGATGTCCACCGTGGTGTCGGCGCCGGACGCGCGGATGAGCGACCAGATCTCCGTGTCGTTATTGGGCACCGAGGTTGTGTAGACCTTGTCACTCTCCCCCTTCAGCGTGTAGCGCGCCTCAGGGGCCGAATCCGCCGTGTACGTGACGGCGTTGACGGTCTTGTCCTCAAGCGCCGTGGTGAAGGTCGAGTACAAGACCTGCTCAACCTGGGTCTGACTCCGCATCTGCGGGAACAGGAAGGTGTTGAGCAGCACGTAGATGACGAAGGCGATGAGCACGTAGATGATCATACTCCGCCTGCGTTTGTTGTCGTCCATTTCCATTCCGAAGGCTCCAAGTCTGTACGTGTACCATGTGAAGGAGAGGATACCCAGCCGGGATTTGCCATAGTCCGGGTTTTTCTTAAGGAGCACCTAACATGAATCAGCTCGAATGCGGGCGCGTGCAGATCTACACCGGCGACGGCAAGGGGAAGACCACGGCGGCGCTCGGACTGGCGCTCCGCGCGCTCGGATATGACCTCGACGTCCTCATGCTGCAGTTCGCCAAAAAGCTGATCTGCGCCGAGCATGTGGCGGCGGAGCGGCTGGGGCTGCGCATCGTCCAGGCGACCGGGCCCACCCCGGCCGCACGGGCTGACGAGATCATGGGAATGGCACGCGAGGCGCTTGCCGGCGCTACGGGCACCGCAGAACCAGGCCGCCCCGTCGACGTGCTGATCCTGGACGAACTCGGTGAGGCCATGCGTCGGGGCTTCGTCACCCGCGCGGACGTTGAGGCGCTGCTCGCAATCAAACCCGCCACCACCGAGCTCGTGCTCACCGGACGGGGCCTGCTCGATCTCTCAGACCTCGCGGACCTGGTGACCGAGATGGTCCCGCACAAGCACTACTTCGACGAGGGCCTGCTCGCCCGTCGCGGGATCGAGTACTGAGAGCTGGTTGGAGCGCTCACACCCCTCCAATCCGGCGGGTGCCCATGCGTCCAGAATGCTCTGATCCGATGCCATGCATAAAGGGAGATGGGGCACGGCCCTGACGGAGGCGTCGGGGCACGGCCTCATCTCCCTTTCCCATCTCACAGCCACACCCAGGCAGGCGGGTCGAAGACCCGAACGCGTCCATCCAACGGCCCGGTCGGATCCTCCGTTCACCTTGAACGGGCGCGCTATTTCCGCCTGGGGATGATCTCGATCCAGAAGCCGTCGGGATCGGCGATGAAGTAGATCCCCATGTTCGGGTTCTCCTTCACGATCACGCCCATCTCCTCATGCAGGGCATGGGCGGCATCCATGTCATCGACCTCGACCGCGAGATGGATATCGCCACCGCCGTTGTCGTACGGCTCGACGCGGCCGCGATTCCAGGTGAGCTCGAGCTCGTGGTCGGCCTCGTCGTTCGACAGGAAGACGAGCTTCCAGGACCCGTCCTCCGGCCCCTTCTCACGCACGGGATGGAGGTCGAGCGCGCGCTCGTAAAACGCGAGCGACGCCTCTAGGTCAAGAACGTGGACCTCGGTGTGGGAGAGCTTGAAACCCATAGGGGCTCCTTTCCAGGCGGGCCCTATGAGTAAAGGCCGGGCCGGTAGTGGTAGTCGTTCGAGACGTGCGGGCAGAGCTGCCAGAATGCCACGGCGCTCGCTGCCGCCACGTTCAGGGAGTCTACCCCGTTTGCCATCGGGATACGCACCGTGACGTCGGCTCCCTCGATCGTTTTCGCCGTAAGGCCCGTGCCCTCGGTCCCCATGAAGAGCGCGAGGCGCTCCGTGCGGGCGAGGACGGGGTCGTCGAGTGCCACGGATGAATCCGTCAGCGCCATGGCCGCGCAGGTGAACCCCGCTCCGTGCAGCGTCGCGAGGCCATCGGCCGGCCAGGTGCGCGCCGCCTCGCCGATACGACACCACGGCACCTGGAAGACCGTCCCCATGCTCACGCGCACCGCGCGCCGGTAAAGCGGGTCGCAGCAAGTGGGGCTCACGAGGATCCCATCGACGTTGAGCGCTGCGGCTGAGCGGAAGATCGCGCCGACGTTCGTGTGGTCCACGATCCCCTCGAGCACGCAGACGCGCACCGGGGCCCCTTGCGCGCGGTCGACGAGGGCGCTGAGGAAGGCGCCGGGCTCCGGTAGGCGCGGGCGGCGCAGCGCCGCGAGGGCGCCGCGGGTCACGTTGAAGCCGGTGAGCGAGGCCATCAGGTCCATCGGCGCGACGAAGACGGGCACCTCGGGCGCGACGCGGGCGAGCAAGGGGGACAAGGGCTCGAGCCAGCGCTCGCCAAGCAGGAAGCTCTCGGGCATAAGCCCAGCCTCGAGGGCGCGCTCGATCACCTTCGTGCTCTCGGCGATGAAGATGCCGCGTTCCGGTTCGAGCACCGAGCGCAGCTCGCGCTCGGTCAGGCGCATATAGGCATCGAGGCGGGGGTCGGAGAGGTCGGAGATGCGGATGACCCCCATGTCAGCCCTTCATCCCACGGCCTGTGATCTTGTCGACCGAGCGCTTGATGTTCGCCATGAGCCCTCCGGCGGGATGCGCGGCCTCGAACTCAAGGCGCCGGCGGCGTTTCTGCCATTCGTCCTCAAGGATCTCCCCGTACTCGTCGCGCAGACGGGAGAAGAAGTCGACGGCACCCTGGATGTCATCGGCATCCGGATGCCCCTTACCCACGCCCCCGATGAGCCGGTACGGGCCCCAGGTGTCCCAACCGCGGCAGCCGTGCATGGTGAGCACCGTGGCCATGTTGACCTGCGCGACGGCGGCGAGGTCACGGCCGTTCCATTTGTCGGCACCGCCGTAGGTCATGAGGCCGAACACCTTGTCACCCGCGGAGAGCGCGTGGTCGAGGACGCGCTTCAGGTCCTTGTCGAAACCCCCGTAGTAGATGCCGGAGGCGGCGCCTATGAGGCGGTACTCGGAGAGATCCGGGTACTCGTTGCGGCCCAAGGCTGCGACATCGATGGTATCGACCTCGTCGGGGTAGGCTGCGGCGATGGCGTCGACGAGGAGCTTGGTATTGCCGTGGTGCTTGGAGCGGTAGAGGATCACGGTCTTGAGCGGACGGCGCGCGCGATGTGGCTCAGGCGCCGACCGGGGTGGCTCGGCGCCTCCCAAAGCGGATACGTCGGATTCCCCCTCAGCGCCCGCGGAGCCGGCCGATGCTCTGTTTGCCGCGACATCCTGCGGTGCCGGTCCCTCAATTTCATGGACTAGATCGGCTTCCGCCGCGCCGCCCTTCGACATGTCGGCCGCGCGCCGCCGGTAGGTGCAGAACCGGTAGCTGAGCCCCTCATCTCCCTCACCGGGTTGGGTCACCTGCTCTTCGGACTCCTCGACGAGCTCCCAAGCCGGATCCTCGTCCAAGTTCGGGAAAAAGGTGTCCGCCGGACGGATCGCATGCGTCTTGGTGATGACGGCCTCCGTGCAATACGGCAGCAGCTGACGGTAGATCTCGCCGCCGCCGATGACCCATGCCTCCCGCTCCCCCGCCACGGCGGCGAGCAGCTCGTCGATGCTGTGCACGGCCTCGACCCCTGCGCGGGCGAACGCAGCGTCGCGCGTGATGACGATGTTCCGCCGATCCTTCAGCGGACGGCCGCCGGGCAGGCTCTCCAACGTGCGCCGCCCCATCACCACCGTGCCACCACGCGTCATGCGCACGAAATGGCGCATGTCCGCCCGATTCTCTATGACCATGTCACCGTCGCAGCCGATGCCCCAGTCGTCGCAGACCGCGACGATCGCCTTCAGATCCGCCATAGCTGAAACCTCCGCCTATACTCGCCAGTCCACCTGCACGGTCCTAGACCGCGATCGGAATACCCTTGACCTGCGGGCCCGTCTCATATCCCTCGACGATCAGATCGTCGGTGGTGAAGTCGTAGAAATTCGTGACCTCGGGGTTCAGGGTAACGCGCGGCGCGGGGCGCTGCGGGCGCTCGATGAGCTCGCGAATGATCGGCACGTGCCGATCGTAGATGTGCGCGTCGACGATCACGTGCACGAGCTCGCCTGCCTCCATGCCGGCATGCCGCGCGACCATCATGAGCAGGATCGCGTACTGGCAGACGTTCCAGTTGTTCGCCGCGAGAACGTCCTGACTGCGCTGCATGAGCACCATGTTGAGGGTCGGGATCGCGGCGCCGGGTTCCTGCGTCACGTTGTACGTCGCGCTGTAGGCGCAGGGATAGAGGTGCATCTCGGAGAGATCGGCGAAGGTGTACATGTTCGTCATGATGCGCCGTGAGAACGGCGTGTGCTCGAGATCGAACAAGACGCGGTCCATCTGGTCGAAATCGCCCTCGGGATAGTGGGATACCTGCGCGATCTGATACCCGTAGGCGCGGCCGATGGATCCCGACTCGTCGGCCCACTGGTCCCAGATGTGCGAGTGCAGGTCGTAGATGTTGTTGGACTTCCGCTGGTAGATCCATAGCACCTCGTCCATGGCCGACTTGAGCGCCGTGCGGCGCAGCGTCAGCGCGGGAAACTCCTGGCGAAGATCGTAGCGGTTGGTGACTCCGAAGCTCTTGATCGTGTACGCCGGCGCACCGTCCTCCCAGTGCGCACGGACCTGCTCGCCCTCCGTGGTGGTGCCGTGGTCCAGGATCTGGCGGCACATCGATACAAACAGCTCATCTGCCTTACTCATGCGGCTCCTCTCACGCGCCCGTCGGCTCGCCCATGTCGTCAGTCAACCTGTCTGGCGCGCGCCCGCCAGAGGCAAACGCAACGCGGCACCCATCGTACGAACTGTTGGCAGAGGGCCCTCGGGGCTCTTGTGTCCGGATCATTATGGCATGCCTCCGCTCGCAGCCGGAGATCCGCCGCCGGTTGCGAAAAACGCCTACGCGCGCACCAGATAAGAAGCTGCGGAGCCCTCGGGTGCGCATCCGGCCGCGCCTCGTTAGCAGAAAATGTCAGATCTGAGTCTATACAGGGCGCGAAGACGCTGTTGACCCCTTCAACGTGCAATTGATAAATTACAGTTCTATAATTATGTTTTCTATGTATGAGAGGTGACTTGGAAAAGGCGGGCTTTAGAGACATGGAAACCTCCATTCTCTTCCCTCGATGACGCAGATCTGACATTTTCTACGAGTGAGATCACCCTGCTAGAAATGTTGAACCATATTATAGAATTTTTTATATATATTATTCATACTATTAGATATGTGACTAATCCAGGAAAGAGGACGACCCTGTCGTTGGGCCTGGATGCGTATGCGGGGCCATAATGGCTGCGTTGAACAGGAAACACGAGCTCTGGTCAGAGATACGAGCGGCCGTTTAGAAGGCATCTCCCCATTGAGACCACGACCCAGCGCTCCTGTCCCCCTGGACTCCTCGGTTTTCGAGCCATTCGCCAGCGTCGTAGGCATCGGTGAAAAACGAGGCCGTCGCAGGGGCGGCAGACGGTGCATCGGTTGCCGTGAGCAAACGCTGCGCCGTGGCAGCGAACGGACGGCTCCGGTGCGAAAGAACCCCGGAGCCGCCTGAAAGCCGACAGGCCGTTTGCGGTGACGAGCCGTGTGCAGGCTCCCCCGCTTGAGCGGCTACTTCCGCTTCATCTGCTGCTCCATCTGGCGCAGCAGTTCCATATCCGATCCACCGGTGCCCCTACCGCCGAGTCCTCCCATGAGCTGGTTCATGTCCATGCCGCCCATGCCAGGCAGCCCCGGCATGCGCATCTTCTTCCCGCGCTTGCCTTTCTTGCCCTTCTTGCCGCGGCCTCCCGACATCTGGTTCGTCATCGAGCGCATGCGGCCCATCATCTTGTTCATCTCGCCCCACTGCTTCATCAGGGCGTTCACATCTGAGGGGTTCGTCCCCGACCCGCGGGCGATGCGCGCGCGGCGCTGACCGTTGATGATGCTCGGCCTATCGCGCTCCTCCTTGGTCATGGAGAGGATCATCGCCTCGTTTTTATCGAAGATCCCCTCATCCATGGAGCCGCCCATCTGATTCAGGGCCTTCTGCCCACCGGGAAGCATCCCCAGGATCTTCGACATGCCGCCCATCTTCTTGACGGCGCGCATCTGATCGAGCATGTCGTTCATCGTGAAGCCGTCGCGCAGCATGCGCTCGGCGGCCTCGATCTGCTCGGCATCGGCCATCTCCTGGGCCTTCTCGATGATGCCGATGACGTCGCCCATCCCGAGGATGCGCTTGGCCATGCGCTCTGGGCTGAAGACCTCGAGGGCGTCGGGTTTCTCGCCCACGGAGGCGAACTTGATGGGTTTTCCGGTGACGGCACGCACGGACAGGGCGCCGCCGCCGCGGGCGTCGCCGTCGAGCTTGGAGATGATCACGCCGTCGAAATCGGTGCGCTCGGCGAAGGTGGACACCACGTTGACGATATCCTGGCCGGTCATGGCGTCGACCACCATGAGCACCTGATCGGGCTTGACAGCGCGCTTGATGTCGACGGCCTCCTGCATCATCTGCTCGTCGATCTGCAAACGGCCGGCGGTGTCGACGATGACCACGTCGCGCATCGTGTCGACGGCCTCGCGCACGGCGCCCTCGGCGATCGCCACCGGATGCGCGCCATCACCGCGGAAGACCGGCACGCCGATCTCGCCCGCGAGGGTGGCGAGCTGGTCTGCGGCGGCGGGGCGGTACACGTCGCCAGCCGCGAGCAGCGGGCTCTTGCCCTGCTTCTTCAAGAGGTAGGCGAGTTTCGCCGCAGCCGTGGTCTTACCGGAGCCCTGCAGGCCGACGAGCATGATAACGTTGGGGATGCGGCTCGAGAGCACGAGTTTGCTCTCGGTGCCGCCCAAAAGCTCGGTCAGCTCGTCGAGGACGATCTTGACGACGTTCTGCGCGGGCGTGAGGGACTCGAGCACCTCGGCCGTCATGCAGCGCTCTTTTGTAGCGGCCACGAAGTCCCTGACGACCTTGAAGTTGACGTCGGCTTCGAGCAGCGCCATGCGGATGTCGCGCATGGCGGAGGTGATATCGGCCTCGGTGAGCTTGCCCTTGCCGCGCAGGCGGTCGAGGGTCTCGGTCAAGCGGTCGGACAGGCTGTTGAACATCGATGCGCTCCTTCAGGGCGAAAACCCGCATAGCGGGCGAACTCAGTGACCTTTGATTATAGTTCAGGTGCCCCGGACGCCGCCTCCCCATTCCACGCGGCGAGAACTCCATCGAAGGCGCGTCGGCGGGCTGCGGAGAGGGGTCGGGCGAGGGCTGCGATCACCTGAGGATCAACCGAAGCACAGTCAACGGAACGCGTACGCGATGAAACCGGAGAAAGGCGTTGACCCTACTCCCCGCCCACGAGGGCGCGGGCGAAATCATGGGCATCGAACGCCTGGAGGTCGTCCACCTGCTCGCCCACGCCCACCCGGACGATCGGCAGCTTGAGCCGCGCGGCGACGGCGAAGGCGATCCCGCCCTTGGCGGTGCCGTCGAGCTTCGTCAGGATGATGCCGTCGAGACCGAGAGCCTCGTTGAACTCAAGCGCCTGGTTGAGTCCATTCTGCCCCGTCGCGGCGTCGATCACGAGGATGACGCGGACGGCCATCGGCCCCGTCTTCATGCTCGCGGCGCGCTTGCGGGTCACGTTGACGACCTTGGCGAGCTCGCGCATGAGCTCGGGCGAGGTGTGCAGGCGGCCCGCTGTGTCGATGAGGACGAGGTCGCGGCCCGAGCGCTCGGCCTCGTCGAGCACGTCGAAGCAGACGCTCGCCGGATCGCTGCCGCGCTCGCGCTTGACCACGGGAACGCCGGCGCGCTGGCCCCAGACGTCGAGCTGCTCGATCGCGGCGGCGCGGAAGGTGTCGGCGCTGCCGATGACGACCCGGCCCCCGCGCGCCGCCTCGGCGCTCGCGATCTTGCCGACCGTGGTGGTCTTGCCCGCGCCGTTGATGCCGACGAAGAGCACGCAGGAGGGCGTGTCGCGGAAGGGGTCTGCGGCGGGCGCGGCGAAGACCCGCTCCAGACGCTCGGCGAGGGCGCGACGGAGCGCCGGCGCGGTGGTGAGGTTGCGGCGGGCGGCCTCGTCGCGCAGGTCGTCGGTGACCTGCTGTGAGATCTCAGCGCCCATGTCGGCCATGACGAGGGTGTCCTCGAGATCCTCCCAGAAGCCCTCGTCCACCTCGCCGCCGAAGTAGAAGACCTCGTTTATGGCCTCGCGGCTGCGCTCAAGGCCCCGCTTCAGTGAATCGAACAGTCCCATCTAGGCGTTCACGACCTTTCCCGTCTCGCGATCGAGTTTCTGGCTGACCACCCGGCTGACGCCATCGGCCTGCATAGACACGCCGTAGAGCACGTCGGCGTCCTCCATCGTGCGACGCTGGTGGCTGATGACCAGGAGCTGCGTCGTGCGCCGGAGGTGGTCGATGGCGCCGATCAGCTTGCCGAGGTTCGAGTCATCAAGCGCCGCCTCGACCTCGTCGAGCACGTAGAAGGGCACCGTGCGCGTGCGGTACACGGCGAAGAGCAGGGCGAGGGCCGTCAGCGACTTCTCGCCGCCGCTCATGAGCATCATCTTGGCGATGCGCTTGCCGCGGGGCTGGGCCACGACCTCGATGCCGGTCTCGGCCGGATGCTCGGGGTCGGTCATCTCGAGGTGGGCCTGGCCACCGGGGAAGAGCATCGCGAAGACCTCGCGGAAGTTCTCATCGACCTTGCTGAAAGTCACGAGGAACTGATTGCGCATCTTGCGGTCGATGGCGTTCGTGATCTTCGTCAGCGACTTGCGCGCGGCCTCGAGATCGGCGAGCTGGGCCTCGACGTAGTCGGCCCGCTCGCGCAGGCGCTCGTACTCCTCGAAGGCGGCCTGGTTGACCGGGCCCAGGTTGTTGATCTGCCTGACCAGGTCTTCGAGCTCGCGCCTGCAGGCGGCCGGGTCCTCGGGCGCGGGGAGCTCGAGGGCCTCCTCGAGCACAGCGCCGTCGGCCGTCACCTGGGCGATGGCGTTCTCGACCTGGATCTCAAGCTTGCCGCGGGCGACCTTCGCCTCGTTCACGGCCGCCGCCGCGCGCTCCTGCTCCTCCTTGGCATGGGTGACCTCGGCCTTCGCGGCCTCGATGGTCTCCTTGAGCTCGCCGGAGTCCGCCTCGGCGAGCGATGCCTGGTCGCGCAGGCGCCCGGCCCAGTCCAGGGCGCGCTCGAGCAGCGCCTCATAGCGGCTGTGGAGCGGATCGATGCGCAGGCGGAGAACCTCGAGCGAGCGAGACGACTGCTCGGCGGCACGGATGCGGCGGTCGATCCCCTCCAGGCGG
>NZ_LT838843.1:763832-798894 GCF_900176655.1 Collinsella vaginalis
CAGCGAGGATGCGCGTCAGGCGCCCGGCGCGCTCGGTGAGGTCTCGGTGCTTCCGGGCGCGGTCGACCTGGCGCTCGAGGGGGCGGAGCTGGCGGGTGAGCTCGCGGTTGATATCACGGGCCCGGGTGAGATGGGCGTCCATCGAGGCGATCTTCTTACTTGCCCGCTCCTTGCGGCGCTTGTGCTTCGAGATGCCGGCGGCCTCCTCGATCAGCGACCGGCGCTCCTCGGGGCGGCTCTGCAGGATGGCGTCGAGCTTGCCTTGGGAGATGATCGAATGGGTGTCCTTGCCGAGGCCGGAGTCGTGCAGGATGTCCTGGATGTCCATGAGGCGGCAGGGGCTCTGGTTGATCAGGTACTCGCTCTCGCCCGAGCGGTACATCCGCCGCGTGATGGCCACCTCGTTGAAATCGACCGGCAGAACGTGGTCGGCGTTGTCGAGCACGAGGGTCACCTCGGCGACCCCCACGGGCTGCCGGGCCGACGAACCCGAGAAGATGACGTCCTCCATGGCCTGGCCGCGCAGCTGCTTGGCGCTCTGCTCGCCGAGCACCCAGAGGATCGCATCGGAGACGTTCGACTTGCCCGATCCGTTCGGGCCGACGATCACCGTGAGGCCGGGCTCGAAGGTCATGTGCGCCCGGTCGGCGAAGGATTTGAAGCCCTTGAGGGTGAGGGATTTCAGGAACATGCGAGCTTACCCGTGCTTCCGCTCGAGGATGACGCCGTTGGTGGTGTAGCCGAGCCGCTCAAGCGCGTCGAGCGCGGCCGCGGCCTCGGCCTCTTTCTTGGACGAACCGCTCCCCCGACCCTGGCGCGCCCCGTCGAGGAGCACGACGGCCGTGAAGACCGGTTCATGCGCCGGCCCGTCGGTGCCCACGAGCTTGTACGAGGGAGTGCCCAGGTGATCGGCCTGGGTGCACTCCTGCAGGAAGGACTTGGGGTTCGTGGGATGCTCGGCCCGCTCGGCGGCGAGATGCGGGCGGAGCGTCCGCGTGATGAACGCCTCGGCCGCCTCCCAGCCGCCATCGAGGTAGAGGGCGCCCACCAGGGATTCGTAGACGTTCTCGAGCGCCGAGTGGAGCCCGCGCGCGCCGGTTCCGCTCTCGGACGGCCCGAAGGTGATCAGGGGGGCGAGCCCGAGCTCCTCCCCCACCTCCGAGAGGGTCATGCCCGAGACGAGCGAGACCTTCAGGCGCGTGAGCTTCCCCTCGTCGAGATCGGGATAGCTCTTGAACAGGGAGAGCGCCACGACCGACCCGAGGATCGAGTCGCCGAGGAACTCCAAGCGCTCATAGGACGCCGAGACAGGCTCGCCCTCCACCGCTGACGGATGGGTGAGCGCGGCCCGCAGCAGCGTGCGGTCGCGGAAGGTGTGGCCGCAGATCTCCTCTGCGGTCTCGATTCGTGTGGATGCAGCCACGCCGGCCTCACGCCTCCAGGGCGGCCTCGATGGCCTCGACGGCGTCGGAGACCGACCCGATGGCCTCGAGCTTCTCGTCGGGGATCTCGATGTCGAACTCGTCCTCCATGGCGGTGACGAGCTGCAGGCGGTCGAGCGAGTTGGCGTCCAGATCGTCGAAGGTGGTGCCCTCCGAGATCTCGGCGACATCGACACCCAGCACGTCGGCGGCGATCTCGCCGACCTTGTTCATGATCTCCGTGCGCTCCATGGCACTCCTCTCAATCACCGGGCTCCGCGCCCGGATGCTCTTACCGGTGTATGGTACCTCACCGAACGATACCGGGGACCGCGTCGGCGACCTTCGCCACAAGCCCCGCGCGAATCGTGCGGGCGCAGGCGAGCGTCCCGTTCGCCACCGCCTCGACGCTCGTGGCCCCGTGCCCGATCAGGAGCACCCCCTTAAGGCCGAGGAGCATCGCGCCGCCGTGTGCGTCCCCTGAGAGCTTGTCGCGCACGGCCGCGAGCTTGCCCTTGATGAGCAGGGCCGCGATCTTGCCGGTGAGCGACCCCAGAAGCGCGCCCTTGATCTCTGAGAGGAGGAGCTTGGCCGCCCCCTCGGTGGCCTT
Source organism: Collinsella vaginalis (assembly GCF_900176655.1). Taxonomy (GTDB): domain Bacteria; phylum Actinomycetota; class Coriobacteriia; order Coriobacteriales; family Coriobacteriaceae; genus Collinsella; species Collinsella vaginalis. The sequence continues at coordinate 765,864 of NZ_LT838843.1, forward strand.
CAGGGCCACGTTGCCGGTGAAGCCGTCCGTGACCACGACGTCGAAGTCGCCCGAGGTGAGGTCGCCCCCCTCGCAGTTGCCCGCGAAGCCGGGGACCGCCTCGGCGAGCAGCGGATAGCAGGCGCGGGTGAACTCGGAGCCCTTGTGCTCCTCCGTGCCGTTCGAGAGCAGGCCGATCCGCGGCGCGGAGATGCCGAGGACCGCCTCGGCGTAGGCAGCGCCCATCTGGGCGTAGCGCACGATGTCCTTGGGTTCGACATCCGGACTGCCGCCCATGTCGCAGAAGACGGTGAGCCCGCCCGCGCGGTTAGGCAGCGGCGAGACAATGCAGGGGCGGATCGGCCGACGGCCATCGCCGGCCTCGATCTTGAAGGGGGTGATGTAGGCCGTGCCCGCCGAGACGGCCGCACCGGTCGATCCCGCGGTGAAGAAACCTTCGGCCTCGCCGCGCTTGACCGCCCGGCAGCCCAGGACGATCGAGCTCTTGCGCTTGGTCATGACGGCGTGGATGGGATCCTCCCCCATCTCGATGGTCTCCTCGGCGATGAGGGACGAGACGCGCTCATGGGCGGCCGCGAAGGGTTCCACGAGCGCCGCCGGGCCCACGGCGAGCACCGTGAGGGCGGGGTCGCGGTCAAGCGCGGCGGCGATGCCGTCGAGGACGACCTCGGGCGGCTCATCCCCGCCCAGGACGTCAACGGCAACGCGGACGGGTGCTGTCTGATCCATCGGAAGTTCCCCCTAACGAGAAACGGCCGGCTCACCGAGCCGGCCGAAATCAGATTCGCGATGCGCAGGGCCATGCGACCCACCTGCGGTGACGAGAAGCTTCAACACGCCTCCAACCGTAGCGGCCCTAGCGCTACTCGGTGACGATGACCTCGCGGTCCTTGTAGAACCCGCAGTTGGGGCACACATGGTGGGGAAGCTTGACCGAACCGCAGCGGGGGCAGGTGGACTGCGCCGGGGCGGAAATCTTCATGTTGGCGGAACGACGGGAATGCGTCTTCGCGCGGCCCTTTTTTTGCTTAGGTACTGGCATGTTGACCTCTCTTCATCACTCAATCCTGGCACGATCACGCGCAAGGATTGATACTAGCATGCTTGGACGGTATGTCCAGCGAAAATATAAGCCTTCCACAAGACGGCCGACTGCGGGTGCTAGTCGTCGAGCTTCAGGTTCTTGAGGGCGGCGAAGGGGTTCTCATCGCTCTCGACCCGCGCGCGCTCCGCTTTCTCCGCGCAATCGCAGGTCTCCCGGTTCAGGTTGGCCCCGCAGGTTGGGCAGAGGCCCTGGCAGTCCGGGCGGCAGAGCACCACGAACGGCGTGTCCATCACCACGGCGTCCATGATGGGGGCGGCGAGATCAATCACGCGGTCCTCGGGAAGGAGCTCGTAGTCGATGTCCTCCGCCTCCTCGGTGTCCTCCGGCGCCTGGAAGAGGTAGTACTCCTCGATCTCGCCGGCGATCTCCACCCGAGCGAGATCGAGGCAGCGGTCGCAGGTCCCCTCCGCATGCGCGCGGACGAGGCCCGTGACGAGGATGCCGTCACCGGCGTTGGTGAGGACCACGTCGTACGAGATGCCGGCGGGCACCCCGAGCTCCTTGTCCCCCACCGTGTATGAGCGCGCCTCGAGGGTCCCCGTGCGGGATATTGACTCACCCGGGTTCTCGAGACGGCCCGCGAGGTCGATGATGACCGAGGCGTCCCCCATGCTACCAGGCACCGTTCTGCTGCTGGCTCGCACCCTCGTTCAGCTGCTGGCGGCAGCGGGCAACCGTCGAGGTCAGCGACTTCAGGTTCTCCTCGAGGTGGGTGAAGACCTGCTCGGCGTAGTCCTCCGCGGCGTAGCGGGTCTCACGCTCGTACTGGTTGGCGCGGTCGCGGATCTCATCGGCCTGCTGCTGCGCCAGACGCACGATCTCCTGCTCGCCGGCGATGGTCAGCGCCTGCTGCTGGGCATCGGCGATGATGGAGTCGGCCTGCGCCGTCGCGGAGGCGAGGAGCTCGTCGCGCTCCTTCAGGATGCGGCGCGAGCGCTGCCACTCCTCGGGGTAGCTCATGCGGATCTCATCGAGGATGTTGAAGAAGAGATCGGTCTCGATGACCTTGAACTGCGCGCTCTTGCCGAAAGGGGGCCTGGCGTCTTGGATGATGCCGCTCAGCTCATCGACCAAGCTCTCGATCCTCTCGCCAGGAAGGTTATCGCCCGGCATCCGGTCTCCTTTCAACGGGTTCGCTTCAGCGTTCCATGGTAGCACAAGCTGCAGGATCCCTATACGAACCGCGCCCTGAGGGCGGTGGCGACACAGGGCGGGACGAATTCCGACACATCCCCTCCAAAGGAGGCGATCTGGCGGACCACCGAGGATGAGAGGTACCCGTAGCGCGGCGCGCTCATGACGAAGATGGACTCGAGCTCCTCATCGAGGCGGAAGTTGAGATCGGCCTGCTGGAGCTCGTACTCGAAGTCGGTCATGGCGCGCAGGCCCTTGACGACGGCGCCGGCCCGCTGCTCGCGTGCGAAGTCGACGAGCAGGCCGGTCATCGGCAGGACCGCGACGTCCTCGGTGCCGTGCGTGGCCGCGAGCGCGGCGCGCGCGAGGTCGACGCGCTCCTCGAGCGTGAAGGTGGTTCCCCCGCGCTTGCCGATCGAAGCGGCGACGGCGACGGTCACCTGCGGGAAGATGCGGCGCGCGCGGCGGACGACATCGATGTGGCCGAACGTGATGGGATCGAAGGTGCCGGGCACCAGCGCGTGATCGATGATGGCGGTCATGCGACCTCCTTTGCAGTCGTTGGACGGACGCGGGGGGCACACGATGATGCCGTGTCCGCGCCGCGGTTGGATGCGGGGGTCCTGCGCCCGCGAGGACGGGAGCAGATCATGCGCGGCCGCCGGTCGGGGCGGCCGGGTCGGTGGAGGCGGGGGCGCGGGAACCGCCGTCTTCCAAGCGCAGAAGGTCGACGGCCGTCCCGCCGTAGCGCTTCTCGCGGACGACCCCGAAACCCGCCGGACGGGCGCCGTCGTCCGACGCCGCATGCTCCACGAGGGCGAGGGCGCCCGGCGCGAGAGATCCCGTGGCAGCGAGGCCCTCGAGCAGCTCAACGGCCGGCGCGGCACCGAGCGCGTAGGGCGCGTCCACGAGCACGAGGTCGAACGGAGCCCCGGGCACGCGACCCCGCGCGGATGCGGCGAGGACGTCGCCGGTCACGACATGGTAGCGGGACCTGCTGCAGGAGAAGGCCTCGAGGTTCTTCCCCACGAGCGCCGCCGCGCCCCGATCGATGTCGAAGAAGGTGGTGAACGCGGCGCCGCGCGAGAGCATCTCGAGACCGAGGGCACCCGAGCCCGCGAAGGCGTCCAGAACGCGCGCGCCTTCGATGCCGTCAGGCAAAGCCGCGTCCACCATCGATGCCATGGCCTCGCGCACACGGTCGGTCGTGGGCCGGGTCACCGCGCGACCGCGGGGCTCCGCGAGCTTCCGACCACGCCATTCACCTGCGACGATCCTCATGCGCCGCTCACCTCCAGGAACTTGTCTCCAAACCGCTCCACGACCTCGTGGCGCAGGGGCAGCGTGGCCGTCGAGCGCAGATGCGGGGCCGCGCGCAGAAGCTCCACGGCGTCGACGTGCGCATCCTCGACGAGGTCCGCGTCGGCCGCCAGGTCGACGAAGCGCAGGCTGACCCCGCCGCTCTGGCGGTAACCGAGGATCTCGCCCTCATGGCGCAGGCGCAGATCGCGCTCGGCGAGCTCGAAGCCGTCTGCGGTCTTCTCCAGGGCGCCCANGTTCTCCTCGGCGAGGACCCGTGTCGCCACGCCGGCACCGGGAACGGGGCGGTGGCGGATGACGCTCGTGTCGAGATCGCCGAAGAACGAGAGCGCGAGGGTGCGCGGGATGGGCGTGGCCGTCATGACGAGCAGATCGGCCCCCGGCCCCTTCGTGCGCAAGGTGGTACGCTGGCTGACGCCGAACCGATGCTGCTCATCGATCACGACGAGCGAGAGGTTGCGGAAGGCGACGTCCTCAGAGAGGACCGCGTGCGTGCCGATGAGAACCGTCAACCGGCCCGCCGCGAGATCTTCGAGGATGTGCGCCCGCTCAACGGCCGGCGTGCCGCCGGTGAGCAGGGCCCAGGAGATGCCCGCAGCATCGAGCAGGGGCCCGCAGCTCTTTGTGTACTGCTGCGCGAGGACGCCCGTGGGCGCCATCACGCAGGCCTGGGTGCCGGTGTCGGCGGCGGCGGCGAGGGCGACGGAGGCGACGGCCGTCTTGCCGGTGCCCACATCGCCGAGGAGCAGGCGGCTCATGATGCGGTCGGGTACGGTCATATCGGCGAGGATGTCGGCGAGGGCCGCCTCCTGCTCGTCCGACAGAGCGAAGGGCAGGGCCGCGCGGAGGGCGGCGACGCGCTCCCCCACCTCATGCGCGATCGCGGGAACGCCCACGAGGTCAGACTCGGTGCGCAGGCGCAGGGCAAGCTGCAGATAGAGCACCTCGTCGTAGGCGAGGCGCCGGCGGGCCTCGCCCGCCTCGGCCAAGGTCGCGGGGAAATGGATGGTGCACAGGGCGCGCGATGCGCTCATGAGGCGACGGTGTGCGCGCAGAGGGGCGGGCACCGGATCGGGGAAGACGCCCACCGCCTCCAGGGCGCCGGCCGTGATCCTGCGCATCCACGCGGGGGAGATGCCCTCTGAAACCGGATGCACGGGCAGGATGGAGCCGGTCTCGGCGCCCTCGTCCAAGCGCTCGAAGGTGGGCGAGGTGAGCTGCTTGAAGCCGAAGGCGAACTCGACCTTGCCGATGAGGGCCAGGCGGTCGCCGGGCTTGAGCTGGCGCGAGAGCCACGGCTGCTTGAAGAAGGCCGCTCTGAGGACGCCGGTCTCATCCATGAGATGGACCTCGGTCACGACCATGCGGGGGCGGGGGCGCTTCTCGACCACCCGGTCGACCGTCGCCACGATGGTCGCGACTTGCCCGATCGGCGCCTCCTCGATGCGCAGGGCACGGGAGAAGTCGAGATAGCGCCGGGGGATGTGCGTGAGCAGATCGCGCACGCTCTCGATCCGCAGGCGATGGAGCGCCTCGCCCCTGCTCTCGTTCACGTAGCGCAGACGCCTGACGTCGCCGTCCAAGGCGCCAGCGCGCGCGAGACGGCTGGCGGCCAGGGGCATATCGCAGCCGCGGGACACGCGCGTGCCCTACTCGATGGAGAAGATCACCGGGTAGAGCGGCTGCTCCCCACGATGGGCGTCGATCTCGAGATCGGGATGGGCCTCCTCGATGCGCTCAAGCAGGCCGGAGAAGGCCTCGTCGTCCATATCCTCGCCGGCGAGGATCGTGAGCGAACCGCCCTCCTCCTCATCCTGCATGCGCTTGATGCAAGCGAGCGTGACCTCGGCCACGTCGGAGCCCACGACATCGATCGAGCCTGAGATGATGCCCATCACATCGCCATCGTGGATGGGGCTGCCGTCGCTCGCCTGGCTGTCGCGGACCGCGCGGGTGACCTCGCCGTCGCGGACATCCTCGAGCGCCTCGGTCATGGCCTCCACGACCTCGTCGAGGGGGGCACCGGGCACGACGGCGAAGAGGGCCGCGAAGGCCTGGGGCACGCTCTTGGCGGGCACGACGGCGACCTGCTTGTCCTCGCAGGCGGCCGCGGCGGCCTCGGCTGCCATGCGGATGTTGCCGTTGTTCGGCAGGATGATGACGGACTCGGCGTTGACCTTCGCCACGGCGTCCAGGAGGTCGGCCGTGCTCGGGTTCATGGTCTGCCCGCCGGCGACGACCTCGTCGACGCCGAGCGAGGTCAGGATCTCGGCCTCACCTGAGCCGGCGGCCACGGCGACGAAGCCGAGGGGCTTCGCAGGCGCGTCCGGTGCGGCGGCCTCCTGGTCAGCGTGGATCTTGGCCGTGCGCTCGCGGGACTCCATGTCCATGTTGTGGATGAAGACCTCATACACCTGACCGAGCTCGAGCATGTGCGCAAGAACCAGGTTCGGCGTGTTGGAGTGCACGTGGATCTTGTAATCGGGGTAGGCGCCCACGAGGAGCTCGCAATCGCCCATGCTCGCCAGGAAGGTGAGGGTCTCCTCCTCGTCGAAGGGGGCATCTGCCTTGAAGAGGAACTCGTTGCAGTAGCGGTACTCCGAGCCCTCCCAGTCGTCGTTCGCCTCGATCTCCACGCGGCCGAGGGCCTCGGCGCGGGCGTCATCGCCCGACGTGGCGGGCGCGGTCTCGAAAGTGGTCTGGAAGGCGTCCATGTTCGCCGTGCGGCCGAGCGCGGCCGAGACGAAGTGCTCGAGGAAGATGGCGAAGCCGAAGGCGCCGGAGTCGACGACGCCGTTCTCCTTCAGAACCGGCAGCAGATCGGGGGTGCGCGCCACGGACTGATAGGCCTCGACGACGATGGCGTCGAGGGCCTCGGGGGCGGTGAAGCGGCGCTTCTCGCACTCGTCGGCCTTGGTCGAGACATCGCGCAGCACCGTCAGGATCGTGCCCTCGACCGGCTTGCGCACGGCCTGGAAGGCGACCTTGACCGCACGGCGGAAGGCGGAGGCGATGTCGGCCGCCGTGACGGGCTCGCGGGCCTCGATGAGGCCCTCGGCGACGCCGCGCAGGATCTGCGAGGTGATGACGCCCGAGTTGCCGCGGGCGCCCATGAGGGAGCCGTGGGTGATGGCGCCGGCGATGGCCTCCATGTCGGCGTCGGCGGGAAGGGCGGCGAGCTCCTTCACGACCGATGCCAGGGTGAGGGACATGTTGGTGCCGGTGTCCCCATCCGGGACCGGGAAGACGTTCAGCTTGTTGATATCCTCCGCCTTGTCCGCGACGGCGGCCGCGGCAGCGGGGAAGCAGGTGCGTACAGTCTGTGCAATCATCTGGTGTGCAACTCCAACTCGTGTGCGCAGGCGCGGCTAGGCGCGCGACTTCATGGCGTCGATGTGAATGGCGATCTTGAGTTTGCCGGGATCGATCTGGGCGATCTCAGCCAAGGTGAACGTCACCGAGCTGGCGAGGTTCTCGCTGACGGACTTGATGTTGACGCCGGACTCGACGACCACGTGCAGGTCGACGGTGAGGCCGTCGTCGTCGGCGGCGACGAGCACACCCTTGCGCAGGCGCTGGCCGGCGAGGAGGCGCACGGACTCGGCGCCCTGGAGCTGCTCGGCCATGCCCACCACGCCGTAGCAGGAGAGCGCGGCATAGCCGGCGAGGTCGGCGATCACGTCGTTCGAGACGGAGAGCGTCCCAGCGATGTTCTCAGACACGGAATTCTCCTTCCTTCGTGCCCACGGGCACCCGGATACGGGAGCAGTCAAACTTGTATTTTACATCGCGGAGCAGGACTTGGCAGCCACATGATTCACCTTCATATGCGCATGGGTGTCCACCAGGCAAATGAGCACGGGCGCCCGTGTACGACGGGCCCATGCGCTTGAGGCGGATCTCCGAGACATGCGGCCCGTGCGATGGCGTGCGCGGATGCGAGCGAGCTGGGGATGCGGCCTTGGCCTGGGGCGCAGACAGCGCTTGTGGGAGCTCGATCAGAGCTTACGGAGGCTTTTGGATGCAAGAGGGTTGGCGGGCGCATTTTGGCGGCAAAACGTCATCTCAACAAGGTTTTCGAGGCAATTTGCCAAGAACGGGCTTTGAAATGACGTTTATCGCAGAGCTTTGTCACAGGGCATGTGGATATTGGCACCACCCTTTACGCGACAAGCCCCTCCGAGCTCTCGAGGTCTTTGGTAGGAATGGGCCGGAAAACGTCATCTCGACTAGGCCTCAAGGGCATTTTGCCAAGAACGGGCTACGAGATGACGTTTGCGTGGAGATCTCGAACGACCGACCGCCCTGCCCGGCCGGGGGCATCTCTCTGCCCGCGGAACCGGTCCCGGTGGTCGGCGCCCCCAGCACGGCGAGGGCATCTCCCTCTGCCTACGGAACCGATACTCGCTTCCGTGAAAGGGCAAACGGCGAACTCGGCTTTGTATACAGACAACGAAAAGGGCATGCGAGCTCTCCGACAAAGAGCCCCCCGACCGGCACGAATATAGAAACTGTCCAGTCATCTGTAAGGTCGTGGTTTTTTCTTCTACATCCTCAAGCCCCGCCCACGGTTCTCGCGTACGCTCGTCTCATGGCATATTTCATCTGTGACATATCGGCATTGCGCTTCTGGCTCAGCAACCGCCCGACGCGGCGGATGCTCACGCACCCCGCGAGCACGGAGCAGTTCGCCCTCTCCACTGCGGCGGCTCGAGACCTTCCGATCGAGCAGCTGGCCGATCTCGGCATTCGCTCGATGCCTCTTCACGTCGCCGTGTCGAACAGGGCAAAGAAACGCCTCTCTACCCGGGTGTTCGCTCATATATATGAGAAGGACCTCCCAGCGGGTTCGTTCTTCCACGTCAGAAGGGATATCTTCATCGAACATCCCGTACTTGCGCTCGCCCGCACGGCCACGCGTCTGGGTGAAGTTGAGACACTTCGCCGACTCCATCTCCTGACCGCCCAATTCTACGTGCACGAGGGTGAGCTGTTCCAGCGGACACCGCTTCTCTCCAAACGCGAGATCGAAACGTTCTTGGTGCAACTTCAAGGAGTGCCAGGTGCCGCTTTTCTCAATCGTCTGCTCCCCTATCTCGCTGAGGGCGCTGCGTCTCCGCGGGAAATCTGCGTCTCCATGCTGCTGTCGCTTCCAGCGCGCAAAGGAGGATACGGCCTCCCGCTGGCGCAGCTGAACGCCACGATCGAGCTGGCGGACGGATCCGTCCGCATCACCGACCTCTCCTGGCGGCGACGGAAGGTCATCCTTGAATATGATAGTGACACCTTTCATATCGGCAAAGAGGGCATTGGCCGCGATGCGGAGCGGCGCGTTAAGCTACAGGCAGCGGGCTACCATGTCGTGACACTCACCAACCGTCAACTCAAAAGCGAGCGTGAGACATACGAGGTCGCGCGTCTGCTTCGTCGTCGCCTTGGCCTATCCGCCTTTCGGCCCGGCAAAGGTTTTCAAAAACGCAACGCGGAGCTTCGTCGAAAGCTGGGACTTTGAGGCGGGCGTTGCAATCTTCGCAAACGCGATGATCGAGGTGGAACAGAAAGACTCTAGAGACCTCGGCGTTTGAATGCACCTGGACGCCTTCAGGACCGAGGGCCTCAGTGCGCGTGGATTGCCTGTAACGGGGGGGGGCAATTCCAGGCTCCGATGCGTAAAGTTGAGGTGGAAAATCTACTTTGGAGTGGTCTTGAAAGCAGGTTTGCTTGAAAACGCGGTTGAAAGTAGGCTTCCCTCCCAAAGCTTGCATTGGGACGTTGGCGTGGGCGGGAACGACACCGGGTTCCACGGCGCCGAAATGAGGTGGAAAACCTACTTTGGAGCGGTCTTGAAGGCGGATTTGACTGGAAGTGAGGTCCAAAGTAGGTTTTCGCCCCGAACATGGGCAAGGAGCATTAGGGCTCGGGGGCGTACTTTGGAGCCGCAGTCGATGCGGATTTGCCTGAGAACGTGGTCCAAAGTAGGTTCTCGCCCCCGGGCATGGGCGAGGAGCATCGGAGAGCTCGGAAGCGCACTTTGGAGCCGCGGTCGATGCGAATCTGCCTGGGAGGGAGGTCCAAAGTACGTTCTCGTCTCAAAGTCTGAGATGAGGCGTCCTGCCCGGTGCCCCCGACGAGGCATCCTGCGGAGCGCCCTCTAAACAAGACGTCCCACCCGACCGTCCGTTGGACGCACCGGGCGGGACACCCCGCTCAATCGGCCTGCCCTACTCCTCCCCCTCATCGAACTGCGACTCGTACAGCTCCGCATAGAACCCATCGGCAGCAAGCAGCTCCTCGTGGGTGCCGCTCTCCACGATGTCGCCGTCGCGGAGCACGAGGATCACATCGGCACCCCGGATGGTCGAGAGCCGGTGTGCGATCACGAAGCTCGTGCGCCCCGCCATCAGGATGTCCATCGCCCGCTGGATCCTCCCCTCGGTACGGGTGTCCACGTTCGAGGTCGCCTCGTCGAGGATGAGGATCGGCCGGTCCGCCAAAAGCGCGCGGGCGATCGTCAGCAGCTGCCGCTGACCCTGGCTCACGTTGCTCGCGTCCTCGTTGAGCTCGAAATCGTACCCACCTGGAAGGGTGCGGATGAAGTGGTCGGCGAGGCTCGCGCGGGCCGCGGCCTCCACCTCGGCGTCGCTCGCCTCGGCGTTGCCGTAGCGGATGTTCTCGCGCACGCTCCCCTTGAACAGCCAGGTGTCCTGAAGCACCATCGCGAAGTTGCGGCGCAGCTCCTCCCGGGGCCATTCCCGCACGTCCAAGCCATCCACGGAGATCGAGCCGCCGTTCACGTCGTAGAAGCGCATGAGGAGCTTCATCAACGTGGTCTTGCCCGCGCCCGTGGGGCCGACGATGGCCACGGTCTGGCCGGGCTCGACGCGCCGGGTAAAGTCATGGATCACCGTGCGCTCGGGGGTGTAGCCGAAGCGCACGTGGTCGAAGTTGACCTCGCCGCGCACCCGCGGAAGCGCGGGCGCCTCGACATCGGGCGGCTCCTCGTCCTCGGCCAGGAAGTCGAAGACGCGCTCAGCCGCGGCGGAGAGCATCTGCAGCATGTTCGAGACCTGCGAGAGCTGGGTGATCGGCTGCGTGAAGTTGCGGACGTACTGCATGAAAGCCTGGACGTCGCCGATCTGGATCGAACCGCCGATGGCCAGGAAGGCACCGGCCACGACCACGCCCACGTACCCCAGGTTCGCCACGAAGTTCATGAGCGGCATCATGAGGCCGGAGAGAAACTGCGAGCGCCAACCCGAGTCGAAGAGGCGGCCGTTCACCGTGTCGAAGTCGGACACGGCCCGCTCACGCCGGTTGAAGACCTGGATCACCGTCTGCCCCGAGAAGCTCTCCTCGATGATGCCGTCCGCCTGGCCGAGGAGGGCCTGCTGGCGCCGGAAATGGCGCTGGGAGGCGCGCACGACCACGATGACGGCCACGAGCGAGATGGGCACGGTGAGGAAGGTCACGCCCGCGAGCGCCACCGAGAGCGAAAGCATCTGAATCGTCACGCCGACGATCTGCGCCACCGAGGTGATGAGCTGGGTCACGCTCTGGTTGAGCGACTGGCCGAGGGTGTCGACGTCGTTGGTGACGCGGGAGAGGACGTCGCCCGTGCTCACGCGCTCGAAGTAGCCGAGCGGCATGCGGTCGATCTTCTCGATGATCTCGCGGCGCAGGCGGTAGCACACGCGCTGCGTGATGCCCGTCATGAGCCAGCCCTGCACGAGGCTGGCCGCCGACGCGAAGACGTACAGGGTGAGCGCCGTGGCGAGGATCTGCCCGACGGCGGCGAAGTCGATGGAACCCGTGCCCGCCGCTCGAGCAGCCACACCCCGGAAGAGCTCCGTGGTGGCGTCCCCGAGGATGCGCGGACCGGTCACGTTGAAGGCGACCGATGCCACGGCGAACACGATAGCGATGAGGAGCTGGAGCCAATCAGCCGCGATGTAGCGAATGAGCTTCACGAGGGTTCCCTTGAAGTCGCGCGCCCGCTCGCTGGCGGGACCGTTGTTGCCCATATGACCTGGCATTAGCGCTCACCTCCTTCCTTCTCGGACGCCCGCGGGGCGGGCACCCCGTCTGCAATGCCAAGCTCCTCGGGAGAAAGCTGGCTCTCAGCGATCTCACGGTACGCACGGCAACTTTCAAGCAGCTCAAGGTGGGTGCCAGAGCCAACCACATGACCGTCGTCGAGGACGATGATCTTATCGGCCCGCATGATGGTCGCGATACGCTGGGCGACGATCACCACGGAGGACGCCGCGGCGCGATGCGCCAGGGCGTCGCGAAGCGCGGCGTCAGTCTTGTAGTCGAGCGCCGAGAACGCGTCGTCGAAGACAAGGATCTTGGGCTCGCGGGCGATCGCGCGGGCGATCGCCAGGCGCTGGCGCTGACCGCCGGAGACGTTCGACCCGCCCTGCGCGATCGCGCTCTCGTACCCCTCGGGCTTCTCCTCGATGAACGCGGCAGCCTGAGCGACCGCAGCCGCGCGCTCCACGGCCTCATCGGGAAGCGCCGGATCGCCGTACTTGATGTTGTCGGCGATGGTTCCGGAGAAGAGGACGCCCTTCTGCGGGACGAAGCCGATGAGGTCGCGCAGCTCGGTGAGGCCCATGTCGCGCACGTCGACGCCGTCGACGGTGATGGTGCCCGCCGTCGCGTCGAAGAGGCGCGGAATGAGCGAGACGAGGGTCGACTTGCCCACACCCGTCGAGCCGATGATGCCCACGGTCTCTCCCGGTCGCACCATGAAGCTCACATTCTCGAGCGTGTTCGCCTCAGAACCCGGGTAGGCGAAAGAGACATCGTTGAAGGCGAGCTCACCGGTCCAGCCTCCAACAGGTGCCGGCGCGGGGCTCGCGGGCTCGGAGATCGAGGGCTCAACCGCCAGGACCTCGCGGACACGCTCGGCGGCGACATCGGCGCGCGGCAGCATGACCGAGATCATCGTGAGCATCATGAAGGAGATGATCACCTGGATCGTGTAGTTCATGTAGGCCATGAGGTCGCCCACCTGGAGCGTGCCCGCATCAACGCCCGCGGCACCGAACCACAGGATCGCGACGCTCGTGACGTTCATGACGATCAGCATGAGCGGGGACATGAAGGCCATGGCGCGGTTCGTGAAGATGTAGGTGGCCGTGAGCTCCGAGTTGGCGCGGTCGTAGCGCTCCTCCTCATGGCGGCTGCGTCCGAAGGCGCGGATGGGCATGATGCCGGTGATGATCTCGCGGGCGATGAGGTTGTTCTTGTCCACGAGCTTCTGCATGATCCGGAAGCGCGGCAGGGTGAGGCCCATGAGGAGGCCGACCGCCACGGAGATGGCGACGATGGCCACGGCGATGACCCATTGCAGGCCGGTGTCGCCGAAGGAGACGACGCGGATGATAGCGCCGATGCCCATCACAGGGGCGTAGAGCACCAGGCGCAGGATCATGACGATGACCGTCTGGATCTGCTGGACGTCGTTCGTGGCCCGCGTGATAAGCGAGGCCGCGGAGAACTGGGAGGTCTCGGCAGGCGAGAAGGCGAGAACGCGGTCATAGAGGTCATGGCGCAGGTCGCGGGCGACGGCGGCAGCCGTGCGCGAGGCGTTGAGCGCCAGAGCGACGGCACAGAGCCCGGCGAGGCCGGCATAGGCGAGCATGTAGGCGCCCTGCGAGAGCAGGTAATCGGTCTGCACCCGGTTGACATCGACACCCGCGGCGCTCTCAGCCGTGCGCACGAACTCGATGGCACGGGCGGTGACGGCCTGATCGCCCAGACGCTCGACGAGCTGGGAGCGGGCCTCCACGAGGCCGCTTGGGTCAAGGACGCCCATGCTGATGAGCCTCTGCAGGCCAGCGATGTCGACGGTGCCCCCAAGCTGGGTCTCAAGGGCGGCCGCGGCCTCAGACGGAATGCCCGCGCTCTCAACGAACTCGGAGGTGGGCACACCCTCCTTGAACTGGTAGGCGAGCATCTCGGCCTCTGCCATCGCCTGCTCGAGGTTGGCGCGGGCCTCTGAGCTGCCTGAGAAGGTGAGCATCGAGCCGTCTGCGGTGTAGGCCGCATCGACGGCGGCCTGCTCATCGGAGGTGAGGAAGAGCTTGACTGAAGCGAGATCCTCCTCGGTGATCGTCGTGGGGACGGTGGAGGTGATGCCGCCGTTCGCGATACCGGTGTTCACGATGTCGCTCATGATGGTCGGTAGGGAGAGCTCGCAGAACGCCTGGACGATCAGCAAGGCGAGCGCGAGGACGATGCTCAGCTTATGATGCTTGAGGAAGGAGAAGGTCTTCATGCGCGCCCCTCCCCGGCCTCGACGTCCACCGGCGTGGCGGCGCGGCCCTCGTCGCGCCGGCGCCGCATGATCTCGACGGTCCGCGTGAGGATGCGCAGGAGCTCTCGGGCGTCATCGAGGCCGAGCTCCTCGAGGAAGCCGACGGTGAACGCACGCATGCGCTCGATGCTTCCCTCGACCTCGGCACGGCCCTCCTCGGTGAGACTCACCATGACACGACGCTTGTCGTGCACCTGCTGGCTGCGACAGACCAGGCCGCGCTCCTCGAGGACGCGCAGGATGTTGGCGATGCGGGCGTCAGTGAGGCCACATTTCTGGGCGAGGTCCCCGGGGGACATCTGGTCTCCCTCTGTGGCCAGCACCTTCAAGACCAGGTTGAGCCCACGCAGGGACTGCTCGACCTTGGGGTGGCCGTGGCCGTGCATGCGCATGATGGCGCCACCAACATGCGCGAGCTTGTGCGCTATCTCATCAAGCTCCGCGCGCTCCGAAGGTTCGTGCTCCATGTCTCCTCCTTCACTAGTTTTCAGTAGTAATTTCTAGCGGAAGGAATCTTATACCTTCGTGTAGAAGGAACAAGGGCCGCCATGAAACGTCCATGGCGGAACCAGCGGAGCGAACTGGGGCAGCCGATGTCGTACGCAGATAACGCCGTCACGACGGATGGGGCCCGCGGAGCGAGCTGGGGCAGCTCAACCGGGACGGCATATAGTAGGACCGCACGTTGGAGTACCTGCAATACGGGTATCGGGACGATGTATGCTGTTCACTGATCCAGTTGCTCGCAGATCAGGCACCCCGCAGAGCACATCTCTCACCCAGCCGTGCAAGGTGTCCCCTGGATGCACGGACTTCTGTCCCAAATTCGAGATGCTCTCTGGATGTTGATACAGATCCAAGCACCCAGCTGAATTTGAAAGCTCATCCGGCACTCAAGCGCTGAATCAGTTGCCCGCACAGGCCATTCGCGACAAAAAAGGGGGACACCCCTGTGGATGTCCCCCAAGATCGACCATGAGGCCCGCGGCTACCCGGAGAGTCCGAGGCACGGATGCGAGCCTTGCTTTAGGAACGGGCGACCTTCTGCGCCTTGAGGCAGCTGGTGCACACATTCATCTTGCGGCGCGTGCCGTTCTCGACAACGTAGACGCGCTGGATGTTCGGACGGAACTGGCGGTTGGTGACACGATGGGAGTGGCTGATGGACCGACCCGCCACCGGGTGCTTACCGCAGACTTCGCAAACCTTGGACATGACTTGACCCTCCTTGGGCGGCATCGGCAGGTAGCCGCGTGAATAAACCGACATTGAACTATAACACAGAGAGCTCGATCGCCGCGCAATCTACATACCGGTTTTCGATCTTTGCCGCACCGAGGATCGTCAGCCTGGATCGGACCCGCTCAAAGACGCCTGCGCACGCTAAGGAGTGAGGACCACGATCTTACCGCGGGCACCGCCCTCCTCCATCAGCCGGTGCGCATCGACGATCTGGTCCATGTTGAAAACACGGCCCACCGGGACGACGGCGGCACCGGAGGCCACGTCATCCAGGTACTCCTGGAGCACCTCGGCGGGAAGGTCGGCCGCCTCGCCGGCATAGGCGGTGAGGCGCACACCGCGCGGGATGTAGTCGATGGGGTAGAAATCGGGCACCGTCCAGACGTTCGACAGCATACCCGTGAAGCAAACGACCCCGTGGACGCGTGTGGACGCGAGGGTGTCACGCAGGGTGGGCGCGCCTACGAGCTCCACGGCGGCGTCAACGCCGCCCGGCACGATCGCACGGGCTTCGGTGGAGACCGACCCGTCGTCGACGATGACATGGTCGACCCCCAGCGCGGTCAGCGCGGTCACCTTATCGGGGTCCCTCGTGGTGGAGAGCACCGTCATACCGCGCCGTTTGGCAAGGACCGCCAGGGCCATCCCAACCGAGGATGTCCCTCCTCGAATAAGCAGAGACTGCCCGGGTCGCGCATCGAGGCCAACGGTCAAGGATCCAAAGGCCGTCTGGAGCATCTCGGGGACAGCGCCGACGACCTCCCAGCCGAGCCCGGATGAGAAGGGGATAACCTGGTCCACGGGGACGCAGGTGTACTGCGCGTAGCCCCCGTCGAAGCTCCTCCCCATGCCTCCCATCATGGTCACCACCTGCTGGCCCGGGACAAACGTGCCGGACGGATCCTCCTCGATGACACCGGCTGCCTCGATACCCGGAACGCGCGGGAAGGTGACCGTGTCGCCCGCCAACCCAAGTCGGGTGTGCAGCTCGGATCGGTTCAAACCGAAGGCCCGAACGCGTATGAGGACCCACCCCGGTCGGGGGCGGGGCCGGGGAATCTCACGGATCGACAGGCTCTCAGCGGGCCCGGGACCCTCGAGCACAACCGCGCGCATCATGTCACCCATGATGCCTCCCGTCTCAACAAATGATCGCTGACTCGTAGCCCCCGTCCCCATCACGACGGTGGGGACGGGGGCGCTTGGCACTAGGCGCTCGAACGGGGCGCCGGGGCAACGACCTGATACCTTACTGGTAATCGAAGACGTCGATCCAACCGAGGAGGAACTCCTTGTCCTGATCGGGGCGCTTCCGCGCGAGCTCAGAGGCGGCCACGATCGAGGTCCACTTGCGCACCACCTGGATCGGCTCGTCGGCGCGCTCGCTGTAGAGCTCGAGGTAGGCCTGGGCCTGCTGCTTGTCGGTGAGGGCGAAGAGCAGGAAGGTCATCGCCGCGTCAGCGGCGGGAGAGCCCTGGGTCGCGTGGGCCCAGTCGCAGATGGAGAGCGAGCCGTCCTCGGACACGATCACGTTCGTGGGGTTGAAGTCACCGTGGCAGACGCGGTGGTGGCGCTCCATGCCGTCCAGGCGCTCGAGCAGGTTGTAGCGCTGGGTGGCGTTGAGCTCCTCGAGGCCGTTGATCATGCGGCTGTACTTGTCGCGCTGGCGCGGCAGCAGCGGGCTGCGGTGCCGGTGCACGTCGATCTGCAGGTCGACGAAGCGCTCGAGGTACTCGTAGAAGCGGCTCGGATCCTCGGCCATCTTCTCGGCGAGGGTGACGCCCGGCACCTTCTCGGTCAGGATCCCCCATCCCTCGCCGGCGACCTCGGAGACCTCGAGCACCTTCGGGCTCGCGATCCCGGTCTCGTTCACGCGGGAGAGGTTCAGCACCTCGTTGAAGACGTCCGACACCGGCTTGGTGCCGTTGAACACCTTGGCGATCTTGTCACCGAGGTCGTAGACCTTCTTGTTGCCACGCTCGACGATGAGCGTGCGGGAATCGGGAAGCAGCATGCGCGTATCCTTTCTTTGCGACCCCGCGGGGCCGGTCGGTCCCGCCGCGGCGGGACCGGTTACCTGCCTTGGAACACGAAACCCTTAGACGCCGTAGGACTGCGGCTCACGGCCGTAGTAGGCGTCCAGGTACAGCTCCTTGATCTCGCTGATGAGCGGGTAACGGGGGTTGGCGCCCGTGCACTGGTCGTCGAAGGCCTGCTCGCACATCTTGTCGAGGGTGTCGAGGAAGTACTTCTCGTCCACGCCGTACTCGGCGATGGTCTTCTTCACGCCGATCGTCTCCTTCAGCTGCTCGAGCGCGGCCACGAAGTTCTCGAAGACCTCGGCGTCGTCAGCGCCCGTGATACCGCAGTAGCGGGCCATGTCGGCGTAGGCGGCCATCGCGTTCGGGAACGGGTACTGCGAGAAGGTGCCCATCTTGACCGGGGCCTCGGCGGCGTTGTAGCGCATGACGCGCGTCAGGATGACGGCGTTGGCGAGACCGTGCGGGATGTGGTGGAAGGCGCCGAGCTTGTGGGCCATGGAGTGGTTGAGGCCGAGGAAGGCGTTAGCGAAGGCCATGCCCGCCATGGCGGAGGCGTTGTGCATCTCCTCGCGGGCGTGCGGGTCCTTCGCGCCGTACTCGTAGGCCGCCGGGAGGTTGTCGAAGACGAGCTTGGCCGCCTTCATGGACAGGCCGCGGGTGTAGTCGCTCGCCATGATCGAGACGTGCGCCTCGATGGCGTGCGTCATGACGTCGATGCCCGAGGCCGCGGTGAGGCCGCGCGGGGCGAACATGGCGTTGTCGACGTCGACGACGGCCATGTTGGGCAGCAGGGCGTAGTCGGCGAGCGGCCACTTGATGCCCGTCTCCTTGTCGGTGATGATGGCGAAGGGCGTGCACTCCGAGCCGGTGCCCGAGGAGGTCGGGACCGCGACGAAGTAGGCGCGCTTGCCCATCTCCGGGAAGGTGTAGACGCGCTTGCGGATGTCCATGAAGTCCATGGCCATGTCCTCGAAGTTGACATCCGGGTGCTCGTACATGACCCACATGATCTTGCCGGCGTCCATGGCGGAGCCGCCGCCGACGGCGATGATCACATCGGGCTCGAAGAGGCGCATCTGCGCGGCGCCGCGCAGGGCGCACTGCAGGCTCGGATCGGGCTCGACGTCGTAGAAGCAGTCGTGCGCAATGCCCATCTCGTCGAGCTTGGCCTCGATCGCGCGAGTGTTGCCGTTCTTGAAGAGGAACTGGTCGGTGACGATGAAGGCGCGCTTCTTCCCCATGACGCTGCCGAGCTCATCAAGGGCGACCGGCGTGGAGCCCTTCTTGAAGTAGACCTTCTCGGGGGCACGGAACCAGAGCATGTTCTCGCGGCGCTCGGCCACGGTCTTGACGTTGAGCAAGTGCTTCACCCCTACGTTCTCGGAAACTGAGTTGCCACCCCACGAGCCGCAGCCCAGGGTCAGGGACGGCTTCATGCCGAAGTTGTACAGATCGCCGATGCCGCCCTGGGAGGAGGGCGTGTTGATCACGATGCGGCAGGCCTTCATGACATCCTCGAACAGGGCGATCTTCTCGGCCTCGGCGGGATGCACGTAGAGCGAGGCGGTGTGGCCCGGGCCGCCGGCGAGCACGAGGTGCTCGGCCTTGTCGACGGCCTCCTGGAAGTCAGCCGCCCGGTACATGGCGAGCACGGGCGAGAGCTTCTCGTGGCTGAACTCCTCCTTCTCGGGGTCGGTGGACTCCGCCTCCACGATCAGGATCTTGGTCTTGGGCGCCACCTCGATGCCGGCGAGCTCGGCGATCTTAGCGGCAGGCATACCGGGGATGCGGTGATCCAGGGCGCCGTTCTTGAACATGGCCTCGCGCAGGGCCTCAACCTCACGGCCGGGCTTCACGAAGTAGCAGCCGCGACGCTCGAACTCGGCCTTGACGGCGCCGTAGATGGAGTCGAGCGCGGTCACGGACTGCTCGCTCGCGCAGATCATGCCGTTGTCGAAGGTCTTGGAGTGGATGATGGAGTTCACCGCGAGCAGGATGTCGGCCGTGTCGTCGATGACGACGGGCGTGTTGCCGGCGCCGACGCCGAGGGCGGGCTTGCCGCTCGAGTAAGCCGCCTTCACCATGCCCGGGCCGCCGGTGGCCAGGATGATGTCCACGTCGCGCATGACCATGTTCGTCAGCTCGATGGAGGGGGTGTCCACCCAACCGATGATCTCCTCGGGCGCACCCGCCGCGACGGCGGCGTCGAGCACGAGCTTGGCGGCGGCGATGGTGCACTTGGCGGCCGCGGGGTGCGGGGAGATGATGATGGCGTTGCGGGTCTTGAGGGAGATCAGGCACTTGAAGATCGCCGTTGAGGTGGGGTTCGTGGTGGGGATGACCGCGCCCACGATGCCGATGGGCTCGGCGACCTTGGTGATGCCGAGCGCCTCGTCGCGCTCGATGACGCCGCAGGTCTTGGTGTCCTTGTATGCATGGTAGATGTACTCGGCGGCGTAGTGGTTCTTGATGACCTTGTCCTCGAACACGCCGCGGCCGGTCTCCTCGACCGCGAGCTTCGCCAGCGGGATGCGGGCCTTGTTCGCGGCCATGGCGGCCTCGTAGAAGATCTTGTCGACCTGCTCCTGCGTGAAGTGCGCGAACGCCTCCTGCGCCGCGCGCATGCGCACGAGCTTCGCCTCGAGGGCCTCGACGGTGTCGACGAGCGCCTTGGTGGGTGTTGCCGTTGCTTTCCTCGCCATGCGGTTCTCCTTCATGTGATCGATGGGACAGAAAGAACCAAGTCCCACTATAGGTGGGGGCCTTCACCGGTAGGCATCAAGCGGCGAGCGGTAGAAAAATATTGAAGCGATTCAATATCCTAGAAACCATCATGAGAAGCGTTGTAGCTGCACTCTCATCTGCCCTATCGCCTCATTGAGCGAATGTGTAAACCGGCGAACGGTTTGCACATCAGTTTTTTGAAACGCTTCATCATCATTTGGTAAAGAGCCAGCACGCGATCGTCCCCTCGTGGCAGGAGATCTGGGGGGCCTCCCCCTCGACCACGTTCGATATCCCCAGATCCTCCAGCAGGGTGCACCGCCGGTGATCGAGCTCCCAACGCATCCCCGCGATGGAGACCTCGGCGGCAGGCGCGACCGGGATGAAGGAGAAGGTCCTCCCGCTCGCCTCCGGGGGAAGATGCCAGGCCTCTCCCCCCTTGAGAATCCGCCCGCAGAAGGCGTCCTCGACGAGCTCCACCGGGCCCTCCCATGTGAGCAGGCACCCCAGGGCCTCGAGGAAATGATCGGGCCGCCCGCCCGAGAGGCAGGTGCCGCATACCGTCGCCCCCGGCCACCGACGCGCAACCGCGTCGAGGGCGAGGTTGAGATCGGAGTAGTCCTTATGCGGCCGATAGCGCTCGACCTCCATCGGGCCGCCCGTCCGCTCGGCCGCCCGCACCGCCGCGGCCCCCGCGGGACCCACGGAGTCCGCATCGCCGCAGAACAGGTCGGCCTCGACGCCCGCCGACCGGAGTGCGTCGAGGCCCGCGTCAACCGCGACCACGGCGTCGCAGCCATGAGCCGCCCGCCTGATCGTCTCCACCGCCGCCACTTCGGGCGATCCCCCCACTACGAGCACGCGCATACAGCGCCTCCTTATAGTTGTGCATCCGATGTAGACCGCATCCGTGCATCCGACACCGTCGAGTAAATCCTAGCAGACAAATGGGGTTATGCGGCTAATGAGCATTTACAACCTTTTGTCAAGTGTGATGATCTCATGTAACGCCCAGGGTCCAATTTCGACCATCCCACATCTTGTGAGGTCAGGGAGCATATTGCGCATGATACATTCAAGAGGGTGCTACTGGTTCCGCGTTTGTCCGGAGCCCCTGCACGGGAACCGGGTTTCCAACGCCGGAGCCACTCCGCCCGAGTATATCGGCATGGCTGATCAGCCACAGGACGGATGGGGTTGATTGTTGTGAGTTCGAAGGCGAGCAAGAAACCTGGCGCACCCTGCCTCCTGATCACCGATGACGATATCCACCTGTTCCGCCAGGGCACCTGGCAGCGCAGCTGGGAGAAGATGGGCGCCCACCCGGATACCCGCGATGGCGAGGAGGGATGGAGCTTCTGCGTCTGGGCGCCCGGTGTGCGCCGCGTGGCCGTCGTGGGGGCCTTCAACGGCTGGGACTCCGAGGCCGCGCCGATGGACCCGATCGCCGACAGCGGCCTCTGGCACGGCTTCGTCGCCGGCGCCGAGACGGGCGACCTCTATAAATATCTCATAGAGACAGATGACGGCGGGCTCCTCTACAAGGCCGACCCGTATGCGTTCTTCGCAGAGGAGGCTCCCGGCACCGCTTCGCGCCTCTGGTCGCTCGACGGCCATGCCTGGCATGACGGCCCCTGGCTCAAGGCGCGCGCCAAACGCGACTTGCTCCATATGCCGCTGAACATCTACGAGGTCCACCTCGGCAGCTGGCGCCGCCACGGCGATGAGCCCCAGGGGGAGCCCCTGCCCGATGGCACCTACCCCGGCCCCGGCGACCCCTTCCCCGCCCAGCGCGGCACACCTTTGAGCTATGAGGAGCTCAGCCGCGAGCTCGTCGTCTACGTGGTCGAGATGGGCTACACGCACATCGAGATCATGCCCTTGAACGAGCACCCCTTCGATGGGTCCTGGGGCTACCAGGCGACGGGGTATTTCGCCGCCACCTCGCGCTACGGGACCCCCCAGCAGCTCATGACCCTCATCGACGCCTGCCATGCGGCCGGCGTGGGCGTCATCATGGACTGGGTGCCCGGCCATTTCTGCGCGGACGCGCAGGGGCTCTCGTCCTTCAACGGACACATGCTCTACGAGCGGGAGATCCACCCCAACTGGGGCACGCACAAGGTCGACTTCGGCCGCGGGGAGGTGGTCTCGTTCTTCACCTCGAACGCCCTGTTCTGGACCGATGTCTTCCATGTCGACGGGATCCGCGTGGACGGGGTCTCGAGCATGCTCTACCTGAACTTCGGCGTGGACGATGCGGGCGCCAAGAAGTTCAACCACCTGGGCACCGAGGAGGACCTCGACGCCTCGGCCTTCCTGCGCGGGGTCAACACAGCCATGGGCGCCGCCCACCCCGATGTCCTGATGATCGCCGAGGAGTCCACGGCCTGGCCCCTCGTGACCTATCCGCACGCCGACGGGGGCCTCGGCTTCCATCTCAAGTGGGACATGGGTTGGATGAACGACACCCTGCACTACATGCAGACCGACTTCCCCTGGCGCCCCGGCAACCACGGGCTCCTCACATTCTCGATCATGTACGCCTTCAACGAGAACTTCGTGCTGCCGCTCAGCCACGACGAGGTGGTCAACGGCAAGTGCTCGCTCATCCAGCGCATGCCGGGCGACCAGTGGCGCCAGTTCGCGGGCCTGCGCTCGCTCTTCCTCTACCAGATGACGCACCCCGGCGCGAAGCTCTCCTTCATGGGCAATGAGATCGGGCAGTACATCGAGTGGCGCTACTACGAGTCCATCCAGTGGTTCCTTGCCGACGAGTTCCCGCTCCATGAGGGGCAGCGCACCTTCATGCGCGAGCTCAACCGCCTCTATGCCGCCGAGCCCGCGCTCTGGGAACGCGCCTACGAGCAGGGCGGCTTCGAATGGGTCGACCCCGATGACGCCGAGCGGTCCATCATCAGCTTCATCCGTCACGGCGCCCGCGCTGAGGACGACCTCCTAGTCATCATCAACCTGACCCCCGCCTACTACGAGCGGTTCCCGGTGGGCGTGCCCGCCGCCGGCTCGTGGAAGGAGATCTTCAACTCCGATGCGGGGCGCTTCGGCGGCTCCGGCAAGGTGAACCCGCGCGCGCTCAGAAGCCGTGCCGGGGAGGTCAACGGTCGGGAGAACTCCATCTCCCCCTCCCTGCCGCCGCTCGCCGGCGTCATCTTCAAACGCACATCACCCCGGGGCGCAAGCGCCAAGGCCGCCAAGGGCGCGGCCAAAGCGAAACCGGCCGCCAAGAAGCAGAAGAAGGCGGCCGCACCCAAGAAGCGGAAGAGCTGACCCGGGCCCACATAGCACCCAGAACGGGGCCCGGTGCCCCAGGAGAGGAACGTGATGGCTGAGATATTCGACAGCAAGCAGGACTTCCTCGACCGATTCCGTCAGGCGGCGCAATCGCTCTCGGGCAAGGACTTCGAGCACACGAGCGAGCGCGACCGCTACGAGGCGCTGGTGAGCCTTGTGGCCGCCCGCGCCCGCGAGGTCGCGGCGGAGACGGACACGCGCGTCGCCGCAGAGGGCAAGAAGCGGGTCTACTACTTCTCGATCGAGTTCCTGATCGGGCGGCTCCTCGACAACTACCTGCTGAACTTCGGCGTCCGCGACCTCGTGGCGGACGCCCTCACGGACATCGGCGTGGACCTTGACGAGCTCTGCGCCCTGGAACCCGATCCGGCCCTCGGCAACGGCGGCCTCGGGCGCCTCGCCGCCTGCTTCCTCGACTCCATGGCCCATGAGGGAATCGCCGGCTACGGCAACGGCATGCGCTACCGCTACGGCCTCTTCAAGCAGGAGATCCGCAACGGCCGTCAGGTCGAGGTCGCGGACGAGTGGCTCTCAGGCGGCTACCCGTGGGAGGTCAGGCGGCAGGACAAGGCGGTCCGCATCGGCTTCGGCGGGCATGTCGTCCCCCATCAGGTGGGAGAGCGCACGACCTGGGCCGTCGAGGGTGCGAGCGAGGTCCTCGCCGTCCCCTATGACATCCCCGTCGTCGGCTTCGGCGGCAAGACCGTCAACAAGCTGCGCGTCTGGAGCGCGGAGCCCATCGACGAGCACTTCGACCTCGATGCGTTCAACCGCGGCGACTACGCGCTCGCGGATGCGGCCCGCGCCGACGCCGAGGCGATCAGCGCCATCCTCTACCCGAACGACCAGGGCGAGCACGGCCGGCTCCTCCGCCTCAAGCAGGAGTACCTCTTCGTGGCCGCCGGCATCGCGAGCCTGCTCGACACCTACCGCGGCGAGCACGGCTCGGACTGGGCGCACCTCCCCGACCACGTGGCCATCCACACGAACGACACGCACCCCGCCATGTGCGGCCCCGAGCTCATGCGCGTCCTCATGGATGAGGAGGGGCTCTCCTGGGACGAGGCTTGGGACATCGTCTGCCGCACGGTCTCGTTCACGAACCACACGGTCCTGCCCGAGGCGCTCGAGCGTTGGCCGATCGCCACGTTCAGCGCGCTGCTCCCCCGCGTCTACCAGATCATCGAGGAGATCAGCCGCCGGTGGCGCGAGGGCTTCGACACCTCGCTTCCGAACTGGCAGGAGCGCCTGCGCGCGACAGCGGTGCTCTGGGACGGGGAGGTCCGCATGGCAAACCTCTCGGTCATCTGCAGCCACTCCGTGAACGGTGTGGCCAAGCTCCACACGGACATCCTCGAGCAGACGGTCCTGAAGGACTTCTACGCCCTCACGCCGGGGAAGTTCAACAACAAGACGAACGGCATCTCGCCGCGGCGCTTCTTCGCCGAAGCGAACCCGAGCTACGCGAAGCTCGTGACCGAGGCCATCGGCGAGCGCTGGCTCGACGACGCGATGGAGCTCAAGCGCCTCGTGCCCTTCGAGTCGGACCCCGCCTTCCTCGCGCGCGCGGGCGACTCGAAGCATCAGAACAAGGTGCGCCTCGCCCGGTACGTGCAGCGCGAGTGCGGGCTCTCGATCGACCCCGACTCGATCTTCGACGTGCAGGTGAAGCGCTTCCACGCCTATAAGCGCCAGCTTCTGAACATCCTCAAGGTGATCGACGTCTACCAGCGCCTGCTGCATGACCCGGGCTACCGCGTCAGCCCCACCACCTTCATCTTCTCGGGCAAGGCGGCCTCGAGCTACGCCTTCGCCAAGGAGGTCATCCGCCTCATCAACTCCGTCGCCGACGTGGTGAACGCCGATGAGCGGGTGAACGACCTCATCAAGGTCTGCTTCATCCCCAACTTCCGCGTCTCGAACGCCCAGCTCATCTACCCGGCCGCCGAGATCTCGGAGCAGATCTCGACCGCGGGCAAGGAGGCGTCGGGCACCTCGAACATGAAGCTGATGATGAACGGCGCGATCACGCTCGGCACGCTCGACGGCGCGAACATCGAGATCGCCGATCTCGCGGGCCGTGAGAACGAGCAGATCTTCGGCCTCACCGCCCCCGAGGTCGAGGAGCTCCGTGCATCCGGGAGCTACTTCGCCTGGGATCTCCTGAACGCGGACCCCGACCGCCTGGGCCGCGTGATGAGCTCGCTCACCGACGGCACGTTCTCGCGGCTCTCCGGGGACTTCGAGAGCATCCACAACGAGGTAATGCTCAACAACGACTACGACCTCGTGCTGCGTGACTTCCACTCCTACGTCGACGCCTGGGAGCGCCTCACCGCTTCCCACGCAGATGCGGAGGACTGGAACAGGCGCGCGCTGCACAACACGGCGATGTCCGGCTGGTTCTCGAGCGACCGCACGATCCGCGAGTACCGCGACGAGATCTGGCACGCCTAATCAGCGCAGGTCCCCCGGCCGCATGGGGTCGGATGGATAGATGGAACGGTTGAGAGGAAGGCAGAGATGAGTAGGAAAGAATGCATCGCGATGCTGCTCGCGGGCGGCCAGGGCAGTCGCCTCGGCGCGCTCACGCAGAAGATCGCGAAACCCGCCGTCTCCTTCGGCGGCAAGTTCAGGATCATCGACTTCGCCCTGTCCAACTGCACGAACTCCGGTATCGACACCGTGGGCGTGCTGACCCAGTACCGGCCCTACCTCCTGCACTCCTACATCGGATCGGGCGAGGCCTGGGACATGGACAACCGCGACGGCGGCGTATCCATCCTGCCTCCCTATGCGACCCAGGACGGCGGCGCGTGGTACGCGGGCACCGCGGACGCCATCACGCAGAACATCGACTACATCAAGGGATACGACCCCGACTACGTGCTGATCCTCTCCGGTGACCACCTCTACCGGATGGACTACCGCAAGATGCTCGAGACCCATATCGCCCACGGGGCGGAGCTCACGGTCTCGGTCATGCCGGTACCCTGGGAGGAGGCGAGCCGCTTCGGCATCCTCACCACCGACGACGATGACCGCATCGTCAAGTTCTCCGAGAAACCCGAGGCCCCCGATTCCAACCTCGCCTCCATGGGCATCTACATCTTCTCGAAGGACGTCCTCATCGAGGTCCTCGAGGAGGACGCCGTCGACCAGCGCTCGAGCCACGACTTCGGCAACGACATCATCCCGAAGATGCTCGAGGAGGGACGCCGCCTCTACACCTACGAGTTCAAGGGCTTCTGGAAGGACGTGGGCACGATCGCGAGCTTCCACGAGACCTCGATGGACCTGCTCGGCGAGCACCCTGAGTTCGACCTCTTCGACAAGAGCTTCCCGGTGCTCTCCAACATCACGACGCGCCCGCCGCACTACATCGGCCCCGAAGCGCGGGTGAGCGACTGCCTGATCTCGAACGGCTGCCGCGTGTACGGCACCGTGACGCACTCGATCCTCTCCACCGACGCCATCGTGCACGAGCGCGCCGTCGTCGAGGACTCCGTGCTGCTGCCGGGGGCCGAGGTGAAGGCCGGGGCCCACGTGCGCCGGGCCATCCTCGGCGAGAACGCCGTCGTCGAGGAGGGCGTGAAACTCGGCTCCATCGACACCACGAGGGACACGGCCGTCGTCGGCAACGACGTCGTCATCGGAAAGGGGGAATGAGCGATGATCAACAACCTGGCCATCGGCTACATAACCGCCAACTACATCTCCCGTGAGGCGAGCGCGCTCACGCAGGAGCGCCCGCTCGCCTCCATCCCCTTCATGGGCCGCTATCGGCTCATCGACTTCCCGCTCTCCAACATGATGAACGCGGATATCAAGACCGTGGGCCTCGTGATGCCGGGCAACTGCCGCTCGATCATCGACCACGTGGGCTCCGGCAAGGACTGGACGCTCGACCGCAAGAAGGGCGGGCTCTTCCTCGTCCCGGGCAACGCGTACGGCACGAGCAAGCGCGGTATGCGCTTCCTGCTGCGCGACATCATCGCCAACGTCGAGCTCTTCCGCCGCTCGACCAAGCCCTACGTCGTGATGATGGGCTCGAACATCATCTTCAACCTCGATCTCGACGAGATCATCGAGGCGCATCGGACCTCGGGTGCGGGCGTCACGATGATCTACGCCATAGCCCAGCGCGACCAGCCCGACGCGCAGTCGCTCGCCATCGGCGACCGCGGCCGCGTGCGCGAGGTGCGCAGCGGCTGCGGCTTCGGCGAGTGCAAGTTCATGGACGCCTTCATCATCGACCGCCGGCTCCTGCTCAACATCATCGAGGACTACGCCACGGCCGATTACCTCGACCTCTTCGATGCCATCCGCTCCGACTTCGAGCGCATCGACGTGTGCAGCTACGAGTTCAAGGGGCTCATGGTGGGCATCTTCAACCAGAAGACCTACTACGACCGCAGCATGGACCTCCTGCGCCCTGAGACCTACGACCGCCTCTTCCAGCCCTCGCGGCCGATCATCACGAAGGCCCACGACGCCGCGCCCGCCAAGTACAACGCCGGTTGCAACGTGCCCGACTCGCTGATCTCGGCGGGCTGCGTGATCAAGGGGACGGTGCGCGGGTCGATCCTCTCGCGCGGCGTGGTGGTGGAGAGCGGCGCGAAGGTCCGCAATAGCATCATCATGCAGGGTTGCCACGTGTGCGCCGGCGCCACGGTGGAGAACGCCATCCTCGACAAGAACAACTACGTGCCGGAGAACACCGAGCTGCGCGGCACCCTCGACGACACGCTCGTGATCGGGAAGGCGCCCATCCGCCGCTGAGGCGGGCGCGGTTCTCAGCGGGACCGGGGCGCGATGCCGCGCCGACCCGCATCAGGCACGGCCGCCGTCCGGACGCATCCGGGCGGCGGCCGATCCAAGGGAAGGGATTTCTGATATGGCAGACAGCAAACGCAGGCTGGGGGTCGTCTTCGCCTCGGCCGAAGCCGCACCCTTCGTGAAGACCGGTGGCCTCGGCGACGTGGCGGGATCGCTCCCCGCGGCCCTCGCCCGCGCCGGCGTGCAGGTGATCGTGATGGTGCCGAACTACGGGTCCATCGCAGACGAGTACCGGCGTGCGATGACGTTCGAGACCTCGTTCGCGGTGCCGCTCGGCTGGCGGAGCGAGTACTGCGGCCTCATGCGCCTCGAGCGCGACGGTGTGACCTACCTCTTCCTGGACAATGAGCGCTACTTCGACCGCGGCTACCCCTACGGTTTCTTCGACGACGGCGAGCGCTTCGCCTTCTTCTCCAAGGCCGTCTGCGAGAGCCTGCAGCACCTGCCGGACGGCTTCACCTGCGACATCCTGCACTGCAACGACTGGCACACCGCGCTCGCCCCGGTCTTCCTGCGCGAGTTCTACCGGGGCATCCCCCTCTACGACAACGTGCGGACCGTGTTCTCGATCCACAACATCGCGTTCCAGGGGCAGTTCTCCGACGAGGTGTTGGAGGACGTCTTGGGGCTCGGGCACATCCCGGCCGCGGCGAACCAGCTGCGCTCCGATGCTACCTCGGTCAACTACATGATGGGCGCCCTGAACTACGCCGACGCGATCACGACGGTCTCCCCCACCTACGCCGAGGAGATCAAGACGCCCGCCTTCGGCGAGGGGCTCGACGGGGTGCTCAGGCGCCGCGCCGAGGCGCTGCAGGGCATCGCCAACGGCATCGACACCGTGCAGTTCGACCCCGAGGCCGATCCCGCCATCGCCGCGCGCTTCTCGGCTCGGGACCTCTCCGGCAAGGCGGTCTGCAAGGCGCGCCTGCAGGAGGAGCTCGGCCTCGAAGTCCGCGACGATAGGCCGCTCATGGTCATGGTCACGCGACTCACCCGTCAGAAGGGACTCGACCTGGTGACCTACGCCCTCGACCGGATCCTGTCCGGCGGGGTCCAGGTGGCCGTCCTCGGCACCGGGGACAGCGTCTACGAGAACGCCCTGCGCTACTTCGAGAGCTCCTACCCGGGGCAGATGGCCGCCCGCATTCAGTTCGACCCCGCGCTCTCGCAGCGCATGTACGCGGGCGCCGACCTCTTCCTCATGCCCTCCCTCTTCGAGCCCTGCGGGCTGTCGCAGATCATCGCGATGCGCTACGGCACCCTGCCGGTGGTCCGCGAGACCGGTGGCCTCAAGGACACCGTGGTCCCCTACAACTACGAGACCGGCGAGGGCACGGGCTTCTCGTTCGCGAACTTCAACGGTGAGGAGCTCGGCGACGCCGTCTTCCGCGCCGCGCGCCTGTTCTGGGACGCCCCCGACGCCTTCGGGCGCGTGATCCGGCAGGCCATGGCCCAGGACTTCAGCTGGACCAAGAGCGCCGCGCGCTACCTCGACCTGTATTTCTGGCTGCATCCCGAGATCAGGCGCGATGCGGGCGCGATGGACGGCGCGCCGGCGGGCGAGCTGGCGAAGGATTCGGATGACGCCGCGCGGGTAGCCGAAAAGAGCGCCGGCACCCCGTCCAAGGCCGATACCCCGGCACCCAAGCGGCGCGCGGCGGCGACACGGGCGTCGACCCCTGCGGCTGCTGATGCGCCTGCGAAGGCGCCGAGGACGGTCCGCACCGCACGGGCGAAGCAGGCGNGTCTTCGAAGGCGAAACCGAAAACGGTGCGGAAGCCGTCAGCGAAGCGGTCGAGAACACAGGAGTAGGCACACGGTGAAACGCAGCGAGGGCCCGGCGCACAACCGGGTCCTCGCTGGTATTTGGTGGTCTGAAGGCCTGGTGCCTGCTGGCCATGCCCCCATCGGCCCGGTCGATGCGCTCCGATCCCGAAGCGCATCGAGCACCGTGGTGCGATGGCACAGGACAGGAGTAGAACGTCTTCTTGAAGCGTTTTCACAGGCATTCTGCCAGCATGCGCGGTCGAAAGTAGGTTTTCAATCCCTTGTTGGCCGACACACGAGGTGTCTGGGCTCGGCTGCATGCACAGGATGGGGGCAAAACACCTTTTCATGGAGCATTCGAACATCGCGCCGCAGAAAGGCGCTGGGCGCTTGAGTGCCTACCACCTGGGGACGCAGGCCCCCATGGCTTCCAGGCCTCACTCCCCCTTATGCGGGCAGTTCTCGCAGGTGTGACCCGAGCCGCCGGCGGGCGCGCTCGCCTTCGTTGCCGACGACGAGCCTCCGCGCTGGTCGGTGTTGTAGAAGCCACTGCCCTTGAACTCGATGCCGCTCGCGTTAAAGACCTTGTCGGCCGGGGCGCCGCAAACCGGGCAGGTGACGTCCGGATGCTCGGTCATGCCGTGCTCGACCTCGAACACATGCGAGCAGGACGTGCAACGATAATCGTAGTGTGCCATAGAACTCAAACCCTCTCCGCACCGCACGGGCGTATGACCCATTCAAACGTGTGCACTACTGTACCCGGCTTCGGGCCTCCCCGTCCACTTGGGCGAAAACCTGTGTCCATTCGGTGCGGACCCCTCACCGGTCCGGCCCGTGGAAGCGCCCCGCAGCGCGCACGAGCGCGGCAAAACGTCCCTCGCCCTGAGCCACCTGCTCCTCGGTCGCCTGCCAGCGCCAGTTGCCCTCGGCGACGCCCGGTGTGTTCATACGGCCCTCGCCGCCCAGGCGCAGGATGTCCTGAAGCGGCAGCATCACGAGGGATGCGTCGGTCGCGAGCGCGCTCACGATGAGACTGTCGGCGATCTCGTGGGCGGCCTCCTCGTCCCCTTCCGGCGCGAAGGCGGCGGCGCACCACTCCACCAGAGTCGCGGTGTCATGTG
Organism: Collinsella vaginalis; assembly: GCF_900176655.1. Classification (GTDB taxonomy): domain Bacteria; phylum Actinomycetota; class Coriobacteriia; order Coriobacteriales; family Coriobacteriaceae; genus Collinsella; species Collinsella vaginalis. The sequence goes on from NZ_LT838843.1 coordinate 796,800, forward strand.
TTGAGGTGTAGAGGATCTTCGACGGATGCGGCTCGATGCCCGCGCGCACGTCGCCGTTCTGGAACTGCAGCACGTCCATCCCCGGGAACCCGCACTGCGTGAGCAGGGCGCGCACGCCGAGCGTCAAGATGCCCAGGTCCTCGGCGATGAAGGGCAGGGGTCCGAGCTCAGCCGCGGCCGCACGGAACAGGTCCGCCCCCGGACCGGCGAGCCAACGGCCCGCGGCGCAAGGCTCCCCTGCGGGGATGCTGAAGTAGTTGTGGAAACCAAGGAAGTGATCGAGGCGGACGACGTCGTAGAGGTCGCAGGCGCGGCGCAGGCGCTCGACCCACCACCGGTAGCCGTCGGCGCGCATGCGGTCCCAGCGATACGTGGGGTTGCCCCAGAGCTGCCCCTCGGCCGCCATGTCGTCCGGCGGGGCGCCGGCGCCCTCAAGCACATGGCCGTCCCCGTCGAGCCAGAAGAGCTCAGGCGCGCTCCAGGCGTCGACCGAGTCCGCGGAGACGTACATCGGGATGTCGCCGATGACCTGGATCCCCCGGTCATGTGCATAGGCGAGGAGCTCGCGCCAGGCCGTGTCGAACTTGAATTGGCGATAGGCCTCGAAGCGGGCCCCCTCAGCGAAGCGGGGGTCTTCGAGGAGGTCGGGGCGGTAGCGACGAAGCTCCGAGGGCCACGTCTGCCAGGGCGCTCCCCCCTCGACGTGCTTGACGGCCGTATAGGCGCAGTGGGCATCGAGCCAGAAATCGCTCCGCGCCCGGAACGCCGCGAAGGCGCGGGCCGTCTCGGCGTCTTCCAGGGCCCCGGCCGCGAGCTCGCGACGGAGCGCCCCGTCACCGTCCTCGAGCAGGTCGGTGTTGCCCGCGAAGGCAGAGGGTCCGGCATAGGGGGAGTTGAACGAATCCGTGGGGTTCACCGGCAGCACCTGCCAGTACCTGAGGCCCATCTTCGCGAGGTGATCGACGAAGCGGCGGGCGGGGTCGCCGAGGGTGCCCGGGCCGTCCGCGTTCGGCACCGAGGTGATATGGCAGGCGACACCGGCCCCGGGCGAGAGCGGGCGCTGCAACCGCTCCTCCTCATGGAAGTACACGACCGCGGATCCGAGGCCGAAGAGGGTCACCTCGACGGTACCATCCTGGTTGAGCGGCAGCTCAGCCCCGGAGGCGACGTCAATCGCGGCAGGACCGAGCGCGGGGACGCGCACGCAACGTGACTCGTGCGCATTGCGGTTGACGAGGACGCAGACGGCCTCTCCCCCCTCGCTCACCCGGGTGCAGGCGAGCACGTCCTCATGGGGCGCGAAGGCGTGCACGGGGGCGTCTGCGAGGAACGGAAAGGCGCGGCGGATCCCGGCAGCGTTCTTGATGATCGTCTGCATATCGGTATCGTGGATGTCCGCGAGCTCGGGCAGGGTGCGGCGGTTCCCCGGGTCCGAGAGGCCCGCCAGGCCGAACTCATCGCCGTAATAGATGGACGGGACCCCGGGGAAGGTCATCTGCATGAGCGAGGCGAGCCAGAACCGCCCCTTGGCGAGCCCCATCGAGGCCTCATCGAGCCGCCAGCGGCCGCGCTCCGACTCGGGCAGAGAGGACTCGTCGGGCCCACCGCCGAGCACTGAGGCGATGCGCGGGCGATCGTGGCTCCCCAGCAGGTTGAGGGCGCAGGCGAGGGCCTCGGGCGGGTAGTTCTCCGCCAGGGATTCGATCGTCTCGGCTGCAGCGGCGGCGTCCTCGGCGCCGAGGAGGAAACCCAGGACCATGTCGCGGAAGGGGTAGTTCATCGCCGAATCCAGCTCGTCGCCGAGGAGGTAGCGGCGGAGGCGGCCGTAGCTCACCTTGTTGGAGGCGTCCTCCCACACCTCGCCGAGCACGAGCGCATCCGGACGCTCCGCCAGCGCTGCGGCCTTGATCTCGGCGAGCATCTCATCGCTGAGCTCGTCGGCGACGTCGAGACGCCAGCCGCGGGCGCCCGCGCGCAGCCAATGGCGAACGACCCCGTCCGCTCCGCAGACGAGCTCGCGCACCCGGGGCGACGCGTCGTTCAACGCCGGCATGTTCGCGATGCCCCACCAGCTGTCGTAGCCGCCGTCCTCATG
>NZ_LT838843.1:799606-843769 GCF_900176655.1 Collinsella vaginalis
GCACCGATCTCACCTGGGAACTCGCTGGAGCGCTCGTGCGCGAGCACCCGGCAACCGTGCGCGCCATGCGCATCCCGGAGAAGGGCCGCGGGCGGGCGCTCAAGCTCGCCTGGGGCGCCTCTCGCGCCCGGGTGGTCGCCTACATGGACGTCGACCTCTCAACAGATATCGGGCAGATCCCCGAGCTCGTCCAGCCGATTCTGACCGGCCGCGCGGACCTCGCCTTCGGATCGCGCCTGCTGCCCGACTCCGACGTCGAGCGCTGCCTCAAGAGGGAGTTCATCTCGCGCGCCTACAATCTGATGCTCCGCACCTACCTGGGCGTCAGCTTCCACGATGCGCAGTGCGGCTTCAAGGCACTCTCAGCTGAGGCGGCGGCCGTGCTCCTGCCCCGTATCGAGGACAACGAGTGGTTCTTCGACACGGAGCTCCTGGTCCGCGCCGAGCGGCTCGGGCTTGCCAGCGCCGAGATCCCCGTGCGCTGGCGCGAGGACACAGGGTCGACGGTCCACATCGTCGATACGGTGCGGAAGGACATCGCCGGTATGCGCCGTCTGCGCCGCGAGGCGCGCATGGAGCAGGGAGGCACCGGAGGATCGGCCCCGGCAGCGGGGTTCATGGGAACAGGAAGGACGGTTGATGCACGATGACCACGGCAGAATGGACGATTCCCCGCGCGGGATCACGGAGCGGCGCGCCCGCGCACGCGGCGAAGCACACGCGTCCGCGGGCTCGCTCNGCGGCTGCCCAGATCGCCGATGCCCGCGCCGCGGTGGACGAGATCGAGCCCGCCACCTGGTACATCCAGGACCGCTCCGCCCTGCCGAGTTACAGCAGCGTCGACGCCGACGCCAAGTCCATCGAAGCCATCGCCACGGTGTTCCCGGTCATCTTCTTCGTCGTGGCGATCCTCATCAGCCTCACCACGGCGACGCGCATGGTCGAGGAGGACTGCGGTCTCATCGGCGTCTACAAGGCCCTCGGCTACCGACGCGGGCGCATCATGTCCAAGTACCTCATCTACGCGCTCGCAGCGTGCCTGGCCGGCGGGGTCGTCGGGGATATCCTGGGCTTCGTGGCCCTGCCTGAGGTGATCTTCACCATCTTCCGCACGATGTACTCGCTCACCGATTACGAGCTTCACTTCAACATCGTGACCGCCATCCTCGGGGTGGCCCTCTTCGCAGCCGGCATCACGGGGGCTGCCTTCCTCAGCTGCCGCCACGCGCTTCGCGAGGTCCCGGCCTCACTCATGCGGCCGCGCGCTCCGCGTGTGGGCGGTCGCGTGTTGCCCGAGCGGATCGGGCCCCTCTGGCGTCGCCTGAGCTTCCTCAACAAGGTGTCCCTGCGGAACCTGTTCCGCTACAAGAAGCGCGCCCTGATGACGATCTTCGGCATCGCTGGCTGCTGCGCGCTCATGATCTGCGGGCTCGGCATCCGCGACACCGTGGCCTCGCTGAAGGTGCGGCAGTTCGGGGAGGACGGCATCGCCCGCTACGACCTGCTCGCCGTGGCCGCAGACGCCGATTTCTCCCGCGCCCGCGACCTGCTCGAGGGTTCAGATGAGGTTGCAGGCATGCAGGCGGCCCGCATCGACTCCGTGACGGCAAGCTTCGGGAACGGCCGCGAAAGCGTGCAGATGATCGTGATGCCCGACGGGACCGATCTCTCGGGCTACGTGCGCCTCGAGGATGAGTCGGGCACGCCGCTCAGCCTGCCGTCGAGTGGCAACGACGTGCTCATCACGAAGAACGCCGAGCAGGTGCTGGGCTTCTCCGTGGACGATGAGGTCACCCTGCAGGATTCGACCCTCGCTGAGGGGACGGTGCGCGTCGCGGGCGTGGCCGTGAACTACCTGGGGAACTTCGTGTACATGACCGAGTCGGCCTACAGCCGGGCATTCGGGGAGCAGCCGGTGCAGAACGCCTTCCTCGCGCATTTGCGCGGCACCGAGGAGGAGCAGATCACGTTCGCCGACGGGCTGGGAAACGACGGCTTGTTCGCGAGTATCAGCAGCACGGCGAAGACCGCCTCGAGCTTCAGCGAGAGCTTCAAGATCATCGACGTGGTGGTGTACATCGTGACCGTCATGGCCGCGGCCCTGGCTTTCGCGGTGGTGTTCACGCTCTCGACGACGAACATCTCGGAGCGCGAGCGCGAGCTCGCGACGATCAAGGTGCTTGGTTTCCGCCGACGCGAGGTGCACCGGTACATCAACAAGGAGACCGTGATCCTGGCGCTCCTCGGCGTCGTCGCCGGCTGCCCGCTCGGGTTCGCCGTCACGCGTCTTCTGGCCGTGGCGCTCAGGATGCCGTCGATCTTCTTCGACACCGTGGTCGATCCGCCGACGTACCTGATCGCCGGCGTCGCCTCGCTCGTGTTCGTGCTCGGCGTGAACAAGATCACGAACCGCTCGCTCGACCGGATCGTGATGGTCGAGGCCCTGAAGAGTGCCGAGTAGGGCTCGGCTGCGTGAGGGGCGGACCTTGTGCGGCAAATGCCCCCGGCCCTCATGGGCGGAGGCGTTTCTACCTGGGGCTGTTAAGTGCGCGGCTGCGGCAGGGTGCGGTGCAGCGAATGCGCTCACGTTACATTCCGTTTGCAGGGAGGGCTCATCGGAGCTTCCGGATGGTGCATTGCGACAGAGGCGGTGTCGAGGGGATCTTCACATGGCAACCCCAGTTGCTGGTGCGCTTAACTCAGGGTTGCCGAATACCGTGCTACAGCATGGCGCGGCGTTGCGAAAACTGGTTTGGTGTGTGTTCCGCTTTCTGACAGGTTGTTTTCTTCGGCTTGGTGTGGGTTTTCACAGTTCGGCGAAATAGGGCCTGAGAGCGCGCGTCGTCTACCAGTCCGTTTTCTAGCCCGAGGACCCGGCCTACTCGGGAGGCTCTCAAAAACCCACACCAAACCGATGAAAATATCGCGGCAAAATCCAAAACCCACACCAAAGCGTGTAAATCAATATCGCGTCCCCCTATGGCAGCCGGAAATCGTGGCACGGGGATCGAACGGATGCTTGGGAACATCGATGGCCGCCATCAAACCCAAGAAAGACGGGCGGCCATGCTCTCGTGGCCACCCGTTCGAGGATGCGTATGGGAGACGTCGGCGTCAATGCTTGGAGGAGCTGCCGGCACATCAGGGTCGTGCTCTGGCTTGCACGCCTCTCCTTCAGGGGCCCGCCCCGTTCGAATCCGCAGCCCGAGGTTACGAGCGGGGGAGTCCGGCGTTGATCTCCTTCAGCTGGTTCTTGGTGTTGAACCACACGATCAGCCAGATCAAGCCGTAGATCAAGGCGACAAGGCAGATGAAGCCGATGAAGGCGGGTATGGTTCCCGGAATCCAGCGCAGGTAGGTCGCGGCGATGATGAGCGGCGTGCCGATGACCGCGAAGTGCAAGATCGTCGCCTGCAGCAGCGAGAGCCGTTCGCTCTTGTAGACGAGGCCGCCGGCATGCTGCACCGCGCCCATGGCGGCATAGACGAGCCGCTCGATGAGGACCGCGTTCAGCTGGTTGTCGAAGGAATCGAGGAAGGCAGGCGTCCCGGGGATGTAGACGCCCCCCGATGCATAGGAGACGAGGACCTCGACCATGCAGCCGATGGCGATTCCCCCGACAGCGCCGATGAAGAGGCGCGGGGCGATCTCTTTGACGTTCATGGGTGCTCCTTTCACGAGCTACGGGATTGCCTAGAGGTTGATGACGGTACGGAAGGCGGCGAGCGAGCGGCGGGAGACGAAGCTTCGCGCCCCATTGGTCAACTCGAGCTTGATCGTGCCGGCAAGCGAGAGATCCATGCGCGAGACGAATCGGAGGTTGACGATCTCGCCCTGGTTGATCTGGACGAACTCGGAGGGATCGAGCTGATCCACAAGCTCTCGGATGCGGTGACGGACCTGCCAGGTGCCCGCCGCCGTCTGCGCGCAGACGGCCTTGCCCTGGGTGTGGAAACGCAGGATGTCGGCGGTCTCTAGCGGGACGGCGTCGGTTCCACGGATGCCGATGACGCGCCGCAGGTGCCCGGCCTCGATGGCTTCGAGCGCGCGTTGGATGGCGGCGACCTCCTGGTCGATGGCTTTCGCGCGGATCATCACCTCGGTCTCTTCGATTTCGGGGTCGAGTCTGATGTCGATGTTCATGGGGTTCCTTTCCCTCCGTTGGCACCAGTAAAGCCTGAGAGGGCCAGCGCTTCAAGACACCTGGGACATGCGGTCATCTAGGGCGTCTATGCGGTCGCGTTCGGAAGGCTGAGCCTTGTGTCACGTCCCCCGCGCACATAAACCGGCGCTGCCTCTCGTCCTCAGCCGACCTGCGTATCCGAGTGTCGTGCGGGAAGCCCGGTTTAGGCACGCAAGGAGGGCGGGCGGCGTACCGCGGCATTGCTCGCGACTTCCTCAGCATACGGAGAAGCGGAAAGGAGAAGCAGCCAGGGACGGGGCCGCCGCATCCGCGTCGTCTTCTTAACGCACAAGGTGGTGGGTTCGGATGGAGTGGTTGCTCTAGGGCGGCCCGCACTGTCTCCGCGGCGCGCAAGGTGGTGGCGCTTTGCAAAACTCGCGTCGTTGGTACAGGTTTGTTGATGCGGAATACAAACCTCCTCAGTTTGGCACAGGTTTCGCGTGAGCCGTCGAGTAGAGACCAGATCGTCATGTCCGTGACATGCGCCTCCGAGGACCAATTACCCGTCTCTACTCAGGTTTCCTTCCAAAACCTGTACCAAACTGAGAAGGTTTGCCATGCGAAGGCAGAAACCTGTACCAACGGCGCGAAATTCCACCCTTCGATCCCGTTTCGCGACGCCTTGGTGACATGTGCAGCCTTACATACGGAATTTGCCCGAAGACCGCCCGCCGTTCGGCGAAACGGGCCCGTGATAGGGCACCATTGTGCAAGACTGATGCACGCGCGGCCGCACCCGGCGGGCGCACTCGATGGCGAAGAGGAGGCGCTCGTAATGTACCTAGAGGGGATCACCGGCCCGGATGACGTGCGGTCACTCGATGAGAAAGACCTCCCCGCGCTTTGTCAGGAGATCCGTCAAGCGATCATCGACAAATCTGCGGCCGAGGGTGGGCATGTCGGCTCCAACCTCGGCGTGGTCGAGCTGAGTGTCGCCCTGCACCGCGTGTTCCACTCCCCTCAGGATCAGATCATCTTCGACGTCTCGCACCAGACGTACGCGCATAAGATGCTGACGGGCCGCGCCGTCGCGTTCACCGATCCCGCGCACTACGCGGAGGCATCGGGGTTCGCGAGCCCGCGCGAGTCTGAGCACGATCTGTTCGCCATGGGGCACACCTCGACCTCGGTGAGCCTCGCCTGCGGGCTCGCTCTCGCGCGCGACCGAGCCGGCGCCCATCATGACGTGGTCGCCGTGATCGGCGACGGCTCGCTCTCCGGCGGCATGGCCTTCGAGGGCCTCGACGACCTCGCGGAGCTCGGACTCGGCATCCTGGTGATCGTGAATGACAACGGCTGGTCCATCGCCGAGAATCACGGCGGCATCTACGAGAACCTGGCGGAGCTCCGCCGTACAAACGGGACCTCCGAGCGCAATCTCTTTCGCGATCTCGGCCTCGAGTACCGATTCCTCGCAGACGGCAATGATGTTGACCGGCTCATCGGCGAGCTCGAGGGGCTACGGGGGCTCGACCACCCCGTTGTGCTGCACGTCTGCACCGTCAAGGGGAACGGTCTCGACGTCGCCTGCGCCGATCCCGAGCGCTGGCACCACCCGCCGGCGTTCACGCTGGGGGAGGAGACCGCCCCGACGCCAGCCTCATCGGCGCCCTCCCGCGAGACCTACGCCGAGCTCACGGGCTCCTTCCTCTCCTCCCGCATGGAGTACGATCCGCTGCTGGTGGGCATCACCGCGGCGACCCCGTACATCATGGGGTTCACCCCGGCGCGCCGCAAGGCAGCGGGCGATCAGTTCGTGGATGTGGGCATCGCCGAGCAGCACGCGGTCACCTTCACCGCCGCCCTCGCCAAGGGCGGGGCGCATCCCGTGCTCGGCATCTACGGCGTCTTCCTCCAGCGCGCCTACGACCAGCTCTGGCACGACCTCTGCCTGAACACCCTGCCGGCGACGATCCTCACCTACGGTTGCTCGGTCCATGGCACGCGCGACGCCACGCACTTGGGCCTCTTCGACATCAGCCTGCTCAACGGTCTACCGGGCCTCACCTACCTCGCACCGGTCTGCCGCGAGGAGTTCACGGCGATGCTCACCTGGTCGATCGGCTACGCGGGCGGCCCGGTGGCGATCCGCGTGCCCGGGCAGGGTGTCGTCTCGCGACCGGACTTGGCGCCGGCGGCGGACGAAGGTTTTGAGCGGCCCCGTTACCAGATCGTTCGACACGGATCCGAGGTGGCGATCCTCGCCCTCGGGAGTTTCTTCGAGCTCGGTGAGCGGGTTGCCGATGCCCTCGCGTCCCTCGGGATGAAGGCGACGCTCGTGAACCCACGCACCGTGTTCGGCCTCGACGAGGACGCGCTCGATGGGATCGCGGCAAATCACCGCGTGGTCGTGACCCTTGAGGACGGCGTGCTCGAGGGCGGCTGGGGCGAGCAGGTGGCACGCTACCTGGGGCCGGCGGGCGTTCGCGTGCGCTGCTTCGGCGTGCGCGCGGGGTTCCCCGACCGCTACGACCTCGATGAGCTGCTGCGCGAGAACGACCTCACGCCTGAGCAGATCGTCTCCGGCATCCAGGAGATGCTCGACGTGTGATCGCGCCTGCGGCGGGGCCCGGGGCGGTCAACCATGCTGGCGTTGCTGATGACTTCAGGGTGCATGACGCCTGAGGTGCGATGGTCTCATGCAGATGGTCCTGAAACGTCGAGAGCGCGGCGCGGTCGCTCGTGGGTCGCTCACCGTGGAAGCCGGTCTCCGTGTGGAGCGCACGGAACAACGAGATGGGAGTTCATATGACGCATGAACCGCTGAAGACGATCAAGACCGAGGACCACGCCCGCGCCCTTGCGGCCTTCATCGCAGAGAGCCCGAGCATGTTCCACGCGGTCGCGGCCCTGCGCACGCGCCTCGATGCGGCCGGTTTCTCCTACCTGCCAGAATCCGCCGCCTGGGAGGTGCGGACCGGGGGCTCCTACTACACGGTTCGGAACGACTCGAGCCTCATCGCCTGGCACGTGGGGTCCGATCTCGCCCCGGATGCTCCGTATCATTTTCAGCTCACGGCGGCCCATGCCGATTCCCCCTCCTTCAAGGTGAAGGCCGAGCCCGAGCTTGACGGCCCGGGCGAGTCGCTGCGGCTGAACGTCGAGGCCTACGGCGGTATGATCGACTACACCTGGTTCGACCGCCCCCTCGGCCTGGCCGGACGCGTACTCGTGCGCACGGGTGCCCGCATCGAGAGCCGCCTGCTCTCCATCCGCCGGCCCGTTGCCCTGATCCCGAGTCTCGCCATCCATATGAACCGCGAGGTCAACAAGGGGTTCGCCCCCGACCGTCATGTGGACCTCTGCCCGCTCATCTCCACTGGTGCGCTCAAGCGCGGGGCCTTCTCCGCCCTCATCGTCAAGGAGCTGGGCGTCGACTCCGGCGAGATCCTCGCGCATGACCTCTTCCTCGTGAACCTGCAGGAGCCCCTCGTCTGGGGAGCCGCTCCCGAGCCCGAGTTCATTTCGGCCCCGCACCTCGACGACCTCATGTGCGCCTACGCCGCCCTCGAAGGCTTTCTGGCGGGTCCGAGTGAGCGGACGGTGTCGGTCTACTGCTGCTTCGACAACGAGGAGGTCGGATCGAACACCAAACAGGGCGCCATGTCCACCCTGCTCTCCGACACGCTGGCACGGGTGAACGGGGCGCTCGGCCGCTCGGCGGAGGATCTCCGCCGCGCCATCGCGTCCTCCATGCTGGTGAGCTGCGACAACGCGCATGCCGTCCACCCCAACCATCCCGAGGTGGCCGATGAGGGGGCCCGTCCGCATCTGAACGGCGGCATCGTGATCAAGGAGGCGGCGAACCAGCATTACTGCACGGACGCCTTCTCGCGGGCGGTGTTCGCAGCCATCTGCGATAAGGCGGGCGTGCCCTATCAGTCCTTCGCCAACCGGAGCGATATGGCAGGCGGCTCGACCCTCGGCAACCTCTCGAACATCCAGGTGAGCATGCATGCGGTCGACGTCGGCTGCCCGCAGCTCGCGATGCACGCGAGCTATGAGACGGCCGGTGCCGGCGACGTCGCCCTCGCGGTGCGTGCTCTTGCCGCGTTCTACGCGACGGATCTCAAGATCGAAGGGGCTGACGCGGCGAGTCTCGCGTAGGCCCTGCAGAGATAGGAGGCCTGGCTCGCGCGGGTTTCGCGTGTTGTGGCCATGGGTGATGCAAAAAGCGCCCGTCCCCACGAGAGTGAGGGCGGGCGCTCCACGTTTAACGTTCCCTAGTGCTGATCCAGGATCGCGGACTGGCAGGGCGGTCGGCGGCCCCTCGCGGCTTACTCGTCGCCGAAGCTGATACCCAGGGCCTTCGCCTCGCGGATGAGGTCGCACTTGGGATCCACGTACTTGAGCTTCCCGGCGACCTCCTCAAGCGGGACCGTCCCCATCTTGCCGTCGCGCTGGGCGATCATGATGCCGAACTCGCCACGCAGGCAGGCGAGGGCCGCCTCGACGCCGCACTGCGTGGCGAAGACGCGGTCCTGCGCATCGGGCTCGCCGCCGCGCTGCGTGTGCCCCGGGATCGCCACGCGGGTCTCGCGGCCGCACCGCTCCTCGATCTCACGGGCGATGTCGTACACGATGCTCGGCGAGGTGCGCTCGGCGACCTTCTTCTTGTAGTCCTTCTTAGGCAGGGCGGCATCCTCCTGCGAGATGGCGCCCTCGGCGACGGCCACGATCGCGAAACGGCCGCCGAGCTCCATGCGCTGCTCGATCGAGTGGATGACGTTCTCCATCTTGTAGGGGATCTCGGGGATCAGCACCACGTCGGCCCCGCCGGCCACACCCGCGTACAGCGGGATCCAGCCGACCCTGTGCCCCATGATCTCGATCACGAAGACGCGGCCGTGGCTGCTCGCCGTCGTGTGGATGTCGTCGATGCAGCGCGTGGCGACCTCGACGGCACTCGTGAAGCCGAAGGTGAGGTCGGTGCCCCAGGTGTCGTTGTCGATGGTCTTGGGCAGGACGATGACGTTCAGACCCTCCTCGCGCAGGCGGTTGGCCGTCTTGGTGGAGCCGTTGCCGCCGAGCATGAAGAGGCAGTCGAGCTTGAGGTTGCGGTACGTCGCGATCATGGCCGGCACCTTCTTGATGCCGTCGGGCGTGGGCTCGTCGAGCTGCTTGAACGGGGTGCGGCTCGTGCCCAGGATGGTGCCGCCGCGGGTGAGGATGCCGCTGAAGTCGGCGGGATCCATCTTCTGGTACTGGCTGTAGATGAGGCCGCGGTAACCGTTCTCGAATCCGTAGATCTCGAGCCTGTCGCCGACCTCCGTGGCCAGCGCTTTGACGATGGCGCGCATGGTCGCGTTGAGCGCCTGGCAATCGCCTCCACTCGTGAGTAGTCCAATTTTCAGCATAAGGCACCTCGTATCCTCGGTAGTTAGATGTCTCTAGTTTACCGTGGCGCGCCGGTGCGCGCAGGGTGGGGGATTGTCATGTTCCCATCAGGTTTCGACGGGGTCTCGACCCCGTCCGCCGTGGTAATTGCGAGCCGCACCTTGGTATCAGCGGCCGGTGCCTCGGCACTTGTCGCTTCGCGTCATCTGCCCACAGGGGCTAGAAAACCTACTCTCGACCCCACTCTCATGCAAAATGCCTTTGCGACCGCCTTGAGATGACGTTTCGTCCCGTCCAATGCACATGGCTGTTTTGCGTGCCCGGTCCGGCACCAGCATCCGGAACGCAACCGTTATGGGCTCTTTCCATATCGCACCCGGTGGGTCTCCTGCGCTCCCTCGCGGCCCCTGTCGTCGCCTTGCGAGCATTCCGAGGGGTTGATAGGCTTGATGTTGCAAGCGTACACCGAAGACGTATTGGAGGAGTGATAGGCGTGAGCGGCGAGTCAAGCACCGCCGGGTTCCGGCCATTCGAAGAGGCAGATTTCGATCGGATCGTCCCGATCATGCAGGAGCTGTGGCATGCGGGATACGGAGACACCGCGTTTCAGCGGCTCGCGGCCACCGATGACCTCGCGCACATGCTGGGGCGCTGCACTTTTGCCCGGGTCGCGCTTGTCAATGGGGCTGTCTGCGGCATCGTCCTCGCCCGGGTCGGCGCGGTGGATGCGGCGTGGGCCGAACGGTGGCGCCTCGTGGGGAAGCGCGCCCATGAGGCCATGGAGGCGCTCGATCCTGCCCATCACGCCCAGGCCTCATCGTTCATCGAGGGCGAGGCGGCCGTCAACCGGGCCCTCCTCGCATCCTCTGATCTCAAAGACGGGGGAGAGCTCGTGCTCCTGGCCCTCGGCGCGGCTGCTCGCGGCCACGGCATCGGGCGAAAGCTCTTGGACATCGCCCGCACCTACCTCGCCGAGCATCAGGCGCTTCCGGGCTACCTGCTCACCGATACGAGCTGCGACTGGCAGTTCTACGAGCACCTCGGCCTCACACGGGCGGTGACGCATGTGTCGACGCCGGCTGAGCGTGAGTACCTGGCCGAGGAGATGTACCTGTATCGGTTGGGGTGAGAGGCTGCTGGCCCTGCGTCGATTCAGCAGAGGAGCGCACGTTGTCGATAGATCGCACATCAACATCCGCTGACGAGGGCGGAAAGCATCGTATCCTCTTCGTCTGCCACGGGAACATCTGCCGGTCCACGATGGCGCAGTTCGTGATGGAGGACATCGTGCGCCGTGCGGGCAGGTCGCACGAATTCACGATCGACTCAGCTGCGACCTCGACCGAGGAGATCGGGAATCCGCCGCATCCGGGCACGGTATCCAAGCTGCGCCAGGTGGGTGTCCCGGTGGGGAAGCATCGGGCCCGCCAGATCACACGCGGTGAGTACGACGATTGGGATCTCATCGTCTATATGGACGCCGAGAACGAGCGCGGACTGCGCCGGATTCTCGGCGGCGACCCGGCGGGGAAGTGCGTGCGTCTGCTCTCGATCGCGGGCCGCGCGGGCGATGTTGCCGATCCCTGGTACACCGGGGATTTCGACGCGACCTACCGCGATGTGCTCGCGGGTTGCGAAGCCCTGTTCGAGCGATTGAGCGAGCGAACCGCATAATCGATCGCCAACAAGAAACCGGGCGCGAGCCGTTTGCTCACACCCGGTTTCACTTGATCACAGCGCTCTTGTTCAGCGCTCCTCGGTGTCGTTTTCCGACCCGGTTTCCTTGGCGTCCCGTCCCGGCAGCCGCCCTGCGCGTCGGAGCGCGTCGCGCAGGATCCACTCGACCTGGCCGTTCGCGCTGCGCATCTCGTCATCGGCCCAACGCTGCACGGCCTCCCAGATAGCCGGGTCTATGCGGAGAGGGTACTGTTTGCGTGCCATCTCACCGCCCCTTCAATCCATACCATGCGATTCGCACGGGCGCCCGGGAGCCCCCGAGGCCGCCCGTGCGAATCGCATGTTCAAGCCAATCAATACAGCGAACCGGCGTTGACCACGGGCTGAGCCTCGCCCTCGCCGCAGAGGACGACCATGAGGTTGGACGCCATCGCGGCCTTCCGCTCATCGTCGAGCTCGATCACGCTGCCCTCGGCGAGCTCGCGCACGGCCATGTCGACCATGCCCACCGCGCCTTCAACGATCTTCTTGCGGGCGGCGATGACGGCCTCGGCCTGCTGGCGGCGGAGCATCGCCGGCGCGATCTCGGGCGCGTAGGCGAGGTGGGTGAGGCGCGCGTCGATCACGTTGACGCCGGCGGCCTCGAGTCGGCGATCGAGCTCCTCCTTGAGGCTCTCCGAGACCTCCTCGATGTTGGAGCGCAGCGTGATGCTCGTGTTCGAGGAGTCGTCGTCCTCCATGTGGTCGTAGGCATAGACACTCGCCACATGGCGCAGGGCCGTCTCGGTCTGCATGGCCACGTAGCTCGGGTAGTTGTCCACATCGAAGAGGGCCTTGGCGGTGTCGGACACGTGCCAGACCACCACCGTCGCGATCTCGATGGGGTTGCCCATCTTGTCGTTCACCTTCAGGCGATCGCCGTTGAGCGTGCGGGCGCGCAGCGAGATCTTGGTGGAGAGGCCGGCTGCGGCCAGGTTGAGCACGCGCCCCGGTGTGCCCGCGGTCCCGGCGTCCTCAGTTGCCGCCTCAGCATCGGGGTTCTTGAGGGAGTTCGCGAAGAACGGGTTCGCCCAGAAGAGACCGGAGTCCCGCACCGTGCCCACGTAGGTGCCAAACAGGACGCAGACCTTCGCCTGGCCGGGCTGGACGGTGAAGAAGCCGTTGCAGAATATGAAGAAGCAGATGGTGCAGACGATGGCGGCGATGAGCCCCATCGGGTATTGCAACGGCATCTCGTCGACGTCGGAGAAACGGGCGAGCCCCGCGATGGACCAGATATAGAGGGCGACGTCCGCCGCCAGGATCAGCACGGCGACGGGGATGAACGCCCAGCCGCTCCGGACCTTGATGGGCTTCTCAACGCTCATGGTGGTTCCTTTCACTGTGCCGCGGCCTGTGCCGTGGCTCCTTCCCACGGGCTTGGCTTCCGCCTCCCCCTGTTGGATCTCATTGTGATATCACATTGAAACCAAGTCAAGGAGAAACTGAGACTGGGGCGGGTCACGGGCGGTCGAGGGCATGAACGCGATCGCTGCGGATACAATGGGAAAAGCGTTTCTCGAGCAAGGAGGCCCCATGTCAAGCAAGCGCACGGACGTCATCACATGGGATGAGTTCTTCATGCGCGTGGCCATCGCCGCGCAGCTGCGGAGCAAGGACCCGAACACGCAGGTGGGAGCCTGTATCGCGAGCACAAACAACCGTATTCTGTCGGTAGGCTACAACGGCACGCCCTCGGCTCTCGACGACGACGACTTCCCTTGGGGAACGAGCGACGACCCGCTCGAGGACAAGCACAACTACGTGGTGCACGCCGAGGCGAACGCCGTGCTCAACTACCGTGGCTCCCTGCGCGACCTCGAGGGGGCGACTGTGTACGTGACGCTCTTCCCCTGCCATGACTGCGCGAAGATCCTCGCGCAGGTGGGCATCGGCCACGTTGTGTACCTCGATAACAAGTACGCCGACACCGATGACGGCCGCATCTCCCGTCGCATCCTCGACTCCTGCGGCATCAGCTATCGTCAGGTGTCGGTGAGCGCATGAGCGGGCGGCCGGCAAACGTGCTCCTCGCGGTGGCCATCGTGGTGGCGGCGCTGTTAGTCCTGTCGGCGATGTTCTCGGTGCTCGGCTTCGTGCTCGGGATCGTGATCCGCGGGCTGCCGCTGCTGTTGGTTGTGGGTGCGGTCATCTTCTTCATGCAGGGCGGCAAGGTGCACATCGACTGGCCGGACAGCTGGCGCCGGCGCTAGTCCTGTATGCTCGGCGCACGGAGCCCGGTGCTATCCGCCCAGTGCCCGATGCTGACAGTGCAAGATTGCGCCTTTATTCCGTTTGAAAGACGCAATCGTGCACTGTCGCGTGCCGTTTGAATGTCGACAGTGCATATCTGCGCCTTTATCAGCCTTTAAAGACAGAATCGCGCACGCTCGCACACCAGCCCACCTGCACGGTGGGCATGCGGCTGCGATCGCGCGTACCGTCACCGTTACAGCGGTTCGATCGGCGCGCGCAGCAGCTTCGTCAGCTCGGCGGTGAAGCGCCGTCGGTCCTCGCCCGTGAAAGCCGCCGGCCCGCGTGTTCGACCGCCCGCGCGGCGCACCTTCTTCTCCTCGTGGCGCACGAAGAGCTCCATGTCGATCGTCTCGCGGCGGAACACATGTCCGCGCACGCTGATCGCGGCGGCGCCGCGCCCGAGGACCATGCTCGCGAGCCCGATGTCCTGAGTCACGACCACATCGTGCGGGCCCAACCGCTCGATGATCGCGAAGTCGGCTGAGTCGGCGCCGACGCTCACATCGAGTACGTCGACCCAGAAACCGCGGCGGGCGTCCTCGGGGCGTCGCGGGTCGTCGCGACGGATGTGGCGCGTGAGGTTCTGCGTCGTGTTACCGGCGATCACAGCAGGGATCCCCGCGTGCCGGGCGGCATCGAGGGCCTCGCGGGTGACGGGGCAGGCGTCGGCATCGATGAACAGGGTGCGCGGCGCGGTCCCGCTCATGCGCGGCCGTGTCCGGACTCGGTGGGGACGATCACGCGCAGGGCCCGCAGCACGACCTCGACGTCGTAGCGGGGCCCGCCGGCGAGCTCCTCGCCATCCACCTGCGCGGGTGGCAGATCGTCAAAATCAAGTCGGATGCGCCGCACCTGCTTGACCTCAATCAGCTTCGAGTTCACATGGCGCCCGGTGCGCGCCATGCCAAAGAGGACGGCGAGATGGGGGAGGAGCGGACGCTTCACGTTGAAGCAGGTGTCGAGCAGGCCATCTCCGGGATTCGCGTCCGGGCAGATCCTGAAGCCGCCGCCGTAGGTGGGGCCCACCTGGATCGCGAAGATCAGGGTCTTGAGCCTCTGAGGCTCGCCTCCGTCAAAGGAGACCGACGCGGGCCAGCCGCGCCGCGCCCGCGGGATGAGCTTCATCGCCGAGGTGACGTAGAGGGTTTCGCCCTCCTGCGAGGTGTCGGCGGCTCGGCGGTCCGTGGTGTCGAGGGCGATGGCGGCGTCGAGACCGAAGGAGAGGGTCTCCATGAAGTGGACGCCGTTCACGCGGCCCACCTCGAGTTCGTGGGCATGCCC
Source organism: Collinsella vaginalis (assembly GCF_900176655.1). GTDB lineage: Bacteria > Actinomycetota > Coriobacteriia > Coriobacteriales > Coriobacteriaceae > Collinsella > Collinsella vaginalis. Next base: position 814,380 of record NZ_LT838843.1, read on the forward strand.
GCGCACGAGCTGCGCCAGGGCGGTCTCGGCGTCATTGAGCGCCATGCCGAGTGTGCGCCCGTAGTCGTTGCCCGAGCCCACGGGGACGACAGCGAGCTGGGGCCGCTCACGGGCGGGGAGGGCCATGAGGCCGTTGACCACCTCGTGGACGATGCCGTCGCCGCCGAGGGCAACCACGGTGTCGAAGCCGTGGGAGGTCGCGTTGCGCGCGAGGTGCTCGGCCTCGCCGGACGCCCGGGTGAGCGTGAGCTTGTAGCCGTCGGTCGCTGCGGTGTAACTGCCGAGGAAGCGCTCGGAGAACGCGGCGGCGTCCGCCCCCTTGCCGCTGCGCGCGGCGGGGTTGGCGATGATGAGGGTGCGTCCGAGGGTGGAGCGAGCCATTGATGGGCCTTTCTGCGATTTGCGCGAACGGTGCCCATTCTACGGCATGGCCCGGTGCGTGTCGCCTGCGCGCCATGGGGACACGTCGCGATCGCCGACAAGCCGGGAGCGTCGATCTCGTGTCGCCTACGCGCCATGAGGGCGCGCACGCATAATTCATTACATTTCTTTTGTTTTGTTAGTTTATGGAAATGGACTGATGCGGGAGGCTCTTGCGGAGCATGGTGTGGCGGGGCGCCGTTCGCGTGCTACCCTGATCTGCAGTGAACACGGCTTGGCTTTGGTGTCGGGCTTGGGATGAGCGTCATCCTGCATACGGCTGAGGAGGCCAGACGATGGCAGAGCGAAGGCAGATGAGGGGAGCGGACAGGGACCGCGTCTTCGGGACCCCCGGCGCCCGTCGTGCGGCCGAGGTTCGTGTCGCCGCGGCCGAGCTTGAGCGAACGGGTCGCTTCGGCCTCACGCGTCATTTCATACAGCATGGCACCGTGAGCGTCCACGCGCATGTGATGTCCGTTGCCCTGGCCTCCGCGCACGCGGCCGACGTGCTCGAGCGTCTGCGCATCAAGGTGGACCGCGCGTCGCTCATCCGCGGTGCCCTGCTCCACGATTACTTCCTTTACGATTGGCACGATCCCGATCCATCGCATCGCCTGCACGGCTTCACGCATCCGTTCCGAGCCCTCGCCAACGCCGAACAGGATTTCGACCTCACAGACCGCGAGCGCAACATTATCAAACGACACATGTTTCCGCTCGTCCCCATCCCTCCCACCTGCCGCGAGGCGTGGATCGTCTGCCTCGCCGACAAAGCCTGCGCCCTGCGCGAGACTGTGTCCGCCCGCCTGCCGCGGCGTCGCGGCACCGTCGGGAGCGCTCGCGCATGACGGAGCTCATAGACGCCCTCGCTGCAGCTTCAATTCCCGAAGCGCCGCTTTCTGCCCTGCTGCTCACCGGCGGTCTCTACGCGTTCATCGGATGGGTGTGGGAATCGACCATCTGCGCGTACCTGAACAGGCGCCGGTTTGCGAACAGTGGCTTTTTGCTGGGGCCGTGGTGCCCCATCTATGGCGTTGGGGCGCTTGCCTGCTGGATCGGGTTGCGCTCCATCGAGGGGACGGCCGCCCTGTTCCTCGCGTCGGCGATCGTCTGCTGTGCGATCGAGTACGCCGTGGGGGGGCTCCTTGAGCGAACGGTGCACGCGCGGTTCTGGGACTACTCCACCTATCCCTTCAATTTGCAGGGCCGGATCTGCCTGTATGGCGCCCTCCTCTTCGGGGCGGGAGCGGTGCTGATCTGCCAGGTGCTGCAACCGTGGGCCCTCGGCGCGCTGGCTGAGCTCCCCGCCTCGGTGGTGCGCATCGCGGCCGCGGTGCTGACGATCGCGATGGCCGCCGACAGCGTGTTCTCGCTGGCGAGCTGGCGGCGTCTGTCCGATCAGCTCGAGCACCTGCGTGCCGATATCGCCGAGCATATTGACGAGGTGCTCGAGGAGGCGTCCGACGAGATCGTCGAGCGGGTTCCCGACACCGTGTTGGATTCCGCGGCGACGATGCAGATGCGGAGTCACGCCATCAACGGGTGGCTTCTGACGCTCACCGACGCGGTCATGGACGCGCTCCGCGAGCGCGTGCCGGTTCCGTCGTTCGTGGCGGACGGCACCGCCGGACTGCGCGCCGCGGCGCGTCGCCTGAGGGATGGCGCCTCGTCGCTCAGCGCCTACCGGCCGGATCCGAGGCTCTGGCTCTCCAAGCGCGACCTGCGCTTCTTCAATGCGTTCTCGAACCTGAGGATGCTGCCCTATGAAGGCGTCATTCGGCTGACAGGGCTGAAGGACCGCGCCCGCGACCTGTTCCGGCGGGGGTAGGCTGATGAAGGAAGGCCAACCCAATGATGCGCAGCAATCTCGGTACAACGTTGCCACCGAGGCTGCCATGCGTGAGACGCGCGACATCATGGAGGGAAGGCTAGATGCTGAGCGTTATGATTCCCAGCGGATATGTTTGCTGATTTGGATGATTGGATCTGTCAGTTGACCCTCAAGCTCGCCGCAATCCCTCCAATGTGAACCGGAGCACATTTCCTTCGAGTGACGCGCTCAACCGCAGCCCCATCGCGTCTGCGAGCTTTGCTGCGGTTGCGAGCCCGAGGCCTGCGCCTACGGTCCCACGGGCGGTGTCAGCCTGGTAGAACCGGTCGAAGAGCCGCTCGACGTCGATCGCGCGTGGATCACTCGTGCGGTTCGAGATCGTCACGCTCTGCCCCCGCTGCTCGATCACCGGCGCGCCTGCTCCGTGGCGCAGCGCGTTCACCATCAGGTTCTCAATGACTCGCTGCAGATGGGCGGCATCCCCCTCGAAGGTGAAACCCTCATCGGCGAAGCGAACGACGGGCTCCCAGCCGCGCTGCTCGAACTCGGGGAAGTGCGCGAGGAGCACGCTTTCAACAAGCGGTCTCATCGCCACGGGCGCGACCTCGATTGCGAGATCGGGATCGCTGGCCCGTGTGAAGGCGAAGAGCTGGTCGAGGAGATCGGCCGTGGCGTCGATGCGCGCCCCGGCGGCCTCGAGCTCATGCTTCCGCGCATCGTCATCCAGCTCCTCCCGGGCAAGCTGCAGATAGCCCTTGGCGCCGGTGAGCGGGGTCCTGATGTCGTGCGAGAGGGAGGAGAGGTCGCGCTGGAACTCCTGCTGCGCGCGGAGCGACCGTACACGCTCCTCCGTTTCGCGGTCGAGTTCGCCATTCACCGCTTCGGCGATCTCATGCAGGCCAGATCCGGGGGCGTTCACCGTCAGGCGCGCGTTGCTCGCCGGGTCGCGATCACGCAGGAATCGCGCCATGCGTCTGAGCTCGTGAGCGTATGTCTTACGGCCGAGCACCGCACCGAGGGCGACACCGAGGACGCATGCGCCAAACGCGAGCAGAACCGCCTCCATCTCCGCTCCCTTCCTCCGTCGTTTCCCATTGAAGCGAGGGCGCCCCGCAGATGCGCGGGCCTTCGTCCGCCCGGCCGATGAGTGGGCAGGCGCCCGCGCCGATCTCACCCATGGTACGCATACAGGCCCCGGGACGACAGGGGCCTGCTGCTACGGGCTGAGATGGGCTCTCGGTCGCTTATATCAACCGCGTCGTCTCGACACGATCGCAAGCCCCGCCGCCGTCGCGATACCGGCCCAAACACCCAAGACAACGACGGCCTGCACGGCGAATCCGCCGGGGAATGCGAAGGGGGCCGCCGCCCCCGCGCTGAGGGCGGCCCCCGCGCCGTCGGCGACGTGGCCTATGAGGGTGCCGGGGCTGAAGGGGGCGAGCGCCTGATATATGCCGGTGAGCACGGGCGTATGCCACAGGCGGTCCAATGCGGAGGCAAGGAGGAAGAGGATGTTGGGGAGTATGGTCGCGTAGAGCACGGAGAGATAGCCGGCCATCTTGCGGCGTGTGAGCCACGAGATGATGAGCGGCGGCAGGGAGTATGCCCAGCAGGCGAACCACACCTCGAGGAACCAAAGGAGCAGAGAGCCTGCCGCATCGAAGGTGCCGGTGCCCCAGGTGCCCACGAGGTATGTTGCAACGCCGGCCACCATGGTGATCGCAGTGAGGCAGAACGACACGGTCCCCGCGAGGGCGACCCGTTCGACAACCCGGGCCCACGGCCCCCGGACGGAGGCGTTCACGCTCTTCTCGTACCCGGCGTCCACCTCTGCGAAGAAAACTTGGGACATGGCGAGGCAGCAGAGGACTGGCAGGAGGTGACCACTGAGGGAGATGTCGGCGATCGCTACGCTGTAAACGCTGTGCCCGTCGGATCCGATGAACATCCAGCCAGAGCCAGCGGTGAGCAGTCCGACGCTGATGGCGACGGCGATGATCGCGAGATAGATGAGCAGGCAGATAAAGCCGTACACCATGAGCTCGCCTGCGCCGCGGATGCGGGTGATGCGGTATAGATCAGATCTGAGCAGGTTCAACATGGGTCATTCCTTTCCGAGGGAGGGGAGGGCGTGGGGGTTCGCATGTGCCGTCGGCAGCGGGCCGCTAAAACGCGACGGGGCCACCACGCGTGCGGCGCCGATCACCGCGGAGCGCCAGATGATGTGCACCGCCCCGACGAGGACTGCGAACGTGCAGAGAAGGTCAATCACCGCATGCGGGAGCAGGCTGACCGCCGCAACCGCGCCGATGAGGCCGAGGGTGAAGGGAACCATATCAGGCACCTTCCTGCGCGGCCGCGTCCGCGCCGCCCATGAGGTCGACGAAGTAATCCTCGATGTCGCGCTCGAGAAGGCTGAGCTCGAGGATCGGGATGCCCGCATCGAAGAGCGTCTGCGAGACCAGCTCGACTGTCGGGTCGCCGGCGTTGGCGGGATTCGCGCCGCTGCCTCCGAACCGGGCGTCCGCCCGCTGGCCCTGTGCGGCCAAGGAGATGATGATCGCCTGAGTGGGATCGACGCGGATCTGCGCGGTGGGCATCCGCTCCTCGAGCACCACGAGGGCGCGTGCCGGGTCGCTCACGCGGACGCGGATGGAGCTCCCGCATTGATCATGCAGCTCCTCGGCGGTGAGCTCGCGGACCATCCTGCCGTCTCGGATGACACCGAACCGGGTTGCCACGCGGTTCAGCTGATCGAGCACATGGCTCGAGATCAGGATCGTCACGCCGCGCTCGCGGTTGATCTCCGTGAGGGTGCTCCGCATGGCGCGGGTCGCCTCGGGATCGAGGCCGTTGAACGGCTCATCCAAGAGCAGCAGGTCGGGGTGGCCCACCAGGGCGAGCGCGAGGCCGAGCCGCTGCTTCATGCCGAGGGAGAGGGATTTCGCCTTCTTGCGGGCCGCTCCCCCGAGCCCCACGAGCTCGAGCAGCTCGTCGGCGTGTTCGGCCGGCTTGAGCTCCCCTACGGCGAGGGCCTTGATGATGAGGTTGTCTCGGACGGAGTGGCTGTTCAGGATCCCCGGGTTCTCGATCAGGGCGCCGATGCGCGAAGGCGTGCCGGCGAGGTCGACTTTCGGCCGGCCCGTTCCAAGGACGGCCTTCCCGAAGAGCTCCAGCTCGCCCGAGGTGGGGCGCATGAGGCGGGCGATCATCTTCATGGCGGTGGACTTGCCGGCCCCGTTCTTGCCAACAAGACCGTAGATGTCGCCGGAGCCTACGCGCATGTCGAGCGCGTCGACGGCCCGATGCTTGCCGAATGTCTTGGTGAGCTGTCTCGTGCGGATGGCGTCCATCGCGCTTCCCTTCTTCCCCTGTGCGGTTCCGTCTGATCTGATGTCTTCAGTATGCGGTCGGGACCTTGGGGAAGTCTTCACCAAGCATAAAGAGTTCCTAAAGAGGGGCGCGAGGATAGGACGGCAGGGGGGCGGGGTCGTCCCTGCCGCGTACATGCGACCTCGATCCGCGCATCTGCGCCACCGCATGGCGTTACAGGCGGTCGGCCTGCGTCCTCACTCGGTGAGCTTGAATCCCATGCCCCAGACGGTCTTGATGTAGCATCCGGTCCCGGTGGGTTTGAGCTTGGCCCGAATGTTCGAGACGTGCACGTTCAGCGTGTTGTCATCCGCGGCATACGGCTCGTCCCAGGCCAATTCGAAGAGCTCCTGCTTTGACCAGGCGCGCTCCGGGCTGCGCATGAGGGCCTCGATGATGTTGAACTCCAGGCGGGTGAGCTCCACGGGCTCGCCGGCAACGCGGAAGGTGCGGGCGGACGGGTTGAGCGTCCAGGATCGGAAGGTGAGCGCCTTGCTGTCCCCGCGTCCATATCCGACGGCAGTATCTCCACCGGCGAGCTGTCGATGCCTGATCTGGACTTCCACGCGAGCAACGAGCTCGTCGAGGTCGAAGGGTTTCGCGAGGTAGTCGTCGGCACCGAGCTTCAGCAGGTCAATCTTGTCGGTGACCGCGGTGCGCGCCGAGATCACGATGATGGGCGTGCTCGGGTCATGCGCGCGGATGAGGGAGACCAGCTGCTCACCGGTCATGCCCGGAAGCATGAGGTCACAGATGACGACCGCGAACCCGCTGTGGTCGATTCCCGCCGCCTCGTCCCCGAACTCGGCATCGAGCACGAGCGCCGCCTCCGAGCCCGAGAACGCCTGTGTGCAGGAGAACCCCGCGCGAGCGAGACGTGTGGCCACGATCTGATTGATATCGGCATCATCCTCGATGATGAGGGCCCGCGCGTCCGCCATGGAGGCTCCTTTCAGTCTTGTCTATTGTAGGGACCTTTTACGTCGCGCCCACCCGGGACGCGTGAAGCGGCATCGAGTACGATAGCGCATAGTGATAAATCGCCCCGGATGCGCGCGGGGCTGGTGCGAAGGGGGCGCGGTGTACGACAACTCGATAGCCTTGATGGAGGCGATGTCCCAGGCGGGCATCGAATATCGAAGCGACACCCCGCTCGACGACGACAACCTCATCGACACCGTACGCGTGGGATGGTCGGGCGCTCATCTGCCGCCAACGCAGATCCGCTTCCGCATCAACGATCGTGGCGCTCACCTGGAGACAACGCCCCTCGGCCGGGTTTCCCCAGGCAGCCGCGGGTGCGCCCTCGAGCTCGTGAACGAGTTGAACGGCTCCTACCGTTGGGTCACCTTCTCCGTCGATGCCGACGGCAACCTTATCTGCACGACCGATGTCCCCCTGGTTCCCGAGGTGGCGGGCCTGTTCGGCATCGCCGCCATGGGTCGGATGTTCGACACCGCGGACGAGGTGTTCCCACGTCTCGCCGCCCTGTTCGAGAATTGATGCGCCTCGATCCTGAACATGCGCTTCGAAAGGATTCCTATGTTCGATGAAAATATCCTCCAAGCCCTGCTCTGGGCGGCACTCGGATGCGGTTTCACCTGGCTCATGACGACGGCCGGTGCCGCGGTGGTGTTCTTCTTTCGGTCGGATCGGGAGCTCACGCACCACATCTTCCTCGGATTCGCCGCCGGCGTCATGATCGCGGCGAGCATGTGGTCGCTGCTCGTCCCGGCCATCGACCAGGCGGGGGAGATGGGGCAGGTCGCATGGATCCCGGCTGCGGGCGGCTTCCTGCTCGGCGTGGGGTTCCTGATCTTGCTCGACACCTTGCTGCCGCACCTTCACGCCGAGGCCGATGAGGCCGAGGGCATCAAGACCTCATGGAAGCGCACGACCCTGCTCGTGTCAGCCGTCACGCTGCACAACATCCCCGAGGGCATGAGCGTGGGCCTGCTCTTCGCCATGGCCGCCCAGGCGTCGGGCGAGGCGGGTCAGGCCTACCTCGGCATGGCGTTCGCGCTCGCCATCGGTATCGGCCTGCAGAACTTCCCCGAGGGCGCGGCCGTCTCCCTCCCGCTCGCCCGCGAGGGCCTGTCACGCCGCCGCGCCTTCGTGCTTGGCAGCCTCTCAGGTCTCGTGGAGCCCATCTTCGGCATCGCGGTCGTGCTCGTCTCCGGATGGATCCAGCCGTTCATGCCCTGGCTGCTGTCGTTCGCCGCGGGCGCGATGATCTACGTCGTGGTGGAGGAGCTCATCCCCGAGGCGCATCTTGGCGAGCACAGCAACGTGGGGACGCTCGGCGTGATCGCCGGCTTCGTCATCATGATGGTGCTCGACGTGGCCTTGGGGTAGGAATGCACCGGGGCGGCCGCTCCCGACCGCCCAAGCCTTTTCGCCGTATCTGACCTTGCGATCGTTCGGAGCTGCATGATCAAGCTGTTTGCAACCGACCTCGATGGGACCCTCCTCAACCTCTTTCATATGCCGGACGCCACCATCCTGCGGGCCCTCCGGCGGGTGACCGACGCGGGCGCCCATGTGGCCATCGCGACGGGGCGCACCATGCGCACGCCGAACGATTTCGGCCTCATAGGGGCCCCGCTCGAGGCGGTCTGCGCGAATGGCTCGATCGTGCTCGATCGCACGGGCGAGGTCATCCATCATCAGGCGGTCGACCCCGCGCTTCTCGAGGAGATGATCACGGCCTTCCCGGGAGTCTGCTTTGAGTGCGTGGGGCTCGAGCATGTGTACGTCACTGGCACGCCTGAGATGCGCGAGCAGGGCTTTCAGCGCGATGGGCTCGTCCGTCGCGTGCTGATGGCGGGAATGCGGGCCCGAGGTGCCCAGATGAGCGCCGACTTCCTCTATGAGCAGTCAGTCTCGGACATCCTCGCGCATGAGATCTGCAAGGTGAACACGCGCGTCTCCGATGAGGGCCTCGAGCGCGAGCTCCACGCCTTCCTCGACGGCCACGCCGATACGGTGCTGAACACGCCGTTCAACCCGGTGATGTTCGAGATCACCGACGTGCGGGCGAGCAAGGCCCAGGCGGTTGCCTGGCTGGCAGAGTACCTGGGGATCCGCGAGGATGAGGTGGCGGTCTACGGCGACGGTGGCAACGACATCGCGATGCTCGAGCGCTTTGACCATGCGTACGCGACGAGCAGCGGCACGTCTGCGGCGAAGCGGGCGGCGGGTACGGTGATCGGCTCCTGCGCCTTCCACGCGGTCCCGCGGCACATGATGGCAACGATCCGCGCAGAGCGGGGGTAAAGCCGCTGCACCGGGAAACCTAGTCGGATGCCCGTGCAGCGGCCTTACATGACCGTGCGAATACCCAAGGAACTTGTGGGTGTCCCGATATCGATCGATCAGAGCTCAATCACATGGCCGCTTTCAGCGGATGCGTGAACCGCGGCGGCGATTCTCGTGGCCTGAAGCCCGTCGAAAGCGGTTGAGCGGAACGCGCGGCCGTGTAGGATGTCGCTCACGAATTCCTGCATGGGCTCCAGGCCAAATCCGCTTGCCTTATCCTTTTCAAAATTCATGAACAGATAGTTGGGGAGATCCTCTTTTTTGTCAGTGTAGTTCTTCACCCCGCGGTACGACTCATTCTTTAAATAACAGCGGTCGGTGAGGATCACCAGCTGCCCGTCGTTCGACTTGGGAAATGTGTTGGGAAGAACCCAGCTGGTGTCCACGGTCCAAGCCGCCCCGTCACTCATGGTGAGTGTTGCTGTCAGGGTGTCCCATGTATCGATGCCGCGGGATTGAAGAACACGCTTCGAGCCCTGCGCGTACACCTTCACCGCTTCGGCTCCGGTCATATAGCGGATCAAATCGTAGCAATGCACACCGAGGAACCAAGATGGTGAGGATTGAGCTGACCAGGTAAACCAGGATTCAGGTACGGCGATGATGTCGTCAAGCGACATATAGCCGCGCAGCACGGTGTCCCCGCCGCGAATCATCTCATCGCGCATGCAGTTGTATGCGGGATCCCATCGCTTATGGAAATCCAAGGCGATTCTAACGCCCTTATCTTCGGCAAGTCGCATGAGCGTCTCGCACTCTTCGACAGTGGTCGCCAAGGGCTTCTCGATTAGCAGATATGAGATGCCAGCTTCGATCGCATCGCGTGCAGGTTCGAAGTGGTATGGATCAGAGGTCGCGATGGTGATCGCATCGAGATCTTCTGCCTCGATCATTTCTCGAACGCTTGCATAGCCTTTGATCCCATAGCGCTCCTGGGCTTCCAGCCGCCTCTTCTCATTGAGCTCGCAGACGGCGACATTGCTTACCTGGGGATCGCAGAGGAAGGTGCGAAGATGGTAGTTGCCGTAGATGCCTGCCCCGACAACGCCGATCGATAGGCTTTCCATGCTATTGGCCTCCTTTGGGTGTCGGCTATTTCGACTCGGTTCCGATCGTCTCTTCAAAGCGCTCGTCCTCTTTTGCATAGAAGCGCTCCAGGAGCTTGCCGAGTGCGATTGCGACGGCCATGAGCGCCACGAGCAGGAGAGCTCCCACATAGGGGACCTGTGCGAGCAGGGTGGGGATGAGGATAAACAGATCGCCGAAGGCCATCGTGGTCGCAAGCTGCCCCTCCGCCACGAGCGTCATCCCGGCTGCATCGGCGAGCTGTGTGAAGAACGGGGCGGCCCAGCTGGAGATCCAGAGCACGATGGGAATGAAGATCAGACTTGAGCAGATGGTGCGTCGGCGATTCGCGCGGTGGATGATGGTTGCGAAGCAGACATAGAAGGCCGCGAAGGGAACCTCGCCAAGGGGAAGTGTGATATTGCCGGGGAGCACAGCTGCGACGAACATGAAGATCGGAACCATCAAGAATCCAACTGAGATGGTCACCGGATGGCCGATCGTGACGGCGGAATCAAGTCCGATGGAAAGCTGGCGATCGGGGAAGTGCTTGGTGAAAAAGCTTTTTGCCTGGTTTGAAATGGGGATGAGGCCTCCGACGAGCATTTTCACCACCATGGGGAACAGTTCGAGAAGCGCCGCGGTTTTGATCGTGACGTCTGCCACGCCCTTGAAGTCATAACCGGCAACTACACCGAAGAACAGTCCGAGGATCAGCCCGAGGTAGATGCGCTCGCCAAATATCAGACTGACATAATGGCTAAGCCCCTTGCTCTCTTCAAGCTCCTCATCGTCATCTTCGATGGGCTTATGGGCGAAAAACGGGATGAGATCGTAAACCTTATCAAGTACGAGGAAGATGGGCGCGCTTGCGGCGGCGAAGCCATGGGGAATCGAGATGGCGGGGATGCCGATGATCTCCTGGGTACGGTGAGCCATGATATCGGCGATCTTGAGGCCGAGGACCGCATGTGTGACGCCGGCCAGCACACCGAGCCAGAAATTGCCGGTGACCAGTTGAACGATGCCGCCTGTGATTGCGAAGTACCAGAAGTTATAGACATCGACGTTGACCGTGTTCGTGAGCTTCAGCGCGACAAGTGCGATATTCACGAGGATGATTATGACAATGAGCGCGGCGCCGATCAGGCTGCTAAAGCCCACAGCCGCCGCTGGAGAGCCGCCCACATCGATGGCCGTGAGGTTGAGGTTCAGGACCTCGACCATTCGGTTGATGACCGGTCCCAGCGAATCCGCAGTGAGCGTGGCAACCAGGCTGACGCCGACTAGTCCGATGCCGACGGTCGCGCCCGCCTTGATCGCCCTTCCAGGCTTCAGGCCAAACAACAGACCGATGACGCACATGAGTATCGGGACGAAGATGTAGCTTCCCAGGTCGACAAAGTACTGAACTGCTCCGGAGACCGTTTCGAAGAATTCCATGGATTGCGCTCCTTTTCTGTTGCGAGAAGATGGGCGTCTATGCCTTCAGTGTTTCGACAATCTGCTGAGCAACCTCCTCTTCGCCGATTCCCGTCAGGAACGCACTGCCCGTGATGCAGGGCGTCTGGTACTTTTTTCGGACTTTCATAGTGGTGATGATGAGATCGACTGTGCCGTCGTATCCGTCCACTTGGCCGAGCGTGCATTGAATGAGCCTGCCTCGTATGCCGTTCTGCTTCAAAACGGATTCAACTTTGTCGAGCACCATGCTCGAAGTGGCAAGTCCCGCCCCACAGGCAATCACGATTTGTTTCATCTTGTGTCCTTCCGTAGTGGTTGTCGCGCATATCCGGTGCGCATGCTTTTACGGTGTGATGTGTTCGTTGAGGGCGTGGCACACCTCATCGCCCGTCTCCAAATGGAGGAGCGACGAGAGCAGCTCTTCATCTCTAATCAGGCGCATCATGCAGGTCAGCATCTCCAAGTGCGCATGCGCACTTTCCATGGCGAGGATGAATATGATGCGAACCGGTAACTCCTCGTCGGCATCTTCCATATTTGCAAAAGGGACCGGGGACCTAAGAACCCCCACCGCCACATGGTTTCCTTTGACACCCCCGTTTGCATCAGCATGGGCAAGTGCCACGGAAGCGCCCCGGGTTGGGAGGCCTGTGGGATAGTTCCGCTCTCGTTCGCACACGAGATCCGGATACGTAGGCCCCACACACCCTTGCTCGACGAGGGGCCGCGCCACCTCGCGCAGCGCGTCATCTCGCGTGGGCGACACTATGTCGACCTGTACGAGTCCTGGATCAAATTGAAACGTCATGCCTCACCTCCGGTGAATTCCCGATGCACGGCGCGCGCGTCAGGGCTAGATAGAATTCGATCCAACCGATCGCGATCATTAAGGACATGCAAAACCTGTTTGAGCAGATCCAGGTGTTCGTGCGGCTCCGCGGCAGCAATCAGCACGAGTAACCGGATGGGCATGCGGGCATGGGCGACATAGAAGGGCCGTCTTGACAACACCGCGGACACTGCGCGCTCTGTTGCTCCAGAAATAGGGGAGCCTTGCGGGAGAATCGCGTAGGGCGAGATGATACCGGTGCCCCCGTTAGCCTCGACGTTCTGTAGTATCGACTCGGCTATGCTTTCAGTTGGGAGATCGTCGAGACTCAATGCCTCGCATGCCAGCCGCACGGCTTCCCGCCAGTCAGGCACATCGGAGACGATGCGAATCCGCTCAACGGGCAAAACCTCCCACATGCGTATCACCCCACTTGCAGGACCTATTCCGATACCGCGATAGATGCATCTTGTAACTTCATTATGCGGAGGGGCTTAACATGTATGAAGTCCAAATAGTTTGAATGTATGAGTGCAAGGCCATGTGCTCTCTAGCTATGCTGCAATCCGTGCAATCTCTCTGCACTTTGGCCTCATGCGTGAGGCGATATAAGGGCACATAGAACTAGGCGATGGCTATTTCCTCAGCGTCTGTGAGGTCGGCTGCATGCTTGTTAAGAAGGGATAGGGCGCTTTCTGCATTGCGGCACCGCGTAATACCGCTGACCAGGGCAGATCGCTTGGACAAGTTCATGATCTCCCTGAGTGCATGCAAATGTGTCCCTTGCTCGGGGTTTGCAAGCGTGAATAGCAAGCGCGCGCAGCGGCCCTCTCCGAACTGAATCGGATCGACTGAGATTAGCAACGAGAGGCACAGCGCACGCGCCCCTTGCTGAGGTTCCGCGTGTGCGAGGGCTACGTTGTCATGCAGCACGATATACGGGCCGTTTTCGTCGACCAAGTCGATCATGGCTTGGACGTATGCATCGGTAACTAAGTTGGCATTGAGAAGGGGGGCTGCCGAGAGGCGGATGGCATCGCGCCAGGAGGGTGCGGTGTCTACAAAGGTTACGAAGTCCGGTGTAAGGAGATCGAGTACACCGGGTTGATGCCTATCGGGGATTTCAATAAAAGATCCCCCTTTCTGCAGGAAGGCGTAGACTGCGCGCTTGAGGTCCGGCATTCGGTCATCAGGGACGAAGGCAGATAGTATCTCGAAGAGACCTTCTTCGCGCCCGTCTGCTAGCACATGTGGATTCATGTGCAACGCCATCATGGAGGCGATGCGCGACCTATCCGCATCTGTCATCAGGGGGCTTACCTTGATCCACGGGATCTCGCTTCGGATGGGAACGGTGGTAACGATAAAATCCGCTTCGCCGAGATAGGAGTTGACTTCTTCTGCTTGGATGATGGCGACAACGGTTACATTTGCATAAAGCTGCTCGATCTCACGACTCAGCAGTTTGGAAGTCGCCATGCCGCTCGGGCAGACCACAAGCACGCGGACACCGCGGTAAAAGGGGCTCGCGCTTTGGCGCAGGTGACCGGCGAAATGCATGGTAATGTAGGTAATCTCACTGTCAAACAGGGGAAAAGGGAATGCCTCTCGCAGATCCGCTCCGAGTTCAGATACCAGTCGATACAGATCGAGGTAGTGGTCTTTGACCTCTTGGAGAAACGGGTTGATAACCTGAATGGAGAGGCGATGATAGTAAGCAGAGAGCTTGAAATGCATGTAAAGCGAGTTCACCAGGCCGTCTTTCTCGATGAAATCGCAATGGGTCACATGTTCAAATAGATTTACGAAACGTTGAGCGAGCTCGAAAAGGCGTATATCGTCGTCCCCCTCATCGATTCGCGCGAGGCGGCCGGCGCGCGAACCAAGGAGCTGCACACTCAGATACAGCTGCTCATATTCGCTCAGATCGTTGAATCTTTCTTTGACAAGCTGGTGCTCGCGCGTGTCTTCGAGGCTTTGAATCTCTAAGAGCGAGCAATCAAACGTGTCATTCGCATTGCAGATAATTGCAAGCGTGCAGGCGATGAGAAGAAGGTCGGCGTCCGCGTATCCGCTATCGGTCATAGAGCTGATGGCGTTAAGCCGATCGAGATAGTCTTTGACGATTGAAGGGTCGAGAAATTCAAGACGCATGTACGGGGCATCCGCGAGGAGGCGCTTCAGATGAAACAGGAGAACCGTGCGTTTGGAGAGGGCTGCGCCCTTGATGGCATAGCCGGCTATCGAATCGTAGTCGAGCCAGAGGTCGTAGCCCTCAAGCTCAGATCGGAGCGCCTTAAGATCATTGAAAACGGTGTTACGGGAGATGTCGAGTGACTGCATGATCGTATCGACGTGCACTGCGGTGGGGGGATATTGAAGCCAGCAGGCGAGGTAATCCCGACGCTCATCCGGGCGGAGATGCACGTTAGTTTGGTTGCTGGCGAGAAGCCTGGGGACATGCTGGCGCTGCGAATCGGTTAGGTACCAGCCCTGCCCGCGTCGATTTCGTATGAACCCCAGGGATTGCTCATTTAATTCCTCGTTAACCTTGCTGATGAGGTAGTAGACGGTCCTACGGCTGCAAGAAAGGCTTTGCTGTAGATGCTCCAGGCTTATAGGGGAGGCCGAGTCATGTAGGAGTTCGATGAGCGTCCGTCGGCGCTCCTCGTACGATACCGTCATACTTCCCCCTTATGCAGCTCGTTTGCATGAGCCTACCACACGTCTCAGTCAGCTCTTGTTGTTTCGCATTGCTGCAAAGCCAGGGCAGATCATTGGCGGGGCCGCTGTATTGGGCTTTTCCATCGAATCGTGCGGATTGCCGAGTCACCGCTGAGCAGGGAATGCACAGCAAGTCTAGTGCGATGTCCTCAAGCAAAAACTTTACGCTTTGGCACAGGCTTCCCCTCCACTCGCGCGAACCTCCTCAGTTTGGTATAGGTTTTTGCCCTCAGCCTGAGTAGGCAAGAAGATTTTCGACGAAATGCGCAGGTCAATGTCGCGTGCTGAGGGCGTCTGCTTCACGCCGCTGCCAAAACCTGTACCAAACTGAGGAGGTTTTGCCGCGTGGTCACAGAACCTGTACCAAAGCGGAGAGAGCGCCTTCGTCGCTCGAATGCCGCCGGCACCTCCCATGGGGCCATGGGGACTCGTGCTGGCCTGCGGTCCCGTCAAACATGGAGCTCCCTTGATGATGCACATGATGTGCAATAATGCGCATGCCGTGCAATTGAAGACCACATCGAAGGGGGAGTATGCCGCAGGCTGAACTCAAATGTGATCGTCGCTCACTCCGCTCGCAGCGGGCGCTCATGCACGCCTTCGCTGGCCAGCTTGCAGACGGCGAGGAGCTCTCGCGCATCACCGTGGGCGCGCTCACAGACCGGGCTGGTCTCACGAGGCGCACCTTCTACACCCATTACCGCGACATCCCGGATTTCGTCGCCGCGGTCGAGCGCATCCTCATCGGGGAGATCCGCGAGCTCATCATGGGCCTCTCAAAGGCGACCCTGCCTGAGGTCTACGAAAGCATCCAGGACCTCGAGCCCGCTCCTGGCTCTGTCCGCCTGCTCGAGTACTTCGTCGAGAACCGCGCGGTCATCTCGGGCCTCCTCGGCCCCGCCGGAGACCCGGCCTTCATCAAGCGCATCGTCGACATGGCCCGCGACGCCATCTCGGAGCGCATGCAGATGGGCATCTACCCGGAGGCCCTCGGCACCTTCTTCGACTACTACGTCTCCTACGTCGTCTCCGCTGAGACGGGCATGGTGCAACGGTGGTTTGAGAACGGGATGGCGGAGGGCCCCGAGACGATGGCGCGCATCATGACGGTCATCGCCTTCGTGCGACCCGGCGACCTCTACGGCCTGCCCATCGATATCAACGTGCCGGCCTACGGCATGAAACTCATGAATCTGAGCACTGAAGAGAACGAGGGGATCTAACCATGGATGAGATCACGCTGGGCGCTGATACCGAGAGTCCGTCCTGCGGGTGCGCCGCCGATCAGGGCTGCGGCTGCGGCGGATCGGACGCCGCGGGCGCGTGCTGCGGCACCGCGTCGGCCCCCGCCGAGGACGAGGTCCCAATCGAGGACACTGTCACGGAGCCTGCCCTCTGGTATCCCGAGCGCGCCAAGGGCCCGCTCCACCTCGGCGTCGACGTCGGCTCTACCACGGTCAAGCTCGCCGTCCTGAACGATGACAACGAGATCGTCTACGCCAAGTACCAGCGCCACCACACCGACGTGCGTGCCTGCGCCCGCGACCTCTTCGCCGGCGCGGTCAAGCTCCTGCCCGACACGGCCATGACCTGTGCCATCACCGGTTCGGGCGGCATGCTCCTCTCGCAGTGGCTCTCGCTTGAGTTCGTCCAGGAGGTCATCGCGAGCAAGCGCGCCGTGGCGGCCCTGATCCCCGAGACCGACGTGGCCATCGAGCTCGGCGGCGAGGACGCCAAGATCATCTACTTCGACTCCGGTATCGAGCAGCGCATGAACGGCACCTGCGCCGGCGGCACGGGCGCGTTCATCGACCAGATGGCGGCCCTCCTCCACACCGACGCCTCCGGCCTGAACGAGCTGGCGAAGAGCGCCACGAACATCTACCCCATCGCGAGCCGTTGCGGCGTCTTCGCCAAGACCGACGTGCAGCCGCTCCTGAACGAGGGCGCCCGCCCTGAGGACGTGGCGGCGAGCATCTTCCAGGCCGTGGTCACCCAGACCATCTCCGGCCTCGCCTGCGGCCGCCCCATCCGCGGGCACGTGGCCTTCCTCGGCGGCCCGCTCCAGTACCTCTCGGAGCTCCGCCACCGCTTCAACCTCACGCTCGAGCTCGATGAGGCCCACCGCATCGTGCCGGAGAACGCCCACCTCTTCGTGGCATCCGGCGCCGCCATGGCACACGAGTCCGAGAAGCTCACCACGTTCGAGGAGCTCATCGACGCGATCGACGGCCTCGGCGACACCCAGGGCTCCGAGGTCGCGCGCTTGGAGCCGCTCTTCGCCGATGGGGCCGCCTACGTTGCCTTCAAGGAGCGCCATGACCGCGAGGTCGTGCCCCGCGGCGACCTCGCGAGCTACACGGGAGGGCGCGTCTTCATCGGCCTCGACGCCGGTTCCACCACGATGAAGGCCGCTATGGTGGGGGAGGACGGCCAGCTCCTCCACACCTGGTACGGCAGCAACAACGGCGACATCCTGGGCACCGCGAAGACCATCATGGCCGACTTCTACGCGCACCTGCCCGAGGGTGCCAAGATCGGGCACGTCACCACCACCGGCTACGGCGAGGCCCTGCTCATCGAGGCGCTCAAAGCGGACTCCGGCGAGATCGAGACCGTCGCTCACCTGCGCGGCTCCAAGGCCTTCCTCCCCGGCGTCGAGTTCATCCTCGATATCGGCGGCCAGGATATGAAGTGTCTGCGCGTGCGTGACGGCGTGATCGAGCACATCATGCTGAACGAGGCCTGCTCGTCGGGCTGCGGCAGCTTCATCGAGAGCTTCGCGGTGTCCATGAACATGGATGTACGCGCCTTCGCTGAAGCGGCGACTGGCGCCACCGCCCCGGTCGACCTTGGCAGCCGCTGCACGGTCTTCATGAACTCCCGCGTGAAGCAGGCGCAGAAGGAGGGCGCGACCGTGGGCGACATCGCCGCCGGCCTCTCGTACTCCGTCATCAAGAACGCCCTGTTCAAGGTCATCAAACTACGCGATCCCAAGGAGATCGGCACCCAGGTGATCGTCCAGGGCGGCACCTTCATGTCCGACGCCACCCTGCGCGCCTTCGAGCTCCTGACCGGTGTCGATGCGGTGCGTCCCGACATCGCCGGCTGCATGGGCGCCTACGGCGCGGCCCTGCTCGCCCGTGACCGCGCCGGCGCAGACGGCCTCTCGACCGTGCTTCCCGCCGATGAGATCGCGCACCTGACCGTGACCCAGCGCCATGCGCGCTGCGGGCTCTGCTCGAACAACTGCCAGCTCACGATCAACGACTTCGGCGGCAAGCGCCGTTTCATCACCGGCAACCGCTGCGAAAAGGGTGCCGGCAACCGTCGTCGCAAGACCCAGGCGCCGAATCTCTTCGCCGAGAAGAACAAGCTCATCTTCGACCGTCCGGCGCTCTCAGAGGACGAGGCGATCCGCGGCACCGTCGGTCTGCCGCGCGCTCTCAACATGTACGAGAACTACCCCTTCTGGCACACCTTCTTCACGCGCCTGGGCTTCCGCGTGGTCCTCTCCGACAACTCGAGCAAGAAGGTCTACGAGGCCGGTATCGAGTCCATGCCGAGTGAGTCCGTCTGCTATCCGGCCAAGCTCTCCCACGGCCACATCATGAACCTGATCGAGAAGGACCCCGACTTCATCTGGATGCCCTGCGTGCGCTGGGAGCGCAAGGAGGATCCCACGGCGGGCAACTGCTACAACTGCCCCATCGTGATGAGTTACCCGACGGCGCTTGGCCTGAACATCGAGGAGATCGTCCAGGGAGACGTCGAGTTCCTCTACCCCTTCGTGCCCTATCACGACAAGGTTGAGCTCAAGCGCCGCCTGTACCAGATCCTCGTCGAGGACCGCACCCGCGATGCCGAGGCCGGCCGCGGCCGTGTGCGCGGCCCCAAGCTCACGCGGTCCGAGATCAACGCTGCGGTGAACGCTGCCTTCGAGGAGGACGCCGCCTTCCATGAGCGGATCCAGACGATGGGCGAGAAGACCATGCGGTGGATCGAGGAGCACGGCGGCCACGGCATCGTGCTCGCCGGCCGCCCCTACCACAACGACCCCGAGATCAACCACGCCCTCCCCGAGCTCATCACCTCGTTCGGTTTTGCGGTGCTCACCGAGGACTCCGTGGCGCACCTGGTCAAGCCCGAGCGCCCGATTCGCGTCGTCGACCAGTGGATGTACCACTCGCGCCTCTACGCGGCGGCCCGGTTCGTGACCATGCGCAACGACCTCGACCTGATCCAGATGAACTCCTTCGGCTGCGGCCTCGACGCCCTCACCACCGACCAGGTGCAGGAGATCCTCGAGTCCTCCGGCAAGATCTACACGGTGCTGAAGATCGACGAGGTCTCGAACCTCGGCGCGGCGCGCATCCGCATCCGGTCGCTCATGGCGGCCCTGAAGGATCAAGCGGCCGAGCGTCAGGCGACCGCTGAGGCGGCCGGCAGCGCCTACCGCGTGGGCGAGGCGGCCCCCGTGTCCCCTTCGGTCGAGGCCCCTGCCTTCGCCACCCACAAGTACGCCCTCTCAGCCCAGCGCAAGAGCGAGAGCGCGGCTTGGCAGAAGGTGCCCTTCACCGAGGAGATGAAGGAGGCGGGCTACACCATCCTCTGCCCGCAGATGGCGCCCATCCACTTCGACCTCATCAAGGAGGTCTTCCGCGCCTCCGGCTACAACCTGGAGCTCCTGCCCTCCACCGACCGCGGGGCCGTCGAGGCGGGTCTGCGCTACGTCAACAACGACATCTGCTACCCGTCGATCCTCGTGACCGGCCAGATCATGGAGGCCATCGAGAGCGGGCGCTACGACCTCACCAAGACGGCCGTGGTCATCTCGCAGACCGGCGGTGGCTGCCGCGCGACCAACTACATCGCGCTCATCCGCAAGGCCCTGCGTGACGCCGGCCATCCCGAGATCCCGGTCATCTCGCTCTCGGCGGTCAAGCTCGACGAGCAGAACCCCGGTTTCAAGCTGACGGTCCCGATGCTCAAAGCCGCCGTCTACAGCGTGCTCTTCGGCGACGTCATGATGCAGATGCTCTACCGCTGCCGTCCCTATGAGGCGGAGCCGGGCGCCGCTGAGGCATTGTTCGAGGAGTACATGGCCCAAGCTCGCGAGCTCGCCCCGCGCTTCACGCGTCGGAGCTTCACCAAGCTCGCCCGCGCGGCCATCAACGCCTTCGACACGATGCCGCTGGTGGGCGAGGGCACCAAGCCGCGCGTGGGCGTGGTCGGCGAGATCCTGGTGAAGTTCCACCCCACGGCGAACAACCACGTGGTGGACGTCATCGAGAGCGAGGGCTGCGAGGCCGTCGTGCCGGGTCTCCTCGACTTCTTCCTCTACTCCATGAGCAACGCGACCCTGCAGAAGGATGAGCTCGGCAGCTCGGTGGGGCAGCGTGCCGCCATGGACGGGGTCATGGGTCTGGTCGACTGGATGCGCAAGCCCGTCGACGAGCTCCTGGAGCGGAGCGCGCGCTTCGAGCGGCCCGAGCCGATCTCCGTCATGGCGGAGAAGGCACAGACGGTGCTGTCACTCTGCAACAATATGGGCGAGGGTTGGCTGCTCACGGCGGAGATGCTCGACCTCATCGATCACGGCGCGCCGAACATCATCTGCACGCAGCCCTTCGCCTGCCTCCCGAACCACGTGGTGGGCAAGGCCGTGATCAAGCAGCTGCGGCGGATGCACCCGGAGAGCAACATCGTGGCTGTGGACTACGATCCCGGCGCATCCGAGGCGAACCAGCTGAACCGCATCAAGCTTATGATCTCGGTGGCCAAGGAGAACCTGCGCGCCGGCCGTGGGTTCACGATGGAGAGCGTGAAGCCGCTTGTGCGGGATGCGGTTGACTCGCGTCTGCGTGCGTCGCACGGCGGGGCCGGCGAGGGCGCGAGCTGCGGTGGCAGCTGCGGCGCTTTCGGCGACGACGCCGTCGCGCAGGTGGCCGAACGCCTCGGCCGCGGCGTGCGGTAGGGGAGCTCGCGGGGGCGCAGACACTCCTGGTGCCCGCGCCCCGAGGTGGCTGCCGCCTCGGATCGAACTGCTACCTGTTTGTGATCGTTCCCTCGGGGTACCAGCATGTAGTACCATGTGCCGGTTGTTCAAGCGAAAGGAGCCCTCGTGGCTGTAAATGAGAAGCTGCTCAAGGAAGTTCTTGAGGAGATCCGTCCCAACCTGCAGGCTGACGGTGGCGACATGACCTATCTCGGCGTGGACGACGAGGGCGTCGTCAAGCTCGAGCTCACGGGCGCCTGCGCCGGATGCCCCATGAGCTCGCTGACCTTAGGCATGGGTATCGAGCGCATCCTGAAGGAGCACGTCCCCGGCGTCACTCGCGTCGAGGCCGTCAACGATGACGGTGCCGCGTCCGACCTCTACGACGAGTACGCGCCGTTCTAAGCGCTGAGGGGGCGGTTCGCATGGAGACGCAGGGGGAGAGAGGGCCGGTGGCGGCCGGCGGTATGTCGGTGCCCGCCATATCGAAGCCCGGTGCAAGGATTCTTAATACGGGTGCCGCGCCCTCGTTCGACCCCGCGTCCTCCGACGTTCGCGCCCGCGACCTCCAGCTGAACGATCCACGCGGCGAGGACGGCGTGATCAAGTGCTGGACCGTGCGCGGCTGCACCGGGCTCTGGGGCCCCACGGGTAACTACATGGAGCTCGACTGCCCCCACAACGTGCCCGACCGCTACTCGCCGTGTCCCGGGACCTGCGCCTTCACCCATTGCCAGCGTCCCTGGCACGAGGACGCGACCTCCTTGGACGACCTCCTCGATCCCGATGTGGACCGTCTCGCGGCCATCAAGGAGGAGTGCCGTCACTGCCTCCATTTCATCCGGCGCGGACCGCGCGCCCATGCGCACCAGGAAGGCACGGCATGCTGAACGAGCTCTACCACGCCCTTGATCCGGTGGCCTTCTCCGCGGGGCCCATCACCATCTACTGGTACGGCATCGCCTACATCGTCGGGGCGGTTCTCACTGGCGTGGTCATGTACCGCACGCAGCGCCGCTGGGGGCTGGGCCTCACCATCGAGGACATCTGGGTGGTCGTGACGGGGATCGTGTTCGGCCTCATCATCGGCGCGCGCCTGTTCTACCTGGTCTTCTATGGCAACGGACTCCTGTTCTACCTGCAGAACCCCCTGCAGATCATCGCCGTCAACCAAGGCGGGATGAGCTTCCACGGAGGCCTCGTGGGCGGTGTCATCGGAGGCGTGCTCGCCTGTCGGTCAGCGGGTCTCTCCGCCTGGACCATCGCCGACCTCGCCGTTTGCGGCGCGCCACTTGCGCTCGCGATCGGTCGGTGCGCCAACTTCGTGAACGGCGAGCTCTGGGGCAAACCCACCGATCTGCCCTGGGGCGTGGTGTTCGGCGGCGCGGCGGGGGATGTCGCCCGGCATCCGAGCCAGCTCTATGAGGCCCTGCTCGAGGGCATCGTCCTTTTCACGGTCCTGCAGATCATGAGCCGGCGCCCCAAGCTTCCGCCCCAAGGCGCCTTCATGGGCGTCTTCGTGCTCGGATACGGTATCGCCCGCATCCTCGTCGAGTTCGTGCGCGTGCCCGACGCGCAGCTCGGCTACCTCTTCGGTGGCGTGGTGACGATGGGGCAGATCCTGAGCCTCCCGCTCGTTCTCATCGGCATCGGCCTGCTCGTCTACGCCTATCGCGCCGACCGTCCCCAACGCGGCCATCTGACCGACTGACGATCTTGAGCGCCCGCCTGTCGCTGTCGCCGGGGGTGTTGTTGTGAGGGGCGTCCAACGGCCTCGACGGAGCCGCACGGCGCGTCCTGCTCCCCACACGGCGCTCCGTCGCGCCTGAGCTGTGCGAACTCTGCGTGTTCGTTGCGCAGGGCGCGCAATCGGTATATCATCTGCCAACGTCTGACTATAGGGAATGAGGGCACCCGGCGCCTCGATGCCGACGAGCCGAGCCGGTCCCGCGCATATCTTAGAAGGAGCATCGCATGTCCGGACACTCAAAATGGGCCACAACCAAGCACCGCAAGGGTGCGCAGGACGCCAAGCGTTCCGCGCTGTTCTCCAAGCTGAGCCGCAACATCACGGTCGCCGCCCGTCTGGGCAACGACCCCAACCCTGAGAACAACGCCAGCCTTGCCGCCGCCGTGGCCAAGGCCAAGGCGCAGTCCATGCCCAAGGACAAGATCGATTCCGCCATCAAGAAGGCCTTCGGCGCCGGCGCGGACGCCGCGGCCTACGAGAACATCGTCTACGAGGGCTACGGTCCGGCGGGCGTGGCCGTCTACTGCGAGTGCCTGACCGACAACCGCAACCGCACCGCGGCCGATGTGCGCTCCGCCTTCTCGCACGCGGGCGGCAACCTCGGCACAGCCGGCTCGGTGGCGTTCCAGTTTGAGCGTCGCGGCCAGGTGGTCGTCTCCAAGCAGATCGTTGACCCCAACGACAAGAAGGAGAACCTGATGGCCAACGGGGCCGCAGGTGACGAGGAGGAGTTCATGATGGCCGTCGCCGAGGCCGGCGGCGAGGATTACGAGGACGGCGGCGAGGAGTGGGTCGTCTGGACCAACCCGGGCGAGCTCATGGCCGTCTCCAAGGGCCTCGAGGAGCAGGGCATCGAGGTCAAGGGCTCCGAGCTCATCATGGTTCCCACCACGCCGACGGAGGTCTCGCCGAGCGACGCCAAGAAGGTGCAGCGCCTGATCGATCGTCTTGAAGAGCTCGACGACGTCCAGGACGTCTACCACACCATGGACATGACCGACGAGGTCATCGCCGCCCTCGAGGAGGAGTAGGCCGCCGCGCCTCACCTCCACAGGCTGCTCACAAGGGGCCGGTTCCGCATGCGCGGGCCGGCCCCTCCTGCGTTCGGGGTAAAATGGTCGGGTGTGGATCCGGGCGAGAGGAGCAGTATGAAGCCGATGGCCAAGGTGGCGGCGATGCTGTACCTGCTGTCCTGCGCCCTCGTGCTCGGTGCCTTCACAGCCCTGCTCGTAGGCCCCGCGCAAGATCAGGCCGCCTCTCTCATAGAGCGGCAGCCGGCGCGGATCATCCTGCTCGTATGCATGGGCATCATGGGAATCCAAGCCCTCTACCTGCTGGGGCGCGTGCTCTTCATGCGCCCGGAGCCAATGAGCGTGCGTCCGACGGCCCATCCGGACATCGAGGTCGCCCTCGATGCCGTCAGGCACGTGGCGCGTCGCGCGGCGATGGAGGAGGATGTGCTGATCGAGGATGTCTCGACCCGCGTCCGGGGCCGGTCCCATGAGGGAGTGCTCGTGCGCATCGATGCCATCGACCTCGGAGATCGCAACCTTGCCGCTCTCGCCGCCAAGATCGCGGCCCGGGTGCAGCGCGCCTGCGAGCACATGCTCGGGGCGCCGGGTGCCACCGTGCGCGTGCGTTTCCTACCTGCTAAGACCACCACGACCACCCGGGAGGCTACCGGTGAGTGAGAAGACATCCAAGGCGCCAAAGCCGGTGATTGAGCAGTCCGCCGACGGCCCGGTGAGCGCGGGCTCCGCGTTCGCGGCGGCTGAGGCCGAGGAGGCATCTCAGAATCACGCCACGGCGGATGGCGAGAGCTTCACCGCGGAGGAGAAGGCCGAGGACGCCGTGCACAGTGCCACGTCAGAGGCCGGCGCCTTCCAGAACGCCACCTGGGGCTTCATCGAGGGCGTCGGCAAGCGGGCCTGGTCCTATGCGGATGCCCACCCCCACACCGTGCTCTACGGGGCCATCGGCCTCATTCTCGCCATCCTCATCCTCGTGTTGGGGCTTTGGAGAACCATCGTGATCGCGGTCTTCGTCGGCGTCGGCGCGGGCATCGGACAGATGCGCGACGGCCGCGGGGGCCTGTACCGTTTCCTGACACGCCTCTTCGGCGGTCGCTGAGAAGGGAGCCGACCATGGCAGAGGACATCGTGAACGAGCAATCGAACGAAGATATCGAAATTCACCCGGATGATGCTGCGGCAGCGGCCTCGATGGCGGAGACGGAGCCCGAGGAGCTCCTCTCGCAGGAGGATGCAGACGCGGGAGATGAGGGCGCATCCGCCGAGGTCGCCGAGGAGGGCGCTGAATCCGAAGCGGCGACCGATTGCAGCGAGGCTTACTCCGAGGAGGACGAGGAGGACGGCCTCGATTCCGACGACTCCCTCACCTACTCGAACGGCGTGATCGAGAAGATCGTCGCCATGGCCACACGCGAGGTGCCCCACGTGCTCGGCATGAAGGGCAACCTCATGCACTTTGTGCAGGAGCGTCTGGGGGCGGAGAGCCTCACCAAGGGCGTCACGGTCGAGGTGACCGAGGAGAACAGCGTCATCGTGAACATCTCCGTGATCATCGAGTACGGAGCCTACGCGCCCGACATCTTCGAGAACGTGAAGGAGCGCGTGACCGAGCGCCTGGCCGCCATGACGGGCCTCGAGGTCGCCGGCATCAACCTGCGCATCGAGGACGTGCTCACCCCCGAGGAGTACGCAGCAAGCAGCCAGGGCGCGGAGGCGTAGCCACGCGGTCCCGTCGCGGCGTTTCCTCGCAGTCTGAGCCGGGGCATGGGGTGTTCCTCCCCGTGTCCCGGTTTTTTCTGCGCCTGCGGCCTCGCTTCATACCTACGGCTTGCCTGCAGGGCAGGGACCTCACCTTTGTTTCTCTCCGGTTACACCCGTTGCCCCCATCTCATACGGCTGGTATTCTCGAGCCTATGGTTACGACTGCCGCACATATCACGATGATGATGGTCATGGAGATGCCCTCGCCCGGGCACTTCGTCATGGCGCGCGCGTGTCGCGAGCCGATGGAGACCGGGCGCCTCAGCTAGGTCCGGCTCCGGCGGGAGCGGACCGCCTTCTTCCTGACAGCAATCTTCGCGGGAGCATCCTCGTGATCAGCATCCAACACGTTTCAAAGACCTACGGCCATGCCGAGCGCACCGCGCGTTCGGTGAGTGCGCTCGTCGATATCAACCTTGAGATCGGCGACGGTGAGCGCTTCGGCATCATCGGCATGAGCGGCGCCGGCAAGTCGACCCTCGTCCGCACCATTAACCTCCTTGAGCGCCCCACCGAGGGCCGCATCGTGGTGGACGGGCAGGACGTGACCGACCTAACAGGTGCCGATCTGCGCGCCTACCGCCGCCGCGTGGCCATGATCTTTCAGAACTTCGGGCTGCTCGCGCAGAAGTCCGTGCTCGATAACGTGTGCTTCCCCTTCCTTGCGGCGACGGGCCGTGTAACGGCCGAAAACCGCGCGCGGGCCCGTGAGCTCCTCGAGCGCGTGGGCCTCGCCGAGAAAGCGGAGGCCTATCCCAACCAGCTCTCCGGTGGCCAGCAGCAGCGCGTGGCCATCGCCCGCGCCCTCGCCTGCGATCCCGAGGTGATCCTCTGCGACGAGGCGACGAGCGCGCTGGACCCCAAGAGTACCAACACGATCCTGAAGCTCCTACGCGACATCAGCCTCGAAACGGGCGTCACGCTCGTCGTCATCACCCATTCCATGGATGTGGTCGAGAAGATCTGCACTCAGGTGGCCGTGCTTGAGGACGGGCGCGTGGTGGAACAGGGTCCGGTTGAACGCGTCTTCGCCGCGCCGGCCGCCGAGGCCACCCGCGTGCTCCTTGGAAAGGTTGATTGGGATGCCTGATATCTCAAGCTTCATCGACCAGTTCGGCGCCCTGCTCGCGCAGGGAACCGTCGACACGCTGATCATGGTGTTCTGCTCGACGGCGATCGCCTACGTCATCGGGATCGCCCTGGGTGTCATCCTGAACCTCACGGCCCCGGGTGGGCTGCGTCCTCAGCCCCTCGTCTACACCGTGCTCGGCTGGATCGTCAACATTGGTCGCTCCCTGCCCTTCATCATCCTGATGATCGCCCTCATGCCTGCGACCACGGCGCTCGTGGGCACCTCCACGGGCATTCGCGGCGTCATCCCGCCGCTCGTGGTTGCCACCGCCCCCTTCGTGGCGCGCATGGTCGAGCAGTCGCTCGCCGAGGTCTCGCGCGATGTCGTCGAGGCTGCCGAGGCCTGTGGGGCGTCGATCCCGCGCATCGTGTGGTCGGCGCTGCTGCCCGAGGCCCTGCCCTCGATCGTCCGCGGCGTTGCCGTCACGCTCATCGCCGTGCTCGGCTACACGGCCATCGCCGGCGCCCTCGGTGCCGGCGGCGCCNACGGCTACTACCGCTTTGAGAACCAGGTCATGATCGCCACGATCGTCCTGCTTGTCATACTCGTCCAGCTCATCCAGAGCGTCTGTAACCTGATCGCCCGCAAGGTCGATCACCGGTAAAACCGGGCGCCGTGCGCGCCTTCCCCTCTATCCCGAAAGGATGACCGCTATGTCAACCCTCTCCATCTCCCGTCGTTCCTTTGTACGCGCCTCCCTCGCCGGCTTTGGCGTCGTGGCCCTGGGCGGCCTCGCCGCCTGCGGCTCCACCTCCGGCACCTCGTCGAGCGCCACGCTCACCGTGGCTGCCAGCCCCACCCCGCACGCTGAGATCCTCACCAAGTTCGCCGCCCCGGCGCTGAAGGAGGAGGGCATCGAGCTCGTCGTCAAGGAGTACACCGACTACATCCAGCCCAACAAGGACACCACCTCGGGCGCTGTTGACGCCAACTACTTCCAGCACATCAACTACCTTGACAACTACAACAAGGAGAATGGCACCGACCTGGTGAACGCCGGCGCGATCCACTACGAGCCGATGGCCGTGTACGCGGGCAAGTCGTCCGATCTCGCGAACATCGCCGACGCCGCGGTCATCGCGATCCCGAACGACCCCACCAACGAAGGACGCGCCCTGCTGCTGCTGCAGGACCAGGGCCTGATCACGCTCAAGGACGCCGCCAACCTCGAGGCCACGCCGAACGACATCGCCGAGAACGCGCACAACATCACCTTCCAGGAGGTTGAGGCCGCGGCTGTTCCACGGGCGCTTGCCTCGGTCGATTTCGCGGTCATCAACGGCAACTACGCGATCGAAGCCGGCTATCACGTGGAGGACGCCCTCGCGCACGAGGAGTCCGGCTCCACGGCGGTGGCCCAGTACGCGAACATCATCTGCACCACCAAGGATAAGCAGGACGACAAGAACATCGCCGCCCTGGTGAAAGTGCTGCAGTCCGATGAATTCAACACGTACCTTTCGGACACCTATGGTGAGGACGTGCTCCCGGCGTAGCGTCTGTTGCCGCACGGGGTCCCGCGCAGAGCCCATTGCGGACGTGATGCCGGTTGCCTCCTCGGTGGCGAGCTGCTGTGGGGCCGAGGGGTATCTGCCGGCGTGGTCTGGCTATCGTGCGACTTCATGCGCGCCGGATTGACTTATCAAGGTTCTGTCTGCCCGACATAGAGAAGCGTTTTCCGGCCTGGGTGCTGCACCCAGGCCGGTTTTGTGTTTCGGATGCCTGTGCGCAAACAGCGGTTGCGCTTCCGGTTTTGGGAAGGGGAGGGGATGTGTGCCGAATGCCGGCGTCGGGCTGCACGTCCGTCGGCCCCGGCTGCACCCCCCCGGCCCCGGCTGCACCCCCCCGTGCCTCAGCGCGTATCGGCCGTCGGGACACGGCCGCCCGCGCAGGATAAGAGCGAAACGTCTTCTCGAGGTGCTTTCTTAGGCATTCTGCATGAGCGTGCGGTCGAAAGTAGGTTCTCGAGCCCTTGTGAGCTAGCGAGCCGGCGCACCGGGCGCCGGGACGGAGCAGGCACCTTCGGATGCGGAAGGGACGAGCGCGCCCCTGAACGAGTAGGGAAAACGTCATCTCGAGGCGGTTCCGAAGGCAATCGGGGATGCGGACGATTCCTTGGACGGGCCTAGACGGCCAGACCGAGCCGCTCCCTGCGGCCCCTGATCGTATCGTACACCGTCCCCCCGCCCTCGCGGAACGCCTTGTGCCCTCCCGGTACCAGCGGACGTAGGCCGAGAGCTCCCCGATGAAGGCCTCGGCGGTCCATCCGCGCCAGTCCCGGCCGTGGAAGAACTCGACCTTGAGCCTCCCGAAGAAGCCCTCGCACGCCGCGTTGTCGGGGGAGTGCCCCCTGCGCGACATCGACCTCGTCACCCCCGCCGCCTCGCAGGCCGCCACCCAGTCCGGGGTCCGGTAGTGCCAGCCGCAGTCCGAGTGCAGCATGAAGCCCCCGCCGGTGGCGGCCACCGCGTCCGCCAGCATCCCGGAGACGAGCGCCTTGGAGGGGCTCGTGCCGCAGGAGAACGCCGCGACGTCGCCGTCGTAGAGGTCGACGGCCGGCGAGAGGTAGACCCTCCGCGGGTCGTCCGGGAGCCGGAACTCCGTCACGTCGGTCACCATGACCTCGCCCGGGCGCGGGGCCGAGAAGTCGTGCCGGTCGCGCGCGGCGTCGGCGAGCAGCAGGTTCGGCGCGGCC
>NZ_LT838843.1:844056-892400 GCF_900176655.1 Collinsella vaginalis
GCCTCCGCGGCGAGGTCGGCCGCGCGCTCGCCCGCCTCGTAGCGGGCGACCAGGCCCATCTTCGCCTCGTAGGGCAAGTGTACCGGCTTCTTGCGCGCGGCGGGGGGCCATGCCGAGGAGGACCACCTCCTCACCGTCTCCCGGCTGCAGCCGACGAGGTCGGCCGCGGCGGAGCGGCTCATGCCCTCCCCGATGGCGAGCAGCGCGAGCTCCCTGTCGTCCCTGCTGTACATGCGGACCCCCTTCGGGACACCGTGGTGTCCAACTATTCGTCCGCATCCCCATCTGCCTGGGAACGCGCTCGCAAGTACGTTTTCAAGGCCCATACGAGCAAGCGCTACGGAACTACGGCGGCGCGACGAGCGACAGCGCCGAAGCGCGGGCTGCCGGCACCGAACGCAGGCCGATGGAGCCAAGGCTCGGCACACGATCGGGAGCCGCCAGCGCGGACTCAGCGAGCGCCGCCACGGAGGCCAAAGTTCGGCGCAAGATCGGGGGGCAGGGTCGCTAGTAGAAAATGTCAGATCTGCGTCAAACAGGCGCCTATACATAGCGGATTCCGGGTCCATCGACTCAGGGATCGGCGTTAACGCATGCACATATTTAAATAGTCACTTCGATGACCTGGAGATTTGTCATAACCTCTTATGCGCCCAACGCACCCGAATGCGCCTACGGCTGGAGGTGTGGCATGGAAATGACTCAGATCTGACATTTTCTACTAGCCGGTGTCGTACCCCGAGTTTCTGGAACTTGATAAACAGATTTGGTTAGGCGATTTTATCTTGGTTTTTGCATAATGGACTATTAAGAAGATCCTGTTCTAATTTATATCCGCGCAACGACCCCGCGGTGAAGGGCCGTATGCCGCTTTTGATGCCGGGGAACAAGGTGAAGGCCGGAGCGACCGGAAACGCCGGCCACATGGAAACGTTGGTCACAAAGTCCTGTTAACGCTTTTGGCAAGCCTGCATCCAGACAATAAACTCAACCCTGTTGAGAGCGGGTGGGGGAGCTGCATGCCATACCGGATGGACACTGGGACTGGCTGGACGCGCTTTTTGTCCTATACGTCAAAGGGGCCGGTGCGGTCATCCGCACCGGCCCCTGTCTATGGGTCGACTATACGGTGGTTAGCTCAAGCGTCGCGAGGCCTCTCGTGCTTGCCAAAGCCATCCCCGAAGGCCACATCGCCTCGATGTGCCGCGCTTACTTCCCACCCTCGTGGCGCCGCCGCAGCGCACCGGCCGCGACGATGGCGCCGAGACCGCTCGCGGTGGCTCCCAGTAGGAGCGCAAGGCTCACGTCGCCGGTCTTGGGCAGGAGGCGGCCCTTCGCCTTGCGGACCGGGGTCTTGTCGGCGGCCTGCTTGCCCTTGGACCCGTCGAGCCCCTCGCCCGGGTTGGGGTTCGGCTGCGGTTCCGGCTGGGGCTGGGGCTCCGGCTGCGGGGCAGGAGCAGCGGCTTCGGCGGTAACCGCCAGACGCGCGGACTCAGCCTCAACGCCGTTCAGGAAAAAGCGGACCTCGAGGGACCGTGCCGCCGCGCCCTCATTCGCAGGCACATCCAGGGTGCCTCCGAGCGTGACCGCACCGGCCGCACGATCGGCGAGCGCCATCCGGCTGAGCTGGACGCGTGCCCAGTCCCCGCTTACGGGCTCGCCGTTCTCGTATACCTGCGCGTAGGCGCTGTCCGTGGCGTCGAAGTTCTCAACGGCTAGGGAGAGGGCCACGCTTCCGCCCGTGTTCGGGAGGGTGACCGACTTGGTGAGCGTCCCCTCGGGGGTGGTGATGCCCGAGTCCGAGGCGCTGGCGGGGAAGTCGACCGTGAAGGTCATCTTCTCAGCCCCCTCATCGGTGGAGGAGATCCGAATGCCGGTGTCCACGCGGCCCGCCGGATCGTCGCTGCCGTTGTAGGCGAGCACCGGGGTGGCCGGGTTCTCCAGCTGACGGGTCGTGTTCGCGTTCAGGAAGGGCATCCTGAGCAGCGGGCGCTCGTTCCCCACGTTCTCAAGCTCGAGGAAAGCGGGCATGACGCCAGGACGGTGCTTCTTGACGTTCACGGTGTTGCTGGGGTTGCCGGTGAGGCCGTACTTCTCGGCGATGCCGTTGTCGACGTGCCAGATGACGATGCCGCCCGTGGGGTTCTGATATTTGTAGCTGTTATCGGGCTCGCCAGCGGGTGCATTGCTCCTCACCGTGCCCTCCCAGAGGTTGGTGGCGGCGCCCTCATCGAAGGACTCGTACTGGCGGTTCTCGATGATGTAGTACTCATCATCGGTGATGCGGATGATATGGCTGCTGTAGCCCTCGTCGCTCATCTGCGATGTGGCCGTGTAGGTGCCGTCCTCGGTGATCTCGACCGGGTCGATGTAGCCGAGGAAGAGCTTGCTGTAGGGATCGAGGAAGGTCGGGCGGTACTCGTCGTCACGCGTGAGGCCCCAGGAGCCGCCGTCCATCAGGGAGAGGATGCCCGTGCTGTACGCGGCGTACGGACCGGTGCCGTCCTCGGTGTCGTAGAGGTCGGGGAGGCCCAGGAAGTGACCGAGCTCGTGGCCGAGGGCACCAACGCCGCTCTGGTACTCCGTGCCGTCCGAGTAGGCCTCGGTCTCGGATTGGATGACGTACTTGTCGATCGTGACACTCTGACCGCCGCCGAGGTCGATCGGGTAGGGAGCGCCAATCGCCTGGCTGAACTCCCACTGATGCGACCAGATGCCGTTGTGGCCGGCGGGAATGTGGTTGGTCGCGGCCTCGTAGCCCGCGAACACGATGCCGAGGCCCAGCTCGTTGGGCTCGACGGCACCATCACCATCCGCATCGAAGCTCGCGAAATCCGTGTACTTCGATGCCTCGTCGATGATCTCCTTCATGACGCGCTTGTAGTTATCGAAGCCCTCGTCCGTATCGGTGTCGAGGTTGCCGTATGCGTGGTTCAGCTTGATATGGAGGACGCCGTCGTTGAACCGGTCGGTGGTGCTGGTGTTCTCGCCCTCGCCGTAGGCGCTCTGCTCCATGGCCGGGGCCCAGGTGAACCGCCCGTTCGACGTGATCTCGTACAGGCTCGAGACGCCGTAATCGGAGGTGAAGAACCGCTCGTTCCAGTCGTACGTGGTGCTGTAGGGCTCGTCCTCGAAGCCCACGACAATGATGAGGAGGGGGATCGTCGCCTGGTCGCTCGCGGCGCTGCGGAACCCGCTCGCCTCCTCAGTGCTCCGGTTCGCCGTGTGGATGGAATCGAGGGTCACCGGCTCACCGCCCTGGCTGAGTTGGTCCTTGCGGTACGTCTTGCCCTCAAGGGCGTAGAGCGCGGAGCGGCTGGCATCGGAGACGAGTCCGTCGGCGCCGATGGAGGCGGAGCCCGCCGGCTCATCCGCCCGCGCGCCGAGGGCCAGGCTGCCGTTCGATCCGGTGACCTGGCGCCAGACGCCGTTCGCATCCTTGAGAATGACGACGTCGTCGGCGTTCAGCATGAAGTTGAAGTTCTCGTCACCGCGCCCGCGGGCCTCAAACGACGAGCCGTCAGGCTGCGTGAGGCTGAGGGGCTTCGGATTCGCCGGGAGGGCGAGGGCGGGCGCGGCGGCGCCGAACGCGAATGCGGCAGCGAGGGCAGCACCGCAGGCTGTGCGGGCGATGCGCTGTGGCCACGAGGCGCGCGCCGCCCTGGTCGTAGCGTGTTCCATGGTTCCCTTTCTTCAGATGCAGACATATCTTCCCAAGCGACCGCCCCGACCCCAAACCTCGGAATGTGGACACTTTTCATTTATGGTATTGATAATTCGCCTTAGGGCCTCCACCAATTCGGTAAGAGGAAAGAACTATTCGATAAACTAACCGAACTAGGGTGTTTAATGGCATCATCATCCGTGAGAGATTTCATCGGTTTACACAATCTATCTGCTGCGATAGACAGATCCAACGGATACGGTATTCAAATCTGTTCACGCATGGTTACAAACCTGAAACAAAATTGGTGAACGGTGGGCGCACAAGGTGGCAGGGCGCCGTGCATGATCAAGGGGCCCGATAGGGAGGACCCGTACGAGACCGCCGCGCGACATGCACGGGCGAACTACGAGGTCGTCTGTGCGGCACGTGCGGGCGAACCACGGGACCGTCCGCATGACATGCGCAGGCGAACCGAGGCACCATCGCCGCAGACCCGACGCGGCGGCCGCGGATGACCCCGCAACGCGGGCGCGCCGGCACGGCCCGTCTTGCGGTCCATTTGTGGAATTCCGCAGGCAGGAAGCCGGAGGGAAGATTTGTCTGGCATTCGGCCGCAGCGGCGCGTATCATATCGAACGTATTGCCCGGCTCCTGCCGGTCAGTCGTCATGCCCATCCAAAGCCAGGGAGGGTGTGGCACGGCAGGAGGCGCGAGGACAGCACAGCCGCGGAAAGCCCCGCGGCGCCGCCACAGCCCCGCGCTTAAAACCCCAAAGGAGTGCTCATGGCTGAAGAGAAGTACGTACCGCGCCTCAAGACCAAGTACCAGAACGAGGTCAAGCAGGCCATGCATGAGAAGTTCGGCTACAAGAACGTCATGCAGATCCCCAAGTTCGAGAAGATCGTCGTCAACATGGGCGTCGGCGAGGCCGCGACCGATTCCAAGGCCATCGACGGTGCCGTGCGCGACCTGCGCACCATCACCGGCCAGCAGCCGATGATCACCCGCGCCCGCAAGTCCATCGCGTCCTTCCGCCTGCGCGCCGGTATGCCCATCGGCGCCAAGGTCACCCTGCGCGGCGACCGCATGTGGGAGTTCTTCGACCGCCTGACCGCCATCGCGATTCCCCGTATCCGCGACTTCCGCGGCATCTCCCCCAAGAGCTTCGACGGCCGCGGCAACTTCTCCATGGGCGTCACCGAGCAGCTGATCTTCCCCGAGGTTGATTTCGATTCCATCGACCACACCCGTGGCATGGACATCACCATCGTCACCACCGCCAACACCGACGAGGAGGCCAAGGCCCTGCTTGACTTCTTCGGTTTCCCGTTCAAGAAATAGGTTCAAAGCCCCGGGATACGCGGGGTCCGGGCAATCCGGTCCGGACCCCGCGCGGGGTGCACATACAGTCCATGTGAGGAGGAAATAAGTGGCTAAGACATCGATGATCGTCAAGTCTTCTCGTGAGCCGAAGTTCTCGACCCGCAAGTACACGCGCTGCCAGCGCTGCGGCCGTCCGCATTCGGTCTACCGCAAGTTCGGCCTGTGCCGTATCTGCTTCCGCGAGTTGGCGCTGAAGGGCGAGCTTCCCGGCATCAAGAAGGCCAGCTGGTAAGTCACTGCCAGCGCGTCGGGTGGGCGCCCTGCCTTGCCCGCACGCATGGAAGTGCGTGCCGAGAAGGCTTTCCCTCCACGGGTGGGAGAGGACCGCGGCACGTGTTCATCAAGAACGAAGGAGAATCAGCATGAATCTCACAGACCCGATCGCGGACATGCTCACGCGCATCCGCAACGGCAACTCTGCGAACAAGACCGAGGTCTCGATGCCGAGCAGCAAGAAGCTCGTCGAGGTCGCTCGTGTCATCTACGAGGAGGGCTACATCGAGGGCTACACCATCGAGGACACCGCCCCGTCCAAGACCCTCCACATCACCCTCAAGTACGGTCCCAAGAAGGCCAAGGTCATCAACGGCATCAAGCGCATCTCCAAGCCTGGTCTGCGCAAGTACGCCGGCGTCAAGGACCTCCCCCGCGTCCGCGGCGGCCTGGGAACCGCGATCGTCTCCACCAGCCAGGGCGTTATGGCCGACCGCGATGCTCGCCGCAAGGGCATCGGCGGCGAGGTCGTCGCCTTCGTGTGGTAATCGATTCGGCGAGTAGAAGGAAAGGAGATCACCGTGTCTCGTATCGGTAAGAAGCCTGTCCAGATTCCCGCCGGGGTCGAAGTGGCAGTCGATGGCAACAAGGTCATCGTCAAGGGGCCCAAGGGCACCCTTGAGCAGGATTTCTATGAGAAGCTCACCGTGTCTGTCGAGGGCTCCGAGCTTGTTGTGACCCGTCCGGACGACGAGCGTGAGACCCGTGCCCGCCACGGCCTCACCCGCGCCCTCATCCACAACATGGTCGTGGGTGTCTCCGAGGGCTACGTCAAGGGCCTCGAGCTCGCGGGCGTCGGCTACCGTGTGCAGCAGAAGGGCCGGGACCTCGAGTTCTCGCTCGGCTACTCCCACCCGGTCATCGTCGAGCAGCCCGAGGGCATCACCTTCGAGGTGCCCGACAACACGCACGTGAACGTCAAGGGCATCAACAAGCAGCAGGTCGGCCAGGTCGCCGCTGAGATCCGCGCCAAGCGTCCGCCCGAGCCGTACAAGGGCAAGGGTATCCACTACGTTGGCGAGCACATCCGTCGCAAGCTCGGTAAGGCCGCCAAGTAACGCGCTTCCGCGCTGATCACACGTAAGACCGGCACCCCGTCAGGTGCCGGCGGGACTCAAAGGAGTTTTTCATGAACAAGCAAAAGGCGAAGCTGGAGGGCCTCAAGCGCCGTCAGCGTCGCGTTCGCGGCAAGATCTTCGGTACGGCCGAGCGTCCGCGTCTGCGCGTGGTCCGTTCCAACGCCAACATCTACGCCATGATCGTGGACGACACCAAGCACGCCACGCTGGTGTCCGCCTCCACCGTCGAGGCCGAGTTCAAGGGCCAGAACGGCGGCAACGAGGAAGCGGCCAAGAAGATCGGTGAGCTTGTGGGCAAGCGCGCCATCGAGGCCGGCATCAAGGCAGTCAGGTTCGATCGCGGTGGCCGCATCTACCACGGCCGCGTCAAGGCTCTCGCCGAGGGCGCCCGTGCCGCCGGTCTCGAGTTCTAGGAGGTATTGACTAATGGCTCGTAATCAACGTCAGCAGCGCGAGGCCTCCGAGTTCGAGGAGCGCGTCGTCTTCATCAACCGCGTGGCCAAGACCGTCAAGGGTGGTCGCCGCATGTCGCTCGTCGCCCTCGTGGTCGTCGGTGACGGCAAGGGCAACGTCGGCCTCGGCATGGGTAAGTCCGCCGAGGTGCCCACCGCCATCTCCAAGGCGAGCATCGACGCCAAGAAGCACATGTTCCACGTCCCGGTGACCGAGACGGGCACCCTCCCGCACGAGGTGCTCGGTGCGTTCGGCGCCGCGCGCATCCTGATCAAGCCCGCTGTCGAGGGTACCGGCGTCATCGCCGGCGGCGCCGTGCGCCCCCTCTTCGAGCTCGCGGGCATCACGAACGTCCTCTCGAAGTCGCTCGGCTCCGACAACGGCCTGAACATCATCAAGGCCGCCGCCGAGGGCCTGAAGGAGCTCTCCAGCCCCGAGGACGTCGCCGAGCGCCGCGGTCTCACCGTCGCCGAGATGTTCGTCGGTAAGGAGTAGCGAATCATGGCTAAGACCATTACGATCAAGCAGGTCCGCAGCACCAACGGCTGCAAGCAGGACCAGGTCAAGACGGTGCGCGCCCTCGGGCTCCACCGCATCAATCACACGCGCGAGATTGCCGACAACGATGGCGTCCGCGGCATGATCTTCAAGGTCAAGCACCTTGTCGAGATTGTAGAGGAGTAACCATGCAGCTTCACGATCTCACCCCCGCTAAGGGGTCCAACAAGCGTCGCAAGCGCGTCGGTCGCGGCAACGCCTCCGGCAAGGGCACCTACTCCGGCCGTGGCCTGAACGGCCAGGGCTCCCGTTCCGGCGGCACCAAGGGCGCCGGCTTCGAGGGCGGCCAGACCCCGCTCGCGATGCGTCTGCCCAAGCTCCCCGGCTTCCGCAGCCCGCGCCGCATCGAGTTCACCGCCATCAACGTGGCCGAGCTCGAGGCTCGCTTCGAGGCCGACGCCGTCGTCGACGGCGAGGCCCTTCTGGCCGCCCGCCTCGTCAAGAGCGTCGACGAGCCCGTCAAGGTTCTCGGCGACGGCGAGCTGACCAAGAAGCTCACCGTCAAGGTTGACAAGGTCTCCGCTTCCGCCAAGGCCAAGATCGAGGCCGCAGGTGGGCAGGTCGAGCTGCCGTGCTAACCGGGCTGAAGAACACCTTCCGCATCAAGGAGCTCCGCGGGAAGATCCTCTTCACCATCGCGATGCTGGTGCTCTACCGCATCGGCGCCCACCTGCCTGTTCCCGGCATCCCCTTCAAGGGGATGCTGGACCTCGCCTCGACCTCGTCGAGCACCCTGGCAGGTGGCGCCTTCGCGCTGCTGAACCTGTTCTCTGGCGGCGCGCTCTCCTACGTGTCGGTGTTCTCTCTGGGCATCATGCCCTACATCACGAGCTCGATCATCATCCAGCTCTTCCAGAGCATCATCCCGAGCCTGCATGAGCTCTCGCGCGAGGGCGAGGTCGGTCAGACCAAGATCACCCAGTACTCGCGCTACCTCACGCTGGCCCTGGCGATCCTGAACTCCATCGGCTACTTGTTCCTCTTCAAGAGCTTCGGCATCAACTTCAAC
This sequence comes from Collinsella vaginalis, assembly GCF_900176655.1. Taxonomy (GTDB): domain Bacteria; phylum Actinomycetota; class Coriobacteriia; order Coriobacteriales; family Coriobacteriaceae; genus Collinsella; species Collinsella vaginalis. The sequence goes on from NZ_LT838843.1 coordinate 852,479, forward strand.
GGTGCCGGTGCCCCGGAGTGGATCTTCGATGTCATGATCGTCGGCACCCTCGTGGCGGGCGCGATGCTCATCATGTGGATCGGTGAGCTCATCACCCAGCGCGGCATCGGCAACGGCATGAGCCTGATCATCTTCGCCAACATCATGGCGGGGCTGCCTCAGGCCATCTTCCGTTCCTCCGAGGGCGGCTCCACGGACATCATCGTGACGGCCGTCATCTTCGTCGTGATCCTCTGCGTCATCCCGCTCATCGTGTACCTGGAGCGCGGTCAGCGCCGTATTCCAGTGCAGTACGCCAAGCGCGTGGTGGGGCGGCGCATCATGGGCGGTCAGTCAACCTACCTGCCCATCAAGGTGAACACGGCCGGCGTCGTGCCGATCATCTTCGCAAGCGCCCTCCTGTACTTCCCGGCTCAGATCGCCGTGTTCTTCCCCGGCGTCACCTGGATCCAGGTCACCGCGAGCGCGCTTTCCTCCGGCTGGATCAACTGGGTGCTGAACGTCCTGCTCATCGTGTTCTTCGCGTACTTCTACACCTCCATGGTGTTCAACCCCGATGACACGGCTGACAACCTCAAGAAGCAGGGCGGCTTTATCCCGGGCGTGCGTCCGGGCAAGGCCACGGCCCTCTACATCAAGAACGCCCTCAACAAGATCACGCTGCCCTCGGCCGTCTTCCTGGCGCTCATCGCCATCGTGCCGTCCATCGTGTTCTCCTTTACGGGCAACCAGCTCATCCAGGCCTTCGGCGGCACCTCGGTGCTGATCATGGTCGGCGTGGTGCTGGATACGCTCGCGAAGGTTGAGAGCCAGCTCAAGATGTACGATTACGACGGGTTCTTTAAGTAGGGACGGCTGAGAGGAGCCGCAGCATGAACATCGTTTTGCTCGGAGCGCCCGGAGCGGGCAAGGGGACGCAGGCCCAGCGCCTCGTCCGCGACTTCGGTCTGGCGCACATCTCCACCGGCGACCTCCTGCGCGCCGCCGTGAAGAACGGCACCGAGCTCGGCGTCCAGGCGAAGGCCTATATGGATGCCGGCGACCTCGTTCCCGACCAGCTCGTCATCGACCTGGTGAAGGAGCGCCTGTCGGAGGATGACGCCCGCGAGGGCTTCATGCTCGATGGGTTCCCGCGCAACACCGTGCAGGCGGTGACCCTCGACTCCGAGCTCTCTGCGCTCGGCCGCGAGCTCGACTGCGCGCTGCTGGTCGACGTTCCCTTCGACGTGATCATTCGTCGCCTCTCCTCGCGTCGCACCTGCCGCTCCTGCGGACACATCGGGACCGCCTCCGACGAGACCTGCCCGGTCTGCGGTGGCGAGATGTATCAGCGTGATGACGACAAGCCGGAGACCATCAAGAACCGCCTCGCCGTGTATGAGAAGTCGACGAGCCCGCTCGTCGAGTACTACCGCGGCCAGGGCATCCTGAAGATCGTCGACGGCGATCGGGATCCCGACGAGGTGTACGTCGATACGAAGAAGGCACTCGGTCTATGATCAAGATCAAGTCCGCACAAGAAATTGAGCAGATGAAGGTTGCCGGAGCGCTGTCTAAGACGGCGCTCCGGCGCGTTGGGGCCATGGTGCGACCCGGCGTCTCCACCTTCGAGCTCGACCAGCTCGCCGAGCAGATCATCCGGATGCACGGCGGGACCCCCGCGTTCAAGGGTTACGGCGGGTTCCCGGGGAGCATCTGCGCCTCGGTGAACGACGCGGTGGTGCACGGGATCCCCAATCCCGACGTCATCCTGCGCGACGGTGACATCATCTCGATCGACACCGGTGCCGTGGTGGACGGCTGGGTGGGGGACAACGCCTGGACATTCTTCTGCGGTGAGCCCTCGCCCGAGGCGCGGGCCCTCTGCGAGGTCACCCGGGACTGCCTGAAGGCGGGCATAGCCGAGGCCGTGCCCGGCAACCGTATCGGCGACATCGGCCACGCGGTGCAGGAGCTCGCTGAGAGCAACGGCTACGGGGTGCTCCGCGATTATGTGGGGCATGGCGTCGGCCACGTCATGCACGAGGAGCCCAACGTCCCCAACTACGGCAAGCGCGGGCGGGGCGTCAAACTTGAAGCCGGCATGGTCATCGCCATCGAGCCGATGATCACGATGGGAAGCCCCCGGGTCACAACCGGTTCTGACGGCTGGATCGTTTCGACCCGCGACCATCTCCCGGCGGCCCATTTCGAGAACACGATCGCCATCACCCTCGATGGCCCCGTGATCCTCACCGCCGACGACCAGGGGCCCTGGTGCCCCCTCGAGGGAGGGGCCCTGTAGCCTCCCTATACGCACGCGCTGCGAAAAGATGTGGAGTCAAGGCGGATTTCACAAAGAGAGCAGACGGGTGTTGTATCATTCACCGTTGCTGTCGTTTTCTGTCGAGAGAAAGATGATTGCCTGTGAAAAAGGAAGATGCCATCGAGCTCGAGGGTACGGTCACCGAACCGCTGCCCAACGCCATGTTTCGTGTTGAGCTCGAGAACGGTCATTCGGTCCTCTGCTCGATCTCGGGCAAGATCCGCATGAACTACATCCGCATCCTCCCGGGCGATAAGGTCGTCGTGGAGCTTTCCCCCTACGATCTCACGCGCGGGCGCATCACCTATCGCTACAAGTAAACGCTAGCACATAGCTGCCGTCTGCGACTGCAAGGATTGCTCAGCCTTTCAGTCGCTCTCGCATGCTTGAACCTGTTCGGTTATTCACGCCTGCGGCTGGGCGAGTAGATACGCATTCCATTGGAGTTTGAGCACTACCGAGAGGAAGAACGATGAAGGTACGTCCTTCTGTCAAGAAGATGTGCGATAAGTGCAAGATCATTCGGCGTCACGGCAAGGTGCTCGTCATCTGCGAGAACCCGCGCCACAAGCAGCGCCAGGGCTAAGAGAGGAGATCAACGTTGGCCCGTATCAATGGTGTCGACCTTCCGCGTGAGAAGCGCGTTGAGATTGGTCTGACCTACATCTACGGCATCGGCCGCACCACCGCCTCCAAGATCTGCGAGGCGACGAACATCAACTCCGACACTCGCGTGAAGGATCTCACCGAGGACGAGGTGAACGCCATCCGCGCCTACATCGACCAGAACAACATGATGGTCGAGGGCGATCTGCGCCGTGAGCGCAACCAGAACGTCAAGCGCCTTATGGACATCGGCTGCAACCGTGGCCTGCGTCACCGCAAGGGCCTGCCGGTCCGCGGTCAGCGCACGCACACCAACGCTCGCACCCGCAAGGGTCCGAAGCGTCAGATCGGTGCTAAGAAGAAGAAATAAGGAGCGCTAGATGGCTACTGCAAAGAAGAACGTTCGCGGCGCAACCCGCTTGAAGCGCGCGGACCGCAAGAACGTCTCCGTGGGACAGGCTCATATCCGTTCCACGTTCAACAACACGATTGTCTCGATCACGGACGCTCAGGGCAACGTCATCGCCTGGAAGTCTGCCGGCACGGTCGGTTTCAAGGGCTCCCGTAAGTCCACGCCGTTCGCCGCCCAGATGGCCGCTGAGGCCTGCGCCAAGATCGCGATGGAGCACGGCATGCACAAGGTGTCCGTCTTCGTGAAGGGCCCCGGCTCCGGTCGCGAGACCGCGATCCGCTCCCTCCAGGCCGCCGGCCTCGAGGTCTCGAGCATCCAGGACAAGACGCCCATCCCGCACAACGGCTGCCGCCCCAAGAAGCGTCGCCGCGTGTAACTGAAAGGATCGATACACTATGGCAATCGACAGGACTCCTGTTCTTAAGCGCTGCCGTCAGCTTGGGCTCGATCCCGCTGAGCTCGGTTACAGCAGCAAGAAGGAATCTATCCGCCAGCCCCGCCGTCGTCGCAAGGAATCCGAGTACGGCATGCAGCTGCGCGAGAAGCAGAAGGTCAAGTTCATCTACGGCGTGCTCGAGAAGCAGTTCCACGGCTACTTCAACCGCGCCCGCAAGATGAACGGCATCACCGGTGAGAACCTCCTCATCATCCTTGAGAGCCGTCTCGACAACGTCGTCTTCCGACTCGGCTTCGCCCGCACCCGCAAGGAGGCCCGCCAGTCCGTCCGCCACGGTCACTTCACCGTGAACGGCCGCCGCGTGGACATCCCCTCCTACCAGGTCAAGGCTGGCGACGTTGTCGCGGTCGGTCAGAAGTTCCGCGACCTCCTTCCCATCAAGGAGGCGCTGATCTCGTCCGAGCGCTTCGAGGTCCCCGGTTGGCTCGAGGTCGACATCGAGAAGCTCTCCGGCAACGTGATCTCGCTCCCCGCACGCGAGCAGATCAGCGGTGACATCAAGGAGCAGCTCATCGTCGAGCTCTACTCTAAGTAGTCCCATCGGGCTGCTGAAGCTGGAGGTAATACATGTCAGAATTCATTAGGCCCCAGGTTCAGGTCGAAGAGATCAACGACACCTGCGCCCGCGTCTCCGTCGAGCCCCTCGAGCGCGGCTACGGCGACACGCTGGGCAACTCGCTGCGCCGCGTCCTGCTCTCCTCTCTGGAGGGCGCCGCGGTCGAGGCGATCCAGATTGACGGCGCGCAGCACGAGTTCATGGCCATCGACAACATGGTCGAGGATGTCACCGATATCGTCCTGAACGTCAAGGGTCTGGTGTTCCACTCACTCGGAACCACGGGTGAGGCCACGGCGACCATCTCGGTCAACGGCCCCTGCGAGGTCACCGGCGCCGACTTCTTCATCCCGTCGGAGTTCGAGCTGGTCAACCCCGAGCAGCACATCGCCACCCTCACCGAGGGCGGCCACCTCACTATGAGCATGCGCATCGGCTACGGCCGCGGCTATGTCTCCGCTGAGGCGAACAAGCGCGACAACGATCCCATCGGGATCATCCACGTGGACTCGCTGTACTCGCCCGTGCACCGCTGCGCGAAGCTCGTCGAGCCGTTTCGCGTGGGCCAGCACACCGACTACGACCGCCTGGTCCTCGAGATCGAGACCAACGGCGCGCTCACCCCTCGTGAGGCCGTCGTGCAGGCCGCCAATATCATCAACCAGCACATGGCCGCCTTCATGAACCTCGCCGACGATCCGGAGGAAGAGGAGGATGCGTCCATCTTCGCCCCGGAGCAGACCAACGACAACGCCGAGCTCGACAAGCAGATCGAGGATCTCGACCTGTCGGTGCGCTCCTACAACTGCCTCAAGCGTGCGAGCATCCATTCGGTGCGCCAGCTTGTGGAGTTCTCGGAGAACGATCTGCTGAACATCCGCAACTTCGGTGTGAAGTCGATCGAGGAAGTCAAGGACAAGCTTGAATCCATGGGCCTGGGCCTCAAGGCCTAAGTTCGTGTTCTAGAGGAGAACGACCATGCGTCACAACAAGAAGAAAGGCCTGAAGCTCGGTTCGTCCGCCGCGCACACCAAGGCCATCAAGAAGAGCCTCGCCAAGGCGCTCTTCGAGAACGACCGCATCAAGACCACGATCACGCGCGCCAAGGCGCTGCGCGGCTACGCTGAGCCGATCGTGACCTGGGCGAAGAAGGGCGACCTGCACTCCCGCCGCCTTGCCATCGCCAAGCTCGGCGACAAGCAGCTCGTCGCCGAGATCTTCGACAAGGCCGCTCAGGGCATGTGGGCTGACCGCGATGGCGGGTACACCCGCATCATGAAGCTCGGTCCTCGCAAGGGCGACAGCGCCGAGATGGTCATCATCGAGCTCGTGACCGAGCCGGTGCAGAAGAAGGTCAAGAAGGCCGCTCCGGTCAAGGCTGCTGCTCCGAAGAAGGTCGTGAAGGAGGAGGCCGCCGCTGAGGATGCTGCTCCCGAGGCTGCTGAGGAGACCGTCGAGGCTGAGGCCGAGGTTGCCACCGACGAGGCTGCCGGCGATGAGGCCGAGTCTGCTTCCGAGGAGACCGCCGAGTAGCGCGATCACCTCACCAGGTTTTCTAAAGGGGGCGCCCCTGCCGGGGCGCCCCTTTTTTGATGGCGTAACTGCTCTTCAAGCTGCTGCGGTGGACAGCCATGGTGCGACGAAGGTGAGCTGGGCAAGGAGATCTAAACAAGGCATTTCAGCGCCGCTTCACGTTAAACCGGGGTTAGACCGGTGCCGCCAGAGATCGCTCGCATATTTCCAACCTTGTCGAAGCAGGGTGCACCGTCGTTCAGATGCGGTTGAGCTGCTGATGGCCGCTTTCGTATGCGTGCGGATGTCAGTATATTCATAAAAATAGAAAAGTTAGTTAGTATTCTCATATCAATGGATGGCGATTTTCGGCCCCACAGCTGAGCAAGTAGAAAATGTCAGATCTGCGTCATTGCAGCGCGGGGCAACGGGGCAGAGCCTTCTAATTGCCAAACGATACATGTCATATCTTGCGAAATGCAATATTTCGATGGAACGACACCTTCTTGAGAAGCTGCCATATCGGTAAAGAACGCTACAAGGCGGTCGATCCTGCCGTGAATAGACTCAGATCTGACATTTTCCACTAGGTGGGTACGCTCGGGGCGAACCGATCTTGTTTCAAGGTGCGGGAACATGAGAGGGTAGCCAATTTCAAACACGGTTCACAGGTTGCTGCCTGCTGTTAGCCGTCTGCGAGAGCATGGCGTAGCTGCAATATGGAAATTCCGCGTATTCAGGTCAAAATAGGGGAACGCCCGGGTACGTGGTCTGTTGACACCACAGCCCTACGCGCGTAACGTATCGACCGCATGATTCGCGGGCGGATGCTGCCGCCTCGTTTCAAGCCGTTGCACATAGTACAGGGCTGGAAGCAAATCGAAAAGGAGTACGCTTTGCCTACTATCAACCAGCTGGTTCGTCAGGGCCGCACGTCGTCCGCCAAGAAGTCCAAGAACGCGGCACTGCAGCACAACTCGCAGAAGCGCGGTGTGTGCACCCGTGTCTTCACCACGTCGCCCAAGAAGCCGAACTCGGCTCTGCGCAAGGTCGCCCGTGTGCGTCTTGTCAACGGCATCGAGGTCACCGCTTACATTCCCGGCGAGGGCCACAACCTGCAGGAGCACTCCATCGTGCTCGTCCGCGGCGGCCGCGTCCGCGACCTCCCTGGTGTGCGCTACAAGATCGTGCGCGGTGCGTACGACTGCGCCCCGGTCAACAACCGCAAGCAGGCCCGCTCCCGCTACGGCGTCAAGCGCCCCAAATAACGCTGACGTCCACCAGATCAAGCTAACACGTAAGAGGAGATAACACATGCCGCGTCGTGCATCCGCTACCCGTCGCGAGGTTCAGCCGGACTCCGTCTACAACAACCGCCTCGTGACGCAGCTCATCAACAAGATCCTTCTCGATGGCAAGAAGGCCACCGCCGAGCGCGTGGTCTACGGTGCCTTCGATATCGTCGCCGCCAAGTCCGAGGGCGACGCCCTGGCCGTCTTCAAGAAGGCCATGGACAACGTCCGCCCGACCCTCGAGGTCAAGCCCAAGCGCGTCGGTGGCGCCACCTACCAGGTCCCCATGGAGGTCAACTCCCACCGCGCCACGCAGCTGGCCATCCGCTGGATCGTCACGTTCAGCCGTGCCCGCAAGGAGAACACCATGGCCGAGCGCCTCGCCAACGAGATCCTCGACGCCTCCAACGGCGTCGGCGCCTCCGTCAAGCGCCGCGAGGACGTCTTCAAGATGGCCGAGGCCAACCGCGCCTTCTCGCACTACCGTTGGTAAGCCAGAGAGGAACCCACTACCATGGCTAAAACCAAGTACAACCTGAAGGACACCCGCAACATCGGCATCATGGCCCACATCGATGCCGGTAAGACCACCACGACCGAGCGCATCCTGTACTACACGGGCAAGACGCACAAGATCGGCGAGGTGCACGAGGGTGCCGCCACCATGGACTTCATGGTGCAGGAGCAGGAGCGCGGCGTGACCATCCAGTCCGCTGCCACCACCTGCTTCTGGAAGAAGGACGGTTCCGAGTACCGCATCCAGATCATCGACACCCCGGGCCACGTGGACTTCACGGCCGAGGTCGAGCGCTCCCTGCGCGTCCTCGACGGTGCCGTCGCCGTGTTCGACGCCGTTGCCGGCGTCCAGCCCCAGTCTGAGACCGTGTGGCGCCAGGCCCGCAACTTCGGCGTCCCCCGCATCGCCTTCATCAACAAGTTCGACCGCGTGGGCGCTGACTTCTTCCATGCCATCGACACCATGAAGGAGCGCCTGCACGCCAAGGCCGTCGCCATCCAGCTGCCCATGGGCGCTGAGGACAACTTCTGGGGCATCATCGACCTCGTCACCATGACCGCGTGGGATTTCAAGGCCGACGACAAGGGCATGACCTATCCCGAGCCGATGGACGCCATCCCGGCCGAGTTCGCCGAGCTCGCCGCTGAGAAGCGCTCCGAGCTGCTCGACGCCGCCGCCGAGTTCGACGATGAGCTCATGATGATGGTCCTCGAGGACGAGGAGATCGAGGCCGACATGCTCAAGGCCGCGATCCGCAAGGGCGTGCTCGCCAACGAGCTGAACCCGGTCCTCGTGGGCTCCGCCTACAAGAACAAGGGTGTCCAGGAGCTGCTCGACGCCGTCGTCGACTACCTCCCGAGCCCGCTCGATGTGTCCGCCGTCGAGGGCACCGACCCCAAGACCGGTGAGCCCGCGGACCGCAAGCCCTCGAACGACGAGCCCTTCTCCGCGCTCGCGTTCAAGGTCTCCACGGATCCCTTCGTCGGTAAGCTCACCTTCTTCCGCGTCTACTCCGGTAAGGCCACGGCTGGCTCCTACGTGGTGAACGCCACCACCGGTCAGCGCGAGCGCCTCGGCCGCATCCTTGAGATGAACGCCAACGAGCGCATCGACCAGGACTCCTGCGAGACCGGCGACATCCTCGCCGCCGTCGGCTTCAAGAACACCACCACGGGCGACACCCTCTGCGAGGAGGGCAAGGAGATCATCCTCGAGTCCATGGAGTTCCCCGACCCGGTCATCGACATCGCCATCGAGCCCAAGACCAAGGCCGAGCAGGACAAGATGGGCCTCGCCCTCACCAAGCTCGCCGAGGAGGACCCGACCTTCCAGGTGTCCACGAACCACGAGACCGGCCAGACCATCATCGCCGGCATGGGCGAGCTGCACCTCGAGATCATCGTCGACCGTCTGCTCCGCGAGTTCAAGGTTGACGCGAACGTCGGTAAGCCCCAGGTCGCCTATCGTGAGGCCCCGGGTCACGACGTCGAGAAGGCCGAGGGCAAGTTCGTCCGCCAGTCCGGTGGTCGCGGCCAGTACGGTCACGCCGTCATCAAGCTCGAGAAGATGGAGGAGGGCTTCGGCTACGAGTTCGTCAACGGCATCGTCGGCGGTGTCGTGCCGAAGGAGTACATCCCGTCTATCGACAAGGGCATCCAGGAGGCGCTGAACACGGGCGTCATCGCCGGTTATCCGGTCATCGACGTCAAGGTCACCCTCTTTGACGGTTCCTACCACGAGGTCGACTCCTCCGAGGCCGCCTTCAAGATCGCCGGTTCCATGGCAATCAAGGACGCCCTCAAGAAGTCCGACCCCATCCTGCTCGAGCCCGTCATGGCCGTCGAGGTCGAGACGCCTGAGCAGTACATGGGCGACGTCATGGGTAACCTGTCGGGCCGTCGCGGCAAGATCGAGGGCATGGACGACCGCTCCGGCAACAAGGTCATCCGCGCCAAGGTGCCGCTGGGCGAGATGTTCGGCTACGCCACCGACCTCCGCTCCCAGACCCAGGGCCGCGCGTCCTACACCATGCAGTTCGACTCCTACGAGCCGGCACCCAAGTCGGTCACCGAGGAAGTCATCAGCAAGGCCGGCGGCAACGCCTAAGCCCTGAAGTCAATCGCCTAGTTCTCTTTAGTGGAGGTAGAAGTTGTCTAGCCAGAAGATTCGTATCCGCCTCAAGGGCTACGATCACGAGGTCGTCGACCAGTCCGCGAAGCTCATCGTCGAGACCGCCCAGAAGACCGGCGCTCGCGTGTCCGGTCCCATTCCGCTGCCCACTGAGCGCAACCTGTACACGGTCATCCGCTCGCCGCACGTGGACAAGGACTCCCGCGAGCAGTTCGAGATGCGCACCCACAAGCGCCTCATCGACATCCTCGACCCGACCTCCGGCACCGTCGATTCGCTGATGCGTCTCGACCTGCCGGCCGGTGTGGACATCGAGATCAAGCTCTAAGCTTCGGTCTCGACCGTTCGTCGGTATGCGAAAGCCCCTTGGTTCTTCGAGCCAAGGGGCTTTTTGCTTTTGGGCGTGCTTGCCGTCGTACGGCTTTAACTGCTTGCTATTTGGATGAACTGAGCGATGTGCGTCATTTGAAGATCGAGCAGGTCGCGCCGCCGTCGAGCTCCGCCTGCTCCTCGGCGGAGATGGTGGGCTTGGCGCCATCGGCGAATGTGTCGGAGAGGTACGCGATGATGTCGTCCGACTCGTACATCGGCTTGCCGTCGATGAACAGGCACGGCACCTGCGTCTTGCCGCCCACGCGCTCGAGCGTGGCACGGGCCTCCGGATCTGCGCTGATATCGCGCTGCGGCAGCTCGATGCCATGCTGGCTCATGAAGAGCAGCACTTTGCGGCAATACGGGCAGGTGGGCAGTATGAAGAGCTCATAGGTGGTGGCCATGGTGGTTCCTCTCGTGAGGTCGTACATTGCTAGGGGTGCTTGTACCCATGTTATGCGTGCTCTCGCTCCGTCGGGCGTCTTTTTCACGGTCTTCGTGGGTCATGGCTCCCGTTCATGACGTCGATCGGACTTGTGTCCGGACGAGCTGCTAGGGTTGAGAAAGTGGTCGTGAAATGTTCTATGACTGACTCCGCTCGGCCCCGCGGCGACTACGCCGTGCCAACCGTTCGCACAGTGTTTCATGCCGTTTGCAGGGTGCCTTCGCGACGAACGCATACTGCACATGTAACCGGGCATAGTAGAAGTACCGAAACATCGTCGCGCCAAACGGGCGACCGGCTGAGGAGGTGGTTCCAGTGGGCTCAGAAGAGATATCAGCTCTGGGGCTCGCTTCCTGTATCGAGACCCTCCCTATGCACTAGGAGCGAGCGGACTCGCCCACGCTTTCCGAGCGGATCGGAGGGAAGGGCCGGTGACCAAGCGAGCCAAGGGGCTGAAGCAACGTCCCAACCAACATCGTGTGCGAGAAATGAGGAGATTCCACCGTACATATATTAAGAAAGGGGTCGGTTCGCCGGCCCCTTTCTTCTTGTGCGACTGTCGCGGAGGGGGCGGACGCGTCGTGCTTCGGTGCGGCATGCTAGGCACCAATGGGTCGGCATGCCCAGGTATGCGTAGCGCCAGAACGTGCCGCGATCATTCGATGGGCGCCCGCGCTTTCATAGCGGAGCTCAGGGCGCTTGGCCGATCGAGGGGAAGTGCCTTCGTCTCTGTCCAGCTGCACGGTTTGGTGTGGGCTTCTCCCGTCGCGCGCAGAAAGGGGGTGCGGACGTTTTCCTGTACACATCCTACACCGCGTAGCCCAGGGCCCTGCGGTTCTCGTCCATCGTCCTCCAGCCGAGCGAGCGCTTCATCCTGCCCGCGCGGTACCACTCGATCCAGGCGTCGAGTTCCGCGATGAAGCGGCCCGCCGTCACCCCCGCCCAGTCGCGGCATCGGAGGAACTCGTTCTTGAGCAGGCCGAAGAAGCCCTCCGCCCGCGCGTTGTCCGGGCTCCTGCCCTTGCGCGACATGCTCCTGACCAGGCCGTGGGCCTCGCAGATCGAGACCCACCCCGGCCAGCGGTAGTGGCAGCCGCGGTCGGAGTGGACCACCGGGCGCTCGCGCGGGGACAGGGTCGCGCAGGCCGCCGAGAGGCTCGAGTCCGCGAGCGCCGCGTCCGGCCNGCTCCTGGCGATCCCCAAAAACCGGAGAACCAAGGTCTGGGACAGGCCGGTCGCCGCGATCAATCTTCCCGCGAGCGCGCACGAGCTCGCGGTCGACATCGTAGCCGGCGGCGAGCCTCCCGCTTTTAGGTCGTCCAACACCGCCCTGAGCAGAGCGTTCTCCACCTGGTCGGGGGTGAGGCCGGACAGCGGCCCCTCCCCGGGCGGGTCGAAGAGGCCTCGGATCTCCATGTCGGGCTCCCTCCTCGCCGGGCTCCTCCTGGACCCGATTCCACCCGCGCCGGAGCCCCACGGCCTCCCGGTGTAGCTGCGCGGCAGCTCGCCGGCCTCCCAATGGCTGGCCTCTCCGCGGCCGACGCCGGCGAACCGGGCGGCCTCCGACACGCCCATCCCCTCCTCGCGCGCCAGCAGGAACAGCTCGACCTCGACCTTGTCGTGCATGCGGACCTCCCGTCTGGGCACCTCCGCGGTGTCCAACTTTTTGTCCGCACCCCCAAAATGTTCGGATTGGTGTGGGTTCTGGGCGATGCAGAATGTAGCTACAGAATGACCGAGCTCTGTACCTGAGGGTTTCATGGACGCGGAACGCCTGCTACGCAGCTCCTCAGCCAAAACCCACGCCAAGCCGATGAGAAATACTGTCCAAGAAGGAAAAACCACACCAAACCGTTGGGAACTTCCGCCCACGGCGGGAGGGCCCTGCAGGATATTCTCGTCGTGAACACCGAGGGCGGCTAAGCTATCGCCTGGGATAGGAGAAGCCCACCAAGCCGCAGAATTTCTTGCAGACCCAGGCTCTACACACTCCCATCGCGCCCACGTGCCACAATGACCCCATTGCGTTTCGCACGTCAAAAGGAGATCCCGTGCCCACCCTCTACCTCATGCGCCATGGCCAGACGGAGTTCAACGTCGCCGGTCTGGTGCAGGGGCACTGCGATTCACCGTTAACAGAGTTGGGGTGCGCCCAGGCCCGTGCGGCGAGACGCTGGCTGGCAGCGCAGGGGATCATGCCAACGAGGCTCATCTCATCGCCGCTCGGCCGTGCTCGGGCGACACTTTCGCTGCTGAGGTCGGAGCTGCTGGACGGGATGGTCGAAAGCAAAGGTGACCGGCACGATCAAAGGCGCCCCGCCAACCCGAGTACGCCGCAGCCCGTGCCCCCGCTGGAGATCGACGACGGGCTGATCGAGCGCAGCTACGGATCCCTCGAAGGCGGTCCGCGCGATCAAGTCCCCTCCGACCTCTGGGATCCCGGCGAGGGCGTCGTGGCCTTCGGCGGGGAGGGGAGTGCGGCGTTAAGGGAGCGGATGGTGCGAACGCTCACGAAGATCATGCACGCCCCCGGCTCCGAGCGGGTGCTCGCGGTCTCACATGGATCGGCGGTCGCCCAGTTCAAGGCGGCCTGGGCAGACCGAGCCCGGTGCCCGCAGGACGTCTGGATCGGCAACTGCTTCATCCTCGTGTTCGATTTCGACCGGAAAACCGGTGCTTTCACAAACACAGGGATCATCGACCCGACAGGGGCATAGCCGCGCGTCACACGCAGGTGCCCGGCGAGCTGCAGTGGCGCGGGTGACCAGGCCGACACACACCAGCCCCGCCGCAACCTGCGCCCGCCAAAAGCCCCGAGACCCACCCACGCCCGCGCCAAACCCCTGACCTCCGCATTCAATTCATGCAGCAATTGTGAATCTCGATGGATACGCCCGTGCGCGTGTATACTAACCAGGCTGTGCCCAGTCCAGGGGAGGATGCTGCCTGGACATTTCGACCGCTACGGGTTGCGCGGTTGGGAGGTCCGAGCGGTTCCAGCACCGAGACGGGGCGCGCAGTCAGTTGTGGTCCGCTGGGAGCGAGCGCAAGGGGTGCTCGCATTGGCCCAAGACCACCGAAGGTTAGGATCACTGAATGATCAGCATGATTCTCGGCCGCAAGATCGGTATGACCCAGGTTTGGGACGAGAACGACAACATCGTTCCCGTCACGGTCATCCAGGCTGGCCCCTGCACCGTCTCGCAGGTTAAATCTGAGGCGACCGACGGCTACGACGCTGTCCAGATCGGTTTCGGCGACATCAAGGCCAAGAACGTGAACAAGCCCATGGCTGGTCACTTCGCCAAGGCCGGCGTCGAGCCCGTCCGCTACCTGCGCGAGGTCCGTGTTGCCTCGGGCGAGGAGCACAAGGTCGGCGACGTCGTCACCGTCGCTGATTTCCAGGACACCGCCAAGGTCGACGTCATCGGTACTTCCAAGGGCAAGGGCTTCCAGGGTCGCATCAAGCGCTGGGGCCAGCGTCGCGGTCCCATGACCCACGGCTCCCACTTCAAGCGTCACCCGGGCTCCATCGGCCAGTGCGCCTACCCCGCGCGCGTCCTCAAGGGCGTCAAGATGGCCGGTCACATGGGCAATGAGCGCGTGACGGTGAAGAACCTTTCCGTTGTCCGCATCGATGCCGAGCAGAACCTCATTCTTGTCAAGGGCGCGGTCCCTGGTGCCAAGAATGGTCTGGTCGCCATCCGCATGGCCTAAGGGCAAAGGAGATACGCCACATGTCTAAGTTTGAAGTCAAGAACAGCGAGGGCAACAAGGCCGCTGAGGTCGAGCTCGCTGAGGGCGTCTACGGCATCGAGCCGAACACCCACATCATGCACCACATCGTCACCCTCCAGCAGGCCAGCTGGCGTCAGGGCACCCAGTCCGCCAAGACCCGTTCCGAGGTCTCCGGCGGCGGCAAGAAGCCGTGGCGGCAGAAGGGCACCGGCCGTGCCCGCCAGGGTTCCACTCGTTCCCCGCAGTGGCGTCACGGCGGCGTGGTCTTCGCTCCGAAGCCCCGCTCCTACGCCAAGCGCATGAACAACAAGGAGGTCAAGCTCGCCATGCGCTCCGCGCTCTCCGCGAAGGTGCGCGACAACGAGCTCGTCCTCGTGGAGGACTACGGCTTCGAGAAGCCGTCCACCAAGGCTGCCATGGCGCTCATCAAGGCCCTCGGCCTTGAGGGCAAGCGCCTGACGATCATCGTTCGCGAGGACGACGTCAACGCCTTCCTGTCCTTCCGCAACATTCCCAAGACGTTCATCATCACGCCGTCCGAGGCCAACACCTACGACCTCATCAACAACGGCGCTCTCGTGATGCCCGCCGACGTCGCGATGCACTTCGGGGAGGTGCTTGCATAAATGGACGCACACAACGTGATCATCCGTCCCGTCGTCTCCGAGCGCGCGTACTCCCTTATGGAGGAGAACAAGTACACGTTCGAGGTCGCCAAGGACGCGAACAAGTTCCAGATCAAGGACGCCGTCGAGGAGCTCTTCAACGTGAAGGTGACGCGCGTCAACACCATGAGCGTCAAGCCCAAGACCAAGCGCGTGCGCTACGTTGCCGGCAAGACCCGCTCCTGGAAGAAGGCCATCGTCACGCTCCGCGAGGGCGATAGCATCGAGATCTTCGGCGCGCAGGCCTAAAGCCCGCAGCCGTGTGTCAGTCCCCGGGATCTCAGGACTCCGGGGAGTGAGGTCCCGGGGTCCACAATGGAGCCGCCCGGTACCGTGGTAATCCGGTGTCATCGCGCGCGTATTCCCTGGCGCGGTGGCGAGCGGATCAGATATGAAAGGGATAGGTAATGGCTGTAAAGCACCTCAAGCCGACCAGCGCAGGCAGGCGCTGGCAGACGATCTCCGACTTCGCCGAGATCACCTGCACCACGCCCGAGAAGAGCCTTCTCGAGCCGCTGCCGAAGAAGGCCGGCCGTAACAACACCGGCCGCATCACCGTCCGCCACCAGGGTGGCGGCGTGAAGCGTCAGTACCGCCGCATCGACTTCAAGCGCAACAAGGACGGCGTGCCGGCCAAGGTCGCAACCATCGAGTACGACCCCAACCGCTCCGCCCGCATCGCCCTGCTCCACTATGTGGATGGCGAGAAGCGCTACATTCTGGCCCCGAAGGACCTGCAGGTGGGCGACACCGTCGTCTCCGGCGCCGGTTCCGACATCAAGCCCGGCAACGCGATGCCGCTCTCCGAGATCCCCGTCGGTACGCTCATCCACGCGATTGAGTTCCAGCCGGGCAAGGGCGCTGCGATCGCCCGCTCCGCCGGCACCGCCTGCCAGCTCATGGGCAAGGAGGGCAAGTACGCGATCGTGCGTATGCCCAGCTCCGAGATGCGCCGCATCCTCGTGACCTGCCGCGCCACCGTGGGTGAGGTCGGCAACGCCGACCACTCCAACATCGTGATCGGCAAGGCCGGCCGCAAGCGCAAGCTGAACGTCCGTCCGACCGTCCGTGGTACGGTCATGAACCCGGTCGACCACCCGCACGGCGGTGGTGAGGGCAAGAACCACACCTCCGGTCGTCCGTCCGTGACCCCGTGGGGCAAGCCGACCAAGGGCTACCGCACGCGCAAGAAGAAGAAGGCTTCGAACGCCCTCATCATCCGTCGTCGCAAGACCAAGTAACGATACCGAGTTAGGAGTAAGCACAAATGAGCAGAAGTCTCAAAAAGGGCCCGTTTGTAGAGACGCGCCTCCTCTCGCGTATCACCGCGATGAACGAGGCGGGCAAAAAGGACGTCGTGAAGACCTGGTCGCGCGCCAGCACCATCTTCCCCGAGATGGTCGGCCACACCATCGCCGTGCACGACGGCCGCAAGCACGTGCCCGTGTACATCACCGAGTCCATGGTTGGTCATAAGCTGGGCGAGTTCGCGCCGACTCGCACGTTCCGTGGCCACAAGGCCAAGTAGGGGGTTTCTCGTAAATGGCAACTCAGTCAACTGACACCCAGACCCGCGAGGTGCGCGCCACGGCCAAGTACGTGCGCGTGTCCCCCGGCAAGGCTCGCCTGGTCGTCGACCTCGTCCGCGGTAAGTCCGTGGCCGCTGCTTTCGACATCCTTCACTTCAGCGAGCGCAACGTGGCCGTGGACGTGGAGAAGGTCCTCCGTTCCGCCGTGGCCAACGCCGAGAACAACAACGGCATGCGCGCCGATGACCTCTTCATCAAGTACGCGTATGTGGACGAGGGTCCGACGCTCAAGCGTATCCGCCCCCGCGCCAAGGGCTCCGCTTCCCGCATTCTGAAGCGCACGAGCCACATCACGATCATCGTCGCTCCCCGAAAGGAGGCGTAAGCGAAGCATGGGTCAGAAAGTCTACCCCACCGGTTTCCGCCTTGGCATCACTGAGGACTGGCGCTCCCGCTGGTTCGCTGAGAAGGATTACGCCAAGACGCTTGGCAACGACATCGAGATCCGCTCCTTCCTGAAGAAGCGCCTCGCCCGCGCCGCCGTCTCCCGCATCGAGATCGAGCGTGCCGGCGACAAGGTCAAGGTCATCATCCTGACCGCCCGCCCCGGCATCGTGATCGGCAAGAAGGGCGCTGAGATCGATCAGCTCCGCACGGAGCTCGAGCGTGTCGCCGGCGTCACCCGCGGCAACCTCTCCGTCGACGTCATCGAGATCAAGCGTCCCGAGCTCGACGCCGAGCTTGTAGCCCAGTCCATCGCCGAGCAGCTCGAGGGCCGCGTGGCCTTCCGCCGCGCCATGCGCAAGGCCGTGCAGTCCGCGCGCAAGGCGGGCGCCAAGGGCATCCGTATCCAGTGCTCCGGTCGTCTCGGCGGCGCCGAGATGGGCCGCCGCGAGTGGTACCGCGAGGGTCGCGTGCCTCTGCACACGCTCCGCGCCAAGATCGATTACGGCACCGCCACCGCCCGCACCACGATGGGCGCCTGCGGCGTGAAGGTCTGGATCTACGTGGGCGAGAAGCTCCCCGGCCAGGACCTGCCGAACCCGGCGCTCGAGGGCCCCAGCCGTCCGCGTCGCCGCAATTCTGAGAGGAGGGGTCGCTAGTGCTTGCCCCCAAGCGTGTCCTGCACCGCAAGGTGCAGCGTGGCTCCATGAAGGGTACGGCCAAGGGCCACACCGAGCTCCACTTCGGTGAGTTCGGTCTCCAGGCGCTCGACCGCCACTGGATCACCAACCGTCAGATCGAGGCCGCGCGTATCGCCATGACCCGTTACATGAAGCGTGGCGGCCGCGTGTTCATCACGATCTTCCCGGATAAGCCGATCACCAAGAAGCCCGCGGAGACCCGCATGGGCTCCGGTAAGGGCAACCCCGAGGAGTGGGTGGCCGTCGTCAAGCCGGGCCGCATCATGTTCGAGATCTCGGGCGTGTCCGAGGAGATCGCGCGTGAGGCCCTGCGTCTGGCCCAGCATAAGCTGCCCATCAAGACCAAGATCGTGTCCCGCGCCGCGAGCGATTCCGGGGAGGATAAGTAAATGAAGCCCGCAGAGATTCGTGAGCTGTCGGATGAGGCCCTGGCTGAGAAGCTGAAGGAGGGTCGCGCCGAGCTCTTTAACCTTCGTTTCCAGATGGCCACGAGCCAGCTGGACAACACCGCCCGCGTCAAGACCGTGAAGAAGGACATCGCTCGTGTCCTCACGGAGCAGCGCGCCCGTCAGATCGCAGCAGCCAACGCCGCTGCGGCCGAGTAGAACAGTCAGGAGTGAAACATGGCTGAAGCAACTGAGCGCAACGCGCGCAAGGTCCGCCAGGGCGTCGTGGTCTCCATCGCCGGCAACAAGTCCATTGTTGTCGAAATCACGGAGCGCAAGCGTCACCCCAAGTACGGCAAGATGGTGAAAAGCTCCAAGAAGCTTCACGTGCACGACGAGGAGAACACGGCCGGTCTTGGCGATACCGTCAAGGTCATGGAGTGCCGCCCCATGTCTGCAACCAAGCGTTGGCGCCTGACCGACATCGTCGAGCGCGCCAAGTAAGCTCTGGCGACTGTACACTCCGGTGACGTGCGTCCGGTCGGGCGCAGCCCGCGCCTCGTATGGCCGGCGCACCTCTCATCGGTCTTCTAGTTCGGAGGAACTACCATGATTCAAATGCAAACCATGCTGAACGTCGCCGACAACTCCGGCGCGCGCAAGGTTCGCTGCATCAAGGTGCTTGGTGGCTCCAAGCGCCGTTACGCGGGGATCGGCGATGTCATCATCGCCGCCGTGCAGGAGGCAACGCCGGGCGCCAACGTCAAGAAGAAGGACGTTGTCCGCTGCGTCGTCGTCCGCACGGTCAAGGAGGTCCGTCGTCGCGACGGCTCCTACATCCGCTTCGATGACAACGCCGCCGTCGTGATCAACAACGACGGTGCTCCCGTCGGCACCCGTATCTTCGGGCCCGTCGCTCGTGAGCTGCGCGACAAGAAGTACATGAAGATCGTCTCGCTCGCACCCGAGACCCTCTAAGTAAGGGAGAGACCATATGTCTATGTCCATCAAGAAGGGCGACAAGGTCGAGGTGCTCTCCGGCAAGGATCGCGGCAAGCAGGGCACCGTCCTGCGCGCGCTCCCTGCGGAGGGTAAGGTCGTTGTCGAGGGCGTGGCCGTCGTGAAGAAGGCCGTCAAGCCCAACCAGCAGAACCAGCAGGGCGGGATCGTCTCGCAGGAGGCTGCCATCGACGCGTCCAATGTGAACCTCGTCTGCCCCGAGTGCGGTCAGCGCACCCGCGTGGGCCACGAGAAGGACGGCAAGAACAAGCTGCGCGTCTGCAAGAAGTGCGGCCACAAGTTCTAAGCCAGGGAGTCTAGAACTCGCGTACCGGGACCCCCGGGGCACCCTTCAGGTGTGTTCGGCGCTGCGCGCCTCAGAACACCTTCAGGGTGCCCCGGGGGTCCCTTCCGTTTACGGCTCCCACGTGGCGTGGAGAGTGGAAATATGTCAGGTGTGCTTGGCGCTTTGCGCCTTGCACACCTGTTTAGACTATTTAACCCTTTTCATACTCCCTGGTAGAGGAGGGGGGGGGTGCAGTCGAGAGATTCAAAGGTCTTGGGCTGCCGGTTAGTGTGTCATCATGCTGTCAGCGGGGAAGACGATCCCGGCGGCTTTGCGCATGGTGTGCAGGGTGCGCGAGATGTCAAGGCTCCGTTCGAGTTCTTCGTAGCAGGAGCTCGTGTCGTCCTCGTCCCACTGGCGCTTGAAGTCTTTGAACTCCTGGAGGAAGCGGGAGGGCGCATCGGCTCCGAGCTGCAGAGCCTCGCCCCCGTGCATGTGCACGGTGAAGTGACCGCAGTCGTTGGGCGGGAGTTCGCTTTTCAAGTAGCCGCGGGTCCCTTGCACGGAGAGCCCCGAGGCACCGTCGCAGTCCTTCGCGCAGACGATGCTCGCTTGGAAGCTGCCGTAGTTGAGATGCATGATCCCGCTCGTGTCGATTCCACGGGTGATGTTCGGCGCGTAGTGGGCGCGATCCGGTGTGCCGAACAACCCCATGACCATGCTCAGCCCGTAGATCCCCAGATCCATTAAGGCCCCGCCGGCGCAGACAGGGTCAAAGGCGGGCAGAACCGTGCCCTCCCGGAAGGCATCAAAGCGGCTGGAGTATTGGCTGTAGCTCGCGGTGACGATGCGTATGTCGCCAAGGTTTTTGAGCTGCTCGCGCATGAGGTGGAAGCTCGGCTGGTGGAGCGGGACGATGGCCTCCCAGAGGAAGAGGTTCTTATCACGGGCGATGGAGGCGAGCGCCACCGCCTCCTCATAGGCGCTCGTCAGGGGCTTCTCGCAGATCACGGAAACGCCGGCTTCAAGGGCAAGGCGGGCCATCTCGGCGTGCAGATGGTTAGGAACGGCGACGTAGACGGCGTCGACCTCGGCGGCATTCAAGAGATCATGGGCGTCGGTGTACGTGTGCTCGATGCCGTGCGTGGCGGCGAGCTCCCGGGTCCGGGCGGCGCTGCGGGGTGTGCCGGCAATCGCCGTGACCTCAATGCCCGCGGCTTGGATATCAGGGAGAGTCGCGCGTACGATCCCGCCCGCGCCGATGATGCCGAGTTTCATTGTTCCTCCCGGGTTGCGATCATGCCTGCTCCCGTCAGTGTACGCCTACGGATTGCCGTCAGATCACGTGGTCGTCGTTACGTGAATGCGGGATAATGCGGCCAAAGGGGCACTCGGCTCATGGGTTTAGACCGGCATCCGTTTCGCCTTGCAGTTGTTCCATCGCTATGCTGCAGATGAGGCCATTAAAGTTGAAAACTTCCAGAAGTGCGGCAGTAAATGGGATCACGTTGAGTAGCGGACTGATTTGATCGATAAAACCGCAGGTAAGTTTTGACCCAATTTGCAGGCTATCTAAAAGTTCGCGATTCACTGCCGCACTTCTGAAAGTTTTAAAATGAGTCAGGGGAAGATGATCCAAGAGTAAAGAGGATATATACGAAAAAAATCAGATCTATGGATACCGACCACAGACAGCTCGAAATGCGCGGTGACCGGGTGCACTCGGCGTCGAACACGGCATCACACACGGCAAATTTGAGCGTCTGCTTCCGATTGCACGGGGTACAAAGCACAGGTGAAGAACGCCCTTGACGCAGGGTCGAAACCATACGACAATGCCTTCCTCCGTTTGAAAGGAATCCATATGACCGAGCCCGCTTCGCATCATGCGGAGGAGCCCTTGGCCTCAGCTGTCAACGTATCCGAAATGCAGGGAACCTCATCTGAGGAATCCCAAGCCGACCAACCCGCCGCATCGCACCAGGACGGCCCCATCTCAAGTACCCCGCGTGACTCCTCATGGAGGCGCACCTTCTACACCGTCATGGCGGGGCAGGGTATTTCGCTCATCGGCAGTTCCGCCGTGCAATTTGCCCTGATCTGGCACTTGACCGTCACCACGGGCTCCGCCTCCACGCTGGGACTCGCGGGGATGGTGGGGTTCCTGCCCCAAGCCCTGCTCTCGCCGATTGCGGGCATCGTGGCCGATCGCTACAACCGAAAGATCATCTGCATACTCTCCGACCTCGCGGTGGGCATCCTCGCCGTGGTGCTCGCGATCATCATGGGTGTCGCCGGCACCTCAACCGAGGTGATCATCGCCGTCCTCGCCTTGCGATCGGCTCTCGGTGCCTTCCAAGGTCCGGCCATGCAGGCGATGACCCCGCAATACGTTCCCGCCGACGAGCTTGTCCGCGCGGGCGGCATCAGCCAGATGATCATGTCGGCATCGTTCCTGCTGGGCCCCGTTGCAGGTGCGGCCCTCTACGGCGCGCTCCCACTGAACGTGGTGCTTGCAACCGATCTGGTCGGCGCCCTTGCCGCCTCGGGGGCGCTTCTCCTTGTATCCATCCCCTCCCATCGCGCGAAGGCCAGCGCGGAGATGCCACGACCCCAGAACCCTCTCCTGGAGCTCAAGGAGGGCCTTGCCGTGTATTGGGAGGATCCCTCCCTGTCGGTCGTTGCTGCCGCGTTCATCTTGTTCTCGATCCTCTTCATGCCCCTGTCCTCGTACTATCCGCTCATGACGGGCGCCCATTTTGACCTGGGGAGCGCGGAGGCCGGCATCGTCGAGATGTCGTGGGCTGCCGGCATGTTCATTGCCGGAGGTGTGATCAGCCAGATCAGGATCAAGCGCGAGGTTCGCTTCGCCTTGTTCTCGCTCGTCGTGCTCGGAGCGGTGACAGCGGCCAGCGGTCTGCTGCCGCCGACGTACACCGGCTGGCTCGTGTTCGTCGCGCTCTGCGCCGTCATGGGGGCGGCGGGTAACGGGTTCAACACGCCGCTCATGGCCTATCTGCAGCGTACGATCGATCCCATGAAGATGGGTCGCGCTTTCTCGGCCTTCCAGATGATCAGCACGGTGACCATGCCGCTGGGTCTGCTTATAGCCTCGCCGATTGCGGAGGAACTGGGCGTTGACGCCTGGTTCCTCATCGCCGGGGCTGCGATCGCCCTCGTGGGGGCCGGTGCGTTCGTCGCTGAGTCGGCCGTGGCCCGAAAGGCGGTAGCCTGATCGAGGGCCGTCTCGCGCACCGGGACTGCCTACTGACCGTGCGAGCGCGTACAGCACGGCTGGCCATCAGTCGCTGAGATGTCCTGCCGTCCTGACCGTCGCAATAGGAATTCGCTCTTGTTTCAATGCGCGGTTGGTTAGCCGATTTGCGTTTTCTAGAGCAATGCATAGATTGGCCGTCAAAAACGGGGCGTTGTGAGTGGTTTCACTCGCAACGCCCCGTTTTGCAGGCTATCTACCTGGTGAAACTTAAACCATATTCGCACCTACAACGATACGCCTATGCAGAACTCAAAGAAATGCAATTTCGTGCGCCAAGCCGCATGGCGTACCGGGCCGCGCGCCGTGCCGTGCCACATGTTGCGCCGGTCTATGTGGCGGACCGAACGGAAAGCCGCTAGTCAGCTACGGGATCCGCCCCTGGCCTCGCATCCCAGACTACGCCGCATCCTCCTTGCAGAACCGCTTGCTGTACCAGCCGGTTACGATGGGCGCCAGCAGCGCGGTCACGATAACCGCCGTGGCGATCTGGGCGTAGGCCATGGGCGCGATGGCGGCGTATTGAGGGGCTACCTCCACCAGGGCCGCAGGCGTGGTCATCGCCGTTCCTGCCACGGTTGAGCAGGCGATGGCCGCCGTACCACGTCCGCCGCAGAGCCGCTCGAACAGGCAGGTCACGCTGCCCACGCCAAACAGCGCCACCAGGCCGAGCAGGATGCCAGAGAGCCCGCCCGCGATGAAACTCGCGAGACTCATCGAGCAGCCGAGCTGGAAGCCCACGAGCGCGATGGCGGGGTTCGCACCGGGCGTGAGGAGCTTGCGCACGAAGGGAAAGCAGTTGCCGAGCACGATGCCGATGGCGAGCGGCAGGACCGATCCGATGACGGTCCCAACGGGGATGCTCGCCAGGCCCGACACGCCGAGGATCACCATCGTGATCGTAGGCCCGGCGGTCAGGAACAGGATTCCGACGGCGCCTTGTTCGGCCTCGTTGCCGTACTCGCCCATGATGCCCGTGTAGAGCGCCATGTTGCAAAATGAGATGCCGCCGATGATGGC
This sequence comes from Collinsella vaginalis, assembly GCF_900176655.1. Taxonomy (GTDB): domain Bacteria; phylum Actinomycetota; class Coriobacteriia; order Coriobacteriales; family Coriobacteriaceae; genus Collinsella; species Collinsella vaginalis. Next base: position 876,125 of record NZ_LT838843.1, read on the forward strand.
GACCGACGAGAGGCCCAGGAAGTTGTCGTCGAAGAAGTAGGCGACCGCGAGGCCGAGGGCCGCGGCGAGGGCGAGCTTGGGGATGAGCACGACGATGCCCGTCTTGATGGCGCCCGGCGTGGCCTTGAATGAGATACCGGCTCCCACGAAGAGCAGGATGGCGGCAACCACGGCGTTGGCGCCGCCGCGCGTCGCCGCGGTGAAGAAGCCGCCGATCTCCAGGATCTGGGGGCAGAAGGTGTTGAGGAGGAGGCCGACGATCATCGGGTAGATCATGATGTCACCCGGCAGGCGCGGGACCTTGAAACCCGTTTTCGCGGGTGTCGGGCCTGTTCCTGCGGCGGCTGCCTCACTGGCGGTGGTGCTCGTGTCTGCCATGGTTCCCCCTTGATCGTGCGTCTCGGTGACGTGCCTGAGCGGCGCGCGAAGTCCCGCCATGCTATCAGAAGGGCGGAGCTTGATGGACAAATTTGCCTTTGTAGTGTCCGTTTATGTCCGGCTGGTTTCGCGCGACCGGACCGCCCGCTCATGGCATGGGGGCTCTCGAGTCGGTATGCGGTTCGCCGACGGCCGGAGGTCGCCCTGCCGCCGGTCCGCGTCGACCTCGTTGCGCTAAGATGGCGCCAGCCATTCCAGGAAAGGCGGCCCCATGACCATCCCCGCAGACCTCGTCGTCCGGTCCACGCGCGTCTTCACCTCGGCGCCGGGGGAGCGACGCCCCCGCGAGCTCGCCTTCGCGATCGTGGGAGGCCGCATCGCCCTGCTCGGTCGCCCTGATGACGTCGTGGCCGCGGTCCCCTCGTCAACCCGCGTCCTCGACCTCGGCGACGCCTTCGTCTGTCCCGGATTCCATGACGCCCACCTGCATTTCTTTCATACCGCGGTGGGGGAGTCTCCGTACATGCTCATGGCCCGCGGTGAATCCGAGGCCGACCTTGTGGAGCGCACGCGAGCGTTCGCGGAGGGTCTCCCCGCCGACGCCTGGGTCATCACGCAGGGCTGGCGCGACTACCTGTGGGATCCGCCGGTCCCGCCCACCAAGGCGAGCATCGATGAGGCCTTCCCCGACCGCCCCTGCGCCATGTACTCCGGTGACGGCCACACCCTCTGGCTCAACAGCCGCGCCCTCGAGCTCTTGGGTATCGCACGCGACAGCGTGCCGCCGGTGGGCGGCAGCTACGATCGCGATGTGTCTGGGGAGCTCACAGGCATCGTTCGCGAGGCGGCGGCTATGGAGCTCCTCCCACGGGTCCTCGGTTGGCTTTCGCCCGAGCGCATCCAAGGAGCCTACGCAGACCAGATGGGGCGCATGGCCGAGCAGGGCATTACGAGCATCTGCGACATGTCGCTCATGCCGAATCCCGGCTGCGACTTCATCTTCGACGATGTGTACGAGTCCCTGGCCGCACGGGGAAGGATGACGCTGCGGGCCCACCTTTTCCCGACGCTCCTGGATGACCAGTCGCGTCTGGAGGACATGCAGCGCCGGTACGCAGATCCCGCGGCCTTTGGCGGGCTCCTGCGCGCACCCGGCTTCAAGCAGTTCTTCGACGGGGTGTCCAGCCAGCATACGGCCGCTCTCACTGAACCCTACGCCAACCCGCGCTTCCCCGGCGATCGCGGGCGTTTCACGGTCGATCCCGAGCGCATGCGCGCCCTTGTGCTCGCTGCAGCTGAGCGCGGCCATGCGGTGCGTATCCACACCATCGGCGACGCCGCGATCAGCCGGGCGATCGATATCTTCAGCGAGGCCCAGGAGCGCTTCGGGGCTCCAGCTCAGGGGCGCAACACCCTGGAGCACCTTGAGAATCTCCTGCCGGGGGATATCGAACGGCTCCGCGCGGCGGGCGTGCTCGCCAGCTCTCAGCCATGCCACATCACCCTCGATCCAGGTGGCCCCGAGCGCGATCTCGGAGCCGAACGCGCACAGATCATGTGGCCCTTTGCAAGCTACCTTGCCGCCGGCGTTGACCAGGCGTTTGGGACCGATTCTCCCATCACGCCGGTGACCAGCATGAACGTGCTCTACACGGCGGTCACGCGTCAAGACCCCTTCACCCATGAGCCGGCTGGCGGCTGGCTGCCGAGCGAGCGGATCGGCATGGCGGATGCCCTGCGTGCCTATACGGTGGGGAGCGCGGCGGCTGCGGGCCGCGAGGCGGAGCTCGGGCGGATAGCCCCGGGCTACCTGGCCGACTTCACGGTGCTCGACCGCGATCTGCTCGGGGTCGCACCTGACGTGGCCCAGGGCACCCAGGTCCTTGCCACCTATCTCGGAGGGGCTTGCGTCTACGAGCGCTAACGACAGCCTTGTCTCGCCATGCGGGGTCCCTGTGCGCCAGCGCATCGCATGCGGTCGCGGGGTTGCTTGGCCTAGGACGGGACCGCGTTGACCGGCCGGTCTTTCGATGCCGTACCTGCGGAGCTGCCGGGCAGAAAATCTAAGCGTCCATTTATAAGATTTTTTGATACGGAGTTGTATAACTTCGGCGTGGTGGGTACCATTCTCTCCGTACGTAAAAGCTTGATAGGAGCGGGCGTGGACCCGTCCATCAACAAAGGAGGAATCCACCATGAGTCTCAAGCCTCTCGCAGATCGCGTCCTGGTCAAGCCGGATGCGGCCGAGCAGAAAACCGCCTCGGGCCTCTACATCGCCAGCAACGCGCAGGAGAAGCCACAGCGCGGCACCGTCGTCGCGGTGGGCGAGGGCAAGCGCGCCGACAACGGCGAGCGCATCCCCGTCGATGTCAAGGCCGGGGATGTCGTCATCTACGGCAAGTTCGGTGGCAACGAGGTCAAGGTCGACGGTGAGGATTACCTCCTGATGCGCGCCGACGACATCTACGCCGTCGTCGAGTAACCGCAACGGTTCCACACGTAATACCTACCTGGAGGATTGAACATTATGGCTAAGGACATCACCTTCAACACCGACGCCCGCGCGAAGCTCGCCAAGGGCGTCAACACCCTCGCCGACGCGGTCACCGTGACGATGGGCCCCAAGGGCCGCTACGTGGCCCTGCAGCGCTCCTTCGGCGCCCCCACCATCACCAACGACGGCGTCTCCGTCGCCAAGGAGATCGAGCTCGAGGACAACATCGAGAACATGGGTGCCCAGCTGGTCAAGGAGGTCGCCACCAAGACCAACGACACCGTGGGTGACGGCACCACCACCGCGACCCTGCTCGCCCAGGCCATCGTGAACGACGGCCTGCGCAACGTGGCCGCCGGCGCCAACCCGCTCGCCATCCGCCGCGGCATCGACAAGGCCGTCAACGCCGCCGTCGACGCCATGAAGTCCGTCGCGCGCCCCGTTGAGACCAAGGAGCAGATCGCGTCGGTCGGCACCATCTCCGCCGGCGACCCCGAGGTCGGCGCCAAGATCGCCGAGGCCATGGATGTCGTCGGCAAGGACGGCGTCATCACCGTCGAGGACGGCCAGACCTTCGATATCCAGATCGACACCGTCGAGGGCATGCAGTTCGACAAGGGCTACGTCTCCGCCTACTTCGTCACGGACAACGACCGCATGGAGGCCGTGATGAAGGACCCCTACATCCTCATCACCGACCAGAAGATCTCCAACGTGCAGGACATCATGCCCGTGCTCGAGGCCGTTTCCCGCGCCGGCAAGGGCCTGCTCATCATCGCCGAGGACATCGACGGCGAGGCCCTGCCGACCCTCGTGCTGAACAAGATTCGCGGCGCCCTCAACGTCTGCGCCGTGAAGGCCCCCGGCTACGGTGACCGCCGCAAGCGCATGCTCGAGGACATCGCCGTCCTCACCGGCGGCCAGGCCGCTCTGGACGAGCTCGGCATCAAGGTCGCCGATATCACGGCTGAGATGCTCGGCACGGCCAAGTCCGTGACCGTCACCAAGGACAACACCACCATCGTCGACGGCGCCGGTGAGAAGAGCGCCATCGCCGACCGCGTTGCCGCCATCAAGGCTGAGATCGAGCACACCGACTCCGACTTCGATCGCGAGAAGCTCCAGGAGCGCCTGGCCAAGCTCTCCGGCGGCGTCGCCGTCATCAAGGTGGGCGCTGCCACCGAGACCGAGCTCAAGGAGATCAAGCACCGCGTTGAGGACGCTCTGCAGGCGACCCGCGCGGCCGTCGAGGAGGGCATCGTCGCCGGCGGCGGCGTGGCCTTCATGGACGCTGAGAGCGCGCTCGGCAACATCGAGGTCGCAGACCCCGAGGAGCAGATCGGTATCGACATCGTCAAGAAGGCGTTGACCGCCCCGGTGGCCACCATCGCCAAGAACGCCGGGTTCGAGGGCGCCGTCGTCGTCGACAAGGTCCGCGATCTCGAGGCTGGCCACGGTCTGAACTCCGCCAACGGCGAGTGGGGCGACATGATCGAGATGGGCGTGCTCGACCCGGTGAAGGTCACCCGCACCACGCTTCAGAACGCCGCCTCCGTGGCGAGCCTGATCCTCATCACTGAGGCCACGGTCACCGATATCCCCAAGAACACCCAGCTTGAGGATGCCATCGCTGCCGCAACCGCCGGCCAGCAGGGTGGCGGTATGTACTAAGGCGTAAGGCATTACGACCGTTCACGGGAGGGCCCGGGCCGGTCTCGCGGATGTCGCGGCGTGATTCGCCGCCGCACATCCGTGGGCCTGCCCGGGCCCTTTTTTGGACTGCAGGTACCCCAGATCGATAGCCGGGCCACGGCCAGCGGAGCTGTGCCCATCAGGCTCAACCCCGGAAGTCCAACTCCTGGATCAACGACAGCAATGCGTCCACTTCCTCGCGGCGGGTGGCCCAGCTCGTTGCGAAGCGGATCGCCGTGTGGTTCTCGTCGGTCTTCTCCCAGAACCCGTAGTCCACGCGCTCGTTGAGTCTGTCAAGCAGCGCGTCGGGCACGTTGGCGAACACCTGGTTCGTTGGTGACGTGACCGACAGCTCGGCCCCACGCTGCAGGAGCGCATCCGTGATCTCTCCAGCGAAGCGCACGGCATTGCGGCCTATGCGCCCATAAAGTCCGTTTTCGAAGAGAGCTTCGAACTGCACGCCGAGCACCCGCCCTTTGGCGAGCAGGGCGCCATGCTGCTTGATCTGCGTGAAGAAATGGGGGATGGTCTGCGGATCAGGCACCACGACGGCCTCTCCGAGCAGCGCCCCGCATTTGGTCCCGCCGATGTAGAACACGTTGCAGAGCCGCGCCAGGTCTTCGAGGGTCACGTCGTTTTCTGGTGAGGCGAGGGCGTAGGCGAGGCGCGCCCCGTCCACAAACAGCGTCATGTCGTGCGCGTGCGCGGCATGCGAGATGGCCGTAAGCTCATCGCGGCTGTAGAGGGTGCCGTACTCGGTGGGCTGGGAGAGGTATACCATTCCCGGCATGACCATGTGGTCGCGGTTCGCGTCCTGCTCCCATGCGCGTGCGACCTCCAATACTTATTATTTTGGTTCACCATTTTGATGGTCCGTGCTCGGCTAGTAGAAAATGTCAGATCTGCGTCATCGGAAGCTTCTCACCAGGTTCGGTGGTTCCTAATGCTCAGGTTTTATTTAATATATTTTTATATTTGCAATCTTACTTCCTGACAACCTCGGAGTTTCGTGGCGGAAGGACGTGGCAAAGCCTGAATATCCTTTGTATATGACGCAGATCTGACATTTTCTACTAGCGTCGCCACGGAGGGCTTGCACGCCTCCGCGCAAGAGCCTGATCACGTTGGGAGAACAACGTGAAGCAAGGCTAAAGGCAACGTGATCGAGTTCCGCACCGCGCTTGGAGCGCCTCGCGAGATCTAAGGGCACCGCACGCTGCCGGGTCGTCCACGACACGCCACCCGCTCTTTGTGCGGCCCGCGACCGATCGCGCAACGAGCCAATACTCAGCTCACAAGGTCCGCCACGGCGCGCACCGTGGCGTCGGCTGCCGCCGAGGTCTTGCTATCGTCCCGGATGGCTAGGATGATCTTCCCCTCAATGCCAAACTCAGTGATCGCGGAGAAGATGACGCGCGGCCCGTCAACCACGGGAGACACCTTCGAGGCTCCGGCGCGCGCCGCGTTCACGATCAAGCGGGATAGCTCGTCGATCCCCTGAGGCGAATCCGCGCCAGAGCTCTCGCCGGCGATACCGGCCTCGGGCACCGACCGACTGACGGTGATGGGCACGACCACGCGGTTCGCCGGGAGCAGGTGCACGAGAGCCGTCGTCGAGATCTGCGAGTTGGGGACGATAACCGTCTGCCCCAGGCCGTCGCGGATCGTCGTGTGGCGCCAGGTCACGTCCTGGACCACGCCGGTCTTGGATCCCACTTCGATGTGGTCATCCGGCTTCACGATACCGGTGAACGTGATCATGAGGCCGCCGATCAGATTCGAGAGCGTGCTCTGAAAGCCCAACGAGATCGCGATGCCTCCAACGCCGAGGGCGGCGACCAGGCCATTCGCCTTGATGCCGAAGCAGACGTCGAGGATTAGACTGCCGCTCGCGACCCACAGAGCCACCCGGGCGACGTTGACGATGATCGTCGAGGACGGCAAGGGGTTGTTGTCTCGGTTCAGAAGATGCGTGAGGCCGTGCGTGACCAGGTGCGAGATGATAAAGGTTACAAGGACCAGGCCGATGGCGAGCAGGATGCTGCCGACCGGCTCCCGCTGTATGAGGGCGATGACGTCGCTGGCGATCGTTTCCATGGCGTCCTTTCGATGGGGTCCGTCCATCATACGTCCCAGAGGGCTGCGATCGCATCCATGATGCCTATGGAGCGATTGTGGATGCAGCATCTCCATTGGTTCGCAGTGCGCTCACCCCATACAGTTAGTACGTTGAAACGTGCACGGCGGACCGACCGCACGCCCGTGTTCCAAGCGGGTGCGTGATGGGCGGATCCGAGATCCGGATCGAAGCGAGATGATCCCTCTCGTGAAATGCCTGCCCCGGGTGTCCGGCGGCCGCTTCGCGGTGAATCCGCTGAACCTGACCTGAAGGAGGAGCATGCCTGATAGGGAGGTCGCACCTGGCCAGACGCCCCATCGCGGCGGCCCGCTGGCCCGCCGGCTTTGGGGTCTCGCCGGTCTCATCGCGTTCGGGCTCGGGGCCGCCGGTGCCGTCCTGCCGGTGCTCCCCACAACCCCGTTCATCCTGCTGGCCGCCTTCTGCTTCGCGCGCAGCTCGGAGCGGCTCGACACTTGGTTCCGCGGCACGCGCCTCTACGACCTCGTGTTTTCGAACTATATGGAGCGCCGTCCGATGTCGGTGGCCGAGAAGCTCAGGCTGATCGGGTCGGTGACGCTCCTGCTCGGTATCGGGTTCTACTTCGCCGGTTCCCTGTCGGTCCTGCGCGTGATCATCGCGGCGGTCTGGGTGGGGCATATCGTCCATTTCGGCTTCAGGGTGGAGACGAAGCGCCCCTAAGGGGCGAGGCGCTTTTTCGGGGCCGCCCCAGCCGGTCACGTGGGCACAAGGGCTGCGGGGCGCGCTGGCCGCTGCTCAGGTATATGGGGCTCCGCGCATCCGCTCGGGCAACGTAACCATCGCGTAACAGCGCGGAGCGTTTGACGGCCTCCGCCCACCTCCATCCGGACGCCGTTGTACACTTATCTCTTAACCTTGCATCATGCTGCGGAACTCATAGGGAAAGGGGTTCGAATGACAGATATGAGCACTGTCGTCATCTCGCGCCGCACAGCGGTTTCCGCCGCCCTCGCCGCGGTGGCCGGTCTCGGCCTCGCCGGCTGCGGTGGCACCCAGTCTGCCGGGTCCGACGGCGCCGGGTCCACCTTCAAGATCGGCGTCCTCCAGCTCGTCGAGCACGCGGCCCTCGACGCCTCGAACAAGGGCTTCGTCGCGGCCCTCGATGACGCCGGCCTGAGCTACACCATCGACCAGCAGAACGCCCAGGGCGACCAGACCGCCTGCCAGACCATCGCTGCCAAGCTCGTGGGCGATGGCGACGACCTCATCCTCGCCATCGGCACCCCAGCGGCCCAGGCTGTGGCGAGCGCCACGTCGGAGATCCCCGTCGTCGGCACGGCCATCACGGACTTCGCCGCGTCAGGGCTCGTCGAGGATAACGAGCACCCGGGTGGCAACGTGACCGGCAGCTCGGACCTCACCCCCGTGGCAGACCAGATCGACCTCCTCCATGAGATCCTGCCCGGCGCCAAGCAGGTGGGCCTGCTCTACTGCACGGCCGAGTCGAACTCCGTGATCCAGATCGAGCTCGCCGAGGAGGCCCTCGACAAGCTCGGTATCGGCCATGAGCGCTATTCCGTCTCAAGCTCGAACGAGATCCAGCAGGTCACTGAGTCCACGGTTGGCAAGGTCGACGCCATCTACGCGCCCACGGACAACACGATCGCCGCCGGTATGGCAACCGTCGCCATGGTGGCGCGGGAGAACAAGATCCCCACGGTCGTCGGCTGCGATACCATGGTTGAGGACGGGGGGCTCATCAGCTACTCGATCAACTACGAGGACCTCGGCCGCCGCGCCGGCGAGATGGCCGTCAAGATCCTGCAGGGTGAGGCGAAGCCGGCCGATCTCCCGATCGAGACCCTGAGCAGCAGCGAGTGCAAGCTCATCGTGAACGCCGACATGGCCGAGGCCTGCGGTGTCGACGTTTCAGGGCTGAAGGTCGACATCACCGTCTAGCACGGCTGAAACGGGGTTGCGCGCCCCAACTGATACGCACAGACGTAGCTGATCTGAGCTGCGGAAAGGAAAGGCAAGATCGCATGAACGACTTCATGATCTCGCGTCGGAGCGTCCTCGCGGCCGCCGGCACGGCGCTCGTGGCCGGCCTCGGGCTCAGCGCCTGCGGGACCTCGTCTTCGTCTGACGGCAGCGCCCCCACCGGGTTAACCTATCGGATCGGCGTTCTTCAGCTGACCGAGCACCCCGCGCTCGATGCCGCGAACAAGGGGTTCATCGCCGCCCTCGACGCCTCCGGCATCTCCTACGAGGCCGATCAGCAGAGCGCGCAGAACGATCAGTCCGCCTGCCAGACCATCGCGACCAAGTTCGTGAGCGATGGAAAGGACCTCATCTTCGCGATCGCGACCCCCACGGCCCAGGCGGTGGCTGGCGCGACCACCGACATCCCCGTCGTCGGCACGGCGATCACCGACTTTGTGGAGTCGGGCCTCGTGCGCGATGATGAGGAGCCGGGCACCAACGTCACCGGCACCTCCGACCTCACGCCCGTGGCCGAGCAGCTTGAGCTCATGCAGAAGGTCCTCCCCGAGGTGGAACGCGTGGGCATCCTGTTCAGCTCGGCTGAGGCGAACTCCGCGGTCCAGGTGAAGCTCGCCGAGACCGAGATCGCCAAGCTGGGTCTCACCTCCAAGCAGTACGGCGTATCGGGCTCCAACGAGATCCAGTCCATGGTCGAGACGGCGGTGGGGGAGGTCGACGCCATCTACGTGCCCACCGACAACACCATCGCCTCGAGCATGGCCCAGGTGGCGAGCATCGCGCTGGACGCCAAGATCCCTGTGATCTGCGGCGAGGAGGCCCAGGTTGAGGCCGGCGGCCTCCTCTCACTCTCCGTGAGCTACGAGGAACTCGGCCGCATGGCGGGCGAGATGGCCGTCAAGATTCTGAAGGGCGAGGCGAAACCGGCCGAGATGCCGATCGAGCATATGGCCGCCGAGGACCTCAAGCTCGTCACGAACGAGCAGACGGCCCAGGCGCTCGGTATCGACCTGTCGTCCGTCACCGCCAACTAACGAGAAACCGCGTCGCGCGCACGTCCGAACTGCCATATCGAGGCGGCATCCGGGCGTGCGCGCGGCTTGATGTGAAACGGGGGAAGCCCATGTTGCTCGCCTTGCAAGGTGCCGTGTCTCAGGGAGTTATCTGGGGCATCATGGTGCTTGGCGTCTACATCACCTTCAAGCTGCTCGACATCGCCGACCTGACGGTCGACGGCAGCTTCGCACTCGGCGGCTGCGTCTGCGCCGTCCTCGTGGTGGGCTACGGGGCGGACCCGCTCGTCGCGATCATCGCGGCCATGCTCGCCGGTGCTGTCGCCGGTGCCGTGACGGGCTTCCTGCACACGGTGTTCGAGATCCCGGCCATCCTCGCCGGTATCCTGACGCAGATCTCGCTGTGGTCCATCAACCTGCGTGTCATGGGCAAGTCCAACACGCCGATCCTCGCCAACGAGACCATCTTCAGCCGCCTGTCCGACCTCTCGGGTCTGCCCCAGAGCACAGTTGCCACGATCTGCGGCCTCGTGATCGCGGTCCTCATGATCGCGGCCCTGTATTGGTTCTTCGGCACCGAGCTCGGCAGCGCCCTGCGCGCCACCGGTGACAACGAGGATATGATCCGCGCCCTCGGCGTGAACACCAAGGTCACCAAGGTGGTCGCCCTCACGCTCTCCAACGCGCTCGTGGGCCTGTCGGGAGGCCTCATCACCGAGAGTCAGAAGTACGCCGATATCGGCATGGGCACCGGTGCCATCGTGATCGGCCTCGCCGCCATCGTGATCGGCGAAGTCCTCGCGCGTCTGCTGCCGGCCCGCTTCACGGCTGGGTTCGCAGCGCGCCTGACGGCCGCCGTGGTGGGGTCCGTCGTCTACTTCCTGATTCGCGCCATCGTGCTCCAGATGGGCATGGACGCCAACGACATGAAGCTCCTCTCGGCGATCATCGTCGCCCTCGCGCTGTGCGTGCCGGTGGTCTGGGAGAAGTACCGCCTGCGGGCGAGCTACACGAGAGGCGGTGAGGCAGATGCTTAAGCTGTCCCGGGTCAGGAAGACCTTCAACAAGGGGACTGTCACCGAGAAGCAGGCGCTCCGCGGCATCGACCTCGAGCTTGCCGACGGCGACTTCGTGACGGTGATCGGCGGAAACGGAGCGGGCAAGTCGACGCTGCTGAACATGATCGCGGGCGTGTACCCTGTTGACTCCGGTGTGATCGAGATCGCCGGCAAGGACGTGTCGCGCCTCTCCGAGCCGGCGCGTGCCAAGTACCTCGGCCGTGTGTTCCAGGACCCCATGCGCGGTACGGCCTCGGACATGTGGATCGAGGAGAACCTCGCCCTCGCCGCGCGGCGCGGCAAATCCCGCGGCCTCGCCTGGGGGATCTCGGCAAAGGAGCGCGCCGAGTTCCCCAGGCTGCTGGCGACCCTCGACCTCGGTCTCGAGACGCGCATGCGCACCAAGGTGGGCCTGCTCTCGGGCGGCCAGCGCCAGGCCCTGACCCTGCTCATGGCCACGCTCACCGACCCGCGCGTCCTGCTGCTTGATGAGCACACGGCGGCCCTCGACCCAAAGACGGCGGCCAAGGTGCTCGAGCTCACGGCGCAGATCGTGGAGGAGCGCCATCTCACCACGCTCATGATCACGCACAACATGAACGATGCGATCCGTCTCGGCAACCGCCTGATCATGATGCACGACGGCCAGGTGATCTTCGACGTGGCCGGCGAGGAGAAACGCGCCCTCACGGTGGCTGATCTGCTGCAGAAGTTCGGGCGTGCGGCCGGCGACGAATTCGCGAACGACCGGATGCTGCTGGGCTAGCCGGAGGCGCGCGGTGCTGACGGGCGCATCGCGGCCGTATGAGGTCGCAGCGGACTTGCGGCGATGCAGAGGGGAGAGGCGATGGCGGGGGTGACTGCGGCGGACGGCCGGCGGCTTGTGGTCGCCGCCGAGCCAGGCTTCGAGGAGGATGCCGCATCGCTCGCCGCCCATCTCAACGCCCCTCTGGCCTCGCGCCCTGCTGCCGCGAATGACCTTGTGATGTTCGCGGACTCGCGTGGTCTCGCGCTGGTGGCCGACGGCATGGAGCTCCGCCAGGACTTCTCGCGGCTCATTCCCCGCATCCGGCCCGATCGGCTCGGGCGTGAGCTCGTGGTGCGTGCGGTGCGCATCAAGGGCGGCCCCGTCCCGCTTCAGGTAGTCGACGCCACCGCCGGTTTGGGAGAGGATTCCTTTCTGTTGGCGGCTGCCGGTGCCGAGGTCCTGCTCTGCGAGAACAATCCGGTTATCTGCGTCCTGCTTGCGGACGCTCTCGCCCGTGCCGCGCATGATCCCGCGCTCGCCCCGATCGCCGCGCGCATGCGCGTTCGCGAGGGCGACGGGATCGCGACGTTGGCAGGACTCCCCTCCGCGCCCGATGTGGTCTATCTCGATCCCATGTTTCCCGAGCGCCGCAAGAGCGCGGCGGTGAAGAAGAAGTTCCAGCTCCTGCATCTGCTGGAGACACCCTGTGCGAATCCTGGGGAGCTGCTCACCGCGGCGGTTGCCGCTGGTCCGCGGAAGGTGGTCGTCAAACGGCCCCTTCACGGCCCCGATCTCGCCGGTCGGGCCCCGAGTCACCGTATCATGGGCAAGGCGGTGCGCTTCGACTGTCTCGTGCCGGCGGGGGAGAAGCGATAGCCAGGCGTGATGCGTGCCTGGGGGGGGCGATGAGCATCGCCGCGGTCGATTCCCATGGACGGTTGTGCCTGTCGTCCAAATCGCTGCGGTACAATAGCCGCCGATAAGACCGATTGAAGGGAACCGCCCATGATCAAAGAGCTCGTGCGCGACGAGGCGCTGCTCTCAACCCCCTGCGAGCCCGCGACCGCGGCTGATGCGGATACGGCCCAGGATCTGCTCGACACCCTGGCCTCGCTCGACGACGCGGGCTGCCTCGCCGCGAACCAGATCGGCGTGACCCGCGCGCTGTTCGCCATTGAAGGGGACGATGGGGTGCCGCAGGTCATGCTCAACCCGAAGCTCGTCTTTGGTCTCGGTCCCGAGCGCGTGCAGGAAGGCTGCATGACCCGTGATGAGGTGGCGACGGTCACGCGCCACATCAAGATCAAGGTTGATTACGATGTGATCAAAGATGGGGCCCTTGTGCACCGGCGCGGGGAGTTCGCCGGGTTCACAGCCCAGATGATTCAGCACATGATCGATCATTGCAAGGGGAAGCTCATCTAAGAGAGCGCCTTGTGGAGAACGGGCCCCGTCGGCTGCCATACGGCTGGCGGGGCCCGTTCCCTTTGCGCCCACGCGTGGGGGCGGTTCACGTCGTCGGGCCACCCCGTGCAGCACGATCCGGCGCTGCGGCGGAGCTGTCGCGCTTCCAGCACACGGGGAGCGGGGTCATGACTGCTCTGCGGCCCCACCCAGCAACGAGCTGATGATGCTCACGATGATGGCGCCGAAGAAGGCTGACCAGAACCCCGAGATGGAGATGCCCGCCCCCAGCAGGTTCACGGAGAGCCAGCTGGCGAGTTCGAGCATGAAGCTGTTGACCACGAGCTGGAAGATCCCCAAGGTGAGGATCGTCACCGGCAGCGAGATCAGGGTGATGAAAGGCTTCACCAGGGAGTTCACGACACCGAGGAAGAGCGCGACGAAGATGAAGGAGACCCAGGGGTCGGCCCCGTAAGGGTTGATACCAGGGACGAGGAAGGCCGCGACCGCGACGGCGATAGCGGTGAGCAGGGTGTTCAGGATGAAGCGCATGGGGGCTCCTCTCCACAGACGCGCTGGCGTTAGAATGACCGGTTGAGGGCATTATGCCCCATTTCGGTCGAGGACGCAGAATGCGAAGGGAGCGCGCGGATGCCGCAGGAGCAAAGCCCGTGTCTTGATCCGGATGCCGCGAGCCCTCATGCGGGACTGGCGGGATCACGTGAGCTCGCGATGTTCATTTTCAACACGGACGTGCGCCTGTATCTGTATCCGGACGGAAGGCGTTCCGACGCTGCCGCATGCGGTCCCGATGAGGCCCTGATTGCCTGTCGGGATCGGTGTCTCTTCTTCGAGCGAACCCTCTCAAGGACCCGGCCCGATTCCGATATCGCCCGCGCTCACGCGGCCGCGCCGGCCCCCGTTCCGGTGGCGCCTGAGACCGCCGAGCTCGTGTGCCTCGCCCTCGGATACGGGGAGCGGAGCGGCGGCCTCTTCGATATCACCATGGGGACCCTGACCTCGCTCTGGGATTTTCATGCGGGCATCATCCCGAGCAAGCTCGCCCTCGCCCGCGCCCTGCCGCACGTGGGGGCGGAGCGCATCGGGGTTGGGACCGCATCGGATGGGGTCCCGACCCTCTCGATCGCAGATCCGGCCACGGTCCTGGACCTCGGCGGCATCGCGAAAGGGTACATCGCCGACGACCTGGCTCGGCTCCTGCATGATCGGGGGCACAGCCGCTTCGTGCTGAACCTCGGGGGGAACGTGGTGGTGGCCGGCGGCCGGCCGGCGGATGGCGAGCGGGGGCCGCGCACGGTGTCCGGATCGCCCTGGCGCATCGGCATCGTGAACCCGCGCGACCCCGCGCACCACCGTGCCATCGTAGACATCGCGGATGGCTCGGTGGTCACGAGTGGTCTGCATGAGCGGCGGTTCACCCGCGGCGGAGTCACCTACCACCACATCCTCGATCCTGCGACGGGCATGCCGGCCGAGACGGACCTCGTGAGCGCCACCATCGTTGCCCGCCGCTCCCTCGACTGCGATGGCTACTCCACGACCGCGCTCATGATGGGCGCTGAGGCCGCGCTCCCGTTCATCGAGGGCATCGAAGGCGTTGAGGCCGTGCTCATCACCGCGCGCGACGAGGTGCTGTGGACGAGCGGCCTCGAAGGTTCGCTCTCCCTCATACCGACCCTTCCCACGCTCTGAGATACTGGCTTTCATCTGCTGAAACGTTCCATATGAAAATAGACGCTTTAGCGCGGTGGTGTGCTACACTCTGTTCCGTGCCAACGGGCTTGGTGACGCATCCGGGTTCCGTTCGCCGCCATTCGATGGGTCACAGGAGAACCGGGTGGTTGCCGTATGAATATTGAGACGATGTTCGAGCGCACCGATGTGGAGCAGCTCGTCGAGGCCTTCCTCACCATCTCTTCAAAGGAGGAGGCCCAGGCCTTCCTCACAGACCTGTGCACCCCGCGCGAGATCTGCGATTTCGCCCAGCGCCTGGAGGTGGCCCGCCTGCTCGATGAGGGGGAGCCCTATGTTGAGGTGCAAGCGCGCACCGGGGCCTCGTCCACCACGGTGAGCCGGGTGTCGAAGGCCTTGAACGGTGAGTGGGGCGGATACCGCAAGGTTCTGATCGACTTCGCGGAGCGCGCCTGACGCGCCGCCGACATGAGGCGGAAGGAGGCCCGTCCCTCGTAGGGGCGGGCCTTTTTAATGGTCTCGCCAGCACCGCGGAGGTTGTGTCCGCACGCCTGAGTAAGATAGGTTCCAAGAAGATGAGGGATGGAGGGCGCCGTGACCGCATACGTAGAACACGCAGATCCATGCGCCGGGCTCGGAGGGCGGGAGGCCGCCTTGATCGGTGCCGCGGTTCATGATGCCGGCCATGCCGTCCTCCTCGTCCCGTCATCCTCCGAGCGCGATGCCGCGCGCCGCTCCCTCGCCGAGGCGGGGGTCGGCACAGGGGCCTGGGTCGGCACCGTGGGCGCGTGGGTCGAGGAGCTCTGGGAGCTTCTGGGGGATGGACGGCGCATCGTCGCCCCGCTTGAGCGGCAGCTCCTGATGGCGCAGCTCATCGCCGACACCCCCGAGGAGGATCTGGCCCCGCTGCGCGGGAACCCCGGCACGGTGCGCCTCGCCGCCTCCATGGCGGCCGAGCTCCTGCCGTTCGTGTCGGTGGGAGACGGGGCGTCCGCGGCTGAGCGGGTCGTCCTCAGGCTGCTCGGCTCCTATGGCAGCGAGCTCAAAAAACGGGGGCTCGTCGAGCCGTCCACAGCGGCTTGCGCGCTTGCCCATCTCATCGGAGCCGCGCCCGTCCCCACGGCGGCCCGTAGGGTCTTCCTGCGCGATATCGACCGACTACCCGGCTACGCCTTGAGGCTCCTCGCAGCCTGTTCCCGTGCGGGCGAGGTGGTTTGGCTGCTCGATGCGGGGCGCGCCGGATCTTGGCCTGAGATCCAACGGGCGCTTGCTGCGGCGGGCGCAGCCTGCGCGCCTGTACCCGGACCGGTTGTCCCCCCTGCTGCTCCAGATGCGCCAAGCGCGTCCTTCCTGGAGATCGCGGGCCCCCACGCCCGGGATCGCGTGTATGCCGATGAGATCGAGCGCATGGTCGAGGCGGGGGCTCGTGATATCGTCGTGGTCGCTCCGGCGGCGTCTGCGCTCTTCTCCGCCTTGGCGCCCCGCCTTGCCGCCCGCAGCATCGCGGCCTCGGTCACCCGTCGCGAGCGCTTCGCCGAGACCGTCGCGGGGCAGCAGCTCACGGCCCTCTCCCATCTTGCGGAGACGATTCACGCCGTGTGCGAGGGGCGTGCGGAGGATACCGCGTGGTGGCCTGCACCTGAGGCGGTTGACTGGCTCTATAGCCCGCTTTCCGG
>NZ_LT838843.1:892468-983050 GCF_900176655.1 Collinsella vaginalis
CCGCGCCGCCGCGGTGGACGCGGCCCTGGCCGAGGCGGGGGAGGACTACGGCGAGCTCCTCTCCTGGTACCGCCTCTCCTCAGGCGAAATGTCGCGCGGCACGAGCGTGCGCTCCCTGGTGGAACGGCTGCTCACGCTGGCCTCGTCGGCTCCCCACGGCCTTGCGGACCTCAAGCTCCATCGGGGCTCCATCGATCTCTCGGGCGTCCGCGATGCCTATCAGGCCCTGCTCGAGAACGGCAACGGAAAGGGGGTGGGCATCGCGCAGGCCGCGCTTGCGGCGATCGATGCCTACGAACAGGGGTCTTCCCGCACCCAGGCCGATCTCCTGACCTGCCTGATGGCCCTCGACGCCCCGCGGGCGAGCAAGGGCTTCCCGGCGGAGAGCGTGGCCTGGCTCAAGGCCGAGGTCGCCGACGCCTCCGTCAACGCCTATCTCGCCGCCTCGCCTGCGCTCGAGCAGCTCATGGAGCTCACCCAACGCGTCGTCTCACGCTATGCCGCGCTCAAACGCGAGCAGTCCCTGCTCGACAACGACGACCTCCTCCGCCTCGCCTACGAGGCCCTGCGCGACCACAGCGAGATCCGCGCGGCGTACGCGGGCCGGTTCAAGCTTGTCATGATCGACGAGTTTCAAGACACCGACCAGCAGCAGGTCGATCTCATCGGCTTCCTCACCGGTGCCGGCGGCCGCGCGCTCTGCACCGTCGGCGACGCCCAGCAGTCCATCTACCGGTTCCGCGGCGCCGAGGTCGAGGTCTTCCGCCGCCAGCAGCGACGCATAGAGACCGCGGACGCGGGGGCGGGGCGCGTCGTCAAGCTCGTCAAGAACTTCCGCAGCCACGCCCAGATCCTCGAGTACGTCGCCCGGGTCTTCGATGATGCGGACGGCGGCATCATGCCGGGCTTCCTGAACCTCGATCCGCACGAGGGGCGCCGCGACGGCCTCGTTGCCGCCACGGCCTCGCGCCGACAGGCAATCCTCGCGGTGGGAGGGTCGGAGGACCGCACAAGGGCGGCGGCGGAGGGGATCGCCCGCCGGTTCCGCTCGCTCGCCGACGCCGGACAGCCGGTCGGCGGCATGGTGGTGCTGCTCGGGCGCATGAGCAATGCCGACGTCTACGCCGACGCCATACGAGCCCAGGGACTTGACTGCGTGATCGCGGGTGGCTCCGTCTTCGCGAGCCTCCCCGAGACCAAAGCCATCCTCGCCCTCGCCCGCACGCTCGCGAATCCGGCCGATGCGGCGTCCGGTTTGGCGCCCCTGCTTGCGTCTCCACTGTTCGCCCTCGGTGCCGAGGAGCTCCTCGCCCTCGCCACCACCTACGATCCCGAGACGGGGGAGACGAGCCGCCGACGCATCGAGATCGGCCTCATGGCAGATGAGGACGCACCGGGCTTCGGACCTCTGCCCCTGCTGGATCGGGCCCGTACCGTCCTGAGGCGGGCCCTCGCGCGCGTCGGTCGCGATCCCTTCGCCGAGATCGCCCGCGACGTGGTGAACGAGTCGGGTCTGTTCGTTCGCCTCGCCGCCCGCGGCGCCGAGGGGCGCGCTCAGGCGGCAAACGTGCTGAAGGCGCTTGACGCCCTCGAGGAGGCCGAGGCAGAGTGCGGCCGGTCCCCCCGCCTCATAGCCCTGGCCTTCGAGCGCTTCCTCAGGTCGAAGCAGGCTCCGGGTGCCTTGAACGAGGAGGGCTCCGGTGCCGTGCGCATCATGACGGTCCACATGAGCAAGGGCCTGGAGTTCCCCGTGGTCGCCGTCGCCGAGTGCTACCGGATCCGGGCCACGGCCGACAGGCTCCAGGCGAAGCGCGGGGAGGACGGCGTCATGATCGCGGCGCTGCCCGCAACCTACCCCGATGTGCCGCTGGCAGAGGGGGAGATGCTCCCGGGAGAGGAGGTCAAGAAGCGCTTCGCCAAGTTCCTCGGCGGACAGACCCCCTGGCTCTCAGCGGAGCAGGTCGATGAGGTCTCCGCAACCGGTTCGGCGGCGGCCGCATGGCTCGAGATGCGCGCCGAGGAGGATCGCCTTGCGCTTGAAGAGCGCGCCCGCCTGCTCTACGTCGCCATGACGCGCGCGCGAGAGGTCTGCATACTCGCCCTGGAGGGGTCGCCAACGGGGTCGGCGGCCAAACTCGCGTTCAATCCCGATCGGGATCTCACCGGCGAGGTTCTGCGCCGCATCCTGCCCGGCGGGGGAGCGTCGCTCGACGTCGATCGCCTCTGCTTCGACAGCTCCGTCCCCGGGGACTTCGAGCTCATCTCCCTCTCAGATTTCACCTATGGGGACCAGGTATACCAGGCGAACGCGACGGAGCCCGCGCCGGCGGGGATGACCGCCGCCTCAGGTGCTGGCACCCCGCAGGAGGAGCCCCCAGACAGCCTCACCCTTGTTCGGCCCGCCTCTGTTGCGGTCTTCCTCGTCCCCGCCACCCGTGTCCGGGACTCCTACAGCTACACCTCGGTCGCTGCGGCGTATGCCGCTGCGGGCGAGGATCGGCTTGAGCGCGATGAGGCCAGGATGTCCGACCGCATCGCGGCTGAAAACGCCGANCTGCTACATCCTATTCACCTCCGGATCCACCGGTGCGCCCAAAGGGGTTGAGGTCACGGCCGCCTGCCTGGATAACTTCCTCGCCTGGGACCTCACGCTCGGTGGTATCGACAAGACCGGCCTCGTCTATCTTGACCAGGCGCCGTTCTCCTTCGACCTCTCGGTCTTCGAGATCGCCGGCGCGCTCGCCTCCGGCGGCACCTTGGCGAGCCTCACCCACGGCACCCAGCAGAGCATGGCGGGCCAGCTCGCCGCCCTCGCCGCATCCGACATAGACGTGTGGGTCTCAACCCCCTCATACGCCGACCTCATGCTCTCCGCCCCCGAGTTCTCCTCCTCGCTGCTCACCGGCGTCAAACTCTTCCTGTTCTGCGGAGAGACTTTGGCGAACACCACGGCGCGGCGGCTGCACGAGCGCTTCCCAGGCGCTCGTATCTTGAACACCTACGGACCCACGGAGTCGACGGTCGCCGTCACCGAGATCGAGATCACACCCGAGATGGCCGCCGCACCCGCACCCCTGCCGGTGGGCCGACCGCGTCCCGGGACCCGCCTGCGCATTGTGGATGGAGACGGCACCGCACTCGNCCATCTGGACGGAGCTCCGCGCTCGTCTCGCCGACCCGCCAACGGCCGCGGTGGGGGAGGGCGATATCGCAGCCGATCTCGACCCGGCGGCCGCGCGGGGGCTCGAAACCAATCGGGTCACCTGCCTGCCGCCCCAGGCCCTCTCCTCCGGCTCCCTGCCCTACCTTGTGCTTCGCCAGCGCGATCCGGAGAACCCCGATGCCCCGCTCGAGCCCCGTCAGCTCTCGGCGTCCCAGATCGAGGCCTATCTCACCTGCCCCCTGTGCTGGTTCGTCTCGAACCGCATCCGGCCGGCCGGCATCGACGCCGGATTCGGCGGCATCGAGATGGGCAACTTCGTGCACGATGTCCTCTACCGTCTGCATACCGCCCTCATCGAGAACGGCCTCAAACGCGTGACGCCTCAAAATCTCGGGGTGGCGCTGGAGACGCTCGAGAAGGTCTTCCGCGTAGTTGCCGACGAGCACGCCCGAGGCAAGACGGCGAGCTCCGCGGCTCTCGTGCCGCTCTCCGCCGCCGAGCGCCTCGAGCGGGACAGGCTTCTGCCGCAGATCAGGCGCGTCGTGCGCGCGGAGGCCCCGGCGCTCACCGCCTTCTCCCCGAGCCGCCTCGAGTTCTCCTTCAACGAGCTCGGGGTGCGCTACGCGGGCCGCCCGCTCGGCGGACGCATCGACCGCGTCGATGTCGACGAGGCCGGTCGGGGCGTTGTGATCGACTACAAACACCGCTCCGGCGCGGGCGCGTTCAGGCTCATCGATCCCACGGTGCCCGATCGCCGGACGGGGTTGGTGCCCGCTGACGATCCCGATTGGCTGCCAGCGCACACGCAGACGCTCATTTACGCCCAGGCGCTTCGCCATGCGGATCTCGGCATCAACCCACGCGCCGCCCTCTATTTCATCACCAAGGACGCATCCCCCGCGTTCCAAGGGGCCGTCTCCGCCGAGCTCGTCGAGTTCGAGCAGGGCGATGGGCACGCCCCCGGCATCAAGGCCGGCTTCCCCGATGAGGAGGCGGGCGGCACCCTCACCTTCGACGACCTGCTCGATCGCGTGGAGGCCGTCATCTCGCAGCGTCTTGACGCGCTCGAAGCCGGGGACATCCATGCAGTTGCGGACGAGGCCCGGTCATGCGCCTACAACCATGAGCTCGGATTCACCCGGAGGGATGCGTAAATGGACCTCTCGACCCTCATGCCCCAGCAGCGCGATATCGTCAAGACCCTTGACCGGCCCCTGTTCGTCTCGGCCGGAGCGGGCTCAGGCAAGACCTTCACCCTCACACGGCGCATCCTCTGGGCCCTCTCCGAGGAGTCGGGCCCCTTCGCCGCCGGCATGGACGAGGTCATGGCCATCACCTTCACCCGTGACGCCGCCGCTGAGATTCGAGAGCGTGTTCGGGCGGCCCTTATCGCGGAGGGTATGGACCGCGAGGCCCTCTCGGTCGATGACGCGTGGATCTCCACGATCCACGGCATGTGCGCGCGCATTCTGCGGGCCCATGCGCTGGAGCTCGGCCTGGACCCCGAGTTCGGCGTGCTCACCGACACCGACGATCTCCGCGCCGCCGCGGTGGACGCGGCCCTGGCCGAGGCGGGGGAGGACTACGGCGAGCTCCTCTCCTGGTACCGCCTCTCCTCAGGCGAAATGTCGCGCGGCACGAGCGTGCGCTCCCTGGTGGAACGGCTGCTCACGCTGGCCTCGTCGGCTCCCCACGGCCTTGCGGACCTCAAGCTCCATCGGGGCTCCATCGATCTCTCGGGCGTCCGCGATGCCTATCAGGCCCTGCTCGAGAACGGCAACGGAAAGGGGGTGGGCATCGCGCAGGCCGCGCTTGCGGCGATCGATGCCTACGAACAGGGGTCTTCCCGCACCCAGGCCGATCTCCTGACCTGCCTGATGGCCCTCGACGCCCCGCGGGCGAGCAAGGGCTTCCCGGCGGAGAGCGTGGCCTGGCTCAAGGCCGAGGTCGCCGACGCCTCCGTCAACGCCTATCTCGCCGCCTCGCCTGCGCTCGAGCAGCTCATGGAGCTCACCCAACGCGTCGTCTCACGCTATGCCGCGCTCAAACGCGAGCAGTCCCTGCTCGACAACGACGACCTCCTCCGCCTCGCCTACGAGGCCCTGCGCGACCACAGCGAGATCCGCGCGGCGTACGCGGGCCGGTTCAAGCTTGTCATGATCGACGAGTTTCAAGACACCGACCAGCAGCAGGTCGATCTCATCGGCTTCCTCACCGGTGCCGGCGGCCGCGCGCTCTGCACCGTCGGCGACGCCCAGCAGTCCATCTACCGGTTCCGCGGCGCCGAGGTCGAGGTCTTCCGCCGCCAGCAGCGACGCATAGAGACCGCGGACGCGGGGGCGGGGCGCGTCGTCAAGCTCGTCAAGAACTTCCGCAGCCACGCCCAGATCCTCGAGTACGTCGCCCGGGTCTTCGATGATGCGGACGGCGGCATCATGCCGGGCTTCCTGAACCTCGATCCGCACGAGGGGCGCCGCGACGGCCTCGTTGCCGCCACGGCCTCGCGCCGACAGGCAATCCTCGCGGTGGGAGGGTCGGAGGACCGCACAAGGGCGGCGGCGGAGGGGATCGCCCGCCGGTTCCGCTCGCTCGCCGACGCCGGACAGCCGGTCGGCGGCATGGTGGTGCTGCTCGGGCGCATGAGCAATGCCGACGTCTACGCCGACGCCATACGAGCCCAGGGACTTGACTGCGTGATCGCGGGTGGCTCCGTCTTCGCGAGCCTCCCCGAGACCAAAGCCATCCTCGCCCTCGCCCGCACGCTCGCGAATCCGGCCGATGCGGCGTCCGGTTTGGCGCCCCTGCTTGCGTCTCCACTGTTCGCCCTCGGTGCCGAGGAGCTCCTCGCCCTCGCCACCACCTACGATCCCGAGACGGGGGAGACGAGCCGCCGACGCATCGAGATCGGCCTCATGGCAGATGAGGACGCACCGGGCTTCGGACCTCTGCCCCTGCTGGATCGGGCCCGTACCGTCCTGAGGCGGGCCCTCGCGCGCGTCGGTCGCGATCCCTTCGCCGAGATCGCCCGCGACGTGGTGAACGAGTCGGGTCTGTTCGTTCGCCTCGCCGCCCGCGGCGCCGAGGGGCGCGCTCAGGCGGCAAACGTGCTGAAGGCGCTTGACGCCCTCGAGGAGGCCGAGGCAGAGTGCGGCCGGTCCCCCCGCCTCATAGCCCTGGCCTTCGAGCGCTTCCTCAGGTCGAAGCAGGCTCCGGGTGCCTTGAACGAGGAGGGCTCCGGTGCCGTGCGCATCATGACGGTCCACATGAGCAAGGGCCTGGAGTTCCCCGTGGTCGCCGTCGCCGAGTGCTACCGGATCCGGGCCACGGCCGACAGGCTCCAGGCGAAGCGCGGGGAGGACGGCGTCATGATCGCGGCGCTGCCCGCAACCTACCCCGATGTGCCGCTGGCAGAGGGGGAGATGCTCCCGGGAGAGGAGGTCAAGAAGCGCTTCGCCAAGTTCCTCGGCGGACAGACCCCCTGGCTCTCAGCGGAGCAGGTCGATGAGGTCTCCGCAACCGGTTCGGCGGCGGCCGCATGGCTCGAGATGCGCGCCGAGGAGGATCGCCTTGCGCTTGAAGAGCGCGCCCGCCTGCTCTACGTCGCCATGACGCGCGCGCGAGAGGTCTGCATACTCGCCCTGGAGGGGTCGCCAACGGGGTCGGCGGCCAAACTCGCGTTCAATCCCGATCGGGATCTCACCGGCGAGGNCGGGTCAACGCCAGCGCCTGCAAGGTGCGATCACGCGGTGGGAGGCGTCCTCTGTGCGCGCCGAGGCTCGTGCCTGGCCTCGCCTGCGTGCCGAGGTCCCCTTCTACACACAGGGCTCCGAGTCGCTCTCCCGTTTCGGGTCCTTCGTCGAAGGGGCCATAGACCTGCTGGCCACCGATCCGGCTGACCCCACGCATGCGCTCGTGGTCGATTACAAAACAGGTGGTTCATCTGGGGAAGCGCCCGATGAGCTCAGGGAGAAGCACCGCCTCCAGGCCGAGATCTACGCCGGTGTCCTGCGGCGCGCCGGCGTCTCGAAGGTCACCCTCAAGTTCGTGCGCGTCGAAGTTCCGGACCGGGACGATCCCACGCAGCCCGAGGTGGTCACCTACCGTATGTGAGCGGGTGTCGGCGCCGCTGCCCGCACCGTCGGCAAGGGGTGGCAGGGCGGCGTCATCGCTCGGCGCTATCGAGACACATCAGGGGAGACGCTGCCCATGGACTGCGTCGCCACCGCCACGGTGTCCGCGTGGGCCTCGATCATGATCCGAGCACACGCTCCCCGCAGACCCTCCATAGTCCCCGTGCCATCCCCGTCTTTCCGTCTTCTGAGCACACGGAGGGGAGATCGGGCGGGGCACCGGCGGTGAGCAGCTTGATCGCCATGCCGCAACCTATACCTCCGGAGCGCTTCTGCGCCCGCGGGGGGCGTCAGCGCATCCAGCATTCTGAAGGTATCCTTACGCTTTTCTTACGCTTATGTCAGGGTGCCCGTTTACGGGCTGCGGCCAGAGCAGGAACGCATACCATAGGGAGCCGTGTTTTCACCTGCACGCTTCCGGAGGACCCTTTTATGAGATTCATCGACCTCGTCGCCACCCACGCCGCCGCAACCCCTGCTGCTGCGGCGCAGCGCACTTCGGATGGCGAGGAGATCACCTACGGGGAGTTGTGGGAGCGCTCAGGCGCTATCGCCCGGCACCTGGCGTCCGAAGTCCCCGCGTCGTGCGCCCGCACGGCCCCGGTGATCGTGTACGGCCATAAGTCCCCGCTCATGATCACGGGCTTCCTCGCCTGCATGCGCGCCGGCCGTCCGTACGTGCCCATCGACTGTCATTCGGTGCCCGCCGATCGCGCCGCCGGCATCGCCGCGCAGCTGCCCCGCCCCACGGTCCTCGCGACGGAGGACTTTCCGGCCGCCGCGGCCGCCACATCCGGCACCGTGCTCTCGCGGGAGGTCCTGCGAACGCTGATCGAGGCCGGGGGATCCGTTTCCGCCAATCGCGCCATAGCGGGTGAGGACACCTGCTACATCCTATTCACCTCCGGATCCACCGGTGCGCCCAAAGGGGTTGAGGTCACGGCCGCCTGCCTGGATAACTTCCTCGCCTGGGACCTCACGCTCGGTGGTATCGACAAGACCGGCCTCGTCTATCTTGACCAGGCGCCGTTCTCCTTCGACCTCTCGGTCTTCGAGATCGCCGGCGCGCTCGCCTCCGGCGGCACCTTGGCGAGCCTCACCCACGGCACCCAGCAGAGCATGGCGGGCCAGCTCGCCGCCCTCGCCGCATCCGACATAGACGTGTGGGTCTCAACCCCCTCATACGCCGACCTCATGCTCTCCGCCCCCGAGTTCTCCTCCTCGCTGCTCACCGGCGTCAAACTCTTCCTGTTCTGCGGAGAGACTTTGGCGAACACCACGGCGCGGCGGCTGCACGAGCGCTTCCCAGGCGCTCGTATCTTGAACACCTACGGACCCACGGAGTCGACGGTCGCCGTCACCGAGATCGAGATCACACCCGAGATGGCCGCCGCACCCGCACCCCTGCCGGTGGGCCGACCGCGTCCCGGGACCCGCCTGCGCATTGTGGATGGAGACGGCACCGCACTCGCCGCCGGAGCACCGGGCGAGATCGTCATCGAGGGCGACACCGTGGCCCGGGGGTACTTCGGCCGCAGCGACCTCACCGCCCACTCCTTCTCACGGGTCACATGGGAGGATGGCACGACCGTGCGCGCATACCGCACCGGTGACGAGGGCTACCTCGACGATGAGGGGCTCCTCCATTACCACGGCAGGCTCGACCTGCAGGTCAAGCTCAACGGCTTCCGCATCGAGCTCGGAGAGATCGAGGAGCAGCTGCGTCGCCTGCCCGGCATCGATGCCGCGGCCCTCACCGCGCCGATGCGTGACGGCCGCGTCAACCACCTGGTGGCGCACATCGTCTTCAACGGTGAGCGCCTTGCAGGCGAATCCGACTTCCGCCTCGGCCTTCGCCTGAAAGAGGAGCTCAAGGCCTCGCTCCCGCATTACATGATCCCCAAGAAGATCGTCTTCCTCGACGCTCTTCCCATGACGGGCAACGGTAAGGTCGACCGCCGCGCCCTCGCGGAAACCCGGGGGTAGGCTCGATGGGGTTCTACTCGTCCGCGTCGTTCTTCATCGCCCTCGTCGTCGCCATCGTCCCCGCCGCGGCCCTCGGCCTCACGGGGCACCGCATCAAGCCCTACGGCATCGCTGCCTCCGTGGTCATGCTCGCCTTCCTGTACTCGAGCTCGATGCGGGCTCTCGGCGCCTTCCTGCTCTTCCTCGCGGTGTCGACCGTCTGCGTCCAGTTCACCCTCGCCTCATGGAGAAGCGGGCGGAAAAGCATCGCCCTCTACCGCATCTGTCTCGCCGCGACCCTCGCGCCCCTGGTCATCTACAAGGTGAGCGTCGCCGCAGGTCCGGGCATCCTCGGCTTCATCGGCATCTCGTACCTCACCTTCCGTTCGGTGCAGGTCCTGATAGAGATCCGCGACGGCCTCATCGAGGACCTCGGTATCGTCGACTTCCTCTACTTCCTGATCTTCTTTCCGACCATCACCTCAGGCCCCATCGACCGCTCGCGCCGGTTCCTCGCCGATGCGACTGCGCGCCTTGAGCGCCGCGAGTACCTGGACCTGCTGACCCGCGGCATCATCCTGCTCCTTGTGGGCGCGGTGATGCAGCTGGTGATTGCGACCATCCTGCTCAGCCTGAACCAGGTGGCCCCCGATGCGGGCCTGCCGAACGTGAGCACGATCGCGATGCCGCACGGCCTGCGCGGTGTCGCCCGCGCCTACCTCTACGGCCTCTACCTCTTCTTCGATTTCGCTGGGTACTCGTACATGGCGATGGGCGCGAGCTACTGCTTCGGTGTGAGGACCCCGGCGAACTTCCGGGCCCCCTTCGTGGCCACCGATATCAAGGACTTCTGGAACAGGTGGCATATCACGCTCTCCACCTGGCTGCGCGACTTCGTGTTCATGCGCTTCGTGCGCATGGCCACCAAACGGCGCCTGTTCAAAAGCCGGCTCACCACTGCATGCGCGGGGTACCTGGTGAACATGACGCTCATGGGGGCCTGGCACGGTCTCACCGCGAGCTATCTCGCCTACGGCCTCTACCATGGTATCCTGCTCGCGGCGACCGAGGTCTACCAGAAGCGCTCGGCGTTCCACAAGCGGCACAAGAAGGATCGCTGGTATCTGGTGCTCAGCTGGTTCATCACGCTGAACCTGGTGCTCATCGGATTCGCCCTGTTCTCAGGGCAGGCCCAGACCATCGTCATCAACCTCATGAAAGGAGCCATAGATGGATAGGGAAGAGCTCGAGGAGCAGGTGCTCACCATGCTCGAGGAGATCTGCGACGACGAGGCGGTGCGCGAGGAGCGCGACATCGACCTCTTCGAGGCGGGGCTGCTCGACTCGATGGCGGCGATCGAGGTTCTCGTTGCAATCGAGGAGCGTTTCGGCGTCGACATCGCGCCGACGGCGGTCGAGCGCGATGAGATGAACACCGTGAACAAGATCATTCATCAGATCGAGATCCGCCTGTGAGCGGCCTGAGATCAGATAGGGTGCGGCGCCTCACGGATGCTCCCGCCCGGGTGCGCGCCTGGTTTCTCGGGGGCAGCTGGGGAGCCGACCTCGCCTGGGGCGCTGCCGCGCTCGCGCTGGTGGCGGTGCTCGCCTGGTTCTTCATCCTCTCTCCCTACGGGGCCCCCGCCGCCCCCGTGTCCGCGGAGTTCTAGGATGGGTGAGATGCAGGTGGACAAGATCGGCGCCTCTCCGTGCATCGGCCGCCGAGCCGTCGTGGTCGGGGCCGCCCTCGCGCTCTCGACCGGGGCGCTCGGGTTCTTCACGCGTCACGCCAGCCAGCAGACGCGCAGCTCCCAGACGTCCATCGTGACCTATCCCGCTGCGGTGCAGCTGACGAGCTTCGACTACATGCTGGACACCCTCGCGTTCCGCACGCGCAACGGCGAGCATCCCAAGCTGATCTACGGGTCCTCGGAGCTCGCGCCTGATCTCGCGGGACCAGCCCATCCGGCTCTTCTGCTCACGAACGGCCGCTACGCCATCGACATGATGACCATGGGCCGCGCGGGCACGGCTGATCTATGGGCTGCCATAGAGATGGGCGCGATGGCGCCCCAGGTGCGCGACCGCCGCATGGTGTTCTTCGTGAGCATGCAGTGGTTCCTTTCGTACCGCAACCCCGGAAAGGAGTTTCCCGGCGTTTTCTCCGAGGGCGCGTACCAGGCGTTCATGACGAACCCCTATATCTCCACCGAGCTCAAAGGCTGGATCACAGACCGCATGGCGGAGTACGGCATCGATCGCCGCAGCGGCTCCTCCCCGATACGGGCCCTCGTCGAGGCTGTCGACGGCTACGCGGCGAGTCTCTCCTCCGACCTTCGCGAGGAGGCCGGAGCCGATCCTGCGGCGGCACCGGGGGCGCAGACGACCCCGCTTCGCGCGGTGACCGCGCCCCTCACGGCTGAAGAGGAGGCCGCTCAGCCCAAAACCGTTGCCGGGGACCCTGACTGGCCCTTCATTTTCGCCGCCGCCCTCGCAGATGCACGCTCACGCTCAGGAGGGAACAACCTTGGGTTCTATGACGATTGGTATAAAAAGAAGTTCAAGACTTGGGAGAAGGGCGCGAAGAAGAGCTGGCGGCGACAGGCCGATGGGGAGTATTTCAGCCGGCAGGAGCTCGATGACTTCAAGATGCTCCTCGAGGTCTGCCATGAGGCGGGCATCACGCCGCTCGTGGTGATCCAGCCCGTCAAGGGCGCGGCCTACGATCAGACCATCTACACCTGTGACGTGCGCCGACAGTACTACGACATGATCCGTGGGGCCATGAGCGAGGCGGGCGTCTCGTTCGCGGATTTCTCCGATCGCGAATACGACCCTTTCTTCCTGCGTGATTATTCACATCCGTCAGATCTGGGCGGGGCCTATTACTCCCGCGCCATCTACTCCTGGTTCACAACCGGAAAGGCGGACACCTCGAAGATCTCTTAGCAGGAACGGGCCCCACGGTTCGCAGGAAGTCCTCTGAATGCACTGGTTTTGAGGGCGGCCCCGTGGTCCTGTTGGGCATCTGCAGGATGTCCTCTACGTGCACTGTTTTATGTTTCGCGACCACAGGCGGTGGGGTTGGGGAGGACGAAAGCCTCCGCGTGCACCGTTCTCGTTCTTTGAGGGCGGCCTCGTGGGCTGGATCTGTCGGGCGCCTACGGGAAGTCCTCTGCATGCGCGGTTTTAGGGGGGTTGTTATACAGGATGTCCCCTGAGTGCATGGAAATCGGCCCGCCATTGGTCTCCCGAGCGCGTTGGTTACCTCAAATTCCTGCGGTTTTATTTCGGACGAGAGGCTGTATTGCAGGATGTCTTCTGAATGACCGTGCATCCAGGGAACATCTGCGGGCGCGCATAACCGACTCTGGTCAAAGCAGTCCGGCAAGAGCGACACCGGCAAAACCCAGCTAGTTCTCCTCAACCTCCTGGGTCCAGGCGTCCACATCCTCGATGCGGATGACGTTCGCCACCTCCCGAACGGCTTCGTCCCCAGAGAGCTCCTCAACGGCGGCGGCCAACGCACGCTCCGGCGCCCGTTTGGTGACGATCGCGATGGTGCCGCCCTCGTCTTCGGCTCCCGGCAGGCTTCGCGCCGAGGTGATCCCGATGTCATGGCGGGCGAGGATCTCCACGGCGCGTACGAGGGCACCTGCCTCCTCATTCGCCGTGATCCGCAGGAAGAAGCTGTTCTCGAGCACATCGATCGGAAACACGGGGCGCACAGCGCGGTAGGGCGTGGGCTCAGGCAGGGGTTGTTCACCGCGGGCAAGCGGTTCGGCGAGCGAGAGGATGTCGCCCACCACGGCGCTCGCAGTGGGGAAGGACCCCGCGCCGGCCCCGTAGAACATCGTCTCGCCCACGGCGTCGCCCACCACGTACACGGCGTTCATCGCATCTGAGACGGCGGCCAGCTGGTGGGTGGCCGGAATCATGGCCGGGTGCACGCGAGCCTCGATACCCGCCTCGGTGTCGCGTGCGATCCCCAGCAGCTTGATCGTATAGCCGAGTTCGCGGGCGGCTGCGATATCGTCGGTGCTGATTCGGCGAATGCCCTCCTGGAAGACGTCATCGGTGGTCACGCGCGTATGGAAGCCGATGCTTGCGAGGAGCGCGGTCTTGCTCGCGGCGTCGAAACCGTCCACATCGGCCGTGGGGTCCGCCTCGGCGTAGCCCAGGCGTTGGGCATCGGCGAGGACCTCCTCAAAACCCGCCCCCTCGCGCTCCATGCGCGAGAGGATGTAGTTGGTGGTCCCGTTCAGGATGCCGGCGATCGTGAGGATGCGGTTGCCGGTGAGCGCGTGCTCGAGGGCGTTCACCACGGGGATGCCGCCACCCGCCGCTGCCTCGCACTTGAGCTGGACACCCGCGGCTTCCGCGATCCCGGCAAGACGCTCCATATGGCGGCCGAGGAGGGCCTTGTTGGCCGTCACCACGTGCTTGCCGGCCGCGAAGGCCGCCTCGAAGATCTCGGTCGCCGGATGCTCGCCGCCGATGAGCTCCACGACGATGTCGACGGCCGGGTCGCTCACGATCTCCCGCCAGTCGGCTGTAAACCGCTCGGGCGCGAGCCCTGTGGCCTCGGCCTGCGCGGAGGATCGGGAGCAACCGCGGACCACATCGAGATCGATGCCGTATGCGGCTCGGTATTCGTCGCGGTGGGAGAGGACGAGCCTCACCACGCCGCCCCCAACCGTGCCAAGTCCGATGATTCCGATGCCGATCGTCCGCTTCGCACCGCTCATGAGGAGGCCCCTTCCGTGTGGGTAGCTGCATTGCCGGCCTCATTGTAACGAAGGGCTGGAACGCGCTGAAACAGAGATGTAACACGTGGTCAAAGGCGGTAAACCTGCTGGTGGAGCGCGTGGCCTCGCCCCGGTGCCGCAGTCAAGGCGCGTCGTTTGACGTGCATATCGCCCCTGCCTGTCGAAAAGCCCTCGCTTTGCCATGGCAAAGCGAGTAGGCTGGTGCGAACGCTCCGCATCAATTCTTCGCACGTAGACGTGCGAAATGGAATGGGGCGCTGCCATATTCGGAGCCGGGCTCATGCCCGGCGCGCACACGGAAGGAGAGCCGTATGTCTTTGAACATGAACCCTGCCATGAATCGCAGGAGCCTGGTAGCGGGCGTAGCCGGGCTGGGGGCTGCGGGCATTCTCGCCGGGTGCTCCGGCGGCGGCGCCTCGTCAGACGGCGGATCCGCGGCGGGCTCGGGCTCGGCCATCAAGATCGGCAGCATCGGACCGAAGACGGGGGCCACCGCATCCTACGGCCTCTCCGTCACCAACGGCGCCGAGCTCGGCTGTAAGGAGTTCTCGGTCGACGGCCTCTCGTTCGAGTACCGCAGCGAGGACTCAACGGGCAACGCCGAGACTGCGGTGAACGCCTACAACACGCTCGTCGACTGGGGTATGCAGGCCCTCGTCGGCCCCACGCTGACCGGTCCCTCGGTCTCCGTGGCCGCCTCCTGCAACGACGACCGCACTTTCATGATCACCCCGTCCGCGTCCTCCGAGGACGTCACGAGCGGCAAGGACTGCGTCTTCCAGGTCTGCTTCACCGACCCCAACCAGGGCAAGAACGCGGCCCTCTTCCTCGCCGACAAATACGCCGACGAGAAGATCGCCGTCATCTACAACTCCGGTGACGCCTACTCCTCGGGCATCTACAACGCGTTCAAGGAGCAGGCCTCGGCGTCCAAGCTCCAGATCGTGAGCGAGGAGGCCTTCAAGGACGATTCCGCCTCGAGCTTCAACAACCAGCTCACCAAGGCCCAGGCCGCCGGCGCGACCTTCATCTTCGCGCCCATCTACTACACTCCGGCCTCCGTGCTCCTCACCAACGCGCACGACATGGGCTACGAGGTCACCCTCATGGGCTGCGACGGCATGGACGGTATCCTCGGCGTGGAGAACTTCGACACCAGCTATGCCGAGGGCCTGCTGCTCATGACCCCGTTCTCAGCCGACGACCCGGCGAGCGCCGATTTCGTCAAGGCCTACCAGGACGCCTACGGCGAGACGCCCGACCAGTTCGCGGCCGATGCCTACGACGGCGTCCACGCGGTGGCCGAGGCCATCAAGAAGGTCGGCGTCACCGCGGACACCGCGCGCGAGGACGCGTGCGACAAGCTGGCCGCCGCCATGCTCGAGATCACGGTGGAGGGCCTCACGGGCACGCTCTCCTGGAATGACAAGGGCCAGGTCGAGAAGGACCCGACGGCATACGTAATCACGGACGGCAAGTACGTCAAGGCGTAGGTGAATCACCTGCACAGACGTACTCCAAGCAGGCAGGGACGGAGCTCCGCCCCTGCCTGCGTTCGCATGTACACACGGTTTCAAGATTGCGGGGTGCATACATGACGGTCTTCCTCCAGTACCTGGCCAACGGCCTCTCGATGGGAAGCGTCTACGCCATCATCGCGCTCGGATACACCATGGTCTACGGCATCGCCAAGATGCTGAACTTCGCCCACGGCGACGTGATCATGGTCGGCGCGTACGTCTCCTTCTGCGCGACGAGCTACCTGGGGCTGCCGGCCCCGGTCGCCGTCCTCATCTCCATCCTCGCCTGCACGGCCCTGGGTGTCCTCATCGAGGGGCTCGCCTACAAGCCGCTGCGCCAGGCGGGCCCGCTCGCGGTCCTCATCACCGCCATCGGCGTGTCCTACCTGCTGCAGAACGCCGCGCAGCTCATCTGGGGCGCCACGCCCAAGAACTTCACGGCCATCGTGAGCTTCCCGGTGCCCGAGCCCTTGGCCTCGCTCAACGTCTCGGCGGTGAGCATCACGACCATCATCGTCTGCCTGGTGATCATGGCGGCCCTCATGTGGTTCACTGGCCACACGAAGATGGGCAAGGCCATGCGCGCGGTCTCCGAGGACAAGGACGCCGCCCGCCTCATGGGTATCAACGTGAACCGGACGATCTCGATGACCTTCGCGATCGGCTCGGCCCTGGCCGCGCTCGCCGGCGTGCTCATGTGCAGCTACGCCCCGGTGCTCCAGCCCACCACGGGCGCCATGCCCGGTATCAAGGCCTTCACCGCGGCCGTCTTCGGCGGCATCGGGTCGATCCCGGGCGCCTTCATCGGCGGCATCCTGCTCGGCATCATCGAGGCTATGGCGCAGGCGTACATCTCCTCGAGCCTGGCGAACTCCATCGTCTTCGCCGTCCTGATCGTCGTGCTCCTGGTGAAGCCCGCGGGGCTCCTTGGCAAGTACGTGCCGGAGAAGGTGTAGGTGGCAGCCATGAAATTCTTGAACGATAAGGTCACGCGCCGCGACTTCCTCACCTACGGCCTGGTGGTCGCAGCCTTCATCGTCGTGTCACTCCTCGCCTCCCAGGGCGTGATCCCGCGGTCGCTCAGTGGTCAGCTCGTGCCCGTCACCTGCTACGTCGTCATGGCGATCTCGCTGAACCTCGTGGTCGGCGTCGCCGGAGACCTCTCGCTCGGCCATGCCGGCTTCATGAGCGTAGGGGCCTTCTCCGGGGTCGTCTGCGCGATGAGCCTCTCCGCGGCCATCCCCGATGACGGGATCCGCTTGGCGGTTTCCATGGTCGTCGGCGCGCTCTTCGCGGCCGTCGCGGGCTTCCTCATCGGCATCCCAGTCCTGCGCCTGCGCGGCGACTACCTGGCCATTGTGACGCTCGCCTTCGGCGAGATCATCAAGGAGGTCGTGAACTGCCTGATCGTGGGCACCGATGCGATCGGACTGCACGTGATCTTCAACGTCGCCGGCGACAAGACCGTCGACGACCTGCACCTGCTTGAGGGCGGGGTGGCCATCATCAAGGGCGCCCAGGGCGCTTCGGGCACCGAGAAGATCGCGACCTTCGCCGCCGGGTTCGTGCTCGTGATGATCGCGCTCGCCGTCGTGCTCAACCTGGTGCGCAGCCGCGCCGGCCGCGCCATCATGGCCGTGCGCGACAACCGGATCGCCGCGGAGAGCGTCGGCCTCTCCATCACCAAGTACCGCCTTATCGCCTTCGTGGTCTCGGCGGCCCTGGCCGGTGCCGCGGGTGCGCTCTACGGAGCTAACTTCTCGCAGCTCTCACCCGCCAAGTTCGATTTCAACACCTCGATTTTGGTGCTGGTCTTCGTCGTCCTCGGCGGCCTCGGCAACATGCGCGGCTCCATCATCGCCGCCGTGCTCCTGACGATCCTGCCCGAGGCCCTGCGCGGGTTCTCGGACTACCGCATGCTCGTCTACGCGATCGTGCTGATTCTCGTCATGCTCTTCACCAACAACCCGCAGCTGAAGCTCACCCTGGGCAAGCTGCTTCCGAAACGAGAGGGGGCGGTCGCCCATGGCGAATAAGTTCAACTTCCAGCGGGCGCGGATGGTGCCGGTCCCGAGCCGCGCCATCGTGCCCGATCGCGACCTTGAGCACACGCCCGCGCTCGAGTGCATCCACCTGGGGATCGAGTTCGGCGGTCTCAAGGCCGTGGACGATTTCAACCTGACCATCGGCAAGACCGAGATCGCCGGCCTCATCGGCCCGAACGGCGCCGGCAAGACGACCGTCTTCAACCTGCTCACCAAGGTCTACCAGCCCACGCACGGCACCATCCTCATCAACGGTCAGGATACAAGCGGCAAATCCGTGGCGCAGGTGAACCGCATGGGCGTGGCCCGCACCTTCCAGAACATCCGCCTGTTCGATTCCATGAGCGTGCTCGACAACGTCAAGGTCGGTCTGCACAACCAGGAGCCATACTCCGCCTTCGAGGGCGTCATCCGCGCCCCACGGTTCTGGGCCCGCGAGCGCGAGTTCGAGGAGCGGGCCCACGAGCTGCTCGACATCTTCGACATGGGAGGCCTTGCTTCGGAGCGGGCCGGCTCGCTGCCCTACGGCGCCCAGCGCCGGCTCGAGATCGTCCGCGCCCTCGCGACGAACCCGCGGCTCCTCCTCTTGGACGAGCCCGCGGCGGGCATGAACCCGTCCGAGACTGCGGAGCTCATGGAGAACATCGTCAAGATCCGCGACACCTTCCAGATCGCGATCATGCTCATCGAGCATGATATGAGCCTCGTGATGAACATCTGCGAGGGCATCTGCGTGCTGAATTTCGGCCGCGTCATCGCGAAGGGCACACCGGAGGAGATCCAGAGCAACGAGACCGTCATCGAGGCGTACCTCGGCAAGCAGAAGGAGGCGGGCACCGATGAGTAACGAGGACCGTGCGACGAACGCGGAGGCCATGCTCTCCGTCTACAACATCAACGTCTGGTACGGGGCGATCCACGCCATCAAGAGCGTCTCCTTCGACGTGCGGGAGGGCGAGATCGTGGCTCTGATCGGGGCGAACGGCGCCGGCAAGTCGACGACGCTGAAGACCGTGTCCGGACTCCTCCGCAGTCAGACCGGCTCCATCACGTTTTTGGGCGACGACATCATGCACACCCCGGCCGACAAGCTCGTAGGCCGCGGGCTCGCGCAGGTGCCCGAGGGGCGCCGCGTCTTCCTTGAGATGTCCGTTGAGGAGAACCTCGAGATGGGGGCCTACACGCAGCCCAAGACCAGCGTGGCTCCGGGCATCGCGCGGGTGTACGACGCGTTTCCGCGCCTGAAGGAGCGCCGCCGCCAAGTGGCGGGAACGCTCTCTGGCGGTGAGCAGCAGATGCTCGCCATGGGACGCGCGCTCATGAGCAATCCGAAGCTCCTGATGCTCGACGAGCCCTCGATGGGGCTGGCGCCCATCCTGATTGAGCAGATCTTCCAGATCATCGAGGACCTGCATCGCTCGGGTTCGACGATCCTGCTGGTGGAGCAGAACGCGCAGATGGCGCTCTCCATCGCTACCCGCGCCTACGTGATGGAGACCGGCAAGGTCACGCTCACTGGTACCGGGGCCGAGCTCCTCGTGAACGACGACGTCCGCCGCGCCTACCTCGGCGGGTAAGGGGCTTCCTTTGACAGCCGAGGGCCTCCCTTAACGGTTGGGGCGCCGCGGGTGGGGCGCCCTATGGCGGCCAGATTGGGGGAGTAGAGCGCCCGCGGCGCCTGAAAAGCGCGATGTCCCCTGGATGCACGGTTTTCGGCGATGAAGAACAAGATGTCCGCTGGATGCACGGTTTTTTGTGCTGAAAAACAAGATGTCCTCTGGATGCACGGTCATTCAGGGGACATCATGCTATTCATGGCTAGCTAGTCAGCAAAAGCGCAGACCACCTCTGAGCGTATGCGCATCGGCCGAGTCGCACCTCTTCAAAAACCGTGCATTCAGAGGACATCCTGCTGAAAGCCCTCTACCTCTTGCATACAGAGGACATCCTCGCTCGCGTGCCGCCGCCGCGCCCCGCGCCCTGTTTCACGCCCGTATCGCGGCCCGCTGGCCATTGACGAGCACCGCCCGCAGGCAGACCATAGGTGCCGCGTGCATTCAGAGCAAGACGAGGAGAGCGGGCTTGACCATGGAGCAGTGGACGAAATTCGGCAAGGCGATCGCAGGGCGCATGCCCGTCATCGTCCCGCTGTGCGTGCTGCTCGGCGTGTTTTTCCCACGGTTCTTTGGCGCCGCAGGCCCCTTTGTCCCCGCGATCTTCGCGTTCATGACCTTCCAAGGCTCGCTCAACAACACCCTCGGCCAGCTCATCGAGACCTTCCGGCATCCCGTCGACCTTCTCGTCATCATCGTGATCACCCTCGTTCTCATGCCGCTCGGCGCCTTCGCCTTAGCCCAGATCTTCTTCGCCGACAACACCAACCTCGTCACCGGCATCGTCCTCGAATACTCGGTGCCCGTCGGTATCGTGAGCTTCATGTGGGTCGGCATCTTCGGGGGCAACGGCTCGCTTGCGCTTGCGACCATCCTCGTCTCAACGCTGATCTCGCCGTTCAGCATCCCCCTCACGCTGAGCCTCCTGCTCGGCGAGGCCGTGGCCATCGACGCCGTCGGCATGATGAGCTCCATGATCTTCATGATCGCGCTGCCGGCGCTTGCCGGCATGGTCCTGAACGAGCTCACCCATGGATGGGGGCGCGAGAGGCTTTCCCCGCTCATCACCCCCGCCTGCCGCGTGCTCATGCTCGTGATCATCACCGCGAACTCCACAGCCATGAGCGAGCATGTGCTGCATCTGACCTGGGAGCGCGTCGGGGTCGCCGTGTTCATCCTCCTGTTCGCCACCACGGGCTTCATCTGGGGCATGCTTGCCGCGCGGATCTTGAACCGCCCCTTCGCGACGTTCGTCACCATGAGCTTCGACTGCGGCCTGCGCAACATCTCGTCGGGCGCCGTCATCGCCACGCAGTACTTCCCTGGCGAGGTGGTCTTCCCGGTGATGTGCGGCACCCTGTTCCAACAGGTTCTCGCCTCATTCGCCGGCCGTGCCATGCAGTGGCTGGGGGATGAGGAGACCCGACGGCAGGACCGCGAGGTCTCCGGCGGCCTCGCCATCCTTAAGCGCCGTCGCAAGGGATGATCGCCCATGCCCCTCATCTTCGAGAGCATGGCGTCGCAGGGGAAGCCCGATGACAACAGGCGACCGACCGGCCACTGTCCATTTTGCGACACCGACGCCCTCACGGATGTGCTCCTGCGCGAAGGGGACCGCATCTGGCTCATGAACAAGTACCGGACCCTGCGCGACACGGTCCAGACTGTCATCATCGAATCCGCAGATCACGATGGGGACCTCTCAAATTATCCGCGGGAGCAGGCCCGTGCGGTGATCCGCTTCGCGCTCGCCTGCTGGGATGCGATGATCGCCACGGGGTCGTTTCGCAGCGTGCTCATGTACAAGAACTTCGGCCCGCTCTCGGGCGGGAGCCTGCACCACCCTCATCTGCAGGTGGTGGGTCTCTTGCATGAGGACGGCTATGCGAACGTCGGGCCCGAGAACCTGGGCGGCATGCTCGTGAGCGAGCGCGCAGGCGTCGACGTACGCGTCTCAGACGACCCGGTGATGGGCTTCTTCGAGGTTAACATCGGCATGCGATGCGATGCCGGGCCGGTTGCGCGCGATGCCTTCGCCGACGCGATCCGAGCGACGGCGGCCTATGTGCTCGAACGCCATCACGGCGGCCGCTGCACCTCGTACAACCTCTTCTTCTATCACGTGGAGGGCCGCACCGTTTGCAAGGTCGCGCCCCGCTGGGTGGCCTCGCCGTATTATATCGGCTACCGGCTCGCCCAAGTGGACTGCCGCGAGAAGCTCGCATCGGATGCCGAGGAGCTGAGGGCGCACCTCGAGGTGTGAGGACACGATCTACCGCTTCTAGCCGCGGCCGCGGTGCGCTGCTGGGGCCGATCTTGCGGTGTCGATCTTTCATACGGTCGCGGCGCATGAGCTGCCGCTGAATCGGCCGGTGCCAGACAAGGGCCTTTTGAGCGGCTTGATCCCGAACGCCGTTCACGGGTGCGTTCCGTCACCCCTGTGCCGTATGTCCGCACAAGAGCGTATACTCAGATCCGTACAAACAAGAAGCCCGCCGAAGCGGGCACGCCCGTAGGATCTGATACATATGTCTACGCTCCAGTCGACGCGCCGCTGGACGGTTGCCGCGTCCCATTCCGAGCTTGAAGCCGAGCTCTCCCGAACGCTCAAGATCGCGCCTCTTGTCGCGCGGGTCATGGCCTCCCATGGCATCGCCTCGGTGGAGGAGGGGCGGCGCTTCCTCACGCCGTCCCTTGACCGCGACTGGGCGGATCCCCTCGCCATCCCCGGCATGGCTGCGGTCGCCGATCGCGTCTGCCGTGCTGTCCGGGATGGGGAGGCCATCGCCGTCTTCGGCGATTTCGACGTGGACGGCATCACCTCGACCTGCCTGCTCACCGAGGGGCTCCGCGCGCTCGGGGCCCGCGTATGCCCCTTCATCCCGCGTCGGTTCGGTGAGGGGTACGGCATCAGCCGCGAGGCCCTCGACCGGGTGATCGAGGCCTGCGCCCCCGATCTCGTCGTCACGGTCGACAACGGCATCGCCGCCCGCGATGAGGTTCCCTACCTTGCCGAGCGCGGGATAGACCTCGTGGTGACCGATCACCACGAGCCGGCCGATCTCGTGCCGGAAGGCGTTCCGCTCACCGACCCCAAGCTCGCAGACGAGGGCCCCTCGCGCGAGCTCGCCGGCGCCGGCGTGGCGCTCAAGCTCGTGCAGGTCTTAGGCGAGCGCCTCGGTCGCCCAGGGCTCTGGCGGCGCTATACCGAGGTCGCCGCCCTCGGTACCGTGGCCGATATGATGACCCTCACCCCGGAGAACCGCGCCCTCGTGGCCGACGGCATCGCCCGCCTGCGGGCCACCACGCGTCCGGGCTACATCGCGCTCGCGGCGCTGACCCGCACCGACCTCTCGACCGTCACCACGGACTCCCTCTCGTTCTCGCTGATCCCGCGCCTGAACGCCGCCGGGCGCATGGCCGACCCGGCCCTCGCCCTCGACCTCCTCATGGCCGAGGATCCCATCGAGGCCGGACGGCTTGCGAGCGAGCTCGAGCGCATCAACCAGGAGCGCCGCGATATCGAGGCGGAGCTCACCTGCCAGGCCCTTGCGCGCGCCGAGGAGACCTACGACGGCGGCCGCGTCATCGTGGTGGGGGGCGCGGGCTGGCACGAGGGCGTGAAGGGCATCGTCGCGAGCAGGCTCACCAATCGCTACCACGTCCCCTCGCTGCTCTTCTCCATCGAGGACGGCATCGCCCGCGGTTCCGGCCGCTCGGTGGGCTCGATCAACCTCTTCGACGCCGTCGAGCGCTGCTCGGACCTCCTCATCCGATTCGGGGGCCATGCGGGGGCTGTGGGTGTGACCTGCAAGGTCGAGAACCTGGACGCCCTGCGCGAGCGCCTGGGCGAGGTCCTCGCCGAACTTCCCTGCGAGGACTTCGTGGACACCGGGGAGATTTCAGCCGCGGTGTCGCTCTCGGAGCTCGATATCGACACCGTGCGCCAGCTGTCGCTGCTCGAACCCTTCGGCCAGGGGAACCGCACGCCCGTCTTCGCCGCCACCGGCGTCACGATGACAGACCGGGCCACCGTCGGGCGCACCGGGGACCATCTGAGGTTCTGCGCCACTGACGGCGCCGCGAGCATCCCGGCCATCATGTTCCGCGCGCCCGACCCGTCCGCGCTTGCAGCGTGCGACACCGTGGTCGATCTGGTTTTTGAGGCGGTTGCCGAGACCTGGGCGGGGCGCACCAAGACCAAGCTCATGATCAAGGACATCCTCCGCCATGACGGAGGTGCCGCCCCCGCCGCCAACGCGGAACCGGACGCTGAGGTGCCCTGCTGCTGCGCGGGCACGGGGGATGCACCCGCCGTGTCCGCCCCCGCGCCAGCCGCCCGCCGCGAGAGCCTCGCCCGCCTGCCGTATACGGAGCTCACCCGCGCCCTCGCGCACGCCCTCATCGGCTCGGCCAGCCTGCATGACGCGCAGGCACGGGCCCTCGCGGGCCTGGCTGCGGGCAGCGACGTCCTCGCGATCATGGGAACCGGCCGCGGCAAGTCGCTCATCTTCCAGATCCACGCCGCCCGCGAGGCCATCCTCTCCGGCCGCGCGAGCGTCTTCGTCTACCCGTTGCGCGCCCTCGTGTCCGACCAGGCCGTTCAACTGGAGGCCGCTCTGGCACCGCTGGGTTTGAGGATCGCCGTGCTCACGGGCGAGACCCCGGCCGCGCTGCGAGACCGCACCTTCGGGGGGCTCGCAGACGGCAGCCTCGACATCGTGCTCACCACGCCCGAGTTCCTCACGATCCATGCCCGACGCTTCGCCGTCGGGCATCGGATCGGCTTCATCGCCCTCGATGAGGCTCATCACATCGCCGAGGCCGCCCGGGGGGATCGCGCAGCCTACCTCGACCTGCCCAAGGCGTTCGCCACCCTCGGCCACCCCCGTGTCCTCGCCTGCACGGCAACCCCCACGCCGGCGGCCGACCGCGCCATCCGCGCGGTCATACCCGGCGCCCTCACCGTCACCGATGACGCCGTCAGGGAGAACCTCGGTGTCGATGACGACCGTGACAGCGCCGCCCGTGAGAACCGCCTCGTGTCGATCGTGGCAACGGGGGAGAAGTGCGTGGTCTACGTCAACTCGCGCGAGCAGTCCGTCGCGCTCGCCCGCACCCTCCGCCGCCGCGTGCCTGACCGCGCCCCGGCCATCGCCTTCTACAATGCCGGCCTCTCCCGTGCCGACCGGGGGCGGGTCGAGTCTGCGTTCCGCGATGACGGGCTCAGCTGCATCGTCTCAACCTCGGCGTTTGGAGAGGGGGTCAACCTCCCCGGCATCCGGCATGTGGTTCTCTACCACATGCCCTTCTCCGACACCGAGTTCAATCAGATGAGCGGGCGGGCGGGCCGCGACGGCGACCCCGCGAGCATTCACCTGCTCTTCTCGGCCCGCGACGCGCGCATCAACGAGCGCCTGCTCACCGACCTCGCACCCGAGCGCTCGGAGCTCGTGGTCCTCTACCGCGTCCTGCAGACCTTGTGGCGCTCGCGGGATGACCGTGCGGGAGGGCAGCTCACGGCTACGGACGCCGAGATCGCCTCTCTGTGCACGGCCATCGACGCGGGCGCTGCCCTGCCCGAGCGCGCCGTCCCCTGCGCCCTCGGCATCTTCGAGGAGCTTGGCTTCATCCGCATTCGACCCGGCGCCGTCCGCGGCATCGAGGTCGTGGAGAGCCCCGGCCGTGTGGACCTCACGCAGAGCATCCGGTACCTCGAGGGAATCCGCGCGCGCATGGCCTTCGCGGCGTTCCGCAGCTGGGCGCTCTCCGCATCCCCACGTGATATGCTTGCACGCGTCAACAGGCCCATCGTCCCCGGTGCGGAGTGAGTGAGGTTCGCCATGGACGCCGAGACTTCTGAGGCCCCTGCGGGCACGCGCGACTACATCGCCGAGGACGCTCCACTCCTCCCCACGGATCGCATGGTGCACTATGCGAGTGCCGATGACCTGCCGCCCGAGATCGGCGCGGACCACTGGGGCAAGCTCGCGGCCCTCTGCCGCAAGTATATGAGCGAGGCGGACGCGGCCAAGGTCGAGCACGCCTACTGCTTCGCCGCGGAGAAGCACGTCGACCAGAAACGGCGTTCCGGCGAGCTCTACATCAACCATCCCGTCGAGGTCGGCATCATCCTGGCCGATCTCAAGATGGATTGCGACGTGGTCTGCGCGGCCCTTCTGCATGACACGGTGGAGGACACCGAGACATCGCTCGCCGATGTCGAGGAGATCTTCGGGCCCACGGTGGCCGAGCTCGTCGACGGCGTCACCAAGCTCACCAACATCGAAGTCGACAGCATGGACGCCAAGCAGGCGCTGAACCTGCGCAAGATGTTCCTCGCCATGAGCCGCGACATCCGCGTCGTGATTGTGAAGCTCGCCGACCGCCTGCACAACATGCGCACCCTGGCGGCGCTGCGCGAGGACCGCCGCCTCTTCAAGGCCCGCGAGACCATGGACGTCTACGCCCCGCTCGCCGACCGCCTGGGCATCTCCTCCATGAAGTGGGAGCTCGAGGACCTCTCGTTCTTCTACCTCGAGCCCGTGGCCTACCAGCGCATCGCGCGCATGGTCTCGGAGAGCCGTGAGGCCCGCGAGCGCTTCCTGGCCGAGACCATCAGGACGCTCGACGACGAGCTCTGCCAAGCCGGGCTCACAGGATTTCAGATCCACGGCCGGTCCAAGCACTACTGGTCCATCTACCAGAAGATGAAGCGCAAGGGCAAGGAGTTCTCCGAGATCTACGACCTCGTGGCCCTGCGCGTCATCACCAACTCGGTGGGGGACTGCTATTCGGTCCTCGGAGCGGTCCACTCGCTCTGGCACCCCATGCCCGGGCGCTTCAAGGACTACATCGCGATGCCGAAGTTCAACAACTACCAGAGCCTCCATACCACGGTCATCGGGCCCACGGCGCGCCCGCTCGAGATCCAGATCCGGACCTACGAGATGCACGAGCAGGCCGAGTACGGCATCGCGGCCCACTGGCTCTACAAGAGCTCAGGGGGGTCCACGGCCTCCAAGACGGGCGACGCCCAACGCCTGGACGATCAGATCAACTTGCTCAAGCGCTCCCTCGACTGGGCGGTCTCAGACGATATCGACGACCCCAAGGAGTTCCTGCACTCCCTCAAGGTGGACCTCTTCGACCAGGAGATCTTCGTCTTCACGCCCAAGGGCGAGGTCATGAGCCTGCGAGCGGGCTCCACGCCCCTCGATTTCGCCTACGCCGTCCACACCGAGGTCGGCAACCACTGCGTGGGAGCCAAGGTGAACGGCGTCGTGGCCCCGCTCTCCCATGAGCTCAACATGGGCGACCGCGTGGAGATCCTCACGAACAAGGCATCGAAGCCCTCGCGCGACTGGCTCTCGATCGTGCGCACGCCGTCCGCCCGGTCGAAGATCCGCAGGTACTTCGCTGCCGCCACCAAGGACGACGATGCCGCCCAGGGCCGCGACGCCCTCGCGAAGGTGCTGCGCCGCCGCGGTTACGGCATCTCGACCCAGCGCACCACGCGGGCCCTCGCCGCCATCGCCGAGCAGCTCAACTACCGGCAGACCGAGGACCTGTTCGCCGCGATCGGCGCGAACAAACTGGCCCTCAAGGCCGTCGCCAACAAGGTGGAGGCCATCCTCGACCCCAAGTCCAAGGCCCCACGAAACGACCCGTCGGTCGATGAGGTCGTCACCGAGGCGAGGCAGCAGGCGCGGGGGAGCAACCGCCGCCCGCAGCGCACCACGCGACCCGGGAGCTCCGGCGTCATCGTCCAAGGCGGCGGAACCGATATGCTCGTGCGCCTCGCTCACTGCTGCAACCCGGTGGCCGGCGATGACATCGTGGGCTTCATCACCCGCGGCCGCGGCGTCTCCGTGCACCGTGCGAACTGCCCCAACGTCAAGGGGCTGCAGGCCCATCCCGAGCGGATGATCGAGGTGGGCTGGGATGGCGGCGCCGATGCCCTCTTCCAGGTCGAGATCGTCGTGGAGTGCCTCGACCGCATGGGTCTTCTGAAGGACGTCACGATCGCCATCGGC
This sequence comes from Collinsella vaginalis, assembly GCF_900176655.1. GTDB lineage: Bacteria > Actinomycetota > Coriobacteriia > Coriobacteriales > Coriobacteriaceae > Collinsella > Collinsella vaginalis. The sequence goes on from NZ_LT838843.1 coordinate 919,710, forward strand.
GATGCAGGCGGCAACATCCTCTCGGCGGCCACATCGACGAACCGCGAGGGGATCGCGACGCTGCGCTTCCTGGTTGAGATCTCGGACGCGAGCGGGCTCGACCCGCTGCTCGCGAGCATCAGCCGCGTGGACTCCGTCTACGACGCGCGACGCATCATGCCCGGCGAGGGTGCCCGGCAGATGCGCCGTCGGGGATAGGGCTCCGCCGGCGCATCGCGCCCGCTGCTCGATCTCTTTGACAGATCGCCGAAACCTGGGGCACTGCCTGCGGCGCCACCTGATAGGCCGCGTATGCGGCCGTCCCGACGCACCGCTCCCGCAACAGGCGTCCGCCTTGACCGCTCATCCCGCGCCTTGATACCGCTTGCCCGGCCCCGATTCCGCTTGCCGTCCCGTTCGTCGGCGAATCACGACCGCCTGCCTGGGTCCTCCCACCCCCGGTCGATACCAGACCGCACAACCCAAGTTTCCTCCCTATGGTGATCACCAGAGAAGGCCGCGGCCGTGACGCCGACGGCGAAGAGGGGAGGCGCGCTCGCGCGCCCACAGTTGGGAAAGGAGGAGCGGTATGGCGGATACACAGGCGGCTGCGGTCGCAGCCGACCAAGGCGGTATGAAGAAGACGCTCTCGTTGTGGAACTTCTTCACCATCGGCTTTGGCGCCATCATCGGAACGGGATGGGTGCTCCAGGTCGGCGACTGGATGGTCGTCGGCGGCGGTCCGGTCCCCGCGATGATCGCATTCCTCATCGGGGCCATCTTCCTGGTCCCCATCGGAGCGGTGTTCGGCGAGCTCACGGCGGCCATCCCAATCTCGGGCGGCATCGTCGAGTACGTCGACCGGACCTTCGGACGCGTGCCGTCCTACATCACAGGGTGGTTCCTCGCGCTGGGGAACGGCATCCTGTGCCCGTGGGAGGCGATCGCCATCTCCACGCTGCTCTCGGACATGTTCGGCACCATCCCCGGCCTCGAGTGGCTGCGGGCGGTCGAGCTCTATGAGATCCTCGGTGCGAAGGTCTACCTCTTCCCGACGATCATCTCGCTCGGGTTCGCGGCCTACGTGATCTTCCTGAATTTCCGCGGTGCCAGCTCGGCGGCGAAGCTCCAGGCCTTCCTCACCAAGGCCCTGCTCTGCGGCATGCTGCTCGCCATGGGCATCTCGATCTTCACCGGCGCTCCCGGCAACGCGCTCTTTGAAGGCCAGGTGTTCTCTCAGGTCACGAACGCGGGCGGCGGCGTCGCGGCGACGGGTGCCGACAACATCTTCAGCGGCATCATGTCCGTGCTGCTGCTCACCCCGTTCTTCTACGCCGGTTTCGACACTATCCCGCAGCAGGCCGAGGAGGCCGCAGAGGGTCTGAACTGGAACAAGTTCGGCAAGATCATCTCGCTTGCCTTGCTCGCCTCCGGCGGCTTCTACGTGGTCTGCATCTACTCGTTCGGCACGATCCTCAACTGGCACACCTTCGTCGAGTCGCCCGTCCCGGCGCTCGCCTGCCTGAAGAACATCAACTTCATCTTCTACATCATCATGCTCTCCATCGCCACGCTCGGCCCCATGGGTCCCATGAACTCCTTCTACGGGGCGACGAGCCGCATCATGCTCGCCATGGGCCGCAAGGGCCAGCTGCCCGAGCAGTTCGCCGTGGTCGATGAGAAGTCCGGTGCGCCGAAGCTCGCCTGCGTGGTGCTTGCGGTCATCACCCTCGTGGGCCCGTTCATGGGCAAGAACATGCTCATCCCGCTCACGAAGGTCTCGGCCCTCGCGTTCATCTTCTCCTGCACCATGGTCGCGCTCGCCTGCCTGAAGATGCGCTTTACCGAGCCCGACCTGCCCCGGCCCTACAAGGTTCCGGGCGGCAAGTTCGGCATCGCCCTCGCGGTCGCCGCAGGCCTGATCATCATCGCCCTCATCGTGCTCCCCATCACCGCCGAGTCGCTTGACTTCGCCGGCTGGGCGATCGTCCTGGGCTGGCTCGCCGTGGGCCTCGTGCTGATGTTCGTGACCCAGGCCGTCAACAAGGGCAGGGCCTAGGGACACGCAACCGGGCGGATGCCCACCGATCCGCATCCGCTCACGTATTCGGGAAATCGCGGGGCCTGCCGCACGGCGCGGAGGTCACGTGAGGAAAATGGATCCAAAGGAGGAACCATGGGAAAGAAGTATGCGATCGTAGGCGGCAAGCTCGTTGACGGCACCGGCGTCGAGCCCGTAGAGAACTCGCTCGTCCTGGTCGACGAGAACGGCAAGATCGAGTACGCCGGCGCGCACAAGGATGTCCCGGCCGACGGCGGCTACGAGGTCATCGACGCCTCCGGCAAGACGGTCATGCCCGGCCTGATCGACACCCACCTGCACTTCTCCGGCAACCTCACCGACGACGACACCGACTGGGTCATGCAGCCGCTCCTCGAGAAGCAGGCCGTCGCCGTCAAGCAGTCCTACGACTGCCTGACCCACGGTCTGACCACGGTATGCGAGATCGGCCGCTTCGGCATCCACGTCCGCGACTGCATCAACAAGGGCGTCTTCAAGGGCCCGCGCGTCTACGCCACCGGCCTCGGCTTCTGCCGCGTCGCCGGCCACGGTGACTCGCATCACTGCAGCCAGCTCGAGAACAAGCAGAGCCATCCGTGGGGCGATCAGGTCGACGGCCCCTGGGATCTGCGCAAGGCCGTCCGCCAGCGCCTGCGCGAGAACCCCGATGCCATCAAGATCTGGGCCACCGGCGGCGGCATCTGGCGCTGGGACTCCGGTCGCGACCAGCACTACAGCTCCGAGGAGATCAAGGCCGTGGTCGATGAGGCCAAGATGGTGGGCATCCCCGTGTGGAGCCACTCCTACAACAACCACGCCGCCGCATACGACTCCGTCCGCTTCGGCTGCGAGCAGCTGATCCACGGCTTCGACATCGACGAGCGCACGATGGACCTGATGGCCGAGCAGGGCACCTTCTTCACGCCCACCATCGCCTTCTTGCCCACCTGGTACTCCACCTATCCGCCCGTCTACGTGCCCGAGCTGCACGACAAGTACGAGGGCACCCTCGTCGAGAAGGAGCTCCAGCGCAACTACGACTGCCTGCGCGAGGCCAAGAAGCGCGGCGTGGTCATGACCATCGGCTCCGACTCGTTCAGCTTCGTGACCCCATACGGCAACTGCACCATCGAGGAGATGTACGACTTCGTCGACAAGGTGGGCTTCTCGCCGCTCGAGACCATCACCTGCGCCACGCTCAACGGCGCCAAGATGGCCCATTGCGAGGATGAGACCGGTTCGATCGAGGCCGGCAAGTTCGCCGATCTCCTCGTGGTCAACGGAGACCCCTCGAAGGACATCCACGATCTCACGCCCGAGAACATGGACGTCATCATGAAGGACGGCTGGATCGTGGACTCCGGCACCTTCGGCGAGGGCAACAAGTACTCGGCGTAGCGCAGCACCAGAGAGATCTCTCCTCTCCGCCCCCTGCTCCTCTCGGAGCAGGGGGTATTTTGCTCACCGAGGAAGTGGGGCCGCTCACGGACCTGCCCCGTCTTCGTGAGCGGCCGCTTGATATAATGTGTGCAGAGCCTGCGTCCACAAGGAGGACCCGTGCCCCGTTTCCCAAATCCCATACGGTTCTCTCAGCACATGAACCCCACGAAGGTGCTCGGGTCCGCTCAGTTCGTGATGACGGTGCTCCTGGGCCTCTGCGTCCCCATGCTCTTCGCCCTCCTCGCATGGGATATCGTCGCCGAGGTCCCCAACCCCGTGCCCGCCGTGGTGACCATCGCCGGCCTCGTGCTCCTGTGCTTCTTCTTCTCGTACGTCTTCGTCATCCCCGACGACCTCACCTCGAGCGCCACGGACCGCACCCTGGCCATCGCCTCGAAGATCTTCGTCCATACCCGCAACGGCATGTCACCGGCGGTCGCGCTCGACACCTGCCAGATCATCCTCCCCGAGACCATGGCCTCGGCCATGTGCATCACAGACGGTAGCCAGGTCCTCGCGAGCTGGGGCGAGGGCTCCGATCGCTGCAAACCGGGGCAGCCGGTCGTCCTGGAGAACACGCTGCGCGTGATCCGCACACAGCAGGTGAGCGTCTTCTCCCGCGAGGGCACCGAGGACCGCCGGTTCTTCCCGCACCTGGGAGCCGGGATCGCCGCACCGCTCATCGTCCGGGGCACCTGCATGGGCACCATGGAGCTGTACTATCCACGCTTCAGCAACATCGACATGCGGCAGACGGCGCTCGCCACCGGTTTCGCCGACCTGATCTCAACCCAGTTGGCTAGCTTCGAGCTCGAGCGCCAGTCGGAGGCGTCCGCCCGCGTCGAGCTGCGCGCCCTGCAGTCCCAGGTCGACCCCCACTTCCTGTTCAACACCATCGGCACCATCGTCTCGCTCGTGCGCACGGAGCCCGAGAAGGCGCGCTCGCTGCTGATCGACTTCTCGAACTATTATCGGCAGACCCTCTCGAGCTCCGAGGACCTCACCACCTTGGAGCACGAGATCGAGCAGGGGGTCCGCTACATCAACCTCATGCAGGCCCGCTACGGGGAGGCGCGCCTGCGCGTGCGAGCAGAGATGGACGAGGAGGCTATGGCCCGCCTGGTGCCGCCCTTCATCCTCCAGCCGCTGCTCGAGAACTGCATCAAGCACGCGATGCGCGAGGCTGATCCGCTGACGATCGACATCTCCTCGCGCGTGACGGACCGCGGTGTCGAGATCAAGGTCGCAGACGACGGCATCGGGATGAGCAAGGAGGTGCTCGAGCGGGCGCTCGAGCCGCGCGAGGCCGCCATCGACGAACCCGAGACCGTCACGGCCGACGGGTCGATCAAGCGCGGCGCCGGCCTCGCGCTCTCCAACGTCCTCATGCGGATTCACCTCTTCTTCGGTGTGGAGTCGGGCATTCGCATCGAGTCCGTCGAGGGCGTTGGGACCTGTGTGACCGTCGAGCTCGTGGGGGAACCGCACGAACCGACGCAGACCGCCCCGCCGTTGACCCAGGCGGCCTGAGGGGTGCGGCGGCTCTAAAGCGTGAAGAGGTTCCCGGAAGCCTCCGACATCCGGGAATCGAGAGGGATGCATGCGCCGGTGCATACCGGCCCGAGGGGGAGGGATCACGTGACCCAACAACTTCTGAGCGCGCTCATCGTCGATGACGAGCCGCCTATCCGCGCGGAGCTCCGCTACCTGCTCGAGCAAGACAGCCGCGTCGGCACGGTTTCCGAGGCCGGAAACGGAACTGAGGCTGTCGAGCGCATCCTCGCCGATCGCCCGGATGCGATCTTCCTCGACATCCAGATGCCCGGGATGAGCGGCATCAAGCTTGCGGAGACCCTGAAGAACCTGAAGACGCCCCCGGCCGTCGTCTTCGTGACGGCCTTCTCCGAGCACGCCGCCACGGCGTTCGAGCTGGACGCGGTCGACTACGTGATGAAGCCCGTCGAGACGAACCGCCTGTCCAAGGCGCTCGACAAGATCACCGCGAAGCTCTCGAGCGGCAGGCCTGGCACCGGTGTCGAGCGCACACACCGCCTTGCGGTCGAGCGCGGTGGCTCGCGTGCCTTCATCCCGGTGAGCGACATCTGCTACATCGAGGCCCGCGCCGACTATTCGCAGGTGATTTGCCCGGGAGGGGAGTACCTGGTCAACGAGTCGATCTCCGAGCTCGAGCGCCGCCTCACCGAGGACGGTTTCATACGGGTGCACCGCAGCTACATCGTCAACGTGGACGACGTCCACGACGTCGAGGTCTCGCGCGGTGGCCTCATCGAGCTCAGGCTCGACCGCGTCGACGCGAGCGTGCCGGTGTCCCGCCGCCGAGCGACGGAGGTGAAGGGCCGGTTGGGCATCGGGTGAGCGTGCATGGCCTGGCGCATGCCGGCATCCTCATGGGTATAAGGTGACGAGTTAAACCGAACCGCATCCCGGCGGCGACCCTGCCGCCTGAGAGGAGCCCCCATGGATGATCAGCCGGCCTCACTCGACCTCACGCCGGTCGGCTCGATGCAGATCGAGTGCATCGAGAACGGCCCTATCCAGACGAACACCTATTTCGCCCTATCAGGCGGTGAGGCGGTCGTCATCGATCCCGCCTGGGATGGGGCGGAGCTCGCCCGGCAGTTCGCCCTGCGCCATCCCGGTGTTCCCATTCGCGCGCTCATCTGCACGCACGGCCATGCCGACCATGTGGGCGGGGTTGCGGGCATGCGCCGAGTGCTCGGTGCGGACACCCCTTACCTGATCTCGCGCACGGATGCCGCCTTCGTTTCCGCGGCGATTCAACACATGAAGGAGAATTGGGGCTACGAGACCGAGGATCCCGGCGAGCCCACACGCCTCCTGGGCGAGGGCGACGAGATCGCCTTCGGCGACGTGCGTCTCCAGGTCCTCAACGTCCCCGGTCACACGGCCGGCGGCATCGTGCTGTTCTGCGCGGCCACCACGGGCAACGTGGCGTTCGTGGGCGACACCCTCTTCCCGGGAGGTCACGGCCGAACCGATCTTGAAGGCGGCAGCGACGCGGAGATCATGCGCTCCCTCGGCAAGATGGCCCATCTGATGCCGGACGACACCCTCTGCCTGATCGGACATGGCCCCACGACGACCATCGGCCAGGAGCGCGCGGAGAACCTCTTCATGATACGGGGTCTGAGGCACTTCGAGCGCTGACGGCGCACTGCAAGAGGCCTGCGATCCACCTGCTGCGCTGATGTCGCGGGAGGGGAGAACGGGGAGTCTTTGCGCAGAGGTTATGAGATTCACGCTGAGGGCCGGTCCGGTCCGATGCGAGCCCGCGCTCTCGATCAGATCCTGAAAGCTGATCTGTTCCTGACGTTTTCCCACGATGGCGCTATCGGGCCAGCGGGTATATACCATCGTGCTAAGATAAGGCCGTTTTCATAAACGGGTGAACATGGAGGTTCACGATGCTCGTAAACGCAGCTGACATGCTCAAGCAGGCCGAGGCCGGCAAGTACGCCCTCGGTGCGTTCAACACCAACAACCTGGAGTGGACGCTCGCCATCTTCCAGGCCGCTGAGGAAGCCAAGTCCCCGCTCATCATCCAGTGCACCGCCGGTGCCGCCAAGTGGATGGGCGGTTTCAAGGTCTGCGCCGATATGGTGAAGGCCGCCGCTGAGGCCACCGGGCTCTCCGTGCCCGTGGCGCTCCACCTCGATCACGGCAACTTCGAGGATTGCCATACCGCTATCGAGGCCGGTTTCACCTCGGTCATGTACGACGGCTCCCACGAGGAGACCTTCGATCTCAACCTCGAGCGCACCGCTGAGATCGTCAAGCTCGCCCACGCCAAGGGCATCTCGGTCGAGGCCGAGGTCGGCGGCATCGGCGGCACCGAGGATGGCGTCACCTCCAACGGTGAGCTCGCAGATCCCGAGCAGTGCCGTCAGATCGCCGAGCTGGGCGTTGACTTCCTGGCTTGCGGCATCGGCAACATCCACGGCGTGTACCCCGAGGATTGGGCCGGCCTCTCCTTCGAGCGCCTCGGCGAGATCAAGGCCCTGACGGGTGATCTCCCGCTCGTGCTCCATGGCGGCTCGGGCATCCCGGTGGACCAGATCCAGAAGGCCATCAGCCTGGGCGTGTCGAAGATCAACGTGAACACCGATCTCCAGCTCGTCTTCGCGGCCGCCACGCGTGAGTACGTCGAGGCCGGCAAGGACCAGCAGGGCAAGGGCTTCGACCCCCGCAAGCTCCTGAAGCCGGGCCGCGACGCCATCGTCGCCCGCACGAAGGAGCTCATGGAGGAGTTCGGCTCCGTCAACAAGGCGTAAGAGCGCCTGTATTCCGCACGTTTGTGCCCCGGCCCGTCGGCGGCGCCTCCCTTGCACCCAGGGGAAGCGCAGCCGGCGGGCTTTTTGTCGGGAAGGGTCAGCCGCTAGGTCCTCAGGAGGAGCTTTCAGTTCGACAGGGTGCCTGCGAGCAGATTCCGCCCGCACGGGAGGCACCGGCTATACGTCCCATGTGCCCGGCGGCGGTCGTGGTACTATACGTCCCATGCCCGAGTGGCGGAATGGCAGACGCAGGGGACTCAAAATCCTCCGCCGGCGACGGCGTGTGAGTTCGAATCTCACCTCGGGCACCACGGCACTTAGCGCGCTCCTTGCGCGTTCCCAAGGGGACCTGCGCCGCGCGCCGGACCGCATGCGGTCCTCCCACAGCGCTTCACAGCATTGGCCATACCGATGTGAACCAAAACCATGCAGAAGCCATGGAGCCCCTCTTATTTGTGTTATCATATATACCGCGCTGCTTCTGCAGCGGCCAAGCGGGATCTGCGGATCCCCACCTTTCGGCGCCACACGGTAGCTGTCTGGTCACACAACAGAAGATCTCGCAAGGCAATCATCCTTGCAGCTTCCCAGTCTGTGAACCCGGATGCCGCCTGTGGCTCCGGGTTTTGTTGTACAGGGTGTTTTGAACGGAGGTATGGACATAGCTAAGTCTGACGACACCCGCATTAATGACGAGATCACGGCGACGCGTTGCCGCCTGATCGGCGTCGACGGCTCCCAGCTCGGCCTCTTCTCGATCCGCGATGCCCAGCGCATCGCCGACGATCAGGGTCTTGACCTGGTGGAGATCGCGCCGAATGCGGACCCCCCGGTTTGCAGGGTCATGGATTACGGCAAGTTCAAGTACCAGCAGGCCATGAAGGCCAAGCAGGCACGCAAGAACCAGTCGCGCGTCGAGGTCAAGGAGATGAAGTTCCGTCCCAAGATCGACGTCGGCGACTATGAGACCAAGAAGGGCCACGTGCTGCGCTTCCTCAAGAAGGGCGCGCGCGTGAAGATCACCATCATGTTCCGCGGCCGCGAGATGGCCCATCCGGAGCAGGGTCTCAACGTGCTTGAGCGCCTCGCGGAGGATCTCAAGCCCTTCGCCACGGTCGAGAGCGCCCCGAAGCTTGAGGGCCGTAACATGCTGATGCTCCTCGCCCCCATCAAGGGCGCGTTCGATACGGATGACGCCGGCGATGAGGACAGCGATAGCACGAAGTAAATACAGGAATTGAAGGAGAGTTTCATGCCCAAGATGAAGTCGCACAGCGGCACCAAGAAGCGTTTCCGCCGCACCGGCACCGGCAAGCTCATGCGTGCCAAGGCGTTCAAGAGCCATATCCTCACCAAGAAGACCACGAAGCGCAAGCGCAATTTCCGTCAGGAGGGCGAGATCGCCGCAGCCGATAAGAAGGTCGTCACCGCCCGCCTCGCCGGCCGCTAAGCCGTCTTCCAAACCCACCTTTTCACGACTAGGAGTTGATCAGATATGGCACGTGTCAAGCGCGCAGTGAGCGCCAAGAAGAAGCGCCGCACAATCCTCAACCGCGCCAAGGGCTATTACGGTCAGGCGTCGCGCAGCTACAAGTACGCCAAGGAGCAGGTGCAGCACTCGCTCCAGTATCAGTACCGCGACCGTCGCAACAAGAAGCGCGAGATCCGCAGCCTGTGGATCACCCGCATCAACGCCGCCGCTCGCATGAACGAGATCTCCTATTCTCAGTTCATGCACGGCCTCAAGCTCGCTGGCATCGAGCTCGACCGCAAGGTCCTCTCGCAGATGGCCTATGAGGACATCGAGTCCTTCAACGAGCTCGCCACCATCGCCAAGAAGGCCCTCGAGGGCTAACTCTCGTTCAGCTATTTGCGATGTAGAAAGGGCACTGTATAGTGCCCTTTTCTTTTGCCCCGCGTGTCGGGCTTCCTTTTGTTGGGATCAACCTTGCAGTTTACCGATGCCACATATCTATGTGCAGTTTTGTTACCGCTCCGTATTATGGCGTGCGGTTGTTACCCATATTCCCATTTGGTTCCAATGTGAAAGTGCGTTCACGTGTTTATAAACAATACGAAATAGTATGTTATAAACATACCTTAGTGGATCGAGAATAGTGGAGGGAATTGCTGTGTTGTGTAGGAACAGTTCGTGCCCTCTGTATCTCCAGGTTGCGCAAGATCTGCAGACTCGCATCGAATCGGGTGAATTCGCCTCGTCTTCCATGCTTCCGTCTGAACAGGATCTTTGTGTGACATATTGTGTGAGTCGTACGACGGTTAGGCGTGCATTGAGTCTAATGGAGGAATATAACGTAATCTCGCCGCACCAAGGTAAAGGTATATATCTTCAGGAGCCCAAACTGCCCGATAGCCTTGCGTTTCCTCAGGGGTTTACCCAATACTGCATTGAGCATGATATTCCGATAGCCACTCAAATCCTTGTCCTTTGCCGGTCTATTCCAACTCCTTATGTTGCGCGACGGCTCCAACTCGCTCAAGGGGATGCCGCTGTATTCCTCAAGCGCCTCAGAACTCTCAAAAACGTTCCGGTGGCACTCGAACAGACTTGGCTACCGTTTGAGAGGTTCTCGTTTCTCCTGAATACGGGGCTTGAGATTGACTCGCTATATGAGATGATCGAGCAACATACAGACATCCATATTCGGGGTAACATCTCTCCCTCCATTGTCTTGAAGTCGGAGCTTGCGTTGGCAGATGATGCCGAGTTGTTGCAACTTGCCATGCCTGCTGCCGTGTTTGTTGCGGATGAAATCGTCAATTCGACAACGGGATCGCCGATACTCTTCACCCGCCGTATCTTACGAGGTGATTGCTCAAAGTACTATTTTTCGAATCGGGCAAACCAGCTGAGCATCCTGGCCGAACTTGTTCAAGACAAAAACTGATGTGCATTAGTTTGTAAAAGGAGGAATACTGTGAACGCCAATAGCGCAATCCCACTATATAAGCAGATCGTAAGGTACTTGGATACCCAGATAAAAGCAGGTATCTATGGGCCGGGAGATAAACTTCCCACGGAGAATGAGTTAATGGAGAAGTTTGGGGTGAGTCGGATCACAGTTCGATCCGCTGTAAAGGAGCTAGAAGACGCTGGAATTGTTGTTCGAGTTCGAGCAAAGGGTACCTTTGTGTCATCGGATCGGGATATGTATGCCGCGGACGATCGCGAAAGCTTCAGCTGTTCGTGCCGGATGGCGGGAAAAGAGCCTTCCACAAGGCTGCTATCTCTTGAGTGGGTGTATCCAAATCTACGCGACCGTAAGTTTTTTCATATCGAAGAAGACGAGAGTATTCTTAAAAGCAGACGCTTACGTTTCGTTGATGGCGAGCCAACGATGCTGGAGACAAATAGCTACGGGGCTTCTCTCGCATTTTTAGAGCACGAGAACCTAGAGGGGTCAATATTTGAAATCTTGAACGCACGATGCGTTGCATTGGGTAGTAATCTGCGAACCGTTGAGGTCTGCTATGCAACTAAACTTGAGTCGACACATCTTGGAGTCAAGGAGGGCTCAGCGCTATTGCTGTTTGTCGATAGATGGCATGACGAGTACGGTGAGCCGCTATTTATATCGAGACAGGTATACTGCACTGAGCGCCTCAAGTTTTACCTGTAAAAGTCAGACTGACGGTTATGCGGCCATAAGGCAGAGAGTTTTGGACGCACAGTCTTCTGGCGACATGGGCGCCGTTGTCCGCTTATCTTCTACCGTTTGCCGATGGTACAGCGATCTCAGCGCTACATAATGCATTTAATCTGATACTACTTCTAACAATACAAACCATAACATTATGTTAGGAGATAGACAGTGAATAAAATACTGCTTGCGAGCCATGGTCCTCTTGCGACTGCAATGAAAGCGGCGGCAGAGCTTTTTACTGGACCGACAGATAGGATCGAAAGCATATGCGCCTATGTTGATGAGGCGTCTATGGATGTAGGCGTGCTCATTGATGCTTGGTTGGCGTCGCGCCACGTAAACGACCGATGGGTTGTGATCACGGATATTTTTGGTGGATCGGTGAACAATGAATTCATGGTTCGAATGGCGGATGGCGGCTTCATGCTCATCGCCGGTATGAATTTGGGATTGGTCATCGAGTTGGCGTGTGGGCTAGACAGACTTAGCCTCGAAAACGTTGAACAGTCTGTGGAGCAGTCTCGTGCGGGCATCGTATTCTGCAACAACCTTGCCACAGCAGGTGGGGAGGATGAGGAGTTCTGATTGCAGGCTATCCGTTTCTTTCATTTCGCGTAGCAAAACTGGGCAAAGGCGAGGGAAGGCCACTGTCATGATTAAACTTATGAGAATTGACTATCGTCTCATTCACGGCCAGGTTGCAATGGCCTGGACGTCAGCAATTGGCGCCAATTGCCTTTTGGTGGCAAACGATGCGGTTAGCAAGGACAGCATGCGTATAACGACCCTGAAATTGGCGCGCCCAGCTGGCTGTAAGCTTGTGATCAAAAGTGTCGAGGATTCAATTACGGCTCTTAACAGCGGCGTGACTGATCCGTATAACCTATTCATCATTGTTGAGTCTGTTGAAGATGCCTACAGACTCGCGAAGGGATATCGAAACATACGAAGCATCAATTTTGGGGGTGCAAAGCCGCAGAAGGATTGCACGCGCAAACTCTCTGTGACCACCCCTGTTTCCGAGTGTGACATGCAGCTCCTCAAAGAGCTTGTAAATGAGGGAATTGAGATTGAAATTAGACAGGTTCCAGGTGATGAAAAAATCAACGTGAGTAAGCTACTGTAGAGAAGCTGAGCGTCCTCCTGATGTGCACTCGCAGCGTTAGCCGCAGACATTGCTTAGATGCCTGCGGCTTTTCTGTGTCCGTACCTACCCGCTTAGATTTTGAGATGGAAAATGAAGATAGCGCAGAACTCGTTTATATCCATAGTACCGTTCACCGGCCACACCACGTAATCAAAATATCAGGTAAATAGCACTATCGATTGCTAATCTCTACCGTTCACCGGTACGGGAAATCTTTTCTAGACATATAATGTTATAGAACATAATATACAAATATGAAATACCTATCAGAATAAATTAGATAGGGATTCAATAAGGGGAACGACCCAAGGAGGAAAGACAATGTTCAATTTCGACGAACCTCGTTACGCAAAGGTTGTCAGCGATGCGCTGGCGCTTCGACCTCAGATTGAGACGGCTGTTGATGAAATTTGTGAGCGGGGCTACTCCAATATCTTCTTCATTGGTTGCGGAGGTACGTGGGCGCACACACTTCCGATGAAGTATTGGGTCGATACGACAACAGCAGCTGTTGATGTCCGTTGCGAAATTGCTTCGGAGTTCCTGGCCTGCCCGCCCAAAGCATTTGGAAAAGAGTCCATCTGCGTGTTTTCCACGCGCACTGGTACAACGCCCGAGATCATCGAAGCGGCAAAATACTGTCAGGCTAGCGGTGCCCGCACTATGATGTATGTTTCCAACGACGGTACCCCTGCCACCGAGTTTGCAGATTACAAATTCTATAGCTTCGCTGAGGATGACGTGCTGTGCGAAGCTATTTACTCTTATCAGATCCCGCTGGTTGCTCGCTTTCTTAAAAACGCTGGCGCGTTTCCCAAGTACGACGTATTCATGGACGAGTTTGGCCAGATTCAGCCGTATCTTCTGAAGGCCAAACAGGATCAGGATGTGCGCTGCGCCGCCATGGCAGAGGATTTCAAGGATTTGGACTACCACATGGTTCTAGGCTCAGGCATGTTGTGGGGCGAGGCCTACGACTACGCCATGTGTATCCTTGAAGAGATGCAGTGGATTAAAACCAAGTCTATTCACGCTGCCGAGTTCTTTCACGGCACTATCGAGCTGTGTGAGGAAGGTACGAGCCTGATCATGCTTTACGGCGAAGATGACACCCGCAATCTCATGGATCGCGTTGACAACTTCACACATTTGCTTGCTGATGAGAAAGGCATTCAGCTTCGCGTGAACAAGTTTGATACCGCTGAGGTTGAATTGCCCTTCAGCGATCCTGAGTTTCGCAAAATCGTGTCTCCGATGGTGATATACACCATCACAGAACGTTTGAGCTGCCATCTCGCAAATGTGCGCAATCACCCGCTTACCACACGTCGCTACTATCATCAGATGAACTATTAGGTTCGGACTGTATATACCGGTTGTTCGAGGTGGCTCAGATCGATTTGCTTCGGTTTTAAGAGAAGGTGACCTACCATGGTTGTCCAGTTCATCTTGATTTCATTGGTTGCGTTCATGGCCTCGCTTGACGAACAGCTGCTCGGCATTACCATGCTGGGGCGCCCCCTGTTCACGAGTCTGTTCGTTGGACTCATTCTGGGGGATGTTCAGTCAGCAGTTATGGTTGGCGCCGTCCTTGAGTCCATGTTCATGGGTTCTGTGATGGTTGGGGCTGCAGTTCCGCCCGAGGTATATGCCTCGGGAGTTCTTGGTTGCGCCTTTGCTGTGACAACGGGTGCTGGCGCAGCTGCTGCAGTCGCGCTCGCGCTTCCTGTTTCTGTGTTTCTTCAGGTTTGGCGAAATTTCTGTTACGCCGTACCCGGTGCATATGCGAGCAAGAAGATTGACGTCGCGCTTGCAAGGCATGACCTCGGTAGAGCTAACCTATACCATTTAACTATTGTTCCGCTTGCGATTGGCATTCCATCTGCGCTTTTGGTGTTTTGCTCGCTTTACTTCGGAGCTGATCTCATCAACAACGCCTTATCGATGATTCCTCAGTTTGTGATGGACGGCTTGAACGTTGCCTCAGGTGTGATGGCTTGTGTCGGCTTTGCACTTCTAATTCGTACGATGTCAAACAACAAACTGCTCCCGTACCTGTTTATTGGATTCATCCTTGTGACCTACCTTGGGATGGATGTGATTAGCGTTGCCATCCTTGCTGCATGTGTCGCTGCGCTCAATATGTTCAAGCAAGGTCCGGTCACGGAAACCGCCGAGCTTGTTGAGGAGGATGATTTCTAATGATCGACAACAATAGGAATGTAGTTCAGGGTGTAGATGGTTCGGACGCAAATACAGGCTCAATTATGACGTCTGATATGTATCGAAGTGTATTCCTACGTCAGTTCACGAGTCAATGCTCCCAGTCATACGACAAGATGATGGCGTACGGTTTCATGTATACCCTTGAGAAGCCGTTGCGAAAAATCTATCCGAACGATGATGAGTATTACAGTGCTCTCGATCGCCATACTGAATTCTTCAACATGACTCCTCATATTTTGCCATTTGTGGCGGGTCTGTCAATTTCCATGGAAGAACAGGCATCTAAAGACCCTATGTTCGATGTTTCAACCATTAATGCTGTGAAGGTGGGCTTGATGGGGCCACTATCTGGCATTGGCGATTCGTTTTACTGGGGGACGTTTCGCGTTGTCGCTGCGGGCATCGGCATCGGACTTGCTGCTACCGGAAATCCCCTAGGTCCGGTTGTCTACGCTCTCATCTACTCGGTGATTAATATTGCAACACGCGTGATAACGGCACGGTTTGGCTATGATATGGGGACTAAGTTTCTCGAGAAATCTGCTCAGGATAATCTGATGGGTAGGGTGACGGATGCTGCTGGCGTGTTGGGCATGACAGTTGTTGGCGCCATGATCGCCACCATGGTCGTGCTGAATACATCACTGGTGTTCAATCTTGGCGGAGCCGAGATTTCGATTCAAGGGATCCTCGACGAAATCTTCCAAGGGGCACTTCCTCTGGCGGCGACCTTTATCTGCCTTTGGTTATATAAGAGGGGTGTCAGGACAATCTGGATCATCTTAGGCATATTTGCGGTTTGCATTTTGGGCTGCGCCGTCGGAGTGTTTGCAGCGTAGATCGCGAGGACGCAACGTGTGCGTATGTGTGCAGAAGGAAGCGCTATGTGAAGAAGGAAGCGCTGCAGCAAAGACTAGCATGGGTCAACCGTTAGCAAGCATAAGGGCATTCCTTCCGAAATTGCAGGCCAAGCAGGGCGCATAAAAACTGCTCGGTGTTTACCGTCTGCACCTAAGCGGGGCGTTCGAAAGGACGCTCCGCTTTTCACGCCGCCTTGATGGTGGGCCTCTAGTTTTGACTCACGCGGGGATTTCAGGTGCGGATGGCGGGGGATAGAAAGATGCTGGGACGTTGAAACAGCATAAAGGCGGGCAAAGGTCGGGTCGATTGAGTGATTTAGGACACAGCGGCTCGATCCACCTAGTGATCAACCAATGCCAGCGGTACATCTTGTCGTAGCTGATCGATAGGGCTGTCGGGAAAGTGTAGATAGAGACCCGCGTAGGTGAAACTGCCCCGTAGGCGGGGAAGGGATCAGTTACGCATGAGATATGGCACAGTTCCATTGCATATTGACGCCAATGTCAATCATGGTAATCAAGTCATTCGTCGCAAGTTGTTACAGAAGGTCGCCTAGAGAAATCAAAGGGAGGTAATGCCGCGATTGCAGACGGAGCAGAGTCAGAATCCTCAATTAAACTACCCCCCTTTTGTGTCGGTCCCGTGGAGACCCCGATCCCCGACCCCGGCGGGCCCGGGGTCTGGCATTATGTCTCCTTGCCGCGCGGAGCCGGGCGGGCCCGAAAGGGGGTCCGGGGACGCGGCGGCGGGCACCTTCAGAACCGGATACTGCGAGGGCCCGGGGGGAGACCCCCGGGACACGGAACAGGTGGAGAGATACCACTTCAGAAGAGATAAGCAGTGATGTGACCAAGTCAAGCGAATGGACGAGGGACGCCCCGTCGGGGCGGCCCCCTGTGATATTCCTTTCTTGAGGACAGAACGGCGGATATCTTTACAACGAATGGAATCCGATCGGCGTCATCGCCGGCCGGACGGGCTCCCGCGCCCACTAAGGGGCCGCCCCGAGCGGCCCCTCTTGGACGGAGAGTTCGATCCTGGCTCAGGATGAACGCTGGCGGCGCGCCTAACACATGCAAGTCGAACGGCACCCATCTTCGGATGGAGGCGAGTGGCGAACGGCTGAGTAACACGTGGAGAACCTGCCCCCACCCCGGGGATAGCCGCGGGAAACCGCGGGTAATACCCGATGACCCCGCCCGGCCGCATGGCCGGGCGGGCAAAGCCCAGACGGGAGGGGATGGCTCCGCGGCCCATCAGGTAGACGGCGGGGTGACGGCCCACCGTGCCCGCGACGGGTAGCCGGGTTGAGAGACCGACCGGCCAGATTGGGACTGAGACACGGCCCAGACTCCTACGGGAGGCAGCAGTGGGGAATCTTGCGCAATGGGGGGAACCCTGACGCAGCGACGCCGCGTGCGGGATGGAGGCCCTAGGGTCGTAAACCGCTTTCAGCAGGGATGAGACAAGACGGTACCTGCAGAAGAAGCCCCGGCTAACTACGTGCCAGCAGCCGCGGTAATACGTAGGGGGCGAGCGTTATCCGGATTCATTGGGCGTAAAGCGCGCGTANGCCCTTTTCTCTTATCTTTGACTCCTTGTTTTTAAGCTCAGCTGGGTGGAAGATCCATGGTCCTGGGCTCCTGTTGATTTCAATGCATTCTCGGTATGCCGTCGCCTGGCGGGGGCATAATCATTTCGTGTCTGCACACCGTTGAATCGAAAGGATGCCTGTATGTCTGTCTTTCTGAAGAACACCGAGACCGGTGCGTTCCTGATCTCCGCTGAGGATGTCGAGGCTCCGCAGGGTTATGAGGCTGTTGAGGCGAATACCGTTGATGCCGCCGTTGAGAAGCACGTCCCTGTCGTCGACCTTCAGCGCGACGGCCACATCATCCATGTCACGGTTGGTGAGGTCGAGCACCCGATGACCGAGGAGCACTACATCGAGTGGATCGCGCTTGAGGCCGAGGGGCGCTTGGAGGTCCACTACCTCAAGCCCGGGCAGACGCCGGCAACCTTCTTCGCCGGTGGTGCGAAGTCGGGTACCGTGTACGCGTTCTGCAACCTCCACGGCCTCTGGAAGGCCACGTTCTAGTCGAACGACAGACGCATCCGAGGGCCGTTCGCAGCAAGCGGACGGCCCTCTTTTTCATATGGGGATCTGGTTCACATGAGTACCGAGGGAGGGGTTTGATGAAACTCGCCATGGCGCAGATCGATATGAGACTCGGGGATATCCCGGGGATCTGCTCGCGTATCGAGGAGCAGGCGCATCTCGCCCGTCGTCAAGGGGCGACGCTGCTCATCACCCCCGCCCCGCTGCTCATGGGGATCATGCCCGGCGCGCTCGTCGACGCACCTAATTTTCAGCATCAGATGCTTTCCGCGCTGCAGGATCTTTCTGTTTCGCGTGCGCTGCATGGAATCAGCTGCCTCATTCCGATGGTGGTGCCCGTGGGGGAGGGCTCGGTCTTTGAGGTTGCGCTGCTGCGCGATGGTCATGTCAGCCCGATGCGCCTGGCTTTCATGAAATTCAAGGAAGGGTCGCCCTTCGCCCCCTGGACTCCGCCCGTCTTCGATATCGGGGACATTCGGATCGCCGTGACCTTCGATCTCGCACGCGATATCGAGGATATTCCACCAGGTTGCGATCTAATTCTGTCCTTCCAAGTGGGCGGCCTCAACATCATAGATCCGACGAGCAGTGGCGTTGCGGGGATGTCTGAGAGCGGGTTCCCGGATCTTGCGCGCGAGCACCGTGTGTGGATCGCCCATATGATGCCCATCGGCGGGTTCGACGGGGCTGCCTACACAGGGGGATCGTTCCTCCTTGATGAGATGGGGCAGGTGGTCGCAGCCGCCCCCTGCTTCGAGGAGGGTCTTCTCGTTCACGAGGTTCAGCGCGGGCTTCCGTCTGAGCCCCTCAATGAGCATCTGCTCCCGCACTTTGATCGCCGTGAGTGGCTTTGGGAGGCCCTGCGGCTCCATCTGAGGGACACGGTGCTCGCAAGCGGCGCGAATCGGAGCATCGTCCATCTTCGCGGCGATCTGCCATCATCCCTTGTCGCGGCGCTTGCTGTCGATGCGCTGGGGCCACGCAATGTGATCGGAGTCCATATGGGGAACGAGGGCGCGAGGACCCCGGCTGAGGAGGCTGCCGAGTCCCGCCGGTCCGCCCACGTTCGCGAGATCGCGTCGACCCTGCATATTCGCCTCGTCGAGCGCACCGTTGAGGGGGCCGCGGAGCTTCCGGATCGCGATACGCCGGAGCAGCGGGCCTCGTCGCGGCGGCTGCGCGAGGGCACCGAGGGCCTGTGCCTCGAGGACACCGCAGCCGAGCTGGGGGCCTTTCCCATCTCCGCCCTCACGAAGACCGACTACGCCC
Organism: Collinsella vaginalis; assembly: GCF_900176655.1. Lineage (GTDB taxonomy): Bacteria > Actinomycetota > Coriobacteriia > Coriobacteriales > Coriobacteriaceae > Collinsella > Collinsella vaginalis. The sequence continues at coordinate 938,791 of NZ_LT838843.1, forward strand.
TCGCTGTGGGGAATGGCGCCCTCACGGGGTTCGGCATGATCGCCCCCTTCGGCGATGTTTACCTGACAGAGCTTGAGTTTCTCGCACGGTATCGCAATCGAATTTCGGCGGTCCTCCCGCCCTTCGTGCTCGGTCTCGCGGCCGTGCGCGAGGCCATGGGGGAGCTACTCGACCGCGCGGTCGAGGGATCGTATCGTGATCCGGCATATGCGGATCGCGTTGGCGGTCTGCTGCGGAGCCTCGAGCCGAGCGAGGTCGACGCCGCTCTTGAAGGGCACGTCGACCGTGGCCTGGCTCTGGAGGAGGTGCCCCATGCGGATGACGGAAACGCCCCCGTCGCCATGCTTTTTCTCCTGGTGCGCCGTGGAGAGGCGAAGCGTCGGCGTATGCCAAGCTATCCGATCGTCTCGGCGCGCTCCTTCTCGGAGCTCCTCTGGCCCGAGCAGCTGGCGTGGTCCGATTTGGGCCGGCGTGGGGCCGAGGCGCTGACGGCCGATGAACTCGCGGACGCCGCCGTTGAGCGGTACCAGGAGTCCAGCGAGGGTGAGATGGGCAGGATGCGCCGGGAGATCATCGGGCTTATCGGTGGGATGATGGGAATGAGCTCGGAGCAGGTTGACTCCATCGCGACGGAGGGCTCGGAGGAGCGGATCGTCCAGGAGTTCCAGCACCTGCAGGAACGTCTCCGAGGCTCGCAGCGTCGTCGTGATGGGGGTTCTACGGACGCTTCCGATCTGCTCGACGGCATCATGGACTCCCGCACAACGTATCCGTTCTTCTCACGCAACTGATCGCGGGGCGCCGCGGGCTTCACAGCGTTTGAACGGTGCGCTATGATATCAGAACAGATGTTCGTCAGCGAGAGGAGGGCAATGGTCATCCTGGGTATCGATCCGGGTCTCGCGAACACCGGCTGGGGGATCGTTGAGGAGCGCTTCGGCGAGGTGCGCTGCCGTGCCTACGGGTGCATCCAGACCTCGGCGGGAAGCGGGCTCTCCGTGCGCCTCCGCCATATCGCGGACGATCTCGCGCAGGTCGTGGCCAGGTATCATCCGGGAGAGGCCTCTATCGAGAGCGTCTATTTCGGTGCGAACGTTCGCTCCGCTATCCCCACGGCGCATGCGCGCGGCGCGGCCCTGGTGGCCTGCTCGCTCGCGGGCGTCGAGGTGGGCGAGTACACTCCGATGCAGATCAAGCAAGCTGTCGTGGGAACCGGTGCAGCCGACAAGGCGCAGGTTACCTATATGGTCCGCAACCTGCTCCGCCTCGATCACGATCCGAAGCCCGATCATGCGGCGGATGCCCTCGCGTGCGCGATCTGCCATGCCCATCTGCGGAGGACGGATCTGCTCAGCGCCGGCGCCTTCGTCCAAGAGAAGGGAAACCCCTACGCATGATCTCCCAGCTTCGTGGAACCCTGGTCGAGGCGACGCCGAGCGTCGCCGTGCTTGATGTGGCCGGCATTGGCTTTGAGCTTGGGATCTCCGCCTCGACGGCTGCCCAGCTTCCCGCTGTAGAGGCGGACTGCCGACTGTTCTGCCGCCTGGTGGTGCGCGAGGACGCGCTCACCCTCTACGGGTTTGCAACCAAGGAGGAGCGGGCGATGTTCGATCGCCTGGTCGCCGTATCGGGCGTCGGTCCTCGGCTCGCCTTGGCCGTGCTCTCTAAATTCAGCTCCTCGCAACTTTACAGCACGATTATGGCCGAGGACGTCAAGGGGATGTCCACGGTGCCCGGGGTTGGCAAGAAGACGGCCCAGCGCCTAATCCTGGAGCTCAAGAGCGTCTTCGCCAAGGGCGGCGTCGCCTTTGGCGCGCCTGAGGTGCTTGCCGGTCAACAGGGGCTCAAGCCCGCTGAGATGATCACACCGGTAGACGAGGCGCGCACGGCCTTGCTCTCCATGGGCTTCACCCCCCAGGAGGTCGAGTTGGCGCTCAACGGATATGATGGGCGGGATATGCGCGTGGAGGACCTCCTCGCGGCCGCCCTCAAACGCCTGGGGATGGATGCATGATGTGGGAAGCTGATGAGAACGAGGACCTTTGGGCGGGATCTGCCGCCGCGCGCTCCCATCACGGCGCCAACCGATTCGTGACGGGCGACCTGACCTCGGATGACCTCGACGTTGAACGCGGCCTGCGCCCGCAGCGCCTCGATGATTACTGCGGCCAGGAGCATATCAAGCAGAGCCTGCGCATCCTCATCCAGGCGGCTCAGACGCGCAACGAGAGCTTGGACCACGTGATCTTCTCGGGCCCTCCCGGTCTCGGCAAGACGACGCTCGCCACCGTGCTCGCCAACGAGCTGGGAGCCCAGATCAAGACGACATCCGGTCCCGCAATCGCGCGCACGGGAGACCTCGCTGCCATCCTCACCAACCTGCAGCCGGGGGATGTCCTGTTCATCGATGAGATCCACCGCTTGAATCGTACGGTTGAGGAGATCCTCTACCCCGCCATGGAGGATTTCTCTCTCGATATCGTCATCGGGAAGGGGCCTGCTGCCCGATCCATCCGCTTGGATGTCCCACGGTTCACCCTGGTGGGGGCCACCACGCGCTCGGGCATGCTCACCGGTCCGTTGCGCGACCGCTTCGGGATCTCGTTCCGCTTGGATTACTACTCCGTCGATGATCTGGCCGAGATCGTATCCCGGTCCTCGGCGATCCTCGGTGTGAAGATCGACAGGGCCTCCGCCGTGGAGATCGCCTCGCGATCGCGCGGCACCCCGCGCCTCGCTAACCGCCTGCTCAAACGCGTGCGCGATTACGCCCAGGTCCGTGGCGGCGGCGCCATCAATCTCATGATCGCGCAGGAGGCCCTGACGTTCTTCGAGATCGATGAGCTCGGACTCGATTGGATGGACAAGCGCATCCTCGAGACTCTGTGCCGCACGTTCCGCGGCCGCGCCGTGGGGCTCACCACCCTCGCCAGCGCGGTGGGGGAGGACCCCTCCACCCTTGAGGACGTGTACGAGCCTTACCTACTGCAATGCGGCCTCATCGTGCGTACCCCGCAGGGGCGCATGGGTACCGTCGCCGCCTTCGAGCATCTGGGCATGGAGCCTCCCGCCACGTCGTAGCGGCCGGGCGCGCTTGGGGATGTCGTGCGGACGCTTCGCAGGGCGGCATACTGTCGTGGACCAGGTAGCCTGGTACGGGGCATCCACAGCAGATGAAACCCTATCATGGGGCCATGGCTGAGGCTGATGGGCACGGTGCCCGCGGTGGCGGGAAGCTCTGCGGGGATCGTGTTCTGTGTCCGCTTGTGGGGCCTAGACTGGCTGATCTATGGGCTGGTCGGGTTGGTTGAAACACCGATGAAAAAGGGCCCCGCAGGGCCCTTTTTCGACGACGGTGAACGCCGACTGTAACCTAGCCGATCTTGACGACGTTGATCGCCTGGGTCTCGCCGGGCTTCTTGCCGGGGCCGACCTCGAACTCGACGCGGTCGCCCTCGTCGAGGGACTTGAAGCCGTCCATCTGGATGGCGCTGAAGTGCACGAAGACGTCACCGTTGGAGCCCTCGATGGGCTCATCCGGGGTGATGAAGCCGAAGCCCTTCTCGCGGAAGAACGATTTCTTGAGAGTACCGGTTGCCATGCTAACCCTTTCTTTCTGCCGCCCGAGGAGGCGACGATCACCGGGCGCTGAGAATCCAGCGCATCGACTTGCTATGTTACCCCTTCATTCCCGTATATCCGGCGAGAAATGGGCTTTGCGGCAAAGCCCTTACGGGGGATTTCCGGATCGTTTCGTCGGCGGGCAGGAATGCGCCCGCCGCACCCCGCGCATGGGGGCGAGGTTGAGGCCGGATGATGGACGGGAGCGGTCTGAGCACATAATGTCCGCATGGGGCGCTACACTACCGATAAGAGGACAAGAGACCGCCTCGGGCCACACGAGGCGGCGGCGAGGAGGACCTATGCCCTGCACCACCATCTTGATCGGCAAAGCGGCCAGTTACGACGGCTCCACCATCATCGCCCGCAACGAGGACTCGCCCAACGGCCAGTTCGAGCCCAAACGCATGGAGGTGGTGCACCCGAGCGAGCAGCCGAGCACGTACACGAGCACCGCCTCGCACTTCTCCTTCAAGCTTCCGCCGAACCCTATGCGCTACACCGCGGTGCCCGATGCCGTTTTGGGGCACGGGATCTGGGCGGCAGCCGGCTTCAACGAGGCGAACGTGGCCATGTCCGCCACGGAGACCATCACCTCGAACGAGCGCGTCCTCGGCGCCGATCCGCTCGTCGAGTACGAGCCCGCTGAGGGCGTCGAGGGCGAGCCGGGATATGTCCCGGCGCGTCGCGGCGGCTTGGGGGAGGAGGACTTCGTCACCATCACCCTGCCCTATATCACCAGCGCCCGTGAGGGCGTCGAGCGTCTCGGCGCCCTGCTCGAGGAGTTCGGCACCTACGAGATGAACGGCATCGCCTTCTCGGATGTCAACGAGATCTGGTGGCTTGAGACCGTGGGCGGTCATCACTGGATCGCCCGGCGCGTGCCCGATGATGCCTATGTCACGATGCCCAATCAGCTTGGCATCGATCGCTTCGATCTTGACGACGCCGAGGGCGAGCGCCGCGAGTTCATGGCGAGCGCCGACCTCAGGAGCTGGATGGCCGAGCACCATCTTGATCTCACGTTGAACGGGGGAGGGTCCGCCTTCAACCCCCGCGAGGCCTTCGGTTCCCACTCAGATGCAGATCACGTGTACAACACACCGCGTGCCTGGTATATGCAGCGTTGCCTGAATCCATCGGAATCATGGGACGGCCCCGACGCGGCCCTCACCCCCGAGTCGGATGACATCCCGTGGTGCCGCGTGCCGGAGCGTAAGCTGACCATCGAGGATGTCAAATACGTGCTCTCAGCCCACTACCAGGGGACCCCCTTCGACTGCTATGGCTGGAAGGGTACGCGCGAGTCGCGTGGCGCCTACCGCCCCATCGGCATCAACCGCACCGGGCAGCTCGCCGTCCTGCAGCTGCGTCCGGATGTGCCGGCCCAGAACGCCGCGGTCCAGTGGATGGCGTTCGGCTCGAATCCCTTCAACGCCCTGTTTCCGCTGTACGGCAACGTCGAGGGGCTGCCGGAGTACCTGTGCAACACCACGGCCCGTGTGACGAGCGAGAGCTTCTACTGGGCGAACCGCCTGATCGCCGCCCTCGCCGATGCCCGTTTCCACGATAGCTCCGCTGCCGTCGAGTCCTACCAGCAGAAGATGGGGGCACTCGGGCATCAGATCCTCCGGGAGACGGACGCCTCACTTGCGGATGCGGGAGCTTCGGAGGTTCCCGCCCGTCTTGCGGCGGCGAACGAGCGCATGGTCGCGGCGCTCAAACGCGCGACCGACGACCTTCTCGCCAAGGTGCTCTACACCACAAGCTGCGCGATGGGGAACGGCTTCTCGATGAGCGACAACGAGCGCTGAGACCCTGCGCGAAGCCAGGGCGATGGCGGCTGCGTGCGGGACCGCTGGCCATCTGCCAGCTCACGAGAGGGATCGGGTATATGAGGTATACGACAAACCGATGACGGGAGGACCCATGGCAACAACATTCGAGGACATCATCAACGGCATGATCAACGTGGGCATCGGAGCGGCTTCGCTCGCCGCTGAGAAGGGCAAGGAGGTCATCGACGACCTCAACTCCCGCGGTGAGCAGGTGCGCGGCGAGGCCGAGGCGCCTGATTTCGCGCGCTCGGTGTCTGACGCCTTCTCGGCAGCCGGTGGTCGCATCAGCGATGTGACCGAGCGCCTGAGCACCAAGGGGGAGACCTTCGCCGAGAAGGTCCTCGACGAGCTCGTCCTCCTGCGCGCCCGTGGCGTGAAGCCTGAGGACCGTCCAGCGCTCATCGCCCATCTCACCGACATCGTCCAGAACGCCGATGTTGAGACGGTTCGGGTCAAGGTTGAGTCCGTCGAGCCGGAGGGGCGCTCCGAGGCCGGCTCCGCGGATGAGGCTGCAGACGGCGGCCAGTCCGTCTCTGACGCGGACGGCGAGTAGCGCCCGTCATGGCGGGCGGGACGCAGCCCAATCGGGCACCTGAGCACCCGGGCACCGCTCCGGCCGATGCCGCCCGCCCCGGTCCCTCAGCGNTCCATCTCGCACGCACCTATGAGGTCTGGCGCGGTCTCTCACCCGAGCGCCTCCGTTCCCTCCTGGAGGACCTCGGCCCCATGTTCGTCAAGATGGGCCAGATTCTCGCCAACCGCTCCGAGCTCCTGCCCCAGGCGTACTGCGATGAGCTGCGGCATCTGCGCACCGACGTGGAGCCGGTCCCGTTCTCCGTGGTGCGGGACTGCCTTGAGGCCGAGTACGGCAAACCGGTCGAGCGGGTCTTCGCCTTGCTCGAGGAGAGGCCGCTCGGCTCGGCGTCCCTCGCCCAGGTGCACCGTGCCCGTCTCGTCACCGGCGAGGACGTGGCCGTGAAGGTGCAGAGACCAGGCGCCCAGCAGGTCATGGCGCAGGATATCGACATCATGCGCTCGATCGCGCGGCATGCCGCCCGCTTCATGAAGGGTGGTCAGTTCATCGACCTCAAAGACGTGGTCGAGGAGCTGTGGCAGAGTTTCCGCGAGGAGACGAACTTCCTCATGGAGGCGCGCAACCTCGCCGAGTTCCACGCCTTCCATCGGGAGGTGCCGAACATCTCCTGTCCGCAGCCCCATATCGAGTACTGCACCGAGCATGTCGTGGTCATGGACTATATCGACGGCATCTCGATCGACGCACCCGATCGGCTGGCGGCCGCCGGCTTCGATATGCGCCGCATCGGGTCTGAGATCGTGGAGGACTACGCCACCCAGGTTCTCGACGACGGCTTCTTCCATGCTGACCCGCACGCCGGCAACATCATCTGCCACGGGGATGTGATCTACTTCATCGACCTCGGCATGGTGGGCCGCATCTCGAGTCATGACCGGGCGATCCTGAAGGACATCATCTTCGCGGTGGGGGAGGGGAACACCCCGAAGCTCAAAGACGCCCTCATGCGCTTTGCGGTGTCCCGGGGCGACGTCTCCGAGTTGGATCACACGACCTTCCTCTCGGACCTCGACTTCATCGTGGCGGACTTTGCGAGCACCGATCTCAAAGACCTCGACATCGGCGCCTTCCTGACCTCGCTCGTGACTCTCGCGCGCAAGAACAACGTCGAGCTGCCGAGCGTGGTCACGATGTTCGCCCGCGGCATGGTCACCCTGGAGGGCCTGCTCGCTGAGCACATGCCCGAAGTCAACATGGTCGACATCATCTCGGCGCACGTGCGTCGGGAGAGTGCCGGCGTGGGTCACCTTAAGGAGACGGCGGAATCCGTCGCCCGTCAGTCGCGCCGCGCCCTCACGGGGAGCCTCGAGGCGGCCGAGCACCTGGGGCTTGCGAGCCGCATGCTCACCCGCGGCCAACTGAAGATCAACACGCAGGTCCTCGGCAGCGAGCAGGTGCTCAAGAACATCGGCGGCATCGTCGACCGTCTCTCGATGGCCATCGTCATCGCGGGCTTGTTCATCGGGTCGTCGGTGGTGTACTACGCCAAGATCGAGCCGGTCATCTTCGGCATCCCCGTGATCGGGTTCCTCGGGTACGCCAGCGCCCTGGCCCTCGCCCTCGGGCTCGGTCGCGAGATCTGGAGGAACAGCCGCGGCTCCTGACGCCGGTGGGTCGTCTACGCTCACCTGCGCTTCGACATACCCCATCGCGCCAAGCAGCCGAGACTGGTTCGTCCGCAAGGCGTCTGCTGCCGCGCGCGTGCAGCCCGACCTCGCCGCCGCTTGGCGCCGCTGTGCCATAATGAAAGGATTGAGTATGAAACCATCCTCGCGGAAAGGAACGAGCCCCATGGCCTCTCATCCCTCGCGCGCATCCCGTCCCACCTGGCCCCGGCGCGCCGTCGTCACCGCCGGCATGCCCTATGGCAACAAAGGGCTGCATTTCGGTCACGTGGGCGGTGTCTTCGTTCCCGCTGATTGCTACGCCCGGTTCCTCCGCGACCGCTTGGGGGCCGAGAACGTGCTCTTCGTCTCCGGCACGGATTGCTACGGCTCACCCATCATGGAGGGTTTCCGCAAGCGCGTGGAGACGGAAGGGTACACGGGCTCCATCACCGACTACGTCCGCGAGAACCACGATCGCCAGGCGTCCACCCTGGCCGATTTTGAGATCTCGTGCGACCTGTACGGCGGATCCGCGCTCGAGCCCGCGGTTCGGATTCACGAGCGCATGACCGCCGAGGTCATCAACCGGCTCTATGAGCAGGGTGCGCTTGAGAAGCGCTCATCCAAGCAGTTCTTCGACCCGGTTGCTGGACAGTTCCTGAACGGCCGTCAAGTTCTCGGGCGCTGCCCCATCCAGGGTTGCAAATCTGAGAAGGCGTACGCCGACGAGTGCGATCTCGGCCACCAGTTCGAACCAGAGGAGCTCATCGCTCCGCGAAGCGCGCTCACCGGCGAGGTGCCCGAACTCGTCCCGGTGGACAACCTCTACTTCACTCTCCCTGCCTACTTCGGCGCCGTCAAGGCCCATGTCGCCGAGACGGCGTCCGATGAGACCGTGCGGGCCGTGGTCACGAAGACCATGGAGGAGTGGCTTCGCCCTGCCCAGCTCTATATCCAGGTGAAGTTCCGAGATGCCTTCGAGTCCATCCGCCCGGAGCTCCCCGAGCACTCCGTCACCGAGTCTCCCGATGGCAAGGGCTCGTTCACCGTCTCCTTCCCGAGCTGGGAGGAGCGGGATGCTGCGCACGAGGCGCTCAACCGTGCCGGCGTCCGCTTCCGCTCCGGCAAGGCGCTCGTGCCGTTCCGTATCACCGGGAACATCTCGTGGGGGGTCCCCGTGCCCGACCTCGCGGGCACGCAGGGCCTCACCTGCTGGGTGTGGCCGGAGAGCCTCTGGGCGCCCATCAGCTTCTCGCGGACGGCCCTCGCCCGCGAGGCGTCCGCGCCCGGCGCCGCCGAGCCCGCGCGCGCCGATGCGGCGATCGCCGACTTCTCTGGTGCGACGGAGCCCATGCCGCACCCGTGCGAGCACCATAGCGCCTCCGATTGGCGCGACTGGTGGTGCTCCGAGGACGCGCGGGTCTACCAGTTCATCGGCCAGGACAACATCTACTTCTATGGCATCGCCCAGACGGCGCTGTGGGAGGCGCTCGGGTGGGGGCTGCGCCAGACCACCATCGCCGCCAACTACCACATCCTCTACATGGGCAAGAAGGCAAGCTCGAGCTCAAAGACCCCGCCACCGCCCGCCAGGGAGCTGCTCGACCACTACACGGCCGAGCAGCTGCGCGCGCACTGGCTCTCCCTCGGGCTTGGCGAGAAACCGGTGAGCTTCTCACCGAAGGCCTTCGACCTGCGCGAGACCGGCAAGGCGGCCGACGGCACCCCGCTGCTCGCCCGCGACGACAAGCGCGTGATCGACCCGGTCCTGAAAGAGGGCGCGATGCTCACGGGCGTCTTCAACCGCCTGGCACGATCCTGCTTTTACGCAGTCGCCCCGAAGGAAGGCGACCTCTCATCCGCGAGGACCGGCTGCATCCCCGCAGGCGTGCCCACAACGGAGGTCATCTCCGCAGCTGAGGACGCGATCATCGCCTTCGAGCGGGCCATGCACACCTTCGAGCTCCACCATGCCCTCGGGATCTGCGATGAGTACCTGCGCGCCGCCAACAAGCGGTGGAGCGATGCGAGCAAGCGCGCCCGAGGCGAGGAGGATCCCGACCGCGCCGACGAGCTCATGACGGTGGCCCTGCGCGATGCCTTCCACGAGCTGCGCGTGGGCACCGTGCTCATGCACGGCATCGTGCCGGCTGGATGCGAGCTCATCGCCGAGCACTTCGCCTTCGACGAGGATCTCTTCTTCAGCTGGAAGCATATCTTCGAGACTCTGGACGAGCTCAGCGCTGCGGCGGGCGAGGTTCCAGGAGAGCACGCGGTGGTCCCGCTGCCGCCGCGCTTCGATTTCTTCCGGAAGCATGAGAGCCAGTACTGAGGCCGATCGGCCCGTGCTCGAGATCAGGCGGGCGCGCGTCGATGAGATCATGGATGTCCTTGGCGTGCTTGAGGACGGGCGCCGTTCGATCGCCCGTCTCGGCATCGATCAATGGCAGGCGGGCTACCCCGATCAAGCTGTCGTCGAGGGCGACCTGGCCCGTGGCTCCTGTTGCATCGCCTTTGATGCAGCAGGGCATCCGGTGGGTACGCTCGTCCTGGTCGTCGGCGCCGACCCCGATTACGAGCCGGCACCGGTCCCCTGGCTCACCGAGGCAGGGGCGGTCTACGCTTCCATCCACCGGGTCGCCACCGCGGCCCGCGTGCAGGGCCACGGTGTCATGAGAAGGCTTTTCGGCTATGCCGCTGCGCGTGCCGCGGCGCTTGGGTGCGCGAGCATCCGTGTGGACACGCATCCGGGCAACGCGCCCATGCGCGCTTTTCTCAGGTCCCGGGATTTTCAGGAACTTGGACGCTTCGAGCTCAGCACGCATGGGGAGGGAAGCCGCACGCGCATCGCCTTCGAGCGGCTGCTGGGAGACGCTTCGAGATGAGAGAGTGGAACCGATGGATGTCAATAGCATGAGGTATCAGGATGTGAACGCGGCCACGGTCGATTTCTGGGTCGAGGCCGGCTGGGAGTGGGGTCGTCCTGTGAGCGCGGGGGATGTCGCCCGGGCACGGCGCGGATCATGGGAGATCGTGCTGACACCGACGAAGCCGGTTCCGCGATCATGGTTCCCTGAGGACTTGCATGGCGTCCGCGTGCTCGGCCTCGCCGCTGGAGGGGGCCAGCAGATGCCGATCCTCGCAGCAGCTGGGGCCTGCTGCACCGTGCTCGATTACTCCCAGCGCCAGCTTGAGTCCGAGCGCATGGTGGCGGCCCGTGAGGGATATGAGATCGAGATCGTTCGCGCCGATATGACGCGGCCGCTCCCCTTTGCCGACGAGAGCTTCGACCTCATCGTCCATCCGGTCTCGAACTGCTATATCGAGGAGGTCCGCCCGCTATGGCGTGAATGCGCCCGCGTGCTCGCGCCCGGAGGCCGGTTGATGGCGGGTCTTGACAACGGCATCAGCTACATCGTCGACGAAGATGAGGAGCGGATCGTCAACGGCCTTCCATTCAACCCGCTCAAAAACCCCGGGCAGATGGCAGAGCTCATGGCCGCCGACGATGGCGTGCAGTTCTCGCACACGCTTGAAGAGCAGATCGGCGGTCAACTCGAGGCGGGTCTGCGCCTTATCGCCTGCTATGAGGACACCTTCGGAGAGGGTCGCCTGCACGAGCTCGGCATCCCGGCGTTCTGGGCCACCCTCTCGGAGAGGCCGCTGTCATGAGCGATCGGTTGCTGCTGCATGCATGCTGCGCCCCCTGCTCGCTTGAGCCCGTGCGGCACCTGCGCGAAGAGGGCTATGAGCCGGCGATCTGCTGGACGAACGCGAATATCCAACCGGCTGCGGAGCGCGAGCGGCGCTTCGAGGAGCTCGAGCGCTGGTGCGCCGCAGAGGGCCTCGAGCTCATTCGCGCTCACGAGGACACGGCGGCCTGGGAGCGCGGCGTCGCTCCGATCGGCGCGCATGACCGGGAGCGGCGGTGTCGCGCCTGTTACGGGCTCCGCCTCGTCGAGGCCTGCCGTGTGGCCGCCGACCGGGGCTTCACCCACGTGGCCACCACGCTCGCCGTCTCTCCCTACCAGCTGTTCGACACGTGCAACGAGGTGCTCGAGCGTGTGGCGCGGCCCCATGGCCTCGTCCCGTTGATCCGGGACTGGCGGCCGTGGTATGCCGAGGCGACGCTTCGCTCGCGGGAGCTCGGAATGTATCGGCAACAGTATTGCGGGTGCCGTTTCTCCGCTGCCGAGGCGGCCCTCGACCGGGCGCGCCTGCGCGCGGAGCGCCACGGTTCCCAGGGCTGATCTCCGCGGTACCTCCGCGTCCCCGTATCGCTGACGGTTGTTGGGGTATAGTGCACTAAACCCTGGACATCAGGAGGAACCATGGAAGACCAGAACGTCGCCACGCAAGATGAGCGTGCCATCCCCCCGTTCGACCCTGCGCGCGATCACAGCGCGCGCATCTCGAGGCGCCTGTACAACGTGATCATGGGCGGCCTTGTCATCGTGGGCTTCGCGGTCATCGGCGCCTGTGCCGCCCTCGTCACCACGCCGGGCTTCATGCTCGCCGTCTATCAGAATTACCTACCCATCATGTTCGGGTCGGTCGCGGCGAGCATCGCCGGCATCGTCGTCCTCAATCTCGGCATGAAGCGCGAGGGCTTCGGCATGGCCCTTGCGGGGTACGCGCTGGTGGTCGCCTCAATCGGCTTCACCACCGGTCTCATCCTGCCTCTCTACGACCTGCCGAGCATCGCCAACGCCTTCGTCGGCACGGCCATCATCGCAGCTCTGTTCACGTTGCTCGGAGCCACGTTCCCGGCGTTCTTCGCCCGGGTGCAGGGCGTCGCGATGACCGCCCTGTTCGCCCTGCTCGTCGTCTCGATCGTCGGGGGCTTCATGGGCGTCTCCATGGGGTGGCTAGATTACGCCGTGATCCTGCTCTTCTGCGGCTTCATCGGATTCGACACCTACCGGGCCCAGCAGTGCGAGGCCACGGTCAAGATGGCCATCTTCAACGCCGTGCAGATCTGGCTCGATCTGGTGAACGTCTTCATCCGCCTCCTCGCGATCGTGGGGCGTCGCAACTAAGTTGCTCTAGGGATGTGCGGAGCCGGGCGGCCTGTTCCCACGTGGACAGGTCGCCCGTTGCATGCGGCACCTCATAATCCCTCCATATCTCTGCCGGCGACGCATGCGCCTTTTTGAGACGGATGCCCGAACCACGTTGCCCCGTGCGCGTGCCGTCATCTTCCTGACCTCGAAGACGTAGCACCCCGTGAGATCTGGGGCCAGATGGGCACGGTTTGGGATTGAGCCCGTTGTAAGGGCGCGTGAGAAGGTGGACCCCCGAGGGCCGTGGGGCGGGGCGCACCCCATACGCTTTGGGCCATGCAACGGCTCGAAGGGGAGGGGTGCGATGGATGGGCGGACCGCGGTGGAGCGCGACATCGACGAGATGGCGCGGTGGTGGCAGCTTCGGAAGTTTCAATACATCGATATCGTGGGCAGGGAGTTCGTCGATATCGTACGGCCCATGCCGGCGTTCAAGGAGAACCCCTCAACATCTGAGATCATGTCGATGAACATCGCCCTGACGGAGTGGTTCCTCTTCGAGAGGCTCTACGACGATGCGGGCACGCCGCTCGAGAGCTACATCGCCCGCCCGCATCGCTCCGTCTCTGAGGAGAGTCTAGACCGACTTCGTCAGGTGGCCGCGACGCAGTTCTTCTCGCGGTTTTCGATTCGCGACAAGGATCAGTCCACCGGGATGGCGGCGCTTGAGGACACGGTCAGCGGCCGGCGCTATGATGTGCACGATCCCCATCTCTGTGCCGTCGAGCGCTGGCGTGACGGGGTCATCGCGGAGCGCATCGCCTGCGTGGAGGGGCTCTGGCAGATCGTGGGCAAGGCCCGGCTCTATGATCGGTCGCCCGCTGCGCAAACGGAACCGGATGGGCCTGGTGCGGTGCGTCCGGAGGATGCGAACCTCGCGGCGCTCTGGGAGGCGGCCGGTCCGTTCCTGCGCCTCCTGCGCGATTGCATGGGGGATGATGGCCGATATCGACACAGCCTGACCTATCGTCGGGTGTGATCCCGGGCGGGATGCACAGACGCGCGCGGCGACCCCGCTGGGCCTGTGGCAAGATAGGTGATATACGCACAGCCAAGGAGTTCACATGGACCAGAAGCTCTTCACCTACGACATCATCGCCGAGGACCCCAAAACGCATGCCCGCGCCGGGGTGCTCCACACCCCGCACGGCGACATTCCCACGCCGATCTTCATGCCCGTGGGCACGAAGGCGAGCGTGAAGGGCATCCCGACGGAGACCGTGGCGGCGCTCGGTGCGAAGATCGTGCTCGCCAACACCTACCACCTCGCCATGCGGCCCGGAGCCGACCTCGTGGCCGAGCTCGGGGGGCTCCACGCCTTCATGAACTGGCACGGCCCCATCCTCACCGACTCCGGCGGCTTCCAGGTCTTCTCGCATGGCGACGCCGTCAAGCTCACCGATGAGGGCGTGCGCTTCATCGCAACGGACTACGATGGCAGCCATGTCTTCTGGACACCCGAGGACAACATGGCCATCGCCCAGAAGCTGGGAGCCGACATCTGCATGCAGCTCGACCAGTGCCCGGGCTATCCCGCGGAGCGCTCCTTCGTGGAGCGGGCGGTGGAGCTCTCGAGCATGTGGGCCGAGCGCTGCTACCGGGCGCATACTCGGCCGGATCAGGCGCTTTTCGGCATCGTCCAGGGCGGCATGCATCTTGATCTCCGCCTGCGCAGTCTGCGGCATCTTGAGGAGTGCGGCGATTTCCCGGGATACGGGATCGGCGGCTACTCCGTGGGCGAGGACCATGACACCATGTTCGAGACGCTGGCACCGCTCGCTTCGGAGTACATGCCGCGCTCGAAGCCGCGCTACCTCATGGGCGTCGGCAACCCCACCACGCTCGTGCGCGCGGTGGCGGTCGGCGTCGATATGTTCGACTGCGTGCTGCCCACGCGCACGGGGCGCATGGGCACGGCCTTCTCGAGCGAGGGGCGCCTGAACTTCCGCAACGCTCGGTTCGCCCATGACGAGGGGCCCATCGACGAGCGGTGCACCTGCCCGGTCTGCACGGGCGGCTACAGCCGCGCCCTCATCCGGCACCTCGTGACCCAGAGGGAGATGCTCGGCGGGATCCTTCTCTCCGAGCACAACATCTACTTCCTCCTGAATCTCATGCGCGAGGCGCGTGAGGCCATTATCGAGGGTCGCTACCAGGCTTTCCACGATGCTTGGATGGCAAGCGCGGGCGCGGCGGATTATTGATGCACGCGAACTCCGGACGGGCGGTCCGTGGGGATGCGCGTTTTGACTGAGAGGAGCCCCTGATGGGTGAGTACGAGGACGCGATACGCGCCGAGAGCGAGCAAGGGCCGGTTGAGGAGGAGTCCTATCACCGGGGACCGGTGCTCTTCCGGGGCCGGATGATCCCGAAAGACAACACGTATGCGAATCTCCTCGCGCCCGAGGAGTCGACGGACTGGCTCCATGAGGATCCCTGGCGGGTCTTGAGGATCCAAGCCGAGTTCGTCGACGGTTTCGGGGCTTTGGCGGAGCTCGGGTCTGCGGTGACGGTTTTCGGCTCGGCGCGCACGAGCCATCGCGACCCCATGTACCATGCGGCCCGCGAGGCGGGCTACAAGCTCGCGAGCAACGGGGTCGCGGTCATCACGGGCGGCGGCCCGGGCATCATGGAAGCCGCGAACCGCGGCGCCTCCATCGCCGGCGGCACCTCGGTCGGCCTCGGCATCGAGCTCCCCTTTGAGAAGGGGCTGAACAAGTACGTGAACCTCGGCATGACCTTCCGCTACTTCTTCGTGCGCAAGACGATGTTCGTGAAGTACTCGCGCGGGGCCATCGTGTTCCCGGGCGGTTTCGGCACCATGGACGAGATGTTCGAGCTCCTGACCCTGGTCCAGACGCACAAGGTCGCCAAGATACCGGTGTCGCTCGTGGGGACGGCGTATTGGGACGGCCTGATCACCTGGTTGCGGGGGCCCGTGCGCGAGTCGGGCATGATCGGGGATCTCGACCCGGCGATGCTCCACATCACCGACGACATCGACGATGCCGTCGCCGTGGCGCTTTCTGGAATTGAGGGGAAGGGGGAGCGCTAGGAGAGCAGCTGCACCTCAGCGGCCTGGGCACCGGCTTCGTCTGTATCCTCTACGGCCTGATCCTGCGTGAGGCGGATGCGCGCCCACTCGACCGCGAGGAAGGCAGCGAAGGAGATGATCAGGATCGCGGCGGTGGCTGCATAGAAGATCTCCATCTTGGCGCTCCCTGTCGTTGTGCATTTGATTCCCTACCCTAAGGATGAGCGCGGCGTCACAAGGTTGTGTGAGCGTCCGGTAAGGGCTGCGTAACCACGGGCCGCGCATGGGGGCCTCGGGGCGAAATGGGTATAAGTTCTGACGTTTAAAAACATCGCGTGCCCGCAAAATGTCGGGGCGCGCACGCGAAGGGAGACGTCATGGGTCGCAGGGGCACGGGTTCAAGGGACCGCACCCCGACACGAGGGCGTCACCATCCCGCCATCGAGGGCACGATACGGGCCATGGTGGGGCGTGCGGAGGTCGAGACCACCATGGGAACCTATCGGATCACGGGCCGTGGCCTGCATGGGGCCATGGACCGCGACCGTGTTGCGGTGAGTCTCGTCCGCGGTCCGGGGGGGAAGCGCCGCGCGGTCGTCGACCGGGTGATCGAGCGCGCGCACACATCGGTGGTGGGGACCTATAAGGACCTTGGCCCCCTGGGCGTGGTGCGCCCGCTTGACGCGCGGATCAAACACGACTTCTTCGTGCTGCCTGACGATGACTCTCCTGCCCGGCTCGGGGTCGAGCCGGGGGATATCGTCGCCGCGCGGATCGAGTCCTATCCGACGGGCGAGGAGTCGGGCATCGTGTCCATCACCCGCCTGATCGGTGATGATTCGGCTCCCGATCTCGGTATTCAGTGCGTCATGGCCCGCTTCGGCCTCGAGGATGGATACAGCAGCCGCGCCCTCTCGGAAGCGGATGGCCTCTCTCTGGACGTCGACGCCGCGCTTGAGGACCCGCTACGCCGCGACCTGCGCGACCGGTTCCTCGTGACGATCGACCCGGTCGATGCCCTCGACTACGACGACGCCATATCGGTTGCGCGGACGGACGGTGGTGGCTGGCACCTGGGGGTGCACATCGCGGACGTCTCGCATTACGTGCCCTGGGACAGCTCGATCGATCTCGAGGCCCGCTCTCGCGCCACTTCGGTCTACCTTGCCGACCGCGTGCTGCCGATGCTCCCCGCTGTGCTCTCGGAGGACCTGTGCTCTCTGAAGGCGGATGCAGACCGCCTCGCCATGACGGTCGATATCGAGCTCACGGCGCGTGGGGCGGTGAGGTCATATGAGATCTATCCGAGTGTGATTCGCAGCAAGGCCCGCTTGGACTACGCTGCCGCGGCGGCGATTCTCGATGGGCGCGCTGCCGCTGGGGTGGCCGCTGTTGGGGAGGCGGCTGCAGACGAGGCCGCGTGCCGCGGCGCAGAGGCCCTCGAGGCCACCTCCAGATCCGGCGTCGATCTCTTCCAGTTCCTTCATGATGCTGATGACCTGGCCCGGGCTCGTAGGGAGGTGCGACACAAGCGCGGCTCGATCGACTTCGAGACCATCGAGGTCCACGCCCTCCTCGACGAGGACGGCCTGCCCGTGAGCATCGTGCCACGCCACCGCACGGCGGCCACCTCCCTGATCGAGGAGGCGATGCTCCTCGCCAACGAGTGCGTTGCCGAACTCCTCGCCGACGCCGGGGATCCGGCCGCCTTCCGCGTGCACGAGCCCCCGGCCCCCGATGCGCTCAGCGGGGCGGCGCNCGGTTTGGCGGCTCGGTTTCCTGGGTGGGGGAGATGGGTGCGTTCGTGCGCCTGGATGACACCGGGGCCGGGGGCCTCATCCACATGAGCGCGCTCGGGGACGAGTGGTGGGATCTCGACGACCGCTCCCTCACACTGACGGGTTCTTCGAGCGCGACCGTGATAGGACTCGGAACGAATGTGGTGGTGGAGGTCAAGTCGGTTGACCCGCTGCGGGGCCACCTCGATCTCACCCTCGTCCACGCGGGCCGTGCGCTACACTGATGGGTCACGACCTGCCTGCACATCACGAGGAGGAGAGATGGACCTGCCTGTCACCGTCCATGATATAGAGCGCGCCGAGTCGTTCTTGGCCGCCGGCGACATCGAGACGGCCCTCCCGCAGCTCGAGGAGCTCACCGGTTCGGTGCGCGCCTGGGCTGAGGAGGAGTGCGCGGACACCAAGGATCGCCAGTGGTTCGCCTTTGAGGACGCGTTCGAGCGCCTGGCCTATCGCCGCGTAGAACGCGATCCGCGCGAGCTCGTGCAGGTCGACGTTCCGCTCGGTCGGCTCTTCTCGGCGCTCGCCTTCGCCTACATTCGCCAGCGCGACTTCACGGCCGCGCGCGACGCCCTCATGCAGGCTGTCCGCTGGAACCCCATGAACAGCGCCTACCGCCTCGACTTGGCCGAGGTCTTCCGCGCCCTCGGGGATGCGCGCGAGTGGGCGCAGCTCAGCTACTCCGTGGTGGAGCGGGCCTCCGACGGCCGCTCGGCGGGTCTCGCCTATGCGAACCTCGGCCAGATGTTCCTCGATGAGGGGAATCCGATGGCCGCCGCTGGCGCCGGACGTCTGGCCGAGCGGTTGGCACCCGCCGAGGCCCGTGTCGGAAAGCTGAGCGAGCGCCTGGCCGCCGAGGCCGCGGATGCTGTCGCAGCGAGCGACGACGCGGTCTTCGGAGAGCTCTCACTTCAGGGCATTCCCACTGCGCCCTCCGCCGAGGTGGCCATTTGCCTGTTGATGTGCGCCTCCGACGCCGCGCGCGCGGGCGACACCGCGCAGGCCACCGACTTCACCGTGCGGGCCCGGAACCTCGTGGGCGATGCACCCGCCCGTGCCCTGATCCAGCTCATCCACGAGAGCGATGCGGAACTCGCCCGCGAGAAGTCGTCCGACCCTGGTGCGGGATCGGAGGGTGAGTAGGATGCCTGCGCCGACGCGCCGGGAGCGGAAGCTCATCGCGAAGAACCGCTCAGCCAGGCACGAGTACTTCATCGAGGAGACCTTCGAGTGCGGCATCGAGCTCACCGGCACCGAGGTGAAGAGCCTGCGTGAGCGCGCGAGCCAGATCACCGACACCTTCGCCCTGGTCCGCGACCGTGAGTGCTGGCTCATCGGCATGCATATCCACCCGTACAGCAACGGCGGCGTGTGGAACCGCGATCCCGATCGGCGCCGCCGCCTGCTGCTGCACCGCAAGCAGATCGACTACCTCGACGGCAAACTCCGCACCAGGGGCTACGCCCTCGTCCCCCTGGAGCTCTACTTCAACGAGGACGGCCGCGTGAAGCTCTCCCTCGGTTTGGGTCGCGGCAAAAAGCTCTACGACAAACGTGAGGACATGGCAAAACGCGACGTGCAGCGCGAGATCGACCGCGCCCTCAAGGAGCGGAGCCGGTAGAGGTGCCTCCGTCTGCGGACGGCGGCAAGGCGGTATGAGGGTGGAGCGGCGGCCTGTGATGTCGCCGCGACCTGATCGCGCACGGCCTCGGGGCGCTCTCAGCCTGCCCGGCGCACCGTCAGACGAGACATGGCGACATCGAAGAGCCGCTGGGCCGGGCGGATGAGAGCAGCGTCGAGCACGATGGCGACGGCGAGTGAGACCAGGATGGTTCCGAGCGCGAGCAGGGGATGGAGCGCGTATCCCAGGACGCCTGGGGCTGCGGGCATGAGGGCCCTGAGCACGTGCATCACGGGCAGATGTACCAGGTACACCGTGAATGAGTGCTTCGCGACGAACAAGATCGCTCGCCGAGCCGTCGTCCCTCGCACCCGTCCTCCTAGGTCCAGCAGGGCCAGGTACATGCCGATCGAGAGCAGCATGTATAAGGGGGAGTTGTCGAAGGCTCCGAGAGCCTGCGAGGTGAATCCGGACAAGACAAGCCAGGTTGTAGTGACCGCGCAGAGCGGCATCGCGAGCCAAAGCACCCGCTCCCGCCCCTTGAATCGCTCCTCAACGAAGGGGCCGATACAGAATGGGAAGGCGAAGCCGGTGAAAAGATATGTCCACGAGAAGGCGATTCCCCTCCCTGTCAAGAAGAAGAGCGCGGTGAACCAAGCGAATCCGATGCCGATGAAAAGGTCCTGCCGTTTGCGGTCGAAGCGGGAGAACGCAGGCGCGAGGAAGGGGACGACAACGAGGAGCGACACGAGGGTGTAGATGAACCAGTACTCGGTGCCGGCGAACGCGCCGAGCACGTTTTTGACATAGGCGACGCCAAAGGCCCGCAGACCGGGGAACTGGGGCCAGAGGTTGTATGCGGTGCGCAGGAGGAACAGGATAAGCACGGGGATGAGGATGCCGCGCGCTTTTTTCAGATAGAACCTACCCGGCATTTCACCGTTGCGGTGCGTGAGGTTGAATCTCCCCGACAAGATGAAGAAGAGCGCATTGCACGTGTAGAAGACCGCCTGCCCGAAGACCACGTAGGCGTTGCCGAAAGGCGTTCCCGCATCGATGACCATGAGCGCGTGGACGGCCACCACAAACGTCATCGCGACGATGCGAACCACGTCGTAGCGCACATCGCGCTCGCGGCCGCGGCCCCGGGCCATCTCGTCGGGCCTCGTCCGATCAGGTGATGTCATTCCGGTTGCCAAGCGCTTCCCCTTCGCGCGGTCAATGATTCCTCAACATGGTAGCAGGAGATTTGAATCACCGAGACGTTTGCACCTCGCTTTCGCCTGCTAGAATGAGGGCGATCGCCGCGTCGCCGCGCGGCTCCGCACGCACGAGAAGAGGGGATCAGCATGGATCTGACCGCACTGTTCAAGATGTCTTACGGACTGTACGTCGTCAGCGCCGAGGCCGACGGCCGCCGCGCAGCCTGCCTCATCAACACCGCCACCCAGGTCACGGCCGAGCCGCCGCGCCTCACGGTCACCGTCAACAAGGAGAACGTCACCGCAGGCGTGATCGATGCCGCCGGCCGCTTCGCCGTCACGGCGGTAGATATCACGGCCGATATGCCGTACCTCGGCAACTTCGGCTTCCGCTGCTCAGCCGACTTCGACAAGTTCGCGGCGTACGGGGTGGCCGAGGCTGCGGGCGTGCCGTATGTCCCCGCGCACGCCTGCGCCCTCTACGTCTGCCGCGTCATCGACACGGTCGACGTCGGCACGCACCTCCTGTTCGTCGGCGAGGTCGAGGTCTCGGAGCGCCTGAACGACGAAGAGCCCATGACCTACTCCTACTACCACACCACGCTGAAGGGCAAGACGCCTAAGAAGGCCAGCTCCTATCAGGCGTAGCAAGACGGTGCGGAGCCTGTCCATCCCCGCGTCAAACCCGCGTGGGTTTGAGTATACTGAGGTCGCCGTTGTATCCAATTAAGAGGAGGAACTCATGAGTGACGAGAAGAAGACCTACAAGTTCGTCTGCCTGGTCTGCGGCTACGAGGCCGAGGTCGACACCCCCGAGCTGCCCGAGGACTTCGTGTGCCCTGTGTGCGGCGTCGGGCCCGATCAGTTCGAGGCCGTCGAGGACTAGCTCCAAGCCACATCCGAACGGGAGGACGGCTGCCTGCGGGCGGCCGTCCTCTTTTTTGGCGGGGTCGTGCACGCGCCCTTCGGTACGATGTGTGTCCGCACGGTGCGCTAGAATCAAATTCGAACAACAGTGCGCAAGAGTGTCTCGGGAAATGTCATCCTCGCAGCTCATAGGCGGTTCATAGGCCTGAACCCCTGATGAGTGGGGGAGAGGTCTCGGGGCTCTCGCGCGGGAGCGAGGAGCATACGCGCATGGCTTTCGTCCACCTGCACAACCACACCGAGTACTCCATGCTTGACGGCGCCACCCGTATCGCGGACATGGTGCAGCGCGCCGTCGACCTTGGGATGCCGGCCGTCGCCATCACCGATCACGGCTACATGTACGGCGTGCCCGAGCTCGACTTGGCATGCAAGGCCGTGAACGAGTCCACCCCCGAGTTCAAGACCTGGGGCCACGACAAGGCCTTCCTTGAGAAGGGCCGTCGCGACGAGCTCGTGGAACCCGACCCCGAGTCGGATCCGCGCGCGTATGCTCAGTACCAGAAGGACATGGAGCTCTGGGACGCGGAGGGCAACATCGACGCGCTCGAGCCCCCGCTCGTCATCAAGCCCATCTTCGGCTGCGAGGTCTACTTCACCCCCGATGACACCCTGGCCCGCGATCGCAAGCCCGAGCTCTACCACCTGATCCTGCTCGCCAAGAACAACGAAGGCTACGTCAACCTCATGCAGCTCGTGTCCGAGGCGGCGGTCGAGGGGTTCTACTACAAGCCCCGCGTCACCCTGGACAACCTGCGCCGCCACGCCCAGGGCGTGATCTGCACCTCCGCCTGCCTCGCCGGCATCATCCCCAAGCACATAGACCGCGGCGATATCCCCGGCGCCATCCAGTGGGCCGAGACCCTGCGCGACACGTTCGCGCCCGGCGACTTCTACATCGAGATCCAGGAGCACGGCATCACCACCGACGGCGGCCTCACCGATGAGGAGCTCTCGCATCAACTCATCGACATCGCGGCCAAGGTGGGTGTCAAGGTCGTCGCCACCAATGACTTCCACTACCTCACGCGCGATGCGGCGAGCATCCAGGACATCATGATGTGCATCGGCATGAACTCCAAGGTGGATGACCCCAATCGCATGCGCATGCAGGGCAGCGAGTTCTACATGAAGACCGAGGAGGAGATGCGCGCCCTCTTCCCCTACGCGCCCGAGGCCTGCGACAACACCGTCGAGATCGCCGAGAAGTGCTCGGTCGAGCTCGACTGGGACTCCATCATCCTGCCGCGCTACCCGCTGCTCGATCCCGGCGAGACCCATGAGTCGCAGTTCCGCCGCGAGTGCGAGAAGGGCCTCGCCAAGTACTACGGCGAGGATTGGGAGCATGCGGTCGTCAACGGGCAGAGCGTGAAGGCGCGCTTCGAGTACGAGTACAAGATCATCTGCGACAAGGGTTTCGCCGCCTACTTCCTGATCGTCGCCGAGTACGTGCGTTGGGCGAAGGAGAACGGTATCGGCGTCGGCCCGGGCCGCGGCTCGGCCGCCGGCGCCATCGTGGCGTACGCCATGAACATCACCACCTTCGACCCGCTCGAGAACGGCCTCATGTTCGAGCGCTTCCTCTCGCCGCAGCGCTCCGAGATGCCCGATATCGATATGGACTTCGACGATGAGCGGCGCCTGGAGGTGGTGGAGCACGTCCGCCAGCTCTACGGCCCCGAGAAGGTGACGCACGTCATCACCTATTCTACGATCAAGGCGAAGCAGGCCATCAACGATGCGGCGCGCGTGCTCGACTACCCTGTCTACGTGGCCCAACGCCTCTCCAAGATGATCTCGTCCGACCCCTCGGTGAAGCTCCGCCAGGTGCTCGAGCGCACGGAGAAGAAGGAGGAGCTCTACAACCCCGATTTCGCCGAGGCCTACCAGAAGGACGACGACGCCCGCCGCATCATCGATTCCGCCCTGGCCATCGAGGGCCTCACCCGCGGTGAGGGCGTGCACGCCTGCGCGGTGCTCATCTGCCGTGATCCGGTGAACGAGCACGTGCCCACGAAACTGGACACCAAGGGCGGGGTCGAGATCACCCAGTACGAGGGCCACACCGTCGCCGACATGGGCCTGCTCAAGATGGACTTCCTGGGCCTGCGGACCCTCACGGTCATCTCGAAGGCGAAGGCGAACATCCTCGCCAACCACGGGATCGATATCGATGTGGACGCCATACCCTTCGACGATCCCAAGATCTTCAAGCTCATGGGTTCCGGCCACACCGCCGGCGTGTTCCAGGTCGAGTCCGCCGGCATGACGGCCACGATCAAGAACATGAAGCCCACCGAGTACAAGCACGTGGTCGCCCTGATCGCCCTCTACCGCCCGGGCCCGCTCGGCGCCGGCATGGTGTCCGACTACATCGACCGCATGAACGGCAAGAAGGACGTCGTCTTCTACGATGACCGCCTCTCCGAGATCCTGGGCGAGACCTACGGCACCATCGTGTACCAGGAGCAGGTCATGCAGATCTCGGTGCGGATGAGCGGTTTCTCCGCCGGCGAGTCTGACTCGCGCATCCGCAAGCCCGTGGCTAAGAAGAAGATCAAGCTGCTCACGAGCACCGTCTTCCACTGGGACGACGGCTCGGATGAGACCACGTACGACCACTGGATGAACGGCGCCGAGCGCAACGGCTACGACCGGAAGGTCGCCCAGCGCATCTGGGACGACGTTCTGGAGTTCGCCTCCTACGCATTCAACAAGAGCCACTCGGCCGGATACGCCATCCTGGTCATGCAGACCGCGTGGCTGAAGGCCCACTATCCCAACGAGTACATGGCGGCCGTCCTTACCTCCTACACGGGCAAGACGGACAAGATCGTGCACTACGTCTCGGCCTGCCGCCACGATGGCATCGCGGTCCTGCCGCCCGACGTGAACGAGTCGGGCCGGGAGTTCACGGCCACCGCCGACGGCATCCGCTTCGGGCTCGCGGGCATCCGCGGGGTGGGCGAGGGAGCCGCCGACGCCATCATCGCCGAGCGCACCAAGGGCGGCCCCTTCAGGGATCTGCACGACTTCGTCGAGCGCGTGGACGGCTCCCAGGCGAACCGCCGCGTGATCGAGGCCCTGATCAAGGCCGGCGGCTTCGATTTCTCGGGCTACCCGCGCCGCCAGCTCATGAGCTTCGTGGAAAAGACGAACCCGGAGAACATCATCGACGCCGCCGCCAAGCGCCAGAAGGACCGCGCCAGCGGCCAGACCTCGCTGTTCGATGTCTTCGGCGACGTGGCCGGGTCCGGCTTCGAGATCGTGGTGCCCGAGCCCGACGGGCAGGAGTGGGACCGTCACATGAAGCTCTCGGCTGAGCGCGAGGTGCTCGGCATCTACGTCTCCGACCACCCGTTGCGCCCGTACGAGTACGCCCTCGGCAAGGCGCGCGAGTTCACGCTCTCGCAAATCGACACCGGCTACGAGACCATGAACCCGATCGATGGCGGCATGGTCAACGAGGACATCCCGGAGGGGAAGCCGTTCTGGTTCGCCGGCATGGTGGCCGAGGTGGGCAAGCGCGTCACCAAGAACGGCGACCCCATGGCCATCGTGCGCCTGGAGGACATGGAGGGGGAGGCCACGGTGGTGATCTTCCCCAAGACCTACAAGCAGTGCGAGTCCTGTCTCTACGGTGAGACGGACCCCGAGACGGGCGCGGTGCTCTCGGATGCGTTCATCCGCGTGCACGGCAAGGTGGAGCGCAGCGACCGCGGCGACCAGATCATCGCCCAGGAGGTCGTGGCCCTCGAGCTCAACGAGGAGACGAACCGCCCGCGGGTCTTCGAGGTCATGGTGCCGAGCAACCGGTTCTCGCAGGGGAACATGGCGCGCCTGGCGACGGTGCTCGCCACAAACCCCGGCGGCGACCGCGTGGAGCTCTTCATCGAGCAGGGAGACGGCCAGACCATGCGCGCGGAGATCCCCACGCGGGTGAACGCGCGGAGCATCCCGCTGCTCGCCGAGGTCAAGGGTATCGTCGGCAACCGGGGTCGCGTGACGGTGATCTAGGGAAATAGGGCAGGGCGCGGCGGTTCTTCGACATCGCCCGGCCCTGTCAGCCCCACAATCTCGACACCGAATCTACGGCGTAAACCAGCAGATACGCCAATTGTGTGCGCACGCCCGGCTCCTGCTAGAATAATTGCGCTCATGTACCTTAAACGCACGACACGAAGGAGCACCAGTGGGTAACCACTTCCGCACACCCGGGGATGAGCAACCGGTGCCCAACGCGCCGGCGCCGGGGGCCTCAGTCCCCGCTCAGCCCCTCGCGAATCCCAACAGCAACATGGACCTTCTGGACGACGCGGTCCCGACGCCGGGCCCCGGCATGCAGCCCCCCGCAGCCCAGATCCCGGATCCCCTGGCGCCGGTCTCACGGGCCGATGTCTTCATGGCCCCGGGAGACCCCGGGTTCGACCCGGCCACCTTCCGCACGCGGGACGGCTCTGCCGCGCCCTCCACGGATGCGGACGAGCACCGTCAGGTCGCCGATCTCGACGCCGCCCTCGCGAGTCCGGATTTCACCACGGTCTTCGCGCCCGTTGGCGCGGACTGCGGCCCCTCGATGCGCGACACCGCCCGCCAGGCCGGCGTCGAGCCCGTCATCCTGATGGAGCACCTCACCAAGGTCTACCCGGCGCAGCCCAACAAGGCGGCCCTCGATGACATCAACCTCGAGATCTACCCTGGCGAGTTCGTCTTCCTCGTGGGTCACTCCGGCTCCGGCAAGACCACCCTCCTGAACACGATCCTGCGCAACGTCAAGCCCACCTCGGGCCGCGTGATGGTGGCGGGCCAGGACCTGATGCGCATCAAGAACCGGCGCATCCCGTTCCTCCGCCGTCAGATCGGCGCCGTGTTCCAGGACTACAAGCTCCTGCCTAACAAGACCGCCTTCGAGAACGTCGCCTTCGCCCTGCAGTGCATCGGCAAGCCCCGCGGCGTCATCCGCGCCCAGGTTCCCGAGGTGCTCCGCCTCGTGGGCCTCGGCGAGCAGATGAACTCCCTGCCCGACCAGCTCTCCGGTGGTGAGCAGCAGCGCGTCTCCGTGGCCCGCGCCATGGTAAACCGCCCACCGCTGCTCATCTGCGACGAGCCCACGGGCAACCTCGACCCGGCGATCTCGCTCGGCATTATGAAGCTCCTGGAGCGCATCAACCGCACCGGGACCACCGTGATCGTCGCCACGCACGACCGCGAGATGGTCGATTCCATGCACCGCCGCGTCATCGCCCTCGAGGGCGGCCGTATCATCCGCGACCAGGAGAGGGGAGGGTACGGCAACTATGGCTCCTACTAACATCGGATACTCCCTCCGCGAGGCGATCAGCCACTTCGCGCGTAACCTGACGACCTCCATCGGAGCCGTCATCACCATCTTCCTGTCCCTCTTCATCATCGGCTTGTTCATCGTGGGCTCGAGCATGGTGAACGCTGTCATCGGCGGCGTTGAGAACCAAGTGACCATCCGGGCCTACATTGACGACTCCGCGAGCGACGAGGACGTTGCCGCGTTCATGACCAAGCTTCAGAGCTGGCCGAACGTCAAGTCCGTCGAGTTCAAGAGCAAGGATGACGCCCTCGCCGAGTACCGGGCCACCGCACTCAGCAAGGCCGACGCCACCCTCTCGGCGCTCGACGGCGAGAACCCCCTGCCCCGGTCCTACCAGATCGACATGGAGGAGCCCTCGCAGGTTGAGAGCACCGCGCAGAGGATCAAGGACGACGCAGACTTCCAGAAGATCGTAGACGGCGGGAACGTGGACGAGTCGGTCTCCTACGGACGCGAGGAGGTCAGCCGCCTCTTCCAGGTGACCAACTACATCCGCATCGCCGCCGTGGTGCTGGTGGGCCTGCTCACCTTCGTGGCCTTCATCTTCATGAACAACACGATCCGGCTCTCCATCACCGCCCGCCGCCGCGAGATCGCCATCATGCGCCTCGTCGGCGCCTCGAACGGCTTCATCCGCGGGCCGTTCATCACGGAGGGCGTGATCCAGGCCATCCTCGGCTCCGCGTTCGCCATCGGCGCGCTCGAGCTGATGCGCAACCTCCTGCTGCCGAAGATCCAGGCCAGCATGCCGTTCTTCGAGATGGAGGTCCCGGTCCTCATCTACCTGGCCACCTACGGGGCGCTGGTGCTCTTGGGTGTGCTGATCGGCCTCTTCGGCTCGG
Organism: Collinsella vaginalis; assembly: GCF_900176655.1. GTDB lineage: Bacteria > Actinomycetota > Coriobacteriia > Coriobacteriales > Coriobacteriaceae > Collinsella > Collinsella vaginalis. The sequence continues at coordinate 966,284 of NZ_LT838843.1, forward strand.
CGATTGCCATGCGCCGCTACCTGAAGGTGTAAACGCATCTGACCCGTCTGTCATAGACCGCGCTTGCCGCCCCGGGAGACCGGGGCGGTTTTCTTTTACGGTGTCACCCGTTTCGAGACAGCGCGGCAACAGGGCGCCACCCGTCGTTTGGATGGTCCCGGTTCTGAACGTTAGGTTCGCACGCCCACCTCATGCTCCATGGAGTCTCGAACCTCATTTTCCAAGGCGGGGCGGGAGGCATTGAGCGCTTACACGCATGGATAGACTTGCAGCGAGGTATCAGTCGAGAAAGGCAGGGCAAGCATGAAGATCGGCGTTGTAGGCACAGGTATGATCGCACAGCTCGTCGTCCCGCATCTGACGGCATGGGGGTGCCCGGTTGCGGCGATCTGCGGCATCCCCGGCACGGAGGAGCAGATTCGCGAGCTCGCTGCCGCCGCAGGGGCAGCAGGGGAGTTCACGGACTACGACGAGATGCTCCGCGATGGCGATGTCGGCACCGTGTACATCGCGGTTCCGAATGCGCTGCATTTCAGGTTCACGATGCAGGCCCTGCAGGCTGGCAAGCATGCGATCGTGGAGAAGCCCCTGTGCAGCAACGTGCGCGAGGCGGAGGAGCTGGCAGCATGCGCCCGCGAGCGCGGCCTGTTCCTCTTCGAGGCGATCACAACCCTCCACCTCCCCAACTTCGCGAAGGTCCGCGAGCTCCTCGGGCTCATCGGTGATATCAAGGTCGCCAGCGTGAACTACAGCCAGTACTCAAGCCGGTACGACGCCTTCCGGCGGGGTGAGACGCTGCCTGCGTTTGATCCGGCGAAGTCGGGCGGTGCCCTCATGGACCTCGGCCTCTACAACCTGCATTACCTCCTGGGTCTTTTCGGGACGCCTGAGCGGGTGGCATACCGGGCGAACATCGAGCGGGGAATCGACACCTCGGGGATCGTTACCTTGGACTATGGGACGTTTCAGGCGGTGTCGATCGCGGCGAAGAACTGCGCCGCACCCGTGGGCGCGGTGATTCAGGGGACGAAGGGTTACCTGCAGCAGGAGACACCTGCGAATCGGTGTGGTGAGATCCTGCTGCACCTGAACGACGGCACGGAGGAGCGGTTCGATGTCGGCCCTGATCTGCAGTGGGAGAGCGAGTTCCGCGTGTTCGCGGCTCAGATGGCGGGCGGAGATCTTCCCGCGTGCTACGAGCTGCTCGACCACAGCCTCGCGGTGTCCCGCCTCATGACCGAGCTGCGCATGCAGGTCGGTGTGGTCTTCGCGGCTGACGAACAGGGACGCTGATTCGCGCGCCCGGGCCGCAGACGACAGGGGCATGCGGGCGGGCTCATGCTGCGCGCCGCCCGCTGCTCCGGCGATGCCCATGAGCCTCAGTGCTTCACGGTATGATGGTGAGGTTAGGAGGCGCGATGGCTATCCTCAGCAACCTTGAGCGCAAAGAGGGCTTCACCGAGTCGGAGCGCATGCTCGCGGGGTTCATTCTGGACCATGTCAACGAGGTGGTTCATATGAGCATAACCTGCCTCGCTGAGCAGGCGTACTCCTCGAACGCATCCATCATCCGCCTGTGCCGCAAGCTCGGTGTGGCGGGGTACCGGGAGTTTCGCATCGAGCTCGCCGCCGATCTTGAGCGAACGCGCTCGGCCCGCTCAGATGTGGATGTCGATCGGCCGTTTGAGCGCGGCGAGAGCACCGCGGCCATCATGAACGGCCTTGCAATCGTTTTAAAGGAGGCGGTCGATGCGAGTATCGCATCGGTCGACTCCCATGCCGTCGACCGCGCCGCCCGCGTGATCCGCCGGGCGCGTCACGTGTATCTGTTCGGAACCGGTGATTCGCGCATCAGCGCGATGGCGTTCGCGAACATGCTCCTCAAGCTTGGCATCCACGGCATCATCGCCGATGAGTATGGTGACACGTTTGCGAGTGTGAGCGCCGCGATGCCGGGCGATGCGGCGTTCTTCGTGACCTACGGTGGCAGCATCGTCAACAACTCGGCCATGCACCGGTCGATACAGCTGCTCCAGGAGCGCGGCTGCCCGATGATCTGGCCGTCCTCCGCGCCTATGCCATTTGGGATGACCTGCGGGCTCTGGTTCCCGGCGCGTGAGATGGTGCATGGGAGCATGGCGACCTTCTACTCCCAGATGTGCATCAGGTATCTGTTGAACTGCCTGTACGGAGCCGTCTACGCTCTTGACTACGAGGCGAATGCCGCCCACAAGGATTCGATTGACGAGCTCAAGGTCATGCTCGATGCGCTTGGTGAGGCGTGAGGCCTCCGAATGCGCATGCTCGGCAACTGCTGACCGTTCACGGACCTTGGTTAGACCGCAGGTTCACCCATACCTGATGATACGTCCGAGCTTTGGGACGTAACATTCCATTTGGTTCTCGTCGGCATGGCGATGCGACGCCATTTCGTAGGGTTATGGCCGTAGAACGGTATGCCGTATGCGCGCGGTCGGTACGCCGGACAAGATCTCAAGAGATGGGATTCACTATGGCGACAAATGAGCAAATCGCTGCCGACGTGCTCACGGCGGTGGGGGAACGGGGAACGTCAAGCACGTCCTGCACTGCATGACGCGTTTGCACTTCAATCTGCGCGATGAGGATATCGTCGACGACACCGCCGTCAATGCGGTCGAGGGCGTGCTGGGGGTTCAGCGCCGGGGAGGACAGTACCAGGTCATCATCGGCCAGAATGTCCCCGATGTATATCGGGAGGTCTGTCGGGTCGCAGGGATCGACGAAGGGAAGGCGATTGACGAGAACCTCGATTCGGCCGTGGCCCCTGATCTCAAGACCGTCGTCTCGAAGGTCCTCGACTATCTGTCGGGCTCCATCATCCCGATGATACCGGTCATCATGGTCGCCGGCCTGTTCAAAACCATCCAGGTCATCCCTTGCTTCTGTTCGTCGATCCGGCTGGAGGCTCCAGCGTCATCTGGGCCGCGGTTGCCGGGGCGGCGGGGTTTGTCGTGAGCGCCGTCGTGACCTACCTTTTCGGGTTCACTCGCGAGCAGCTTGCGAGGGTGCCGCACAGGCATAGCGACCAGCGGGCGGTCCTCAGTACACAACGGTCCGTCCAACGTATCATCTGATCATCAGTTCAAAAAGGGAGTGATCCATATGAGCGAACGTGTGTTGAACATCGCATATCTTGGAAACGGAAAGAGCGCAAATCGGTACCATATCCCATTCGTGCTGACGCGTCCCGAGAAGTTCTGCGTCGCAGCGGTTTTTGCCCCCCATATCCAACATGAGATCTGGGACGCGGTTCCGGGGGTCTCATATGTCGAGGACATCGATGCTGTTTTGGGCGATCCGGCCATAGATATCGTCGAGGTGTGCACGCCCGGTGCCACGCATTACAGCCTGGCAAAGCAGGCCCTTGAGGCGGGGAAGCATGTGGTCGTCGACAAGCCGTTCTCTGCCACCGAGGCTCAGGCGGCGGAGCTCTTCGACTTAGCCGAGAGTCAGGGCGTGACCGTGCAGTGCTACCAGAACCGCCGATTCGACTCCGACTACCTCACGGCGCGCCAAGTGCTCGCCTCGGGCAAGCTGGGACGCGTGTTCGAGGTTGTCACGAGCTACGACTACTTCCGGCCCCACATGATGGACGGCAGGGGGTTCGACGCCATCGAGAACGCGGCGTTCGGACATGCAACGCACTGCCTCGACCATCTCATCGCCTGGTTCGGAGCGCCTGATCGCTTCCATGCCGAGACCCGCCAGATGAACGGTCCTGGCACCGCGGTCGATTACTTCGACTACGACCTGTACTATGACGGGATCGGACTCAAGGTCACGGCGCACGCGAACTACGCGATGGCGACGCAGCGGCCGAGCTTCGCGCTCTATGGAGACCGCGGCTCCTACATCAAGATGGAGAAGGACCAGCAGGAGCGCGATCTGAAGCACTTCTACCTGCCGGCGGGGCATGAGGACTTCGGTCTGGACTCGATCGAGCAGCACGGCGTCCTGCGCTACGTTGACGAGGACGGCGCGATGCGCGAGGAGCGCGTTCCGAGCGTGCGGAGCTCATATGCGCAGTTCTACGACGCCCTGTATGAGACGGTCGCCCACGGTGAGCCGCAGCTGGTGCAGGCTGCCGAGACATGCATGCAGCTGCGCATCCTCGAGGCGGGCATGGTGGGGATGGGCTGATGGCGTCACGCGAGGAGATCGAGGCGGAGGAGCGGGCGCTGACCTATCCCGGGGCGTTCGCCGCCGCCGAGGCGCTTGAGCTCGGTTGCGCGGTGGCGGCCCTCGCTCCCGGCTACGAGCGCGGTGTGTCAATCGCCATCTACCGCGAGTCCGATGGCATGGTCATGTTCATGTGGGCGATGGACGACAAGGCCCCACGCAACGTGCGGTTCCTGGAGGCGAAGCGCGACGCTGTCCGCTCGAGCGGGCACGCGGGCCTGTGGGCCGACCCCGCGGATCCGGCCACAGGGGGCGGGTTCCCGGTGCGAACCGCTTCGGGCGAGCTCGTGGCCGTGCTGACGATCAGCGGCCTGCACCACGGAGAGGATCACGAGCTCGCGGTTCGTGCCCTGCGGTCTGTGCTTGGGTGAGGTAAGGCGGGCGCGGGCAGGTCGAGATCGGCGGCCGGGCGGCCCGCGTCCGCCGCTGTTCTCCGTTCATTGCCGCGCGTCGGATACCAGGACGTGGCCGATACGCGCGGCAGGGGTAAAACGTCATCTAGAACCGGTTACAGAGTCGATTTGCATGAGAGCGTCGTCGAAAGTAGGTTTTCGGGTCCATTTGAACCATCGGGCCGTCGCGTGGTGATTCAGGACGCGATCGAGCGCATGAGGTCGGAGCAAAACATCATCTCGAGGCGCTCCCAGAGACGACCTGCATCAAAGCACCGTCGAAAGTAGGTTTCCGGCCCCCTGTGAGCCGGTCGCACGGGGAAACGGACACCGAAGCACCAGCCGGCGGCGCGGAGCATCAGGCGCTGAAGCGCGGGCTGTTTGACGCGGGGCTCGACATGCGATCCGAATATGGGGCCTGCGTGTGAATCTCGCTGCGTCTGCGCAGCTCGCAGCTGGTTGCCTATACTTCTTTGCAGGTAGGTGCCCACGCTGTGCATGATGCATGGTGGGCAGTCGAGGAGTTGGGGCCTCGGCGGCGGGCGCCATCCTCGCTTGCGCGGGCGACCGCGCTCAGATCAGCCCTCATAACTGCGGTTGGCCCAGGACGACGCGATGTTGCCCGGGACACCGCGTGGAACGGAAACGATTGCACCTATGACATCACCTGAACAATCTGCACGTGAGAATATGCCGGCCTTCGCAGACCTCGGTCTCGGGGACACCGTGCTCGCGGCCGTCGCCGATATGGGCTATGAGCGGCCCACTCCGGTGCAGGCCGCGGCCATCCCCGAGGTGCTCGCCGGCCGCGACATCCTGGCCGCGGCGCAGACCGGCACCGGTAAGACGGCTGCCTTCCTGCTCCCGACCCTCGATCGCCTGCCGCACGCTCGGCGCGGCCGCGCCGGCAAGCGCTCCGTCGGGGGCGGCCCCCTGATGCTCGTTATCACCCCCACCCGCGAGCTCGCCCAGCAGATCGACGAGGTCTGCCGCCAGATCTCCGCGAGTACGGGCCACTCGGCGGTGACCGTGGTGGGCGGCGTCTCCTACAACCCGCAGCGCAGCGCCCTCAAGCGGGGCTGCGACGTACTCGTGGCCACACCGGGACGGCTCGAGGACCTCATCAACCAGGGCGCCTGCTCGCTCGACGAGGTCGAGGTCCTGGTGCTCGACGAGGCCGATCGCATGCTCGACATGGGCTTCCTTCCCACGGTCAGGAAGATCGTGGCGCAGACCCCGCAGGATCGTCAGACCCTGCTCTTCTCCGCCACCCTTGACGAGGCGGCGGTCGGCTCCATCACCGATCTCGTGCACGATCCCGCGCGCGTCGAGATCGCACCGGCGACCTCGACGGCGGAGACGGTCGACCAGTACGTGCTCCCTGTGTCGCTCGAGGCGAAGAATGGCCTGCTCGCCCAGGTGCTCCAGGTCTTTGGTGCCGGCCATGTCATCGTCTTCTGCCGCACCAAGCGCCGTGCCGACACCGCCTGTCGCCGCCTCTCCCGCGCCGGTTTCTCGGCTGCCGCCATCCACGGGGATCGCAGCCAGGCCCAGCGCGAGCGCGCCCTCAAGGCCTTCCGTGACGGCCGGGTAGACGTGCTCGTAGCGACCGATGTGCTGGCCCGCGGCATCGACATCTCCGATGTGCGCTACGTCGTCAACTTCGACGTTCCCGAGGAGCCGGTCGACTACATCCACCGGATCGGCCGCACCGGCCGCGCCGGCGAGGAGGGCTGGTCGGTGACGTTTGTGACCGAGCAGGACGTCGAGGAGTTCTACGATATCGAAGCCCTGATGGGCAAGACGGCCGACCTCTTCGCGGCCGAGGACCTCGCCGAGTTCGATCTGGGGTCGAACCCCGTTCCCGTCGACCCGCACCGCGTCCCGCGCGACCACGTGGCGGGCAAGAAGGAGAAGAAGCGCCGCCGCGACAGCGTGGCGAAGAAGCTCGCCGCGAAGTACGGCGAGGACGGCCTGCCCGCAGGCGTCCACCGTCGGGCGCAGTCTGCTCCGTCCCGTCGGAAGCAGGGGGCGCGTGGCGGCTCTGACGAGGTGCGGCGTCGCGNGCCTGCTTGCCCTGGGTGCCGTGCTGGCGATGGTCCTCGAGGGGATCATGGCGGGTTCATCGAGTCAGGGCATCGAGTCCGCCGATGCCCTGATCAGAGGCTCGATCTTCGGCCAGCTGCTCGCGCTCGCAGTGTTCCTGCCCGTCTGGCTCCATGTGCGCCGTCGCGCGTTTGGACCCCTTCGCGCCCATCGTTTCCAAGCACCTGAGATGCTCGTGGTCGCGGTGAGCATCGTCGCCATCGGGCTTGGCGTGCAGATATCCCTGAGCTACCTGCTTGATTTCATCCTCTCGTTCATGCCGGACCTCGCGGAGGAGTACGCGGAGATCATGGAGGCGGCTGGCACCACGGAGCTCTCCGTGCTCTCGGCGCTGACCGTGGCGGTCCTCGCCCCGGTGTTGGAGGAGATCGCCTGCCGCGGAGTGCTGTTCGAGTTCCTCATGCGCGCGATGCACCCGGGTTGGAACGCGCGGACGGGTGCCGAAGGCGTCACCCCGCGCAAGCCGGCCGTCGTGGCGGCGATCCTGCTCACCTCACTCATTTTCGGCGCCCTGCATATGAACATCGTGCAGAGCGCCTACGCCTTCCCCATGGGGGTCCTGCTCTCCTGGGTCTACTGGCGCACGGGGAACCTCGGGTACAGCATCGCGCTGCACCTGGTGGTGAACTTCTCCTCGTTCGGCGTCGAGTTCATGAGCGGATTGCTGGCGCCGCTGGGTGATGCGGGGGCGTTCGCCGTCTTATGCGTGCCCCTGTTGATCGGGATCATCGCGTTCGCGCGCGTGACCGGGCGCAGGGCGCAGGCGGATGCCGGCGGCGCGCAGGCGATCTAGGGCCTAGCTTCTTCTCCCGCCACGTGCGCCCTCGCGGCCCTGTCCCGCGCGGTTGCGTCCGCTCGGTCCGCTGCCCGACGGCCCGCGATATCCCTTGCCGGATGAGCGGGGCGGCTTCGGGTCCGCGCCGCGGCCGCCGTTCGAGCCGCGCTGCCGGTCCTGTTTCGCGCCCGCGCGGGTCCCCGGTCGCCCAGAGGCTCCGGCACGATCTGCACGATCCGCGCCCTTCGGCGGGAAGGGCCTGATCAGGCAGCGCTTGTCGAAGCCGATCAGATCCGTGCGGCCCGCCCGTTCGAGGGCCTCGCGCACGAGTCGGTAGTTCTCGGGTTTCCGGTATTGGATGAGCGCCCGCTGCATGGCCTTCTCGCGCGGATCGCGCGCCGTGTAGACGGGCTCCATCGTGCGCGGGTCGACACCCGTGTAGTACATGGCCGTCGCCATGGTCGAGGGCGTGGGATAGAAGTCCTGCACCTGCTCGGGCATGTAGCCCATGTCGCGCACGGCCTCGGCGAGCTCAACGGCGTCGGCGAGCGTGCTTCCCGGATGCGACGAGATCAAGTAGGGGACGACGTACTGCTCGCGGCCGAGCCGCCGGTTGATCTCGTCGAATCGCCGGCAGAAGGCGTCGTAGACCGAGCGCGCCGGCTTGCCCATCAGGGCGAGGACGTTGTCGCTCACATGCTCGGGCGCAAGGCGGAGCTGGCCGCTCACGTGGTGCTCGACGAGCTCCTCCAGGAACTCATCCGAGGCGTCGGCCATCGTGTAGTCGAACCGGATGCCGCTGCGCACGAAGACCTTCTTCACCCCGGGGAGCTCCCTCAGCTCGCGTAGGAGCGCCGTGTAGCCGCTCTCGTCCACCACCATCTGGCTGCAGACCTTCGGCCAGAGGCAGCGCTTGTGCCGGCACACGCCGTGCTTGAGCTGTTTGTCGCAGGCCACACGGAAGAAGTTCGCCGTCGGGCCGCCCACATCGGAGATGTAGCCCTTGAAGGCGGGGTCTCGCGTGAGCTCGCGCGCCTCGGCGACGATGCTCTCGCGGCTCCTGGTCTGCAGGGTGCGGCCCTGATGGAAGGTGAGCGCGCAGAACGAGCACTCACCGAAGCAGCCGCGGTTGTTCGCGAGCGAGAAGCGCACCTCGTTGAAGGCCGGGACGCCGCCTGCCGCATCGTAGTCGGGATGCCAGGCGCGGGCATAGGGGAGGGCGTAGACCGTGTCCATCTCCTCCTCGCTCAGGGTGAGCGCGGGCGGGTTCTGCACCACGTAGATCCCGTTCGGATAGGGCTCGACAAGCCGCTGCGCGGTGATCGGGTCCATGTTCTGGTATTGCACGTTGAAGCTGCGCGCGTAGGCGAGGCGGTCGGCCTCAAGCTCATCCCAGGAGGGGAGGAGCTCGTAGTCGTAGACCTCGTCGAGGTTCCCGGTCCGGTAGACGGTCCCCGCCACGTAGGTGACCTGGTCGATGGTGAGGCCTGCGGCGAGGGCATCGGCTATCTCCACGATCTGGTGCTCGCCCATGCCGTAGATGATGAGGTCGGCGCCGGCATCGAGCAGCAGGGAGCGCTTGAGGCGGTCCTGCCAGTAGTCGTAGTGGGCGAGGCGCCGCAAGCTCGCCTCGATGCCGCCCATGATGATGGGTACGTGCTTGAAGGTGCGCCGGATCAGGTTGCCGTAGACCGCGCAGGCGTGGTTGGGCCGCGCTCCGGCGACGCCGCCCGGCGTGTAGGCGTCCTCGCGGCGCCGGTGCTTGGTGACCGTGTAGTGGTTCACCATGGAGTCCATGTTGCCGGCGGAGACGAGGAAGCCGAGCTGCGGCTCGCCGAGGGCGGCGACGCTCGCGGGGTCGCGCCAATCGGGCTGGCAGATCACGCCCACGCGGTACCCGTGGGCCTCGAGCAGGCGCGTGATGATGGCCATGCCGAAGGAGGGATGGTCGACGTAGGCGTCCCCTGAGATGTAGACGAAATCGCAGGCGTCCCAGCCGCGCTCGCGCATGTCGGCGCGGGAGACGGGCAAGAAGTCGCTGCGTTCGGCCATAGTGCTCCTTTTCGGTGGACAGGGCATCGCGGGGTGGCCCCGCGAACATGCTCATGTAAGTATATCCGTGCCGTCGCGACCGTTTTGCGGAGATCGGGCGAGCCCCAGGGGGTTGGGATAGGATGGGGACCGAGAGACATGGGATGGGAGACGCGGACGGGTCACATGGAGCGCGCGAAGCAGACGTCGGAATCGATAGAGCTGGGGATCCTCCTCGCATTGGCGGGGGGCTTCATGGACGTGTACTCCTACGTCGCGCGCGGCGGTGTCTTCGCGAACGCGCAGACGGGCAACATCCTGCTCGTGGGCGTTCACCTCTCTGAGGGTGATCCCGCCTCCTCCCTGCGCTACCTCCTGCCGGTCATCTCGTTCGCCGTGGGCATCGTCCTCGCCGACCTCGTCCGCGGCCGCTTCGACAACCTCCTGCACTGGCGGCAGGTGACGGTGCTCCTCGAGGCGCTCATCCTGGTCGTCGTGGGCCTGCTGCCCGGCACCGAGGACCTGCTCGCCAACTGCCTCACCTCCTTCGCCTGCGGCATGCAGGTCGAGAGCTTCCGCAAGATCCATGGGCACGGCATCGCGACCACCATGTGCATCGGGAACCTCCGCAGCGCCCTGCAGAGCGTGGACGACTACGCCAGCACGCATCGCCGTTCATCGTTGGAGAACGGCCTGCTCTACCTCGGCGTCATCTTCATCTTCGTCTGCGGTGCCGTGATTGGAAACTGGTGCGTGTCGCGCTTCGGTCTGCACGCCATCATCGGTGCGGCGGCCCTGCTCTTCGCAGCGTTTCTCGTCATGTTCGTGGACCGTGAGGGACGTGAGGAGCGGGCAGACTCCTGCTGACGGGTGCTGCCTTCGCGCGCGAGGGGAGCGCTCTGGGGCCGGTCGGCTCTCGCTGACTTGCATCTGGCCGCCTCCGCGCGAACGAGGGCGCCGCGCGTCTGCGTTCGCGAGATGGGGGCAAAACGTCATCTCGAGACTGTTCCGAAGGCAATTTGCCTGGAGACGCGGTCGAAAGTAGGTTTTCGGACTATTTCGAATCGGAGGGTCGGCGCACGGTGCGCCGAGGCGTGGCCACGCACATGGGACGGAAGCAGAACGTCATCTCGAGGCGGTCCCAAAGGGGATCCGCCTGGGAGCGCGTTCGAAAGTAGGCTATCGGGCCCTTGCGGGTCGGCGCACCGGATGCCGGGGCGCTGGGCATCGGGGTGCGGCGGCACGCTGGGAACCCGGGCGCGACCGCATGCATAAAACGGGGCCGAAATGTCTTCTCGAAGCGGCTTGACAGGCGATTTGCCTGGGAGCGCGGTCTAAAGTAGGTTTTCGGGCTCATGTGAACCAACGGCGTGGGTAGCAGGTGACGACGTGGGCGTCAGGTGCCGGTGTGAGGCGCAGGTGCCGGCGCGAGACAGCCGGCGCGAAGCAGCAGGCGCCGAAGCAGGGGCTGCTGACACCAAGGATCGGCATACGAGCCTTCCTCCGCGTATTCTGAATCTTTCCTATTATATTATATCTGTACTATAATAGATATATCAGAAATGATCCCGTGCATGCTGCAGGGCGAGCGATGCGGAGTCCAGGAGGCGAGGCCGTGTTTATTGAGATCGACCAGGCGGACAGCACACCGTTGTACCTGCAGTTGAGGAACCAGATCGTGGCTGCGATCGCGGCGGGCGAGCTCGAGCCAGGCGACAGCCTGCCGAGCGTGCGCTCCCTCGGCAGGGACCTCGGCATCAACCTTCATACCGTCAACAAGGCCTATGCGGTCCTGCGCGATGAGGGTTACCTGCTCATACGCGGGCGCGCCGGGGCTCAGGTCGCCGCCCCGTCCCGCGCGGGCGGGGAGCGGGGTGCCGCAGGCAAGCGTCTCGAGGACGGCCTCCTGCTGCTCGTTCAGGCGCATAAGGCCGCCGGCGGGGAACGGAGCGACTTCGAGGGGGCCGTGCGCGGGGTGCTTGATGACGTCTACCAGGCTGATAGGGGTGATATTCGATGAGCGTCTCCATGGTGCAGTCGATGTTCCTCGCGGTCCTCATCGCGGTGGTGGGCGCCACCGCGGCGATGACCCCGTGGCTCATGCCGGCGACCGAGTGCTTCGCCGTGACGGTGCCCGCTGCGAACGTCGTCGATCCTCGTCTGCACGGTCTCAAACGCCGCTACACGGTGCAGGTCCTCATCATCATAGTCGTCATCTGCGCCGCCATGGCGTTGCCGGCCGTGTTCTCATGGGATATGACGGCCGCCCTCGCGTACGGGATCGTCCTCGTCACCCTGTCCGTGGCGCTGCCCTTCTTCCTCATGCTCCGGTACCGCGGCCGCGTGCAGGAGATCAAGAGGTCGGAGGGCTGGCGTGCGACGGGCGCACGGAAGGTGGCGGCCCTCGGTGAGCGGGAGCTCCCGCGTCCCGCCTCGCTCCGCTGGGAGCTCACGCACCTTGCGGCAGCCGCCGTTGCGGCGATCATCGGCTGGCGGCTCCTGCCGCAGATGCCCGCGCGCGTGCCCATCCACTTCGACCTGACGGGGGCGGCCAACGGATGGGTCGAGCGCGGCCCGCTCGCGGCCCTCATGCCGGCCGGGATCGTCCTCCTCCTCGGCGTCTTTCTGGCCATGGCGCACCTCGCCATCGTGCGCTCGAAGCGCCCTGTCGTACCCGGTTCGCTTGCGACGAGCGCCTGGGCGTATGCGGTGTTTGCCCGCGCCCAGAGCCTCGTGCTGCTGGCCACCGGCGCGCTCTTGGACGTCTGCTTCATGCTGATCCCGTTGCAGATGGCGGGCATGATCCCGCTTGGCTCCTGGATCGCGTTGATCCTCCTTGCCGTCGCGGTGGCCCTTGTTCCCAGCGCGTGGATCTTCGTCAGCCTCGGGCAGAACGGCTCGCGGCTTGCGGGGCACATGGCCTCCCCCGATGCCGAGGCCGGCATCCCGGTGGACGACGACCGTTTCTGGCATGCGGGCGTTTTCTACGCGAACGCCGCCGACCCCGCCGTCGTGGTTCCCAAGCGCTTCGGCGCGGGTTGGACGGTGAACTTCGCCCGGCCGGCCACCTGGGCCATCATCGCCGCGCTGGTGTTGCTCATCGCGGCTGTCATGGTGATCTCCCTCGCCCAGTAGCCGTGCCCGGCGCATACGGTACCGGCGCCCGCATGCGCTAGAATGGGCTCTCCTGCAGGCTGTCGGACGAGGAGATCCATGAAGGTCGAGGCATACACCGACGGAGCGGCCCGCGGCAATCCGGGACCCGGCGGCTACGGGGCGGTCCTCACCTACGTCGCCCCCTCGGGGAAGCGCCATACGCTCGAGCTCTCCGGAGGCTTCGAGCGCACGACCAACAACCGGATGGAGATCCTGGGGGTCGTCGCCGCCCTGGAGGCCCTGACGCGCCCCTGCGAGGTCTGTATCCACTCGGACTCCCAGTACGTGGTGAAGGCCTTCAACGACCATTGGGTCGAGGGCTGGATCCGGCGCGGCTGGAAGACGGCCGGCAAGAAGCCCGTGAAAAACGTCGACCTCTGGCGCCGGCTCCTCGCGGCCAAGGAGCCGCATGAGGTGCGTTTCGTCTGGGTCAAGGGGCACGCCGGGAACCCGTTGAACGAGCGCTGCGACGAGCTCGCCACCCACGCGGCCGATCACGGTCCGCGCGAGGTCGATCGGGGCTTCGAGGAGGGCGCGGCGGGCTGAGGCTTGATCACGCGCCTTGCGCGGATGTGTCCAAGGAGGTTGACCATGGGTTTTCTTGATCGCTTCAAAGCCGGGTTCGGCATGGGCGAGCCCGGCTCCGGACTCCACCTGAGCGCCGAGGAGAAACGCCTGCGCTCGGAGCTGTCCGAGCGCGATGGGCGGCTCGTCCGCTGCGCCCTGCTCTTCTCCGGCACGGTCCAGGGTGTCGGGTTCCGGTGGACGAACCAGGCGCTTGCACGCAAGCACGGCCTTTCGGGTTGGGTGCGAAACCTCGATGACGGCCGGGTCTCGATGGAGATCCAGGGTCCCGCCTCGGATATCGCAGGGCACCTCGACCGTGTGCACGCGTACTACCAGCGTTTCGGCAACCGGGTGGTCCTCGATGAGGCGCGAATCCTCGACACCGTATCCGAGGATGATTTCGCCGTACGGGTATGAGGGCGCCGCACCTGCTGACGAGTGCGCGTGAACCAGGGGTGGTGTATCCCCGTGGGGCGTGGTCAGGGGAGAGCAGATCCTCCAGGCCGCCCTCGCAGTGCGTTTGATTTTGATATGCGCGTGCGGGACCAGGTGCGCGTGGCGCCTATGCTATAAGTTAGGTCCGTATAACAGATACGGACAAGGAGGACGTGTGGGAAAAGCGCATGTCAAGATCTGCCCGAAGTGCTCGGGCATCAAGGCGAAGGCCCTCGTCGAGGCGGGCGTCGCAAAATCGGAGATAGCGACGGGCTGCAACGGCGGTTGTCTGAAGAAGCATCCCGAGCTGCGTGATCGAGTCGCCGCGCGTGTGGACGGCAAGCTCGTATCCGCGAAGAGCGAGAAGAAGCTGGCGAAGAAGGTCGCCGAGGCGCTCTCGGCGTAAGGGGTCGGGGCGGCCTCTCTGTATCTGGCTGTCCCAGTTGGCGCTCTGTTTCGCACACCGGCCCCGTCAAGGTCGCGCGGGTGAATGCGCTGCTCATGGGGGAGGCCTGCCGGCCTGATAGGTGGTCATCTGCCCGGTTGTGTTTCCGCTTCGAAACCCTGCGGTAATCTACCGGTAACACGGTGGGAGCGCCCGTTGACGCCTGATCCGCAGTCATATACGGTATTCCCCGTAGTCAAATGGGTTTAACCGCGAACCGGAACAGGAGGCCGCCATGCAGTTCACGCTCATGTCCATGATGCGAATGCCGAGCTCTCGGCCTTACCACGCGGCACGCCTCGCCATGGAGGCGCACCGGTAGCATCGCGCGGCTCTTCGCCTGTGGATGCGGTATGGTCGGGAGACCCCTCCAACGACGTTCAGCATTCCATACAACCGGCAAAGGAGCCACCCATGAGCACGTTCACCAACAACCCCGAGCACACCTTCAAGTTCGACACCCTCCAGCTCCATGTGGGCCAGGAGGCGGCCGATCCCGCCACCGATGCGCGTGCGGTCCCCATCTACCAGACCACGAGCTACGTGTTCCGCAACTCGCAGCATGCAGCGGATCGTTTCGGCCTGGCGGACGCCGGCAACATCTACGGCCGCCTGACCAACTCCACCCAGGGCGTGCTCGAGGATCGCGTCGCGGCCCTCGAGGGCGGCGTGGCCGGTTTGGCGGTGGCCTCCGGCGCCGCCGCGATCACCCTCACCCTGCAGGCCCTCGCCCAGGCCGGCGACCATGTGGTCGCCCCGAAGACCATCTACGGCGGCACCTACAACCTCCCCGGGCCCACCCCCCCCCCGTTCTGCCCCGCGGCCCCCNTCGAGGCCACCTTCGTGAACGCGCACGATCTCGCCGAGGTCGAGGGTGCCATCCGCGAGAACACCAAGGCCATCTACCTCGAGACCCTCGGCAACCCCAACTCCGACATCCCGAACGTCGACGCCATCTCCGAGATCGCGGCCAAGCACGGCCTGCCGGTCGTCGTGGACAACACCTTCGGCACGCCCTATCTCTTCCGCCCGCTTGAGCACGGGGCGAACATCGTCGTGCACTCGGCCACCAAGTTCATCGGCGGCCACGGCTCGAGCCTCGGCGGCATCATCGTCGACGGCGGCACCTTCGATTGGAAGGCGAGCGGCAAGTACCCGCTGATCGCCGACGCCAACCCGAGCTACCATGGGGTCTCCTTCGTGGATGCCGTGGGTCCGGCCGCCTTCGCCACCTACGTCCGCGCCATCCTCCTGCGCGACGAGGGCCCCTGCATCTCGCCGTTCAACGCCTGGATCCTGCTGCAGGGCCTCGAGACGCTCTCACTGCGCCTCGATCGTCACGCCGAGAACACGAAGAAGGTCGTCAGTTACCTCGCCGAGAGCCCCTATGTGGCGAAGGTGAATCACCCGAGCCTGCCCGACCACCCCGATCATGAGCTCTACCAGCGCTACTTCCCGAACGGAGGCGCCTCGATCTTCACCTTCGAGATCAAGGGCGGCCAGGAGGCAGCCTGGAAGTTCATCGACCATCTGCAGGTCTTCTCGCTGCTCGCGAACGTGGCCGACGTCAAGAGCCTGGTGATCCACCCGGCCACGACCACCCATTCGCAGCTCACCGAAGCCGAGCTCGCCGACCAGGGCATCACCCCCTCGACGATTCGCCTCTCCATCGGTACTGAGGATGCCGACGACATCATCTGGGACCTCGACCAGGCCTTCAAGGCGCTCGACGCGTAAACGACTCCAGCGGAGTGGTGCCTCCGCGCGCGTATGCGTGGGAAAACGCACGTTACTCGTCGGTATCGGTTGAATCTGCCAGAGATCGCCACTGCGAGTAGGTTTTGAACCCATTTCCCGGCAGGGCGATGCCTAAGCGGCCCCTCGGTGCGACTCGGCGCCGAGGGGCCGCTTCCGTTCTCACGGCAGATGGAGGGTGCATGTGGCCTTGGCGGCATGAGCTAAGATGTTCCCATGCGCCCGGCCATCTGCCGCCCCAGCATGGTCCGGCCACCGGCAAGGGTGACCACGGCGCCCTGCCTCATAAGCGCCGTCGGATGGATGCGAGCATGGCCAAGGGATTGAAGAAAACGAACGCGATGCGCGAGCTCGAGCGCGCGGGCGTGTCCTTCATCCTGCACACCTACGAGGTGGACGAGTCGGATCTATCGGGGCTCCATGTGGCCGCGCAGCTGGGGGAGACCCCCGGCCAGGTGTTCAAGACGCTGGTCACCACGGCCCCTGACGGCAGCCACGCGGCCTGCTGCGTCCCCGTCGACCGCGAGCTCGACCTCAAGGCCGCGGCCCGCGCCTTCGGCGTGAAATCCCTCTCCATGCTGCATCTCTCTGAGCTGCTCCCGGTCACGGGCTACGTGCGCGGCGGCTGCTCCCCGGTGGGGATGAAGCGGCCCATGCCCGTCGTCATTGACGCGGCATGCGAGCGCTATGAGACGATCATGATCTCAGGCGGTCGTCGTGGCCTGCAGCTTGAGCTTGACCCCCGCGACCTCATCACCTTCTGCGACGCCATCGTCGCCGCTATAGCAACGGAGGAATAACGACCGTGCACGACTCCTCGCCGCGCCCCCAGGGCAGCCATTTCGCCCCGACCCCGCGCCCGGCGCCCCGCCCCACCGCGGTGC
>NZ_LT838843.1:983547-986059 GCF_900176655.1 Collinsella vaginalis
CGGGGTGCCGTCGGAGGAGCTGACCCCGCCCGTCTCCGAGGTCGCGGTCGCGGTTGAGGAGGCCGTCCAGGAGGAGCCCGCGGCCGACGCCGCCGAGCGCCGCGCCGACACCTCGTCCAGCCTGGTGAGCGTGCTCGTGATCATCAGCCGCATCACGGGCTTCCTGCGCATCTCGGCGCAGGCCTGGGCCGTCGGGCTCACTATGCTCGCGAGCGCCTACACCCTGGCCGACCAGATGCCCAACGTCATGTACGAGCTCGTCATCGGCGGCATGCTCGTCACCTCGTTCCTGCCCGTCTACGTGCGTGTCCGCGAGCGCGCGGGCCGCGAGGGGTCGGCGCGCTACGCGTCGAACCTGCTGTCGTTCGTCTTCATCGCGATGCTGGTGCTCACCGTGGTCTGCTTCGTCTTCGCGGCCCCCATCATCTGGACCCAGTCCGCGGGAGCCTCCGAGACCTTCGACTTCGAGCTGTCCGTCTGGTTCTTCCGCTGGTTCTCCGTCGAGATCATTCTCTACGCGCTCTCGTCGATCTTCTCGGGCGTCCTGAACGCGGAGCGCGACTACCTATGGAGCAACCTGGCGCCCATCTTCAACAACCTGATCATCATCGGGTCGTTCGTGCTCTACGGGGCCGTCACGCGCGCGGGGATCATGGACGAGCAGCAGGCCATCCTGATCCTCGCGATCGGCAACCCCCTGGGCGTGCTCTTCCAGGCGCTCATCCAGATCCCGGCCCTGCGCAAGCATGGGGTCAGGCTCCGGCCCTCCATCAACCTCCACGATCCCGCCCTGCGCGAGACCCTCTCGATCGGCCTCCCCACGCTCATCGTCACCCTCGTGGCCTACCCCACGACGGCGGTCATGTCGAGCAGCCTCCTCCAGGTGAACGCCGCCGGCGCCGCCATCTCGTACTACTCGCGCGTCTGGTACGTGCTGCCCTTCTCGATCTTTGCGATCCCGATCTCGATCACGATGTTCACGGAGCTCTCCGTCCACCACGCGAAAGGGGAGCGGGAGGCCTTCGTCACGGGCTTCGCGCACGGGGCCGCGAAGACCCTCTTCACGCTCATCCCGTTCTCCCTGTACTTCCTGGTGTTCTCATCGCCCCTGATCGCGGTCATCGCGAGCAACTCCTTCACCCCGGAGGAGATCGCGCTCACGGCGGGCTACCTAGTCGTCCTCGGCCTCAACCTGCCGTTCTTCGGTCTATCGAGTTTCATCCAGAAGGCGTGCTCGGCGATGCTCAGCATGAAGTTCTACGCGCTCGCCACCTGCGTGGCCGCGGTGATCCAGATCGTCATATGCGTGGCGCTCACGCCGATCTTCGGCATGTACCTGGTGCCGGCGAGCTCGGTCGTCTACTACGGCATCATCGATGCGGTCACGCTCATCAGGCTCCGTATGAGCCTCGGCCGCCTGGGCTTGCGCTCCGTCGCCGTGTCGTGCCTGCGCGCGCTCGCGTTTGGCGCCGCCGGTGCCCTGGTGGGCTGGGGGATCCTCCAGGGGCTCACCTGGGTGCTCGGCCCTGCCGAGAGCGTGTTCCGCGCGGCGATCTACCTGGTCCCCTCGGGGCTCGCGGCGCTTGCGGTGACCTTCGGGGTATCGAGCGCGCTTGGGCTCTCGGACGCCCCGTTCTTCGATTCCCTGTTCGCGAAGATTTTCAGGAGACGTCGCGCATAGGCATATTCCGTTGTCTGAATTGCCAGTTCAGAGGCCCATTTTACACAGCTCTTAGAGATTGGGTGTGGGGGTTGCCGTGAATTGCCTACCGAACGGCGGGATTGATACAATGTCAGGCGATGACTCCGATGCCCTTAGGCAGAGAGGTAGAAAACGTAGATGAAACGCAGCACCACATGCCGCCGCGCGGTACCCGTTGTGGTACTTGCCGGCCTTATGGCCTTCTCGGCCCCCTTGGCTATGGTCCCCGCGGCCTACGCCGAGACCCAGTCATCTTCCGAGCTCAACTCCGAGCTCGCCGCAGCGCAGCAGAAGCTCGCCGAGCTGAGCCGCAACCTTGAGATCGCGGCCGCCAAGGCGGACGACACGCAGGCGCAGCTCGAGGAGACCTCCTCGCAGATCGACTCCCTGCAGAGTCAGATCGCCGAGAACGAGCAGAAGGCCGAGGCCGCCCAGGCCTCCCTCAAGGAGACCGTCCGCAGCGGTTACAAGGACGGCAATGCCACCCTGCTCGACATCGTCTTCTCATCCAAGGACTTCAGCGACCTGACCTCGCGCATCTTCTACGCGAGCCGCACCGCTGAGAAGAACAACGAGAAGATCACCGAGGTCAACGACCTCATCAAGACGTTGGACAGCCAGCGCGACGAGCTCTCCCAGAAGAAGTCCGAGCTCGACAGCCTCTATCAGCAGCAGACCGAGACCGCCAACGCCCTCGCCGCCTCTCAGAGCGAGGCCGAGTCCTATGTGAACGGGCTCTCCAGCGAGCTCCAGGCGGCGCTGGCCGCCGAGCGCGAGGCCCAGGCGGCGCAGCAGAAGGCCGCCGCCGAG
>NZ_LT838843.1:986160-993534 GCF_900176655.1 Collinsella vaginalis
GCCGCCGAGGCCGCGGCCGCGGAGGCTGCCCAGTCGGCTCAGTCATCCGCCTCCACGAGCACTACGACCAACTCCTCCGCAGGTAACACCCAGGCCAGCGCGGGCTCGTCGAACTCCACCTCGGGCGGCGGCACCTCGAACGCGGGCAGCAGCTCCTCGAACTCGAGCTCTAACTCCAGTTCCTCGTCCTCCTCGTCTTCATCGTCGAGCGGGCTCAGCAGCTCTGCGGCGAGCACCATCGTCTCCGCTGCCACCGCGCAGCTCGGTGCCGCCTACGAGTGGGGTGCCTCCAATCCGGGCAAGTCATTCGACTGCTCCGGTCTCACGAGCTACGCCTACGCGCAGGCCGGTATCTCGATCCCGCACTCCTCGAGCGCGCAGTACAGCCGCGTGGTGAGCGCCGGTAACCTCAAGACGAGCACGAGCGCCCTCTCCGTCGGCGACCTCGTCTTCTACCAGTCCGGCGGTACCATCTACCACGTCGCCATCTACATCGGCGGCGGCCAGGTGGTCCACGCCAACGGCTACGGGCAGGGCGTCGTCATCACGGGGGTCACGTATGACGCCGGCTTCTGCGGCGGCGGCAGCCCGGTGTAAGGGGCCGTTTCACCCGATCACCCATTCGCAGACCAATAAGGAGCCGTTTCGCAGATGACAGGTAGGCTTCGGGACGAGGACGATATTCGCACGCGCCTCGTCCCGGTGGTCCTCGGTGCCGATATCCTGGGCTACACCTTCGTGCGCGAGTTTCACGAACTCTACGGCCTCACGTCCATCGTGCTCGCCACCGAGGATGTGAAAGCCACCTCGCGGAGCCGCTTCTCAGATTACCGCGTCCTCGGCTCAGACATCGAGGACGCGGATTTTCTCCTCGCGTACCTGGCCGATCTGGGGCGGGAGTTCGCAGCCGGCGGCAAAGTTGGCATCCTCGTGGGGTCGGGCGACTGGTACGCCCGCGTGCTCTCGGAGCACAAGGAGGAGCTCGAGCGCTGGTTCGTGGTCCCCTATATCCCGTTTGACCTGCTGGACCAGCTCACGCAGAAGGAGTACTTCTACCGCCTCTGCGAGGAGCTCTCCATCCCGTATCCCAAAACGTGGACCTTCGACTGCTCGGATCCCGATGCCGTCATCCCGGCTGAGACCTTCACCTATCCGCTGATCGCGAAGCCCTCCAACTCGGCGGTGTACCACTATGCCGAGTTCCCTGGGAAGAAGAAGATCTTCGAGGTTGAGACCGCCGAGGAGCTCATGGGCATCTTCGAGGCCATGAAGGCGTCCTCCTATGATCGCGAGCTTGTCATTCAGGACTTCATCCCCGGTGAGGACGACGGACTCAGGACCATCAGCATCTTCACCGATGCCAATGCCGATCCGGTGATGACCTGCTCGGGCCAGGTGGTGCTCCAGGACCATTCCCCGTTCGCCATCGGCAACCCGGTGCTCATCCTGTCCGACCGGGCCGAGAAACCCATCGCCGACGCCTGCCGCCTGCTCAAGCATGTGGGATACCACGGGTTCGCGAACTTCGATGTGAAGTTCGACCCGCGTGATGGCAGCTACAAGTTCTTCGAGGTCAACACGAGGCCGGGGCGGAATTCGTTCTACGTCACGCTCGGCGGGGTCGACTTCGTCCGGCTGATCGTCGAGGAGTTCGTCCTCGGCGGCGTGCGCCACGGCGGCGATGCGACGCGCGACTTCTCCTTCGCCTGCGTGCCGCCGATGGTGGTGCGCAAGACCGTGAAGGATCCGGCCCTCCGTGAGCGCGCCCTTGAGACCTACCGCTCCGGTTTGGCGACGTATCCGATGTACTATCGGAAGGACGGTTTGGCGCAGCGGTTTTGGGCGATGACCATGTACTATAACCAGATCCGCAAGTTCAAGAAGTACGTGTGGGACACCGGCGGCAAGCAGGCCGCCACCCTCTAGCGGGCGCGCCCGGCCGCCGCGCCCGCATGGGAGCGAGCAGACGGGGCCACGCGAGGAGATGAGGGGGCGCCATGAGTGAGGACAAGACACCGAAGCGGCTCGGCCCCGGGGGGCTCCCGGGAGGCTCGTTGCCCATAGCCCCGTTCTCCACTGCCGCGGCGACCCGGGGGGCCCGCGCGCCCTGAGGGCCGCACAGCGAGGAGGGGACCGTGACCTTCGCGCACCGCCGATCGTGAGAGATCCGAGGAGCGTCCCGCGCATGCGACACCGGCGCGCGACCGCGCGCCCCAGCCGCCGTGCGGATGCTAGGGGGTAAGAGCTCGGGCGATTAGTACCGCTCGGCTGAGGCCGTCGCCGACCTTGCACCTGCGGCCTATCGACCAGGTGTTCTACCTGGGCCCTTACCAAAAAGGAGAACTGATCTCGGGAACGGCTTCCCGCTTAGATGCCTTCAGCGGTTATCCGGTCCGGACGCGGCTACCGGGCGGTGCCGTTAGGTCGACAACCCGTTCACCGGAGGTCCGTCCACCCCGGTCCTCTCGTACTGGGGGCAGCCTCCCTCGATTCTCCTGCGCCCGCGGAGGATAGGGACCGAACTGTCTCACGACGTTCTGAACCCAGCTCGCGTACCGCTTTAAACGGCGAACAGCCGTACCCTTGGGACCTGCTCCAGCCCCAGGATGCGATGAGCCGACATCGAGGTGCCAAACCTTGCCGTCGATGTGGACTCTTGGGCAAGATCAGCCTGTTATCCCCGGAGTACCTTTTATCCGTTGAGCGACGGCCCTCCCACGTGGGGCCGCCGGATCACTAGAGCCTGCTTTCGCACCTGCTCGGCGTGTCTGCCTCGCAGTCAAGCCCGCTTGCGCTCTTGCACTCAAAAGGACGGTTGCCGACCGTCCCGAGCGGACCTTCGCGCGCCTCCGTTACCTTTTAGGAGGCGACCGCCCCAGTCAAACTGCCCGCCTGGCACGGTCCCCCGCCCGGGTGACGGGTCGGGGTTAGGACGCCGGCGCGTCGGGGGCGGTATTCCAAGGGCGGCTCCACCCGGGCTGGCGCCCGGGCTTCGAAGCCTCCCGCCTATCCTCTACGCGACGGGCCAGCGGCCAATGCCAAGCTGCAGTGAAGGTTCACGGGGTCTTTCCGTCCTTCCGCGGGTAGGTCGCATCTTCACGACCAGTGGAATTTCACCGGGTCCATGATTGAGACAGCGCCCAAGTCGTTGCGCCTTTCGTGCAGGTCGGAACTTACCCGACAAGGAATTTCGCTACCTTAGGACCGTTATAGTTACGGCCGCCGTTTACCGGGGCTTGGGTTCGGGGCTTCGCTCGAAAGCTAACCCCTCCCCGTGACCTTCCGGCACCGGGCAGGCGTCAGACCCTATACGTCGCCTTGCGGCTTCTGCAGAGTCCTGTGTTTTTGGTAAACAGTCGCTTGGGCCTCTTCACTGCGGCCCCCCTCGGCTCGCGGCGCGTGGCCGTCCACCTACGCGGGGGCGCCCCTTCTCCCGAAGTTACGGGGCCATTGTGCCGAGTTCCTTAACCATGGTTGACCCGATCGCCTCGGTATGTTCTACCCACCCACCTGTGTCGGTTTGCGGTACGGGCGGGAGGGGACCTGCCTAGGGGTTTTTCTGGGGACCACGGGCTCACCGACTTCGCTCAATCGCTTCGTCCGGCGCCTAACCCTCGCGCACCCCGGATTTGCCTGGGATGCGGGCCGCGCGCCATCACGGGGACGTCCAGAACCCCGCCCGGCTACCCCAATCCGTCGCCCCGTCGGTCGTGACGGTCCTCTCCCGGTGCAGGAATGTCTGCCTGCTGCGCTTCGGCTACGCCTGGCGGCCTCGCCTTAGCCCCCGACTGACCCTGGGAGGATTGGCCTTGCCCAGGAAACCTCGGGTTTACGGCGGACGAGTCTCTCGCTCGTCTCTCGCTACTCATGCCAGCATTCTCGCTCCCGCGCGGTCCACCGTCGGTCGCCCTCCGGCTTCGCCCCGCGCGGGACGCTCCCCTACCGATGAAGTTCATTCATCCCGCCGCTTCGGCGCATCGCTTAGCCCCGTGTATTGTCGGCGCATGTCCACTCGACCAGTGAGCTGTTACGCACTCTTTGAAGGGGTGGCTGCTTCTAAGCCAACCTCCTGGTTGTCTGCGCGGACGCACATCCTTTGCCACTCGGCGATGACTTGGGGGCCTTAGCGGGCGGTCTGGGCTGTTTCCCTCTCGAGCACACAGCTTAGCCCACATGCTCTGACTGCCGGCCTCTGGGCCCTCGGGCATTCGGAGTTCGGTTCGACTCGGTAGGCGGCGAAGCCCCCTCATCGATCCGGTGCTCTACCTCCCGGGGTTAACGGCCGACGCTAGCCCTAAAGCTATTTCGGGGAGAACGAGATATCTCCGGGTTTGATAGGCCTTTCACCCCTACCCGCGGGTCATCGCCTCCGTTTTCAACCGAAGTGCGTTCGGCCCTCCACGGGGTCTTACCCCCGCTTCAGCCTGCCCACGGGTAGCTCACCCGGCTTCGCGTCTGCGGCCGCCGACTTTATCGCCCTGTTCGGACTCGCTTTCGCTCCGGCTCGCTTCAAAGCTTAACCTCGCCGGCGGCCAGCAACTCGCTGGCTCATTCTACAAAAGGCACGCCGTCACACCTTGCGGTGCTCCGACGCCTTGCGGGCGCGCGGTTTCAGGTACTGTTTCACTCCCCTCCCGGGGTGCTTTTCACCTTTCCCTCGCGGTACTTGTGCGCTATCGGTCATGGGAGAGTATTCAGGCTTGGAGGGTGGTCCCCCCTGCTTCGGACCGGGTTTCACGTGCCCGGCCCTACTCAGGGACCGCCGTCGCGCTCGGGTTCGGGATGGGCCTACGGGGCTCTAACCCTGTGCCGCCGGCCTTCCCATGCCGTTCGGCTCGCCCGACCCTCGCGCGCCCGGGTCGGCAGACCCGGGGCAGGCGGCCCTGCAACCCCGGTGGCGCGAAGGAAAAAGAGACGGGTTGCCCCCCCCCCGCCTATGTATTCGGCGGGGGGATGCCGGCACTCCTGCCGGCGGGTTCGCCCATTCGGAGACCCCGGGATCGTCGGGTGTGTGCCCCTACCCCGGGATTATCGCAGCTTGCCGCGTCCTTCGTCGGCTTCCCATGCCAAGGCATCCGCCGCGCGCCCTGCGTATCTTACGCCCCCTCCCGCGCGGCGGGCCGGGGGCGCGGTCGCTGATATAAGAGTAAGCTTACCGCTTGATTCTTGATATCGGGTGTCGCATACCGCCGGGCCCCGAGGGGCCTCGGCGATCGTTAACGTGAGATGCTTCTCGCATTCAAAATCTGTTGCAGATTGGATGTATCTCTTCTTCTCCAATTTAGAGAATCGATCGGATCAGTGCTTGATAGATCATGATCCGTCTCGCTATGCGGCTCTCAAGGTGCGCGGGGCTATCCCCCGGGACCGGACGCTGCGAGGGGGTCGCACGGGGCAGGCGGCCGGACGGGTGCTCACCCGCGCCGTCAAATCTGTCTGATCTCCCTAAAGAGCCTTATCTCCCTAGAAAGGAGGTGATCCAGCCGCACGTTCCCGTACGGCTACCTTGTTACGACTTCACCCCCCTCACCCCCCACACCTTCGACGCCTCCCCCCCTCGCGGGTTGGGCCGGCGGCTTCGGGTGCAGGCGACTCGGGTGGTGTGACGGGCGGTGTGTACAAGGCCCGGGAACATATTCACCGCGGCATGCTGATCCGCGATTACTAGCAACTCCGGCTTCATGGGGGCGGGTTGCAGCCCCCAATCCGAACTGGGGCCGGCTTTCAGGGATCCGCTCCGGCTCGCGCCTTCGCATCCCGCTGTACCGGCCATTGTAGCACGTGTGCAGCCCGGGGCATAAGGGGCATGATGACTTGACGTCGTCCCCGCCCTCCTCCGGCTTGACGCCGGCGGTCCCGCATGGGTGCCCAGCCTGACCTGCTGGCAACATGCGGCGGGGGTTGCGCTCGTTGCGGGACTTAACCCAACATCTCACGACACGAGCTGACGACAGCCATGCACCACCTGTGGCGGCTCCTCTCGGCCACGGGGTCTCCCCCGCTTCACCGCCATGTCAAGCCCCGGTAAGGTTCTTCGCGTTGCTTCGAATTAAGCCACATGCTCCGCTGCTTGTGCGGGCCCCCGTCAATTCCTTTGAGTTTTAGCCTTGCGGCCGTACTCCCCAGGCGGGACGCTTAATGCGTTGGCTGCGGCACGGAGGGATCGTCCCCCCACACCTAGCGTCCATCGTTTACGGCTGGGACTACCAGGGTATCTAATCCTGTTCGCTCCCCCAGCTTTCGCGCCTCAGCGTCGGTCTCGGCCCAGAGGGCCGCCTTCGCCACCGGTGTTCCTCCCGATATCTGCGCATTCCACCGCTACACCGGGAATTCCACCCTCCCCTACCGGACCCGAGCCGGGCGGTTCCGGGGGCGGGACGGGGTTGAGCCCCGCCATTTGACCCCCGGCCTGCCCGGCCGCCTACGCGCGCTTTACGCCCAATGAATCCGGATAACGCTCGCCCCCTACGTATTACCGCGGCTGCTGGCACGTAGTTAGCCGGGGCTTCTTCTGCAGGTACCGTCTTGTCTCATCCCTGCTGAAAGCGGTTTACGACCCTAGGGCCTCCATCCCGCACGCGGCGTCGCTGCGTCAGGGTTCCCCCCATTGCGCAAGATTCCCCACTGCTGCCTCCCGTAGGAGTCTGGGCCGTGTCTCAGTCCCAATCTGGCCGGTCGGTCTCTCAACCCGGCTACCCGTCGCGGGCACGGTGGGCCGTCACCCCGCCGTCTACCTGATGGGCCGCGGAGCCATCCCCTCCCGTCTGGGCTTTGCCCGCCCGGCCATGCGGCCGGGCGGGGTCATCGGGTATTACCCGCGGTTTCCCGCGGCTATCCCCGGGGTGGGGGCAGGTTCTCCACGTGTTACTCAGCCGTTCGCCACTCGCCTCCATCCGAAGATGGGTGCCGTTCGACTTGCATGTGTTAGGCGCGCCGCCAGCGTTCATCCTGAGCCAGGATCGAACTCTCCGTCCAAGAGGGGCCGCTCGGGGCGGCCCCTTAGTGGGCGCGGGAGCCCGTCCGGCCGGCGATGACGCCGATCGGATTCCATTCGTTGTAAAGATATCCGCCGTTCTGTCCTCAAGAAAGGAATATCACAGGGGGCCGCCCCGACGGGGCGTCCCTCGTCCATTCGCTTGACTTGGTCACATCACTGCTTATCTCTTCTGAAGTGGTATCTCTCCACCTGTTCCGTGTCCCGGGGGTCTCCCCCCGGGCCCTCGCAGTATCCGGTTCTGAAGGTGCCCGCCGCCGCGTCCCCGGACCCCCTTTCGGGCCCGCCCGGCTCCGCGCGGCAAGGAGACATAATGCCAGACCCCGGGCCCGCCGGGGTCGGGGATCGGGGTCTCCACGGGACCGACACAAAAGGGGGGT
>NZ_LT838844.1:0-239857 GCF_900176655.1 Collinsella vaginalis
TCCAAGGCCCGCCGCAACCAAGCCGAGCGCGGCGAATCCCTCGCCGGCCTCAGCCGCGAGGAGAAGCGCGCCCGCAGGCAGGAGGCCCGCGCCCACGACGACCGGGTCTACGCCGCGTCGAATATCCTGATGCGTGAGAACCCCGCGTACGCGCAACAGCGCATGGTCTGGATGGCGTTCATGGTGGTTGGCGTCGTGTTCATCCTGATCGCGTTCGCCCTGCTCGCAACCGTGGGTCCGCAGGCCGATACGACGTTCCAGATCATGCAGTACGGCGCCGTGGGCATCGCGTACGTAGCAGTGATCGGCGGCTTCATCTTCGATTTCGTGAAGATCCGGCCCATCCGCAACGAGGCGCGCTCCAAGGCTGAGGGTATGACGGACGCCCGCCTGGACGCGGTTCTCGAGCGCGGGGCCAAGGCCCAGGAGGCCAAGCGCGCCGCGAAGAAGGAGAAGCGCGCGAGCAAGTAAGGCGGTGGACTGCGGTGTCGTCGCAGACCCTGAGCTGTGGCGACACCGCTTGCCCACACGGCGTGCCGGGGGACGCATGCCGCAGCGGGCATCGTGCTTGCGGACCTGCGACGAGCGGCACCGTGGCCGGAGTGCGCCGCCACCGGCTCACCGCATTAAGCGCCTGCGGACCCCATCGTCAGGATCCGCAGGCAAACCCCGAAAGGATGACAGATGATCGAAGCAGCTCTGACCATCGAGGACGCGCGCAGGGGAATGAAGTCGCTTGCCCCGCAGATCGGGCGTTATGCGGACCTCATCGTGCGCAAGGGTGTTAATGTCGCACCCGGCCAGGAGGTTGTCGTGCAGTGCCCGGTTGAGCGGGCCGATTTCTGCCGGATGGTGGTGGCGCGCGCGTATGCGGCGGGTGCCTGCCATGTGACAGTGATCTGGGCCGACGACGCGGTCTCGCGCCTTGAGTATGAGAACGTGGAGACCATCTGGTTCGAGCAGGTCCCAACGTGGAAGCGCGAGCAGCTCGACGGCCTTGCGCGTGCGGGAGCATGCTTCATCTTCATCGAGGGGGCCGACCCCGAGGCCTTGAAAGGTATCGATCCGGCGAAGCCGGCTGCGGCGTCGAAGGCCCGCAACCTCCAGTGCCGCGATTTTCGCCGCGGACTCGATTTCAACGAGAACGCCTGGTGCATCGCCGGCGCCCCGGTGGCTGCCTGGGCGCGCCACGTCTTCCCCGGCTGCGATGACGAGGTCGCCGTCTACCAGCTCTGGCGTGCGATCCTCGCCGTTGCCCGTGCGGCGGGCGAGGACCCCGAGAGCGATTGGGAGCTCCACGACGCCACATTCGAGAAGAACCTGCACCTCCTGAACGATCGGCACTTCAAGGCGCTGCACTACACGGCCGCCAACGGCACGGACCTCACCGTGGGCCTCACCGACCGGCACATTTGGGCAGGTGGAAAAGGGGAGACGGTCAAGGGTCGTCCGTTCTTCCCGAACATCCCCACGGAGGAGGTCTTCACCTCGCCGCATTGCGAGCAGGTGGACGGCATCGTGCACTCGGCCCTGCCGTTGGTGCACCATGGGACGAAGATCGACCGCTTCTGGCTGCGTTTCGAGGCGGGTCGCGTGGTCGATTTCGACGCCGAGGTGGGACGCGATGCCCTGAAGAGCATCCTTGACACCGACGACGGGGCGAAGCGCCTGGGTGAGGTGGCGCTGATCTCGAAGAACACGCCGATCCGCGAGAGCGGGACCCTGTTCTACTCCACGCTGTACGACGAGAACGCCAGCTGCCATGTGGCGCTGGGCATCGGGTTCCCCGAGTGCTATGAGGGCGGCTTCGAGATGTCAGCCGAGGAGCTGCGGGCGCGCGGGGTGAACACCTCGAGCACGCACGTGGACTTCATGATCGGGACGGACGACCTCGACATCATGGGCATCTGCGCGGACGGCACCGAGGTGCCCGTGTTCGTGAACGGGCAGTGGAGCTGGGAATAGGGTTCGCTCGCGATGCCGTCTACCGCTCATGCCGGATGGCGTGCGGAGCAGCTTCCGGGCTCTCCGTGCCCGCGAGTGCTTCGCGGAACGCGTGAGCATCGGGCAGATAGATCGCCTCGAAGCGGTCTCGCGCGGTACGTAAGGTGTCAACGAGGTAACCGGGCTCATGGTCAAACTCGCGCAGACCCCGCAGATAGAAAGGCTTCAGGTCCTCGGTGACGATGAACGGGGCGCATCCGAACCTCAGGCACTCCTTGAACATGATGAGGCGTCCAACGCGCCCGTTTCCGTCAGAGAAGGGGTGAATAAGTTCGAAGTCACGGTGGAAGCGGGCGATCTCAGCGATGGGGTCACTCGCGTGTAGGGAGGATTCCCAGCGATCGACGAGGTCGTCAACGAGGGCGGGAACCTCCTCGGGGGCGGCCGTCTCGATGAAGCCCGCGCCTGAGGCGATGCCGTTGGGCGCAAGTTTGTAACCGCCGACGTTCATGACGGGTGTGGACTCGTCGGACGTGCCCCGCTTGAGTTTGCTGTGTAGGTTTCGAATAAGCTCCGGAGTGAGTGGGTCGCAGACATGGTCGAGCAGTTCGTCCACCACGCGGAAATGATTCCTCGCCTCGACGAGGTCGTTCACGGATCCGTGCCCTGCGAAAGCGCCACGCTCAAAGACGAGAACGGTCTGGTCATGTGTGAGGGTTGAGCCCTCCATGTGGTTCGAGTTGTAGGCGAAGTCGCACTGCACGGCCTTGTACACGCCGCCATCGACGTGGTGATCGCGCTGGTACTTCAGCACCTCTATCAGCCAGTCCATAGGGCCCTCCCGACGTATGACCTCGCCGCTTCATTCTACCCTGTAGGATGGACCGGGTTAGATGGTTCTCCGAACACATCGGTCTCGTGGCCTCTCCCACCCTGAGCGTCCGATTCCATGCGTTCAATAGGACTGTCGTAGTCCCCGTCATCGGCGGAGGTGCTGTGACTCGCAGGCTCCACAAGCGAGCTCTGACGCCCTCATTCCGGAACAGTACGATGAACAGGTGTTCTGAAAACGGAACAGGGCGCCCGAACGAGCGCCCTGCCTGCGGTCTTAAGGGTGGGCCGTCAGGGGATCGAACCCTGGACCTTGGGATTAAAAGTCCCCTGCTCTGCCAGCTGAGCTAACGGCCCGCGCGGTTGATTGTATCACGCACGGCGTTTGATACCGGGATCATTGCGGTTGGCGGCTGCACAGGGTCCCATGAGGCCACATATATATAAGGGCAATCGCTTTCGGGGTGGGGGTCCGACGGGATGCCCTCCGAATGCGCGGTTCCATGCCGGGCGATCGCTTCGACGGCGGGCGTCCCAGCAGGGTGCCCCCTCGATGCACGGTATTGCTCCAGGCCGTCGCGTCGCCCCAGCGGCGGGGGCCCGACGGGATGTTCCCTGGATGCACGGTTTTGCGTTGGTTGACCGCCTCGGCGAAGACTATACCGATAAGAATGCCCCCCCCCTCGATGCGCGGTTTCGCGCCGGAAGCTGTCTCGGCGATGCCCGCCACCGCAGGATGCCCCCCCTGAATGCACGGTTTTTGCGGCCACTTTGCAGGATGTCCTCCGAATGCACGGTTTTTGCCCCCGATTCGTCGGGGGATCGGGTCCGACCGTCGAGAGCACGCAGTTCGGGGCCTCGCGGGTAAAACGTCGGCGTACTTTTCAGCTGAAAAACCGTGCATTCAGGGGACATCTTGAAACAAACCCCCTGAAAAACGTGCATCCAGGGGACATCCTGCAAAAAAGCCATGCAAACCGAGCATCCAGGGGACATCTTGCAGATTCCCGGATGGGACAGGGCCGAATGCGCGGGATCTCGGACGACCCGGGGATTTCGGGATGGCGCGTCGGCCCGCCGAGAACCCGGGGTGTCGAGATAACGCGTCGGCCCGCCGAGGGGCTATGGATTGTGGGATAACGCGCCGGCCCCGGATGGGACGGGGGCGTGCGCAAGGCCACAGGCGAATAGGACATCAGCTATCTGCGCGGCGTCCCTTGCCGTATTATTAATGTGTGCGGATCGCGGGTGCCACCCACCCGCGTCTTCAGAGCAGCATGGCACTTCAACTGGCTTTCCAGCTGCGAGCGCAAACGGGCCGGCTAGGCCGCGTCGCTTTGCAGTTCGGTTTGCCCCTAGGAAAGGAAGCTCGCAATGCACGACGTCCACCAGCTCCTCAACACTTGGATCGACCACGTCAGCGACCCTGAGTTCCTCGCCGAGCTGACGGCCATGCGCGACGTGGGCGACGAGGCCACCATCACTGATGCCTTCTTCCAGGACCTCGCCTTCGGCACCGCGGGCCTGCGCGGCACCATCGGCGCTGGCACCAACCGCATGAACGTCTACACCGTCGGCCGGGCCACCCAGGGCTTCGCGAGCTACCTCACGGCGACCTTCGAGAACCCGAGCGTGGCCATCGCGCGCGATTCCCGCAACAAGGGCGAGCTCTTCGTCAAGACCACGGCATCCATCCTCGCCGCCAACGGCATCAAGACCTTCCTCTACCCGCGCATCTCGCCGGTCCCCACGCTGTCCTGGGCCGTGCGTTACCTTGCAACCTCGGGCGGCATCTGCATGACCGCCTCCCACAACCCCGCGGCGTACAACGGATACAAGGCATACGGCCCCGACGGCTGTCAGATCACCAGCGAGGCCGCGGCTGCTATCTCCGAGGCCATCGCCAGCACCGACACCTTCAACGGGGTCAAGACCATGGACTTCGATGAAGCGGTTGCGCGCGGCCTCATCGAGTGGATCGACGACGCCGTGCTCGACGC
The DNA here is from genome assembly GCF_900176655.1 of Collinsella vaginalis. Lineage (GTDB taxonomy): Bacteria > Actinomycetota > Coriobacteriia > Coriobacteriales > Coriobacteriaceae > Collinsella > Collinsella vaginalis. The sequence goes on from NZ_LT838844.1 coordinate 4,776, forward strand.
CTACTACGATGCCATCCTCGCCACCTCCGTTTCCGACCTCACGCCCGAGCAGACCGCCGAGGCCCCGCTCAAGCTCGTGTACACGCCGCTCAACGGCACGGGCCTCATCCCCGTCACGGAGGTGCTCAAGCGCGCCGGCATCACCGACATCACGGTCGTGCCCGAGCAGCGCGATCCCGATGGCGACTTCCCCACCTGCCCGTATCCCAACCCGGAGATCCGCGAGGCCATGCAGCGCGGCATCGACCTCTCCGAGCGCGTTCACCCCGACCTCCTGCTCGCCACCGATCCAGACGCCGACCGCGTGGGCGTAGCCGTCAAGAACGGCGACGACTACCTGCTGCTTTCCGGCAACGAGATGGGTGTCCTGCTGCTCGACTACATCTGCCGCATGCGCGCCGAGCGCGGCGAGGACCTCACGCGCAAGGTCGCGGTGACCACGATCGTCTCCTCGGCCATGGTCGATGCCCTTGCCGATCACTACGGTTTTGAGCTGCGTCGCTGCCTGACGGGCTTCAAGTACATCGGCGACATCATCACGGCGCTCGCGGATGAGGGCGAGGCGGATCGCTTCATCTTCGGGTTCGAGGAGAGCTACGGCTACCTCACGGGCGATCACGTGCGTGACAAGGATGCCGTGAACGCGTCGTTCCTGATCTGCCAGATGGCCCAGTATTACAAGCTGCAAGGGAAGAACCTCGCCGATGCCATCGCCGATCTGTACGAGCGCTACGGCAGCTACCTCAACAAGACGATCTCGCTGGCCTACCCGGGTGCCGAGGGTGCGGGCAAGATGGCAGCCATCATGGCGGGCCTGCGGGAGAACCCTCCGGCGGAGATCGCCGGCATGGCGGTTGAGACCGTGGTGGATTACGAGCCCGGCGTGAACGGTCTTCCGGCAGCCAACGTGATCGAGTTCGACCTCGCGGGCGGAAACAAGGCGATCGTGCGGCCGTCGGGCACCGAGCCCAAGATCAAGCTGTATGTGTTCGCGAAGGGCGAGAACGCCGCTGTAGCCGGTGCGCTGATCGAAGAGATCGAGGCGGCGGGGCGCACCTTGCTTTCATAAAATCACCCCGATTATAGTTCGGTGTAGATATTGCATAATGGGCGCTTTTAAAAAAGCGTCCATTATTTTTTCTCGCTTAAGGGACTGTGTGATTTACATCTCTTTAAATACCAGATAGGTTCACGTATGCGGGCTCAATCTCCATGTTGGATGATATAGTGTAATAAGCTATATGGAGTTGCTGTGTCTACACGATAGGAGCGAAGATGCACAACCGGAAACACACCACCACGCCTCCTAGGACACTTGTGAAGAGCGGTATCTCGCTGCTCCTCGCGATCTCGATGACCACGATGTCGTTTCCCCTGACATCGGTCGCCGCGTTCGCGCAGGATCAAACAGAGCGGGAGGCGCCCGTCGCAACGACGGAGGCCTCTTCGAACACTGCGGATAACGCCACTCCTGAGGAGCCGGCTGCCGGCGACCAGGCCGCACCCGCTGAGGGCACGGCTGAGGAGAAGGCGGATCAGGCCTCTGACAATGAGGGAGCCACCTTCCGCTCCGCCCCGGATACGGAGAGCGACGAGACGGAGACCGATGCTGCCGATCCCGCCGCGCTGACTGAGATCTGGGTCAGCTCGGAGGGTAACGACGACAACGACGGCTCTTCGGCCGATCAGGCGTTCGCCACCATGAAGAAGGCCCTTGAGGTGCAGGCGGCGAACCCCTCTGTTGCCGTTATCAACCTCCAGGGAACCTTCGGCAGCTGGGATGCGGTCACCATCCCCTCCGGCGTGACGCTCAAGGTCGCGGCGGACACGACGATCACGGGTGCTGCCAGCAAGAACGGCATCACGCTCGCGAGCGGCGCCAAGCTCACCGCTGGCGAGCACACGCTGACAATGAGCGGCTTTGCTACCGCGCTTGTTGTCAAGGCGGGCGCCGAGGTGAACGACGGCCACTATGCGCTTGATGGCAACACGGTCGGCTTCAACCTCCAGGGCTCGTTCAAGGGTACGGGCCGCGACCAGCTCGTTGTGACCGCAGTGAACACGCAGGTCAGCCCCTTCACGGGTGTCGACGTTTGGCTGGAGAACTGCACGGTCACCGTCCAGGCGAAGAACGAGGGTGGCGAGCAGTACGGCGCCATCAACCTGAAGAACGCATCCCTGACCACCCGGGGCGTGTGGTACTACGTCGACCCTTCGAACGGCAAGGGCGGCATCCACATGGATCACTCGGATTTCTATGTGTACAAGGCGACGGGGTCTAGCGCCTACAAGCAGTCCATCGCGATCCTCGGGGACTCCTATCTGAGGAACGGCTCCACGCTGACCGGCGACGGCGCGCGCATCACGCTCTCCGCGAAACTCACCGTGGATGACTCCAAGGTTGTCGTCAAGAACAGTACGCGTGGTGGGTTGAACATCAACTACAAGCCAGCCACCGCGATCTTCACTAACTCGACGCTTGAGACTTCCAACATGAGGTTCGTTCCCTCATACGGCACGGGCTATACCGACGGGCCTGCCTACATGGAGTTCCGAGGCAATAGCGTGGTGAACACTGACGCGAAGGATAAGGACGCCGACAACGGTGGTGCGCAACGCTCCAACGGCAGCACCTACGTGGTTACCGGTGGCTCCTACCTGGTCAAGTACGATCCCACCTACAACCACGATGTCACAACGCCCACCAACGGCACGGAGAACGGTGACGAGTGGCTCTCCTACTTCACGCTCGCTGACACCTCGGTGATGTCCCTGTCTCCCATCAACAAGAACGGCGACGCCTACACCTACCCGGTTGCGAATGCGTCGGCCGACGGCAAGAAGCACGTCTTCACGCCTGCCGCCACGGTGACGGTCAAGCTGAACAACGGCAACGCGACGTTCGCCGACGGCACGACGGCCGACAAGTCCTTCTCAACGATTCGCGGCTACAAGCTCCCCGATGTCGAGGGCAACGATGCCGCCGCCTCCCTCGGAACGCCCGCAGACAGCAAGGGCGTCACCTTCCTCGGGTGGTTCTACAAGGACGCCTCCGGTGTCGAGCACGAGTTTGATTACGCGAACACCGTGTTCAGCACGGACACCGAGGTCTATGCCAAATGGGACGCCAAGACGGTCGTCTACCACAACGGTGCGGGGGCGAGCTTCATCCAGAGCATCGAGTCCGATCAGGATAGCGCCACCGTGCTCTCCTTCGAGGACGTCGCGAAGGCCAACAAGGACTTCAACATCCCCGGCAAGCAGTTCTCCAAGTGGACCGCTGCGCCCGATGGCTCCGGCGACGCTGTGACCGCCGGCTCGACCCTTGCGTTCGAGAACGGCGTGACGCAGCTCGATCTCTATGCTCAGTACAACGCCGACACCTATCGCGTGGCCTTCTCGGCCAACGGCGGCACCTTCGGGGCCTCCAGTGTCTTCAAGACCAATCCGGATATCTTCACCATCGAGCAGGATCCCGTGCGCGGCGGCGAGGTGGCTGTGGTCAAGGCCGGTGCCACCTACAACCAGAAGCTCTCCGAGCTGCTCGGCAACTTCGCACGCGGGAAGATCACGCCGAAGACGGCCGCTGCAACGAAGACGGGATTTGTGCTCAACTCCGATGAATACTGGAGCGCCTCTCCCGCCCTGGGTGGAAGTGGTCTTCGCTTTGATGACTATAAGCTCTTTGGTCTGCTGACCATGTCCGGCGAGAACCCCGCTTTCACCGCCGATACCACTTATTACCTCACGTGGAAGAACGACGACAAGGTCAAGTCTTTCGATAACGAAGGCACCATGCTCGCCGATCTCTGGGGTTCTTCTGAGCTCGGTCAGGACAACAGCACCACGCTGCTCCGTCAGGGGGCTGCCGACGGCAAGACCTTCAGTCTGACGGGCGCGGTGGACGTTGCGTCCATCAAGCAGCAGATGAGCGACATCGAGTCTCAGTTCTCGGGCGTTGATCCCGCCGATATTACCCTCACGGGCACGACATCCCTCTTCAAGGCTGTGCTCACGCTTCCCGAGGGTGTCAATGCCCCATCGAAGCTCGACAAATCTCAGGTCCAGGCCACGGGCCTCGGCGACCTCTTCGAGGTCAAGGGCACCGAGGTGCGGGGCAAGAAGGTCACGGTCACCTTCGGACTCAAGAAGGCCTACACCTCTTATGAAGAGCTCAAGGCCGCTGTCCTCGGCACGGGCACGAGTGATGCTGCCAGCACCATCGCCGATGCGATCACGCTGACCGTTCCTGGGTTCAGCCTGGACAAGAGCAAGGTCTCGAACGGCCAGGAGCTCACCGTCACCGGTACGGTCGATGGTTCCTTCAACTCTGTTGCGAGCGCGGGTGAAAAGACGCTCCGCTTCAACCTCACCTGGAAGGGTACACAGGTCCCGGCTGGCAAGGATGTCCGCGCCAAGGACGATACGTCCATCCAGCAGACCATCCTCGTGAAGAAGGCTTACGAGACTGATATTCCGGCCGATATGCTCGTCTACGTGCAGCCGGATGGCGCCACGGCCGAGCAGCAAAAGCAGGCGGGAACGGACACCACCCACGGCGCTCCCGCTGGCGTCTATGCGGGCAGCACGGTGAACCTCACCGGCACCGTTGACGCCAAGACGGTCAAGCAGCAGATGGAGGCCATCGAGGGAGAGTTCGGCAATCCGACGGACTTCTCGTCCATCGCGCTCACGAAGCTGTCCTCCCCGTTCACCGCCACCTTCACGGTGCCTGAGGGTCTGACGCTTCCGGAGGACCTCTCGCCCGAGACGGTCATTCCGGCCGGGTTCGCCGATACCTTCGCGGTGACGAAGATCGAGTCCACCCCTGACGGGCGCAGCGTGTCCGTGACCTTTGCCCTCAAGGGTGGTATCGAGAACTATCAGCAGCTCAAGACCGCTGTTGATGCCCTGGATGACACCATGAAGCTCACCGTTCCCGGCATCAAGGTGAACGATGATGTGCTCGATGGAACCGAGCTTCCCATCAAGGGCACGGTCACCGGCTCGTTCGACGCCGTGGCGACCTCTGCCGACGGCACCGAGAAGGACTTCTCCTTCACCTGGACCGGTACGCAGATTCCTGATGGCAAGGACTCCAAGGCCGCTGATGACAAGGTCATCCAGCTCACGCTGGCTACGCCCGCGCCCCAGGACGCGGATCTGCCGGCCGACATGCTTTCCGGTGCCGACACCGAGCACAAGGCCGCCCATGCAGCCTTCGCCGGCTCGACGATTCCCCTCACGGGTGCCGTGCGTATCGACGGCGTCAAGAAGCAGATGGAGGCCATCGAGGACCAGTTCGGCAACCCCGACGGCACCAAGATCGCGACCGACATCAAGGGCTTCGGCTTCACGGCCACGATGACCCTCCCCGAGGGGATGGAGCTTCCCGAGGACCTCTCGAAGGATATGGTCGTCTTCGAACAGGGCGAGGGCGTGGAGACCTTCGAGGTCACGGATGTGAAGGCTGAGGGCCAGAAGGTCACGGTCAAGTTCGGGCTGAAGGACGCCTCCAAGCTCGACACCTACGCCAAGCTCAAGGAGGCCGTGGGCAAGGCGGGCGTCGAGAAGGGCACCTGGCTCAAACTCACCGTCCCCGGCGTGACGATCGTCGACACGGTTGCCGAGGGAGCCAAGCTCACCGCCGTGGGCACCGTTTCCGGCTACTTCAAGGCGGTTGCCACCTCTGAGAAGGGCACCACCAAGGCATTCTCGTTCCGCTGGAACGGCACGCAGTGGGAGGACGGCAAGGACGCCACCACACCCGCCGATGACGAGAGGATCACGTTCACGGTCCAGGTCCCCAGTGCTCCGCAGCAGAGCGACCTCCCGGCCGACATCCTCTCCGGCAACGACACCGAGCACACCTCGATCTACCAGGTGTACCCGGGCCGCACCCTCGACCTCACGGGTGCCGTGCGTATCGACGGCGTCAAGAAGCAGATGGAGGCCATCGAGGACCAGTTCGGCAACCCCGACGGCACCAAGATCGCGACCGACATCAAGGGCTTCGGCTTCACGGCCACGATGACCCTCCCCGAGGGGATGGAGCTTCCCGAGGACCTCTCGAAGGATATGGTCGTCTTCGAACAGGGCGAGGGCGTGGAGACCTTCGAGGTCACGGATGTGAAGGCTGAGGGCCAGAAGGTCACGGTCAAGTTCGGGCTGAAGGACGCCTCCAAGCTCGACACCTACGCCAAGCTCAAGGAGGCCGTGGGCAAGGCGGGCGTCGAGAAGGGCACCTGGCTCAAACTCACCGTCCCCGGCGTGACGATCGCCGACAGCGTCAAGCCCGGCGAGAAGCTCGTGGTCCGCGGCACGGTGACGGGCCTGTTCAAGGCCATCGCTACCTCGGCTTCGGGAACCACGCAGCCCTTCTCCTTCACCTGGAATGGCGTGCAATGGCCTGACGGCAAGGACGTCGACGCCGGCAGCGATGAGGCGATCCGCTTCACCGCGATGATTCCGACCGCGATGCAGCTCGGCCTTGATGCCGACATGCTGATCGGTAATGACACCACGCATGACGCCACGCCCGAGGTCACCGCTGGCTCCACGGTGGATCTCACGGGCCTGGTCAAGATCGACGGCGTCAAGCAGCAGATGGAGGCCATCGAGGCCCAGTTCAGGAACCCCGACGGCACCGCCATCAAGACGGATATCAGGGACTTCGGCTTCACGGCCACGATGACCCTCCCCGAGGGGATGAGCTTCCCCGAGGACCTCGACAAGTCCAAGGTCCGCGCCGACGGGTTCGAGGACACCTTTGAGGTGACGGGCGTCGAGGTCGACGGCCGGAAGGTCACGGTCACCTTCGGCCTCAAGGACGCCTCCAAGCTCGACACCTACGCCAAGCTCAAGGAGGCCGTGGGCAAGGCGGGCGTCGAAAACGGTACGGCGCTGACGCTCACCGTTCCCGGGGTCAAGATTGCAAGTGATCTCGAAGCGGGCAAGGTGCTCACCACCACGGGCACGGTCACCGGTGAGTTTGGGGCCGTGGCGACTTCCGCCTCCGGCAAGCGCGAACTGTTCCTCTTCACGTGGACGGGTACGCAGCTCAAGGGCGGTGAAGACAAGATCGACGCAGACGGTATCAAGCTGAGCGTGAAGGTCACGGCCGCTCCGGTCGAGACCGGAACCGTCATCGTCAAGTACGTGGACGAGAACGGCAAGGAGATCGCGAAGAGCGTCGAGCTCTCCGGCAAGGTCGGCGACGCCTACACCGCTGAGCAGCTCACTATCGACGGCTACACCTACGTGCGGCTCGCCGATGACTCCGCGCCGCTCGCCGGCACGTTCGCCAAGGATCCGCAGACGGTCACGCTCGTTTACAAGAAGAACGAGCCTGGCAAACCTGGCAAGTCCAACACCAACAAGCAGGGCAAGGGCAAGAAGAACGGCAAGACCCTGCCGCAGACGGGCGACGTGACCGCTCTGGTTGCGATCCCGACCGCGGCAACCGGCCTGGCCGCGCTCGCCGTGGCGCTGCGTCGCCGCCGCAAGTCGGGTGACGCGGAGTAACGCGCACGGAACTATCCGTTCGAGTGACGGGGCCTGTGGTGATGAGCCGCAGGCCCCGTTCTTGTTGTCGTCAAACCAAATCGCGCGACGGCCGCCCGGAAGCACATGCCAACAAGACCCCTTGACATAGTCCGAAATCAGACCATACTGAGATAGTCCGAATTCGGATAGAAGTCATAGCCGCTCCGATGGCCCCTGATGGCCCCGCCCCACGTACATCCCACGGGAACAGGAACCGCCCATGGCCCTCACCAACATCACCGCAGTCAAGGAGCTCGCCCAGCTCTACAACGCCTCCGACAGGCTCTATGCGCAGTTCGCGCGCAGCTGCGGCCTCTCGAGCTGCGCCTACTGGATGGCTTACGAACTCGTTTGCGCCGGCGGGGAGGCGCCGCTCACGGAGATCACGGCGGCGTGGGCATACAGCAAGCAGACCATCAACTCCGCGCTCAAATCCCTTGAGTCCCAGGGCCTCGTGACCCTTGCGTTCTGCGCGGGGAGCAAGAAGAACAAGCGGGCGAGCCTCACCGACGCCGGTCGGAAATTCGCTCAGGAGCAGATCGAGCCCGCCATGGCCGCCGAGCAGCGGGCGTTCGACGCGATCGCCCCCGAGGAGGGGGAGGAGCTCCTCACGCTGCTTAGATCGTACACGGCATCGCTCAACGATGAGTTCGCACGGATGACGGCAGGAGATGAGTCATGAGCCAGCAGGCCACTGCGTTGGATACGCCAAACGCAAACGAGGACGAATACCGCATGGGGGCATCGCTCACCCTGCTCGCGCGGTTCGTGCGCCCGTATGGAGAGCTGGTCGCCGCGACTCTGCTCGCCCTCGTGCTCGACCTCGGGGGCATGCTCTTCGTCCCCACGGAGCTCGCCTCGATGATCAACACGGCCCTCAATCAGGGCGGCCTCGACGAGCTGATGCGCCATGGCGCGACTATGCTCGCGGCGGCGCTCGTGGGCTCGGGCGGCGCCGTCACCACGAGCCTTCTCGCCGCGCGCCTCTCCGCCAAGGTCGGCCGCGACATCCGCGTCGCGATCTACGAGGCGTCGCTCGTGTTCTCGGGGTCGGATTTCGAGCGGTTCGGCACCGGTTCCATGATCACGCGCACGCTCTCGGACGCCACGGTCATCCAGCAGACCCTGCTCATGGCGATCCTCATGATCATGCCCGTGCCCATCATGACCGTCATCTCCGTCGTCCTCGCGTTTCGGATCGACGTCGTCATGGGCTGGATCCTGCTCGCCATCACGGGCACGGTGCTCGTCATCACGATCATCGCCGTGCGCATCTCGGCACCCATCTTCACCCGCCTCCAGGGCTTCATCGACCGCATGAACGCCCGCCTGCGCGAGGCGATCACCGGGGCCCGCGTCATCCGCGCCTTCGGGAAGGAGGCCTCCTCGCGCGAGCGCCTGGACGGTACCTTCACGGAGTACGCCGAAAACGCGATCAAGGCGAACCTCCTGTTCTCCACGGCTGATTCCATGACGTTCTTCCTGATGAACAGCGCGGAGGTGCTGATCATCTGGCTCGGTGCCGACCGGGTGGGCGCCCAGGCCATGCAGATCGGATCCATCACCGCGCTCATCGAGTACGCCCTGCTCATCATGTTCTTCATGATGATGGCCCAGTTCGCCCTGCTCTCCGTGCCGCGCGCCCTCGCCTGCCTCGAGCGGGCCCGCCAGGTGCTCGAGGTCACCCCCGAGATCGCCGATCCTGCCACCGCGCCCGGTGCGGCACGCGCCGGGGCCCCGGCGCACGGGCTCGCGGACACCTCCCAGAGCGGTGCGCCGGTGGCCGCTTTCGACCATGTGAGCTTCCGTTTCCACGATGCGAGCGAGGACACCCTGCACGACCTCAGCTTCGAGCTGCGCCGGGGAGAGGTCACGGCCATCATCGGCAACACGGGGTCGGGCAAGTCCACCATCGCGCGGATGCTGTTGCGCTTCCACGACGTCACGGAGGGCCGGCTGCTGTTCGGGGGCGTCGACGTGCGAGACCTCACCCAGGACGAGCTGCGCAGCCGGATCTCGTATGTGCCGCAGAAGGCCTGGCTGTTCTCAGGCACCATCGCCGAGAACCTGCGCCATGGCGCGGCCGACGCCACCGATGAGCGGCTCTGGCACGCGCTTGAAACCGCCCAGGCCGGGTTCGTGCGCACCTTGCCGGACGGCCTGGAGTCCCGTGTCGCCCAAGGGGGCACGAACTTCTCCGGCGGTCAGCGCCAGCGTCTCGCGATTGCCCGCGCCCTGGTGCGCGACGCCGACCTCTACGTGTTCGACGACTCGTTCTCCGCGCTGGACTTCAAGACCGACGCCGCCCTGCGCCACGCGCTCAAACCCGAGCTCGGGCGTGCGGCGACGCTCATCATCGCGCAGCGGGTGGGCACCATCCGGGACGCCGATCAGATCGTCGTCTTCAAGGACGGCAGGCTCGTGGGGTTCGGACGCCATGATGACCTGATGGACAGCTGCCCCACGTACCGGGAGATCGCGGAATCGCAGGAGCGAAAGGAGGAGAACCATGGCTGATCAGCGTGAGCACGAGGATCTGATGAATGCGAACGAGGCCGCTGTGCCTGAGGACGAGGAGCGCATCCCCGCCGGGATGGCCTGGCGTACGGCGGCGAACCTGTGGCGTGCCGCCGCGGGCATCCGCTGGCGTCTCGTGGTGGCAGTCTGCTCAACCCTGCTCTACGTGGCCTTCAGCCTCGCCGCCCCCGTCTATAGCGCGGAGATCATCGACCTCCTGTGGGGCTGTATACAGCGTTCCTTCGCGGAGGGGGTGCCCTTTGCGGTCACTCTCGAGGACGGGGGCCGGCAGATCCTGATCTACCTTGGCATCTGGACGGCGGCTTGGGCCTTCTACTCCGTGCAGGTCATGGTCATGTCGGGCTTCGCCGAGCAGCTGAACCTCGCCCTGCGCAGCCGCATCGCCGAGAAGCTCGGACGGCTGCCGCTTTCCTACTTCGACGTGCATCAGCCGGGCGATACCATCAGCCGCGCGACCAACGACCTCGACAAGGTCTCCGAGGTCCTGCAGCGCGGCCTGCTGCAGCTCATCATCGCGGTGACCACCCTGGTGGGCGCCCTCATCATGATGGCCTCCTTCAACCTGGTCCTGACCGGTGTCTTCGCCGTCAGCGTGGTGGGGGCCTTCGTCGTGACGCGGTTCGTGGCCGCGCGTACCCTCGCGGTCTCCACCGAGCGCCAGGAGGCGGTCGGCACGCTCACGACGCGCATCGAGGAGGCGTACAGCGGGCGCGCCGTCATCAAGGCGTTCGGTCGCGAGCGGGCGAGCCTGCGGGAGATGAGCGAGGCGGCCGACGCGCTCGCCCGCACGAGCGCCGTCGCGGACTTCATCACCAACGCCGCCGGGCCGGCCGTCCGCTTCCTCGTGCGCCTGTCGCTCGTGGGCATCGGCGTGCTCGGAGGCGGGATGCTCATCGCCGGCCAGCTCACCGTCGGCGTGTTCCAGGCGTTCTACCAGTACGCGAACCAGGGCAGCGAGCCGCTCACCCAGGTCTCGATGACCTACAACATGCTGCAGGGCGCGCTCGCCGCCGCGGCGCGGGTCTTCGCGCTGCTCGACGAGGACGAGGTCGTGCCCGATCCGGCCGAACCAGCGACGCTGCCGGTCGGCTCCGCGGGCCGCGTCGTCTTCGAGCATGTGCGCTTCGGCTACGATCCCGCGCACCCGCTCATGCGCGACGTGTCGTTCACGGCCGAGCCGGGGCAGAAGGTCGCCATCGTCGGCGCCACGGGCGCGGGCAAGACGACCCTCATCAACCTGCTCATGCGCTTCTACGAGATCGACGGCGGCCGGATCCTGCTCGACGGCGTGAGCACCCGCGAGCTCACCCGCGCCGACCTGCGCCGCCGCTTCGGGATGGTGCTGCAGGACACCTGGCTCTTCGAGGGGACGATCGCCGAGAACATCGCCTACGGCCGACCCGAGGCGACACGCGAGGAGGTCGCCGCCGCCGCTCGCGCGGCGCGGGTCGACTTCTACGTGCGCACGCTGCCGGACGGCTACGACACGGTGCTCTCCAACGACGCGGAGAGCATCTCCCAAGGCCAGCGCCAGCTGCTCACGATCGCCCGCGCGATGCTCTCCGATCCGGCGATCCTCATCCTCGACGAGGCCACCTCGAGCGTGGACACCCGCACGGAGCAGGCGATCGTGCACGCCATGGAGACGCTGATGTACGGGCGCACGAGCTTTGTGATCGCGCACCGGCTCTCGACGATCGTGGACGCCGACCTCATCCTGGTGATGGAGGCCGGGACCATCATCGAGCAGGGCACGCATGAGGAGCTGCTCGCGGCAGGGGGTGCGTACGCCGAGCTGTATCGGAGCCAGTTCGCCTAACCCCCGGGGTTCATCGAGATATGCTACTTTTTTAGTGTTCATTTAGTGCTACACTCGAAGCGCTACACATCGGACCGTCGGTGGGGTGTCGCCAAATCCCGACCACGCGGCCCCAAAGAGGGAGGGGTGATGTAGATGGACTGGTTGAGCGACCCGGTCATGCTCGCGCGTATCCAGTTCGCCATCACGGCGTTGTTCCACTTTATTTTCGTCCCGACGTCCATCGGCGTCGGCCTCGTCACCGCCATCATGGCGACGAGGTCCTACCGCTCGGGTGATCCCGAGGACGAGGCGGCCACCCGGTTCTGGGTGCGCCTCTACACGGTGACCTTCGCCGTGGGCGTGGCGACGGGCATCACGATGGAGTTCCAGTTCGGCACCAACTGGGCCGACTACTCCCGTTTCGTGGCCGACATCTTCGGCGCCCCGCTCGCCGCTGAGGCCCTCTTCGCCTTCTTCCTCGAGTCCGTGTTCATCGGCATCCTGATCTTCGGGCGCAACCGCGTCTCCCGCCGCATGTACATGGTGAGCTCCTGGCTCGCCTGGGGTGGCTCCGCGCTCTCCGCGCTCTGGATCATCATCGCCAACTCCTGGATGCAGACGCCTGCCGGTTTTGAGATCGTGTCCGGCCCTGAGGGCTCCAAGGCGCAGATCACCGACTTCCTCGCGGCGGCCCTGAACCCCTCCACCCTCCCGCGCTACTTCCACGTGCTCGTGGCGACCCTCATCATGGGTGCCCTCGTGTGCGTCGCCGTCGGTGCCTACTACCTGCTGCGCGGCCGTGCTGAGAAGATGGCCCGCGGCTTCGTGCGCGTTGGCGTCATCATGGGCGTCGTCTCCGTCGTGCTGATGCTCCCGGCCGCCCACTGGCAGGCGAGCACCGTCGCCCGCACGCAGACCTCGAAGCTGGCCGCCATGGAGGGCCAGTACGAGGAGGGCCCGGTCGACCTCTCCCTCTTCGGATGGGTTGATGAGGCGAATGAGCAGACCTACGCGCTCAGCATCCCGGGTGGCACCTCCTGGCTCGCCGACGGCGATCCGTCGGTCAGCTACCCCGGCCTCAACGACTTCCAGGCCAGCGAGCGCCCTGACCTCGTGAACGTGATCTTCCAGTCCTACCATGCCATGGTCGCGCTTTACGGCGTCCTGATCCTCGTGGTGCTCCTCGGCATCCTCGTGCTGCGCGGCGCCTTCTCAGGCAAGAAGTGGCCGCTCGTGATCCTGTCTCTCGGCTGGATCGCCGCCATCCTCGCGATCGAGACCGGCTGGCTCGTCACGGAGTTCGGCCGCCTGCCGTGGATCGTCTACGGCGTCTTGAAGATCGAGGACGCGGCCTCACTCGCCGTCCCGGCCGGCCAGGTGCTCGCCACGATCGTCCTCTTCCTCGCCGTCTACTGCCTGATCTTCGTCTGCTGGGTCCGCTTGCTCCGCCGCACGCTCGAGAACGGCCCCGAGGCCTTCGAGATCGGTGGCATCGAGGACGCCAAGGTCGAGGTGCACGCCCCGTCCTACTTCGGTGTCGCAGGTGATGCGGCGGCAGATGCCGCTGCCAAGAAGGGAGGCGCATCCGCATGAGTCCGCTCGCATTCATCTGGTTCCTGCTGATCGGCGTCCTGATCTCCGGATACTTCATCCTCGATGGCTTCGATCTCGGTGCCGGCGTGCTCTATCCGCTGCTCGCCAAAGACGAGACCGAGCGCGCCGTGATCCGTCGCGCGATCGGTCCGGTGTGGGACGGCAACGAGGTGTGGGTCCTCACGGCCGGCGGCGCCCTCTTCGCCGCGTTCGGCCCGGCGTACGCCACGAGCTTCTCGGGCTTCTACCTGGCCATCATGCTCGTGCTCTTCGGCCTCATCCTGCGCGCCGTCGCGCTCGAGTTCCGCGCGCACGACGCCGCCTGGTCGAGCCTGTACGACATCCTGTTCACGGTCGGCAGCTTCCTGCCGGCGCTCCTCTACGGCGTGGCCATCGGCAACGTCGTAGGCGGGGTGAACCTCAACTCCCATGGCGACTTCGCGGGCTCCTTCTTCGACCTGCTGAACCCCTTCGCCCTCTGCTGTGGCCTGCTGGGCCTCTCGCACATGCTCGTGCAGGGTGCCGGCTGGATCGCGCTGAAGGCCCCGGCCAGCTCCGATCTGGCAACCCGCGCCCGCGATCTTCGCTCCAAGCTCGCGGTTGCCGAGATCGTGATCTTCGCGCTCACCTCGGTGGTTCTCTTCGTGGCCGTCGTGCCGAGCGGGGTCGAGATCCGCGCGCTCGCCGTCATCTTCGCGCTCGTCTTCCTCGCGGCCATGATCGCGAACCTCAAGGCCCCCTCTGACCTGCTGGCTCAGATCTTCGCCTCCCTCGGCTGCGTGGGGCTCGTCGGTGTCGCCGCGTCGACCCTCTTCCCGAACCTGATTCGGGCGACCGACCCGGCGTACTCGATCACCATCTCCGGGGCCGCGAACAGCGACCTGACGCTCGCCATCATGCTGGGCATCGCCTGCATCGGCGTCCCGCTCGTTCTCGTGTACCATGTCATCGCCTACCGCATCTTCCGCGGCCGGCTTGAGCGGGAGGACCTGACCTACTAGGCCGTGGCCTGCGGGCATGGGTTCGTCCGCAGGCGCTTCCGCGCCTGAGTTCAACGTAAGGGGACCCCGTGTTCGACAGTTCGGTGTTCAAACTTCCCGGGGCGGGCAGGACGGCGGTCCTGCTCGCCTTTTTGTCACTTGCGAGTGCGCTCACGGCTGTGATCCAGGCCTGGGCCATCTGCACGGTGCTCGTTGGCCTGTGGCATGGGGAAGACGCGGGCGGTATGACCGGCNTGGTGGCGGTCGCGGTGATCGCCGTCGGTGCCATGGACATCCTCTTCGCATGTTGGCTGCTGCTCGAGCTCTTCATCTGCGTGGCTGTCGTGCCCCTGGTGGCGCTCGCCGTCGGCGCGGGCGCGCGCCTGCGCCGCAAACGGGCGACGGCCGGGCTGTATCGGAGTCTGACTGATGCCGTTCTCGGGGCTGCGGATGTGGCGTTCGCAGACCGGACCGCCGACGTGCTGGCGCGGTTCTCCCGGGAGGCAGCGGCGGTGTCTGCCGAGGATCGGCGCCTCGCCCGCCTCGATCGCGCGCAGGGGCTGCTGGTGCGGGCCGTGCTCGCCGTGGCGGCCGTGAGCCTCGTCTTCTTTGCCGCCCGGGTCCTCTCCTTCCAATCGGATGCGATCCTCGCTGCGGTGATCTGCTTCTTCCCGTTGGTGGAGGCCGTGTCGCCCGTGTCCGATGCGATGGCCCAGCTGCCTGAGCACGCGGAGGAGATCAGGCGCCTTGCCGACCTGGATGACGGCGAGGGCCGAGCCGGCACCAGTGACCAAATAGGGCCCAATGCCCCAGGTGCTGCCGGCGTCCACAGCGCCTCCGATGCTCCGGCGGTTACCGATGCTGCCGGCGTTTCGGCGGTTACCAACGTTCCGGCGACTGCCGGCACCGCGGGCGATGCCGGCTTCCAAACTGCTGCCAACATGCAGAACCCTGCCAGTGCTCCAGAGGTCTCCACGAGCAAGGCTGTCGTCGGCGGACAGGTCTCTGCCGGCGCGTCGGCCGCCGCTGGCAACGAGATAGTTCCCAATACGGAAGACGATAGAACCCCGCTTTCCCCGGACAGGGGCGTGGATTCAGATCTCGCTGGCACGGTCCCCGCCGTGCGCCTGCGTGGCGTCACCTTCACCCATGTCGGCGCTTTGCGGCCGGCGGTTGCAGGCCTGAGCTTCGACTTGATGCCTGGGGAGAAGGTGGCCCTTTTGGGGCGCAGCGGTGCGGGCAAGTCGACGCTCCTCTCCCTGATCCGGGGCGATCTCATTCCGGGCACCGGGGAGGTCGAGCTCTTCGGCGATCCGCATCCGGGAGCTGATGCCGCCTGCGGGCTCATCGGCGTTATCAATCAGGATCCGCATGTCTTCAACACGACGGTCCTCGACAATCTGCGCATCGCCCGGGCGGATGTTTCCGAAGATGAGGCATGGCGGGTCCTCGATCGCGTGGGCCTGCGCGAGCGCATCGAGCGGTTTCCCGAGGGCGTTATGAGCGTCGTCGGGGAGGAGGGCCATCTGCTGTCTGGCGGTGAGCGCCATCGGCTGGCGCTTGCCCGCATCCTACTCGCCGACACCCCGATCGTGGTCCTCGATGAGCCCTTCGTGGGCCTTGACCCGGCAACGGAGGGCTCCGTCCTCGACGCCGTCCTCGATGCGCTCGCCGATCGCAGCCTGCTTATGGTGACCCATCACCTACAAGGGGTGGAGCGCATGGATCGCGTGGCATTTTTGGAAGACGGGCAGTTTGCCCTTATGGGGATGCCGGATGACCTCGC
Organism: Collinsella vaginalis; assembly: GCF_900176655.1. GTDB lineage: Bacteria > Actinomycetota > Coriobacteriia > Coriobacteriales > Coriobacteriaceae > Collinsella > Collinsella vaginalis. Next base: position 21,019 of record NZ_LT838844.1, read on the forward strand.
GCGGACGAGCGCGCGCTACCGCAGGCTCCTCGCCGCCGACCGGGGCCTCGCAGGGTAAGGAGTGCCGACAGGGCGGCTTGCGTGTGAGGGCTGCCTGCTGGGGGCTGGTGTCGACCTCGCGCTCCTGCTGGATCCCGCCCACGCGCTACGGTTTTCTTCCACCGGAACGCTGGGGTGCTTTGAGCCGCTATCAAGTACCTCGGGAAAGATACGGACCTGTTTCCAGCCTGGGCGGTTCCCGGTCTGCTGATCGTCGGGCCCTCTTCGTTGCGGCTGAACCTCCCTGCTTTGGTACGGGTTGCATCCGTGCGAGGATAAACCTCGTCAGTTTGGTACAGGTTTTCGAGTATCGCCTGAGTAGAGAACAGAAATCCGATCCATTTACCTGGCATTCTCGTGTTCGATCAGACGGCTGTACTTCGCAGACCCCTGGAAACCTGTACCAAACTGTGCAAGTTTGAACGTGATCGCCCTAAACCTGTACCAATGCGGGGAGGTTTGACCAAGACAGCTGCGGTTCGTGTCTTCGCGCACGAGAACAGGCACCGGTTCATGGGGTCACGCATAGGCTGCGGCTGCGTATAGACGGCAGTACCCGCCGCAATGGCATGCAGTAGCCGGCCGGGTCCATTGTGCTGCGTTACGCCTGCGTGTCCGAGCTGTCGTCTGCAGCGCGCGTGTTCTGCGCACTGAGCTCGCGCACCAACGTGGTGAGCTCCCGCATCTGGGCTTCGAGCTCAGCGATCCGGTCCTCATTCTGCTCGATCGCCGCGCGGTTTGAGCGGCTCTCCTCGCGCACGGGGTCAGGAAGGTTCTCGTGATGCAAGCGGGCGGCGTCCGCGGCTTCGACCACGCGCTCCCCGTTGCGGCGCACCACGCGACCGGGCACGCCCACCACGGTGCTCGCGGGCGGCACGTCCTTCACCACGACGGAGTTCCCTCCGATGCGCACATCGTCGCCGATATGGATGTTGCCGAGCACCTTTGCCCCGGTGCCCACCGTGACGCGGTCGCCCAGGGTGGGGTGGCGCTTGCCGGACTCGTTGCCGGTGCCGCCGAGCGTGACGCCCTGGTAGAGAACGCAGTCGTCGCCGATGACCGTGGTCTCGCCGATCACCACGCCCATGGCATGGTCGATGAAGAACCGGCGGCCGATCTGCGCGGCGGGGTGGATCTCCACGCCGGTCATGAAGCGCGTGATCTGTGAGAGCACGCGGGCGAGGCCGCGGACGCCCCGGCGCCAGAGCCAGTGCTCGAAGGTGTGGGCCCATTTGGCGTGGAGGCCCGGGTAGGAGAGGAAGATGATGACGCCCGACTGCGCGGCGGGATCGTGCCGCTGCACCGTCTGGATATCCTCGCGTATGGTGGAAAGAACGCTCATCGCAGCCCTTCGGCGACGTGGGCCCTCACCCACGCGGACACTACGGAATGGGTTCCCATGGTAGGTCTGCCCTTCGGTAAAGTCTAGTGGTTCGCTAGGAATAATGCGGTGAGGTTACGGTCAAATCTGCCAGCCTTTTGATGCGGGTTTTGCGGCTAGCTTTCCCGGGGTCATGCCCGGCTCGGAACCTTTTCGCTTTGGTGCAGGTTTCGCGATCCCGCGATCAAACCTCTTCAGTTTGGTACAGGTTTGGAGGGCCTCGGCGAAAACCTCCTCAGTTTGGTACAGCTTTTTGCCGAGCGTCAAAGTAGATCGCTTGAGCGCGCAGCTTTGAGCGGGCGTTCTTATGGGCAGGATCCTTTGTGTGCTTGGCCGCAGATAGAAAACCTGTACCAAACTGAGGAGGTTTGCTCGCGGCGTCGCAGAANCGAGTTCTTCCTCGGCCGCGACTGGTCGGGATGGGCGCCGGAGGCGTTCATCGGGGAGCTCGGGCGCTACATAGGCTGGTACAACTCGGGCCGCCTCAAGGCGTTCCGGGGCGGGGGCCGGACCGTCTACGACACGATAGACGGCAGGAGGGCGCGGCCGGGCCTCGCGGCCTAGCCGTGTACGGAAAAACGTCCGCACCCCCAAACCTGTACCAAGGCGGGGAGGTTTTCACGTAGCGGTGAAAACAGGTGCGATGAGCCCATAGTCCATGCGATATGGCCAGGGGATCCTAGGCATTGTGAAGACTTGAGAACAACGCCCGCGAGGGTTGAGACCTCTATGAGACTTGAGAACAACGGCCGCGAGACTTTAAGACCGATGGCGGTATTCCGAAAATTGCGAAGGCCTGAAAACCAGCTCCATCAGAACAAGAAGGAGACCTTGAAGGAGCAAGAAAAAAGTGGTGGAGGTTAGGGGGATCGAACCCCTGACCTCAGGCTTGCAAAGCCCGCGCTCTCCCAGCTGAGCTAAACCCCCACGCTAGTAATAAACACCCCAGCGGCGACTCGGCTCTCGCTGGGGTGTTTATTGCGAAAGAAGTGGTGGACCTGACAAGATTCGAACTTGTGACCTCCCGGTTATCAGCCGGACGCTCTAACCAACTGAGCTACAGGTCCATCGCTCGAAAGATACTAACCTAGGAGCTCTCAGCAAGTCAACACTTTTTTCTGCGACCTCGTTCCAAAAAACGAAAAGAGGGTACTATAGCGTATCGACTCGTAACGACCCATACCAGCACAGGGAGGTACTGCATGATTCGCGTCGATATCGAGACCATCATCATGGCGGGCGGCCCTATGCCTTCTGTCATCGTGTTGCGTGAGCGCGACGACAAGTCGGCCTCTGAGGCTCCACTGCGCGCACTTTCCATTCAGACCGGCGCCTTCGAGGCGGCATCCATCGGCCGCGGTATCGATCGGCCCGCAGGTGAGCGTCCCATCACCCACGACCTCATGACCGACGTCATCTCCCGCCTCGGCGGCAAGCTCGAGCGCGTCGAGATCGACCGCGTCGACGCGCCCGTCTTCTACGCGAGCCTCGTTATGGCGCCGCCTGTTGAGGAGCCTGCTCAGGAGCCGTCCACCCCGGAATCTGAGGAGATTCGCATAGACGCCCGCCCGAGTGATGCCCTCGCCCTCGCGGTGCGCGCGAACGCGCCCATCTACGTTGAGGACGACGTCATGAACCGCGCGGGTAGCATCAGCTACCAGGCCGAGGGCGATGCCGAGGAGGAGCTTGCGCGCTTCGATGCGTTCGTCGAGAGCCTCTCGCCCGACGATTTCTAAGACGACTTCTAAAGGACGTGATCCAGATGCCGGCAGGAGCCGAACCCGATATCGTCTCACCAGAGCTCGACGCCATGGTGGGGGACCTGCTGGGGTCCCTGCTCGACGCCCTCGCAGAGGGCGAGGACCCCGGCGTGCTCCTCGCCGTCGAGGACGAGCAGGCGAACCGCTATGAGGCGTCCTTCACCGAGGACAGCATCGAGGTCTGCCTCCGCGCCGCCCAGCAGTTCGTGTCCCAGCACGCGGGCGGCGTCGCAAGCGACGGCGTCGGCGCCCTCGAGCGTTATGCGATCGCCTACCTCGGTGCCATTGAGGATGGGGATGGCGGCTACCTCGATGCCATCCTCGCAAGCTTCTACGAGCACGGTCAGGAGAGCGGGTACTCCGCCTACCTGCTCGTCGATGGCATCGGGGCGGGGGATGACTTCACCTGGGGGGATCCTGAGCCCGCCGGTGCCGAGGATCCGCTGATCTAATTCGTCTTCGCGGTCGTCATTCCATGGCAACCGTGTGGTGAGTCCCCCGCTCACCCGGCTCTCAACATCCGTTCACCGAAAACCCGCTATCATATGCACGTTTGATTCATCACATTCGCTATGCAGATACGGGGAACACCATGCGGGTAGAGAACCTTCGCGATATCGCTATCATCGCCCACGTCGACCACGGCAAGACGACCCTGGTCGATAAGCTGCTGCGCGCCGCCGGCGCCTTCCGCGCGAACCAGCAGGTCGAGGAGCGCGTGCTCGACTCCAACGACCAGGAGCGCGAACGCGGCATCACCATCCTGGCCAAGAACATCTCCATCGAGTACAAGGGCGTGAAGATCAACGTCATCGACACGCCCGGCCACGCCGACTTCGGCGGTGAGGTCGAGCGCGTGCTCCGCATGGCCGACGGTGCCCTGCTCTTGGTCGACGCCTTCGAGGGGCCCATGCCACAGACGCGCTTCGTGCTGCGCCACGCCATCGACACGGGCCTCTCCATCATGATCATCATCAACAAGATCGACCGCCCCGGCGCCGATCCCGAACGCGCCTACAACGACTGCCTCGACCTGATGGCCGACCTCGGCGCCACGGACGAGCAGCTTGAATTCGCGATGGAGCATGTTGTGTACGCGAGTGCGGTGAACGGGTACGCGCGCCTCGATCCGAACGACGGCAATGACGACATGTACCCCCTGCTCGACATGATCCTGGAGGACCTCCCCGCACCTGAGGTCGACCCCGCCGGCCCGCTCGCGATGCAGTGCGTGACCATCGACCACTCGAACTTCGTGGGCCGCATCGGCATCGGCCGCGTGTACTCCGGAACCGTGCACCACGGCGACACCATCCTTGTTGTGAAGAACGACGGCTCCACCTCCACCGCGACCGTGAAGCAGCTCTTCACCTTCGACTACCTCGGCCGCACCGAGTGCGACGAGGTCGGCGCCGGTGACATCGCCGCGGTGGTGGGCGTTGAATCCACCGATATCGGCGACGTCTACACCGACCCGGAGAACCCCGTCTCCCTCGAGCCCATCGAGATCGACCCGCCGACGCTCTCGGTCATCTTCGAGGCCTCGACCTCTCCGCTCGTGGGTCGCGATGGCGACATCGTCGGAGCACGCCAGCTTAAAGAGCGCCTTTTCGCCGAGCGCGAGAACAACGTGACAATGAAGATCGAGGAGCTCGAGGACAAAAGCGGCGTCGAGGTCTCCGGCCGTGGCATCCTGCACCTCTCCGTCCTGATGGAGACCCTCCGCCGTGAGGGCTTCGAGTTCCAGGTGGGCCGCCCGCGCGTCCTCTTCAAGAAGGACGAGGCCGGTCACACCGTGGAGCCCGTCGAGCAGGCCGTCGTCGAGTGCCCGGACGAGTACGCGGGCAAGGTCATCGAGGTCTTCGGCAACGCCGGCGGCACGATGACGAACATGACCACGGGCAAGACGGTCACGCACATCGAGTTCAAGATCCCCACCCGCGGCATCATGGGCCTCAAGAACCGCGTCCTGAACGTCACCCATGGCGAGGGCGTCTTCTACCACACCTTCCTCGAGTACGGACCCTACGCCGGCGAGATCGGCGGCCGCAACAACGGCGCGATGATCTCGATGACGACGGAGAAGGCTGTGGCCTACGCCCTCGGGACCCTGCAGGAGCGCGGCTCGCTCTTCGTGGAACCGGGCACCGAGTGCTACGAGGGCATGCTCGTCGGCGAGCGCAACCAGCCGGGCGATATGGTCGTGAACATCGCGCGCACCAAGAACCTCGGCAACCAGCGTTCGAGCACCGCGGACATCTCCGTGCAGCTCGTGCCCCCGCGCACCTTCTCGCTCGAGGAGGCCCTCGAGTACATCATCGACGATGAGCTCGTGGAGATCACGCCGAAGAACATCCGCATGCGCAAGCGTCTGCTGAACGCAACGGACCGCAAGAAAGCGGCCGTCCGCGCGATGAACGCGGCGAAGTAAATCCGCTGACCAGCATGGTTTCTGAGAGCGCCCGCGGCATCGTCGCGGGCGCTTTTCTATGGAGCGGATGATGGTCCATACGGCCGCTTGGCATAGCGTTGGGAGCTCCATGCCAAGCGTGATCAGGAAAGATCGAGGGGCGCCGCGGGCAACCAGACGCTAGCCGCGGGGCAGGGGAGGTCGGCCGCGCGGAGGATCACTCAGTCTTGATATCGATGATCGTGCGCGAGCCGGGGAGATAGGTGACCGTGGCCCAGGTCCAGCTGTCATCCCAGTTGTCGTATCGCGATTGTGAGATCGTGAACCACTGGTGCGTGCCGTCCGCCTCATCGCCGGCCAGGCTGTAGAGGACGGAGCCCTCCTCGCCCACCTCGTAGTCAACCTCGAGGTTTGTCACCCGCACGGTGGGCGGATCGAGGAAGTAGGGGATGTCCTGAAGCGGGGCGATGACGAAGAACCAGGCGCTGCTCACGACGACGAGGGCGAGCGAAACGAAGAAGAACAGCATGCACCCGATATTCGGCCTTTCCGAATCCTTATCCTTCGCAAGCGCGTAAATGGCGTAGATGAAGAACGCTGTGATGCCGATGCCGGCGGGGATGGTGAGGAGGCCGGTGATGGCCGCCGGCCATCCCTCGACGAAGCCTCCGAGGAATTTGACGAAGGCGAGTGCCAAGCTTATCAGGCAGATGGCTCCTATGATGATCTTCTTGCGTATGCCGTGGGGCCTCGAGATCGGTGAGTCAGCGGCATCGGGGTTCTCGGCCTTCCAAGCCTTGACGAGGTCCTCGAAGTTGAGCCCCTTTCCCTCGTTGCGCTTGAGGTACTCGTGGACGCTCTCTCCCGGTTTCCGTTCAAGGTCAAAGGTATCGTCTGAATCTTCGCTGCTCATAGGGACACCTCGTGGTTCTGCATGATGGTGTCTCCATCGTAGGCGAGCCTTCGCGCATCAAATGTCAGCGGACGGTAAAGCTATGACGTATGATAACGTGCGAATCCCATGATCGATCCCTCTCAGCTGCCGTGCGCCCCCCGGCCCCTCGACTGGCGGCGCAGCTCGCGGCGCCGTTTGCGACGGGTTGCCTCCTCCTGGCGCCGACGCTCGTCGATCTCGGATTGCACGCGCTCCCGCCGCTCATCAAGGGCCTTCTCGGAGCGCACCGGGGTCTCGCTGCGGGAAACGGTCTCTATGGACTTCGAGCCGATTCGCCGCAGGGGACGGGCCATGCGCTCGAGGTTCACCTCGGTGGGGGAGACGATGTTGTAACGCAGCGAGACCCATCTGAGCAGCATCGTGACCGCGGTACCGACCACGATGGAGAGCATGCGGGGGGCATGGAGGGACTCGATCATCGTGACGAAGCAGGTTGCGCCCGCCAGGCCGGCGATCGCGTAGAAATTCCCCTGCTTGAAGATGTAGGGGACGCGGTTCACGAGGACGTCTCGGAGCATGCCGCCGCCCACGCCGGTGAAGAAGCCCATCATGACGCAGGCCATCGGATCGAGGTCGTAGCGGAGGGCCTTGTCGGCGCCCATCACGGCGAAGAGCCCCACGGCGAAGATGTCGAGGATCGCGATGGCGCGGTCGGGTTTCTCGACGAGCCCGGGGAAGACGAAGACGATCGCGGCCGACGCGATGGAGATGGGCAGGGCGAGCGGCTGGTTGAGCAGGTAGACATCGCCGCGCTGGAGGATGATATCGCGCAGGAGGCCGCCGCCAAGCCCGCAGACGACGGCTATGCCGATGGCTCCGATGAGATCGAGCTGGTCCTTGCGGGCGCTGAGCGCCCCGGCCCCCGAGGCGACCACGACGGCGAGCATCTCGATGGGGAGCGGAATGTCGACAAGCGGGGGGAGTGATCCCGCAGCGACGGCCGCGATGATGATCGGGACAGCGACGCTTGAGAGCATGGGCCCATCCCTTCCTGACCGCGGCACTTGGGTTCGATCCGCTATCTTACACGGTCATGTGCGATTCCCACCAGATGGAATATCACCCTTGCGCAGGCTATCGCTTCCGGTACAATAGCCTGTGCACTTCACGGAGAGTTGTCCGAGTGGCCGAAGGAGCACGATTGGAAATCGTGTAGGCGCCAAAAGCGTCTCCGGGGTTCAAATCCCCGACTCTCCGCCAGCACTTCCTCGCGATCCCCGATCGCGTCATCCCAACGGAGGGGTGGCAGAGTGGTTGAATGCGGCGGTCTCGAAAACCGTTTACGGGTACTCCCCGTACGAGGGTTCGAATCCCTCCTCCTCCGCCAGAATCTTTGAGGTCCCCGGCTCAGCTGTGGGGCCTTTCGTTTTTTGTGCACGTGTATCAGCAGATGAGCAGTGCGGCGTTCCCGGGTTCCACCGCCCTCCGCCCTTGCATACACCGTGCTCGCTCCGACACGGCATCCGCTTGCGCAGGTAGATCGATCCGGCAGGTATTAAGGTCGGCTTAAATGACGGAATCACGGTCTTGTATGGCTGTTTCGTGGATACACTGAAGTCACTCAGCTAATGGAGGAGCGCCATGACAGAACAGACACCCGCCGGCACCGTCGAGCTCGAGCTGACGGATTCCCTGTGGACCGCCCTGAACCACGCGTTCGAGGACGCACAAGCCTGTCTCACTCGAGACGGCGGGATGATGCCGTTCACCGTCATCTGCACCTCGGATGGGTTTGAGGTGGCCGATCACCCCGGTGAGGATGTCGAGGAAACCTACAACTCGGTTAAGACCCTGCTGGCGCGGGAGCTGCCCGAGGCTTACGTCTTCTCCTATGACGGGTACCTCGACCTCGATGAGGGCCGTCGTGACGCGGTGATATGCGAGGTCGCACGCCGTGGGGATGCCGCGGCTTCGATGCTCGCCCTCCCCTATACGCGAGATCCCGAGGGGACGTTGCGGTTCGCCGAGACGTTCTCAAGCGTGGGCAGCGGCCCGGCACTGTACCCGAGCGGCACCAAACCGATCGTCTCCGGGTTGGTGCAGCTTGCCGCTGAGCGAGAGGCGGCGGCGCGGACCGCTGCCCAAGACGTGCAACCCGCCGGTTCTTCCGACGAGATTAAGGAGTAGACATGGTGTCTCAGAAACCGAGCTTCAGCGCCTCCTGGCGCCTGCTCACCCGCGACAAAGGCTGGATCAAACCTATTCTGGTACTCACCTTGGTGGGCATGGTCCCCATCGTGGGGCAGATCGCCATCCTCGGATACGGCCTCGAGTGGGCTCGACTCACCGCATGGGGCGTGGAGGCCGCGCCGAAGCAGTCGCGGGCCGACTACGGCAAGATCATGCACACGGGCTTCTTCAGCGGTCTGGTCATGCTCAGCATGTCCTTCGTCGTCGCCATCCTGGACATCATCCTGTTCGGGACCGGGATGGCCGGAGCCGCCTTCCCGATGCTGTCGGGGGTCTCCATGTTAGGCACAGACCTGCCGTTCCTGGTCATGGTGCTGGCCCTTGTGATCAACCTGTTCCTCGGCGTCTTCGTCTCCGTGGCCACCATGCGCGCCACCGTCTACGACAAGTTCTCGGCTGGTTGGCGCCTGGATCGGATCTTTGAGATGATCGGGAAGGATGTAGCCGGATTCTTCCGCATCTACCTCGTCACGTTGATCAGCGGTCTCATCGGATGGGCCTACTCCATGATCATCGGCGTTCTGACGGCGGCCGTGTTCTTCGGCAGCTTCATGGGAGCCGCTGCGGTGGGCGGGTACTCGATGATGGGCATGAGCTCTTCGTATGCCGATTCGATGATGCTCGGGAGCCTGTTCTCGATGGGCTCCGGACTTGCGATGATCGTGGTCATCTTCGGTGTGATCCTGCTGTTCATCGGTGGCGTGATCGGTACGGCGATGCAGCTGATCTCGCTGAACGCGGTGGGGCAGTGGTTCTCCCGCTTCGATGTTCAGCGCTGGGGCCTCTCCGGTGATCCGCTGCCCGACGGCGTGCCCCTGCCCATCACCGTGGATGAAAGTGGACGCCCGGTCGAGCCTCAGGCCTCCTCTGCCGCCGCACCTGAGTCGCCGGCCACGCCTGTTCCCCCGGTGGAGCCGGTGACCACCCCGATCGCCACCCCCCAGACCCCGCAGGCGGGCGAAACCGCTCCTGAGAGCCCGATCTCGGACGCCGCTCATGATGAGGCGGCAGGCCCCGTCGTGGGCGATGGGGTAGCAAGCGTCGAGCCGTACCAACCTGAGGACGCCGCGCCCGCCGCACAGGAGCCGACCCCGCTCCCCGCGGTTTCCGAGGGCAAGCCGGCTGATGAGGACGATCCTGTCTCCTCTACCTCAGATGCTGAGGTGGCAGAGAGCGACCCCGCACAGGGCGAAGATGATGAGGATGCTGCTCCGGAGCAGGATGCGCTCGAAGATAAACCTGACGCCGCGGAGGCTGAGTCATCCGTGGGTGAGGCGGGTTCGCCCGATCCTGAAGATGGCGACGCCGAAGCAGGTGACGCTGCCGACAACGCCACCTCTGAGTCAAGCAGCCTGTAAGACGCGCGGGTACGGTATCTATCTGCGGGTCTGTGAGATGACCGTCTGAGGTTCTGCCCCCGCCCGGATGGGTGAGGCAGCCCCTTCGGTCGCGATGATAACGATGCACCATGTGCCCCTGCGAGGGTCCCGGACGGTCATCCGCCCGGGGCCCTCGCCGTATGGGATCACAAAGTGCGGAGGTCCGCCATCATGAGGATCAAGTGAGTCAGCACCTGGGCACCAAGCCCTGAACATGTGTGGATCTCCCGTATCCGGTGTGCTGAGACCATGACGGTATGACTACCAAGCACGCTCTCTACCTGCGACGTTAAGAACAAGGGAGATCTCCGTGCGGATGCGCTGACATACTGCACAGCATCCCTGTCAGGTCCTGCCGATACGATGGGTACACAAGCGATATCAGGCAAGTATGGAAGTCATGAGGTCGTACCTGCGGGTTCTCTTGCGTGTGCAGGCAGGAGCATCTATACTGTCCCCCGTCTTTTCCTGCTCCGGGCGCACCTTCACGACCCGGGGCCTTATGCCCAGAGGAGGTGACACAATGAAGGCTTATGAACTGCTGTATTTTGTTGACCCGGCACTCGACCCCGAGACCCGTCTCGCGGTGATGAAGCGCATCGACACCACGATCGCTGAGGGCGCTGGCAAGGTCGACAACGTTGACGAGTGGGGCAAGCGCAAGCTCGCCTATGAGATCGACAAGCTCACCGAAGGTGACTACACCCTCATCAACTTCCATGCCGATCCGGCTATGATCGCCGAGCTCGACCGCGTGCTCCGCATCACCGACGCCGTGATCCGCCACATGATCGTCCGTCGCGACGAGGTCGCGGAGTAATCAGGCACTGAGAAGTCGGGCGCCCAGCGCCCAGAGTGAGAGGTAGTGAGTTTGTATGAGCATCAACCGAGTGGTTATCTCCGGTAACCTGACCCGCGATCCCGAGATGCGCGCTACGGCGAGCGGCACCCAGGTCATGTCATTCGGCGTGGCCGTGAACGACCGTCGTCGCAACCAGCAGACCGGTGAGTGGGAGGATTACCCCAACTTCGTGGACTGCACGATGTTCGGCACCCGCGCCGAGGCCGTCAGCCGCTATCTCTCGAAGGGATCGAAGGTCGCGATCGAGGGAAAGCTGCGTTACAGCTCCTGGGAGCGCGACGGTCAGCGTCGGAGCAAGCTCGAGGTCATCGTCGATGAGATCGAGTTCCTCTCGCGCGGCCGGCAGGCGGCGCAGGGCGGCTACGCCCCGCAGGGCGGCGGCTACGCTCCCGCTCAGCAGGCCGATCCGTACAGCGCCCCCGCCCCGCAGCCGGCACCTGCACCTGTGCAGACGCCTCCTGCGGTCGATATCTACGATGAGGACATCCCGTTCTAGCCCCCGGCTCGAACGGGCATTCATCAACACACGAAAGGTATTTTGACATGGCTAATGATTATGCAGCACGTCAGCCGCGTCGTAAGTACTGCCAGTTCTGCAAGGAGAACACCGAGTTCATCGATTACAAGGACACGCAGCTTCTCCGTAAGTACATGACCGATCGCGGCAAGATCAAGCCGCGCCGCGTCACTGGCGCTTGCACGCAGCATCAGCATGACATCGCGAACGCGATCAAGCGCGCTCGCGAGATGGCACTGCTCCCGTACACCGTCCCCGTGGTTTCCTCCCGTGGCAACCGCAACCGCGACTAGGGAAGGAGAGCAGCATGAAAGTCGTTCTTCTTGACGAGATCAAGGGCAAGGGCGGCGAGGGTGACGTCATCGACGTCGCCCAGGGATACGCCGAGAACTATCTCATCCCCAACAAGCTCGCCGTCGCTGCCACCAAGGGCAACCTGAAGCAACTCGAGGAGCGTCGTCGCAACATCGAGCGCCGTGAGGAGGTCCGCATCGCCAACGCGAATGCGACCAAGGAGGCCCTCGAGGGCAAGTCCGTCACCGTCGACGTCAAGGTCGGCGAGGAGGGCGTCCTCTTCGGTTCCGTCACCGCTCCGCTCATCGCCGACGCGATCCAGGCCCAGCTTGGCATTGAGGTTGACCGCAAGCGCGTCGAGCTCGGTAAGCCCATCAAGCTCGCCGGCACCTATCCGGTCGATATTTCCCTTTACCGCGAGATCCGCGCCACCGTGGTTGTCATGGTTGGCACCGAGGCCCTCGAGGCCGAGGAGGAGGCCGCTGCCGAGGCTGAGGAGACCGCTGAGGTCGAGGAGGCCCCAGAGGCTGAGGCCACCGCTACCGAGGAGACCGCTGAGTAACAGCATTGTCCTCGTAGGTTTTCTGGAACGGCCCGGACGTCCATGGCGTCCGGGCCGTTCCCTTTTTTGGAAAAGTTATGTCTTTCAACAGCTTTCAGCGGGGATGCCGGGAAAACGCGCTTTACAAGATCGGCTTGAAAGCGATCGACCACATGTTCGATTCACCATCAAGACGCTGCGGTTTTATAGTCTCAAGTACAGATTGAACCAATCTACCTGCTGTTTCACTGTTTCTCCATGAAATTGGGCTGAAAAGGGAGTGGGAAGGGGGTGTAAAGGAGGTGAAAAGACCCATCTCGCATCAACCTGTGGAAAACCTCGCTCGCACGGCCTGAAGATTGTGGAAAGTGTTGAAACTCACCGTTTGGGCCGTTGCGGCATGGCGAGGTTTTCCCATGCTCCCGGGAATAGCGTTTTGGGGCGCACAACCCGTTTGACGAAGTCCCAGATCACCGTTTCCAAGCAAGTTGTCAAGAGTCAGTTTTGTCATCTGGGCGGATCAATCGGATGATGGGCCGGCCTTGACAGCCGACCGAGTTACGGCATCGACCAACCGCGCCCGCGTGGCCGCATCCGCGGCTGCCGATGCGATACCATGGGAGGCCCGATTCGGCGGCCACGCGACATGCCCCCTGATGAGGGAGTACACCGATGCAACAAGGAGCGCAGATGGAGACGGTGAGCGATTACGCATGGGCCCCCTCGGGTGTGACGGAGCGCGGCGCCCGCCTGCAGCCCCCCAATAACATCGAGGCCGAGGCGACGGTGCTCGCCGCCATGCTGCTCTCAGGCGAGGTGGTCGAAGAGGCCATCGTGTTCCTCCTGGCCGATGACTTCTACCGCCCGGTGCACCGGACGCTCTTCTCTGCCATGCATGACATGTACGACCAGAGTCTCCCCATCGATTCGATCTCGCTCATCGACTACCTGAAATCCATCGACAAACTTGAGGCGGTGGGTGGTGAGGCGTACATCCTCGATCTCATCGGCAACACACTCGCCCTGGTCAACTGGCAGCATCACGCCAACATCGTGCGCCGCGACGCCATGCTGCGTGAGATCATCGGCGCGACCAACCAGATCAACGCGCTCGCCTACGATGCCCCCACCGACACGAAAGAGGTCATCGAGCGCGCCGAGAGCATGCTGCTGTCGGTCACCGCCCGCGAGGTCAGAAGCTCATACAAGCCCCTGATCGATTTCATGCGGGAGGCCTATCTCGAGGCCGAGGAGGTCGCACGGGCGGGCGGCGAGGCCCAGGGGGTTCCCACAGGCTTCCCGAGCCTCGACCGCATGCTCCTGGGCCTTCGCGAAGGGCAGCTCGTCATCATCGGTGCCCGCCCCGCCGTGGGAAAGACCTCGTTCGCCTTGAACCTCGCCCTGAACGCCGCCGCATCCGGGTACGCGGTGGGCTTCTTCTCGCTCGAGATGAGCGGCAAGGAGATCGCCCAGCGCTTCATCTGCGCCCATGCCCAGGTCAACATGTCGAACTTCCGCAGCGGCAACATCTCGCCGCAGGAGTGGGTGAACATCAACGAGGCGACCGAGGAGCTCTCCAAACTCGACATCCTGATCGACGACACGCCTGGAACCACGGTGACGGAGATCCGCGCGAAGGCGCGGCGCATGCTCCACAACAAGGAGAAGGCCATCATCATCCTGGACTACCTGCAGCTGGTGAGCCCGCCCGCGGGCCGTCGCGCGGAGTCGCGCGCCGTTGAGGTGTCGGAGATGTCGCGTGCCCTGAAGATCATGGCCAAGGAGCTCAGCGTGCCCGTTGTGTCCCTCTCCCAGCTCTCCCGCCAGGTTGAGAGCCGCACCGGGAAGCGCCCCCAGCTCTCGGACCTGCGTGAATCCGGCTCCATCGAGCAGGACGCCGACATCGTCATGTTCCTCGACCGCTCGAGTTCCGAGCAGGAGGCCGCTCGCGACGACCGTCCGGACGAGGGCATCACCCGCATCGTGCTCGCGAAGAATCGCTCCGGCCCGATCGGCGACGTGGACCTCGTGTTCATGCCCGCCTCGACGAAGTTCTTCGAGCTGGAGCGCGAGGATTAGCGCCGACCCCGTCGCGCACGAGCGGGGCCATCCGCCTCTCCTGTGCGCGGGCAGTTTGCGGTTCGGCGCCCGCCGCGCCGCGCTGTTGGTCGAAATGGGCTGGAAAACATACTCGCGACTGCCTCTCCTGGCAGAAAGCCTTCGGGACCGCCTCGAGATGATGTTTTCCTCCCATCTTATGCAGGTGGCCTGTGTTCCGGAGCCCGGTGCACCGACCTGTTGGCTCACAAGTGCCAGAGAACCTACTCTCGACCATACTTCCAGGCAGGATGCCCTTGGAGCCGCCTCGAGATGACGTTTTCCTCTCATCTCGTGCAGGCGGCCCGTGCTCCGGAGCCCGGTGTGGCGGCTCGCCGGTTCGCAAAGGGCTTTAAAACCTCTTTTCGACGGTGCCTTCATGCATATCACCTAAAAAACCGCCCCGAGAACATGTTCTGCTCTCGTCCCGTGCGTGCCCCCCATCCCACACAAATGCAAGTAACGTTAGAAACACATCGGCCTCATCCCGTGCGCACCCCCATTCTGCGTGCGCGCCTGTATCCTGCGGTGCCCCGCGACCCGGGTACGGCGACCGGGTTGATGGAGCCAACGCCGGCAGCCAACATCCGGCTACACTGCCCGGCACCACAACATCGCGCTATATCCCCTCAAGTTTGCGGCTTTTTCCCGCAGGCGCCCATCGCGGCGCGAACCCTGCCCCGACGGGCCCTTAGGGCCCTATAATGGAAATGTTGGGGAGTCGCGCCAGCGGCTTCCACGGCCTGTGCAATGAGCGAGGAGATTCCATGGCATCAACGGTATTGGTCGGGACCCAGTGGGGCGATGAGGGGAAGGGCAAGATCTGCGACCTCATCGCGCCCGAATTCGACGGTGTGGTCCGCTATCAGGGCGGAAACAATGCAGGCCACACCATCGTGACCAATGGCAGGAAGTACGGCCTCCACCAGATCCCTTCGGGCATCATGTATCCGAACTGCATCTCCGTCATCGGCAACGGCTGCGTTGTGAACCCGGCCGTCGTGATCGAGGAGATCGAGATGTTCGAGGCCGACGGTATCTCGACGGCGAATCTCAAGATCTCCGGCAACGCCCATCTCATCATGCCGTACCACATCGCGCTCGATGGCGCCTGCGAGGAGCGGCTCGGCACGAACCTCATCGGCACCACGAAGCGCGGTATCGGTCCGTGCTACCAGCACAAGATGGAGCGCATCGGCCTGCGTGTTCAGGACCTGCTTGATCCCGCCCTCTTCCGCGAGAAGCTTGACCGGGTCCTCGCCAAGGTGAATCCCGAGCTCGAGCTCCTCTACCAGAAGCCCACCTTCTCCGCCGATGAGATCTGCGCCGAGTACCTGCCCTACGGCGAGCGCCTCCGCCCCTACATCACCGAGACGGGCAAGCTCCTGAACGACATGATCGACGAGGGTAAATCCCTGCTCTTCGAGGGGGCCCAGGCGACCCTGCTCGATATCGACCACGGCACCTACCCGTATGTGACCTCGTCGAACTGCACCGCAGGCGGCGCTGTCACGGGATCGGGTGTGGGCATGAAGAACATCGACCGCGTCCTCGGCATCATGAAGGCCTACATCACGCGCGTCGGCTCGGGCCCCATGCCCACGGAGCTCGACTATGAAACGAACGAGGATGGGCGCACCCTCACCGAGGTGGGCGCCGAGTACGGCGTCACCACCGGCCGCCGTCGCCGCTGCGGATGGTTCGACGGCCCCATTGCTACCTACTCCGCCCGTGTGAACGGCCTCACCGACATCGCCCTCACGAAGCTCGACGTGCTGTCCTCGTTCAAGACCATCAAGATCTGCGTCGCCTATGACTGCGACGGCGTGCGCTACACGACCGTGCCGGAGCACGAGGGCACGTTTGCCAGCGCGGTCCCCGTCTTTGAGGAGATGCCGGGCTGGGAGTGCGACATCACGGGTTGTCGGAGCTTTGACGATCTTCCCCAGGCGGCCCGCGACTACGTGGCGCGCATCGAGGAGATCGCCGGCGCCCGCGTGTCCTTCGTGGCGGTCGGCCCTGATCGCGAGCAGACCATCAATCGATCCTGGACCCCGGTCCGTTAGCGTCCGATCACGTTAACCAGAGGAATCGACCAGAGGAGTCCCATGAGCGAGTCCAACCAGATGAACATCCTGCTGCTTGGGAGCGGCGGCCGTGAGCACGCCCTCGCCCTTGCCCTCGCTGCGAGCCCCCGATGCGCCGAGCTCTTCATCGCGCCGGGCAACGGCGGCACCGTCGAGGTGGGGGAGAACGTGGCGCTCGATGCGGAGGATCCCGCCGCGGCGGCCGAGTTCGCCCGGGAGACCGGATGCGGCCTTGTGGTGATCGGTCCCGAGGCACCGCTTGTGGCCGGAGTGGCCGACGCGGTGCGGGCCGCGGGCATCCCCTGTTTCGGACCGGGTGCCGAGGGCGCCCAGGTTGAGGGGTCGAAGCGCTTCTCGAAGGAGCTCATGGACCGCGCCGGCGTCCCCACGGCGGCGTACGCGTCCTTCACCGATGAGGGGGAGGCCCTCGCCTACGTACGCGCGCAGGGTGCTCCGCTCGTGGTCAAGGCTGACGGCCTCGCCGCCGGCAAGGGCGTGATCGTCGCCACCGGGCTCTCCGAGGCGGAGGACGCGGTGCGCTCCTGCTTCGGCGGTGAGTTCGGCGCGGCCGGCGCCACGGTGGTCATCGAGGAGATGCTCACCGGCCCCGAGTGCTCGCTCCTCGCGTTCACGGATGGCGTGACCGTGCGCCCGATGTCCACCTCGCAGGATCACAAGCGCGCCCTTGAGGGTGATCTGGGCCCCAACACCGGCGGCATGGGCGCCTACAGCCCCGTGCCCATCGTGACCGATGAGGAGCACGCCGCCATGGTCGCGGCCATGGAGCGCACGGTGGAGACCCTGGCCGCCGAGGGCATCGACTACCGCGGATGCCTCTACGGCGGCTTCATGCTCACGCCCGCCGGCCCGAAGGTGCTCGAGTTCAACGCCCGCTTCGGCGATCCCGAGACGCAGGTGGTCCTTCCCCGTCTTGAGAACGACCTCGTCGAGGTCATGCTCGCCGTTGCCGAGCGCCGCCTGTCCGAGGTCGAGCTCTCCTGGCGCGACGACTGGGCGTTCACCGTGGTGCTGACCAGCGCCGGGTATCCGGGGAGCTATGAGAAGGGCAAGGTCATCACCGGTGTCGAGCGCGCCGACGCCCTGCCGGACGTGACCGTCTACCATGCGGGCACCGCGCTCACGGATTCCGGCGACCTGGTGACCGCCGGTGGCCGCGTGCTCGCCGTCACCGCTCTCGGTCCCACGTTCGAGGCTGCCCGCGATAGGGCGTACGAGGCCTGCGAGCTCATTGATTTCGAGGGAAAGACCCTGCGGCATGACATTGGCCTGCGCGCCCTGCGGGGACGTGACGCCTGGGATGCGTAAGCGCCCGCCAGGGATTGCGCGTGCGATTCGCCTGAGAACGGGCATCGCGGGCGCGTAGCACACGGAGAAGGGATGGAAGCCATGGCTGAGGAGCACATAGACGCTGAGATCGTCGAGGACCCGCGTGGCGCGGGACAGCCGGTGGATGAGGCTGCCCTCGTGCTCGGCGACGACGATCCCGCTGACGCCGCCCTGCACGAGCGGATCCTCGGGGAGGAGCCCGCGTGGCACGGAAACATCCTCGACGTGCGCACGGTCAAGGTGGAGCTCCCCAACGGCCGTCTCACCACCCGTGACGTGGTGCGCCATCCCGGCGCCTCCGCGGTCGTGGCTCTGACCGACACCGGCAAGATCGCGCTCGTGCGCCAGTACCGCACCGCCGTCGACCGCGTGACCGTGGAGATCCCCGCCGGCAAACTCGATCCGGGCGAGGATCCCCAGGTCTGCGCCGAGCGAGAGCTACACGAGGAGACGGGCTTCAGGGCCGGCCGCATTCGCCATCTCACCAGCATCCTGACGAGCTGCGGATTCTGCGATGAGATCATCCACATCTACATGGCGACCGACCTGCGCTTCGATGGGGCCACGCCGGATGAGGACGAGTTCGTGAACGTCGACCTCGTCCCCCTGTCAGAGCTCATCGACGCCGTGCTCGACGGCAAGATCGAGGATGCGAAGACCGTGGTGGGCGCACTCGCCTGCGACGCGATAGCCCATCGGCTTGGACTCGAGACGGAGTAGCCGCGCGGCACCGGGCCGCTACTGTGAGATATAAGAAGGAGCATATGTTCAAGCGTTTCCTGTCGTATTACAAGCCTCAGCTGCACCTCTTCATCGCCGACACCGTGTGCGCCCTCGTGCTCGCCGGCATAGACCTCTCCTTCCCGATCATCCTCCGCTCCCTCACAAGCGGTCTCTTCGCGGGTCCCGCCGCGGGGATCCTCGATGCCCTGCCGTTGATCGCCGGCGGCCTGATCCTGCTCTACCTCGTGCGCACGGGCTGTCGCTACTTCGTCTCCGCCCAGGGGCACATCATGGGCGCCCGCATGGAGTCGCGGATGCGCGAGGATCTGTTCGACCAGTACGAGCGCATGAGCTTCGCCTACTTCGACCGTCATAGCTCGGGCGATATGATGAGCCGCGTCGTGAACGACCTCTTCGACATCTGCGAGGGAGCCCACCATCTGCCCGAGTGGATCATCATCTGCACGATCGAGATCGTGGGGGCCTTTGTGATCCTGTTCACGATCTCCCCGGTCCTCGCCGCCGTCATGGCGCTCATCACGGCCGTCTTCGTCGTCGTCATGGTCCGTCAGAATTTCGCGATGCGTGCCGTCTACTCCGATAACCGCGTGAAGATCTCGGGCGTGAACGCCCAGCTCCAGGATTCGCTTGCCGGAATGCGCGTCGTGAAGTCGTTTGCGAACGAGGAGACGGAGCGCGCCAAGTTCCGCCATTCGAACGAACGATACCTCTTCTCGAAAGAGGCGATGTATCAGGTCATGGGTCGCTATCAGGCCACGAGCGCGCTTATGACGGGGTCACTCTACGCGTCGATCATCATCCTCGGCGGATACCTCATCGCAACGTCCCAGATGACCGCTGTGGACCTTGCGACCTTCGCTCTCTATATCAGTCTCTTCGCCACGCCGATCGAGACGCTGGTGAACTCGACCGAGACCTTCCAAAAGGCCATCGCGGGCTTCCGCCGCATGGACGAGGTGCTCGCCACGATGCCCGATATCGTGGACGCGCCGGACGCCCGGCCGCTTGAGGTGAGCGCGGGCGCGATCGAGTACCGTGACGTGTGCTTCTCCTACGAGGATGCCGAGCCCACCGATACCGGGCGCGAGCGCCCCACCATCGACCACCTGAACCTCTCGATCCCCGCGGGGCGGACCCTCGCCCTCGTGGGCCCCTCGGGCGGGGGGAAGTCGACCACCTGCGCCTTGCTGCCGCGTTTCTACGACGTCCTCGCCGGATCTATCACGATCGACGGTCAGGACGTGCGCGCGGTCACGCAGGAGAGCCTGCGCCATGCGATCGGCCTGGTCCAGCAGGACGTGTACCTGTTCGACGGCACGATCGGCGAGAATATCGCCTACGGACGGCCCGGTGCGACCCAGGACGAGATCGAGGACGCCGCGCGCCGCGCGCACATCCACGAGTTCATCGCGAGCCTGCCCGAGGGTTACGACACCGTGGTGGGGGAGCGCGGCAGCCGGCTCTCCGGCGGTCAGAAGCAGCGCGTCGCCATCGCCCGCGTGTTCCTCAAGAACCCGGCGATCCTGATTCTCGACGAGGCCACAAGCGCCCTCGACAACGAGAGCGAGGGGGCTGTGCAGCGGGCCCTCGCCGAGCTCGCCCGCGACCGCACCACGATCGTGATCGCCCACCGGCTCTCGACGATCAAGAGCGCCCACGCCATCGCCACCGTCGAGCATGGTCGCGTGGTGGATCTGGGCACCCATGAGGAGCTCCTCGCGCACGGGGGCACGTATGCCCGGTACTATCGTATGCAGTTCGAGGGCGTGCACGCCCCGGAAGCCGAGTAACGTCGAAGGAACGCGATGGCACAGAAGCCCCACCTGACAGATGATGAGATCTCCAGCCTGTTCTCCGCGCTCGATGACTCCGGTGTGGTCAGCTCGTCGAGCCGGGGCGCTGAGGACCGCGCACGGGCGCGCCGGCTGTTCGACCCGCTCTCCTCGAACAACCCGTCGGGGTCTCATGCCGCCGAGGCCATCACGCGCACCGCGGGGGCCGTCATCATCGGCGTCCTGCTGTTCATATTGATCCTGCAGGTCGTGTACGGTGTGAACCGGCGTCTCAACACCGCGAACCTCTCCGAAACCGCCGACAAGGAGACCGTCTCGCATGCGCTCTCAAGCGGTGTGGAGTGGGGTAACGGGTTCACGCAGTTCCCTGAGACCTTCCAGGTTGAGGAGGCGGACGAGAAGACGGGTGTGGTCGAGGTCTCGGTGACGGACACGACCTCGAAAAACGAGCTCGAAGTGCTCTCGAACTCCCAGATCCAAGCCGCCGCCCTCGCGACGAACGCCCTGTTGAACGACAAGATCAATCGCGTGGTCTACAACGTCTACGTGCTCACGGACCGCAGCGGCACCTATCAGACCGACGGCCTCTTCGGCCTGATCAAGGCCTCGGGCACCCGTCGGGCGGTGCTGACCTTCGTGTGGACCAAGGAGCAGTCTGAGCACACGAGCTATATCGATTGGCAGCTCAAGATCATCGGCATGGACGACAAGACCGCGGAGAAGATCCAGGAGCAGGTGAACTCCGTGAGCTCGCTGATCGACAACTCGACGATCAAGCAGAGCGAGATCGAGGACGAGCGCGAGGAGCGGCAGCGCGAGCTCATGCTGCACGGGTCGGAGATATTCCGCGGGTCGGGCGGGACGGCGCCCACCAGCGACACCGCCGCCTCGACGACGGACGCGAGCAGCGCGACTGGGACGGATGCTGCGGCCTCCACTGCTTCATGAGTGGGATTATCCAAGTAACCCGGTGAGGTAACAGGCGGGAAACCTTGTGGCCCGCGACGGGGTACCGGCGGAGGTCGTGCTATCCTGTGCGCTTGTACGCTGGTCCATAAGTCCGCGGATGAAAGAAGGATTCCCATGTCCAACCAAATCACCAGCCAGGATTCTGCCGTTTTGTACGAACGCCAGGGAGGCTACATCCCCCGTGTCGCTGCCGTGCACGATATGTGCGGCTACGGGAAGTGCTCACTCGGAGTGGCGATTCCGGTGCTCAGCGCTGCCGGGATCGATGTCTGCCCCGTGCCCACGGCGCTCTTCAGCGCGCACACCAAGTTCCCGGTGTTCTATATGCACGACACGACTGAGATCCTGAACGACTACCTCGACGCTTGGCAGCAGGAGGGCATCGACCTCGACGGCGTGTACTCGGGATTCCTCGGGTCGGCTGAGCAGGTCGCGGTCATCAAGCGCCTGTACCGTGAATATCCACATGCCTTGCATATCGTCGACCCCGTCATGGGCGACGGCGGGCAGAAGTACCCCACCTACACCGATGAGATGTGCGAGGCCACACGTGGTCTGGTGGATGGCGCGGATGTGCTGACCCCGAACCTCACCGAGGCCTCGATCCTCACGGGCATCGCCTACGAGGGCCAGGACGTGAGCGTCGAGTTCGTGCAGAAGAATGTTGACGCCCTGCTCGAGCTCGGTGCGAAGGCCGTGGTCATCAAGGGTGTGGTGCACGAGGGCGAGGCGGTGATCCGCAACTATCTGGCTCTCGCCGACGTGGACGGCGGCAAGGTTGATGAGGTTCAAAGCGAGCTGCTGCCCTACATGCTGCACGGCACCGGCGACCTGTTCGCGAGCGGGCTCACGGCGGCGGTGTACAGCGACCGCACCCTGCATGAGAGCGTCGCGTTCGCCGGCGACCTGGTACGCGATGCGATGCGCATCACCCGTGAGCAGCCCGATTACGAGACGCGCGGTGTGAGCTTCGAGCCGGTCCTCGGCAAGGTGACCTCGCTGCTGGCGTAAGGGATCTGGTTGATACCTGGCTTCCGCCGGCATTGTTCCCGGCGGAAGCCACGTTGT
Source organism: Collinsella vaginalis (assembly GCF_900176655.1). Taxonomy (GTDB): domain Bacteria; phylum Actinomycetota; class Coriobacteriia; order Coriobacteriales; family Coriobacteriaceae; genus Collinsella; species Collinsella vaginalis. The sequence goes on from NZ_LT838844.1 coordinate 43,452, forward strand.
CGATGCGCGGGCGAAACGTGGGGAAGCTGGTTTTTGGTATGGCTGTTGTGGTAGATGGATCAACGCCGACCAGTGCATCGGCTTCGTTTGGTGGGTTCACGCCAATTGAAGTGACGGGTGTGATAGAGACTAACCCGCCTGCCAACTGGCGCCCTGGTTACGGTAAATGACCTGGTCACGGTAAATGGCCGACGCCGTCTGGTGCAGAGGTCGCGATTGATGGGTCCATACCGGTTGGGGCCCGAGCGCGCTAGAGGTTCCATGCCGATTGAGGCGGCAGCCATGATAGATGTCTTCGCACTGTCAAACTTTAAACTACATTCGTAATTAAATTCAATATAATGAATTTAATACTTTATTTTGTAAGTATATTGGTTCATCCATTTTGGGGACTGGACTGCGATAGTAGAAAATGTCAGATCTGAGTCGCTTGGTCCCATCCCAAGCGTTCAAGTACGCCGATACCCCAAATTAAACCGTACATATCAAAATTTATGTTCATCGGAACAAGCGCAGTGACAGGCGGAGACGGCCGTGTCAGTCCCCGATGGCCTGTTTTGCGTCGTGTATGGACTCAGATCTGACATTTTCTACTAGGCACTAGCCGACAGCGCTTAGATCTCTCAAGATTGCATATATTTAATTATTCAATTTGGACGAGACCACCACACTCCTGCCAGTGTTGACAGCAGGACGGTCAGCGTGAGGGTTGGCTTGACTGCTACATGGCTCCACGGTGTCGAATGATAGAAAGCAACCCTTGATGCGCCGTGTTGCCTCAGCGTCATAATGGGATGCCGTGCGGACACCTCATGCAGGCGCCGTTGCAAGAGATGGGTCCATAACCAGCTGCATTCATATAATGAGCACCAAAATTGAATAAATATAGATCAAAGTAAGCAAATAAGGAATATTGATCTCTTTGATCAGATTCTGTGTTGAGGAACACTAGAATGCCATGCAGCCAGTCGGCCTTTAAGCCGGTACCGAGAGACCGACAAGGAGAAAAGATGGCACTGTATGATGACCTGCTCGCGAGAACGAGCAAGGGCGCTTCCGCACCCGCCGTCCTCATGTTGGAGGACGGGACCGTGTTCCACGGCCGATCCTGCGGAGCCCAGGGCACAGCGATCGGCGAGGTCTGCTTCAACACCTCGCTCGAGGGCTATTTCGAGGTCCTCACCGACCCGAGCTACGCGGGCCAGATCGTTACCATGACGTATCCGCAGATCGGCAACTACGGCATTGACCCTGCGGACACCCAGCAAAGCATTGCCCCCACCTCGCCCGCCCGCCCGCACCTTCGTGCCCTCGTGGTGCGCGACGCTTGCGCAGTGCCGTCGAACTGGCGGTCGAGCATGAGCCTCCCTGACTACCTGAGGAACAGCGGTATCGTCGCCATTGAGGGCATCGACACCCGCGCCTTGGTGCGTCACATCCGCGACCACGGGGCCTGCAAGGGGATCGTCTCAACGGAGACCTCAGATGGCGCGGCGCTCGCCCAGCGCCTCGCCGATGCGCCGAATCTGGTGGGGGAGAACCTCGTCGCCGGCGTCTCCTGTGACGCTCCGTACACCGCTTCGGCTGATGATCTGCTGGCACCCCACGCTTTCGCCTCGAAATCTCCTGCTCCCCGCACCTACCACGTGGTCGTCTACGACTGCGGCGTCAAGCGCGGCATCTTGGAGGGTCTCGCCCGCGTCGGCTGCGAGCTGACCGTGGTCCCGTGGAACACTCCCGCCGAGGACGTCCTCGCATTGAGGCCCGATGGCGTCTTCCTCTCCAATGGCCCGGGAGACCCGGAGGCGGTCACGGACACCTTCAACCAGGTGAAAGACCTGATCGGCAAGGTTCCCGTCTTCGGCATCTGCCTCGGGCACCAGATGATCTCGCTCGCCGCGGGCGCGCGCATGGAGAAGCTCGCGTACGGGCACCGCGGTGGCAACCAACCCGTCATGAACCTGCTGGCCGGCCGTGTTGAGATCACGTCTCAGAACCACGGCTTCGGCCTCGTCTGGGAGAGCATGGGCCCGCTCGTGCCCGAGCTCTCGGGAGGTGTGGCCGAGCACCCTGCCGACGGTGACCTGAGGTACTGGTCGCGTCGCCGCATCGCGCCCGTGGTCATGAGCGCCCGGTTCGGGCGTGTTCGTCTCACGCATGTCAACCTGAACGACGGAACCGCTGAGGGTATCCAGCTCCTCGATGCCCCGGCATTCTCCGTGCAGTACCACCCTGAGGCCTCACCCGGCCCTACGGACGCCCATTACTTGTTCACCGCCTTCACGCGGCTCATGGAGGGCGATCCCGACTACCTCATGATCGATATCGCCGCCGACCGTCTCGCTGGCTGGCGGTTCGCAGGCAAGGGGGCAGCTCCTTCGTATCTGGCCGGTACGCCGTCCCGGCACGCGATCCAGAATCCCACGTCCCCGGCCTGCACAACCCCCGTCGACACCGCTGCTGAGGAGGTCAGCCATGCCTAAGCGCACCGATATTCACCGCATCCTCGTCATCGGGTCCGGACCGATCGTCATCGGCCAGGCCTGTGAGTTCGACTACTCGGGCGCGCAGGCCTGCAAGGTCCTGAAGGAGGAAGGCTTCGAGGTCGTCCTCGTCAACTCGAACCCGGCCACGATCATGACCGACCCCGGCCTCGCCGACCGCACCTACGTCGAGCCCATCACCGCCAACGGCATCGACCGCGTGATCGAGCGCGAGCGCCCCGACGCCCTCCTGCCCACCCTCGGCGGCCAGACGGCCCTGAACGCCGCCGTCGAGCTCGCCCGCTCCGGCGCCCTCGAGCGCCACGGCGTCGAGATGATCGGCTGCGACCTGGCGGCGATCGAGCGCGGCGAGGACCGCAAGCTCTTCAACGAGGCCATGGCGGAACTCGGCCTCGAGGTTGCACGATCCGGCTACGCCTATTCCGTGGACGATGCCCGCGCGGTCGCCGCGCGCCTCGGCTACCCCTGCGTCCTGCGGCCGAGCTTCACCCTCGGCGGCGCGGGCGGCGGCATCGCGCACGATGAGGACGAGCTCGTGTCCATCGTCTCCCAGGGCCTGGAGCTCTCCCCGGCCCACGAGGTGCTCGTGGAGGAGTCCATCATCGGGTGGAAGGAATACGAGATGGAGGTCATGCGCGATGCGGCCGGCAACGGCATCATCGTCTGCTCCATCGAGAACCTCGATCCCATGGGCGTCCACACCGGCGACTCAATCACCGTCGCGCCCGCGCAGACCCTCTCCGACCTCGAGTACCAGCGCATGCGCGCCGCCTCACTCGCGATCCTCGAGAAGGTGGGTGTCGAGACCGGCGGGTCGAACGTGCAGTTCGCCGTCAACCCCGAGACGGGCCGCCTCATCGTGATCGAGATGAACCCGCGCGTGTCGCGCAGCTCGGCCCTGGCCTCGAAGGCGACGGGTTTCCCGATCGCCAAGGCCGCGGCGCGTCTGGCCGTCGGCTACACGCTGGACGAGATCGTGAACGACATCACCCAGGCCACGCCGGCCTGCTTCGAGCCGTCCATCGACTACTGCGTGGTCAAGGTGCCCCGGTTCGCCTTCGAGAAGTTCAAGGGCGCCGATGACACGCTCACCACGCGCATGAAGGCGGTGGGCGAGATCATGGCCATCGGGCGGACCTTCGAGGAGGCCTTCGGCAAGGCGATGCGCTCGCTCGAGGACGGGCACGTGGGCCTCACGGAGACCGGGATCGGATCACTCGAGAGCATGGACGACGCGACGCTCGAGTGCGCGGTCGCCCGCGCCGCCGACCAGCGCATCCTCCATGTCGCCGAGGCCCTGCGCCGAGGGTGGACCCTGGACCGCGTCCATGAGATCACCGGCATCGATCCCTGGTACCTCGCGCGCATCGCCGACATGATGGCCGTCCGCGGGGGGATCCGTGGTCTGCGCGTGGAGGACATCGACGCCGACGCCATGCTCCTCATCAAGCAGATGGGGGTGAGCGACGCGGAGATCGCCCAGCTCACGGCTGCGGATGAGCGGTTCGTGCGCGCGTACCGGCACGGTCTCGGCGTGCGGCCGGTCATGAAGTCGGTGGACACCTGCGCTGCCGAGTTCGAGAGCCTGACGCAGTACCACTACAAGACCTACGAGCGCGCGGTGGGGAATCAAAACGAACCGCAGCGCCCGTCCCGCGCCCTCAGCGAGGTGGCTCCCCGGACGCGTCCGAAGGTCATGATCCTGGGAGCGGGACCCAATCGCATCGGGCAGGGGATCGAGTTCGATTACTGCTGCGTGCATGCGAGCTACGCCCTCGCGGCCCGGGGTTTCGAGACGATCATGGTCAACTGCAACCCCGAGACCGTCTCGACGGATTACGACACGAGCGACCGCCTGTACTTCGAACCCCTCACCTACGAGGACGTCATGGACGTCATCGATGTGGAACGTCCCGACGGTGTGATCGTGACCCTGGGCGGCCAGACGCCGCTCAAGCTCGCCCGCGCGCTCGAGGAGGCCGGCGTGCCCATCATGGAGACGGCGCCCGAGGCCATCGACCTCGCTGAGGACCGCGAGCGCTTCTCCGCCCTCCTCGATGACCTCGGCATCATGTACCCGCCGGCGGGCATGGCGACCTCGTTTGAGGAGGCTCGCCGCGTGGCCGCCCGCATCGGCTACCCGCTGCTCGTGCGCCCGTCCTATGTGCTCGGCGGCCGCGGGATGATGATCGCCTATGATGCCGACCACCTGCGGGCGTATATGGACGAGGCTGTGCGGGTCTCACCCGATCACCCGGTCTACCTCGACCGGTTCCTCGAGGGGGCGATCGAGAGCGACGTGGACGCCCTCGCGGACGGCGAGGACGTCTACATCGGCGGCCTCCTCGAGCACATCGAGGAGGCGGGCATCCACTCGGGCGACTCCGCCACCTGCCTGCCGCCGTTCTCCTTCAGCGAGTCCCTGCAGGAGCGGCTTCGCGAGACGACGTGCCGGATTGCGCGCGCCCTCGGCGTGCGCGGCCTCGTGAACGTGCAGTATGCGATCAAGGGCGATACGATCTACGTGATCGAGGCGAACCCGCGCGCGAGCCGCACGGTGCCGTTCATCTCGAAGGCCACGGGCGTTCCGCTCGCGAAGGCGGCGGCGCGGATCATGGCGGGCGAGCGCCTGGCCGATCTCGGGCTCCCCGACGACCGGCGTGACCTCGATTGGTTCTGCATGAAGGAGGCGGTTATGCCCTGGGGCCGGTTCCCGGGGGCCGAGGTGATCCTCGGGCCGGAGATGAAGTCGACCGGCGAGGTCATGGGCATCGCGCGGAGCTATCCGGAGGCCTACGCGAAGACGCAGCTGGCGATCAGCTACCGTCTGCCCGACCCATCCGCAGGCAAGGTGTTCATCTCCGTCTGCGACCGCGACAAGCGGCATATCCTCGCCGTGGCGCGCATCCTCAAGCATCTCGGGTTTACGATCTGCTCGACGGCCGGCACGGCCCGGGTGCTCAGAGGGGGCAACGTCCCCTGTGAGCTCGTGGGGAAGATCAGCGGTCCGCACGGCGGCAGCCTGCCGAACGTGGGCGACATGATCGCCGCGGGGGAGATCGCGCTGATCATCAACACGCCGTATGGACCAGGCTCGCGCGGTGACGGGTACCTGCTCCGCACCGAGGCCATCCGGCGCGGCGTGACCTGCGTGACCGCGCTCTCGGCAGCGAACGCCCTGGTGTCGGCTGTGGAGGCGGTGCGCGAAGACGAAGACGGGCGTGCGGCGGCCGCGCCGGGTCCGGCGCGGGGGATGGAGATCGTCGCCCTGCAGGACCTTCCCCAGCTGCACCTGTAATCGGGTCATGCCCTGAGGTCACCTGCGTCGAGAGTTGTCTGCACCGGTGGCCGCCCGCGTTGGGAACTGCCTGCGCTGGCGGCCGTCCGCGATGGGAGGCGCCGCTCCGACGCCGATGCTGCTCGCGCCGATGCGTATACAGCTCCACCACCGGCGCCCGCCGCATACGAGCGGTCTATCTCGGAAGACGGAAGAGGCGCGGCTGTGGTGCGCATGCATGAGCAGACGTTGACGCTGGGCGCGGATCCCCCATCAAACGCGGGCACGGCGCAGCGCGCCGCCAACGCAGTGGCGGGCGGGACCCGAGACGCAATCCTTTTATGGAAGATGTCCTCTCGGCCCCGCGCCACGTTATGGGCGGCAGTGGGTACACGGCTATACTGTGGCCAGCATCACCTACCGCATCTCAGCGTTTGGAGGAAACATGACCGAATCCGAGAAGTCCCCGCTGGTGGGCATCATCATGGGTTCCAAGTCCGACCTGCCCGTCATGGAGAAGTGCACGGAGGAGCTCGAGGCCCTCAGCGTTCCCTATGAGCTTGTCATCGCGAGCGCCCACCGCACCCCCGATAAGGTGCATGAGTGGGCCGCCGGTGCCGCCGACCGCGGCATCAAGGTCATCATCGCCGCCGCCGGCAAGGCCGCCCATCTCGGCGGCGTCGTGGCCGCGTTCACCCCGCTCCCGGTGGTGGGCGTCCCCATGAAGACCTCCGACCTCGGGGGCATGGACTCCCTGCTCTCCATGGTGCAGATGCCCTCCGGCGTCCCGGTGGCCTGCGTCGCCATCAACGGCGCCAAGAACGCGGCCATCTACGCGGCGCAGATCCTCGGGGCCACCATGCCCGAGTTCCGCGCCGCCATTGACAACCTCAAGCGTGAGATGGCCGAGGCGTAACACCACCCCTGTGAACCCACCTGAAGGGAACCCCGATGACCCGTTTCCGCAAGACCGATGGCGCCTCGACCGGCGGCCAGGGGGGACGCCATTTCAGCTCCTCCCCGTCACCCGTCAATCCGCCCCGAGCCTCCGTTCCCCCGCAGCGCACCGTCTCCGTGCCGCGAGTGCAGCCAGTCCAGCCTGCGTATGGAGGCTCCCCGCGCGGTACGCGATTTGCGACGCCGGCCGCCGACGGCAAGGGGCCAAAGCAGAAGAAGCCGCGTCGCGCCCGCGACATCATCTCCACCGCGCTGATCATCATCGGCGTGCTGCTGCTCGTGGCCGCCGGTGGCATCTTCATCCATGCGCAGCTCGGGTATCAGGAGGCTCAGTCGACCTACAAGGAGCTCGAGCAGTACGCCGTCTCAGATGGCACGGGCGACAACGTGCCGCAGGTGAACTTCGATGAGCTGGCCAAGATCAACCCCGATGTCGTGGGCTGGGTCTACGTGCCGAACACGCCGATCAACTACCCGGTGGTGCAGACGGACAACAACGAGACCTACCTCTACAAGCTGTTCGACCTCTCGGGCAACGGCTCGGGCAGCATCTTCATGGACATGGACGACACCGCGCCCGGTATGATCGACCAGCAGACCACTATCTACGGCCATCATATGTACGACGGCAGCATGTTCAAGTACATCGATGACACCCGGCAGCAGGATGCCTTCGATACCGTGACGACGGTCTACTACATCACGCGTGATGCGACGTACAAGTGCACGCCGCTCTTCACGATGCAGGTGGAGGACACCTACAACGACGCGCGTGTGAACAACTTCACGGAGGAGGGGCACACGCTGACGGACTACCTGCGCGACGGCCTCTCGCAGGCCAAGGCCAAGGCGTCCGACGCTGAGACGCGCATCGAGTCCGCTGACAAGGTCTTCACGCTCGTGACCTGCGCGGGCGAGATCATTCCGCGTACGATGCGAGCCGGTATGGTGTGCACGATCGACGAGGTGACGCCGCGCGCCTCGTAGCACACGCTGTTCTGTCGCCGACCTCGGATCAAACGGTATCTGGGCCGGGGCCGATGAACCCTTCGGGCGTGGCTTCACAAACGCCCTGCGGGTTCATCGGCCCCGGCTCTCGCCGGTGCTCTACACTTGCCCGGATTTCGCCGCTGCCCGCTCATACCCCCCCCGCCCAGCCTTCGCCGCCGTCCCGCTCATGTCCCTGCGGGCTCATCGACGCGGTCTCTGCCTCTGATTCGCAAATGCCCGGCGGATGCACCGGGTTCAGCTCTTGTCGCCTCCATCTGCAAGCGACTCGCTCAAGAGCGGCCGTGGTGGAGTTGGACTCCCGTGCGTTTTGCGCCCGATGGCCAAAACACTCAACTTCTGGGGCATCATGGGCGCTGAAGCGAGAATGGAATGGCTTCAAATCAGCAAATTCATCGGTGAGAGTGCCTCTAATCTTCCAAGTAACTATATATACATGTGCAAATCACTGTTCAGGGAACTGATCATGCCCCAGAAGTTGATGATTTTGACCATGGCTGCGGAAATCCGTGGCATGGGGCTGAACCCACCGCGCGGCGCGCGTCGGCGTCGCCCGCGCGGCGTGGGCGACGTGGTACGGTTGTGATGCCGTGCGGTGCAGGGCACGTCTGGTGCGCCGTCAGACTCACGCACGTAGTTTGGACCGCGCAGCGCAGTTGAGATGAGGTGTTGCCAGCAGTGTAGAGGCGCTAGCACCCGAGGCGGATGGGCCTCACACGTGGTCGGCGGTGCTCACGCGGCTGGATTCGCGCGGCACGATCGTCATGCTCTGGAACCGATGCTCCATGAACGCGTTGTCGTAGTGCTCTGCGTAGAAATGCTCGATGGGCATCGTCGGCTCCACGCCCGACACCCGCTCGAACCAGCAGTCGAGGGCGCCGAGCGTCATGAGGCCGTTGACGATCATGAGGGCCGCGCTCACCGAGGTGAGGGAGTACCGCCAGCGCCAGGGGATCAGGTTGATGACCTTGAGGAGCCGCGGCAGGCAGAATCGTATCCACACAAAGCCGAGGAAGCCCCAGATGCCGGCGAACAGCGTGCTCGTGCGTCCGTCGAAGAGGACGGCCACCGGATCGGGGAAGAGCCCAAAGAGGGTCGCGTGCTTGTAGTCCCAGGCGATCGCGCCGAAGGCGAACTGCATGAACCAGCTGACCAGCACCTCGAAGCCGCCGCCGATGATGGCGCTCACCAAGAAGATCACGAGCGGGTTGGCCCGGTAGAAGCGGTTCAGGGCGATGGTCATGAGCAGGGCCCCGAACCCGTAGATCGGGGAGAACGGGCCGTAGAGCAGGCCCGCGCGATCCTGATAGACGCCGGGATCCACGACCACCATGTGCCAGATGACCTCCAGCACGAGTCCGATGACGCAGCAGACGGTGAAGACCCAGAAGAGGTTGAAGAAGTTCAGCTTGATATAGCCCTCGCCGCTGATATCGCGTCCGAGCAGGCCCTCCTCGGCGGCGACGCGATCCTGCATGTCTGACAGCCTGCGCTCAAGCTCGCGCTCCTGCCAGAGCGAGGGGTCCACGGTTGTGGTGAGCGCGGTGAGGATGACCAGCTGAACACCGGGGGCGATGAGTTCGAGGGTGATGCCCTTGACCATGATATCGGTGATGACCTGGCCGATGGTGACGACGATGAGCACGCTCGCCCACAATCCTGCGTTGCGCCGGCGGTTGCGGATGAGCGACCAGCCGAGGACGATGAGCCCAATGGCGGCGATACCCGCGAGGACGGCGCTGGTGATGCTGATGACCAGGGAGATGATGGGGTCGTTGCCGAAGTTCAGCTTATCGGGGACGGCGATGAGGGCGATGATCGTGAGGGTGTACAGAATCGCGAGGATGGGGGCGGTGATGATGCCGTCCAGCAGGCACAGCGCCCCGTAGACCTTCACGAACAGGGGTATCTTTTTCTCCTGCTCAGGGGTTGGCTTGCTGAAGTCGAGATCGTTCCCGGGGAGATCGTAATCGGGGTTGATCTGATCCATGGTGCTCCAATCCTTCCGTCCCCTGTCGTCACAGAACTAGAATAAATCAAGCTACCAGGTATTGATTATGGTCATGGGCAAGAGCAGCCTATGTGTTGAGCGGCGATTGGCCGCCGGGTGTGCGAGATGGGACGATTGAGATCTTTGGTGAGACGACCTGCGGCCTGCGCGATGCATGGACAAGAGCATGATGGATACTAAGGTAAAGAGGCTTGAAGACCTACCGGCTGCGCAACGCCTGGGCGCAGGGGTTTAAGGCAAGCGGCCTGCGTAGCGTCTGAGTGCAGAGTCGTAACGTCTGGGTACAGAGTATGAAGATGCGCGGCATGCGTGACGTATGGATGCGAGCGCGGCTCCGCTTGATCTCCCAAACCTGACGTCCAGATAGCCGCCTGACACCCGGGACGGCTCGGGATGGGGCTGGATTTCGGGATTCGGCGGCTTCAAGACCGTATTTTTTGGTGGCGTAGTAGAAAATGTCAGATCTGAGTCCCCGGGGTGTCGTGAATAACGGGACCTGTTGAGAATTGAACATATATTGATATGCATATGCCCCATAGGGAGGCAACGCGACTTCAGAATGCACATTTATTGTTGTTAGATCTATGGCAAAATCAACGGTAAATGGTGCAGATCTGACATTTTCTACTAGGCCATTGCAGCCGAGACTGGGATCAACCGCAGCCGAGAAAAAACTATGCATCATTTTGCTGTATCACCGTGTATTCATGCACTTCATGAGAGCGTCACCCGCTGCGGCGGCTTCATGCCATAATGGGTCGTCTGCCACATCATCCGGCTGAGAGGATGCCATGTCTCAGGAAACCACGCGCGCCGCTGCGCTCGCCGCCGAGCGGGCTCACGCCGTAGCGGCAACGATCGACGAGCTCGACCGCGACGAGCTGCACGAGGAGTGCGGCGTCTTCGGCGTCTGGGCGCCTGCGCGCGACGTTGCCCGCCTCACGTACTTCGGCCTGCGCGCCCTGCAGCACCGCGGTCAGGAGTCCGCCGGTATCGCCGTGGGCGACGGCGGCACGGTGATGGTCCGCAAGGACCTGGGCCTCGTGGGGCGGGTCTTCACCAACGCCGACCTGAGCGCCCTCCCCGGCGAGCTCGCGATCGGCCACGTGCGCTACGGCACCGCTGGCGCCAAGAGCTGGGAGGCCGCGCAGCCGCACCTCTCCACCATCAACGACGTCATCATCGCACTCGCGCACAACGGCACCCTCGTGAACACCGACGAGCTGCGGCGCCAGCTGATCGAACTCGGCGTCCCCTTCCTCTCCAACTCGGATTCCGAGGTGGCCGCCAAGCTCATCGGCTACTTCACCCAGCGCACCAACCACCTGCGCGAGGGCATCCGGAAAACCATGGAGCTCGTGCGCGGCGGCTATGCCATGGCGCTCATCAACGAGGAGGCGCTCTACGCCTTCCGCGATCCGTACGGTATCCGGCCCCTGGTGCTCGGCCGCCTGGTTGAGCAGGGGCTCGATCAGGTTGACCCGGCATCGGTGTCGGCGATGCCGGCCTCCGAGGGCGCCGCATCGAAGCGCTCCGTCGAGGAGACGCTCACCGTCGCCGACGGCTGGGTGGTAGCCTCCGAGACCTGCGCCCTCGACATCGTCGGCGCCGAGTACGTGCGCGACATCCGCCCCGGTGAGATCCTGCGCATCAGCTCAAAGGGCCTCGTGTCCGAGCAGGGTGTCCCCGCGGCGCCCCAGAAGGCGAACTGCATCTTCGAGCAGGTGTACTTCGCACGCCCTGACAGCATCATGGACGGCAAGTCCGTGTACGCGTGCCGCTACGACATGGGCCGTCAGCTCGCTCGGGAGGCGCCGGCCGACGCCGACCTCGTCATCGGCGTGCCCGATTCCGGCCTGCCGCCCGCGGAGGGGTTCGCGTATGAGAGCGGCATCCGATTCGGCGAGGGCCTTATCAAGAACCGCTACGTCGCCCGCACCTTCATCGAGCCCACGCAGGAGCTCCGCGCCATGGGTGTGCGCATGAAGCTGAACCCGCTGCGCGACAACATCGCCGGCAAGCGCCTCGTCGTGATCGACGACTCCATCGTCCGCGGCACCACGATGGTGCAGCTCGTCCGCATGCTCCGCCAGGCGGGCGCCCGCGAGATCCACGTGCGCATCAACTCCCCCGAGGTCATCTGGCCCTGCTTCTACGGCATCGACACCGATGTCCAATCCCAGCTCATCAGCGCGAACAAGAGCGTCGAGGAGATCCGCGAGCTCATCGGGGCCGACTCCCTCGCCTTCCTCTCGGTTGACGGCCTGCGCACCTGCCTGCCCGAGGGCGGGTACTGCGACGCGTGCTTCACGGGCCTCTATCCCGTGGCGATCCCCGAGAGCTTCGGGCGCGAGAAGTTCATGGAGGGCTATCGGCCGCGAAGTCTCTCCGAGACCCCGGCGGTCTCTGAGGACGCCGTAGCACGCAAGGACCAAGACTGCAGCTGGGAGTTGCGTCATCAGGATTAACCCCAAGCTCATATACGGTGAGCTGCCGTTTCCCATGCTAGTATGAAATCCGTCCGCACCGCGCGAAGGAGAGGCCATGACCGAGACAGCCAAGCATGTGACCTACGAGGACGCCGGGGTCGACACGGCCGAGGGTGGCCGCGCGGTCGACGCCATCAAGCAGATGGTCGCCGAGACCAGTCGTCCCGAGGTCATCGGCGGTATCGGCGGATTCGGCGGTCTGTTCTCCGTCGCCGCCCTCAAGGACATGGAGGACCCAGTCCTCATCTCTGGCACCGACGGCGTGGGGACCAAGCTCGTGCTCGCCCAGCTGCTCGACCGGCATGAGACGGTGGGCCAAGACCTCGTCGCAATGTGCGTGAACGACATCCTCGCGTCCGGCGCCGAGCCGCTCTTCTTCCTCGACTACGTTGCGATCGGCCACATCGAGGCCGCGCATATGGCCAAGATCGTGAAAGGCGTGGCCGACGGCTGCAAGCTCGCGGGCTGCGCGCTCGTGGGCGGCGAGATGGCCGAGCACCCGGGCGTCATGCGGCCCGAGGACTACGATCTCGCCGGCTTCACGGTAGGCGTCGTGGACCGCCCGCGCATGCTCGATCCCAAGAACGTGCGACCCGGCGACGTGATCCTGGGCCTGCCGAGCACCGGCATCCACTCGAACGGGTACTCGCTCGTGCGCCGCGTGATCGGTGTCGACGGCATTCTGCCGGGCACACCCGAGGCGACGGAGAAGCGCGCCGAGCTCGAGGTCCCGCTTGCTGAGCTTGGAGGCTCGTCGCTGGCGGACGCCCTGCTCGCCCCCACGCGCATCTACGTGAAACCTGTGCTCGAGCTGCTGCGTGGCGGCGCTCCGGTGCATGCGATCGCCCACATCACCGGCGGCGGCATCACCGAGAACCTGAACCGCGCGCTCGCTCCGGATGTCGATGCCCTCGTCGAGCGCGACGGCGCCTCGATGGGCTGGGATGTTCCGCCGGTCATCACCCATATCTGCGAGCAGGCCGGGCTCACCCCCGACGAGGCGTGCAAAACCTTCAACATGGGGGCGGGACTCATGATCATCGTGGCCCCTAAGGACGAGGCTGCGGTGCGTGAGGCGCTCATCGCCGCAGGTGAAAAACCGTTCCGCGTGGGTGCCTGCGTTGCGGGAAGCGGGCGGGTTCGCTACACGGACCAGGTGTAGGGCGCGCATTGAAGGCTGGCTTCGGGGGCACGCCGTGCCGCCTGAGCAGCCCGCGGCCCCTGGCTGCGGCCGGCGATGCGGCCGATGGGACCGGTTGCCCGCCGTACGGTTCGGTAGAGCCGGGATCTTCCGGTGGGCCGGCTGCGTGGGCCGGTGCGGGCCGGATCGTCCCAGCCAGGGCAATGCAAGGCATTGAAGGCACTGAAGATGGGAGCAGAGGATGACCACCCTCGACGACGAGTATCGCAGGCTGATCGAGGAGGCGGGGCTTCCGCCTGAGGCCCTGCCGAGCGACGCGTTCTTCAGCAGCGCGGCCGAGCGCGAGGTCGACCGCGCCAAGGCCGAGGCTGCGCCTGCCGCAACGACGGCCCCCCAGGCCTCCGCCCTCGAGTCCCTTGCCGCCTGGGATGGTCGCTGGGCGTCGCTTGCCGGCATTCCCGCTGGGCACCTCGACAGCAACACGCTTCAGGACGGCGTGGCGGCGCTCAGGTCGCAGGGCGGTGATCCGGGCCCGATGCCCATCGGCGTGCTCATCTCCGGATCGGGCACCAATCTGCAGGCTCTGATCGACCGCATCGCGGACAGTACGCTGAACGCCGAGATCAAGCTCGTCGTCGCAAGCCGTCCCTCGGCTGCTGGTCTCAAGCGCGCCGAGGACGCGGGCATCCAGACCCTCACGCTCTCGAAGGACATCTACGCCGACCCCATCGTGGCCGACGAGGTCATCGCGAGCGAGCTCTACCGCGCCGGCGTGGCCTACGTGGTGATGGCCGGTTATATGCGCAAGGTGCATGCGCCGCTGCTCGCCACATTCCCGAACCGCGTGATCAACATTCACCCGGCGCTGCTGCCGAGCTTCACGGGCGCGCATGGCATCGCCGACGCCTTCGAGCGCGGCGTGAAGGTGACCGGCGTGACCGTGCACGTTGCGAACGCGGCGTACGACCAGGGGCCGATCATCGCCCAGGAGCCTGTGCGTGTTGAGGAGAGCTGGTCGGTCGATGAGCTCGAAGCGCGTATCCATGAGGTTGAGCATGAGCTCTACCCGCGCGTCGTGCAGATGCTCGCCGACGGCCGCGTGACCGTGCGCGAGGATCTCACCGTGGGGATCGCGACGGCATAAGCCAGCTGCAGCTTCCCTTCGAGGTCTCGCTCCTCATGGATCTCGAGGATCTCGAACGGCGCGCTGGGCGGGGAGGGGAGGTTCTTCCTCGTGAGATCACGGCCCTGCTCAACCGATACGGGACCTCGTTTGACGAGCTTCCCCCGTATCTGCAGGAGGCGGTCGACCGCGTGGACCTGACCGAACTCTGATTCCGTTCGGTGTTTGCCATGGTCAGACTGATGCCGGTGGAGCGTTCGCAGCCCCCATGGCTGCGCCTGCGCATGGTCTGAGCGGATTCTCCGAAGAGCGCGGAGAATCCGAGCACGTTGCCCCGTGATGCGCCCTGTCAGTCACCGCACGATGGTTTTTCGGGATGTTCTCCCCGCTCATCTTGGGTTTTACAACCTGACGTCCGCGGGTGTGCGACAATACCGGGCGTATGCGTAAAATCCGAAAGGAACGTCCATGGCAAGCACTAAGCGCCCGAACAAGAAGAGCATGAAGGTCAAGCGCGAGACGGCCGAGGAAGCCGCCGTCACGCCCGGCGCACGCCGTCGCAACGCGAAGGCCCAAGCCAAGAAGACCCTCTCGAAAACGGCGAAGATCGTCCTCGTGCTGATCGGCGCCGCAGCCATGCTTCTTTCGGTGACAGCCATGGCCTGCTCGGGCGTCCTCAACCAGTGGAGCTCGAACAACAGCTCGAGCTATCAGCTGACCGGCGGCGTCGCGGCCACCGTCAACGGGGTGAATATCACCGAGGACACGGTCACCAAGCAGATCATGAGCGCCCGCACCTCAAGCGGCAGCACGGACGACGCCGCCTGGGCCCAGTACCTGGTCAACCAGGGCCTCACCCCCGAGAGCTACCGCGAGCAGGTCATCAACAGCCTGGCCCGTCAGTTCCTCCTCACCCAGGCCGTCAAGGACGAGAACATCACCGTCTCCGACGACGATATCAACAGCGCCTATGACAAGGCGGTGGAGCAGTACGGCGGCGAGGAGAGCTTCAAGAAGCTGATCACCTCCATGGGTTACACCGAGGATAGCTACCGCAGCAGCATCCGCTCAAACCTTGAGCAGCAGAAGCTCCGCGAGACCGTCGCCAACACCCAGGACCCCACCGACGAGGAGATCCTGAGCTACTTCAACGCCAACATCTCCACCTACAACGACGCCCGTCGCTCATCAAACCTGCTGATCAAGGTCGATTCGAGCGCGAGCGACGAGGACAAGGCGGCCGCCCAGCAGAAGGCCCAGGAGATCCTCGACAAGATCAACGCCGGGGAGATCAGCTTCGAGGACGCCGTCAAGGAGTACTCCGATGACACCGGCTCCAAGGGTGACGGCGGCGACGTGGGCTGGGACAAGCTCACGAGCTTCGTCACCGAGTACCAGACCGCGCTCTCTGCGCTTTCGAAGGACCAGGTCAGCGGTGTGGTTCAGACCTCGTACGGCTACCACATCATCAAGTGCACCGACACCTTCAAGCTCGATGGCGAGGCCACCTCGATCGACCAGCTCCCCTCCGAGTTCAAGACCTACATCTCGAACGTGGTGAAGACCCAGGCAACCAACACGGCGTACAACACCTGGATGGACGACTACGTGAAGAAGGCCGACATCAAGATCAATCCGATGCCCGAGAACGTCCCCTACAACGTGAGCCTCGACGGCGTGACGGCGAGCACGGGTACGTCCACCACGACCGACGCCACGGCGACGACCGACCAGAGCACCGAGTCCACCGATTCGACCAGCAGCGCGGAATAAGGAGAAGCCAGCATGAAGAGGGATGAGCTGCAGCAGCAGATGGTCGCGGCCATGAAGGCCAAGGACAAGACGAGGCTGTCCATCATCCGCCAGGTCATGGGCGAGGTGAAGAACATCGAGGTCAACGAGAGGCGCGATGCCACCGAGGCCGATGTCGACAGCATGATCAAACGTCTGATCAAGCAGACGGGCGAGACGCTCGAGATGTCCGAAAAGGCGGGCACGGATGCTGAGCGCACCGAGACCCTCGCCGAGCAGGTGCGCATCCTCGAGAGCCTGCTGCCCGAGCAGGTGTCGGGGGATGCCCTCGTGGCCTTGATCGAGCAGATCATCGCAGAGACGGGGGCCTCCACCAAACGCGACATGGGTCGTGTGATGGGCGCCCTCACCCAGGCCACGGGCGGCAACTTCGACAAGCCCGCCGCGGCCCGCGAGGTGGGTGCCCGCCTGTCGTAGGGTCAGGATGCCATCGGGCCCCCCATACGCGGGGACGGCCGGGCGTTCGCTGAGCGCGTGGGGCCTGGGCGCCAGGGGTCCTGATCGATCGGATGGGGCCCGGCAGCCCTCTTGTTGAGGCCTGCGCGCGGGGTGAGAAGCATGCGCGAGACGATTGGAACGCTCCCGCCCCCCAGCGTTACCATTTTGAGGCAGCTGGCCGTCCTGGAGACAGGGTGACCGGCTACCTTTATAATTGGGGCATCGCAAGCAAGCGTGAGAAGCTGCAACATATGTGCCACCACCCCGGGTCAGCCGCGTGCGACCATGAGCAATGCTGAGACGTAAACGGGGTAGATTTTTGTCGTGCGTCGGCGTTGTCCGTCCACCTGGCAGCGCAGCTTCAGGGAAGGAGACGAATATGGCGGATATGATCCAAATCAAGGGGTTGAACAAGTACTTCGGCGACCTCCATGTGCTGAAGGACATCAACCTCACCGTCAAAGCGGGTGAGAAGCTCGTCATCCTCGGGCCATCGGGTTCGGGCAAATCGACCCTGATCCGATGCGTTGATTTCCTCGAGGAGCCTACGACAGGCGAGGTCGTCATCGACGGCACCCCGCTCACCAAGAAGAACCACCTGGAGATGGCCCGCAAGTACTCCAGCATGGTGTTCCAGCAGTTCAACCTGTATCCCAATATGACGGTGCTCGGCAACCTCACGCTCGCGCCCATCAAGCTGCAGAAGAAGAGCAAGGAGGAGGCCACCAAGACCGCCCTCGCCGCGCTCGAGCGCGTGGGCCTCGCCCACAAGGCGGGCGAGTTCCCGCAGAACCTCTCCGGCGGCCAGCAGCAGCGCGTCGCCATCGCCCGTGCCATGTGCACCAAGCAGCCGATCATCCTCTTCGACGAGCCCACGAGCGCCCTCGACCCCGAGATGGTCCAGGAGGTCCTCGACGTCATGGTGGAGCTCGCGCAGGAGAACATCACGATGATCTGCGTCACGCACGAGATGGGCTTCGCACGGCAGGTGGCCGACCGCGTCATCTTCATGGACGACGGCCAGATCATCGAGGAGGGCACGCCCGCCAACTTCTTCGATAACCCGCAGAACCCGCGCAGCCGGGAGTTCCTGGCGAAGATCCTGCATTAGGGGGGGGGGTGCGCATGACATCATCTGATATGAAGAAGGGCGCGGCCTCACGCCAGCTGATCGCCGAGGCGCATCGTCCCGTGCTCACCCGTCGCGGGCTCCTCGGATTCGCGGGTCTCACGGCGGCGTCCGCCCTGGGCCTCACTGCCTGCGCGCAAGGGTCGTCGGCCTCCGGGTCCACCTCAGGGTCCAAACTCGCCACCATCCAGGAACGCGGCTACCTCGCGGCCGGTGTGAAGAAGGATGTCCCCGGCTACGGGTACTTCGACCCCGCCTCAGGCACGTACGAGGGCATGGAGATCGATCTGTGCTACCAGGTGGCGGCCGCGATCTTCGCGGTGAGCTACGAGGATGCGCGGGCGAACAGCCTGGTGCAGTTCACCGACGTGACGCCCAAGACCCGCGGCCCCCTCATCGACAACGACCAGCTCGACATCATCTGCGCCACCTACACGATCACCGACGAGCGCGAGAAGTCCTGGGACTTTAGCGAGCCGTACCGCACCGACTACATCGGCCTCATGGTGAAGAAGCGCGCGCAGATGACCTCGATCGCCGACCTCGACGGGAAGATCATCGGCGTATCTCAGGGATCCACCACCCAGAAGAACATCGAGCAGATGCTCGTCGACCGCTCGATCGACGCCGAGCCGGAGTTCCTCGCGTTCTCGGGCTACCCGATCATCAAGAGCTCGCTCGACGCCGGCAACATCGATTGCTTCGCCATGGACCGCTCGACGCTCTCCGGCTACATGAACGACACGGTCGAGCTGCTGCAGCCCGAGATCGAGTTCGGTGAGCAGCGCTACGGCATCGCCACCAAGAAGGGAAGCGACCTTTCCGACGTGGTCGATGCGACTGTTCTCGCCTGCCTTGACTCCGGATGGCTCGACGAGGAGATCTCCGCATGGGGCCTGGTCTAGTAGGCCGGCCGGAGAGGAAGGAACCAGATGCTAGAAGGTTTGTTTGATCCCACCCGGTGGGAAGCGACGTTTGGCGCCATGGACACGTTCTGGGCCGGTTTCGCCGTCACCTTGCAGGTGGTGGTAGCGGGTCTGGCTTTGGCTCTCGTGCTCGGCACCCTGCTTGGCGTGCTCTCAACCTCGCGCTCGCGTGCGCTGCGCGGCATCACCCGCGTGTATGTCGAGCTGTTTCAGAACACCCCACTGCCGGTGCAGGTCATGTTCATGTACATGGCTGGACCGCAGCTCCTCGCCTCGCTGACGGGTGCCGCGGATCCCGTGCGCATCGCCCCGTTCGCGCTCGGCTCGCTCGGCGTGGGCCTCTACCATGCGGCCTACATCTCCGAGGTGGTGCGCACCGGCATCGAGTCCGTGCCGCGCGGTCAGATGGAAGCGGCGCGCTCGCAGGGTTTCACGCGTCCGCAGGCCTACGCCTACATCATCCTGCCGCAGACGTTTCGGGTGATTCTCCCGCCGCTCTGTAACCAGGCGCTCAACCTCGTGAAGAACACCTCGGTGCTCGCCCTCGTGGCCGGCGGCGACCTGATGTACCGCTCTGATAACTTCGTCGCCCTCTACGGCTACCTGCAAGGTTACATCGTCAGCTGCTTCCTGTACTTCATCATCTGCTTCCCGCTCGCCCTGCTCGTGCAGTTCCTGGAGCGCCGCTCCAAGCAGCGCCCGCGTGCGAAGGAGATCCCGGGGCTCGCCGATCTGGCCGCCGCCTCGGCGGGGACCGACGGGAAGGAGGCGTAAGAAATGGAGATCTTCACCGCGACCAACCTCATCTACATCCTCGGCGGCTTCATCAAGACCATCGAGATCTCGGTGCTGGCGATCATCTTCTCGCTCATCCTCGGCACCGTCTTCGCGATCGCGAAGCAGTACGGCCCGCGCCTGCTGCGCATCGTGGCCAGCGCTTATATCGAGCTGTTCCGCTGCACCCCGAACCTGCTGTGGATCCTGTTCATCTACTTCACCGTGCAGGGTTCCGACATCTTGATCTCGGTGCTCGCGTTCACGCTGTTCACCTCGGCGGTCATGGCCGAGATTGTGCGCGGAGGCTTCAACGCCGTGCCTACGGGCCAGTTCGAGGCGGCCCGCTCGCAGGGCTTTGGCTTCTGGACCACGATGGTCTACATCGTGCTTCCCCAGACGTTCAAGACGATCATTCCCGCCCTGTTCTCCCAGTGCACGACGGTCATCAAGGACTCCTCGTACCTGGCGGGCATCAACGTGGCGGAGTTCATGTACACCACGAACGTTGTCATGGCGCACGCCGTGGACCTCAGCCAGGTGATGCTGCTGTACGGATTCGTGTTCGCCCTGTACTTCGCGCTGAACTTCGGGATCTCGCTTGCGGTTCGCGCATACCAGCGGCGTCAGGTTGCCGCATAGAAGAAGCTTCGCCGTCTACGGACGGCGTGAGGAGGTAGACATGGCACTGTTCTTCAAGAGGCGCGGGAGCGATGGAGCTGCCGGCACGCAGGCGGCGGGCAGCGCCGACCAGCCGGTGATCATCACGATCGCGCGCGATTTCGGCGCCGAAGGGCACGAGATCGGCAAGATGCTCTCGATGGAGCTGGGGATCCCGCTCTACGACAACGAGCTGCTCGTGCGCTCATCGATCAGGAACGGGGAGTCGATGGACAGGCTCGCGGCTTTTGACGAGCGCATGGCCGAGGAGTTCGTGGCCTTCCTGCCTGATCGCGTTGATTCGCGGAGCCTCTCCGACAAACTGTTCAGCTCCATGACGCAGGTGATTCACGATCTGGCGGCCACCAAGAGCTGCATCATTGAGGGGCGCCTGTCCGATTACCTGCTGCGGCGCAATCCCAACCATATCGCGGTGCTCGTGACCGCCCCGTTTGAGGACCGCGTCGAGATCGTGCGGGCCAAGCGCGGGCTGAGCCGCCGGCGCGGAGCCAAGCTCGTACGTGACATGCAGAAGGCGCGTGAGCTCTTCTACAAGCGGTACTCCGCGGGCAAGTGGAAGATGACCGACGGCAAGGACCTCGTGGTGAACCGTGCGAAGCTCGGGCGCCAAGGCTGCGTCGACGTGATCGTCGCGGCATACCGCGCGAAGCTGGCCGCGCTGGGGGTTGATGCGGATGGTGCCGGTATCAGTGGTGGCGTTGCAGGAGCTGTGGCTGGAGCGGTACCCGACGCGTCAGATGTTGTCGAGGCGCCCGCGACGACGGAAGCCTTCTTTGAGCAGCGGGAAGACTGAGCTCGAGTTGGATGCCTGCAAGTGGTACCGCAAGATGTCCCTTGGGTGTACGGCTGGACGACTGAAAGCGATCGGGATGCAAGACGCCCCCTGAATGCACGGTTTTAGAGGGTTGGTAAACAGGATGTCCCTTGGATGCACGGGCATTCAGGGGACATCCTGCATTCTGGGTCACATCGACTTGCAAACATGCAGTCCAGCGGGATGACCACATTCACAGGAACGCGGAATCGAGTCGAAATACCGTGCATCCAGAGGACATCCTGCTGGGGGACCAGCGAGGCGCTATAGGTAACGAGGCGTTACAGGTGCATGGCCCTAAAAGATGGAACCCCACCAAAAAAGCCGCCGAACGTGCATAGCTCGATGACCAAAACAGACCAGGAAACCTTTTCAACAGGTCAACTACGCGAATAAAAGAGGCCGCCGGGCACGCAGCCCGACGGCCTCAAAAAGACCAGGAAACTCCCCGGTAAACCCTACTCCGCGAGCAGCGTCTCCGTGATCGAGTGCGCGGCCTTCTTGCCGGCGCCCATGGCCAGGATGACCGTCGCGGCACCGGTCACGATGTCGCCGCCAGCCCAAACCTTGGGGTCGCTCGTCCGGCCGTCCTCGTCGGCCTCGATGAGACCCCAGCGGTTCGTCTCAACATCGGCACAGAGCGTCGCGAACGGGTTCGCGCGCGTGCCGATAGCGGTGATCGCCACGTCGCAGGGGATCTCAAACGCGGAATCCGGCACCGGAACCGGGCGACGGCGCCCGGAGGCGTCCTCCTCGCCGAGCTCCATGCGCTCGAGCTTCACGCTCGCCACGAAGCCGTTCTCATCGGCCGTGAACTCAAGCGGGTTCACGAGCTCGAGTATCTTGACGCCCTCCTCCTTGGCATGGTGCACCTCGGCCAGGCGCGCGGGCATTTCGGCCTCGGTGCGGCGGTAGGCGAGCGTCACGCTCTCGGCGCCCAGGCGCAGGGCCGTGCGGGCCGCGTCCATCGCCACGTTGCCGCCGCCGAAGACCACGACGTGCTTGCCGTGCTTGATGGGCGTGTCGTAGGTGGGGAAGTCGTACGAGTGCATGAGGTTCGTGCGCGTGAGGTACTCGTTCGCGCAGTAGACGCCCGGCAGGTTCTCACCGGGGACATACAGGAACCGGGGAAGGCCGGCACCGACGGCGAGGTACATCGCATCGAAGCCCTCCTCTTCGAAAAGCTGGTCGGCGGTGAAGAGGCGGCCGGCCACGGAGTTGTACTCGAAGTGGACGCCGAGCTGCTCCAGGCTCTCGATTTCGCGCTTGACGATCTCCTTCGGCAGGCGGAACTCGGGGATGCCGTAGGTGAGCACGCCGCCGCCCGTGAAGAAGGCCTCGAACACGGTGACCTCGAAGCCCTCGCGCACGAGCTCTCCCGCGCAGGCGATGCCGCTCGGGCCGGAGCCGATCACGGCCACCTTCTTGCCGTTCTTCGGCTTGCACTCGGGCGCCTGGCCCACCTCGTCGGCCATGTCGCCGAGCATGCGCTCGAGCTGACCGATGGCCACGGGCTCGCCCTTGCGGCCAAGGATGCAGCGGCCCTCGCACTGGTTCTCCTGCGGGCACACGCGGCCGCAGACGGACGGGAGCAGGTTGTCGCCCTTGATGGTCGAAAGCGCGCCGGCCCAGTCCTCCGCGCGGATGCGCTCGATGAACTGCGGGATGTGGATGCCGACGGGGCAGCCCTCCATGCAGAACGGGCGCTTGCAGTCGAGGCAGCGGTTGGCCTCGGTGATGGCATTCTCCTTGGTGAAACCGGTGTCAACCGGACGGAAGTCGCGGGCGCGCTCGGCGGCGGGCTCCTCGTTGGGAGCGACGCGCGGGTCGCGGCTCGGACGGTACTTGGTTACCTCTGGCATGCGCAGGACCCCTCTTCCTCATGATGATGGACGGACTCGGCTTCCTCGGGCCGGTAGGTGGCCTGCCGGCGCGCGAGGTCGTCCCAGTCGACGAGCGTGGCGTCGAAGTCGGGGCCGTCGACGCAGGCGAACTGCGTCTCGCCGCCCACCTCGACGCGGCAGCAGCCGCACATGCCCGTGCCGTCGACCATGATGGGGTTGAGGCTGGCGGTGATCGGGATGTTGTGCTCGCGACAGGTGAGGGTCGAGAACTTCATCATCGGGACGGGGCCGACGCAGAAGACGGAGTCGATCTGGTCGGTCTCACATAGGCGGCCGAGCGGGAGCGTGACCACGCCCTGCTCGCCCATGGAGCCGTCGTCGGTGGTGACGAAGAGGTTCTTGAGGGGAAGGGCGGCGAACTGCTCGAAGAGGATCATGAGGTCCTTGGAGCGGGCGCCCATGATGACGTTGACCTCTTTGCCCTCCTCGCAGGCCGTGCGCGCGACCGGGTAGGCGATAGCCAGGCCCACGCCGCCGCCGACGATGGCGACGCGGTCGCCCTCGATCTCGGTGGGTTTGCCCAAGGGGCCCGTGATGTCGCGGATGTAGTCGCCCTCGTTGAGCTCGGAGAGGCAGCGGGTGGTCTTGCCGATCACCATGAAGATGAACTCGATCCAGCCCTCCCCAGCGTCCCAGTTGGCGAAGGTGAAGGGGACGCGCTCGCCCGTCTCGTCGATACGCACCATGAGGAACTGGCCGGCGTGAGCCGCGCGGGCCATCCTCGGAGCGTGGACGCGGAACTCGAAGACCTTCTCCGAGAACTGCGTCTTCTTCAGGATTTGAAACATAAAACCCCTCTCTTGTGCCAGGGCTGGATGGCGTGCCAGGAGGTTTCCCGGTGGCCGTGCCCCACCTGCAACCCGTTGCCGCGCACCATGGCGAATGATGCACAGTAAGGGTTTAAGTATATCGCAACGGTGCAGGTGCGAGGTTGTATCGCCGGGTGGGCGGTATGGGGCCGCAGGCGGTTTTATGAGGGCGTTTGACAGGGATTATGTGGCAGAGGGGAATGGGTGGGGCATGGCTGAAACAGGATCGCAATCAGGACCACGCATGCACGCGGGCAGTCCTAGCGTATGTGGACGGCGGATGACCGCGGCGAGTCTCAGAGTGGGAATGGTGGGGCAGTTCTGGCGTATGAGGGTGGCGGGATCTGATGTGAACCGTAGTGGTTTCGCGACGGGGCAGTCCAAGCGCATACTGATGCCGGTGCTAAGCGTCTGTTGTATCTGCAGCGTGTGTGGACGGTTCCGTGGCTCGTGTTTCACGGGAAACGGGGAGATTTAAGGTACTTGGCCAGCACCGCTTCGGTTAAGCATGCGCTTCGCGCCGTTCTTCCGGTTCAGATGGGCAGGTTCTCCCACGCTCTTGAACGTGATTCTCTATTATTTGGATTTTTATGTAAATTTATCTAAATAAAGCAATCAGATAGCAAAGCGCAAAATGAAAACTTCCAGAAGTGCGGCAGTAAAATGGAATCGACTGAGTAGCCCGTGAACTTCCAAGGCGTTTTCTCAGAAAATCGGAGGCGAAATTCCGCCTCTACTGAGCAGATCCGAATTCACTGCCGCACTTCTGGAAGTTTTCAACATGGTGGAGTCTTGTATAGGGGCGAAGCTCTGCGCAAGGTGATGAGTTGTAGCGCATTCGCGGGGTAGATGCTCTGCGGCCCGATTCTGAGCAGAGAAATGCGTGGGGCTGAGCCAGCGAACCAGCTGATCCCAGCATGCAGAAGTCGCTGCTGCATACAGGGCCAGCCGGTATCTCGCTTTAGTGCTTCCCGTTGCTGCCTGCCGATCCGTTCACGTGGTCGCGGGCGAAGACCACGCCGCGCGTGACGGCCAGCGCGGCGGCCTCGGCGGCACGGGCGCAGGTGTCGGCGAACTCCTCGGCCTCCTTGGGACGGAACTGCTTGAGCACGAAGTCCGCCACGGCCATGCGCCCCGGGGGATCGCCGATGCCCACACGGACACGGCTGAAGTCACGGCTTCCGAGCTTGTCGATGATGGAGCGCAGCCCGTTGTGCCCGGCATGCCCGCCGCCGACCTNAATAAGAGACGGGTCCGCCGCTCGTGTTCATGTACGACTGCGGTTTCACGAGCCCCACGTCGCGCCGCCCGTCCTCCGCGGCGCCGTCGCGCACCCTGATGACGGCGCCCTCGGCCCCGAGCTGGGTCTTCCAATATGAGACGCCCGCCTGCCGGGCGAGCTCGTCAACCGCCTTGAATCCGGCGTTGTGGCGGGTCTCCGCGTACTCGTCGCTCGGGTTGCCGAGGCCGGCGACCAGGCGGATCGTTCCGGGCTGTGCTGCTGCCATCGCGTGCGCTTCCTTTCTGTTCGCGTGCCCTCCATCATATCCCAGCGGTCCGTCTTTGCCGGCAGGCCGCAGGATTAACGCCCCGGGCCCCGGGTATAGGTGCACAGGCGACATCTGAGAGGCGAGATACACGGCAACCGAGAGGAGGTCCCATGCAGCGGCATATCAAAACACAGGTCATCGGCCATGGGACCGTTGACGGCGCGGGCGTGAGCCTGGTGCGCGTCCTGGGCAGCGAGACCGTCCGCGAGTTCGACCCGATCCTCATGCTCGACTCGTTCGACAGCGAAGATCCCGCCGACTACACGGCCGGGTTCCCGCTTCATCCGCATCGCGGCATCGAGACCATCAGCTACGTGTACCGCGGCAAGATGAGGCACAAGGACACGCTCGGCAACGAGGACACCGTCTCAGATGGCGAGGTCCAGTGGATGAACTCCGGGTCGGGCATCCTGCACGAGGAGCAGATCCCCGCGGCGGACTGCCTGCTCGGTGTCCAGCTTTGGCTGAACCTCCCGGCCGCCGAGAAGATGAGCTCGCCCACCTATCAGGCCCTCCACGCCGAGGATATCCCCGAGGTGGAGATCGAAGGCGGTCGCGTCCGCGT
Organism: Collinsella vaginalis; assembly: GCF_900176655.1. Taxonomy (GTDB): domain Bacteria; phylum Actinomycetota; class Coriobacteriia; order Coriobacteriales; family Coriobacteriaceae; genus Collinsella; species Collinsella vaginalis. The sequence continues at coordinate 69,364 of NZ_LT838844.1, forward strand.
TCTTTCGGGCAGCTTCGGCGAGGTCACGGGCCACGTGAGCGGGCATCTCCCCTTCACCTACTTGGACGTGCACCTCAAGGACGGCGCGGCCCTCGAGATCCCGACCGCACCCGACGACTCCTTCATGGCGTTCACGCTCAAGGGCGATGCCCGCATCGACGGCGCGCTCGTGCGCGAGAAGACCGCGGTGAAGCTCACGGACGGCGACAGCCTCGTCCTCGAGGGCGTCGGGGAGGGCTCGCAGGTGCTCGTCATGGGGTCCCGCGCCCTCAACGAGCCGGTCGCCTGGGCCGGGCCGATTGTCATGAACAGCCAAGCGGAGCTGCGAGAGGCCTTCGACGAGCTCGATCGCGGCGAGTTCATCAAAGAGGGGCTCACGATCTGAAGAACGGCCCGCCAGCCGGAGTCCCAGCTGGCGGGCCGTCGTCGCTTCATGCGCGGCGCATACCGTCCATGCGAGCGGGAGGGCCAACCGGGCCCCGGCGCTTACATCGCGAAGTCGCCGCCCACGATCTTGGAGACGGACTGCTCGTTGTACACGGCCGAGATCGCGCTCGCGAACTCCCCGGCCACGGTGATCGTCTTGATCTTGCCGCCGATCTCGACGGGGATCGCATCGGTGACCACGCACTCGACGATCGGCGCGTCGTTCAGGCGCTCGATGGCGGGGCCGGAGAAGATGGCGTGCGTGGCGCACACGTAGATGTCGCCGGCGCCCATCTTCTTGAGCTCGCGCACGCTCGCGCAGAGGGTGCCCGCGGTGTCGATCATGTCGTCGTTGATGACGCAGGTCTTGCCCTCGATGTCACCGATGATGCCCATGACCTCAGCGGCGTTGTGGCGCGGACGGCCCTTGTGCGCGATGGCCAGGCTGCAGCCGAGCATGTCGGACAGCTTCTTGGCCGCCTTGGCGCGGCCCACATCGGGGGAGACCACGACGAGGTTGTCGGTGTCGAAGTCCATGTTGTTGTAGTAGTCGGCGAACAGCGGCAGCGCCGAGAGGTGGTTCACCGGGACATCGAAGAAGCCCTGGATCTGGCCCTGGTGCAGGTCGAGCGTGATGATGCGGTCGATGCCGGCGCGCTCGAGGAGGTCGGCCACGAGGCGCGCGGTGATGGGCTCGCGCGGACCGGCCTTGCGATCCTGACGGGCGTAGCCGTAGTGGGTGATGACGGCCGTGATGGAGCGGGCGGAGGCACGCTTGGCGGCATCGGCGGCGATGAGGACCTCCATGAGCATGTCGTTCACGCGGCCGGAGATCGACTGCACGAAGAACACGTCGGCGCCGCGGATGGACTCGTCGTAGCGGGCGTAGATCTCGCCGTTGGCGAACTGCTCAAGCGTGATGGGCGCCAGCTCGACTCCGAGCTCGTGCGCGATCTTCTCCGCAAGCGGACGGTTGGATGAACCCGAGAACACGCGCAAGCTCTTGCTGATGCAGAGGTTCTTTCTGGGATCGTTTGTCGGCATAGCCCCTTCTTCTCCTTCTGGTAGGTGCCCAACTTCTTGCCGTGCGGCCGCGTTCACGACCTCGGGTCACTCCTTCGCGCGCTTCGCGTCGGCGTAGCCCTCTATGATGCGCTGCTCAGAGCGCTCGAGCGCGAGCGCCCCGTCAGGGACATCCTTGGTGATGCAGCTCGAGGCGCCCACCAGCGCCCCGGCTCCGATGCGCACGGGCGCGACCATCATCGTGTCGGAGCCGATGAAGGCGCCGTCGCCGATGACCGTCGCGTGCTTGCGCGCGCCGTCGTAGTTGCAGGTGATGGACCCGGCGCCCACGTTGACGCCGGCGCCCATGGTAGTGTCGCCGATATAGGAGAGGTGCGGAACCTTGGACCCCTCACCGATGGTCGATTTCTTGATCTCCACATGCGTGCCGGCCTTCGAGCCGGTGAGCATGTGCGTACCGGGGCGCAGGTAGGCGCGGGGGCCGCAGGTGACGTCATCCTCGAGCGCGACGTCGATGGCCACGGTCTCGTCGATGACGCAGCCGTTGCCGGCGCGGACGTTCGTAAGACGCGCGTTGGGGCCGAGCTGGCAGTCCTCGCCCACCTGGGCGCGGCCGATGAGATGCGTCTGGGGCCAGACGACGGTGTCGCGGCCGATCTGCGCATCCGGGGAGATCCAGGCCTGCGCGGGGTCGATGAACGTGACGCCCTCCGCCATGAGGCGGGCGTTCACGCGGTCGCGGGCAATGGCCGTGAGCTCGGCGAGCTGGGCGCGGGTGTTGACGCCCAGGCCGTCGCGGTAGTCGTCGCAATGGTAGATGCCCACCCGCTCGCCGGCGGCCTTCAGGATCTCCACCATGTCGGGGAGGTAGTACTCGCTCTGGGCGTTCTCGCTCCTGATCTGCCCGATGTGCCCAGCGAGGAGCGCCCCGTCGAAGGCGTAGCAGCCGGCGTTGCACTCGAGGAGGCACTCGGCCTGCTCAGGCGTGCAGTCCTTCTGCTCGATGATGCGGACGATGGATCCCTCGGCGTCGAGCTGGATGCGACCGTAGCCGAACGGGTCCGGCGGGGTCATGGTGAGGACGCTGCCTGCGACGTCGCCCTCGGCGATCGAGGAGGCGAAGCGGCGGATGGTCTCGGGCTGGATGAGCGGGAGATCGCCGTTCAGGACCACGACGGGCCCCTTGTTAATGCCGGTGGCCTCGAGGGCGATGCGCACCGCGTGGCCCGTGCCCAGCTGCTCGGCCTGCTCGACGGTCTCGACGGGGATGGGGGAGTCTGCGTACGCGTCTGCCAGCAAGGCGCGGACCTCGTCCGCGTGGCAGCCGACCACGACGACGATCCGCTCGCAAGCGGCCTCGATCGCGGCGTCCACAACCCAGTTGATCATCGGTTTTCCCAAGATGGCATGGGAGAGTTTGGCGTGCTTGGACTTCATGCGGGTGCCCTCGCCGGCGGCGAGGACGATGGCGGTTGCGTCCATATGATCCCCTCGGTGGATTTTTCAGAGTCACTCTGATGATAGCGCAGGGCCTGCAGCGGGAAGGCGGCGCAGCCCGTGCACAGTGAACGCCCACGTCGCATGTGCCGGCTGCGTGAGGACGGGCTGCGGGGACCACGTGTTCCCGGGAGGGTGCGCGGATTTGGCGGCGTTGGGGTCGGCGGCGGGCTCGTCGAGGGCGCTTGGGTGGGGTCCTCGATCACGCAGATTGGGCGGCACTGCCACCAGCTGGACGGCGCGCGGCAGCGTCCTCGACCGCACGGGCCTGGGGCCTCGTCCTGCCAACCGAGGGCTTGATGTTGAATGCGGCATGGCTGCGCGGAGTCCCGGCGTCGCCGGCCCCGGCGGGCGGGGAGGCATCGACGCTACAATGTGGGCACAGGACAGCGCACCTTCATATGAGTGCGTAGGGATGATCGGAGGCGGGATGGGCCAGGCGAGGATGGTGACGCGCCGGCAGGCGCTGCGGATCGCGGCTGCCAGCGCGGTGGCCGGCGTGGCGGTCACCACCTGTGCGGCCCGGGCCCATGCCGACGAGGCCGTCCCCGATGAGGCGTCCACGTTCACCGCGACCTATACCGCGTGGCCGGGCTACGCCAGCACCATGGCCGAGAGCCTGGTTCCCGGCGCGGTGCCGGTTGCCGCACCGGCGTCGGGCGATGAGGCCTGGCGCTTTGCGGGCGCAGAGGGGCCGATCGCTCCGCTCGCACTTCGTCAAATCGGGCAGACCACCTTTGCCTGCCTGGTTGCCGGCGGGCGGATCATGAAGGTTGATGCCGCGACCGGCACCGTGTCCGCCCAGGTCGACCTGCCGTTCCCCGCGGGAACCGCCCCCCGCGCGGTCTTTGCGGATGCCGTGCTCGTGACAGCTCTCTCCCAAGGCCGCCTCGCTGCCTTCGATGAGGACCTGAACGCGGTGTGGACGGCGTCGGACACGTTCGAAGACGGCGCCGGTGGAGATGCGGCCTCTCCTGTGCTGGCGGCGGCCGGCGGCCTGATCTACTCCGCTCTCGCGGCTGATGAGGGGGAGGCCCGGAGCATCACGCTTGCGGCGCATGCGGATTTCGATGGGGCGGCGGCCTCGTCAGCGCAGCTGGCCCTTTCGGCGTCCGGGATCGCCGCCCCGCCGCAGCTCGTAGCCCAGGACGGTGTCGTTTTGCTGAACGACGGCATCTCGACGGTGAGAGCGGTGGGGGCCGTTCGCGACTGGCTCTTCGCCGACATGCCGGCGGCAGCGGTGGCCGAGGACCCCGGTTGCCTGCGTCTCGCGAATTCGCTGTATGCGCAGGCTGGCCGCAACGTTGCATTCGGGGTGTTCTCTGACGGCAAGGCTGCTCGGGCCGTGGTGCTCGGCGGCGGGGGCGAGGCGGCCCCCGCCTCCGCAGGGCTGGTGGGGTCGCAGGACGGCTCGGCGGCCGAGGGTTCGTCGACTGCCGTAAGTTCGAGCGGTGATGCCGGCACGCCGCTGCTCGCCGTGTCGGCCTCGCTCGATCTCGGGACGGGCATCCCTGCCTGCGACCCGGTCATCTTCGCTGACCGGGCCCTCGTGGTGTTGGCGGATACGGAGGGTGCGCACACCCACCGTGCCCTGCTTCTTGCCCTGCCCGCGGCTGCGGGGGACGATCCGGTGTTCGAGGCGGAGGTTGACCTGCCTGGTCTCGCTGCCCCGCTCGCACCCGTGCCGGTGGCCACGGCCTGGGGCGCCCGTGCCTCCGAGGCCACCGCGGAGCTGCTCATCGTCGATGCCGCAGGCGGAGTCGTCTCCGTGGAGGTTGACGCGCCCGCGGGCAGCTCGCCTTCCCTGCGGGCCGCGCGGCTTCGCGACCCCGGCACCGCTTTGGACACGGCGTCTTCCCCGCTTGTCACCCGTGAGGGCACGGTGCTCCTCACGGCCCCCGGCGATGCAAGCTCCTCGGATGCGCCGTCTGTCCTCGCCCTCGCACCGGACGCATCGCGGGCTGCGGCAACGCCCGTGGGGGGAGCCGCCGGGCTTGACACCATCGGCTCCCTGCTCACCGGCGCGGCACTCCCCAACGGGGCCGGTATCGGCGTAGGAGCCCTCGTGCTGGCTGCGGGGTTCGGCGCCTATGCGTTCATACGCAACCGGGGCGGACGGGCGACGCAGGATCAGGGCCTTGATACCTGGCGGGCCCGCACCGGGGATGCGGAAGGGGCGAACTCCGCTGGTCCGCGCACCCCCGATGCCCGGGGCCGCCGATGAACGCGCCCGATCGCATCACGGCTTTCGCCACCGCCCACCCCGCGGTACCGGCGGCCTATCTCACGGTCACGCTCGGCCTCACGATGTTCAGCGTGCAGCCCGTGCTCATCGCCCTCTCGCTCGCCGGGGCCCTGGTCTACGGTTCCTGCTTGCGCGGCCTCGCGTCCGTCCTCGCGGCTCTGCGCTGGCAGCTGCCGCTGATCGCGCTGATCGCGCTCGTGAACCCGCTGTTCTCGGCGGCCGGCCTGACTGAGGTCTTCCGCATCGGGCCACGTGCGATCTACCTCGAGAGCATCTGGTACGGATGCGCGATGGGCGGCCTCTTGGTGACGAGCGCGCTGTGGTTTCAGGCCGCGGCGGAGCTGCTGCCCTTCGACCGCGTGATGGCGCTCGCGGGGAACGCGGCCCCGGTGGTGGCGCTCATGGTGTCCATGGTCATGCGGCTGATTCCCCGGTTCATGCGACAGGGGCGGTCGATCCTCACCGTGCAGGGCGTGGTGTCGCGGGGGCGGGGTTCGCTCGTTGCCTCCACGCGCTCCCGCCTGCGCGCCTCGAGCGTGCTCATGGGCTGGGCGATGGAGGATTCGCTGGAGACGGCCGACGCGATGCGGGCGCGCGGCTGGGGCGTCGCCCGCCGGCGGACCACCTATGCGCGCCATCGCTTCACCGGGGCGGATGCCTTGCGGCTCCTGGCGCTTTTGGCCGCCGCCGCGGCCATGGTCGGCCTCGCCTGGCTCGCGTCGTCGCAGTACCGGTTCTTCCCGACGATGAGCGCCCTCGTGCCCTGGTGGGGGTATGTGCCGTATGCGCTGTGGATGCTCGTCCCCACGGCGCTGCACGTCTATGAGCGGGGGAGGTTCGCATGAGGGGGGAGAACAGGGGCTCCGTGCCGCCATGCGGGCAGGTGCCACCCGATCGGAGCGGTTCCACGTCCGGGGCTGGTTTTGCGTCTCCGCACGGGCAGGCTTCCCCCATCGCGGAGCACAACGCAACGGGGGAGACGATTCACATCTCGGGCCTCTCGTTCACCTATCCTGGGGCTGCGTCCCCGGTGCTGCATGGCCTCGACTGGACGGTGCCTGCCGGTGCTTTTGCCCTGGTGGTTGGCGGGACGGGGTCGGGGAAGTCGACCCTGCTCTCACTCCTGAAGCCTGAGATCGCCCCGGCGGGCGTTCGCACGGGCGATGCGCGCGTGCTCGGGGAGCCCTTGGGTTCGCTTGCACCCGCGGCCTCGGCGTCGGGGATTGGCTACGTGTTCCAAAACCCCGATAACCAGCTGGTGTGCGAGAGCGTCTGGCACGAGATGGCCTTCGGTCTCGAGAACCTCGGCGTCCCACAGGGGGAGATGCGTCGCCTGGTGGCCGAGACCAGCTATTTCTTCGGGATGGAGGACTGGTTCCGGAGCCGGACCGACACGCTCTCGGGCGGGCGCAAGCAACTGCTCGCCCTCGCCTCCGTCCTCGTGATGCAGCCGCGCCTGCTGCTGCTCGACGAGCCCACGGCCCAGCTCGACCCCATCGCGGAGCGCACCTTCCTGCACGCGCTGTTCCGGGTGAACCGCGAGCTCGGCTGCACCGTCGTGGTGGCGACACACCGGCCGCAGGCGATGGTGCCGTATGCCACCTGCGCGTTTGAGCTTAAGGAGGGGAGGATCGGCCCGGTTGCGGACATCTCCGCGCTTGAGGAGCGACCGGCGTTGTTCGAGGGCGATAACGTGGCGCGCGGGGGCGGGCGCCAAGATGCGGCTTCTGCATGTGGGGCCGCAGACGTCGGCGCATCCTCCGTATCGGGTACCGTAGGCGCAGGCATACCATCTGCACCGGCCGCATCCAGACCGCCCGCCGCTGTGAATCCCCAGCGTTCGGAGCAGGCCTCCCCATTCCAGGCATTCGCAAACACTCGGCGGCGCGCCCAGCCGGCCGTCCGCCTCGCCCGCGCCTGGTTCCGCTATGGGCGCGATGCGGACTGGGTGCTCAGGAACCTCGACCTCACGGTGGCCCCCGGCCGCATCCATGCGCTGGTGGGTGGCAACGGGAGCGGGAAGTCCACCTTGCTCTCCCTCATGGCCGGGGCCCGAACGCTCTCCAAGGGATCGCTCTCCTGCGCGGCCTCTGCCCGGGCCCTCCTGCCGCAGGATCCGCGCGCGGTCTTTGCCGAGGAGACGGTGGCGGACGAGCTGATGGAATGGGCGCGGATGGCCGGCTGCGGGCAGCGGAGTGCCGACGCGATGGCCGACCGCATGGGCCTCGCGGACCTGATGGCCCTGCACCCCTATGACCTCTCCGGCGGTCAGCAGCAGCTGCTTGCCCTGGCGAAGCTCACCCTCACCAGGCCCGGTCTGCTGCTGCTCGACGAGCCGAGCAAGGGGCTCGATCTCGCCGCGCGCCGCACGGTCGCCCGCCTGCTCCGTGAGCTTGCCGATGCCGGCACGGACATCGTCCTTGCGACCCACGACCTCGATTTCGTGAGCCAGGTGGTCGACGACGTGTCCATGGTCTTCGACGGCGAGATCGCGTGCACGAGTCCCCGGGAGGAGTTCTTCGCAGGCAATGTCTACTACCGACCCTAACAGGGATATGCGGTGCGTTTCCGCCCGAACTTCCACCAGAGGCGGGAGCGACGCTTCTGCTCAGAACGCCGCTCGGAACGAGCAGGACCCTCCTGCCGCCGCGTGTGCTGTGAACAGGCAGGAGACCCCAGCCCCAGCTGCCTTCCTGGGTGAAAAGAGCGCCTCCGTTCCGGCTCACGCCCAGGACGTCCCGGGAGCTGTCACCCCGGCTCCCGCCCTCCTTGGCCGCACGCTGCGCGCCCTCGAGGCGCCCCTCCTCCTCGCCGTGCCTGCGGTCATGGCGGCCGCGCTCCTCACCAACGCATCGAGCGCCGCGGGGTTCATGCTCCTCGTGGTGGCCCTCGTGATCGTCTTGTTCTTCGCGGGGTACGAGTCATCGCGTCCGGCGCTCCGGCAGATCATGCCGACCCTTGTGCTCGCCGCCCTCGCCGCCGCCGGTCGGCTCCTGTTCGGGCCGATTCCCGATTTCAAACCCGTGTCGGCGATCGCCATCATCGCCGGGGCGACCTTGGGTCCCCGCAACGGCTTCATGGTGGGGGCCCTGGCGGCGTTCACGAGCAACTTCTTCCTCGGGCAGGGTATGTGGACCCCTTGGCAGATGTACGCCTGGGGCGTGGTGGGCTATCTCGGCGGCGCACTCGCACAAGCAGGGGTTTTCACGCGACGCGATGGCGACGTGAGGTTCTGGGCGCTCATGGCCTGCGGCCTCGGCTCGGGCCTCGTGTACGGGGCCGTCATCAACGCCTACGACATCATCGGGTTCGTACGGCCCCTCACGCTCCCCGGCGCCCTCGCCCGTCTCGCCGCCGCGCTTCCCTTCGACCTCACGCACGCACTTGCGACTTGCATCTTTCTGGCCGCGCTCTATGCACCCTGGGTCAGGCGGATCGAGCGTTTGGTGCGTAAATTTAACCTGCGTGGGTAGGATAAAGCCAGAGAAACTGACAAAACGCTGTTTTTGACCGCGTTTCGGCGGCCATGTTCCGTGCCGCCGCGCATCCTCGGAGGTCCTATGCACGGAGATACCGTACTGCTCATGACGTTCGTCCTCGCGCTCGTCGCCGCGTTCGTCGGCGGGCTGGTCGCCCGCATGCTGCGCCTGCCGCCCATCGTGGGATACCTGGTCGGTGGCCTCGCGGTGGGCCCGTTCACCCCCGGCTTCATCGGCGACTCAGACGCCATGAGCCAGCTCGCCGAGATCGGCGTCATGTTCATCATGTTCGGCACCGGCCTGCACTTCTCGCTCAAGGACCTGAACGAGGTCAAGGGCGTCGCCGTGCCCGGCGCCATCCTGCAGATCCTCCTCGGCACCGCCGCCGGATACGCCCTGGCACAGGCCTTTGGGTGGTCGTCTGAGGCGGGCATCATGCTCGGCCTCTCGGTGTCCATCGCCTCGACGGTCGTGCTGATCAAGAACCTCACGGATGCCGGTTTGTACCAGACCGAGGGCGGGCGCATCGCCACGGGCTGGCTTATCGTCGAGGACCTCGCCACGGTGGTCATCCTCGTGGTGCTCCCGGTGATCTTCGGCGCGCAGGAGATCGCCCCCGCCGAGCTCGCGAGCGAGATCGGTATCGCGCTGGCGAAGACCGCGGCCTTCGTCGTCCTCATGCTCGTCGTGGGATCGAAGTTCCTGCCGTGGCTTCTCGCCCGCATCGCAACCTTCTGCCCCCGGGAGCTTTTCCAGCTTGCGGTCATCGTGATCGCGCTCGGAACGGCGATGCTCGCTGCGGTGATCTTCGACCTCTCCGTGGCCCTCGGCGCCTTCCTCGCCGGCGTGGTGGTTTCGAGCTCCAAGCTCTCGCATCGCGTGGCGGCCGAGGCCATCCCCTTCCAGGACCTCTTCTCGATCATCTTCTTCGCCTCCGTGGGCATGATGGTGAACCCGCAGACGCTCATCAACAACCTGCCCCAGCTCATCGCCCTGGTGCTTCTGATCATGGTCGGCAAGTGGCTCATCAACATGGCACTCGGCGTGCTGTTCTCCGCCGGCCTCAAGACCTCGCTCACGGTGGGCGCGGGCCTCTCGCAGATCGGCGAGTTTTCCTTCATCATCGGTCAGGTGGGCATGGCGCTCGGTATTCTCACGTCGGAGCAGTACAGCCTGATCCTTGGCGGCGCGGTGGTCTCGATCGCGCTCAACTCCTTCGTGTTCAAGCTCGAGGCCCCGCTTGAGCGCGCGGTCCGCTCCGTGCCCGCCCTCGCGCACCTGTTCGAGCGCCACGTGCGCCAGTTCGATGCGCCGGATGAGGGGCTCGGCGATCACGTGGTCATCATCGGCTACGGGCAGTCGGGCGCGAACGTGGCCGAGGTGCTCAGCGACCTCGAGGTACCCGTGCTCGTGGTGGAGCGCGACCTGCTCACCGCCGAGGAGGCCGATGAGGCCGGTATTCCCGTCCTCGTGGGTGACGCGGCGAATTCCGAGATCCTCTCCCATGCTCACCTTGATCGGGCGCGGGGCCTGGTGATCACGATCGGCGCGGATAGCTCGGCCATCAAGATCGCTCAGGCGGCGCGGCAGGAGAACCCCAAGCTCTCGGTGTCCGCGCGCGTGGGCTCCGAGGACGCCATCGGCGCACTTGTTGAGGCGGGTGCGAGCGAGGTGGTGCGCCCCGAGCTCGAGGCAGGTATCGAGCTGTTGCGCCATACCCTGCTTGACCTGGGATTCAAGCCGCGGCAGATCCAGGGGTACATTGACGATCTGCGTGAAAGTGGATACGAGGCGCTGGACGAGAACGCCCGTGCCAAGCGCACGCGCGCCTTCGAGCGCATGATGACGACCCTGTCTGAGGTTGAGATGAGGTGGGCCGTGGTGGGCGAGGGCCCGGCGGTGGGCAAGACCCTCGCCGAGCTGAACCTGCGTGTCTGCACGGGAGCCCAGGCTGTGGTGGCACGGCGCGACGGCGAGATCTACCCGATCGTGGATGCGAACGCGCCCTTGCAGATCGGCGATACCCTGGGGCTCATCGGCACGGCAGACCAGACAGCTGCGGCCGAGGAGCTTCTGGAGGGTCGGGGATACGCGGCAGCTCATGGGGCGTAAGGCTGACGCCGCGCCCCTGGACCACGCGCTTTGTCACACGTCCTGTCCCAGCTCCTACGGGACGTTTTCTTATCCTCATGGACGAAGTGAAGTACCTACTGTCCTGACACAGCTCCTATGGGGCGTCTCCATGCTGACCAGGCGATCACGATTGTGAACGGTTCTACCCCAAAGCCTTGCGGGGCGCTGCTGGCGCAGCACTCCCGAGCGCTTTGCTTTCTCCTCGCGCCCTATGTTGCTCACGGGGCGTGAGGCCCTCATTCTCAATGCAAAAAAGCACATGGCGTCCGTGCCGCATCAGGATTAGCCGCCGCTTCCCCCGCATGTGTTTTCCAGGACGCGTCCAGATTTGAATGGTGTTTGGGCTTTGGTCAGGGCTCGTGTAGTAGAAAATGTCAGATCTGAGTCTATACAGGGCACCAAACACGTTTCTTGAAGCGTAGTATGGCGGGTTTTGCCCATAGCGGTGTTGTGAACAGAGCCGATTAGATACACATTTATCGTTTTTGTCATTGAATAAGCTGTTCGTCAACGCGAGGCACGGCGATTCGAAGCTTGGTTTGACGCAGATCTGACATTTTCTACTAGCGGATTCCCACGTCGAAAAACCAAGTTCCATAAAATAAAGTATAAATATCAAAAAATTTATAATAATAAATTTTAGGTAAAACGAGGCTATAGAGAAGGACTTCATCGGCTCACGGACGGGTCACCGCCCCTAGTCCGACTCTCTGCGGGCGCTGAGGAGCGATTGGTTGAGCCAATTGAGAACAGCATGCCTGTTGCGACTCTCTGTAGACATGGGGAGCAATAGGGCCGCTCGGCAGAGTAGCAGCGTGGAGCGTGGCCGGCAAAAAGCGGGCCCGCCTGAGCGCGGCCCGCTTCATTCGCACGATAGCTTCGAGCAACTGGCTACAGCTCGATCTCCAGCGTGACGGGGCAGTGGTCGGATCCGAAGATGTCACTCCTGATACCGGCCGCGCGCACCCGGTCAGCCACGGCATCGCTCACGAGGAAGTAGTCGATGCGCCAGCCGGCGTTGTTCTTGCGCGCGTTGAACCGATAGCTCCACCAGCTGTAGGACCCCTCCTCATCAGGGTGCAGGGAGCGGAAGGTGTCGGTGAACCCGGCGTCAAGCAGTTCGGTGAACTTGCCGCGCTCCTCGTCGGAGAAGCCGGCGTTGCCCCGGTTGCTCTTGGGGTTCTTGAGGTCGATCTCCTCGTGCGCCACGTTGAGGTCCCCGCAGGTGATGACCGGTTTTCCGGTCTCCTGCTCAAGGCCGCTCAGGAAGGCGCGGAAGGCGTCGTCCCAGGCCATGCGCACGTCGATGCGGGCGAGCTTGTCCTGCGCGTTCGGCGTGTACACGTCCACGAACCAGAACCTCCCGAACTCGAGGGCGCAGACGCGCCCCTCGCTCGCGGCGGCGGCCACAAGCTCGGCACCCTCATCGGCGGCATGACCGAGCACGGCGTCGGCATGGCGGACGGAGAGCGGTTCCTCGCGGGTGAACACGGCGGTACCGGAGTAGCCCTTGCGCTCGGCGTAGCTCCAGACCTGATGGTAGCCGGGCAGCTCGATCTCAACTTGGCCCTCCTGCAGCTTGGTCTCCTGCAGGGCGAGGATGTCGGCGTCGAGCTCGGTCGCGATCTCGGTGAAGCTCGGCTCTTTCTTCAGCACGGCGCGCAGGCCGTTCACATTCCATGAGGCGAAGGTGTATGTCTTTGACATGATGCTCCTTACAAGGGAGTGGGGTTCATAGACGCGTTCCATGGTACCGGAACACGCGGGTGAACAGGCAGCCCTATACTGAGGTCACCGACTGAAAGGGGCTGGCATGACCAGGGCTATCACGGAAGAGCACGAGGCTCAGCAGGCGTTGCGCGAGCTGTTCGAAGGGCACGGGCGCGTGGTCTTCTTCGGCGGAGCCGGTGTGTCCACCGCGAGCGGGATCCCCGATTTCCGCAGCGTGGACGGGTTGTATCACCAGAAGTTCGCCTACCCGCCCGAGACCATGCTCTCGCACGGGTTCTTTGAGCGCCATCCGAAGGAGTTCTTTGAGTTCTACCGCACGCGGATGATCGCGCCCGACGCCCGGCCGAACCGCTGCCACCTGAAGCTGGCTGAGCTTGAACGGGAGGGTTCTCTCGCCGCCGTGGTGACGCAGAACATCGACGGCCTGCACCAGGACGCGGGGTCGAAACGCGTCTGGGAGCTGCACGGATCGGTGAGACGCAACATCTGCCAGAGGTGCGGGGCGGTGTACGACGCCGCATGGATCCTTGCCCACGGGCATGAGGATAAGCATGGCGTGCCCCGGTGCTCGGCGTGCGGGGGCCTGGTGAAGCCGGATGTGGTCCTGTACGAGGAACCGCTCGACGAAAACGTGCTTGAGGGAGCCATCCGTGCGATCGCGCAGGCAGACGCTCTGGTCATAGGCGGGACATCACTGGCGGTCTACCCGGCGGCGGGGCTCACGGGGTATTTCCGAGGCGATGAGATCGCGATCGTGAACCGCGATGCCACGCCTCAGGACGCGACTGCCGACCTTCTCATTTCCTACGACATCGCGCGCGCGTTTGATTTCTAGCGTGTGCACCGCCGGCGACGCGGGAGCGCTGGTAGGCGCGGAGTGCGCAGAGTGGGGGCGGCACGGGCCACTTCGCCTGCTTCCGCGGGCAACGGTTGTCAGCAGATCGCCCGCGGATATACGCATTTCGCTGTGCCGGCGGGCTGTGTCGGGTGCCCCGTCGGTAAGCCGTTCGTCAAGATCGGGACGGCTGCGAGACGATGCCGCGTTCGTCGTCTATGCTCGCAGAAAACCGAGGAGGCGAGGCGATGATACGGGACACCAGGGCGGATCGCGCGTACTTCGACCGCTATATCGGCGAGAGCGAGGCCCACATCGCACAGATGGAGGCAAAGCTGGTCGCGCCTGCGAGCGAACGCGAGGGCATGGGCCTGCGCCGGGGGATCGCCTCCGACCGCCTGAACGTCATCCGCGCTCGGTATTCGCGCGGCGACGACCTCGAGGAGATCCGACCGGCCGCTCTTGAGGCAATCATCTCGCAGATCGATTTCCTGCGGAAGACGGGTTACGGGGGATCCATCGAGCTGGCGTCCATGGCGGTGCTTTTCGGGGTGGACGCTCACTGTGCCGATGCGATCGCCGGTGCGATGGGGGCGGCCGGCAATCTTGACCGGGTGACCGCGGCCATCCTGGCGTCAGTGGGGTCTGAGGTGGAGTCACCGTGGCATAACCTCGTCTGGCCGCGCGGGTTCACGGAACTCGCGGACGCCCTTGAGGCGGGGCCTGGCCCGGAGGCCATCGGCCTGATCAAGAGTTACCTCGTGGTTTGGTACCGGCGCAACCAGGGCGCGGGGTGGGCCGGGTCCCACCGCGACCTCCCCCGCATGCTCTACGCCGGCTACTGGAGCTGGGAGGCCGCGGCGGTGGCGCGAGGACTTGGCCTGGCAGGGGAGCCTTCGCTCGTCCAGTCTGTAAACTACCCAGCTGACCTTGCGGTCTTCTTGTCGATTGATCGATAGAGCCGGGTGTCACGAGATGGATATGAGAGCAGGGGAGCGCGGGGCGGAGGGCGTTTCATGAGGGATCGTAGGGCGAGCAAGGAGTATTTCGACCGCTATATCAGGGAGCATGAGGAGCGAATCGCGCGCTATGAGGCCAGGATCGCCGAGCTTGAGCAGGGCGGTGAGATCTGGGAGGGCCTGCGCTGGGGCGTGCGCACCGACCGCCTGGGGATCATTCGCGTCCGCTACTCTCGTGGCGATGACCTTGTGAAACTGCGGCCCGCCGCGGTCGAAGCGGTCTCCGCGTTCATCGGCCATCTCGGGGGCATGGACTACGGGGATTATGCCGAGGTGGTTTCCCTCGCGGCGCTTTTCGGTGCCGGTGCCGATATCGCCAATGCCATGGCGCGGGAGATGAGCGCCGCGGGAGCCCTCGATCGGCTGACGGGTACGATCCTTGCTTCCGCTGGATCGACGGTGGCGCCTCCTCTGGGCCGCGTCGAGTGGCAGTACTTCAATCCCGAGCTGTTCGAGGCCTTGGAGGCGGGTCCGGGTCCGCAGGCGATCGGCCTGGTTAAACGGTATGTCGCGCGATGGCCCCGCATGAACGTGTACGCCGGCTGGACGGGTTCCCACGGGGACCTCGAGCACACGGTCTACACCGGTTACTGGTGCTTCGAAGCTGCCGCTCTGGTGCGCGGGATGGGCCTGGCCGATGCGTTCCGTTCCATTCGATCGACGAACTTCCCAGCTGACCTGGCATGCTTCCAGCCCCTTGGATAATCCGGGGTGGGCCGGAATGGCAGATAGGGGCTGCCCGGTGCTCCGGGGCGCCCAAGGTCGTTTTTGCATTTTCTTGAGCTATACATAGGCCGGGTTGGGCCCGCTGAGTACAAAAAAGAAAACCGCAGTTCAGGGATGGTGCGTTTTTGCGAGCTATGCATAGGGGCGCTCACAGCGCGGCCCTTCCGGGCAAAAATCTATGCATAGCTCAAGAAAACGCAAAACTTGACCCGGTGCAAATGGGACCGCGCGACGAAGCCGCAATCCTCAGGCCATGACAACGTTCCCGCAACGGCCCCCACGAGGAGGTGGTCCGGCGCCCCCACCCAACCCCCAGGACATGGGAGCTTTATGGCTCCCATCTCGGCTCTTCGCAAGTCCTATACAATAGATAAGATCGGACGCGCTCGAAAGGAGCCTCATGGCGAACGACAGCAAATCATGGCGGTGCGGTAAGTACGAGCTCACCTTCGACAGGCCGCGCATCATGGGTGTGCTGAACGTCACGCCCGACTCCTTCTCAGATGGCGGCGAGCACTCGGACACCGAGGCGGCGATCGCCTACGGCCTCAAGCTGCTCGACGAGGGCGCCGACATCATCGACGTCGGCGGCGAGTCCACCCGGCCGGGCTTCACCCCGGTCACCCCTGATGAAGAGGCCAAACGCGTCCTCCCGGTGGTGCGTGCCCTGGCGCAGAAAGGCGCCATCGTCTCCATCGACACGCGCCATGTGGACGTGGCGAAGGCCGCGGTGCGCGTGGGCGCGAGCATCGTGAACGACGNGGAGCAACCGCCCCGGCCGCCCGCAGCGCCCCGGCGCCAAGCCGTCCGGCTCGGGTGGCCCGCAGCTTCCCGGCAACCCACGCATCAACCTGATCTCGCTTTTGATCGGCATCGCGCTGATCGCGTACCTGATCTACAACATGAGCGGGTCGTTCTCGTCCGGCCCGAAGCCCGTTGAGATCGCCACCAGTGACTTCATCACCGCGGTCAAGGAGGACCGGGTGCAGTCGACCACCTATACGGTGGTCACCGGCAGCGTCGAGGGCTCGCTCTGGCAGAGCGACAGCGACAAGGGCGACGCCTCGAAGCTCGTCACGTTCAAGTCCACCTACGTGGGCTCCGACTCGCTCGCAGAGCTCATGGCCGAGCACCCCGGAACCGTGTACAAGGCCGACCCCAAGGATCCGAACTTCCTCTCCGAGCTGCTCATGGCGGTCCTGCCCACGGTCCTGCTCATCGGCGTCATGATCTACTTCCTGCGCCAGATGATGGGCTCCAACAACCGGGCCATGCAGTTCGGCAAGACCAACGCCAAGACCAACGAGGCCACGCGTCCCAAGGTCAAGTTCAAGGACGTGGCGGGCATCGACGAGGCGGTCGAGGAGCTTGAGGAGGTCCGCGACTTCCTCGCCGACCCGACGCGCTACCGGTGCCTGGGCGCGAAGATCCCCCGTGGCGTCCTGCTGGTGGGGCCTCCGGGCACCGGCAAGACCCTGCTCGCCAAGGCCGTCGCCGGCGAGGCGGGCGTGCCGTTCTTCAGCATCTCAGGCTCCGACTTCGTCGAGATGTTCGTCGGCGTGGGCGCCTCCCGCGTGCGCGACCTGTTCAAGGAGGCGAAGGCCCAGAGCCCGAGCATCATCTTCATCGACGAGATCGACGCTGTCGGCCGCCAGCGCGGCGCCGGTCTGGGCGGTGGTCATGACGAGCGCGAGCAGACCCTGAACCAGCTGCTGGTCG
The DNA here is from genome assembly GCF_900176655.1 of Collinsella vaginalis. Taxonomy (GTDB): domain Bacteria; phylum Actinomycetota; class Coriobacteriia; order Coriobacteriales; family Coriobacteriaceae; genus Collinsella; species Collinsella vaginalis. The sequence continues at coordinate 86,197 of NZ_LT838844.1, forward strand.
AGATGGACGGCTTCGATGAGAGCGAGTCCGTGATCCTCATCGCGGCCACGAACCGCCCCGATATCCTCGATCCCGCGCTGCTGCGCCCGGGCCGCTTCGACCGCCAGGTGACGGTCGACCGTCCCGACGTGGCCGGCCGCGAGAAGATCCTGCGCGTGCACGCCGCCAACAAGCCGCTCGAGCCCGGCGTCAAGTTCGAGACGCTCGCGAAGCTCACGGTGGGCTTCACCGGCGCCGACCTCGCGAACCTGCTGAACGAGGCGGCCCTGCTCGCCGCCCGCCGCTCCCGCAAGGCGATCTCGATGGCCGAGATCGAGGAGTCGATGGAGCGCGTGATCGCCGGTCCGCAACGCAAGAGCCGCGTCATGACGGAGCAGGAGCGCCGGGTCATCGCCTATCACGAGAGCGGTCATGCGCTCGTGGGGCACATCCTCGACAACTCCGATCCGGTGCACAAGATCAGCATCGTGAGCCGCGGCCAGGCGCTCGGCTACACCATGCAGCTCCCCACCGAGGACCACTTCCTGAAGACCCGCGCCGAGATGCTCGACGAGCTGGCGGTCTTCCTCGGCGGCCGTGTGGCTGAGGAGCTCATGTGCGACGATATCACCTCCGGCGCCTCGAACGACCTTGAGCGGGCGACCAAGATGGCCCGCGAGATGGTCACGCGCCTCGGCATGAGCGAGGCCCTGGGCACCCAGGTGTTCGGTGAGGCCCAGCATCAGGTGTTCCTCGGGCGCGACTACGCGAACCACCAGGATTACTCCGAGGAGACCGCCCGCCGGATCGACGCTGAGGTCCAGCGCATCATGCGCGAGGCCCACGAGCGCGCCGAGCGGATCCTCAATGCCCGTCGCGACCAGCTCGACCTCATGGCCAGCGTGCTCTTGGAGCGCGAGACCGTCGAGGGCGATGCGGTGCAGGCCCTGCTCGACAACGAGTGGGATGTCTACCTCGAGCACGAGGAGGGAGCGGCGAAGGACGGCGAGGAGTCGCCGAAGCGCCGCCGCCCGATGACGCCGGAGCAGGAGGCTGCGCTGGCAGCTGAGGCGGAGGCGTACGCCCAGGCGGCGATCGCGTCCGAGGATGCAGCCGTGCGCGAGAACGCCGAGCGCGCCGGTGATGTGGCGGGCGCTGGCGACGCTGCCGGCGATTCAACGGAAGGGTAACGCACCCCTTGTAATGAGATCGCCGCAGGTCATCATGGTGCCTGTGGTGCAGTAAGCAAAAGGCCCCGCACGGATTCACCCGCGCGGGGCCTTCCCATGCCGACAGCGCGTGCCTGCCTGCAACGCGTACGTGTTGACAGCGCGCACATGCCGACAGCGCATACGTGTTGACAGCGCGTGCATGCTGACAGTGCATACATACCGGCAGCACGCACATGCCAACGCGCGCGTGTCGACAATGCATACATGCTGACAGTGCAAAATCGCGTCTTATATCGATGCACATCGTCGAATCCTGCACCGTCGACGTCCCTACCTCAGCTGACAGTGCATAATTCAGCCTTTCATTCGCTTTTAAGCCGCAATTTTGAACTGTCAGCTGGGGACCGCGGCGGGGGCAGGGAAGCATCGGAGGCGGAGCGCCGCGGACGCCAGCCCAACGTGAACCCGATTCGGTGGAAACCCAAGCCAACATGCGTTCGGCTCAACACGCGCTCGGCCCAACACGCGCTCGGCCCAACACGCGTTCAACCCCAGCAAGCATCCAGACAGTGTTTCCCCCACAATTCAGCGAAGACCCCCGCTTGCCCCTTGTCGTCGGGGCGTTATCGTAGGGTCACCAGGGTGAGGCCCGAGCCCTCGAATCGCGTGCACCCGTTCAAGACGTGCAGACGGCTCGAGCCACCTCGCACGCAGACGCGCCACCGATGCCCACACGCGAGCAACCACAGAGCAAGGAGCGGACACCATGATCAACGAGACGATGTACCAGCGGGGAGCCGAGAGCTCGGTCATCCGCGAGATCTTCTCCTACGCCTGCGCGCGCAAGGCGGAGATTGGCGCGGACCGCGTGTTCGACTTCAGCCTCGGCAACCCGAGCGTCCCAGCGCCCGATGCGGTGCGCGAGAGCATCGAGCACTCGCTCGCCGAGGTCCCCTCGATGGCGCTGCACGGCTACACGCCGGCCCCGGGGATCCCCGAGGTCCGCGCCGCCGTGGCGGACTCGCTCAACCGCCGGTTCGGCACGACGTACACCGCCGCTGACCTGTTCATGACCGTGGGCGCCGCCGCCTCGGTGTCCTGCGCCCTGCATGCGCTGGTGTCGCCGGGTGAGGAGGTCGTCGTCATCGCGCCGTTCTTCCCTGAGTACCGCGTGTGGATCGAGAACGCGGGGGCGACCTGCGTTGAGGCTCTGGCAGATCCGGAGACCTTCCAGCTCTCGATCGAGAATATCCGCGCTGCTATCACCGAGCGCACCGCCGCGATCATCATAGACTCGCCGAACAACCCGACCGGGGCGGTGTACCCGCGTGAGGCACTGGAGGGGCTCGCGAGCCTGCTTGAGGAGGAGAACAGCCATCGCGCGGAGCCCATCTACCTGATCTCCGACGAGCCGTACCGCGAGATCACCTATGGTGCCGAGGTGCCCTGGGTGCCGTCGATCTACGAGCACACGGTGGTCTGCTACTCGTACTCGAAGTCGCTGTCGCTGCCGGGTGAGCGCGTGGGCTGGGTGCTCGTGCCAAACACCATGGCGGGGGCGCCGCGCGTGATGCCAGCGGTGGCGGGGGCTGCCCGGGCGCTGGGATTTGTATGCGCTCCGGCCCTCTTCCAGCGTGTGGTTGCCGATTGCGTGGACGAGCCCTCCGACGTGAAGGCCTATCGGGCGAACCGCGACGAGCTCTGCCGCGCCCTCGATGCGGCGGGATACGCCTATGTGCAGCCGGATGGCGCATTCTACCTGTGGGTTCGGTCGCTTGAGCCCGACGCCGCCGCGTTCTGCGAGCGCGCTCGCGCCTACGAGCTCTTGCCCGTGCCGTCGGATAGCTTTGGTGTGCCGGGCTGGATCCGCATCGGCTACTGCGTGGCGCCCGAGGTGATCCGCGGTTCGATTCCCGCGTGGCAGGCTCTTGCTATGGAGTATGCGGACCGCAGGTAAGGGGTGCGGCGCCGGCCTGCTTGCAGCGTAGGCCGCGCATCCATCGGTCTGTTGCAACGCCTGGACCATGGCGCTCGAATGGCGTGAGGCGTGGCCGGCCCGATGGGCGCCGCGAGATCTGGTCTGGGCTACGGGCACCGGGTGCCGCGGGATCAACCGGTATCGCGGTACCGAGTGCCGTGGGGTTTGACTGGCGCGGCGGGTATCGGGTGTTCGGGCGCGGTCGCGCGTGGGGCGGGGGCGAGACATTGGGGATAGCGGCATCTCGACGCGGTCCCAGAGGCGATTTGCATGAAATCGCAGTCATAAGTAGGTTCTCGAGCCCCTGTCGGCCAGCGGTCCGGTGCATCGGGTTCCCGGGAGGGGGGCATCACGCATGGGATGGGAGCAAAACGTCATCTCAAGGCGATCCCAAGGGTATTTTGCCTGGAAACGTTGTCGAAAGTAAGTTTTCGGGCCCCTATATATCAGAGGACCTGCGCGCCAGGCGCCGGAGTGAACGCGTCCCGATGGACCCGCTGTGCGGCCCCATCGGAAACTGAAATTCCAACCCGTCCCGGTGGTAGACTGAAACCAGTATCTACCAGCGCTCTTCGCAGTGGCCGTTGCTGCATTAAGGGGTCATATGTATACGATTCTCGGTGATCTGCATACGCACACGCTCTACTCCCGCCACGCGTACTCGACGATCCAAGAGAATGTGACGGCCGCCGCCACGTGCGGGCTCGAGGTCATCGGCTCATCCGATCACTTCAGCTCCATGCTGTTCCCCAGCAACGACCTGCGCAACTTCCAGTTCTTCTTCAATCAGGAGATCTGGCCGCGTACCTGGGACGGCGTGCACGTGCTCCGAGCCTGCGAGGCTGATATCGAGACCCTCGACGGCGGATTGTTTGGCGAGGACATCGCGGCGACCGAAAGCATCGTGGGTCGTCCGTTCAAGATGGGCCACATCCTCTTCGAGCTCGTGACCGAGAACCTGGACTACGTGATCGCCAGCGTCCACAACGCGGATTTCACGAGGGACGCGAGCCTCGCCCAGACGACGGCCATGTACGTGGGCGCCCTTGAGAACCCGCGCGTCTTCATCCTCGGGCACACCGGCCGTTCGGGCGTTCCCTACGACATCGATACGGTGCTCACCTGTGCGAAAGAACGCCACAAGCTCATCGAGATCAACGAGCACAGCCTCGAGGGCGGGCGCGCGGGCCAGACGCATCAGGTGNGCGACCTACGGCGTCTGCCTCGGCGCGATCCAGCTCGGCGCCAACATCGTGCGCGTGCACGACGTGGCCGGGTTCACGCAGTTCCTGAACGGGTTCTGGGCCATCGCCCGCCCGCAGCCGCGTCGCGCCTTCGTTGCCCTCGGCTCGAACATGGGCAAGCGCCTGGACAACATCCGCGCCGCGAAGAACCTGATCGCCGAGATCCCCATGACCTGCGTGTCGAACTGCTCGCGCATCTACGAGAGCGAGCCGGCCTATGAGAAGCGACAGGAGCCCTTCGCCAACGCGGTCATCGAGATCAAAACCGAGCTGGCCCCGCTCATCCTCCTCGACCAGCTGCTCGAGGTGGAGAACAAGCTCGGCCGCAACCGCACCAAGAGCGCCCGCCCCAACGGGCCGCGCGTGATCGACTGCGACCTCATCTGGATGGACGGCGAGGTGCACGGCGGCGAGCGCCTGCGCCTGCCCCACCCGAACCTGGGCGAGCGCGATTTCGTGCTGGTCCCGCTCGAGGACCTCATGCACGACCCCGCCCGCTTCTTCCGCTACGAGGGCGTGGACGTGAAGGAGCCCGAGGACCGCTACGGCCATGTGGTGGGCGAGCTCGGCTCGCTGTAGGATTCGCGTGCCTCACCTTTGCTGTGTGACCATCGCTTTTCTCGCGCGAAAAGCGGCCGTTTCGCATGGCTGCGCATGATCTCGGTGCGTCATTTCGTCTGGCGGGGTAGAATTCCCCGCATAGGTGCGTATCGCACCCCAGCGCAGGCGCAAGCAACAGAGGAAGGGTTCGCATGGAGTCACAGCATCCCGACATGCAGGAGATTCTCTTCACCGACGACGACATCAAGGAGATCGTCTTCCGTCTCGGCCGGCAGATCACCGCAGACTACCAGGGCAAGGATCTGGTGCTCATCGCCGTTCTGCGCGGTGCGGTGGTGTTCATGGGAGACCTCATGCGCGCTATCGAGGGGCCCCTCGCGATCGATTTCATGGCGGTCTCGAGCTACGGCGAGGGTGCGAAGTCGTCGGGCGTCGTCCGCATCGTCAAGGACCTCGATATGGATATCAAGGGCCGCGACGTCCTGATCGTCGAGGACATCCTGGATTCGGGCCTCACCCTCAAGTATCTGATGAAGAACCTCTCGCATCGCCAGCCTGCGTCGCTCGAGGTGGCCGCCTTCCTCTGGAAGGACGTCAAGGACCGCACCACCGCCGTCAATCCTAAGTACGTCGGCGCCCACTGCCCCGACGAGTTCGTGGTCGGNGGTGCGAGCGCCGCTGCAGCGCCCGGCGCCACAGACGCCACGTCAGCGCCCGGCGCAACGGATCGGATCTTCGCCTACACCTTCGCATCGCCCCGCACCACCGTAGACGCCGCAGGCGACGCCTCCCGCTACAACAACATTTTCAATATCGTGAACCCGGCGGACCCGGTACCGAACCTCCCACTCGAGAGCTGGGGCTTCTCCCGCAACGGCGTCACGCTGAGCCTACCGTCCGTCGATGGTGCGGGGTACCAGGCGGCCCATGAGCGCATGAGCGCAGCGTTCGAGGAGCTCACGGGCGAGAGGTCAGCGTATGATCCGGAGGTCGAGCACGCGATCGGCGATTTCGTGGACGACATCTCATCCTCGGTGCCCACGGCCCAGGACCTTGTTTCGGCGGGCGGGGCGGTCTCAGTGGCTGGCGCGGTGGCGTCTCATCTCGATCCCCTCACCGTGCTCAAAGGCCACTACCCCAGCGTGTATCTGACTTGGCTGAGCGCGACGGACGGGGAGGACCTGGTCGAGGCCGCGGGGTAAGGGAACCGGCTGCTAGATTTACGGTGCCCCAGTGCTGGAGGCGCGATTTTCGCTGCGCTCAGGCAACGGGCGCTCTGGGGCGCATGGGGCGTGGCGGGAATATGCGCTGCGGCCGAGATCTCGAATCCAATTTCAGAGGCACCTTGTGCGCGTTGCGGATCAAGGTGAGCTGCAGGTCAAGTGGACAAGCGCGACCGGGGGCTTAGGACGCCGAATTCATTTCAAGGGCCTTACCCGGTGGGCCAGAGCGATCGGGGGAGGGGCTCCACAAGAGCCAGTCCAGGCAGGAAGCCCTACCCCAGATCCGCGAGCACCTTCTCGAGGAGTCGCTTGAGCGTGCGGGTGTCTCCCTGGCCGAGATTGAGGCAATCGACGAAGGCCATGGGAATCTCCGACGCCTGCTCCCGCAGCGCGCGACCGGTATCGGTGAGACGCACGATGACCCGGCGCTCGTCCTCGGCATCACGCGCCCGCGCAACCAGCCCCTGCGACTCGAGCTTTTTCAGCAGCGGCGTCATCGTACCGGAATCCAGGTAGAGGCGCTGTCCCAGCTCGTTCACCGTGACGCCGTCCTGCTCCCAGAGCGCCAGCATCGTGATGTACTGCGTGTACGTGAGGTTGAGTTTGCGCAGCAGCGGCGTGTACCGTCGCGTGACCGCGCGCGACGCGGCGTAGAGCGGGAAGCAGAGCTGGTTGTCGAGCAACAGCTGAGGGTAGGCGTCGCGTGTCTCCGCGTTCGACCTCGTCGCCTTTTGCAGTTCCTCAACCTTCACGGACCGCATCTCTATTCACCCACTATCGACATTCCGCGCAATAGATTACAACAGCCCCGCGATTGACTGTTCGACAATATCCATTTTTTCGGTGGGTTCAAAGCGAGCAACCACCGTGCCGTCGCGATCGATGAGGAATTTGGTGAAATTCCACTTGATATAGGCCTTGTCGCCGAACTCCTTGTCGACGCTCCGCTTGACGGCGCGCATGGCCAGGGCCTTCGCTCCCTTGCCGAAACTCTCGAACGGCTTCTGCGTGGCGAGGTCGGCGAAGAGCGGCCAGGCGTTGTCGCCGTTGACGTTGCCTTTCTTGAACTGGGGGAAGTCGGCGCCGAAGGTGACGGAGCAGAACTCGTGGACCTCCTCATCGCTGCCGGGCGCCTGGTTCTTGAACTGGTTGCAGGGGAAGTCGAGGATCTCGAACCCCTGGTCGCGGTACTTCTTGTAGATGGCCTCGAGGTCCTCGTACTGGGGTGTGAAACCGCAGCCGGTGGCCGTGTTGACCACGAGCAGGACCTTGCCCGCGTACTCCTTGAGGGAGACCTCGGTTCCGTCGGGTTTGATGGCGGTGTGATCGTAGATGCTCATGGGGAACCCTTTCTCCACGACCGCGGCGCATCTGCCCCGTGGCCATATCTATTAGACAATTAAATTGTACGCAATTAAAATACCGGTAGACAGAGGGAGATTGTTCTTCACCATACCTGCATGGGTCAATTGGATAAGCAGACCTACCGTACCTGCAGGAAAAAAGCTATGTTATTGCAGGGCGCCGCGGCGCTTGGACAGGTTGGGCTCAAATGCGACCGCAGTCCGCCACGCGGGGCTCAGGTGTCAGGCGTTGCCTACCAGGCGGAGAGCCCGGTGTGCGCGGCAAACGGGGTTACCCCGACACGAAAGAATGCGCATGGCGGGGGATTTCACCGATGCGCGCGGAAAACGGAGGGACATGAGGGACACGGATCGCATCCTCGACTTCATGGTGCGGCTCTCGCGCGAGGCCATCCGCAACGGGGCCTCCATCGAGTACGCGATCAGCGCCATGCGTCACATCGCGGCGAGCTACGAACTGAACGACCTGAGCGTGTTCGCCTTGAGCAGCTACATTTCTGTCTCAGCTGAGGCCCCTGGCGGCGAGCATCGCACGCGCCAGATCACGGTTCCCGAGCCTGCGATCCATCTGGCGCGGCTCTGGCGCCTGAATCGTCTCTCGCTCGATGTCTGCGAGGAGGTCCCCGACCCAGCCAGCCTCGACGGCCGCCTGAACCATGCGCTCGAGGCCCCGAGCTACCCGAAGCCGGCGGTCTTCATGGGCCAGGTTATCGCCATCTCGTGCGTATGCATGATCCTCGGCGGCACCGTGGGCGACGCGTTCGCGACCGGATGCTCCGCACTGGTTGTATGCGTCATCTTCGACCTGCTTGAGCGCTGGGGGATCGACCGCATCATCGGCAACGCGGTGGGCATGTGGGCCGCCACGAGCCTTGCGATCATGCTCGTCCGCGCCGGCATCGGCGACAGCAACAGCATGGTCGTGATCTCGGTCAGCCTCCTCATGATCCCGGGTATCCCGCTGGTGAACGCCGTGGGCAACCTGGTGCGCGGTAACGAGCTCAATGGCACCTACCAGCTCATGCGCGTGACGCTCGAGTCGCTGATGCTGGCGCTCGGCACCTATGCGGGGGTCACGATGATGGGAGGGATGGCCGCATGGTAGAGAACCTGATTCTGATCGCCCTCTCGTTTGCGGCGTCGCTCGCGTTTGGTATCGGATTTCAGATCCGCCGCGAGGACCTGGTGATCGCGGGCATCGGCGGTGCCGTGGTGCGCACGGTGAGCATCATCCTTACCGCGCTGATCTCCTCGCATTTTGTGATCGTCGGGATCTCCGCGCTGGCCGCCGGCCTTTTCGGCGGTGTGCTCGCCCGACGCCGCCGCGCCCCGTCGGCCTATTTCGTGTATCCCTCGCTGACCCCGCTCATCCCCGGCGATTTGTTCCACTACGCGCTTGCGGCCATCCTTGTGCGCGATATGGATTCGTTTACGCGGAATGGGTTGGACTGCATGATGTCGCTGCTTGCGATGGCAATCGGCCTGCTCGTGGGCTCCGCGATCTCCGCGGCGGCACGTGGAAAGACGAGCTGCCGCATCGACGAGCGTATGGGCGGCCGCACGCGGTAGCCGGGCGAGCCTGGCAGCCGGCGAGCTCGGTGGCTGGGCGTGCTCGGCAGCTGGTGAGACGGTTTCTCGGGTCTGAGCAGGGAGCATGTGGCGAGTCTCGTTATCTGTGGCCGGCCGTGCTCGACAGCTGGTGAAACAGCTTCTCGGGTCTGAGCGGGGCATATGTGGCGAGCCTCGTTGTCTGTGGCCGGGCGTGCTCGGTAGCCGGCGGGGCAAGTTTCTCGGGTTTGAACAGCGGTCATGTTCTGACGCTTGGTGTTTGTAGCCTGTAGTCCACTGCTTGCCATTCCGCGTCGTTGGTTCGCAGGGGCTTGGAAACGTACTTCCGACGGTGCTTTCATGCAGATTGCTCCCGGGACCGCCTCGAGATGACGTTTCGCTTCCCATCTTGTGCGCGACTGCGCACTGTGCCCGATGCGCCGGCCCGACGGGTGAAAGGACCTACCGGGCCGCGCCACAGGCTTACAAGGGGCCGAAACCTCCTTTCGGCTGTCTCATCATGCAGATCGCCCTCAGGACTGCCTTGAGATGATGTTTTATTCTCGTCCGGTGCAATGCGGCCGCACCATGCGGTGACGGGGGCGCGCCGAGTCCCAGGCGCTGCAATCGGCCCGATGGAGGCGGGGGGGGGTCGGTGCCAACGTTCAACGCACAGCTTGATCGATGCGAGCGTTCAACGCACAGCCTGATCGGTGCAACGCCCAGCGCGCACAGCCTGAGCGGCGGCCGCGCTTACTCAGCGAAGCGTTTTGAAGCGGCATTTGATGGACATTTGTCAGTGTTCAGAGGAGGGGTAAGCGATCGAACCGTGCCCGGCACGGGCTCGCACGAGACTGCTAGTAGAAAATGTCAGATCTGAGTCAATTCACGACGCATTTAGCATGCTTGACAGGCTTCGCGTCGATCATGGCCAGTCGCCACGCCCATATTAAACAACTACTATCAATATATGTTCGTTATGTCTATTCGTCTGAAGGCCATGGGTAGGCCGCGCCAAGTCAGAATGACGCAGATCTGACATTTTCTACTAGGAGATCGGTCGGGCCAAAAACAATGAACCGAAAAAACTTATATTTTGAATAAATAATAGGAATTTGTGAAATCAATCGAAAACGATACGAGAGAGGCCCTCGTGGACGGCTAATCCAGTCGAACGGACGGTACAAATCGGTGGGCTCGGTGCCGTCGCATGATGAGTCGTGCAGGGGGTGCGGCGCCGGCGCATAAAGAGCTGCATCCGGAGGTCACAGTTCCGTTGCACTCATCAGCTGTCAAGTCCATGAGCGCCGCGCCGCCATTTCAAACTTGCCAAGAACGTGACAAAATCCACCCCTTCTGCACCGTTAAACCGGGTGCAGGGTATAACCCCCTCGATAAGGGTGGATACCTGCAGCGCAATATTTCCAGTGTGTCCGCCCACGTTCTCATGACAAGTAGATAGGAGCGGGCAATGAAACATGGGTACGAGATCCTGTCCGATCCGTTCCTCAACAAGGGGACGGCGTTCACCATGGAGGAGCGAGAGCGCCTGGGCCTCGTTGGCCTGCTGCCCCCGCATGTCCAGACCATCGAGGAGCAGGCGGATCAGGCATATAAGGCCTACAGCGCGCAGGAGTCCGACGTCGCACGCCGTCACTACCTCATGGACGTCTTCAGCCGCAATCGCACCCTGTTCTATTACCTGTTCAGCCAGCACGTCGAGGAGTTCATGCCGATCGTGTACGATCCCACGATCGCCCAGGACATCGAGGAATACGGCAAGGCCTATCTCGAGCCGCAGCACGCCGTCTACCTCTCGATCGACCGCGACGACGACATCGAGGACGTGCTGCGCCCGCGGCCGTCACTGCTCGTCGCCCCGCGCGGGACCCCGCTCGCTGATCCCCCGCCGCCCCCCATCCGGGACGCCTCGCCCAGCCGCTCGCGGGAACTTCTCCGCGCCACTGGCGCAGCACGACCCCGACCTCGTACAATGGTGGGATACACAAGCGTGCATCACTTCCGAGGGAGGACGCAATGAAGCGCGTATTCGGCATCGACCTGGGCGGGACCACGGTCAAATTCTCCATCGTCGATGAGGCCGGTCAGATCCACGACCAGTGGGCGATCCCCACCGACGTGTCGGACAACGGCATCAACATCGCGAGCGACATGGTTGAGAACATGCGCGAGAAGATGGCCGGGCTCACCGGCGAGGACGTGCCGGTCGCCATCGGCGTGGGCGTGCCCGGCCCGATCGTGGGCGACGTGGTGGAGCGCGCCGTCAACCTCGGCTGGACGAACATGCCGCTCGGGCGCGTGCTCAAGACCGAGCTCAACATGCCCGTGGCCCTGCTCAACGACGCCAACGCCGCGGCCCTGGGCGAGGTCTGGATGGGCGGCGACCCCGGCAACACTGAGGGCAACACCGTCTTCGTGACGCTCGGCACGGGCGTCGGCGGCGGTGTGGTCATGGACGGGCACGTCATCAACGGCGATCACGGCAGCGCGGGCGAGATCGGCCACTCGCCGGTCCAGTCCGACGAGCGTCGCCCCTGCGGGTGCGGCAAGACGAACTGCCTGGAGTGCTTCGCCTCGGCCGCCGGCTTCGTGAAGACGGCGAACGAGCTGTACGCCCGGGCTGGTTCCGCGCACACGTTCACCTCGGGCAAGGAGGTCTTCGAGGAGGTCGCCGCCGGCGAGCCGATCGCCATCGAGGCTCGCGACGTGACGGTTGAGTACCTCGCCCAGGCCCTCGCGCACGTGGTGAACGTCGTCGACCCGCATGAGGTCATCGTCGGCGGCGGGCTCGCATACGCTGGCGACCTGTTGATGGGACCGCTCGCCGACCGTCTGCGCGACTACGTCTTCCCCGGCGTGCGCGATCGCTACGTGCTGCGCCGCGCCGTGCTCGGCAACGACGCCGGCGCTCTGGGCGCCGCCTACCAGGCCTTCCAGCTCCTTGCAGGTTAAATGCCCAAGGTCACCATACAGGATGTGGCACACGAGGCCGGCGTGGCCCTCGGCACCGTGTCCAACGTGCTCAACCATCCCGATCGCGTTCGCCCGGCCACGCTTGAGCGGGTGCGGGCGGCGATCGACGCGCTCGGCTATGCTCCGAACCAGAGCGCCCGCCTGCTCGCGGGCGGCGGGAGCATGACTTTCGGGCTCGTGTTGCCGCATCTGAACAGCGGGTTTGCCCTGCAGGTGGCGAACGGGGCGCAGCATGAGGCCCAACGGGCCGGGTACGGCATCCTGATCGCGAACGCGTCCGAGGACGCCGCGCTCGAGCGCCGTCACCTGCGCAACCTGGCGGGATCGCAGGTGGCGGGAATTCTGCTGCTTCCAGTGAACGGGGATGTGGACGGCGACGCTTCTGCGCCTGTGAGCATCGGTTGCGCAACTGAGTCGACGAGCACCGCGGCGCCTGCGTCCGCGGGCGGTGGCACGGTCGATCACGCGGAAGCCAGCGCGATGGCGTCATCGNAACGAGCACAGCCTCGAGGGCGGGCGCGCGGGCCAGACGCATCAGGTGTGCCGCACCATCGCCGAGCGCTGCGCGGAGCTGGGCGTCGGTATCTGCGTCAACTCGGATGCGCACCTGTCCCGCCTCATCGGCGGGTTCGACCGGGTGACGTCACTTCTCGAGGAGATCCACTTCCCTGAGGAGCTGATCATGAACCGCAACCGCGACGTGCTCTTGGACGCCCTCGCCGCGTCGGGCGTGCGCTAGGGTAGGGTGCGGCTCAAGCTAACCTTGGTGCTGTGAGCCCCATCGTGCCGGGCTGTCATTTCAAGCGCAGCCGAACACATCTGCCGCGCACGGCGCAGCCATGGCCCCCGGCTCCTAAGCGGAGTGGCTCTCGCGACCGATAGCCACGACCTACGCGGTCTCCCCATGTCAGGGCCGTCGCGGCCAATCGAGCACGCAGCCTGCATCCTTATGAAATCGTAAGGCTTTGACCTGCGAGAACAGGTTCCCTCTTGCTATCCTTTCAACCAACGCAGACAAGGAGGGGCAATATGGCGCAACAGACGGTCGCGGAGGTGCTGCGGCTCACGCTCAAACGGGTGCCGGTCGCCGTGATTGCCCTCCTGGTGATCGCCGTGACGGTGAGCGCTGTCGTCCTCGCGTGCCGCCATGAGCAGAAGCGTCGCAACGAGGGCGCCGTATCCTCGCCGGAGCCAACGCCCGCTGCCTTCGCCGAGGAGATCGGCCGGGGTCGATTCACGGCCACGATCGCCTACACGCTTTTCGGTGCAGAGTCGACGGGCGAGATCAGCTCGCGCCTGCTCTGGGACGACGCCTGGTTCACGGCATCGCCCACCACCTACAACCACGAGCTTGCCCGCGCGGCCATGCTCCTCTCCACCCTCGCGTACTCGGAGTCGGGCTACTACCAGGCGGGTTCGAGCCAGCCCGCCTACATGGAAGGCGCCCTCGCGGCACTCGGCTTCACGCGGGTCTCTACGGAGTCCTACCGGTACCGCAGCGAGGTGGTCGACGAGGTGCTCGATGCGGTCACGCAGGACGCGGACGGCGTTGCCTACACCATCGCGAGCAAGCAGGTGGAAGATGCCGACGGCGACACCCGCGAGGTCATCGCCGTCGCGGTGCGCGGCAGCTACGGATCTGAGTGGCTGAGCAACTTCAACATGGGCGACGCGGCCGATGAGCTCGAGGACGCGGAGCACCACTCGGGGTATCTCGCGGCCGCGGAGGAGATCAAAGCGGAGCTGGACACCTGGCGCTCTCAGGCGCATGAGCAGGGGAGAGAGGTGTCAGTGCTGCTCTGCGGGCACAGTCGTGGCGGAGCCGNAGCTGGCCGCCGCGGTGAGCGCCTGCCTGCCGCGTGGGCCGCGTTATCGCGGGCTTTGCCTGGGCTCCGGCGGTCGACCTTGAAATAGGTTGCGTTTTTGTTTGATATGCATAGCTCGGGCGGTCCTCCGGTCGACGAAAATTGCATTATTGCGAGCTATGCATAGGCTTTAGGAGCCATCCGGAGTAGCTTCAGAGAAACGCCAGCTCAGAGATAGTGCGTTTCTGCGAGATTTGCATAGACGGGTTCATAGCGTAGCGCTTTGCGGCCCAAATCTATTCATAGCTCGAGAAAATGCAAAAACGAAAAGCAGATATCGCTGCGGCAGGGGGTGCGGACGTTTTCCGTGCACGGTTAAGCCGCAAGCCCCAGTCGCGTTGAAGTGATCCGTTACGGCTAACTCGGGTTGCCCTTGCGGGACAGCGGCTAACGTTGCTCTTGTGGGGTAGCAGCAAACGCGCCGCCCCTTACGCCACCCAGGTTACGTTGTCTTTCCGCGGCTTAGCGGCGTGAAGCTCCTTCGCAGGGTATCCGAGGGCGCAGTGGCCAACGCCAAGCAGGCTGCCGTCGGACGGTAGGCCCCACGAGACGAGCAGCTCGCGCCCCTCCGCGCTCTCAAACTCCTCGCGGGCCCGATGGATCCAGCACGACCCAATACCCAGGCTGTAAGCGGCGTTCTGCATGTTGCCCAGGGCGAGCGACCCATCCTCAACCGCGGTCGGCACGCTTGCATCAACCAGGACGACCACGATCGTGGGCGCCCCGTAGAACGGATCACTCGATACGCCCATGATTTCCGCGTTCATCCGCGTGAGCCGCTCGCGGATTTCCTCGTTCTGAACCACGACAAACCGCACCGGCTGACGGCTCATGCCGCTGGGCGCGTATCTCCCGGCGTCCAAAATCTGCTCGAGCTTCTCGCGCTCGACCTGGCGCGGCTCGAAGGCTCGGCAGCTCCGGCGGTTGATCAGGGTTTCCATGGCGTCCATTGGAACTTCCTCTCATGTGCGGTTGGGCGTTCTGCGGATACGCTCATTTTTACCCTTTGAGACGCGCGCTATGGGCGCGTTTGCAAAGGTATGCACGATAGTATAAATATCTATAGAAATATACAATATTGTTGATCGTAAGCGTCGCAGTCGAATCGAAAACTTCCAGAAGTGCGGCAGTGAATCCGGAAAGCTCGGATAGAGCGGCAAAACAAGTGAGGAAACCCCAGGTAAGACGATCTTGAAAACGCGGATACTGACCAGTTTGTAATTCACCGCCGCACTTCTGGAAGTTTTCAACAGCACAGCCCGCATCACGGGTTGCGCCGGCATGGCAGAGCCCCGCTCCCCGCGCGTCCCGTCGTCTGCGCGCTCGAGCGTCGCATCGTAGCCGTTAGCGAACCACACTCCCCACACGCCCCGCCGTCTGTCGGCATCCTGTGTGCATGTCCGTGCGCGGGGCCGTTGCTCGACGATCTCAACCGCCCGCCTAATTCTGAAAGAAAACCGCCTCAGATGCGGGTTAATGGTAAGCAGCCGGTAAAGCTAGCGTCGAACCAACGACGCGCACACCCAAGGAGGCTCCCATGGGACTGAAGGCAGACGAGACGCTTGACGTGAATTTCGAGGAGCTCCTCGCATATCTTCGCTCCAAGACCCGGGTGTTCATGACCACGAACGATCATGACTACTACATCACCCACACCGACGGGTACTGGCGCGCGCAGGACTGCGAGGAGCTGAACGAGAAGGGCCGCTACACCGACTGCTCCGAGCTGGTGACCACCTTGTCTGAGCTCGCCGAGCTTCCGTGGCTCAACGGCAAGAGCCTGCATGATCTCACCGACCAGTCCACCTTCTATGAGTCCATCCAAGAGGGGTGGGTCCGCCCCGAATAGCGGGCGATCCCAAATCAACATGCGCGATGCAGGAGGCGGCATCGCGCTCCGCACCGCCGCGTGGGCCCGACCGCGCGCAGAGACCGTGCGGCGCATGAGCTTTGTAACGCAGTGTCAGCCGCGACGTGCGGAGCAGTTCGTGCTCGCCCGTTATCGAATCCAGATCGTCATGAAGATCCGCTCTACGCGCACCTGAGCCCTAGGGAGTACGGGGTGGTGGGCGCAGAATCGCAGCTGGCATCGCACGCACGGCGTCGCCCTCAGGCGGCGGTGATCGCCAGCCTGTACCGCTCGATCCCGTGCGCGGGTACGCGACTCACCTGCGCACGGGGTCGAATAAGCGGCCCTGCGCGATATCGAGTGAGGCGAACACCTCTCCTGCGCATGGGGCCGAATTATCGGAAACAACTCGCTGGATCGAGATGTTCCGATTTCTCTTTCTATCGACGTAAATGGTTCGGTGCAAACGCAGGAGGACTACCTTTCCTACCACCTCTCCACCTCGGTTGATCCAACTGTGGCCAGCCTCAAGGCAGACGATCTCAGCACACAGGGCGTGTTCTTCACCTGGCAGGACTCATGGGGAGAGAAGCCCGCGGACGCAGATGACTATTTCTATATCGTATGGCTCACCGACCTCCGCCGCGCGCCGAAGTCGACCCAGGCAGACACGCTCAAGATTGAGGATATAGGGGCAACGGTCGAGGACGAGGGGAAAACGGGAGAGGTCATCGGTATGAGGCCCGTTCTGGAGTTCTTCAATGACGTTCCCCACCAGGCTTATGACGCGAGATATCCGAGTATTGCGAAAAACTACGATCCAGACAAGCCAAGTATATTTCCAGTTGTAACACCAGGACCTGGTCGGAGCTCGTATACGAGCACTTACGATCTGAACGGTCATACAAAAGCGCGGTTCAACATCCTCAAGCGCTATCCCGTATCGATACTGGAAGATGCGAAAGAGAGAGGCGTAGATCTAGCGACTGACGGCCTCGAGCTTTCGAACAGCGTGCGCGTTACCGACCAATGGGCGTCGGGGAGCGAGACCTCTAGCGACGTTACAGCTAAAAACCGTGTATGTTCACGACAGCGAAGGCATGCATTTCGTCTGGAAGGAGCGCCAGTCGCACAGTGGAACACTCGGCGCCACGCTCTCCTTGCTGGAGCAAGGAGAGCCAGCCCCCTTGGTCGGGGCGGATTGGGTGCACTGGACCTACCACACCTACACCGAGATGAGCGCACCCAATACAGCGACATGGAACAAGGAGGAGAAGCGGGCTGAGCGCGATGTGCGGACGCTGCGCCTGGAGGAGGGTGACATTTACCGCACGGACAGCGTCAACCCTGAAGCAACCTTCCAAAGCGCTAAATCGAGCTTTGATAAGTTCGACGATGGGGACATTACGTATCGCGATGTATTCTTTAAACTATCCGAGTACGAAGAGCGTTACACCAGCGCGGGCGCCTGGCAGACCGACACCGCAAGCAGTTCGGACTTTTCCCGTTACCGCCCCATTGAGATCTGGACGCGGAAAGCCGGCTCTAGCGAGTACACGCACTACGGAACGGTGGCCGTTAACCCGAGCAATGGTGCGCTTAACTTCAAATCTGATGACGGCACCGTCACTCGGAATGGCGTCAATGAGCTCAATAGAATCCCGCTCCCCGAAAACACGGCCGGGCTGCGCTACGAGCACCAGAGCGACTTCGCCAAGACGAATCTCGATGCGTACACGCTACAGGTTGCGAATCCCACCGATAATATGAAGGCGCTTGCCAAGGCTTATGCGGATGGAACAGGAGCTGGCTACCCGCTTGAGGACGCCCACGCCGATGTATTCATCGGCGATGCCGCGGTGTCGTCAATTGATATGGCGAGCACGCTCATCAAGTCGATTGCTCAAAAGTGGGAGAAGCTCAGCGTTTGGAATAGCTTTGAGATCGGCCGTTATCTTGGCTATAAAGAGGATGTGCCACAGTTTGATGATGACAGCACAAACGGTCTCCAGACCATGACGGTCCGCACGCGTTTTGGCGAGAGTAATAATATATCAGACTTATTCGGGTACAAAGAGTGGCTCGCTCGAGAGGGCTTTCCCAAACGGGGAACCATATATAATCTGCTGCCCGCAGGGACAACGATTGACAAGGCTACAATCGACCTGCACAGCCATGGGCGATCTAAGGACAGTGAGACCAATCAGGCTCAGATCGCCGTCACCCCGGAGCTCATTGAGAACTGGGAGGGTTCCGGGCAGACGATGCTCAAAGTGAGCTACACGCTGCCGGATGATTTCTTTGACACGCCGTTCCCATTGTCGAGACCATATTTCGTCCTTTCCTACGACCTCCAAAACACCTATGAGAACATTGCCGATCGCGGGACGGATGTGGTGATCACGGCCGCGCTTGTTTCTGAGGATGAGGACGTCTCGATGACTCGGGGCGGTGGAAGCGGTTTCAGCAGTCTGAAAGAGAAGGATGCCTTCAAGTCGATCGAGGAGGAGGCACAGGAGGGCTTTAAGGCCCTTTACGCGCAGACGACCCTGAGCTTCAATCCCGTATCGGTGAGCGAAGCGGGGGCGACGAAGAAGGTTCGCGAGGATGGCAACGGTGGGCGCTTCGAATCGACCGCTGAGGTCCACCGAGGCGCCGGCTATACCTATCGCCTTGTCTACACAACTCAGTCGAGCACGCGCGCGGACTCGCTCGTGATGTACGACGTTCTCGAGAACGGTAACGATACCGAGGCATCAGGCTGGCAAGGGACCTTCGATTCCGTTGATCTCACGGCGCTGGAGGGGAAGGCCTCCAGCACTACGGGTAAGAACCTGAAGCCGAAGGTTTTCTACGCGACTACCGCGCCGACCGAGCTCGACGTCGACGATCGCACGGTGTGGAGCGAGACCGAGCCAGCCGACAAGTCCTCCGTCAAGGCCATCGCCATCGACCTGCGTGAGGACGTCGACGGCAACCCCTTCGTGCTCGAGAAGGGCTCGTCGGCTGTCGTCTACGTGCGCATGAAGTCCTCGACGGATAAGTCTGATGTGGGCAAAGCAGCATTGAACATGCTGCAGATCCGCCAGCGTCAGTTCTCCTCTACGACGGCGCCGGACTCGCAGGAAACAACGATGCTGAAGTCCAACGCCCAAGTGACCCTGGTGGACGCGGACGTGTCCATCTCCAAGACGGCCGACCCTGCGGGTGGCGCGGCCGAAGCTCCCGCCGCGGTGGGGAACGCGAAGGGCACCCCGATCACGTACACGGTGGCGGTGACGAGCGGGGAGTCCGACTACACCGTGAACGACGTCGTGGTCGAGGACGCGATCCCCGCAGGCCTCGCCTTCGAGCTCGGCGACCTCCGCCTGACCTCCACCGACGAATCCCGCGGCTGGGGAGAGGGCGTCGCGCTCGCCGGCGCGGCCGGCGTGACCGGCTCGTACGAGGGCGGTAAGCTCAAGGTCAAGATCGCCTCGCTCGCCCCGGGCGAGACGGTGACGTTGACGATCCCCACGAAGCTCGCCGCCGATGTGGTGAAGACGACGGACTTCGTGAACCAGGCGGCGATCACCTCGGTGCTGGGCGCGCCGACTGATATCAAGAGCGACCAAGTGGCGCACCGGGCGACGCGCACCTACACCCTGGACTACCAGGTCGCGGGCGACGACACCTACGGGGTGCCTGCGGGCGCGACCACGCCCGACTCGGTCTCGAACATCGAGTACAACACCGACCAGGCGCTCGCCGATCCGCTGACCACGACCGCCACCACGGCGACGCCCGTCGCCGACGGCGACACGGTCCCCGGCCGCTGGACCTTCTCCGGCTGGTTCGAGGCGGCCGACGGCACCGAGGCCGTCACCTCAAAAACGGTCACCTCCGACGCCACCGTCTACGGCCGCTGGACGTTCATGCCCACGCGCGACGTCACGGTGACGAAGGTCTGGGCCGACGACGGCAACCAGGACGGCATCCGCCCCGAGAACGTCACCCTGCACCTGAGCGCGAACGGCACCGATACGGGTAAGGTCACGCCGGCCCCGGTGAAGAACGGCGACACCTGGACCTACACGTATGCCGGTCTCGACGCCAACGACGCGGACGGCAACCCCATCACCTACACCGTGACGGAGGACAAGGTCGACGGGTACACCACGGCGGTCGACGGGCTCACGGTGACGAACGCCCACGCGCCCGAGACCGTCAGCATCCCGGTGCAGAAGATCTGGGTCGACAGCGGCAACGCCAAGAACCAGCGCCCCGGAAGCGTGACCGTTCAGCTCAAGGCCGACGGCGAGGACGTCGAGGGCAAGACCCTCACCCTCACGCCTGATGGCGACTGGAAGGACACCTTCAAGGGCCTGCCCAAGTACAAGGCGGGCGCGGTCAAGCAGCTGGTCGAGTACAGCGTCTCCGAGGTCACGGTGCCCGGGTACACCTCCGTCGTCTCGGGCAACCCCGATGCCGACGGCTTCAAGGTGACGAACACCATCACCGGCAAGGTCTCGGTCGCGGTCACCAAGGACTGGGCGGGCATCGACGATTCCGCGGCCCCGGCTGTCAAGGTGCAACTGTTCGCCGACGGCACGGCCACGGGCGACCCTGTGGTCCTCGACGGCAACGCCAACGACGGCTCCTGGAGCCACACCTTCACCGACCTACCGCAGTTCAAGAATGGCGCGGAGATCAACTACACGGTTGCCGAGCTCGACGCGGACGGGAACAAGATCGCCGAGGGCGGCACCCTCACGGCCGATGGCCATGAGTACACGGTCTCCACGAAGCAAGCCGAGTTCGGGACCAACTCCTGGACCGTCACAAACACGATGAAGAACCCCACGGTCAAGGTGGACGTCACCAAGATCTGGTCTGATGCCGAGAACCAGGACGGCATGCGCACCGATACCGTGTCGGTGGCCCTCAAGGCCAAGGCGGGCAACGATGATCTGACCCCGTCGCACCTGGACGGCAAGACGGTCGACCCGATCACCTTGAACGCCACAGGTGAGTGGAAGGGCTCCTTCGAGAACCTCCCCACCTACGACAGCAAGGGCCGGACGATCGCGTACACGGTCGCGGAGGACAACGTTCCCGACGGCTACACCGCTGCGGTGACCGGCACTGCCGCCACCGACTTCACGGTCACGAACACCCACACGCCGGGTAAGACCAGCGTCCAGGTCGCCAAGACCTGGGCGGACGCGGATAACCAGGATGGCATCCGCCCCGACAAGGTGACGGTCCGCCTGTACGCCGACAACGTCGACACCAACAAGACGATCGAGATCACACCCGCCGAGGACGGCACCTGGACCGGCTCCTTCACGGACCTCGACGCCAAGAAGGCCGGCAAGGCCATCGCCTACACGGTCGCGGAGGACAACGTGCCCGAGGGCTACACCGCCGCGGTCACGGGCGACGCCGCCACCGGCTTCACGGTCACGAACACGCACGACCCGACCAAGCGGGACATCACCGTCACCAAGGCCTGGGACGACGCGGACAACCAGGACAACAAGCGCCCCGGCTCCGTGACCGTGCGCCTCTACGCCGACGGCTCGGACACCGGGAAGTCCAAGGTGCTCAGCAACACCAACGGCTGGACCGCCACCTTCGACGGCCTCAATGTCAACAGGGTTGACGTCGAGACGGGCAAGGGCGGCACCGCGATCGCCTACACCGTCATCGAGGACGAGCCGGGCAACGGCTACGCCTCCAACGCAACCGCCGCCGAGCCCCTCGCGGTCCCCGCGGACGGCAAGGTCACGGTGGTGAACAGCCGCACCCCGGAGACCGTCAGCATCCCGGTTGCCAAGAGCTGGGTGGATGACGACGACGCCAAGGGTCTGCGCTCCGAGAGCGTGACGATCGATCTGCTCGCGGACGGGACCCCCGTCGCGGGCCAGGAGCTCATGCTGAGCGCCGACGGCAACTGGGCCGGTTCGTTCACCGGCTTGCCCAGGTACAAGGTCGGCGCGGTCGGCCAGCCGGTCGCCTACACCGTGGCCGAGCGGGCGGTCGAGAACTACGGCTCCGTCATCTCGGGCACTGCGGTCGACGGCTACACGGTGACGAACACCATCGAGGGCAAGGTCTCGGTGGCGGTCACCAAGGCGTGGAGCGGCATCGACGCCGACGCAGCCCCGGCCGTCAAGGTGCAGCTGCTCGCCGACGGCACGGCCGCGGGCGACCCCGTCACCCTCGACGGCAATGCCGAGAACGGCTTCTGGAGCCACGTCTTCGAGGACCTCGATCAGTACAAGGACGGCAGGGAGATCGCTTACACCGTCGCCGAGCTCGACGCGGACGGTGAGCAGATCGCCGAGGGCGGCACCCTCACGGCCGACGGCCATGACTACGCGGTCGCCGTGGCGCAGGCCGCCGACGGCTCGAACTCCTGGACGGTCACCAACACGATGGAGAACCCCGCGGTCGAGGTTGACGTGGCCAAGGTTTGGGACGACGCGGAGAACCAGGACGGCATCCGCCCCGAGACCGTGACGGTCACCCTCGGGGCCGAGGCCGGCGGCGAGGCCATGGTCCCGTCGCACCTGGACGGCACGGCGGTGGGGCCGATCGAGCTCACGGCCGACGGGTCGTGGGAGGGCTCCTTCGAGGACCTGCCCACCTACGACAGCAAGGGTCGGGAGATCACCTACACCGTGGCCGAGGAGTCTGTGCCCGAGGGCTACGAGGCCGAGGTCACGGGTGCGATGGAGGACGGCTTCACCGTCATCAACGCGCACGAGGTCGACAAGCGCGACGTCGCCGTGGCCAAGGTCTGGGACGACGCCGACAACAAGGACGGCATCCGGCCCGACAAGGTGACGGTCCGCCTGCTCGCCGACGGCGGGGACACGGGCAAGGTGCTCGAGCTCACCGCCTCGGACGGCTGGAAGGCCTCCTTCGAGGGCCTCGACGTCAACAAGGAGGGCAAGGAGATCGAGTACACGGTCTCCGAGAACGCGGTCGAGGGCTACGAGAGCGCCATCGCCGGCACCATGGCCGACGGCTTCACCATCACCAACAGGCACGAGCCCAAGCCGGTCACGGGGAAGAAGAAGTCCCTGCCGAAGACCGGCGATTCGACGGCACTCTTCGCCATCTCGGCCGCGACTGCAGGCCTGCTGGCACTCGCCGCAGTGCTGCGCCGTCGCCGCCGCGCGTAAGTGAGAAACGCGCCGGCCTCGCACCCGGGGCCGGCGCGGTCGCGGCGCCGAGGCTGGCGCCTGCCCTGCGATCTGGCTGGTAGAGAGCCTGCTCACAGTTCACCAGCTAGACCGCGGACGACAATCCACAGAGAACAAACGGGCTGCGGACGGAAACCCCATCCGCAGCCCGTTTGTTCTCGCGCACTCAATATTGGACGCATCGATGCCCCGCTCGATACCATGCGCTGCCGTTTCCCAGACGCACTCAGTTTTGACCGCGTTACTATCCACGGCGGGCGCCATACGTCGCCGTTTCCGATGTGCACCACATGTAGCGATATCTTCGGTAGGATACCATGCGCTGCCGCTTCCGATGCGCACTCAATGCCGCTAGGCTCGCCGCTCAGCCTCTGCGCCGGCGCGTTGCAGCGCTGGCGCCTCGCATCGCTGGTTAAATTGGGCCCGAAAACATACTCGCGACGACGCTCTCATGCAAAACGTCCTTGGATCTGTCTCAAGATGATGTTTTGCCCGCATTTCATGCAAAATGTCCTTGGGACCGCCTCGAGAAGACGTTTTGCCCCCATCCCGTTTCCGTGTCGGCCAGGAGGGTGTGGCTCGCCTCATGCGTAATCAAAGTTCTGGTCAAAATTATCAACTTCCGGGGCAAGTCAGCTCCAGGGTTTCTGAAACTGAATAACTATATATAGTCATCTACTTTAGTTGCACATGGATAGCTGTTTACACAATGTCATCTCGAACGGCCCCGACGAAGAGTCGTCCTAGACTGCGCCCACAGTTGCCCCGGAAGTTGATGTTTTTGACCACACCTGGAGAAATCAATAATATATAACCCCTCTTTAGGGGCAAGGAAGTGTCACGCCTCAAGCGCGCCAACCGAAAGCCCCTACGCGACGGTCCCGCTCAGCATCCGACAGCGCTTGATGCACCGGGGCACGCGTTCGCAGAGATCCTCAATGTCCTGCTCAGAGACATCATCGGCGAGGGAGAGGCGCAGCGTCCCGTGGTTCCAGCGCGGGTCGGTGATCCCTAGGGCCTGCACCACGTGCGATGGCTCGGTCGAGCCGGTTGCGCAGGCGGAGCCCGTCGCCGCCGCCACGCCCGTGCGGTCGAGGAGGACCATCAGGAGCTCGCCATCCACATCGTGACAGATAAACGAGGCGATCGAAGGCAGGCGGCGCCAGGCGGCGGTCTCGGTCGCAGTTCCTTCGCCATTCCCCGGGTCAGTAGTCCGGGCACCTGTTGCGCTATGAGACGGCCCAGCAAGCCGAGCACCGTCCCCGTCACCCCACGGCCCCGTCACCCGCACGTCGTCCACCCCATCAAGGACCGCGCGCACCAGGCGGTCCCGCAGACTGGCGACGCGCTCCGCCCGCTCGTCCAGGCCCTCGCACGACTCTTCAAGAGCCGCGACCATTCCGGCAGCCCCCGCCAGGTTCTCCGTGCCCGCCCGCTCGCCGCGTTCCTGGGCTCCGCCGACGATCAGCGGCGGGATCGAGAAGCTCTCCCGCAGGTACAGGGCACCGACGCCATGGGGGCCGTGGAACTTGTGGGCCGAGAGTGAGAGCGCCTCCACCCCGAGCTCTTCAACGGACACGGGGATATGGCCTACGGCCTGCACCGCGTCGGTGTGGAACGGGGCCTCGAAACGGTGCGCGCAGGCCGCGAGCGCCCGGATGTCCTGGACGGTGCCGACCTCGTTGTTCGCGAGCATGATCGACACGAGGGCGATGCGGTCCACTGCCCGACTGAGCGCATCTTCGAGATCTGCAACGCGTACGAACCCGCGCTCGTCGACCGGCAGGCGAACCACCTCGACGCCCTCCCGTTCGAGCGCATCGCAGCAGTGGAGCACGGCATGGTGCTCGATGGCGCTGGTGATCACGCACGGCCGGACACCTGCGCCCGCCTGGTCGCGAAACCGTTGCACGGCCCCGCGCAGCACCCAGTTGTCCGACTCGGAACCGCCGCTGGTGAGGTAGACCTCGCCCGGGCGCGCCCCCAGGAGCCCGGCCAGGCGCGACCGCAGATCGCCGAGCGCCTCGGCCGCCTCGCGCGACACCCGGTGGATCCCGCTTGGGTTCCCGAAGGTGCTGGTCAGATACGGCATCATGGCCTCGAGCGCGTGGGGGGAGAGGGGGGTGGTGGCTGCATTGTCGGCGTAGATGTAGCGGGTTTCATCGGACATGGGTGCTCCGTTGCGTGCTGTTTGACTGCTCTGCCCGGGCTGTGAGCATGCGTATGTGTGCCGCGTTGAGCTTAACGCAGATGAAGCGGGTCGACCATATGCGCGCCGGCTCTCGGTAGAAGGCGCTGCCGTCTCCATCGACGCGCAGGCGCAGCCGTGCGCGGGACTCATATCGCGGGGAATGCGGCGCAGAGTGTCCTTCTCCAGTGCTCAAGCGCAGTCGGGCCTGCCGTGCTACCTCAGGAAGAAGAACCACACGAGCGCGAGCGCGATGGAGAGCAAGACCAGAATCGCCAGCGCAAGGTGGGTGCGGCGCCGCCTGCGGTCTTGCCGGGAGGTGAAGATTGCCTTGCCAGATTGCGGCGTCAGCAGGTAGCGATCATAGTGCAACGATGATCGGCGGCGGAGGGATCCGGTTGAGCCAGGAGCCGGGGGCTCGACGCTGCGCCGACGTCCCTCCTGCGGGGTCCGCGGCAGGTAGCTCGGATCGGACGTTGCCGTGCCCATGTGCTTACGCCCGCTGCGCTGCTGTTCAAGCGTGGTGTAACGGTCGATGGTGGCGTAGTCGGCGGCCGTGTCGTCGATGGGCTCTTGCGAGATGTGTGGAGACCGCCGTTCGAACGGGACGCGGCGGGCCGGCGCGTTCTCGGGGTTGGCATCGCGCGGCGTGTTGTCGAGGTCGGCCATAAGATCCTCTAGACGGAACAGGAAAATGACGTGCCAACATTGTATGCGGGGCCTGTGCAAGTTCCAACGAGTTGCCTGTGAAAGGCGGATCGTCTCCACAGGTCAGCCCATGCGCCCAGCTCAGCGCCTCCTCGTGAGCCCATATCTAAGTAATGCTGACTTAGATTTGATGATACTATGACGCTTAGGAAATCTTCTCAAACGCGAATAGAAAAACCGCCGCAGGGCATAAACAGGACTGTCAACGAGGTCCGTAGCGCCGAAGCGCTGCGGCGCAAGAAGGAGTGATTGATATGGCAAGCTTGGTTCCGTATCGCTCAATGTTTGGTATCCGCCCGATGGTCCCCTCGTCCCTGTTCGATGTGGTGGACGACATGATGGACTTCGGCAGCACCAGTCTGGCCTCTAAGGCTTTCCCGGTAGATGTCGAGGACAAGGGCGATGCCTACGAGGTCAAGGCGTACCTCACCGGCGTGAGCAAGGAGAACATCGACGTCGAGCTCAACGAGGGCCGTCTCTCCATCTCCGTGAGCGTGGAGGAGAAGGAGGAGGACAAGGACAAGAACTACCTGCAGCGTGAGTTCACGTCCTACAGCGCCACCCGTGGCGTCTACCTGAAGGATGCTTCGAGCGAGGGGCTCTCGGCGCAGTACGCTGACGGCGTGCTGACCGTGTCCGTGCCCAAGATCGTCGAGAAGCAGAACATCACCAAGATTGCGATCGACTAACGTTCGGCAGCATCGCATGTGATCAGCGCCTCCGTTGAGTGAGGTCGCAGGAAAGCGGCTCGGGGCCACGGCTCCGAGCCGCTTTTGCGTGCCGCCCAGCCGCCCAGCCGCCCATTTTTACGGGTCGAAATGGGCTGCAACCTCGTACGGCGGTTTTCAGAGGCTAGGTGGGAGGTCGGGTCTTTCGGTTTGGTGTGGGTTTTCGTTTTTGCGGACGAGTTCTCGTCGGTTTGGTGTGGGTTTTGCCGGGAAGCCTGAGTACACCGAAGATGAGCAAGGCTTCTACCTGGTGATTCTTTGCATTGGAAGCTTGCTCTACTCGACGACGCACCTAAAACCCACACCAAACCGAAGAAAAAACTGCAGCATTTGGCAAAACCCACACCGAGCTGGATCCCTGAGCGACGTAAAGGCCCCGTGCCACCAGCGTGGCCCGCAGCGGTCGCGCGTATCGCGGTTTGCCGGCAAAGTGAAGGCCCTGCGCCCCAGCTGGCAAAACGATGTGTGCTCGGACAGCACGACAGGGGACCACTGGACGTGGGAGAGGAATCTTAGCCGTTCGCGATGGCCATAGGTGACTCTATTGAGTCGTGCATGGATGCGCGAGTGGCGTCTGCGGGCGGTGTACGACGTCGAATTCACGTCATTCGACCCGGGCGTCGGTGAAAAAACACGCCTTTGGTACAGGTTTGAGGCTGCTGCGGTGAAACCTCTTCAGTTTGGTACAGGTTTTAGCGAGACCCTCAAGTAGCGCAGGGCTGTGACACAAAGAAACAGCAGGTTGGCGCTGCGACAAAATCTGGGCTACTTCAGCATCCCGGAAAAACCTGTACCAAACTGAGGAGGTTTGCACGTCGAATCTAAAAACCTGTACCAAAGTGGCTTGGTTTGCACCCTGGACCCGAGAGGGCGAGTCAAAGTGACCGGTTCAATCCGAGGCTGCGGTCCGGAGTGGCCGGCTCGTATCCGAATCAGAGTGCGTGGGCCGAGGCAGCCTGGTATGCACCTCGGACTCGAGGCCCGGGCCAGGGCGTCCCACCGAGGGCGAATTCAGGCTGGGCACCCCACCCACTGCAACCACTCTAGCAGCGGAGTCACGCCTAAGACGTGCCCAGGGCCCATTCCGCTACCAGATAGAGATCGGGATGTTCTGCCCCGCCGCCCGAACCGAAAGTCTCGGGCCATCGCCGCGCGCCAGCGTCGCAGACGTCCCAAGCTCATCATCAAGCGACGCCCCGAGCGCCTCCGCAAGAGCGCGCACCGCAAGACTCGGGCGGTTGTTCTCCTGCGAGATGTGCATCGCAACAACCTGCTCCGTCCGGTTGAACACGAGGGAGGTCACCGCCTCGGCTGCCTGTGCATTGGAGAGATGGCCCCGCGCCGAGAGGATCCGATCCTGCAGCATGCGGGGGTAGGACCCAGTGCGGAGCATCGGGACGTCATGGTTGCTTTCGAGCGCGAGGATCCGCGCGTCGGCGAGCAGCCGCAGGGCATCGGGCGGCAGTGTACCGGTGTCCGTGGCGTAGCCGATGGCGTCGCCACCATAGGAGAACCGGAATCCCGTGGGGTTCACCACGTCGTGCGTGGTGGCGAACGTCTCAACGCGCACGCCGGCGATCTCGAGCGTCTCGCCAGGCTCGAAAGCGCAAAATGGCAGGCAGCTCAGGTACGCCCGCGTGTCGGCCGTTCCCTCGCTCGCGAACAGGGCCCCGTCGAACCGCTTGCACCAGACCGACACGCCGGAGACGTGATCCGAATGCTCGTGCGTGAGGACGAGGGCCTGAACACGGGCTTCGTCGAGGTTGAGCTCGTGCATGCGGCGCAGGACCTCACGGCGGGAGAATCCATCGTCGATCATGATGTAGCCCTCGGGCCCCTCCACGAGCGCGCAGTTGCCCTTCGACCCGCTGCCGAGGATATGGAGGTGCAGGGCGCGACCGGAGTTTCCCGATGTAGGGTCCACGCCCAGATGGGGTATGAGAGGGGTTTCTGGCATATTGGCATTGAAGGAGGGGCCGCGGGCGGCGTTGGCCTCGCGGGAAGCGCTGCGGACGGCAGCGGCGCTGTCGGGCGTGTCATCGCTAGGGGCACTGCTTCTAGGAGCATCGGCGCCAGGGACGTCTCCGTCGGAGGGCTCTCCGCCAGGCACGCCGCCGCGCTCAAGGGCGCCCCAGCCAAGCGCGTCCGCGTCAGGCCCGCCGGCGCCTCCATTGCTGCGGATGCCGTCCCCAAGTGCGCCGGCACTCCAGGGGGCGCCATCGTCGAGGGCACTGCCCCCACCGCGAAGTCCGTCTTCGCAGGTCAGATCAGAACGCGTCATCGAACGTCCAATACGTACAATAGGATGAACCAGCAAGGAGGAGCATATGCCCACGGTCGCACAGCAGCATGTGGCACGACGCGCGCAGGGGTCGGCCCCCGCCCCCGTCGCCGGTCCGGAGCGGAGCGCCCCGGTGGTGCTCATGGTATCAGGCGGCGCGGACTCAACCGCGCTTCTCCTCATGGCCTGCACCTCGACCCTCGACCTCGCGGACGGCCGCGGCCCCGCGCGCATCGCCCGCGAGCGCCTGCACGTGCTGCACGTGAACCACCACCTGCGCGGTGAGGCCTCCGATGCCGATGAGGCCTTCGTCCGCGACCTCTGCGAGCGCTTTGGGGTGCCCCTCTGCGTCGAGCACGTCTCGTTCGACAACCTGAACGGGGAGAACCTCGAGGCCGCCGCACGTGACGCCCGGTACGCCGCGGCCCGTCGTTACGTGCGCGAGCTCACCCGCGCCGCCGGGACCCCGCGCTCAGCCGCGCGTATCGTGACCGCCCACACGGCGAGCGACCGCGCGGAGACCTTCTTCATGAACGCCATCAAGGGCTCGGGTCCCGCGGGCCTCTCGAGCATTCCCCGCCGCCGGAACATCATCGTGCGCCCGCTGCTCGACAGCACGCACGAGGAGCTCACGGCCTACCTTGAGATGTCGGGCCAATCCTGGCGGGAGGACGAGACCAACCGCGACACCAGCTACCTGCGCAACTACGTGCGGCACAAGCTGATGCCGCTCGCGCGGGAGCGCAATTCCAATCTCGAGCGCGCCGTGAGCGCGGGCTGCGACATCCTGGGTGACGAGGATGCCTTCATGTCCCAGCTCGCCGCGACCGCACTCCGCTCCTGCCTGCGCCGGACGCAGGAGGGGCTCGTGGTGCTCGACGGCGCCCGCCTCGCGTCGAGTGAGATCGCCGTAGCGCGCCGGATGGTACGGCTCGCGGTGCGGATGCTCGACCCCGAGGTCAGGCTCGAGATGCGCCATGTTGAAGGAGTGCTCGCGGCCGTGGGGGTCGGGTCGGGTTCGCTCACGTTGCCCGGCGGGATCGACGCGCGGATGGAGTTCGGCGCGCTCACGCTGCGCACCGCCACGGCCCGCGAAGAGCTTGTGGCGGCGTGGCTTGGGCTGGGGGAGAGCATGGCGCTCGCCAACGGGCGCGTGCTTCGGGCTGAGTACCTGGAGGTTCCGGCGGGCGCGGACCCCGTTGCCTTTGCGCGGGAGATGTCGGGCGCATCCCCCCGCGACCTCGAGGAACCCGCCCTTCGACATCCCGTCGCATGCGTGGACACCGCCGCCCTTGGATACGATCCCCGCGACCTCGTGAGTGGTGGGGTCCGCGCCCGGTTCTGGGTCGATGCCCCGGCGCCTGGCGACGTGATCCACCCGCTGGGCATGAGCGGCCGCAGCCGCAAACTCTCCGATGTGTTTGGGTCGCGGCGCATCCCGGTCGCCGATCGCCCGGCAGTGCCGGTGGTGCGCACCGCGCCAGGCGGGTCGATCGTTTGGGCCGCCGGCATCTGCCTGGACGACCGTTTCAAGTGCACCGCGCACACTCAGGGGATCATTCGCCTCACGATGCACGAGCTCGGTGCTGAGGCGTGACGGAATGCGCTGGGCGCCGCGCCTACATGTGTCGTGCGACCACGGATAGGGCTTCTGTCAAGGTGCGGAGGAATGGAGTTCGCTCCAGGGCGCGGGGAGTGTGGAGGACCCGCACCGCGGCCCGGTGAGAAGCTGCGATCGGGCCCACGGCGCGGCGCGACGGGGCCACGAGGGATTCGGAATCCCGTCCCGCTCCATCTTGCATATTTATATCCATATAAGAGAGAATTAACAGAGAAATACTCGTTATTATGTGTCTAACGATGAAGCCCGAAATCAAAACTTCCAGAAGTGCGGTAGTAAAACGCCGATCCTTGAGTAGCCCCGCCGAAAAGTCAGCGTTTTCGCAGGGAAAACCTGTGCGGAAGGGCCGTGTACTCGACCAACGCGATTTCACTACCGCACTTCTGGAAGTTTTCAATCATGCGCCGATCCTTGGTTCTGGCAGCTCGCGTTGCGGTGTCCAGCGCTAGGTGTCATTTGCCCGCATAGGCTCAAAAATCTACTTTCAACCGAGCTCTCATGCAAATCGCCTGTGAGACCGCCTCGAGATGACGTTCTCACGCCTGCGGGGTCGCCCTGAGGTGATNCGTCGCTCACCGGCAAGGATACCAAGGTCTGCGGCTACGTGCGCGGGACGATCAACGACGCCAGCGCTGGCTACCGTTTCACGATCGAGTCGCAGGGATCCGAGATCAACGTGGTCTACGACGGCGGCCTAGACGAGAACGTGCAGGACGGCACCGCCCTGGTGATCGAGGGGAAGCTCGGCGAGGACGGGCTCTTCCACGCGGCGTCGCAGCCCTCGATCAACTCGAGCATCAAGGCGTAGGAGCCTTGGTGCGGCGGGTGCCCTGGCCGGGCGTCCACGTCCGGCCGAGTTCCGATCCGGAGCCCCGTCCGCGGACGGCCCACGTGCTATCCTCGGCGGCGTCCCGAGCTCAAGCGAGCCTCGTGCTCCGGGTGCGTTCGAACGCGCGTCCTCGCACGCCGGCGCTGCCCACGAGGCCCGCATCCGGTCCCAGACGTGCCCGAGTGCACCCCTTGCACGGCCAGGCCGACCGTGAGCACGCCCCGGCCCCGACCCGCACCCACGCTCCTGCCCGACCCCAAAGCGCCCCAGCCCCCACTCCAGCCCATACGCGCCCGCGCCGCCGGACGCCCGCATACAGAGGACGGTTCCATGGTTTCAACTCTCGGTAACGCGCTGATGATCATCGCGCTCCTCGTGTCCCTCGCCGCCGCCGGGCTCCTGCTCATCGGCGTGAAGGGCCGGAGCGAATCCTTGGTCAACGTCGGGTACCTGCTCGTCTTCGGCAACGTCCTCGCGCTCACGGCCGCCATCGGCCTGGTGCTCGTCTGCTTCCTCACCGAGAACTACAGCATCGCCTACGTGGTCTCCAACTACCCGGTCACCTCGAGCCCGCTGAAGCCGCTCTACCTGGTCTCCGCGGTTTGGGCCGGACGCCAGGGTTCGCTGCTGCTCTGGACCTGGCTGATCGCCGTCTTCGCGGCCGCGGTCGCCTGGCGTCGCCTGCACGTCACCGACGACCTCTCCTCCGTCGCCCTCGCGGCGACCGAGATCGTGGCCCTGCTCTTCGTCTGCACCCTCGCGCTCTCGGATTCCAACAACCCCTTCATGCCCACGTCGGCGCAGTACCTGAACGCCGACGGCACCCTCGCGAACCCCGTGGGCGGCATGAACCAGCTGCTCATGCACTGGGCGATGATCCTGCACCCGCCCGCGACCTTCATCGGCTACGCGGGCATGACCCTGCCCTTCGCCTACGCCATGGCGGCCCTCGTCACCGGCGACCTCTCCGCGCGCTGGGTCGAGCTCACCGACCGCCTGGCCGTGTTCAGCTTCATCTTCCTGACGATCGGCATGCTGCTCGGCGCCGTCTGGGCCTACGTCGTGCTCGGTTGGGGCGGCTTCTGGGCCTGGGATGCCGTTGAGAACGCGAGCCTCTTCTCGTGGCTGACCTCGGTGGCGATGATCCACAGCTTCACGATGTACCGCAAGCGCGGCGTGTTCAAGCGCTGGAGCATGTTCGCGGCAACTGTTACCTTCATCTTCGTGGTGCTCGGCACCTTCATCACCCGCTCGGGCCTCGTGCAGTCCGTGCACGCCTTTGCCCAGGACGAGGTCTCGACCTACCTCTTCCTCGGCATCATGGGCGCCGCCGGCCTCGCCTTCCTGATTGGCCTCATCTACCGCAGCGGCGAGATCGACGAGACGGAGGAGATCGAGTCTCTGGTGTCGAAGAACGGCTCGTACTACCTCACAAACCTCGTGATGATCGTCGCCGCGGTGCTGACGGCCTACCTCACGGTGTCGAGCGCCCTGCCCGGATGGCTGCCGCTTGGCGGGTCCGTCGTCGCGGCCGGGGCCTTCAACGCGGTGGCCCGACCCGTGGGCGTGCTCTTCTGCCTGCTCATGGCCGTGTGCCCGATGCTCGGCTGGCGCAAGACGGACGGCGCGTCCTTCTGGAGGAACATGCGCGTGCCGGCGATCCTCGGCGCGGTGGTCTTCGCGGCGCTCATGGCGCTCTTCGTGCTCAAGTTCGCGCCCGAGTACGACGAGATCGTGGCCGCCGGCGGTGATGCCGCGACGGCCCTCACCGAGCAGGGTCCGCGCCTCTACTACTTCGCCCTGACCGTGCTCGCCTTCGCGGCGGCGGCCCTGCTCTTCGCCTCCTCGGCCTACCTGCTGGGGCGCGGGATCGCGGCACGGCGGAAGAACAAGGGCGAGGGCCCGGCGCTCGCCCTCGTGAACCTCTTCCGCCGCTCCCCGGCGCAGGCCGGCGGCTACCTCACCCACCTCGGCGTGGCCATCGTGCTCGTGGGCCTCGTGGGCTCGAGCATGTACGTGCGCGAGCAGACGCTCGACCTCGCGGCCACGGCGGGGGAGAGCGGCCAGGTGGGGTCTTACGTCATCACCTATCGCGACGGGCGAGAGTACTCCGACACCGGCGACAACAAGATCAAGCAGGTCGATCTTGAGGTGACGGACGCCGCTTCGGGCACTGTGCTCGGGACGGTCTCGCCGTCGATGGAGATTGGCGCCACCAACACCGGTCAGCAGATCCTGCATGCAAGCGTGCTCACGTTCCCGAGCGAGGACCTCTTCNGCCGCCCTGCGCGCCTTCGCCTCCTGCCGAGGCGGCGCCGACCGGAGCGTGGCCGCCGTCGCTACTGGCCCGGTAGCCGTCGTTACCGATGCTAGTCCCGCCGTCCTGAGCCTTGGCGACTCCGCCCGCGCCGATGCCGAATCAAGCTCTCTCGCTCCCGCTCTGAATGCCGATCCCGGCGCCACCCCGCAAACCCCTGCTGCCTCCGTCCCCGCCGTCCTGGCCCGCGGGCTCGTCAAGCAGTTCGGCGCCCGCCGCGGTCTCGACGGGGTCGACCTCACCCTGCCAGCTGGGGCCTTCCTGTCGATCTTTGGCCCGAATGGTGCGGGAAAGACCACGCTCCTGAGCATCCTCTCCCTGCTCTCGCGACCCACGCGCGGCTCGCTCGCGCTGCTCGGCGTCGATGCCCTCGAGGAGCCCGAGGCCCTGCGCGCCCGCATCGGGCTCATCTCGCACCGCTCCATGCTCTACGGCGACCTCACCGCCCGTGAGAACCTCGCCTTCTTCAGCTCCCTCTACACCGGTGAGCCCGATGAGCAGCGAATCGATGAGCTCTTGCGCCTGGTTGAGCTCGACCACCGCCGCAACGACCTCGTGCGCACGTTCTCGCGCGGCATGCAGCAGCGCCTCTCCATCGCCCGTGCGCTCGTGAACGACCCCGCGCTCGTCCTGCTCGACGAGCCCTACTCGGGTCTCGACCCCCACGCGGCCGAGCTCCTGGACGAGCTCATCGAGCGGGTGCGACCGGGCCGGACGCTCGTCATGGTGAGCCACGACCTCGCGAAGGGCTTCGACCTCTGCACCCACGCGCTAATCCTCGCGCGCAGCCAGGTGGTGGCCTTCGTGGAGAAGGACACCGTCGACGCCGCAGCCTTCCGCGACCTCTACCTCGCGACGGTCGGAACGGGGGTGGCGTGATGGAGCCGCACCGCGCATCGGGCTTCGCGCAGTACCGGGCCCTGCTCATGAAGGACATCCGCCAGGAGCTGCGCACCCGCGAGATGCTGACGTCCATGGTGGTGTACGCGGTCATGGTGCTGACCATCTACGGGGCCGCGCTCGCGCAGGTAGGCGATACGGTGCAGGTGACGGCTTTCGCCGGCGGGCTCCTGTGGGCGCTGATCATCTTCACGAGTCTGCTTGGGCTGAATCGGAGCTTCGCGCATGAGACCGAGTCGGGCTGCCTGGAGGGTATCCTCCTCGCGCCGGTGGAGCGGCCTGTGGTGTTCCTCGCCAAGGCCACCTCGAACCTGATCTTCCTCGTGGCGGTCGAGCTGCTGGCTGTGCCCTTGTTCTTCCTGCTCTTCCTCTCAGGCGCTGAGCTCGCGTCGAGCGTGCCGATGATCATCCTGCCGCTCGCGGTGGGCACCGTGGGCGTCGCCGGCGTGGGGACCCTCCTCTCCACGATGGTGATCGACACGCGCGGCCGCGACGTGCTTCTGGCGATCCTCTTCATCCCTGTGGCGTTTCCGCTGCTCTACGCCTGCGTCTCCGCGACGACGATCGCATTCATGGGGGTCGAGGGGACCTTCGATGCCTTCTGGACCGCCTGTGCCGTGGCGGGCGCCTACGACGTGATCATGGTGGCCGCAGCCTGGGGGCTGTACGAGTTCGTCGTGAGCGCGTAGGGCGAGCGGGCGCCCACCCCCTATAATCTTGCCTCGCGCGCAGTTCTGGCCGCCCCCGCTGCGGCTCTGCCCAAGCCCCATTCGCGCCCTCGGTCGCTCCGTTGCTCTGTCCCAACCTCGCTCGCTGCCCTGGCAGATCCGCTGTGGCTATGACCTGATCGCATCCGCAGGTGCGGCTGCAACTTGTGTATCTGTTAGGTCGTTCGAGCACACGCCGGACCGGACGAATGCCGTATCGAACCAGCTGTAGCCAGCCGTCGGAACCTCCGGGCTCAAACCAGGCCAGGTTGGTACAGGTTTTCGCGCGGCCGGAGTAAACCTCCTCAGTTTGGTACAGGTTTTTGCCGTGCGTCAAAGTACACGGCGTAAGGGCAAGGCTTTTACCTGCGGGCTGCGTCTACCAGATCAGCGGTCTACTTGACCGGTCCGATAAAACCTGTACCAAACTGAGGAGGTTTGTCGTCCGGGTCGCGAAACGTGTACCAATGGCGAGAGATTTTCCCATGGGAGCTGCGGCAATGGAGCGATGGGGTACAGAACAGCGTGGTTTTCTTCGGGTTCTCCGTGAACCCGCAGCAACGAACTGCTTCGGAACCGGCCGACTGACACGATCGGAAGAGCAAGAAGAGACGGCTTAAGGCAGGGGCGCGACCGCGCCCCAGGGAGCGGGCATCATTCAATCGCGCATCAACCTTCCGCAATAGGGCGCAACTACATCACGGGAGCGGGGCGGCACCGCTTTTCAGGACGCGATGCGGTTTGGTGTGGGATTGAGCGACGAGGCGAGAAAAATCTTCGGCTTGGTGTGGGTTTTCCTACGGACGAAAAGTAGACGCGGAAATCGCGCATCGACTACCTGCGGCTTTAGTTGCATAGAAAGCCGCGCTACTCGGTGCCCTCGCAAAAAGCCACACCAAACCGACGGGAAAATGCCGCGTCGGGAGGAACTCACACCAAACCGCAGAAATCGCGGCAGGCTCGGGCTTGAGACACCAAAGCCCTGCTGGACATCCAACCAGTGGGAGACAGATCCACGCTAGATCCCATGGATCCCGTCGTCCCATAACCTGCCATGCCACGGCGGGGCAATCGACGTCCGCCGTTTCAGCCTGGCCTGCCCACCCGCGTCGCATCCTGGATCCCGAGCGTATCCGCACGCTCAAGCAGGTTGGACCACCCAGTGCGCGACCCGCTCCAACCCCACCATCCCGTAATCCGAGCCACGCGACGTGCTAGTATCGTCGTGTTCCGGTCGACGGGGAGGCCAGCGTGTCGCCCTCTGCCCTGAAAGGAGTGCCGGTGCAGCAAAAGGCTGACAGGCTCGTTCCGATTCTGCTTATCGCAGGCGTGCTGCTGGTGACGTTCGATGTGGTGTGGGCGTTCACGGTGTCCCCGCTGGTGAGGGGCGCGCAGCTCTCGGAGTCGGTTGTGATCGCAGGGCAGGTGGTCAGCTCCAAGCTGCTGCTCTCGCAGAAGATCTTCTACCTGCATGTCCCCGTGGCGATCGCCTCGTTCGTTGCCCTGCTCGCGGCCGCCTGGCAGGGCGTGCGCTTCCTCGCGACGAAGCGCCGCGCCTTCGACGTGCGCGCGAAGACCGCCATGCAGGTCACGCTCGCGCTCATCGTGGCCACCATGATCTCGGGCGACCTCTGGACCCGCTTCGAATGGGGCGTTTGGTGGGTGTGGGAGCCGCGCCTGACCACGTATTTCATCCTGATGCTGCTGGTCATCGCCTATTTCATCCTGCGCAACGCGATCGAGGACGAGGAACGCCGTGCACGGTTCTCGGCCGTGTTCGGCATCATCGCGGCGGTCGACGCGCCGATCTCGTTCATGGTGACGCGCCTGGTGCCGAGCTCCGTGCATCCGGTGGTGTTTCGCACGGACAGCGGCCTGCCTCCGAACATGCTGATTCCGTTTTTGGTAGGCATGCTGGGGATGCTGCTGGTGACCTGGGCCCTGTATAAGCTTGCACTGCGGGTGAACGAGCAAGCAGATGAGGTTGAGACCCTGAAGGAGCAGCTTGAGGAGGCTGACGGGCGCGTGCAGCGTGCGGCGGCCGACGAGGCCTTGGAGCGTCTGCGGGCTCAGGCGGCGGTTGTGACTGGTGAAGCCGCGCATGGCCCTGCGGCAGATTCAAACCACGCGCACGAAGACCAGTGAGCTAAACCGCGGGGTTGCACCGTGGGTCGAGTGAAAGAGTTCAACCCGCCGGCTGCCGCGTTCACGCGGCACTGACGGTAAGTAAGGAGAGATGACATGGACGCGATTCTGTCCGAGGTGTATTCGACGGTGCTGCCGGCAGCTCCGTTTGTGATCGCGGCATATGTGGGCGTGTGGCTGGTGATCGCGGTGTTCGTGCTGATGCTTTGGGGCAAGCAGCGCAAGACCAGCGAGGACATCGCGGCTCTGCGCGAGGCGCTGGATCGTCGTGAGCGCGAGAGCGGAGACGGGCAGAGCCGGTAAGAGGCATAGCATGGCATGGGCCCGAAGAAGCCGGCGCTGTAGCGAGATGAGATCCCGCCTTGAGCAGGTGAACCCAGGGAGATAAGCCCGCCGGCGCTGGCTAGATCGGCAAGATACGCTTGGCGAGGGTGAGGCCCAAAAGAGCAATCAGGCACCGCAGCTGAGTGCGATCCTGATGTGCCAGGCCCAGCTGCGGGGCGAGACGGGAGCGCGGGCTGTCGAGCCCACTGCAGTGCGTTCGAGTAGTTCCCAACCCCATCTCCAAACGCCTTCCACCGCGGGGCAGCTACCGTTTTCTAAACCCTGACCATGCGGTTACGGCGAGCAGTTCCGCGCATGCGAGTATGAAGAAAATCTGGTGCACTGCACCGGACTTGCTATGGTGAGCCGAGAAGCGTATTATTTTCTTCCGCGCACGAGATGCGCCCAGACATTGCGGGGTGGAGCAGTCTGGTAGCTCGCCGGGCTCATAACCCGGAGGTCGTAGGTTCAAATCCTGCCCCCGCGACCATGAACTTACAGCTCGGAGGTCCAACGGCCTCCGAGCTTTTTCTTTCTCAACCACCTAAACCGTAGGTATGAACTAAAGCAGCACGTAATCGAATAAGCAAAGCCGTCCTAGCGGGTGGCAAATGCAGAGCGCTCTCCTGGCGGCTGAGAGGATGCTAGATGTGCGCCGGGTCAAGCGGCCCGCTGCACCACAAGAGTATTCCGCTGTAGACTGTGGTTACTAGAAAATCGCGTCAGACTCCTTGTAGCGAATGATCTGCGTCTCGATTTGGTGGAGTATATCACGCTCAAGATCGGCAACGTCGATAGTCCAGACCTCACCGCGACGAGGGTTGAAGAGGCCTAGGCGCGTCACAGACTCATACTGCTTTGCGTGAACCGAATGCAGGCCCATGAGCCAGTACATGACGATTTGGAGCGTGTGATCCTTATCCGGCTTGTTCTTGTTCGTCTTGAAGTCCCACACGGTGTCCGCCGTCATGAAGTCACCGTCGCCGGTATTGACCCGTTCCGTATAGCCGCCTTGGAACGTGATGCCGTCAGCCGTCACAGGGCCATACTCCTTGAAGTTTGGCGACTACGTTGATCAGGTGACGACCTGCGATGTGGTGAACATCGACCAGGTTGATTTCACGCATATCGACTACGTGTTCACCACAGTGCCCATTGGGAAGCAGCTGCCCGTGCCGGTGCGCGAGGTCACCTACTTCCTCGATTCTGATGAGGCATACCGCGCCCGCGAGGCGCTTAGGGGCACGGTGTCCGACGTCTCGTTCGATCCCGCCCGCTTCGCCGACCCAGCCCTGTTCTTCCCGCATCTGAACATGGGCACCAAGGATGAGGTCCTGGACTACCTCATCGGGCGCGTCGAATCTCTCCGCCACGTCTCGGCGGACTTCCGCAAGCTCGTGCTGCAGCGCGAGTCCGTGCTGTCTACGGCGTTCGGCAACGACGTCGCCATACCGCATCCGCTCGAGGTGTCCTCCGGAGATCCGTTCATGTGCATTGGCCTGCTCGATGAGCCCGTTGCATGGGGCGAGGAGGGCAAGACTGTCCGCGCCGTCTTCTTGGTGTCGTTCGCTAACGAGCGGCAGGCGGAGTTCCGCTCGTTCTTGGATCGGTTCACCGACATGGCCGCCGATGCGGAGGCTATAGCGGAGCTGCTGCGCGAGCAGAGCTGGGAGGCGTTCGCGCGCCTTGTGGCTAAGAGGAGACGGACCGAGCAAGACGGGGCGTCCGAAGACCTCCGCCCATAGATCGACTTTCACCCGACAGGGTCACCTGCCATTTCCAGATTATCCATAGCGAGTTGAAGAGAGGAGGAAGAGCTATGGCAGAGGAGGAGAGCATGGAGCTTATCTCGTTCGGCATCGTCGCATCCGCTGGCCAGGCGCGCAGCATGGCGATGGATGCCATCGCCAAGGCGCGCGAGGGGGACATCGCGGGCGCCCGCGCGCTGCTCGAGGAGTCGCGCAAGGTGGGCATCGAGGCCCACGATGAGCAGACGAAGCTCCTGTCCCGCGAGGCCAACGGCGAGCACGTCCCGGTTGACGTGCTGCTGGTGCATTCGCAGGACCACCTGATGACATCGATGCTCTGCCAAGACCTGGCAGAGGAGATGATCAACCTGTACGAGCGCACCGCAAGGTGACGGCTCCGCGCATGTGCCGAAACGTTGGGGCGAGGCGCCCCGGGAAAGGAAGATGAAGATGAAGGTCCTGCTTGTGTGTGCTGCTGGCATGTCCACCAGCATGCTTATGAAGAAAATGGAGTCCTATGCGAAGGAGAACGGTATCGATGTCGCCATCGACGCCCGCAGCTTCTCAGAGCTGAAGGACCCCAAAGAGGCGGGCTATGACTGCATCCTGATCGGCCCGCAGATCGCATATATGAAGGACAAGGTCCTGAAGCGCGCGAACGGCCTGCCCTGCGACGTCATCCCCCTGAAGGACTACGGCCGCCAGAACTGCCCGGCCATCTTCGAGCTGATCGACAAGCTCCTTGCGTAAGCCATTGCCGGTTTTTGAGCTGATAGGTTGAGCCATGAGGAAGAAGCAGAGGAACAAACTCCGCCGCGCCCAGACCGCGACGCCGGACCGAGACAGCAGGCATGCCAGTGAGGCCCCACGCAAGCGGGTCCGCGCCCAGCGAGGTCCCGGCACCGAGGAGTTCAAGCACGAGCAGTCGATCAAGACGGCGAAGTGGAACCGGTACCTGCTGATCCGCTATCTGGCCGCCGGCCTGTTCTTCGTAGGCCTGTACTGGGCGTTCATGCTCCTGGTGCTGTCTCCGGGGCCCGCGCTCATCGCACCTGCCTTGGAGCTCGTCACGGCGCTCGTGGTCACGGTGGAGGTCTTCACGGTCATCTCGCGCGACGTGGAGTACCTGGTCTGGTCGCATCGCGTGCTCGTGGTTTCCTGCGCCGTCTCGGCGCTGGCGGCGGTGGCCACGGTGGCCACCGGCCCGGAGCTGCTGTTTCCCTTCTTCAGCGCCGCATGGGTCGGTGCGGCGCTCTGCCTCGCGCTCATCGTGATCAAGCTCATCATCATCGGGTGCATCCTGCGCGTGCGCGATCGTCGCGATAAGCGATACGCGCTGTACCAGCAGGCGATCAAATACAACTGACGTATTCACCAGTAGGGGGTTGACTGCCTTGTTTGATTTTCTAGAGAAGTACATCATGGGGCCGATGACCAAGCCGTCCCAGTTCCGCATGATCCGTGCGATCACCTTCGCCGGCATGACCTCGATCTCGTTCACCATCGTGGGCTCGATGTTCCTGATCCTGAACGTTCTTCCGCAGGCCTTCCCGGTGCTCGAGGGCATCTGGGCCGTGTCGTTCGATCAGATCTCAGTGGTGTACATGCTGGCCAACAGCGCCACCATCGGCTGCATCGCCGTGTACTTCCTCATCGGCACCGCGTTTGAGTACGCGCGCATCCTGGCCGAGGAGGACGAGATCGACATCAAGCCGATCAACGGCGTGCTCACGGCCCTCATGGCCATGTTCATCTGCATCCCGCAGCTCGGTATCGTCGACGGGGCCATCGCGCTCCTGAACGACCCTGAGAACGCCCTGATCAACGGATGGACCATGTCGGGCGGCCCGGCCCGCTTCGGCGCCACCGGCATCTTCTGCGCGTTCATCATCGCCTGGTTCTCGGTACGCATCTATGCGCTGTGCGTCGAGAAGAACATCGTCATCAAGCTGCCCGACGTGGTGCCCGACGGCGTCGCCCGCTCGTTCACCGCGCTGGCCCCCGGCTTCCTCGTCGCCATCGTCTGCATGCTGATCCAGGCCGTGTTTATGGCGTTCGGCACCGACTTCTACAGCTTCATCGCCATCCCGTTCGGCTTCGTGGTCAACATCGTCGACACCCTGCCCGGCATCCTGGTGATCTACTTCCTGATCCACGCCCTGTGGCTCGTCGGCATCCACGGCGCCACGATCGTCACCTCGCCGCTGCAGGCCGTCGCCCTGTCCAACCTGGTTGTGAACGCCTCCGGCGGATCCGCCATCTGGGCCGGCGAGTTCAACAACGCGTTCGTCACGGTCGGCGGTTCCGGCGCCACGCTTGGCCTCACGATCCTCATGCTCTTCCTCGCCAAGTCCGAGCAGCTGAAGGCCATCGGCAAGGCGGAGATCGTGCCTGCGTTCTTCAACATCAACGAGCCGCTCATCTTCGGCCTGCCGATCGTGTACAACCCGGCTCTCGCGATCCCGTTCATGATCGCCCCCATGGCGTCCGCGACGATCGGCTACCTGGCCATCTCCCTGCACATCATCCCGTCTGTCCTCGTCCAGATGCCCTGGCCGACCCCGGTGGGCATCGGCGCGTTCATCTCCTGCGGCGGCTCCTTCATGGCGGCCGGCGTGGCGATCGTCTGCGTCCTCGTGGCCACGCTCATCTACTTCCCGTTCTTCAAGCAGTACGACAAGCAGCTGTGCGAGGAGGAGGCCCAGAAGCTCGCCGAGGAGCAGGCCGCGGCCTAATTCTCATCAGGCGGTCAAGCTGGGCCCGGTAGGTTGGCGCGCGTCGCCAACGCGGGCGGGCTCCCCGGCGCAGGCGCGCGGCGGGGAGCCCTTTCATCAAAGACGTCAGAGCAACATTGGAGGAACCATGGCACTCAAAGACGGTTTTCTGTGGGGCGGCGCGGTGGCGGCGCATCAGCTGGAGGGCGGTTACGATCAAGGCGGCAAGGGCCTGTCCACGATGGATGTGACAACATCGGGAGATCAGACCCACAAACGGCGGTTCACCCGTGAGATCCTGCCCGGCGAGAACTACCCCAACCACGAGGCCATCGACTTCTACCATCGGTATGAGGACGACATCGCTCTTATGGCCGAGATGGGCTTCAAGTGCTTCCGCACGTCCATCGCATGGAGCCGGATCTTCCCCAACGGCGATGAAGCCGAGCCCAACGAGGAGGGCCTGCGGTTCTACGACCGCCTCTTCGACTGCTGTCTCGAGCACGGCATCCAACCCGTCGTCACCCTGTCCCATTTTGAGATCCCCCTGCATCTGGTGAATGAGTACGGCGGCTGGCGCGACCGGCGGCTCATCGGGTTCTTCGTGCGCTTCGCCACGGTGTGCTTCGAGCGCTACCGCGACAAGGTGACGTACTGGATGACCTTCAACGAGATCAACAACCAGGCCAACTACATGGAGGATTACGCGCTGCTCGCCGACTCCGGCATCGTGGCCGAACCCGGCGAGGACCGCGAGCGCACCATGTTCCAGGCGGCCCACTACGAGCTCGTCGCGAGCGCCGCGGCCATCGAGGCCGGCCGCAAGATCAACCCGGCGTTCAGGCTGGGCTGCATGATCGCCATGTGCCCGGTGTATCCGCTCACCTGTAAGCCCGAGGACATCCTCATGGCCCATAAGGCCATGGAGCGCCGCTACTATTACGCGGACGTGCATGTGAACGGGGTCTATCCTGCCAATACGCTCGCGCTGTGGCGCCGGCGCGGCTTTGATCTCGACGTGACCGATGAGGACCTGGCGCAGCTCGCGCGCGGCTGCGTCGACTACATCGGCTTCAGCTACTACATGAGCTTCGCCATCGAGCACAAGCAAGGAAATGTCCACTATGACTACCGCGAGGACACTGACCTGGTGCCCAACCCGAACCTCAAACGCTCCGACTGGGGCTGGGCGATCGACCCCATCGGCCTGCGCTATGCCCTGAACTGGTTCACCGACAAATACGCCCTGCCCCTGTTCATCGTCGAGAACGGGTTCGGAGCGTACGACAAGGTCGAGGCCGACGGCTCCATCCACGACCCGTACCGCGTGGACTATCTCCGTGCGCATATCGAGCAGATGAAACTCGCCGTGGATGAGGACGGCGTGGACCTCATGGGCTACACGCCGTGGGGCTGCATCGACCTGGTGAGCGCCGGAACCGGTCAGATGGACAAGCGCTACGGCTTCATCTACGTGGACAAGAACGATGCGGGGGAGGGCGCACTCGAGCGATCGCGCAAGGACAGCTTCGCGTGGTACCAGCGCGTCATCGCATCAAACGGCGAGGAGCTGTAAGGCCCAGGGGCTGCGGGGCGCACGGTACCGGGGCCGGGTTGCCGGCCCGGTGCCGTGCGCCTTCTGGAGACACGATGTGAGATGGGAGGATGCGGAATGACAAGGTCGCGGGTAAGCCGGGGTGACAGCGCGTTGCAGCTGCGCTATGGGGTGCTGCACGTGCTCTGGTGGGCACTCACCTGCGCATGCTGCGCCTTCGCCGCCATCTTCCTCGGCGCCAAGGGTATGTCGAGCACTGAGGTCGGCATCGTGACGGGCGGGGCGAGCGTGTGCTCCATCGTCTTCGCGCCGATGCTCGCGGCTGTGCTCACCCGCTTCAGAGGTCTGACCATCCCGCGGCTCCTGAGCGGGGTGCTGGCCCTGTCATCCCTCGCGTACCTCGCCATCTCGTTCCACCCGCTGCCGCCGCTGGTCGT
This sequence comes from Collinsella vaginalis, assembly GCF_900176655.1. Lineage (GTDB taxonomy): Bacteria > Actinomycetota > Coriobacteriia > Coriobacteriales > Coriobacteriaceae > Collinsella > Collinsella vaginalis. The sequence goes on from NZ_LT838844.1 coordinate 130,369, forward strand.
GGCAGCGCTCTACCTCGTGGTGTACGCGGTGCTCGTGGCGTGCGTCCCGCTGCTGGCGCAGATTTCGATGAATTATATCCGCGCAGGTCGTGTGCTCAATTTTGGGTTGGCACGCGGGTTTGGATCCGTGTCATACGCCACCTCCGCCGTGCTGCTGAGCATGTTGGTGGCGCGTTCGGATGCCTGCGTGCTCTCGGTCGTGTTCCTCGTCTGCGCGGGGCTCTTCATGCTGGTGGTGAACACCATGCCGGCCTGCGGGGGAGCGTCCGCCCGCGGGGATGCGACCGCATGCAGCGACTCGTGCGGCATGATCGAGCTCATCCGCAGGCACCCGGTGCTCTTCGGGGTGCTCGTTGGTTTCATGTTGGAGATAGTGGCCAGTACGAGCCTCTCCATCTACCTGATCGACATCGTGGAGCATGTGGGCGGGAACACCGATATGTACGGCGTGGCCGTGTTCTGCATGGCCGCGAGTGAGCTCCCGGCCATGGCGGTCGTTCCGAGGCTCCGACGGCGGCTCTCTGCGGGGACGCTGTTCGCGGCGGCGGGCGTCGCGTACCTGCTGCGCAATGTCACCGTCGCGCTGGCGACGAGCACGGCTGCGGTGCTGGTGGGTCTGACGTTCCAGTCTATGAGCTACGGGCTGCTCACCTCGCTGCTCACGTATTTCATCGCCGAGGAGTGTGGCCCGAGGGATGAGATGACCGGCCAGATGCTGCTGGCCGTTATGACCACGGGCATCGGCGCCACCGTGGGGACGGTGGCGGGTGGGGCGCTGCAGGACGCTTGGGGGATTCAGGCCATGCTGCTGTTCTCGGTCGTGGCCACCGCCGCCGGTTCATCGCTGCTCATCTGGCTGGGGCTGCGCGACCGGGCGGTGCATCCGGCTGTGCGGGGCGTCATGCTGCCGCAGGAGCTGTCCTGCGCGCGGGGCGGCATGCTGGTCCACGAACCGTCCTGCGCGCGGGCCAATATGCTGGTCCAGGAATCACCCTGCCCCCGGCAGCGTGCTTTGAGATAGGGCGCCGGGCTGGTCTGATCTGCGCCGACTTAGTGCGTCGCGAGCTTCAGCCCCACGATCCCTGCGACGATGGCCGCCAGGCAGAGCAGCTTGATCATCGAAACGCCCTCTTGTCCCGAGAACATCGCGTACAGAATCGTGGTACACGCCCCGACACCCACCCAGATAGCGTAGCCGGTTCCTACAGGTATGTGCTTAAGCGCGAAGGCGAGGCCGGACATCGACGCCACGATGCCGATGAGGAAGACGACGCTCGGTCCCAGGCGGCTGAAGCCGTTGCTCTGCGAGAGCGCGGTTGCCCAAACAGCCTCGAAAACACCTGAGATGATGAGAACAATCCAATGCATGGGAGCTCCCTCCTGAAGTTGAGGGGCCGTCCCCGATGAGATAAAGCGCGCACGGGTCGTCCCGTGCGCGACCACTCTAGCACGCGGGCGTATAGATCCACAAAGTTGCCATTTTGCGCGCTCAAGCAAGTCATTTACTGGTGGACCCGGTATTGCCAGAGCGCCGTCGGCGCCGTCCTTCTCTGCCATGTACAGGTGCGGGCTCATGGCCGGGTAGGGGGCCGCGCTTCTCCTTCTCGTATTCTGTACGGCAGGGCTTCTACGAGCGGGCTGGATGAGCTCATGCTCATCCGTATGGCCTCGTCATTATGCTGAGGCTGTCGTTTGCGGGGCCAGCCAACGTAAGAATCGCAGAGGCTGGCCAAAAATGCCGCGAAACAGTAATTCAATGACCTGAATCGAGATCCTGTTTGCTGTCGGACGGCTGTTTTCGAAGAAGCAACCATATACAGTTATTCATCGCTTGAATTTTGTATCGATTAGTCGCGTGAAGCATGCCTCAGAATGCCCCCAGTTACTTTTTCGCGGCGTTTTTGGCCACCGGCTCCAATTTCAATAAAAAAGGCCCCCTGTAACGTTGGGAAGCAACGGAAGGACGGCATGTCCGTCATGGCTTGCAACCGTTCGGTCACATGCATGGATCGCAGAGACCGGGCAATCAAAAGGGGGCTCGGACAGATGCCCGAGCCCCCTTGCAGTTAGATCGCATTGGCCAGTCGATGATGCCTTAGAGCTGTCAAGTGGCCCCGCAGCGCCCTTACAGCACGCCGTTGAACACCTCGGTCGATGACGGGTGCGTCCAGATGCCGTCACGCAGGTCGGCAGCCGTGCCACCGAGGCGCATCACGGCCGCCACGGTGTTGATCAGCTCCTGTGAGTCCACGCAGTGCAGCGTCGCGCCGAGGATCTCATCAGTCTTCGTGTCGACCACGAATTTGGCCATGCCGGCGGGGTTCCCAAGGATCTTCGGGCGCGGCATGACGGCGATCTTGGCGATATCCGCCTTGGCGACCCGCATCTCGCGGTCCTCCTTGGCGGCCTCGTCCTCGGATATGCCCACGGACGCCAGCGGCGGGTTCAGGAACGCGCACCACGGCACGGCCACGCGGTCGTCACGCGTGCGCTTGCCTTCGCCGAGCAGGTCATCGAGGACGATCCGGTGGTCGTCGAAGGAGATGTAGGTGAACTGCGGCCCGCCGTTGATGTCGCCGACGGCGTACACGCCCGGCACGTTGGTGCGCAGGTGGTCGTCCGTCTTGATGAATNGAGCGCAGCCGCGGCCGTCGCGTTGGCCACGCGGTCGGCCCCAACTTCCGCGGGATTCGGCGCGTCAACCTGCGTGACCGACGCCGTATCGGCCCCCACCTGCACGAAGGGGACACCCAGCTCATCGGCCACCCGCTGCCAGGCGCGCAGGAGCTCGGGCACCACGCCGGCGAACGCGATGGCGCCCACCTCGGAGATCTCGCGCCCGTACATCCCGAAATACCCGAGCAGGCGCATATGGATCTCATCCTTGGTGAACGAGCGGTCGGTCGGCATGCGCCATGATCGCACCAGCTCATCGCCGTCAAACAGCCCCATGGCAGTCTGCGTGTTGCCCATGTCGATCGCCAGCAGCATGTGATCCTCCCCGATGCCCGTCAACGCTCGATTTTTCCACACCGTAACAGCGGTCATTGTATACTGGATGCCCATTAAGAGAGGGACGAACCCAAGCGTTATGGGGTGCGTATGAACAAGAAAGCGAAGCGCCGGCTCGTCGTGGTCGGCGGCATCGTCGTGATCGCCATGCTCGTGATCGTCGCCATCGTCGGATCGGGGGGCGCGGCCTCGTCGCTCGGCATCTCGGACGTTCTCGGCGGCGGCTATGAGGGCAAGAAGGTGCAGGTCAGCGGCTCGGTTGTGGCGGATTCGCTCGAGGCGCACGGCAGCACGGCAGTGTTCTCCATCGCTCCCGAGGACGGTTCGGGCACAGAGCAGCTCACGGTCAGCTACAAGGGCGCGCTTCCGGCCACCTTCGGTACTGGCGTGGTGGCCATCTGCACCGGCACCGTGGAGGACGGCACGCTCGCGGCAACCGAGATGGTCACCAAGTGCCCGTCGAAGTACGAGAGCGCCGAGGGCTCCCTCACGGTCAAGGGCCTGCTCGACCAGGCCTCGTCGCTCACCGGCAAGGATACCAAGGTCTGCGGCTACGTGCGCGGGACGATCAACGACGCCAGCGCTGGCTACCGTTTCACGATCGAGTCGCAGGGATCCGAGATCAACGTGGTCTACGACGGCGGCCTAGACGAGAACGTGCAGGACGGCACCGCCCTGGTGATCGAGGGGAAGCTCGGCGAGGACGGGCTCTTCCACGCGGCGTCGCAGCCCTCGATCAACTCGAGCATCAAGGCGTAGGAGCCTTGGTGCGGCGGGTGCCCTGGCCGGGCGTCCANGCTGGCCGGCGTGCGGCCCACGGCCACGAGCACCGCGTCGCTCACGATCTTGTGCTCGCCGGCGGCAACCACCAGCTCGTCGCCATCGGCGGAGATGCTCTCGACGCCCGCGCCGAGCATGAAGCGCACGCCCTGGCCCTCCATGGTGGCCTTGACCTCGCTCGCTACGTCCTCGTCCACGCGCGGCATGAGACGGGCACCGGGGTCGACGACGGTGACCTCGGAGCCGAACCCGTTCATCATCGTGGCAAACTCAAGGCCGATGAAGCTGCCGCCTATGATGGCCAGGCGCTTCGGGAACGGGTCAGCGTGCTGGATGGTCGTGGAGTTGTACACGTGCGGGAGGTCGATACCGGGGATCGGGGGGTGCGCCGGGAAGGTGCCCGTGTTGATGATGATGGTCTCAGCCTCGATCGAGAGCTCGGGATCGGCTCCCTCAGCGGCCCCGGGGGCGAACACGGCGACGGTGTGCGGACCGGTGAACTGGGCGCGACCGTCGAAGAGGGCGACCTTTCCTTCGAGCATGCCGTGGTTCGCGGCGCGGAGCTTGGCGATGAAGGCGTCGCGCTTCTCCACCGACTCCGCGAAGTAGGCCGCGGGATCGTCGCTGTCGCGGCGGCGCTCGGAGCTCACGATCAGCGTCTTCGTGGGAATGCACGCGACGTTGATACACGTGCCGCCGTACATCGTGGACGACTTCTCAACCAGGGCGACCGATTTACCGGCGCCCGCGAGCTTGCCGGCGAGGGTCTTGCCTGCCTTGCCCCAGCCGATAACCAGGACATCGAACCGCAACTGCTCCATGGCTCCTCCTTTGAAGGGGATGCGCGGGAAAACCGCCCAACCTTCATACCCCGCCTCGGGCCTCCGATGTGCCGCGAACGAATTCCGCTGGTGCCGCGGCGGCGCGACTGGCCAGGAGGGCGTGCGCTCATAGAGGAGGCCGCTTGATGCGAGAGGGCGGAAACGGTGTGCCTGCGCGAGCGCGTCTGCCCCGTCTGGCCCCTTGCCGAGGCCGTTGAGCGTGCGCGGGCGATGCTCCGTGGGGCGCACCGCAAGGGGTCCGCCCGCACGCCACGCTACAATGAGAGCACGCTTAGAACGCCACCGTCCCGCTATAGAAAGGCCCCGCCATGTCGCAGCGAACCACCATTGGCAACGGATCCCTCACCGCAACCATCGATGCCGCGGGCGCCCAGCTCGTGAGCCTTGCGCTCAACGGCGCCGAGTACCTCTGGCAGCAGGACCCCACCTGGTGGGACCGCTCGGCCCCCGTTCTCTTCCCGCTGGTGGGCGCCCCGGGCGTGGTGCCCCAGCAGTCGGCGGCGGGGGAGTGCCGCATCCCCAAGCACGGCTTCGCCCGTGATTTCGACCACCGGGTCATCGAGGTGTCTCCAGACGGGGACGCCGTCACCTACGAGCTCACGGATACACCTGCCACGCGGGCCCTCTATCCCTACGCATTCAACCTACGCATGACCTACGCGATCACGGGCCCCGCCACGCTCACGCAGACCTTTCGCGTGGAGAACACGGGCACCGAGCCCATGCCCTTCTCAGTGGGCGGGCACCCGGCGTTCAACGTGCCCATGCCCGGAGCCGGTACTGAGGCTTTCGAGGATTACGAGCTGCGCTTCACCGAGCCTTGGACCGCCACGTCACCCAAGATTGTCGAGGGCGGGCTCATGTCCTACGACGACCCTTTCGCGATCATCAACGACACGGACACCCTGCCGCTCACCCGCAGCTGCTTCGACTTCGACACCATCGTTCTGCGCGATGTGCCCGAGAGCACGGTTACGCTGCGCGGCCGCACGAGCGGGCACGGCGTGCGCGTCGATTTCCCCGGGTTCGACTTCATCGGCATCTGGTCGGCCCAGCCCGATGCGCCTTTCGTCGCCCTCGAGCCCTGGACCGGTCATGCTGCCCGCAACACCGACGATGACATCCTCGAGCACCGCGACAACGTCACGATCCTCGTCCCGGGCGCGGTGGACGAGCGCTCGTTCTCGGTCACGGTGTTCTAGGGCAGGTGAGGCTGAGGCTCTCGGAGGCGGAAATTGCCTGGGTTACCGACGGCATAACATCTCCAACAGGTTAAATCGCGCGCCCGAAAGCAAAAATGGCACTTTATCTTGTTGCAGCGAGTATGATAGGTCACCACGCCATCGAGGCGTGACCCGCGTGGCCTTTACACGCGGTTTCGCATAAGAAGAAGGGAGGCAGCATGGACCACCAGAGCTTTTCCATGAGTCGCCGCATATTCGTGGGCGCAGGACTCACTGCGCTTGCGGGTGTCCTCACCGGATGCCAACGCCCCTCAACGCTCCCCATCGTCGATCCGGGGACCGGCGGGGCGCGCGCCGACGTGTCAGACGAGGTACTCTCGAAGAAGCAGATCCGCATCGGCATGGAGGCGGCCTACGCCCCCTACAACTGGCAGGTTTCCGAGGCGAGTGAGTACACGATCCCCATCGACAACGTCGCCGGGGCCTATGCCGACGGCTACGATGTCCAGATCGCGAAGATCGTCTGCGATGCGTTCGGCGCGGAGCCCGTTGCCGTCAAGCAGAGCTTCTCGGGCCTCATCGATTCCCTCAACAACGGCCAGATCGATCTCATCATCGCGGGCATGTCGGCCACCGACGAGCGCCGGCAGTCCGTCGACTTCTCCGATGCCTACTTCGTCGGGTGCTTCGGCCTGTTCGTGCGTGAGGGATCAAAGTACCAGAACGCCACGAAGCTCTCCGACTTCGCCGGCGCCACGGTCCTCGGGCAGAAGGACACCATGCTCGATACGGTGATCGACGAGATCCCCGGCGTCATCCACAAGAACCCGGTGGACTCCATCCCGGTCGTCTTCAGCAACCTGCTCCAGGGCACCTGCGATGCGGTCACCTACAACACCGAGAACGAGGCCGGCTACATGGCTCAGAACCCGGGACTTGTGCCCATCAAGTTCGCCGAGGGCGAGGGCTTCAAGGAGGAGGTCACCTGCAACGTCGGCATCCGCAAGGGTTCGGCCAAGCTGCTCAAGATCGTGAACGACGCGCTCGCCGATGTCAGCGAGGATGAGCGCATGCAGATCTGGGACGCTTGCCTCGAGCGTCAGCCGTCCTAAGGGAGTGTGACCATGAACGCATTTTCGCGGCTCCGCGCATTTGAGCGGGCCGATCACCGCTACGTCTACCTCGGCACGAGCGCCATAGCCGCGGTGGGCCTCCTCGTCTCGCAGCAAAATCCCACGCAGCTCTCCGTGCTCGCGCGCACCGGCCTGTTCCAAGACGTGCTCTGGGCCGTGCTCTGGGCGTGGATCGCCCTCTCGGCGGCTGCGCTCGTGACAAAGCTCATGCACTGGCGCGATTACACGACGGCCTCGCCTTTCGCGGCGACCCCCGGCACGCCCGCGGCCGCTTGGCTGCGCCGCGGTTCGCTCGCCGTCTCGTGCATCGCCCTCGTCTTCATCCTCGACCGCGTGGTCCTGGGCACCATCGCGCTCGCGCAGGTGAGCATCGCGTCGGACGCCAACCCCACCGACTTCCTCTCGAGCCTCATCTACATGACCTCCCGGAGCGGCGATCTCTTCCTGCACGGCATCGGGATCACCATCGCGCTGGCGACCTTCGGCACGATCATCGCCTTCTTCCTGGCGCTTGCCATGGTCTTCCTGCGCATCCAGCAGTTCGACCTCATCGACAACGACGCCGTGCGCTTCCTCAAGTCCATCGGTCGAGGGTTCTCCAAGGTGTACAGCACCGTGGTCCGCGGCACGCCGATGATGGTCCAGGGCGCGCTGATCTTCTACGCGGGCTTCGGGGTGCTCCGCGCTTTCGGCCTCGACATCACCCAGGCGAACCAGATCTGGAGCGCCTTCACTGCGGGCCTTGTCACGATCTCGCTCAACTCGACGGCCTACATGATGGAGGTCCTGCGCGGCGGCATCGAGTCCATTGACCCCGGACAGGCCGAGGCCGCTCGCTCGCTCGGCCTCTCGCAGTGGCAGGCCATGCGCAAGGTCGTGTTCCCGCAGGGTGTGAAGAACGCCATCCCAGCGCTCACGAACGAGCTCATCATCAATATCAAGGACTCCTCGGTGCTCTCCATCATCGGCGTCTTCGACTTGATGTACGCCACCACCACGGTATCCGGCATGTACTACCGCCAGATGGAGGTCTACTGCGTGGCCATGGTGGTCTACCTGGTGCTCACGCTGGTGGCCGGGCGTCTGCTCGAGGCTTTCGGGCGCAAGCTCGGTGCCGAGCCCGCCGGCGAGCTCCCGAGTTCGAACTAAGGAGGCCACGATGGCTGATTCAAGAACCGCGGCCGCCGCGTCGGCCGGTGCTACCCCGCTCATCCGCGTCGAGGGCCTGCACAAGAGCTTCGGCGACCTCGAGGTGCTGAAGGGCATCGATCTCACGGTGCTGCCGGGCGAGGTCGTCACGATGATCGGCGCCTCGGGTTCGGGCAAGTCGACCCTGCTGCGCTGCCTGAACCTGCTCGAGCGGCCCGATCGCGGCCAGGTGTGGTTCCGCGACCAGGACCTCACGGCCGACCGCTGCGACGTGAACGCCCTGCGCGAGCACATCGGCATGGTGTTCCAGGGCTTCAACCTCTTCAACAACATGGACGTGCTCGATAACTGCACGCTCGCGCCGGTGACGCTCAAGAAGATGTCGAAGGCCGAGGCCGAGCAGGTGGCGCTCGGGCATCTGTCGAGCGTGGGGCTCGAGGAGTTCGCGCACGCGAACGTATCCCGGCTCTCCGGCGGCCAGAAGCAGCGCGTGGCCATCGCGCGGGCGCTCTGCATGAATCCCGAGATCATGCTCTTCGACGAGCCCACGTCAGCGCTCGACCCCGAGATCGTGGGCGAGGTTCTCGAGGTCATGCGCGGTCTCGCAGACGACGGCATGACGATGGTCGTGGTCACGCATGAGATGGACTTCGCACGGACGGTGAGCGACCGCGTGGTCTTCATGGATCAGGGCGTGATCTGCGAGGAGGGCGATCCGGAGAAGATCTTCGGCGCGCCTGAGCACGAGCGCACGCGCGAGTTCCTGGCTCGCTACCTGGAGGACTAGCATGGGCGCGGCGGACGGATCGGAGGCGTGCGCAGCGGCTTCAGGCGCAGCCGTAGAGGGGGGTGCGCACGGCGCCGAGATCGGGGTCCCTGGCGCAGCTGCATCCGCAGGCGCCTCCAGTGCGGATGCGTTGCGGAACTGCAGCGTTGCGGAGTCACCGAGTCCGCTGCCGCGGGGCGACGCGCCCACCCTGATCCCCGGCACTGCCGTCACGCGCTTCTTCGCGCATGAGGATGACTACCCAGATCTCCCTGCGGCAGCCGCCTGCGAGCGCTTGGGCCGGGTGCTCTCGTTCCCCACGGTGAGCAGCATGGACCCCGAAGCCGTTGACTGGACGCCGTTCGACGCGCTTCGGGCGTACATGCGCGAGGCCTGGTCCCGCGTCTTCACGGCGGGGGAGGTCTCCCTCATCGGCCACTCCCTGCTCATCTATATTCCCGGCTCCGACTCCAGCCTTGACCCGCTCATGCTCATGGGTCACATGGACGTGGTGCCCGTGGTCCCCGGCACCGAGGGCGATTGGACCCATGACGCCTTCTCAGGGCATGTGGATGCCGACTTCATCTGGGGTCGCGGCGCCATTGATATGAAAGATCAGGTCGCCGGCATCCTCGAAGCGGTCGAGTACGCGCTTGCCCACGGATGGGAGCTGCGCCGCGGCGTTGTGCTCGCGTTTGGCGAGGACGAGGAGGCGGCCCAGCACGGCGCCCGAGCCCTCGCGGCCGAGCTCGAGCGGCGGGGCATCCATCCGGCATTCCTCGTGGACGAGGGTGATTACCGGGTGGTCGACGGCGCCGAGTATGGGGCGCCGGGTCGCTGGCTCATGCACGCCGATCTCGCCGAGAAGGGTTACGCGGACGTGATCCTCACCGTGCGGAGCGCGGGCGGGCACTCCTCGAACCCGTTCGGGGGCTCCTCGCTCGCCGTGCTTGCGCAGGGGATCGCCGCGATCTCCGCGCTCACCTGGCCGGTCCGGTTAACGGAGCTCACCCGGGGCCTGCTGCGCGAGCTCGCGCCCTTTATGACCGAGGGCCCGCTGGCGGCCCTCGGGATCGAGTGCCCTGAGGATGTCGACGCCCACGCCGACGAACTGGCCCACGCTTGCCTCGATGCGCGCGAGCTCTACCCGCTGGTGACCACCACCTGCGCACCCACGATGATCGAGGGCGGATCCAAGGGCGCCAACGTGCTTCCACAGGACATGTGGGCGAATATCAACTTCCGGATGCTCGAGGGAACCACGGTGGAAGATGTGCTCACACGCTGCCGCGAGGCGGTGGCGGGGCTTCCCATCGAGGTGTCGCTCGGACCGGGAAGCTCGGAGGCAACGCCGTCGCCGGTGCCCGGCGGGCCGGGGCTCACGGCTCTGCGGGAGGTCGCCGCGCGCTACTTCGCGTCGGATGGCGCGCCGGTGAGCGTGCTGCCCTCAACTGTTGTGGGCGCCACCGATGCGGCGAACTACGCACGTATCTGCCCCGAGTGCCTGCGGTTCTCTGCCTTCGTGGTGGACGACGACGAGTGCGTCCGCGGCGTTCACGGCACCGATGAGCGCATCAGCCGCCGTGCCTACCTGCAAGGTGTGCGCTTCATGATCAAGTTAATCGAGAGCGTGGCGGTGCGGGCCTAAGCCGGATGCATTTGGTACGACGGTCCCAGTGCCCAAGCTGGCCAAAGCTGTTATCGAAGGCGGGCCCGGACGCCCGCCTCGTCTGCATGCGGCCCGGCTTGCTCAGAATCGGTATCAGAAGGGAGGTTAGGCAACAGCTTGGACAACAGGAAAATAGACAAATGATCTTTTATTCATTTAACTAAGTTTTATTTAGTATATTTCCGATAAAAATAATCTATGCTTTCTCTTGCTCAGGCTGGCTAGTAGAAAATGCCAGATCTGTATCACTGAGGGCCTGAAATCAGTCAGAGCGGCAGGCCCCGGCTCCCCAAATAGGCTGACAGAGTGTTAGATGCACATATTAATATATTCAATTACGTCAAGACTCTTGGAGCATGGGCGATATTTTTGAGAATCATGCCATGTATAGACTCAGATCTGACATTTTCTACTAGCACCTCGCCAGGCAGGCCGAAATTCACGTGCGAGAGCGAGGAGCCCGCTGAGCATGAGAAGCCATCAATGTGCAGAACCTTTGGCGTTCCGCAGCACTGTCGTTATATAGCCTACGCTGCCCCCAACCGGGTATACTGGAACGTCAACCATATCGCAAAGGAGAACAGGATGTCCGCGACGCTCGATAAGCTCTAGCTACGTGAAGGCGCACCGCGCTGCCCTCACGCCTACCTATCGAACGAAAGGAACCCTCCCATGCGAGATAAGCTCGAGAAACTCATCGCCGCCTACGCCGATCTGGAGAAGAAGCTCTCCGACCCGGCTGTCGTAGCCGATCAAAAGGAATACATGCGCCTCGCCAAGGAGCATGCGCACCAGGCCGATCTGGTGGCGCGCGCCCGTGAGTACATCCAGGCCCTCGATGACATCGAGGCCGCCAAGGAGATGCTCCACGAGACCTCTGACGCCGACGAGAAGGAGATGCTCCAGATGGACATCTCCGAGAACGAGGACAAGCTCCCTCGCCTTGAGGACGACATCAAGTTCATGCTGATTCCGGGCGACCCCAACGACGAGAAGAACACCATCGTCGAGATCCGGTCCGCAGCCGGCGGCGACGAGGCCGCTATCTTCGCCGGCGACCTCTTTAAGATGTACCAGCGCTTTTGTGAGAGCCGCAAGTGGAAGCTTGAGGTCTTGGACTCCAGCCCCAGCGAGGCGGGCGGCTTCAAGAGCATCGAGTTCAAGGTCACGGGAGACAAGGTCTACTCCGTGATGAAGTACGAGAGCGGCGTGCACCGCGTGCAGCGCGTCCCGAAGACCGAGAGCCAGGGGCGCATCCAGACCTCCACGGCCACGGTTGCCGTGCTGCCCGAGGCAGAGGACATCGACATCCACATCGAGCAGTCCGACCTGCGCATCGACACCTACTGCGCTTCCGGCCCCGGCGGCCAGTGCGTGAACACCACGTATTCGGCCGTGCGCATCACGCACCTGCCCACCAACACCGTCGTGCAGTCGCAGGAGCAGCGCAGCCAGATTCAGAACCGCGAGGTCTGCATGCAGATGCTCCGCGCGCGCCTGTACGAGATGGAGCTCGAGCGCCAGCAGGCCGAGCTTGGTGCCGAGCGTCAGAGCCAGATCGGGCACGGCAACCGCTCTGAGAAGATCCGCACGTACAACCAGCCGCAGGACCGCGTGACCGATCACCGCATCGGGTTCAACAGCACCTACAACAACGTGCTGCTGGGTGAGCAGCTGCCCACGGTGATCGATGCCCTCGCCGCCGCGGATCGCGCCGAGAAGCTGGCCGCTGCGGTCGACTAAGGCCCCGGCGGTGGCAAAAAAGTTGTGTCCGCACCCCGTGGTACCATGCCAACGACAGCGAATCCGGGGTTGTCCGTCAGATCCCGCATGACAGCAAGGAGTCATCCATGGCCGTGAACATGAACCAGATGATGCAGCAGGCCCGCAAGATGCAGGAGCAGATGGCCAAGGTCGAGGAGGAGCTCAAGACCACCACGGTCGACGCCTCCGCCGGCGGCGGCATGGTGAAGGTCACCGTGAACGGCGCGATGATGCTCGAGTCCATCACCATCGATCCTGAGGCGCTTGACCCTGAGGACGTCGAGATGCTCCAGGACATGATCGTCGCTGCGGTCAATGAAGCTCAGCGCGGGGTCAGCGAGATCGCCAGCCGCCGGATGGGCGCCGTCACCGGTGGGCTGAACATCCCCGGGATGCCGTTCTAGGATCGGGACCGCACGAGCATGTCCGCCAACCGCAGCCTGCAGATCCTCCTCGATGAGCTGGGCCGCCTTCCCGGTATCGGCCCCAAATCGGCCCAGCGCATCGCGTATCACCTGCTTGAGGCCGACGCCGAGGAGGCCCGCCGCCTCTCCGATGCTATCCGCATGGTCAAAGAGCAGGTGCATTTCTGCAGCCGTTGCTTTAACTACGCCACCGCCGATGAGTGCTCCATCTGCATGGACCCCTCGCGCGATGCCGAGCGCATCTGCGTGGTGGGGGAGCCGCGCGACGTGACGGCCATTGAGCGCACGGGGAGCTATCACGGGCTCTACCATGTGCTCGGCGGCGTTATCTCGCCCATGGACAAGATCGGGCCCGAGCAGCTGCACGTTCGCGAGCTCTTGCAGCGCCTGGGTACCGAGGACGTGCACGAGGTGATCCTCGCCACCAACCCCAATATCGAGGGGGAGGCCACGGCGAGCTATCTGGCGCGCACGATAAAGCCGCTTGGCGTCGAGGTGAGTCGCCTGGCGAGCGGACTGCCGGTGGGCGGAGACCTCGAGTACGCCGACGAGCTCACGCTGGGTCGCGCGATCGAGGCACGGCGAGCGGTGTAGCGTTTTCCTGGCCCTGGCCCTGGCCCTGGCCCTGGCCCTGGCCCTGGCCCTGGCCCTGGGTGTTGCTCGGATGGCGGGGCAGGGTCGGCCTGCTTTGCCACGTGTCACGACTGACCGGGCTGCCGGGATCTCTGAACCGGATGTATAGGGAGCCCTTTGGATGAATGATTTCTGAACCGGAATCTCACGATGACCCCTGGATGCACGGTTTTTGAGCTGAATTTGCAGGATGGGGGTGCGGACAAAAAGTTGGACCCACGCGGTCCGGACTTGGAGGCCCGCAACGGCCATCTCGCAGCCTCAACACCACCGTATTCGATGGAGGCCTTCCCCGCCTCAGACACCCAGGGAGGCACCAACTCCAGCCTCACCGGCCGGTCTGCATGCCGCCATCCATCAAGACGTGCTAAGGTCACTGCCCAAGGAGGTTTCCATGGCGGATTGGCTCATCACAAAGATCCTGGGCGCAGACGCTGCCGATTCCGCGCCCGCCCGCACTCGGGTGGGTCAGGCCGCGAGCCTCATCAGCATCTTCCTGAATATCGCGCTCTGCCTTGGCAAGGGAGCCATCGGTCTCGCGGCGGGATCGGTCTCCATCGTGGCGGACGCACTCAACAACCTGTCCGACGCTTCAAGCAACATCGTGAGTCTCATCGGCTTCAAGCTTGCGAGCCGCCCGGCAGACCGGGGACACCCCTATGGGCACGGCCGCTATGAGTACCTCGCGGGGATGGTTGTCGCGGTGCTCGTCGCCGCCGTGGGGATCGAGCTCATCCGCAGCTCGATCGACAAGATCCTGAGCCCCGAATCGGTTTCGGTGAGCCCCGTTCTCGTCATCGTGCTCCTGCTTTCCATCGCGACGAAGCTTTGGATGGCCGCTTTCAACCGGGCCGCCGGCCGTCGCATCGACTCCGAGACCCTCGCTGCCACGGCGACGGACTCGCGCAACGACGTCATAGCGACCACGGCGGTGCTCGTCTGCGCCGGCATCTCCGCGGCAACTGACCTCGACCTCGATGGGTGGGCCGGTGTCGCGGTGGGCGCATTCATCTTGGTGAGCGGCATCGGTCTCGTGCGCGACACCGTGGACCTCCTGCTCGGCAAGGCCCCCTCGCCGGAGATGGTGGACCATATCCGCGAGAAGATCCTGTCCTACCCCGGGGTGCTCGGCACGCACGACCTCATGATCCACGATTACGGTCCCGGTCGGCAGTTCGCCTCGGCGCATGTCGAGATGGCGGCCGAGACCGACCCCCTCGAGAGCCACGATCTGCTCGACAACATCGAGCAGGATTTCCTCGCCGAGGAGAACCTGATCATGACGCTCCACTACGACCCCATCGTCACGAACGACCCCGGCCTGAGCGATCTGCGCAACTGGGTCGCGGATCAAGCGGCCGAGATCGATCCCGATCTCACCGTGCACGACGTCCGGCGCGTTATGGGGCCCACGCACACCAACATCATCTTCGACTGCGTGCGACCCGTGGGGCTCGCCATGGAGGCCGATGAGCTGCGCCGAGCCCTCACCGAGCGCGTGCGCCGGCGTTACCCGGACGCCATCTGCAAAATCACGATCGACGAGTCGTACGTGAGCTCGGAGCAGTAGCGGTGGGGGCGCCGGCGACGGTGCGCTGTTGGCGGGATGCCGCCGTGTGCTCCCACGCCCCCGAGCCCACACGTTTCAGATGCGTTTAGGCCCCGCACGTCCGTATGCGCTTGGGCTCCGCCGGCGGCTCCGGCCTCGCGCTCATCTGCTCCAACCGCCGCCCGCAGCGCTTGGGTGCCGTGCGCACCCACGCCCCCATGCGCCCACGCGCTGACAGTTCAAAACCCCGCCTTTCGCGCGGCTTTGAACCAGAATCTTGAACTGTCAGCATCGGTGTCACTGCGCGAGAGTTCAAGATTCGCCCTTTGAAGCGTTTGAAAGCCTCAATTTCGACCTCTCAGCACCTACCTGCAAGAGCGGGTAGGTCGAACGTGCCCCTGCACGGTTCCGGCACATTTCCACCACCCGGCCACCACCCGCACGGCCGTCCCCGCGTCCTTTTCGCCCGGTACGCGATCGGCTCAGTCGCACACCCCCGCTTGTGCGTATTTCCACACCGTCCCACGCGAGGGCGCGTTACAATATTTCAGATGGATACTTACATCCAAAAGGCGTCCTCGCCGGGGCGCCGTGCACGTACACCCAACTTGAGAGGAGAGGGGTATGGCGCGTAAGTTCAAGTCCATGGACGGAAACGAGGCCGCAGCATACGTATCGTATGCCTACACCGAGGTGGCGGGGATCTACCCCATCACACCGTCCAGCCCGATGGCTGACCACGTTGACCTGTGGTCCGCTCAAGGGGTGAAGAACATCTTCGGCACGCCGGTGAACGTGGTGGAGATGCAGTCCGAGGCCGGCGCAGCCGGTACGGTGCACGGCTCGCTGGGTGCCGGCGCCCTCACCACCACCTACACGGCCTCCCAGGGCCTGCTGCTCATGCTCCCGAACATGTATAAGATCGCCGGCGAGGGACTGCCCTCCGTGTTCCACGTGAGCGCGCGCACCGTCGCCACCCATGCGCTCAACATCTTCGGCGATCACTCCGACGTCATGGCGGCCCGTCAGACCGGCTTCGCCATGCTCGCCGAGGGCAACGTCCAGGAGGTCATGGACCTCTCGCCGGTGGCCCACCTCGCCTCCATCGAGGGCTCCCTGCCGTTCATCAACTTCTTCGACGGCTTCCGCACCTCGCATGAGATCCAGAAGGTCGCCACCTGGGATTACGAGGACCTCAAGGAGATGTGCAACATGGAGGCCGTCCAGGCCTTCCGCGACCACTCCCTGAACCCCGAGCGCCCCTCCGCGCGCGGCTCGCACGAGGACGGCGACGTCTTCTTCCAGCACCGCGAGGCCTGCAACCCCGCCTATGACCGCCTCCCGGCTATCGTCGAGAAGTACATGGGCAAGGTCAACGAGAAGCTCGGCACCGATTACGGCCTGTTCAACTACTACGGCGCCGCTGACGCCGACCGTGTCGTCATCTGCATGGGCTCCTTCTGCGACACCCTCGAGGAGGTCATCGACTACCTGAACGCGCACGGCGAGAAGGTCGGCCTCGTGAAGGTCCGCCTGTTCCGCCCGTTCTCGATCGACCGCTTCGTCGAGGCGCTCCCCGAGACCGTCAAGAAGATCGCCGTCATGGACCGCACCAAGGAGCCGGGCTCCATCGGCGAGCCGCTCTACCAGGACGTCGTCACCGCCCTCTATGAGGCCGGCAAGACGGGCATCACCGTCGTGGGCGGCCGTTACGGCCTGGGTTCCAAGGACACCACGCCCGCTTCCGCTTTCGCCATCTACGAGGAGCTCAAGAAGGACGCCCCGCGCCGCGAGTTCACCGTGGGCATCGTGGACGACGTCACCAACCTCTCCCTGCCCGAGGATCCGGCCGCGCCGAACACCTCGACGCCCGGCACCATCGAGTGCAAGTTCTGGGGTCTCGGCGGCGACGGCACCGTCGGCGCCAACAAGAACTCGATCAAGATCATCGGCGACAACACCGACAAGTACGTCCAGGCCTACTTCCAGTATGACTCGAAGAAGACTGGCGGCATCACGATCAGCCACCTGCGCTTCGGCGACAGCCCGATCCACTCCTCCTACTACGTGACCAAGGCCGACTTCGTCGCGTGCCACAACCCCAGCTACATCGTCAAGGGCTTCAAGATGGTCCGCGACGTCAAGCCGGGCGGCACCTTCCTGGTCAACTGCCAGTGGACGCCCGAGGAGTTCTCGCAGCACCTGTCCGCTGAGGCCAAGCGCTACATCGCCGAGAACAACGTCAACGTCTACCTCATCGACGCCATCGACCTCGCTGAACAGGTCGGCATGGGCAAGCGCACCAACACGGTGCTGCAGTCCGCGTTCTTCGCCCTCTCCGGCGTGCTGCCCCTCGACGAGGCGCTCCAGCACATGAAGGACGCCGCCACCAAGTCCTACTCCAAGAAGGGCCAGGCCATCGTCGAGGCGAACCACAAGGCCATCGAGGCCGGCGCCACGGCGTTCAAGAAGTTCGAGGTGCCCGCGAGCTGGATCGACGGCAAAGACGTCGAGACCGAGTGGGACAAGGTCGAGGACGAGGCCACGGAGCTCGACGACGACGCCCGTTCCGCCATCGCCAAGCAGGTCCGCGAGATCATGGAGCCGATCTCCCGCATGGAGGGCGACAGCCTGCCCGTGTCCGCGTTCGTCGGCCATGAGGACGGCCAGTTCGCCGTCGGCGCCTCCCAGTACGAGAAGCGCGGCGTCGCCGTGTGGGTGCCGCATTGGGACGAGACCAAGTGCATCCAGTGCAACCAGTGCGCCTACGTCTGCCCCCACGCGTCCATCCGCCCCTTCGCCCTCACCGACGAGGAGCTCGCGGCCGCGCCCGAGAACATGCGCTCGATCGAGATGCGCAACCCCAAGGGCAAGGGCCTGCACTTCGCCATCTCCGTCAGCCCGCTCGACTGCATGGGCTGCACGAACTGCGCGAAGGTCTGCCCGAAGGACGCCCTCACGATGACCCCCACCGAGGAGGAGCTCGACCAGCAGCCGGTCTTCGACTACAACGTCGCCAAGGTGACCGAGAAGGAGCAGCTCATCAACTCCACGCTGGTGGGCACTCAGTTCAAGAAGCCGCTGCTTGAGTTCTCCGGCTCCTGCGCCGGCTGCGCCGAGACCGCGTACGCGCGCCTCGTGACCCAGGTCGCCGGCGACCGCATGTTCATCTCCAACGCCACCGGCTGCTCCTCCATCTGGGGCAACCCGGCTGCCCGCTGCCCGTTCACCACGGATGCGAACGGCCACGGTCCGGCTTGGAACAACTCGCTGTTCGAGGACAACGCCGAGCATGGTCTGGGCCTCGCCCTCGGCCATGAGGCGGTCAAGAACAAGCTCGTGGTCGCTGCCCGCGCCCTCGCTGAGTCCGATGAGTCTTCGGACGAGCTGAAGGCGGCCGCCGAGGAGTGGATCGGCGCCAAGGACGACGCCGACGGCAGCAAGATTGCCGCGGCCAAGCTGATCACCGCCTGCGAGTCCTCCGATGCCCCCGAGGCCAAGGAGATCCTCGCCGACCAGGCCTACCTGACCAAGAAGTCCTTCTGGATCTTCGGCGGCGACGGCTGGGCCTACGACATCGGCTTCGGCGGCCTGGACCACGTCCTCGCCTCCGGCCATGACGTCAACGTCTTCGTGTTCGACACCGAGGTGTACTCCAACACCGGTGGTCAGGCCTCCAAGGCGTCCAACCTGGGTCAGGTCGCCCAGTTCGCCGCCTCCGGCAAGGCCACCAAGAAGAAGAGCCTCGCCGAGATCGCGATGAGCTACGGCTACGTGTACGTGGCGCAGGTCGCCATGGGCGCCAACCCAATCCAGACGCTCAAGGCCATCAACGAGGCCGAGGCCTATCCCGGACCGTCCATCATCATCGGCTACAGCCCCTGCGAGATGCACTCCATCAAGAAGGGCGGCATGCAGAACTGCCAGGCGGAGATGAAGAAGGCCGTCGAGTGCGGGTACTGGAACCTCTTCCGCTTCAACCCGGACGCGCCCGCGGGCAAGCGCTTCGCGCTTGACTCCAAGGAGCCGGCCGGCGGGTATCAGGACTTCCTGATGAACGAGGCGCGCTACGCGAGCCTGACCCGTTCGTTCCCGGAGCGTGCCGAGGAGCTGTTCGCCGAGAGCGAGCAGGCTGCTATGGAGCGGTACCAGCACCTGGTGCGGCTGAAGGCGCTCTATAACGAGGCGTAAACTCGGGTTCGCTTCCCATCGGAAGGCCCGGGAGGTCCTCCGGCGGATGTGTTCGGCGCTGCGCGCCTCAGAACATCCGCCTGGAGGCCTCCCGGGCCTTCCTGTGCTTACCCGGTTGGTACGGGGGAAGGGGGGCGTGGTTGGGGCTCGGCTTCGTCCCGGCGCTCGCCGCTGCGCGGCTTGCGGGACTTGGTTGAGTGCGGGGTCGTTGCCTTGTCGGGTCCCTGTCGCTCGCCGCTGCGCGGCTTGCGTTTTCTGGTCGAGGTCGTGGGTCGCGACCTTTCCTGGTCCCCTCTCGCTCGCCGTTGCGCGGCTTGCGGGACTTGGTTGGAGTTGTGGTCCGTGGCCCCTCCTTGTCTCGGCGCTTGCTGCTGCGCGCCGGAACCTGCCGTCTCGCAGCGTTGGTTCACATGGGCCCCCGGAAGCCTACTTTCGAACGCCCTCTCATGCAAATCGCGTTCGGGGTCGCCTCGGGAAGACGTTTTGCTTCCATCCCGCGCGTGTCGCCGTGCCCCGGCACTCGATGCGTCTGTCCTTCGGCTCGCTGTCTCACAAGGGCTCGAAAACCTATTTCCCACTGCATTTCCTGGCAGAATGCCCTTGGGAGCTCCCCGAGATGACGTTATTCTCTCATCCCGTGCAGGTTGTCCTGGCAACCGCCTTAAGATGACGTTTTGCTCCCATCCCGTGCATGTGGTCGCGCTCTGGAACCTGATGCGCCAGTCCGCCTGTTCACTTTGGCCCGAAAACGTACTTTAGAACGTCTCTCCAGGCAAATTGCCCTTGGGAGCGCCTTGAGATGATGTTTTCCTCCCGGCCCGTGCAGATCGTCCTCGCAGCTGCCTCGGGAAGACGTTTTCTCCCATTAAACGCCTCTAGGCCAAGAGACCCCACAACACACGGCCCACAGCTCATCCCTATGCACCCGCCCGATCTCGCCGCTCCCGTGCATCCGCGCCAGGCACCGCCCCCGCTCCCTGAGTCCACGCGGCGTCAGTAGGCGTGTCGTCCCTGCCCCTGAGCCTGCGTGGTGCCAGCGGGCACACTACGCCTGCCGCATTAAACAACCCTTGCCCCGTTGGATGAGCCATATTTCACAACCGCGGTCCGTGGGATTGGAAAAATAGCTCATAATAAGCTGCTCATTGCGTGGGGGCGCGGGTGTCGGTTGGGGAGGGGCTTTGATGGGCCACGGTTCGCGAAGGCGTACGCTGCGGTTTCATGCGGCGTTGCTTGCTTCGAAGATGACGATGGCCGCCTTGCGGGTGGCTCGGCGTGCCGGTGGGCAGCTGCCAGGGGTGGTCGCTGAGAGCATCTGCCCGGGGTTCTTGGGGCAGCTTGAACAGCCGAAGCAGATGGTCATGGTGACGGGCACCAACGGCAAGACCACGACCACCAACCTCATCGCCGACCTGCTGGTGGCGAATGGGCGCGAGGTGGTCACCAACCGGAAGGGCGGCAACGTCGCCGCGGGCATCGCGAGCACGTTGATCCGCAACGCCACGTTGACGGGGCGTCCCCGGTGCGAGACGGCGGTGCTCGAGCTCGACGAGCGGAGTGCCCGCCTCGTATTTCCGCATATCACCCCCGACGTGCTCACCATCACCAACCTGTATCGCGACACCTTCACGCGCAACGCGCATGTGTGGTACGTGTTCGACATCCTCTCGCAGGCCATTCCCGGCGAGTCGCGGCTCGTGCTCAACGCCGACGACCTCATCAGCGCCCGGCTCGCCCCCGAGAACACCCATCGCTCGTATTACGCGATCGGCCGTCTGCCGGAGGATGGGGCCGAGCGAGAGGGCATCGTGAGCGATCTGCCGGCCTGCCCGGACTGCGGCGGGCATCTCACGTACGAGTACGTCCACCTCGGCCACATCGGGCGGGCGACCTGCGACTGCTGCGGGCGCACCAACCCCGCTCCGCAGTTTGAGCTCGTGGACGTCGACCGGGAGGCCTCGATGATCACGGTTCGCGAGCAGGGGGACGTCCCGTCAGAGCAGCGCTACCGCATTTCCGCCGGCTCCATCACCGACCTCTACAACCTGCTCGCGGCGATCGGCACCGCGCGCCTGCTCGGCCTTGAACCCGCTGAGATCGCCCGGGCGCTCGAGGGAGGCGTCGGCGTCGTGGCCTGCCGGTACAGCGAGGTGGAGGCGCGCGGCAGGCGGCTCGTGCGCATAGCCTCCAAAGGGGAGAACGGCATGGCCTGCTCGCGCGGCTTCGCGAACATCAAGCGCGAGCCCGGGAGCAAGGCGGTGGTCCTCATGCTCGAGGATTACTACCTGGCGAAAGACCCCACATCCACAGAGTTCATCGGCTGGCTCTACGAGACCGACTTCGAGTACCTGAACGACCCGAGCATCAAGCAGGTCGTTATCACGGGCGTCCGCTCGGAGGACATGCTGCTTCGCGTCCTGCTCGCCGGCGTCGATCCGCAGCGGGTCACCTGCGCGAGGGACGGGCTTGAGGCGGCGCGCGTCGTCGACTGGCGCGGGACCGACGCGGTGTTCTACTCCCACGCCATCCACAACGAGCATGTGGCCGAGGAGAGCCGCGAGGCGCTTCGCCGCCTCATCGAGGACGAGGGGGAGGTGGCGTAGATGGACCGCATCGTGATCGAGAGCCTGTTCCCGGAGTTCAGCAGTCAGGGCGGCGACAATGGAAACATCATGTACCTGCGCGAGAGCCTGCCGGATGCGGAGATCATCGAGACGCGTTTCACGGACGAGCCGGCCTTCGCCAGCCGCGATGTGTCGATGATCTACCTCGGCTACATGACGGAGGCCGAGCAGGAGCAGGTCGCCGCGAAGCTCATGCCCTATCGTGACCGTCTCCGCACGCTCGCCGACACCGGCTGCGTGGTGCTCTTCACCGGAAACGCGGCGGAGATTCTCGGCCGTGCGATCGTGCGCGATGACGGCCGCACCATCGCGGGGCTCGGGCTTTTCGACTTCACGACACGTTTGAGCTATCGGCATCGGCGGACCGAGGTCTTCCTCGGCGAGCTGGTTGACGGACCGGGGGAGGAGCCCCTGGAGGTCGCAGGCTATCAGATACGGTTCACCGAGGTGGACGGCGACAACAGCGCGGAGCCGCTCTTCCGCACCGTGGTCGGTCGCGGCCTTGGCGCGGAGGGCGGATTCGAGGGTTTCCGTCGCGGGACCCTGTTCGCCACGTGGCTCGCAGGCCCCGTGCTCCCGCTGAACCCGCTTTTCACGGAGTACCTGATCGGCCTGCTCGGGTCGACCGCGCCGGCTGCGTATCGCGCCGTCGCCCTCGACGCGTACCGGAAGCGCCTGGAGGAGTTCCGCGTACCGGGCATCAGGATGCCCATCTGAGCGCCCGCGGCCGCAGCTGTTGTGCCCGCGCCCGGCCCCCATCCCGCTCACCCGTGGCGCACGCGGAGGCGAGCGCCTGGTCGGCGGACCCGTCAACCGCGTTTCGGTCCATCCGCGGCGCGCGGCGGAGAGCCCCTGCGGTTCGCCGGCTCAGGATTTCACGCCCCTTCCAACCCGAACCATCCCGGTAAAACAGCTCGTGAGCGTGTGGGCCGCATGGTTGGCTTCTTACAGTTCTGACACCTTGCGGGGGCAATCCG
Organism: Collinsella vaginalis; assembly: GCF_900176655.1. GTDB lineage: Bacteria > Actinomycetota > Coriobacteriia > Coriobacteriales > Coriobacteriaceae > Collinsella > Collinsella vaginalis. Next base: position 153,067 of record NZ_LT838844.1, read on the forward strand.
TCTCTGGCCTGCAGGTTCTCCCCAGGCGCACAAAGCCCCAGTTCATCGGCGGTTGAACAATATGAACCATCCCGTATACTTATCTTGATTTACGGACCTATAAAGGTGGTTTTATAAATATGGGGACATCACCTCGCTTCCTCTTGGGGCTGGCCGCCGCCAAGGCGAGCATCGCGGCCCTGAGGGTCACGCGCCACTCCGGCGGGCAGGTGCCCGGTGTCGTTGCTGAGGCGATCGACCGCACGTTCCTCGCGGATATGCCCAAGCCCGCGCGCATTGCCTTCGTCTCCGGCACCAACGGCAAGACGACCACCTGCAACCTGCTCGCCGACCTGCTGCTGGATAACGGGGTCGACCTGGTGACCAACCGTGCGGGCGGCAACATCGTCACCGGTATCGAGAGCACGCTCATCAAGAACGCGACCATCACCGGGAAGCCGCGGGTGGATTGCGCCGTCATGGAGCTAGATGAGATCTCGTTCCGGACGGTCATGCCCCATGTCGATCCCGAGCTCCTGCTGGTCACGAACTTGTACGGGGACACCTTCACGCGCAGTGCCGATCCCGCCTACGTCTTCGACGTCATGTCCGCGCACATCCCGGCGCGCACGCGCCTCGTGCTCAACGCAGACGACCTGATCAGCTGCCGCCTGGCGCCGCACAATACCAACAAGGTGTTCTTCTCCATCGGGCGCATGCCCTTCGACACGGCGGAGCCCGAGGGCATCGTCTGCGACCTCACCGCGTGCCCAGACTGCGGCGGTCGCCTGGAATACGACTACTGCCATCTGCGCCATCTTGGTCGCGCCCATTGCGCGGTCTGTGGGCTTGAGAGCCCCGCACCCGATTACGAGGTGGTCGAGATCGATCGGCAGGCCCGCACCTTCACCGTGAAGGAGCACCTGCATCCCGGCACCCCGCAGTTCACCTACCCGCTCTCGGTGCACTCGGTCGCCAACATCTACAACGTGCTCGCCGCCGTCGTCACCGCGCGAGAGATGGGTCTCACGGGTGAGCAGATCGTCGCCTCGCTCGCAGGCGGCGTGAGCGTCACGGCAGCACGGTTTCAGGCGCGTGAGGCGGGCGGCAAACGGATCCTCACGATTGCCTCCAAGGGCGAAAACGCCACTGCGGCATCGGTCGCCTTCAACACGATCCGCAAGGAGCCGGGAACCAAGGCCGTGGCCGTCATCATCTCCGATAGCCACATGGCCGAGGTTCCCGAGGACGTCGAGTACACGGGCTGGTACTACCAGGCCGATTTCGAGTACCTCAACGATCCCCAGATCAAGCAGGTTATCGTATACGGAGCCACGAGCGACGACATCATGCTGCGCCTCGCCACAGCGGGGGTGGACCCCGCGATCACCAAGGTCGCGCGCAGCGAGGCCGAGATCGCGGACCTGTTTGACCTCGATGCGGTGGATGGCGCCTACATCGCGCACTGCGTGACGAACGTCGGGATCTCGCACCGCGTGGCGGACAAGCTGGTTGATCGAGCGAGGAGGACCGCGCATGTCTGAGGTCGAGAGCACGCGCGCCGTGATCGAGGTGCTCTTTCCCGAGTACGGCAACCAAGGCGGCGACAACGGGAACGCCCTGCTGCTGCGCCAGAGCCTTCCCGGAGCCACCTTCATCGAGACGCGTTACGGGGACGAGCCCTACTTCGTGCGCAACGAGCCCTCGCTGATCATCATGAGCTCGATGCCCGAGATGCAGCAGGAAAACGCCCTCAAGGTGCTTCTGCCGCGCCGCGACCGCCTGGCCGCGCTCGTAGACGCGGGTGTGCCCATGCTCGTGACCGGCAGCGCCTGTGACCTGCTGTGCCAGCGGATCGTGAGTCCTGGCGGAACCGCCATCGAGGCCCTTGGGATCGTCGACGCCGTGTGCAGGCGCAGCGAGCCGCACCGTTACCTCGACGTGAACCTCGGCACCTTCGACCCGGCCGACGGCACGCCCCCCATCGAGCTCGTGGGCTTCAAGATCCAGTTCACCCAGATCGAGGGGGACAACAGCACCTCGTACTTCAGCAGGAACGAGGTTGGCTTCGGCCTGCGGGAGGGCATGCAGCTCGAGGGTTTCCGCAAGCGGAACCTGCTCGCGACCTGGATGCTCGGCCCGATCCTCCCGCTCAACCCCGATTTCACGGCTTGGCTGCTGCGCCTGGTCACCGGCCGGGACATCCGCCCGGCGCATGAGGCCCTGTCGCGCGCGAGCCACGCGGCGCGGGTGAAGGAGTTCCGCATCAAGGGCGCGGGCATCCACGTGTAGGGAGCGGGTCTGGCCTGACCTGGTCGTGGTACAGGGCCGTTACGGGCACCCCGCGCAATGCGGCCCCCGCGAACAGGCGCCCCTGTGCGGGAACCCTGCGCCGCTCGCTCGCCCGGCCCGCGTGGCCGACCACATGCGCCCCGATCATGTTGTAAGGAGGTGGCGGACCGCATGGCCGCGAAGAAGTTCTCGCTCACCGGGGTGGTGCTGTCCGTCATCTGCGTGGTGCTCACCATCGAGGCTGCGGCACCCGCCGCTGCCATGGGGAACGTCCAGTTCTTCTGGTGGGGCCTCCTCATCATCACGTTCCTGATCCCGTACGGCCTGGTGGTGGCCGAGCTTGGAACCACCTACGACTCGGAGGGCGGTCTCTACGACTGGGTGCGCACGGCCCTGGGAGACACCTGGGCGGCGCGGTGCGCCTGGTGCTATTGGGTGAACTTCCCCCTCTGGATGGCGAGCCTTGCCTGCATCTTTCCCGGCATCATCGGCCTGATCGTCGGCATGCCGGTGCCGTTGCCGCTGGCGCTCGCCATCGAGCTCGCTTTCGTGTGGATCGTCACGCTCCTGTCCTGCTCCCCGCTCTCCGAGGCCGAGTGGATCCTGAACGGCGGCGCCATCGTGAAGGTGGCCATCTCCCTGGTGGTGGGCGGACTCGGCATCTGGTTCGTCTGGACCCACGGGTTTGCCAACGACATGGCCCCCGCCACCTTCCTCCCCGACCTCACCGATCGGATGTCGCTCACCCGCCTCTCAGTCATCCTTTTCAACTTCATGGGCTTCGAGGTCGTGGCCACGTTCGCGGGTTCGATGAAGCGCCCCGCCCGCGACATCCCCCGGGCCATCGTGGCCGGTGGATTGGCGGTTGCTGCGATCTACCTTCTCTGCGGCGTTGGCATCGGGGCTGCCGTTCCGCGCCATCGGCTCTCGATGGACTCCGGCATCATGGATGCGGTCGGGGCCATCCTCGGCCCGGGGCATCCGGTCGCAGTCGCGGTCGGCGCGGCCTTCCTCCTCACGTTGTTCGCGAACATGGCGGGCTGGTCCTTCGGGGTCAACTCGGTGGCCTGCCGTGCGGCGGGTCACGGCAACATGCCGCGTGCCTTCGCGGTGCGCTCGCGGCGGACCGGCATGCCCAACGGCTCCGCGCTGTTAAACGGCTCCGTCGCCAGCGCGGTGCTGCTTCTGCAGATCCCGCTGGGCCCGGGTTCCCGTGCGTTCTGGGCTCTGTTCTCGGCCAATATCGTCTTTCTCCTGCTGAGCTACATCCCGATGTTCCCGGCGTTCTGGCGTCTGCGTCGCCATGACGCGCGGCTCCGCGTGTTCCGCGTCCCCGGCGGCGACAGGCTCCTCATGGCGATCCTGGCCGTTCCGGCTGCCGAGATTGTGCTCTCGGTCATCGCGACGACGGTGCCCCTGGGATCTGCCCCGGGGGAGCTTGCCAAGGTTCCGGTGCTCGTGGGGGTTGCGGCCCTGCTCGTCATCGGCGAGGCGGTGCGGATTGCCTCAAAGCACGGCCGCTCCGTTGATCATCCCGGTATCGCGCGGCGCCCGCGCGCAGAGGGCTGACCGGGCCCTACGCGCCGATGTGGTCGAGGAGCCCCTGCATCGCCCTTGCGCGGCAGCCGGCCACGGCCTTCCAGACGCTGATCGGCAGACAGTCCCTGTGTTGCCCCCGCACGGAGGGCTGACCGCCCCCGTCCTGTCGGCCACGTGTCGGTGACGTTCGGGTCGGGTTCTCCCATAGTTGCATAATAAGCACAATACGCCGAATGGGAAAAATCGTATCGACCTGTTTTACCACTTTGGTGCATCAAAGCGAAACTGCGCTGTTTGCCAGTCGCTTTAGTGAATCTACATAGTTTTTGCCCGTTGCCGGCTCAGTGCTACCGTTCGGCGGAACGTTGGCCTGGAGTGTATAGAAATCTCTCTAGGGAGAATATACAATCAACTCGACTTGCGCGGCGCCGCCCGCAAGCGAACCAGGTTATGACGGGGATCCAATCAGTCAGAAAGGGGACTCCTATGTCCAAGCCCATCGGCAAGCCCGACCGCATCGTCGTCGCCCTCGGCGGTAACGCCCTCGGCGACACCCCGGCCGAGCAGATCGAGAAGGTCGGCGACGCCGCCCACGCGCTCCTCGGCCTCATCGAGCAGGGCAACGAGATCATCATCACCCACGGCAACGGCCCGCAGGTCGGCATGATCCAGAACGCGTTCGCCGCCGCCCACGACGCCATCGGCACCCCGTCCATGGACCTGCCCGAGTGCGGAGCCATGAGCCAGGGCTACATTGGCTACCACCTGCAGCAGGGAATCGGCCGCGAGATGCACCGCCGCTACAAGCGCTGGCACGCCGCCACGGTCGTCACCCAGATCGAGTGCGATCCGGACGATCCGGCGTTCGCCAACCCCACCAAGCCCATCGGCCCGTTCTACACCGAGGAGCAGGCCAAGCAGATCATGGCTGAGAACCCCGAGATGACCTTCGTCGAGGACTCCGGTCGCGGCTGGCGTCGTGTGGTCGCCTCCCCGCAGCCCAAGAAGATCGTCGAGGCCGACTCCATCCTGAACCTGCTCGACAACGAGTTCATCGTCATCGCCTGCGGCGGCGGCGGCATCCCCGTGGTGCGCGACTACAACGACAAGGGCTGCTACAAGGGCGTGGCCGCCGTCATCGACAAGGACATGGGCGGCGAGCTTCTCGCTGAGGACTGCGGCGCCGACGTGCTCTTCCTCCTCACGGCCGTCGAGCATGTCGCCATCAACTTCGGCAAGCCCAACCAGCAGGAGCTCGAGGAGCTCACGGCTGACGAGGCCGAGAAGCTTGCTGACGAGGGCCAGTTCGGCAAGGGTTCCATGGAGCCCAAGGTCCGCGCCGCCATCAAGTTCGCACGCTCCCGCAAGGGCCGCACCTGCATCATCGGCGCCCTGGATAAGGCCGCCGAGACCATGGCCGGCCTCTCTGGCACGCGCATCGTCGGCTAAACCGAGACCGTAAACGCGCTCTCTCCTCTCAAGGCGCCCTGTCCCTTCCGGTGGCAGGGCGCTTTTTCTATGAGCGGAGACCCATGGCCTACCTCCTGTGCCTGTCGTTTCGTTCCATCGGCCAGGATCTGCCGGAAACATACCTGCGACTGCAATCCCACGACTACGGATCCGCGTCATTGACTCATATGGGCCTGAAAACATACTTGCGGATTCGGTCTTATGCAGATTGCCTCTGCAACTGCTTTGAGATGACGTTTTGCTCCCAGCCTGCGCATGCAGGCGCACTTTGGCGCTTGGAGCGTCTGCCAGATAAATGTCCCGAGGCGCACCCCGCCCCGGGGCGTCTCACCGTCCGGATACAGCATTTGGGTTGCAGGGGCGTGAGCCGACGCCAACGCCCCGTGCGCAGCCTCGTCCCGTAGGCGATGATCAATCACAATGGCCTTGGCGTAAAAAACCGCCGTGCTGGCCAAAAATGCCGCGAAACAGTGTTTGGTAACGCCGCGTGGCGTCCGCCGCCTCGGCATTGCACAAGTATAAATATTCAACTCGGTTGCGTGGACGTGTCTGCAGAACGAAATCCCTTGTGGTTGGGCTATGCAAGGGGAGCCAATTACTTTTTCGCGGCATTTTTGGCCAGAGGTGGCAAATGTTAGCCGTGCAGCACCCCTTATATGGGTCGGGTGAGTTCGGCGATGCAACCGGAGCGGACCATCGAGGTCACGAGATTGGCCCGAGCCAATGCGGCGGGCCGTCGGCATGCGCATGCAGCGGTGCCGAGGCCATATCGAGATGGCCTCGGCACGAAAAATCACCGTGCTGGCCAAAAAGCGCATTGAGGATGTACTTTGAGGACATGTGAGACTGCCGTATATGGCAAATTGAACACTTATACCTATGCAGTTTGGTCGTGTGACGATATACAAGGTGCCTAAATGGCCTAGAGCGGCCCAAGCGCTGCAGGTGAAATACAGCCTCAACCAGATTTTTGGCCACGAAGACAAAAAAGCGCCGATTCAGCCGGCCGTAAATCATTTGATCAACCGGGCCAGCAAAGGGAGCAGACAAGAAAAAGCGCGGCCAAACACCGTTTGGTCGCGCTTCGCAAGGTGGACGTGGGCCCTCATGTGTCATATCGGATCGCCGCGCCGACTGACAACGGCAAGCGTCACCGTCCGCTAATCCTCCTCGGTGCAGATCTCCGATTCATCGAGGGGGCGCCCCGAGTAGTTCAGCCGGCGGGTCATCTCCACCATGTCATCGCCGGCGATGAAGCGGGCCGCCGCCTGCTCGTAATCATCGAGCGCCCGATCGAAGACCTCGGGGAAGGACTCGGTCGACGGCTCCCCGGTGAAGGGGTTCTCCCAGGTGATATGTGAGAGGTTCCCGGCGCGGGCGGGTGTCTCGGTGGTGACGCGGTGCGCCAGCGCGCCGAGCAGTGAGTAATCGCTGAACAGGCCCTCGAACGCGGCGAGTCCGCTGCCGATGCGCGATCCCGCGGGTTCGAGCAGGCGGTACGCGAGCTTCATATCGGCGACGGCCCCGGCGTACTCGCCGGCACCCACGGGGATCCCGTAGGTGCTCGCCGCGACGTGGCTCATCAGCACGCCGGCGATCTTGCCCACGCGCTCATTGGAGACGAGCTCGCCCTCGGGCGGATAGTTCGCCGTGGTCGCGCCGCCGCGTTTGCGCTGGAGCATCAGCACATCGAGGTCACCCTCGATGACCGCGTGCACCTTGCTGCCCGAGTCGGCGAGCGTGGGGTCCGTCTTCTGGATTCCCCATTGCTGGGCGTACACGTACGGGTGCGCGTTGCGGTCGAGCACGTAATGGGAGAGCAGGCCGAGTGCGAAGGCCCGTCCGGTGGACGCGTCGTGGGGGAGGAGGCGCTGCGTGCCGTCTCGCAGTGCGGCGAACTGCCGTGAGATCAGGGAGCGGTGCATCTCCTGCCCAAACCGGATACAGTCCCTGAGATGCGGTGTGCGCACGCGGAAGAAGAAGGGGTCGGGGCCCTGGTTGGCGATCAAAAAGGCGATCCGGTCATCCTCGGTGGCGATGAGGTCGGCGGGAAGGCGCTCCATGCTCTCCTCGCCGAAAAGGTGATGGGTTATCAGCGCTGGCATGATGGTCCTTTCTGAGGGAACAGCTCTGCCCATTATTCCCGAACCGCAGGCAAACTTGCGGGGTGGAGCTGGGGATCTGTGCGAAAACCAGGGTTCGGAGATACCGTCAGGGCACGGGGCATGGGACCACGGCCCGGCGCCGGTTTCGCCGGCAGCAACAGCTGCGCTCGGCCCTCGAACGCAAGGCATGGGGCCAGGCAAACACCAGATCCAAGGCACGGCCGCAGCCTGCCGAGCCGCAGCCTGCCGGGGGCGGCTCTTGCGCCAGGTGCCGACGACCCCGGGCGAGGCCCCGATCCTTGCCAGAACGTTTACACCTGTCCCGAGCAGTCCTGTCGTACCATAGAAAGGCCACCGCGACTGAGGGGAATGCATGAAGTACACCAAACTCGAGCGCAACTGGGTCATGTACGACGTCGGGAACTCGGCGCTCGTCCTGCTCAGCACCTCGGTCGTCCCGATCTACTTCAACGCGATCAACACCGGGGCATCCTCGGCGGAGCTCGTCGCCGCGTGGGCGAACGCCCAGACCGCGGCCTCGCTCGTCGTGGCCCTGCTCATGCCGATCCTGGGCTCGCTCGCCGACTTCGCGGGCAACAAGATCAAGTTCTTCATCGGCTTCTTCCTCACGGGCCTGGTCCTCTGCTTCGCGCAGGCCATTCCCATGAGCGCGTTCGCCTTCCTCATCGTCTACGTGCTCTGCACGATCGGGCTCAACTCGTCCATGACCTTCTACGACGCGATGCTCTGCGACGTCACGGAGGATGACCGGATGGACGCCGTCTCAAGCTCCGGCTACGCCTGGGGTTACGTGGGCTCCACCATCCCGTTCATCATCTGCCTCGCCGTCATCTTCGGCGGCCCGGCACTCGGCCTCGACACCATGTTCTGCACGCGCCTCTCCTTCGTGATCACCGGCCTCTGGTGGCTCGCCTTCACCCTGCCGCTCATCCGGACCTACCGGCAGCGCTTCGCGAAGGAGCGCCAGCCGGGCGACACCCTGACTTTGATCGTCATAAGCTCCTTTCGCGGCCTCGGCACCACGATGCGCGCGATCGCCCACAACAGGGCCATCCTCATCTTCATGGTCGCGTTCTTCTTCTACATCGACGGCGTGCACACGGTCATCTCCATGGCGACGAGCTACGGCTCGGCGCTCGGCATCGACTCCACGCAGCTCATCCTCGCGCTCCTCACCACGCAGTTCGTGGCCTTCCCGTCGGCCATCGCCTACGGCCGCCTTGCCGGGCGCTTCGGGACGCTCCGCATGATCCTCGTCGCGGTCATCGCCTACGTCGTGATCGTGCTCTTCGCCTCCTTCTTCCTCCAGACGGCCACCGAGTTCTGGATCCTCGCCATCATGGTGGGCCTCTTCCAAGGTGGCATCCAGGCGCTTTCCCGCAGCTACTTCGGCCGGCTCATCCCCAAGGAGCGCTCGAACGAGTACTACGGCTTCTTCGACATCTTCGGCCGCTACGCCTCGGTCATGGGAACTCTGCTAGTATCTCTCGTGACGTCGCTCACCCGGAATCCTTCTTTAGGAGTGCTTTCCATCGGGATCCTGCTCATCGTGGGCCTCGTTATGCTAGTAAAGCTCTCCCGTGTCGAGGGCGCCGCCGTCTAGGGGCGCGCACCGACTCCCCGGGCCGTGCGCCCGGGCGCTCCTGCGGCATCGTGCCGCCGCGGGACGGACGGGTTTTGCGAGCATGAAGCAAACCCTCGTCTCGAAAGGTACTCCCTGATGAACGCTCATTACGTCGCCCGCGTGGGTGTCATCGCCGCCCTGTACGCGGCCTGCACCTTGGTGTCCCTGCTCTTCCTCGGCAGCCTCGCCTGGGGTCCCGTCCAGTTCCGCGTGTCGGAGGCCCTGTGCGCCCTCGCGCTCATCACCCCAGCCGCGATCCCCGGCCTGACCCTCGGCTGCGTGATCGCCAACGTCGCGAACATCGTGCTCTCGGGCACCGGCGCCCTCGGCCTCCTCGATGTCGTCTTCGGCTCGCTCGCGACCTTCATCGGCGCGACCATCACCTGGCGGCTGCGCTCGCGCCCGGTCCTGGCCCTCGCTGGCCCCGTCATCGCGAACGCCCTCATCGTCCCCGCGTATCTGCCGATCCTCCTCGAGGGCATCGGCTTCTACACGATTCCCTTCACGAGCGTGAGCCTCGACGGCGCCTGGGGCCCCATGTACCTGTTCGGCGTGGTGAGCACGGGAATCGGCGAAGCGGTTATCATGTACGTGCTGGGGCTCCCGCTCTTCCGCGCGCTCGCGCGGACCTCGTTCGCAGGGGAGAGGGACGCCTCCGGTCACGTGGGCGACTAGCGGGCACGCCCTTCAGGGCCGCTCACGGGGGGGGCACGGCGACATCGCCTGCCAGCTCAGACGGCCGCGTGATGGGAAGGTGCGAGATGAGACCCACTCTGGTGATACCGTCCTATTGGGAGGGCGACGCGCACGATTCGCCCGCGACCGCCTCATACGATCACACCACGAGCCTGAACGCCCCCACCTATGAGCTCGACCGCTGCCTCGCCTCGCTCGAGCAGGTCCGCGGCATCTCACGCATCATCGTCCTCGTGGTCTGCCCGCTCTCGGTCACTGCGGCCGTCACCCAGCGCGTCGAGCGGATCTGCGAGGTCCACCCATCGCTCAAGGTCACCCTGGTCACCAACGACGAGGCCACGCGCATCATGGACCGCGTCTCCCAGCTCGCCCCGCACGCGTCAGGCGAGGGCGTCTCGCTGCGCGGCTACGGGGCCATCCGCAACATGGGGCTCGCCGTGGCGAGCATCCTCGGGCACGACGCGGTGGTCTTCCTCGACGATGACGAGGTGGCCCTCGGTCCGGACTTCATGGAGAAGGCCCTGTTCGGTCTCAACCAGGAGACCCGCCAGCGCCTGCCCATCATCGCGAAGTCGGGGTTCTTCTACGACCGCGAGGGCTCACCCCTGGCCGACACGACGAAGGCCGGGATCACGCACCGCTGGTGGACGAAGCGCATCGAGTTCAACCGGTGGATGAAGCGGGCCCTCGCCGGCACGCGCATCTCGCGCTCCAACCACGTGTGCGGCGGCTGCCTGGCGCTCTCCGCGCGCGCCTCGATGCGGGCTGCCTTCGACCCGTTCATCACGCGCGGCGAGGATCTCGACTACCTGTTCAACCTGCGTCTGCTTGGCTATGAGATGTGGTTCGACAACCAGTGGTCCGTGCGTCACCTCCCGCCGCGGTCGACCGAGCGGTCCGGGCGCTTCCTCCAAGATGTGCACCGTTGGTACTATGAGCGGGCGAAGCTCGCCTTCGCGGCGCGCCTGAAGGAGTACAACCAGGTCACGCCCGCCTCGCTCATGCCCTACCCGGGTCCGTGGCTCACCGGCCAGCTCGATGAGCGCGTGCGCAAGACCGCCCTGGTGCGCGCCGTGTTCACACATGAGCACCGGGAGTACTGGGCCGTCTGGCGCCGTGGCCGCGCGGACGCGGAGCGCTACGCCCGCGAGAACGCGCACCGCTACTTGCAGTTCCAAAGCTTCTGGCCGAGTATCATGAACGGGCTGTGGGCCGATGCGGAGCTCGCCGCCATGCTTGAGAGGAGAACATGAGCGATCACACCTGGGATATGCACGACTCAGGGTCGGAGGGCGCCGAGATCCTGCGGGTCCTGGGCGCGATCTGCCTCGTGTGCGCCATCGGCCTCCTCATCTACCTCACTTACGGCTTCATCGCGAAGGTGGACGCCGTCAGCCTGTTCGTGGGCTGCGCGCTCCTGGCGGTCTTCGTCGCCCTCTTCACCTACCTGCTAGTCAGTCCCGACCCGCTGCGGTCGGGCTACACCGAGCGCTCGCTCGCCGTCGCGTCCGAGATGCTCGAGGACATCCGCGACGGCCTCACGTACGAGGGCGCCCTCTCCATCTGCCAGCGGCTCCTCTCCGAGACCCACGCGATGACGGTGGCCGTGACCGACACCGAGAGCGTGCTCGCCAGCGCCGGCTCCCTCGCGTCCGACTTCCCGCCGGGCTCGCCCATCCACACCCCGGCGACGCATTACGCGATCGAGCACGGCATCGCCCAGTCCTTCACCCACGGCGTGTACGCGAGCCCGGAGACGGGGCGCACCAGCGAGATCCCCGCGGGCATCGTGGCGCCGCTGCGCGTGCGCGACACCTCCATCGGCGCCCTCAAGTTCTACTTCCACCACGCCCGCGACGTGGATCGCACGCAGTACGCCCTCGCCTCGGGGTACGCCGAGCTCATCTCCACGCAGCTCGCGATCCACGAGCTCGAGCGCCAGGACGAGCTCGTGGCCCGCGCCGAGCTCCGCGCCCTCCAGGCCCAGATCAACCCCCATTTCCTGTTCAACACCTTGAACACCATCGCCGCGCTCACGCGCACCGACCCGCTGCGCGCCCGCGGCCTGCTCCGCGAGTTCGCCACCTTCTACCGCTCGACGCTCGACACCTCGGGGTCCCTGATCCCGGTCTCGCGCGAGATCGCGCAGACCAAGCGCTACCTCCTGTTCGAGCGGGCGCGGTTCGGGGATGATCGGATCATCGATGAGATGGACATCGCCGAGGGCGCCGAGGACGCGCTCGTGCCCGCCTTCGTGATACAGCCCCTGGTGGAGAACGCGGTGCGGCACGCCATGCGCGACGAGGGCCCCCTGCACATCCGGGTGTCCGTGCAGCTCACCGGCGACGACGTCATCGACATCGAGGTCGTCGACGACGGCGTGGGCATGGATGCGGGGACGGCCGACCGGCTCTTCGCGCGCACGCTCGGACCCGCCGAGGCCGACCAGTCGCAGAGCGGCGGCGCCGGCATCGCCATGCACAACATCCACGAGCGGATCAAGCGGTTCTACGGCCCGCGTTCCTCGGCCCGCGCGGTCTCGAAGCCCGGCTCCGGCACCACGGTGACGCTCCATCTGGATTTGCGGGGCAGTATCTTCGCTTAGGGTAAAATAGGGTTGTGTGGAGCAGTCGCCCCTCCCCGTGAGATTCGTAGCCACTTCCGAAGGGATTTCTGTATGCTGCGTGCGATGATCGTCGATGACGAAGCCCCAGCGCGGTCCGAACTCCGGTATCTGCTTGAGCAGACCGGGGAGATCGGGTCCGTCACAGAGGCGTCGAGCGTGCGCTCGGCCATCGAGACGCTCATGAACAGCCGCGTCGACGTCGCCTTCCTCGATATCTCGATGCCCGGTGCCTCGGGCATGCAGCTCGCCGAGGCGCTGCGCAAGCTCAAGACCCCGCCCGCCGTCGTCTTCGTGACGGCCTACAGCGACCACGCCCTCGAGGCCTTCGAGGTGGACGCCGTCGACTATCTCATGAAGCCCGTCGAGGAGGATCGCCTGGCCCGCGCCATCGAGAAGGTGCTCTCGCGTGTCAAGCCGCTGCCTGAGACCAAGGCCACCTCGGTCGAGCGCATCCCCGTCGAGAAGGGGGGCCGCAAGGTCCTGATCCCGGTGGAGCAGATCCGCTACATCATGGCCAAGGATGACTACTCCTGCATCTTCACGGACGACGACCGCTTCCTCTCCACCACCTCGTTGGCCCAGTTCGAGTCCAAGCTGTCCGAGTTCGGGTTTTTTCGGGTGCACCGCCGCTACATCGTGAACCTGGCGAACGTGGAGGATGTCGAGACCACTCCGTCTGGGGCCATCCAGCTCGGTATCGCCGACATGGAGGACCGGGTTCCGGTGTCCCGCCGCCGCGTGGTGCCCCTGAAGAAGGCGTTGAGCCTCTGATGGCGGGCGCGGCCGATCCAACATCCGGGGCCAAGCGCGTCGACATCATCTCCGACACGCACGGGTACCTCGCGCCGGCGCTCCTCGATGCGCTCGAGGGCGCCGACCTCATCATCCACGCCGGCGACATCACCTCCGAGGCGGATTGGGAGCATCTGCGCACGATCGCGCCGATCAAGGCGGTGCTCGGCAACAACGACCACTATTACGAGTACGGACCCGAGGTCGTCGCCCTGAACCGGTTCTCCTTCGAGGGCCTCGAGTTTGCCGTCGCGCACTACCGGGAGGACTTGCCGGTGGGCTCCGTCGACATCGCGGTCTGCGGCCACACGCACCGGGCCCGCATCGTGGAGCTGGGGCGCACGACGGTGATCAACCCCGGTTCGGCCTCGTACCCACGCGGCATGCGCGGGCCGACGATCGCCCGCCTCCTCGTGGCGGACGGGCGGATCCGCTCGCTCGAGATCATCGACCTGTAAGCGGGCCGTATGCCGGACGGGCACGCCGAGCGGTGCCGCCGGGGCGCAAAAAGCAGCCCTGCACTGCCAGACTGAACCGCCCATGGGCTCGTTGCGCAGTGCAGGGAGGGTTTTTTCATATATAGTACCCACAGGGTATGTGAATATCGGATGCCGTACAATCGGAGAACTTATGGGCAGCACAAAACGGTTTATCTCGGCTCTACTTGCAGCACTGCTTATGGTGCAGATGGCGTTTCCCGCGGCTTCTGCCATGGCAACTGAGCAGGGGGGGGGTATCTAAGTTCCCCTGCTCCTATGGAGCAGCCAGCGGATGACGCTGGCGATTCCGCCTCCGCACCAGCGTCTGAGACAGACGAGGCATCGCCCGAGTCTGCGACAGATGAGGCAACGTCCGATACGGTCCCGTCGCAACCCGCTGAATCCGACGCTCATGTTCTAGCCGCCGCAGCAGAAGATCGCGCTGCCACCCCGGCGAACCAGCCCGTCATAGAGGCGAGCCTGGTGTCCACAGATGGCAAAACCAACTACGGATCGTTGAGCGATCCCAAGACCCTCATCTCCCTTCCGAAGGGCCAGCAATTCAAGCTGCGCCTCCATGCGGTGTTCCCCTCCGCGTCCGATAAGTCCATCGACGTGGCCTTGCCCTACGGCATGGATTGGAACGACTCGAGCTTCAAATTCGATACGACGGCGGGCTGGTACGGAGAGCTTCAGAAAGACGGCATCATCATACCGAGCAAGCAGACCGAGGATTCCAAGAAGCCCGTTTCGGTGTACAACTGGAAATCCGCAGGCACGCTCACGATGAAGTTCCAGGACACCACCCAGGAAGTCACCTTCGACGTGCCCATGGGCCTTCAGACCTACGATACGGGCCTTGCATCCATCTCCGATGCCATCACCGTCACCCAGAACTACACCAAGGAGGGCGATGCTCCGACCGCATCCCGACTCGGCACCGATATCGAGGTTACCAAGCGGCCCGAGCTTACCAAAATCGGCTTCTGGGGGAATTACTCCGAGCTCTTGAACAAAAACGGCAATATCGAAGTGGGTTTGGATGACGCTCGGGGCACCGGCCACAATGTGTCCTGGATGGCCAACCTGGACGACGGCTGGGGCGTAAGGCGCGTGCTCGAAGACTACTTCTATGCGATGCTCGTCCCGGAGAAGGCGGAGTATCTCGGTCGTAATGCCCCCGATGAGTACGGGGGCGTACAAGAGAAAGATCTCAAGATTCTGAGCCCGGGCGAGAAGTTCACCATGAGCACCGGCGCCGAATATACCGTTCCTGCCGGCAAGAAACTCTACGTGTGGGAGCGCAAAGAGAACATCACCACTGCGGTCATCGCCGATCAATACGAATTCAACCCCATGTGGCGCTTCCCCAAAGAGGACTTCCCCGTAGGGAGCATCGCGGAGATCAGCCAGTTCGATGTAGGGGTGAAGTACTACGATCCGACGGGCCAGAGTGCCTACCTGCCCTACGACGCAAGCCGTCTTAAGACGATGAAGTACGAGATCGTCGAACCCAAGGAAGATGTGTATGCAAACAGCACGCTCGTCGCTAAGGATACCAATCTAGAGCGGTGGGAAGGCTATATCGCCGATAACGAGGTATACCTGGGAGCTCCTGGCTTCGAGCACACGCAAGAGCGCACCCTCGGTTACTTCACGGTTGGAAACCGCGGCTCGGGAAATAGCCGGAACAAGACCATCATCATCGATTACGACGTCAACGACACCAAGATCGCCGGCGTGACAGCACAGGCGCTCCCGCTCATCTCACGCCAGAAGAAGGATGGCACCCCTGCCACCCAGGTGAGCGATTTCAAGGTCACCCTCTGGAACAGCAAAACCGACGAGACCACGGACTATACGATCGACGCCTCGAAGCTCAAACAGCGTTTCCGCGTGGAAGACGTATTGGGCAAGCACGTCGAGGGTATGTATATCAAGCATATCGAATACAAGATCGACACCATCCCTTCTAAAACTGCGCTGACTGCTTGGGACAGGGGTCTGGCCGGCGAAGAAACCGAATTTGAGGACAGCTCCCTGTATTTCTTCGGCAACGTCCTTACCAACGACGTGCGTGAAAAGGGTCGCTGGGGAGACGATCCCTCCCTGTTCAAGACCGTCATCCGTATCGAGAACACGGGTGCGGAAGAGCCGGATTGGGCGTATCGCAATCAATACAAGTGGGACTTCGGCGACGGCAGGGGTGAAGTTGTGTTCCAATATCCCAGCCGCTCGGCGGATCATGTGACCATCGGCCACACCTTCACCGCATTCACGGGCAAGAGCTTCATCCAGGGTCATGGCCCGACGACCGCTTTCCATGACGGAACGGCGTATCCGCTGAATTTCGTGGTGGGCGATACGGTTCGCGACAAGGGCTTCGATTACTTCACGCCGACCTGGGACGGCAGCGCGAGGGGCATCGAGACGTTCAAGGTTATTTACTACATCAGCCCCTTGGGCGATGACCTGAGCTTCAATATGACCTATCGTTCCGTCGGCTCCAAGGATGCGTGGTTGCAAAAGAGCGCCGATCCGAACAACATGAGCCTCAAGCAGCCCGACGTGTCGGAGGTGCCGGCATCAGACGCCCTGAAGGCGGTCTATCCCAAGGCGAAAGTTTATAAGCTCGATTTCTCCAAGCTCACGTCCGACCAAGACATATACGATACGCGCGCCTACGGTCCGTCGGTGTACTGGAAAGAGTCTGCCGAGGCGATCCCCTACGCCATCAACGCGGGGTACTGGGCGTATACCGCTGACTGCGCGTTGCATGTAAGCTTCGCCTCCGATCCGTCGAAGGACGTGCCGGGCGAGTACACCGAGCTTATGTGGTTCGAATACGACACCGATACCGACGAAGATCTCGTCTATGGTTCGGGCATGGCCAAAGACAAGTGGGATCTGAACGGCAACGGCAGCACGGAAGACATGCTCGGCCGGCCCATGGGAAGGTGGGTCGTCAACGCCCCGACCGATCTGGTCGTGCGGTCTGCCGCCAAGATGGCGACGCAGCCCGATACGTCGTATGTCACCTACGACGGCATGTCCAAGACCTTGATCGGCGCCAACAGCACCGTCGACTATCGTTTGGTCGCGAACAACCCCACGCCGTCGGACGCCAACGGCCTGATGATATACTGGCCGGTGCCGAAAAAAGACCAGAACTGGGGCAAGGCGCTCCAGCCCAACGGCGCCTTCCAGTTCGACCTGTTCCTCAACGGCGGGATCCAGAGCGAGCTGCCCGAGGGCTATACCGTCTCCTATGCGAGGAACGTGAAGCCGACTTCGCAGGCGCTTGATTGGGATAGTTTCGCGTGGACCGAGGAGAGCGATACGGCTTCTTGGACGCAAGAAGACTGGGACGCCGTCAATTTCGTCCGCATCTCTTCTCCTGAGGACCGCGCCTTCAAAGCCGGTGAGAGCCAAGAGTTCAAGTTCAATTTGACCCTTCGCGACGTTGCCCCAGAGGATTTCAAGAAGAACCTCATCGACGTCTTCACTCCAGCCTATCTGCGTGACCTCGGCTCAGGCAAGGGCTACCGGTACGGCCAGCCCGTGGCGATGACCCCCACCCCTGGCATGCTCAAGGGCGTCGCCTGGATCGATGCGGATTTCGACGGCACGATGGACGAGGACGAGAAATCCCACGTCGTGCCTGGCTTGGAGCTCGAGCTGTACGATTCAGCCGGCAAGCTGGTGAACACCGCCGTCACGGACGAGACGGGAACCTATGAGTTCAAGGGTCTCAAGGACTGGCCCTCGACGGCATCTGGTGAGCTCGAGGCCTTTACCGTCAAGGTGAAAAACCCCACCGACCCTCAGTCTGCGGAGGCCGGCACCTTCGTGCGCTTCTCGCCCACCAAGGGCGACATGGTCATGACCGCTTCCGACGACCAGACTTCGGCCAGCGTGGAAGGGGTAGCCATAGATAATCCGAAGGCGCTGGCCCTCAACATCGGGCTCACGCGGGTTACCAAGGTTGACGTGCAGAAGACCTGGGTCGAGGGCAAGAACGCGGACGGCACGGATGGTGCCGGGATTGCCCACGATCCGGTCGAGGTGGCGCTTCTCATGGATGACGCCGATGGCGAGAAGGTGGCCGCTCAAGACATCGATGGCAAGGCGGTTCCCGCAGCCAGCCTGTCGAATGAAAACGACGGCTCCTGGAAAGCCTCCTTCACCAATTTGCTGGTGAGCAATCCTGCCACCAATGCCGCTGCCGCGTACACGGTTAAGGAAGCATCTGTCCCTGAGGGGTACGTTGCTTCGTATGCATACGAGACCAAGGAATCCAAGGATGCGCGCACGGGTGATACGCTGAGCTATACCGTGGCAACCGTTACGAACACGCGCATCCACGGCAGCATCGAGGTTTCCAAGACGGACAAGGCGGATGCCAAGAAACTTCTGCCAAACACCAGCTTTGAGCTCAGGAAAGACGGTGTCAAGGTGCGCGGGGGCACTACTGACGAGAAGGGCGTGCTCACCTTTAGCGATATTCCGTATGGCACCTACGAGGTGGTGGAGACCGCCGCGCCCGAGGGCTATGTGCTCGTTTCAACGCCGCATGCCGTAAAGATCGAGACCCAGGATCAGGTTGTTAAGCTCGCCGTTGATAACGCGCAGGTCAAGGGCACGGTTGTGGTGACCAAGACCGATGCTGAGGACGGGGATAAGCCGCTTTCCGGTGCGAAGTTCGAGCTGCGTCGGGGCGATAAGGCTGTGGACACCCAGACCACGGGAGACGACGGCATGGCTACGTTCGAGGACGTGCTGTACGGCTCCTACACGGTGGTGGAGACCGAGGCCCCCGAGGGGTACGTGCTGGATAAAACGGCGCATGAGGCAAAGGTCGACACCCAAGACCAGGTGGTCAAGCTCGCCGTGGCCGACGCCAAGATCAAGGGAGCCATTCTCGTTTCTAAGGTCGATGCTCAAAACCAGAGCAAGAAGCTCCCCGGTGCCACCTTCGAGCTGCGCCAGGACGACAAGGTCATCGAGAAGGCCACCACGGGAGCCGACGGAACCTTGACCTTTGAGCATGTTCTCTACGGCTCCTACACGCTGGTGGAGACGAAGGCCCCCGAGGGCTACGAGCTTGATCAGAAGCCCCTTGCCGTCAAGGTTGTCGAAGACGGTGCACTGCTCACGTTTGAGGTGAAAAACACGGCTCTGCCAGCCAAACCGACACCGGTGGAGCGCGAGCTTCCCAAGACCGGCGATTCGGCTGCTCAGGCTGCTCCCGCGCTCTTCGTCGGCGTGGCGCTCAGCTCCCTCGCCCTGGCTCTTCATAGGAAGAGGAACCAGGTGAGGTAAGCGCAGCGGGCATATGCTGAGATGTGACGAGCCGTCGGAGTCGCATCCGACGGCTCGTCTTTTGATCCGTACGCGTTTGTATGGCCAGAGGGGGCCGTGATCCCCCTCCAGACGCCTTGGCCGCCGCCTGCACGCCTCGCGCACGCGCATACGGCGACGCAGCGGCTCCGCCCGCCCATGGTTCGGCTATACTCGGAAACGCATGCAAAGAAGTTGAACGTGTAGGTCTGTAGTTGTCCAGAGCTGGGCATACGTTGTCATTTCCGTATAAGGAGGCACACATGGGACTGTTCGATGCGTTTAAATCTTTTAGGAAGCCTGTTGAGGTTGATCAGGCAAAGAGCGATGACACCAAAGCCCGCATGCGTGCCCTTTTTGATGCGCAGGTTGAAGAAGGTCCCAGCTACCAGGTGGCCTATGGCTTCTCGGAGGATATACGCGGGGCAAACTTCGGCTTCGGCCGCACGCTGTCGTATACGTATCAGAACTTCATCCTGGGCTTTCGCGATGCGGACACCGCCTTGGTGCTTTTGCCCGTCAGCCCCGACCTCTCTGAGTCCGGCGAGCTGATACGCTACACGCCCGAGACGGTGAAAAAGACCAACTACATCGCCATGACCGACCAGTATTACCTGCAGTACGGGAGCTCGTTCAAGAAGGAGTTCTTCAATCTGACGGTACCGAAGACGCTGGATGATATCGTCTCACTTGATTTCTATGACGAGGACAGCTTCTCCTATGTAGATCAGGAACAGGAAGCGGCGGCGTGGGCGGACTTCTGGCGGCAATTCAGCAAGTGACGCTCGGGGCGCACGGTGCCCAACAGCTCGGGAAGGGGACGGAACAGGAGATGACCAGCATGCTTCCCACCTATGTGCTGGCCGCCATGTCCGGAGGGTTTCTCGTCTTCTGCTTCGTCCGCGTCTTCGTGCGGAAGGCGCAGGTGGCCCCGGTGGCTGGCGGCGCGTTCGCGCTTGGCATCCAGGTGCTTCTCGCACTCGTTGTGTTCGGGATGTCGCTGTGGAGCATGGTGAGCGGCACGCCCCTCCAGGAGATTCAGTACCGCGTCACGCAGCTCCTGCATTAGCGGCCGTGCCCGTGGCGGACCGAGGCTCTTTTGCAGCGCGCCCCGCTCGTCACCGCCGCGTTTTTCACCCCTTCAAGGGTGGACGGCAGCCTGCTCAACCTGCCGTCCACCAGCCGCCATCCATCGCCGAAGTTTCTCGAAAAAACATCTTGCGCCCGTGTCAGGCATCTGTGTATACTAGCTCTCGCAGCACTGACTGCATGGGGAGTTAGCTCAGCTGGTTAGAGCGCCGGCCTGTCACGTCGGAGGTCGCGGGTTCGAGTCCCGTACTTCCCGCCATCGCATTGAAATGCCTCACTTCGGTGGGGCATTCTATGTTTATTGTCACCTCCGCGCCCACATATCTTGCATCCCAGTTCCGCGGTGTATAGTTGGGCGGCAAATGTCATTTCATTCGCATTCTTGTCGCCGGATGCGAACACCTGTCTGCGGTGGCGCACCGACGGGTGCGCCGGGCATGAAGGGGCTGTCCATGGACATCACGAGGAAGACCGACTACGCGCTCCGCATGCTCTCCATGCTCGCGACGGACGAGGCGGAGCTTCTCTCGGTGCGCACGGCCGCGGAACTCGGCGATGTGCCGTACTCCTTCGCTCGGTCCATCCAGCACAGACTGGCGCAAGCGGGGATCATCGAGAGCCTGCGCGGCGTGCACGGCGGCATGCGCCTCAAGCTGGATCCCAAGCAGGTTAGCCTCTGCGAGATCGTCGAGGCCGTGCAGGGGCCCATCGTCGTGAACGAGTGCGCGGGCCCCGACGGGTTCTGCCCGCGCTCGGGAAGCTGCTGCTATCATCCCATCTGGATCGGCACGCAGGAGCTCGTCAAGAGCTACCTGAACTCCGTGACCCTGTACGACGTGGTGTACGGGCAGAAGTTCCCCTCGGTGGACGCCAAGTTCTCCGACCCCGACCGGTTCGTGGAGTACGTCGGCTGCGGGAGCCTGCCGGGCTGCTGCCCGAGCGCATAGGGGGCGGGGCGGACGCTCCGCGTTCTTACGGGATACAGAGGGGGAGGGCGCCATGGTGGCGAATTCGTTTCGCATGCTGGTGAGAGCCGAGGGCGCTCGCCTCTACCGGGACCTCCCGTGGCGCAACACGCGGGACCCCTACGCCATCTGGATATCGGAGGTCATGCTCCAGCAGACCCAGGTGCCCCGGGTGCTCACGCGCTGGGACGCCTGGCTCGAGCGCTTCCCGAGCGTCTTCTCCCTGGCCGAGGCCAGTGCGCACGACGTGCTGAGCGCGTGGCAGGGGATGGGCTACAACCGCCGCGCCCTCGCGCTCAAAGCGGCGGCGGAGACCGTGGCCTCCGCCTACGACGGCGTGTTCCCGCAGGATACCCGCGAGCTCTGCGCCCTGCCGGGCATCGGTCCGGCCACGGCCCAGGGCATCCGCTCCTTCGCCTTCAACCTCCCCGGAGTCTACCTCGAGACGAACGTGCGCACGGTCTTCCTCCACCACCTGTTCCCCGATGCTCCCGCCGTGCCCGATCGCGAGCTGATCCCCCTGGTCGAGGCGGCCTGCCCGGGGACCGAGGCGCCGTTCGCCGAGCCCCTCGACGAGGATGACACCCCGCGGGCCTGGTACTACGCCCTGCTCGACTACGGTGTCCTGCTCAAGAAGACCGTTCCCAACCCGTCGCGGCGGTCGAGCACGTACGCGCGGCAGTCGAAGTTCGAGGGGTCGCGCCGGCAGAAGCGCGCGGAGGTCGTGCGGATCCTGCTCGCCGCGCAGGCCGAGGGCGGCGGCCTGGATGCGGGGGAGATCCGCGGACGGCTCACCGCGTTCGAGCGCGAGGCGGGGCGTGCGGCGGTCGATGCGGAGTTGGTGGACGGCATCCTCACGGACCTGGCAGGCGAGGGGTTCTGCGTGGAGCGGGACGGGATCTGGGCGATCGCCTAGAGATCGCCTAGGCGCCCAAATGAATCGAACCAAGTGGACGTGCCTGTAAAAAAGTATGCCAAGGGTAATTTGCTGTAAATATGTCGCATTTGTGCCGATTGCCTTCGGGTGGTTCATCCGATGACAAGATATGAGGAGGTACAGGCTTTGCAGCGCCCATAACAACCCGTTTTATCTGCGAGATTGCCCAGAAGATCCTTATTAGGAATGAGTTACAATAGGCATACCGGCGCAGAGGGGCGCCGAATGTACACCGTGTCGTCAGGAGGGAATCACTATGGATTTCGAGAACTCTCAGACAAAGAAGAACCTCGAGACCGCTTTCGCCGGCGAGTCGCAGGCCCACACCAAGTATCGCTACTACTCTTCGCGCGCCAAGAAGGACGGCTACGTCCAGATCTCCAACATCTTCCTGGAGACGGCCATGAACGAGTCCGAGCATGCGAAGCTCTGGTTCAAGTACCTGCATGGCGGCGAGGTCCCCGGCACCCTCCAGAACCTGAAGGACGCTGCCGCTGGTGAGAACTACGAGTGGACCACCATGTACAAGGAGTTCGCCGAGACCGCCGATGAGGAGGGCTTCAAGGAGATCGCCGCGAAGTTCCGTGGCGTCGGCGCCGTCGAGAAGGCCCATGAGGAGCGCTACCTCAAGCTCGCTGAGCGCGTTGAGAAGGGCGAGGTCTTCAACCGCGAGGGCGTCAAGGTCTGGAAGTGCCTGAACTGCGGTCACCTGCATGTCGGCCCCACCGCTCCGCAGCTCTGCCCGGTGTGCATGCACCCGCAGTCCTACTTCGAGGAGCATGTCGTCAACTACTAAGGTTGATTCCCAGGGGGAGTGAGAGCGCCGACGTTCGCGTCGGCGCTCTTTTTATATGAGCTGAACATCGGCAAGCGGCAAAACCGGCCCGACCCCTCCGGCGCCACCGATGGGGACGGGCCTGCTTATTGGCGTAACATTATCGGAGGCCATAGAGCACGTTGGTCGTGCTCCCCATGGAGTGGTCTTATGGGGCGTCACCCTATATTTCTCGACGCCGCGTGCATTGCGTGTTCGGAAAGGAGTACGCCATGGGCCAGCACTCCTTATCTTCCTTACGAATGTCGTAATATTCAGATTTATAGATATTCTTTTGACGATTTAGATATTTTCTGAGCGCAGTTTTCAAACGCGCGGTGGAGCTAGTAGAAAATGTCAGATCTGCGTCATCAGAGGATCGAGCGACCCCGTAAAGCCGCTATGCCGGAAGAAAATAGACTACGAAGCTATATAGATCGTAGTTTTTTCGGAGTACCACAACCGCATGAGGGACGATGCGCAAGCCAAAGAACCCAACCGGAGGGTTGAACACGCGATGAATAGACTCAGATCTGACATTTTCTACTAGGAGGGCAGCGCGGGCCGTCCACCATGCCCCCAAACCGACGCCCCGCGCGCCGTACCCTCAGTGACCCGCTGTCAAAATGGCCGTCCCCTCTTGTAGGTGACCTTGCAAACGATAGATCTACCAGCGTGAACGCGATCTGAAATCGCCGATCAATTCTTCTCGCTCGCGGGATCACGCCCAAAGTTCCCGCCCGAGGGCGCATAATAGATATGATTCACGCGGCCCCTCATACCTGCGATTCGCCGTTGCGAGGCGGGGCCGCGTCGTTGCTGTGGAGGCGCGGTGTGCCATGGGCCACCGCCGAAGAAGGGGAGGTGTTCGAATGGCAGTGCAGGAAAAGACTGCGCGCGCATCGCTCGATGACCGCCTTGAGGCGCATGGCTTCACCCGCCGTGATTTCCTCAAGTATTGCGGGAGCCTTGCCGTGATGCTCGGTCTTTCCCAGGCCGCAGCGCCCCAGATCGCCGAGGCGCTCGTGACCGGTGCCGAGTCGGGCAAGCTGCTACCGGTCATCTGGATGGAAGGCGGCTCATGCTCGGGGTGCACGGAGGCCCTGGCTCAGACCAACACGCCCGACATCCCGGAGCTCGTGCTCGAGACGATCTCGCTCAACTACAGCGAGACCCTCTCCGCTGCGGTGGGCTTCTCGATGGAGCAGGCCCGTAAGGACACCATCGAGGCGGGGGGTTATGTCCTCGTCTACGAGGGCGCCGTCCCCACGGCATTCGATGGCAACGTGCTCCTCGTCGGCGGCGAGAAGGGCATCGACTCCCTCGCCGAGACCGCCGAGCACGCCGACGCGGTCATCGCGCTCGGTTCCTGCGCGTGCGACGGCGGCTGGATGGCCTCCCGTCCCAACGACGCGCACGCCATGGGCGTCCAGAAGTACCTCGCCGACCGCGGTATCGTGACGCCGGTCGTGAACATCCCGTGCTGCCCCGCGAACCCCGAGTGGCTCGTGGCCGTCATCGTCGAGTACGCCCTCATGGGGCGCCTGCCCGAGCTGAACTCCAAGAACGAGCCGGTGCAGATGTTCAACCAGACGGTGCACGACAACTGCCCGCGCCGCGGTCATTTCGAGAATGGCGAGTTCGTCTACCGTTTCGGCAGCGCTGAGGAGGCCAAGGGCTACTGCCTCTACCCGCTCGGCTGCCGCGGACCGCAGACCTTCACCAACTGCCCCATCACCCGGTGGAACCGCTCAATATCCTGGTGTGTGGAAGCCGGTGCCCCCTGCATCGGCTGTGGCGCCATCAACCCGCTGCACCCGCAGCGCAACTGGGTCGATGAGAGCACGCCCTTCCTCAAGCGCCACCGCAACATCTCGCTCGGCGACTTCCACTTCCAGCCCCCGGTGGCGGCCCTCGCGCTCACTGGCCGCGTGGTGGCCGCCCTCGGGGTGCATGGCGTGGGGATGAAGGTCGCCGGCCGCGTGGACGGCGGCGCCGACTTCGAGCCCGAGCGCCGATGGGACGTCAAGCACGGTGACGAGGCCGCCCATGAGGCGGGTCGCCGCGCCGCGAAGCTGTACGAGGAGCTTGACGCCCGGGGCATCGAGCCCAAGAACGACCACCGTTTCCGCAAGATGCGCGAGGCCAAGCGAGCCCGTCAGCAGGAGGCCGACGCCCGCGCGGCGGCGGCGCGGAAGACGGACGACCCATCCGGGAAGGGAGGGGATGAGTGATGGCGCGCTCCACCGTTGATCCCATCACCCGCATCGAGGGCCACCTCTCCATCGAGATGGAGGTCGAGGACGGCAAGGTCGTTCAGGCATGGTCCTCGGGCAACCTGTACCGCGGCCTCGAGAATGCGCTCACCGGCCGCACGCCCTACGATGCGGCGCTCATCTCCGAGCGCATCTGCGGCGTGTGCCCCGTCTCGCACGTGCACACGTCCTGCCTAGCCGCCGAGGACGCCTACGGCATCAAGGCCCCTGAGGGCGCGCGCCTCGTGCGGAACCTCGCGGAGGGCGGGCAGATCCTGCACTCCACGATCCTGTGGTTCTACAACCTCGCGGGACTGGATTACATCAACCCGCTGAACGCCGTCAACGCCAACGCGGCTGACGCCTATGACGTCTGCAAAACCTACGGCACCTCGGGTACGGATTTCGAGGCCCTGCTCACGCGCCTCAAGGCGTTCGCGGAGAACGGGCAGCTCTCCATCTTCTCCGGCAACTGGTTTGACGTGCTGGACACGGATGGCTCCTCGGCCTTCCACCTCACGCCCGCCGAGGACCTGGTGGGGACCGCCCACTACTTCGAGGGCATCGAGAACCAGGCCAAGGCCTCGCAGATCTGCGCCCTCATCGGCGGCAAGATGCCGCATATCATGACGTCCATCCCCGGCGGCACCTCGTTCGTGCCCACGCCCGAGAAGCTCGATGAGATCATCTACCGGATCACCGAGCTCAAACAGTGGATCCACGGGACCATGATTCCCGATCTGTACATGATCGTGGCCAAATACCCCAACCTCGTCGGCATGGGCAAGGGCGACGGGCACTTCGTGTCCTTCGGCGTGCTCGACGCCGAGAGCCGGGAGATGAACGACCGCTACCTGCCCGCCGGTATCGTGACCCTCGATGCGGACGGCACGCTCCATATCGACAACGTGGACGCCGACCTCATCACCGAGGACGTCACGCACGCCTACTACCAGAACCACGCGCCGCTGAACCCGCAGGACGGCGTCACCGTGGCGCAGTGGCCAAAAGAGGGCAAGGACTTCAACAACAAGTACACCTGGTGCAAGGCGCCGCGCTACGACGGCAAGCCCCTCCAGGCCGGCGGCATCTCGCGCATGCTCGCCGGGTACGCGCGCGGGGTGGAGCCCATCGTCAGGCTCATCGACGACGCCCTGGAGAAGACCGGCCTCGCCCTCACCGACCTCGACTGCGTGGCCGGGCGCCTCTTGACTCGCGTACTCGAGGCAGCCTACGTGGTGGACAAGATGGAGGACGACTTCAACGAGCTCGTCGCCCTGATGAAGGACGGCAAGGCTGAGTATTACACGCCGGCCGCCACCACGACGGGCAAGGGCCTCGGCCTCTGGGAGGCGCCGCGCGGCGCGCTGCTGCATACCGAGACGGTTGAGACCGATGTGATCACCCATTACCAGGAGATCATCCCATCCACCTGGAACCTGTCGCCCATCGACGGCGACGACCAGCCCGGACCGCTCGAGTCCATGCTGCTGAACACGGACGTCACCGATATCGAGAAGCCGCTCGACGCCGTGCGCATCGTGCACAGCGTCGACCCGTGCACGGCTTGTGCCTGCCATGTGAGCGAGCCCAAGACCGGCAAGACCTTCAGCGTGGTCACGTCTCCGTGGGGGGTGGAGTAGATGGCGCATATGGCTCACTACCGCGAGGCGCATCCGCTGCCGTTCGTGGTGACGCACTGGGTCAACCTGATCGCGATGATCTTCTTGATCTGCACGGGGTTCTACATCCACTACCCGCTCTTCGGCGGCGTGATGTCCATCGCCCGCGGCCTGCACATCTTCTTCGGCATCGTTTTGATCTTGAACTGCCTGGTCCGTGTGATCCTCGCGTTCTTCATCAAGAGCGCCCCGGCCCCGGGCACGCGCGAGACGGTGCTCGACGTCAAGACCTGGCTGCCGCAGTGCGACAACCGCCATCAGCTGTGGGCGTGGATCAGCTACTACCTGTTCCTTAGGCGCGAGCACCCCATCGCGGCGAAGCTCGGTGTGCCGCAGAAGATCGTGTACCTGCTGATCCCCGTGCTGATCCTCTTCACGGGGTACACCGGGTTCTGCCTGTGGGGGACCACGGCGGGGATGCCGATCTTCGCTGCCGGTCTCGACTTCCTCGGCGGCCCGATGAAGGTGCGCATCCTGCACTACTTCATGATGTGGGTCTTCCTGGGCTTCATGTGCATCCACGTGTACCTATCGCTGATCGAGGGCGTGAGCCCGGCCAAGCTCATCTTCTTCTGGAAGGAGACGCCCGGCCTGGTGTACGACCCCGAGACGATGAACATCGTGGGCTTCGATGGCATGGGTGAGGAGCCCGACTGCGGGGAGACGTTCAAGGAGGAACGAGGGGAATAGGCGCTCGCGCGGCTGCTTGCTGTTGATTGCGGGCCCTGCGATCTCTGATCGCCCGCGGAGGTCATAGCATCGATCTTTCTGGAGGTCCCGGTATCCGTATGGTGCCGGGGCCTCCGCTTTTATGTGGAGGTCGGCTTGAGCGTGCGCTTTCGAGATCGGTTGCGCTGTGGTCGCCCCGCTCCGTCCGGACGCGCCTTGGTCGTCCCCTGCCCCGACCGGGTACGCTGTGCCGACCCAGCCCCGATCGTGCACACCCCGCCCGTCCTGCTCCGCCCAGGTGCGCCGTGTTCGCCCCGCTTCGCGCGAAAATGCTTTGGAGTACGTTTTCCGATGCGTTCGTCTCACCCCGATCGGGTGCACCTCGCCTGTCCTACCCCGCCCCGCCTAGGTGCGCCGTGCCCGCCCCGACCAGGTGCACCTCGCTCGCTCTGTCTTGCGCGAAAATGGTTTCAAAATACGTTTCCGATGCGTTCTCTTCGCGTCTGTAGCACCCCGCGTATGAAAGCGGCTCCAAAGTATGTTTCAGGCAGCGTCTCTCGGGCATTTTGCCTGGACGTAGCCTCTAAAGTACGTTTTTCTCGCCAACACCCAGGCGTCCCTGCCTCACGCGTGGAGCACGTCTAGCGCCGCCGACGGCCGTCATCAGACCGCTGAGCCGTCTTCCCCGTGAGCGTTGTCGAACGTATGATATAAACTAGCATATAAATATTTATACGATCGTTTAATCTGCAGGTACAGAGCGACGATGAGCACATTGAGGAGCATGTAAGCATGGCGAAGGTGAGCGTCCGCGAGATCAGCCGGGTCACGGGGTTTTCCCCGGCCACCGTCTCAAATGCCCTGAACCGCAAACGCAGCGTCAGCGAGGAGACGGCGCGCATCATCCTCGAGACCGCGCGGTCCATGGGCTACCAGCAGCCGCAGCAGCTCGACACCATCCACTTCGTCGTCGCACGTAAGAACGGCAAAATCGTGGATGAGAGCACCTTCCATCCGGCGGTCATCGAGGGGGTGGAGCGCCAGGCCCGTCGCTTCGGCATGAGCACCTCGTTCGTATCCATTGACTTTTCAGACCTTGAGACGGCCCGTGAGGAGGTCGCGCAGCTGACCTCGGATCCCGCGGCGGCGATCGTGCTGCTTGGCACCGAGCTGGGGGAGGAGGACTACGAGTTGTTCGCCAATGCGGTGGCGCGGGTGATCGTCCTTGACGGATGGAGCGACCGCCTCGATTTCGACTCGGTGGTCATCTCAAATGCCGACGCCTCGCTTCGCGCGGTGAACTACCTCATCGATCAGGGGCATGAACGGATCTTCTACCTCGCGGGGGATTTCCGCATCCAGAATTTCAAGGCGCGCGAGCGCGGGTATCGGCAGGCATTGGGCGAGGCCGGCATCGTGGCTGCGGACACCTGGTGCGTGCGCCTGGGAACCACGCTCGAGACCGCGTACGAGGATATGGCCGCCTGGCTCGATCGCACGCCGCGCGCCGAGCTCCCAACGGCCTTCTTCGCCGACAACGACGTGCTCGCCGTCGGCTCGATGCGCGCTCTCACGGAGCACGGGCTCAAGGTGCCCGAGGATGTCTCGATCATCGGCTTCGACGACCTCTCCCTGGGTGCGTTCTCCAATCCGCCGCTCACGACCGTGCACGTGCTCAAGCACGAGGTGGGGGAGATCGCCGTGCGCCGCCTTGTTGGGAATATCCGCAATCCGAAGAGCTACACCTGCAAGACGCAGGTGAACACCTATTTTGTGGAGCGTGAGAGCGCGGTTGCGAGGTAGCGGGGCTGCCGCCTCGTGGGGTATAAGTGCGTTCATACAGGTCAAGAAGATGCTTACCGATTTTGATGCAGCTCAAAAAGATTGTTTCTGCTAACTTTGAGCGCTCGTGTGAAAACGCACGATCCGGAGCTGGCTGAGGTCCAGTGTGAGAGCACACGCGCGGAATCGACCGAGGGTCAACGCGAGGCGGCCTGAGAGCGAGGTTTTTCTGTTGCGGCGGGGCAGTGCGGCGGTGTTTTCGGCTGCTGCTCCAGCTCCGCCAGTCGTCTTCCTTGCACCCAAATGACGCCTGCTATCTGATATTCTATATTTCAAGATATTTAACAATAATATTTAAATATTTGAGTCAATTAGAAACGGGCGATTTCAAAACTTACAGAAGCGCGGCAGTGAATTCAGATTGGTCGAGTAGAGGCCGGATTTCGCAGCCGTTTCCGCAGGAAACACCCTGGCAAAAACGGGCCTACTCGCGGAATCGAAAATCACCGCCGCACTTCTGGAAGTTTTCAACATACGCGAATCGGAATCGGCGAGGGCCAGGTGGGCAAGCTGGGGCCTCGTTGTCTGAAGTACGTGTTACGGCTGCCCGAAATCGCCTGCACGGTAGAAGCAGGGAGCGTGCTTGCTTTGGAGGGGTGCCCGCCTTGTGCCCAAGGGTCGATTCACCTGGCTCCAGGCGTGGGCCGACGCGGCGGGGTGCCCGCCTTGTGCCCAAGGGTCGATTTCACGGTGATAACACCGGACACAGCGCGCACAGGTACCCGTCTTGTGTTCAAGGTCCGCAAGGTCCGGTTGCTGGCGTGAAGAACGTTCAGTCGTTCAAGGTTCGATTGCTGGCATGAAAAGCGCTCAGTCCGCCCGATGGAGCCCGCCTTGCGATTACGGGTCGGTTTCCCCCATCGCACAAAAGATAAACAAGTTCAATTACGTTTACAGACGATAATCTACCGTTTACGGCATCTTTTCCAAACAAACCCTAAACAATGATATAAACATTTAGTAAACATTGTCAGGCCCATGGAGCCATGGGGAAGGGGAGATATGGATACCGTCAAACTGGGTTTCGTGCCCACCCGGCGCAGCATCTTCAGTGCTCCGGACGCCATCAAGTACCGCAGACTCACCGTTGACCGCTTGCGCGAGCTCGGTGTCGACGTCGTTGACATCGACGACATCAACGACGAGGGCCTGCTCTTCGACGACGCCAACATCCAGCCGATTCTGGACAAGTTCCGCGCGGCTGAGGTGGACGGCATCATGCTCGCACACTGCAACTTCGGCACCGAGTACCTCTGCGCCCGACTCGCTCGCGAGCTCGGAAAACCCGTGCTCCTCTGGGGCCCACGCGACGAGCGCCCCGAGCCCGACGGCACCCGCCTGCGCGATTCGCAGTGCGGCCTCTTCGCCACGGGCAAGGTTCTGCGCCGCTTCCGCGTCCCCTTCACGTACATGACGAACTGCCGCATCACCGACCCTGAATTCGAGCGCGGCGTCTGGGACTTCCTCGCGGTGTGCAACGTCGTCCGCACGTTCAAACACACGCGCATCCTGCAGATGTCCACACGGCCCTTCGATTTCTGGTCGACGATGTGCAACGAAGGTGAGCTGCTCGAGCGGTTCAACATCCAGCTCGCGCCCATTCCGATGACCGAGCTCATCGAGGAGGTCCGGGCTGCCGAGCGCGATGAGCCCGCCCTCGCGGCGATGCTCGCCCACGTGCGCGAGAGCTTCGAGATCAAGATGCCCGAGGAGAAGGTGCCCACCGTGGCCGCCCTCGCCCTCGCGATGCAGCGCCTCGTCGATCGCTATGGCTGCAACGCCGGGGCCATCCAGTGCTGGAACGCGCTGCAGGCGGAGCTCGGCATCATGCCCTGCGCGGCCAACGCGATCCTGAACGAGATGGGCATCCCGATCGTGTGCGAGACGGACATCCACGGCGCCATCACGGCGCTCCTCGTGGAGGCGGCGGACCTGGGCCGGCACCGCGGCATGTTCGCCGATTGGACCGTGCGCCATCCCGATAATGAGAACGGCGAGCTCCTGCAGCACTGCGGCCCCTGGCCGTGCTCGGTCGCCTGCCAGAAACCGGTCCTCGGCTATCCGCTCGCGTTCGATCATCCCGGCTCCCTCACGGCCGAGGCGCGCCACGGCGAACTCACCCTCGCGCGCTTCGACGGCGACAACGGCGAGTACTCGATGCTGCTCGGCCGGGCCTGCGGCATCGACGGCCCCCGGGGCATGGGCACCTACCTGTGGGTTGAGGTTGAGAACCTCAAGCGCCTCGAGGCGAAGATCGTCGAGGGCCCCTACATCCACCACTGCGTGGCCATTCACGCCGACGTGGTCCCCGTCCTCTACGAGGCCTGCAAGTACCTCGGTATCCAGCCTGATCTCTACGATCCGATCGAGGAGGAGGTCAAGGCCTACCTGCGGGGCGAGTAACGGCGCACGGCAACGTCCCGCTCGATCGGCGGACGTCCGTTGATCGCCGGGCAGCCGCGTTCAGTTTGACCTGAGCTTGCACCCATCAAACTACGGTTCGATCAGAAGCAACCCGAAAGGAGCTACCGTGCAGACACTCGAGGACCTTGACCGGTTGCGGTGGGATCTCCGCCGCGACTGCGTCGACATCATCATGGCCGGGGGCGGCGGGCACATCGGTGGTGACATGAGCGTCATCGACGCGCTCATGGTGCTCTACGCGCGCCACCTCCGCATCTCGCCCGCAACGGCGAACGATCCCAATCGAGACCGGTTCGTCCTCTCCAAAGGGCACGCCATGGAAGCCTACTACGCGGTCCTCTGCCACGAGGGCTTCCTCGACCTCGCCGACGTGAAGGCCCGGTTCTCGAAGTTCGACAGCCCCTACATCGGCCATCCCAACAACAAGCTCCCGGGGATCGAGATGAACTCCGGTTCGCTTGGGCACGGGCTCCCGGTGGCCGTGGGCATGGCGCTCGCGGCGCGCATGGACGGACGTCCGACCCGGGTCTACACGATCATGGGCGACGGCGAGCTCGCTGAGGGATCCGTTTGGGAGGGCGCCATGAGCGGCGCGACCTACGGGCTGGACAACCTCTGCGCCCTCGTCGACCGCAACCGCCTGCAGATCTCGGGCTCGACGGAGGATGTCATCAGACAGGATGACCAGGAGGCGCGTTGGGCTGCCTTCGGGTGGAATGTCATCTCCATCCCCGGCAACGATATCCGCGCCGTCGACGAGGCCCTGGGCCTCGCCGCGCGCACCGCGGGCAAGCCCACCGCCATCATCCTGAACACCACCAAGGGATACGGCTCCCCGCTCATGGAGGACAAGGCCGGATGGCACCATCATCTGCCAAACCAGGAGGAGTACGAGCAGATCATCGCCGATTTCTCCGCGCGCAAGGAGGCCTGCCATGCCTAACACGATCGCGAACCGCGCCGTCATCTGCAAGTCACTGCTCGAGCGCGCGGCCACAGACGGGGACCTCGTCGTGCTCTGTTCCGATTCCCGTGGGTCGGCCTCCCTCACGCCGTTCTTCGAACAGTTCCCCGATCAGGCCGTCGAGGTGGGCATCGCCGAGCAGGATCTCGTGGGCATCGCCGCCGGCATGGCCGCCATGGGGAAGCGTCCCTTTGCAGCGAGCCCGGCGTGCTTCCTGACCACGCGCTCCTATGAGCAGTGCAAGGTCGACGTGGCCTATTCGAACACCAACGTGAAGCTCATCGGCATCTCGGGCGGCGTGAGCTACGGGGCGCTCGGCATGAGCCACCACTCGGCCCAGGACATCGCGGCCATGAGCGCCATCCCGAACATGCGCGTCTACCTGCCGAGCGACCGACATCAGACGGCGCGGCTGATGGCGCCCCTGCTTGACGACGACAAGCCCGCCTACATTCGCGTGGGGCGCAACCCGGTGGAGGACGTGTACGCCGAGGACGACTGCCCGTTTGAGATGGACCGCGCCACCTGGGTGCGCCGGGGCACGGATGTGGCGATTGTGGCGACGGGCGAGATGGTCCGGCCCGCGCGCGACGCCGCCGACCTTCTGGCCGCGCAGGGTATCTCGGCCACGGTGCTCGACATGTACTGCGTGAAGCCGCTCGATGCCGAGGCCGTCGTTGAGGCGGCCGCCGGTGCCCGTGCCGTGGTGACGGTCGAGGAACACGCGCCCTTCGGTGGTCTCGGGTCGCGTGTGGCCCAGGTGGTGGGGGAGCGCTGCCCCCGGCCGGTGAAGTGCTTGAGCCTGCCGGATGCGCCGGTGGTCACGGGCACCTCGACCGAGGTCTTCGCCCACTATGGACTCGACGCGGCGGGCATCGCCGCATCCGTTCGCAGCCTGCTGGGGTAGTTCTGGGCAGAGGGGCCTCGAGCACGGTCCGATGCTTCCAGAATGTGCCGGCTGCTGTTCTCGCGCCGTTCTCTATGATCAGCTCCAATCTGTCCGGAGGTCCGCTATGGCCCGCTACATCATCAGTATCGACCAGTCCACACAGGGCACCAAGGCGCTGCTCGTGGACGATGCTGGCCGCCTGGTCAACCGTGCGGACCGTTCGCATCGGCAGCTCGTGAACGAGGTGGGATGGGTGAGCCACGACCCGCGCGAGATCATGGAGAACGTGCTGGCGGTGGCCCGTGCGGTGGTTGAGGAGGCGGGGGTCGCGCCGGCGAGCGTCGCGGGCATTGGGATCTCGAACCAACGCGAGACCACCGTGGCCTGGGACGCGGAGACGGGCGAGCCAGTGTGCGACGCCGTGGTCTGGCAGTGCGCTCGTGCACAGGATGTCTGCGAGCGCGTGGCGTTGATACCGGGTGCCGCCGAGCTGGTGCGCGAGCGGACGGGCCTGGTGCTCTCGCCGTACTATCCAGCCGCCAAGATGGCGTGGATCCTGGAGAATGTTCCCACTGCCCGCGCGGCGGCCTCGCGCGGGACGCTTCGCTTCGGCACTGTGGACGCCTGGTTGACCTGGTGTCTGACCGGTGGTGCAGCCTTCCGCTGCGATTACTCGAACGCCAGCCGCACCCAGCTCTTCAGCCTGCGCGATCTTGCGTGGGACGCCGAGGCCTGCGCGCCCTTCGGCATCGACCCTGCCTGGTTGCCCGAGGTCACCGATTCTGATGCGGACTTCGGCAGCACCGATCTCGCCGGCTTCCTGCCCGCGCCCGTCCCCATCCACGGGGTGCTTGGCGACTCGCATGCGGCCCTCTTCGCTCAGGGCTGCTTCGAGCGGGGTATGGCCAAGGCGACGCTCGGCACGGGGTCATCGGTGATGATGAACGTGGGCAAGGCCTACGTCTCCAGCGGGCACGGGCTCTCGAGCTCGCTCGCCTGGCGCTTGGAGGGCTGCACCGAATATGTGCTCGAGGGCAATGTGACCTACGCCGGGGCGGTCAAGACCTGGCTCCGCGACGACCTGGGTCTCGTCGCAGGCCCCGAGGAGGTCACCGAGCTCGCCCTCGCGGCGAACCCTGAGAGCCGCGTCTACCTGGTGCCGGCGTTCACCGGCCTCGGGGCCCCGTACTGGGAGGCCGATGCTCAGGCGGCCGTGTTCGGCATGACGCGGGCCACCGGGCGCGCGGAGCTTGCGCGGGCGGCCGAGGAGGCAATCGCCTTCCAGGTGTTCGATATCATCGATGCGATGCGCGAAGACAGCGGAACGGCTCTCTCCGAGCTGCGCGTCGATGGCGGCCCCACGCGCGACGCCCTCCTGATGCAGTTCCTCAGCGACCTGATTGAAGCGCCGGTGCGCATCGCGCGCAACGATGAGATGAGCGGTCTGGGGGCCGCGTGGGTTTGCGGGATCGCGTTAGGTCTGTTCGGTCGCGAGGTGGTCGATGGCTGTGGGATACGCGGTGTGGCACGGCCAGCGATGCCGGCTGCAGAGCGCGCCGAGCGCATTGCCGGCTGGCGCCATGCGGTCGAGGCGGCGATCGCGTACGCGGGGTAGGGCGTCGTCCCGCGGGTTGGCCCGCGGAACGACGCCAACTAGAGCGTGGCCCGCGGGTTGCTCGTAGCGCCACCGCCAACATGCTCTTTCCCCTGGCCGACCGCCGCAGTTTTGCATTTCTTGGAGCTATGAATAGTCCGTCGGGACGCCTCCATCTACGCGCTACAAACACGCAGGCAGACGGCGTGCATTTTTCGGATTACCGGGGCGACATGTTCACAGCTCGAGGTCCGAGGCCCGAAATCTATGCATACCTCAAGAAAACGCAATAGAAGGCGGAGCGCTCTTCGGCGGTCATCGTGCGCGTGCGGAGCGTAGCGCGTGATGCTAGCCTCGCTTGCCGCGACGGGTGTGGTAGCGCGCGCGGAGCGTAGGGGGTTGCATCCCATCCGTGCTTCGCAAAGAAAACTAAAATTTGCAAAAGAATCTAAAACTTGCAAAGAAAACTAAAACTTGCAAAACTAACTAAAGAGGCGCGCGAAGGGACCGAGGAGGCACACATGGTCGAGCTACGAAATCCATTCACGCCAACGTTTGGCATCGTCCCACCCTTCATGGCGGGACGCAGCCACCTCATCGACGACATCCTTCGTGCTCTCGACAGCGGACCCGGAGACCCAAATCTCTCCACCATGTTCATCGGCGCACGTGGAACGGGAAAGACCGCATTGCTCTCGTATCTTGCCACCGAAGCGCTCGGGCACGGTTGGATTGCGGTGAGTGTTGCTGCTACGCCGGGCATGTTGGAAGACATCTACGAGCAGACGTGCGAGGTGGCGGCCGAATATGTGGATCGCGAGGACCTCCCGCGCATTAAGGGTATGAGCCTCGGCAGGATTCTCAGCGTCGAATGGGAGTCGCCCCGACCTGACGAGGGAAATTGGCGCACGCGCATGACAAGGCTACTCAAGGCGCTGGAGGCATACGAAATAGGCGTGCTGTTCACGGTCGACGAAGTCTCCGCCTCGTCGGATGAGATGATCGCATTCGCATCGACATATCAGATGCTCGTGCGTGAGGGGAGACGCGTCGGCTTGCTGATGGCAGGCCTACCTCATCAGGTTTCAGGGTTGCTCAGAAACGAGTCGGTCTCATTTCTCAGACGCTCGGTTCAGCACAGCCTAGGCAACATCCCAGATCAGGAGATTGCTTTCGCGCTGCAGCGGACAGTGGAGGGCGGCGGACGCCATGTCGACGACGATGCGCTGAATATAATGGTGAGCGCTGTCGGAGGTTTTCCATACATGATGCAGCTTGTCGGCTTTCGCGCTTGGGGGATAGAACCGGACAGCCCGTCTATCACCCCACGTGCGGCTCAACAAGGGGTCGAGCTTGCCCGCGGCGATATGGAGCAGCGCGTCTTCGCTCCAACATATTACGAGCTGTCCGAGGGGGACCTGCGTTATCTTCGGGCGATGCTGAAGGATGAAGGCGTCAGCCGCACATCCGATATCGCGCGCCGCATGGGCGTGACGAGTAATTATGCCTCGCAGTACCGGCTTCGTCTCGTGGAGCAGGGAGTGGTGGGGGAACGGGGCCGTGGTAAGGTAGCCATCGAGCTTCCGTATTTCAAAGAATACCTGAAGAAGCGATTGAACGACTAGGTGAGCCCCGCTCGCTCATCAGTGTGCGGAAATCAAAGGTCTCAAAAGGTCTCAGCTGCTGCAGCGTGCCATGGGCTGCCAGCGGAAAGATGTGTCGAATCGCCCTCCACCGCTTGAGCGCGACCCCCGGGGTGCCCCATACTAATTGAAAGCACCTGCAGCTTGCACGCCCCGGATGCAGGCTCCAGACGAAAGGACGAACCATGGGTTTCCGCAGTGACTTTCTATGGGGCGGCGCCACCGCCGCGAACCAGTGCGAGGGCGCGTTCGACGAGGACGGCCGCGGCCTTGCCAACGTCGACGTGATGCCGCACGGCCCCGAGCGGTTCGCGGTGGGCGCTGGCGACCGCAAGATGCTGTCGTTCGAGGACGGCTACTACTATCCCGCGCAGACCGGTATTGACTTCTACCATCACTACAAGGAGGACATCGCCCTCCTCGCCGAGATGGGGTTCAAAACCTTCCGCATGTCGCTGGCCTGGACGCGCATCTTCCCCAACGGCGACGAGGCAGAGCCCAACGAGGCCGGGCTCGCCTTCTATGAGGACGTATTCCGCACCTGCCAGAGCTACGGTATCGAGCCGCTTGTCACCATCACGCACTTCGATTGCCCGATCCACCTGATCAAGGAGTACGGCGGCTGGCGCAACCGCAAGCTCATCGGCTTCTACAAGAACCTCGCGACGGTCATCTTCAACCGCTATAAGGGTCTGGTCAAATACTGGCTCACCTTCAACGAGATCAACATGATCCTGCACCTGCCGTTCATGGGGGCCGGTTTGGTGTTTGAGGAGGGCGAGGACAAGGCCGCGGTCGAGTACCTGGCAGCCCACAACGAGCTGGTCGCCAGCGCCTGGGCCACTAAGATCGCCCATGAGATCGATCCCGAGGTGAAGGTCGGCTGCATGCTGGCTGCCGGAACGTACTACCCGTTCTCCTGCCGTCCGGGGGATGTGCGCGAGGCGCAGCTCAAGAACCAGGACAACTACTTCTTCGTCGACGTGCAGAGCCGTGGGTACTATCCGGCGTACGCCCTCAAGGCGCTCGAGCGCAAGGGTATCGACGTCGGTATGACCGATGAGGACCGTCGGATCCTTGCTGAGAACACGGTGGATTTCATTTCGTTTAGCTACTACTCCACGCGGTGCGCGGCCGGTGCGGACAACCCTGATGTTGAGCCTACCCGGGGCAATGCCTTTGCGGGCGCCAAGAACCCGTATCTGCAGGAGAGCCAATGGGGCTGGGCGATCGATCCGCTCGGCTTCCGCATCACGCTGAACGACCTCTACGATCGGTACCAGAAGCCGCTGTTCGTGGTGGAGAATGGTCTTGGTGCGCGGGATGTGGTGGAGCCCGACGGTTCCATCAACGACGACTACCGCATCGACTACCTGCGCCAGCACATCCAGGCCATGCGCGATGCCGTGACCGAGGACGGCGTTGACCTGCTGGGTTACACGACCTGGGGCCCGATCGACCTGGTGAGCGCTGGGACGGGCGAGATGAGCAAGCGCTATGGCTTCATCTACGTGGACCGCGATGACGAGGGCCACGGCACGCTTGCGCGCTCCAAAAAGAAGAGCTTTGACTGGTACAAGCACGTGATCGAGACGAACGGCGAGGATCTCGGGTAGGTTGCGGGGCAGTGTGCTGCTGCCCTCGTCCTTTTCGATAGGGAGTACGGCGCCCCTCAGCCTCAGGCACGAGGGGCGTTTTGCTTGAAAGCCCATGTATGCATAATTTTAAATTTAATTGACTATTTTAGTCTGTGCATCATGAAACCAGGACCGAACGGCGACAGGGGTCTAGTAGAAAATGTCAGATCTGAGTCAATTCAGGGGTGCTTCGCGATGTTTTCCCACCGACTCGACGTCCGCGACGGGAGGAGCACTTTTAAAATGCCAGGATAATTGATCGAGCTTGGCCATAGAGGGCGGCTTGCAAGATTGTTCTCTGTCCGGAGGGCGCTTTACGGGCAGTGCATACCGGCCCCCCGGACTCAGATCTGACATTTTCTACTATTACGATCCTCATAGTAAAATCAATGAAATAAAATATTGAAAATATAAACTAAAAAATAAAATATTTAAGTATATCTAACCATGAGTCCTTAAAAGAGATTACTTTTAAGTAAACCAGGCGCGCCAATGCCGGAGCGCTTGATTACCAGGACAGGATTTACGGAGCTCTGGAGCGGCCAACATTGAAGCTGGCAGAGTACGCCATGCCAAATGAAACCCAGGTACCTGCCAAGATCCAGGAGCGGGCTCTTCCATACGAAGAAGGCCCTCTCCGCCATCTGACGGAGAGGGCCCGTGTTGAACTCATCCGGGCAGGCACCAATGAGGGGCTGACGCCAGCGATATGGGAATGTAACGAGCTTC
The DNA here is from genome assembly GCF_900176655.1 of Collinsella vaginalis. Taxonomy (GTDB): domain Bacteria; phylum Actinomycetota; class Coriobacteriia; order Coriobacteriales; family Coriobacteriaceae; genus Collinsella; species Collinsella vaginalis. Next base: position 192,163 of record NZ_LT838844.1, read on the forward strand.
GACCAGAACTGAACCGATCGCAGCTACCGAATCTTCTCCTCGATGTACATGATGTTGCCCTCGCCGCCATCGATGCGGGCGCGAGAGACCGGGTCGACGGCCTTGGCCATCAGCGTTTTCATGCCGGCGAACTCCGCCGGGAACGCATCATCCTCACATGCCATGATGAGTGAGCAGAGCTCGATGTTGGTGCTGAGAATACTCTTGGGCGACTCGCAGGTTCCGTGCTGCCGCAGGACCCGATCCCATAGCCCCTCGTGTTGCTTGAAGGCAAGCAGACTCTCGCGATATTCCGTGACGGTCGATGCCTCCTCAAACACGATGAGCGTCCCGACGCCGCAGGCATCGCCAAACAGGGCGACGCGCTCCTCGAGCACCACGGGAACCATCATGCCTTGCGTATGCCCAGGAACATGAAAGAGGCAGACGGTTAGATCGCCGAGATTGAACGTTTGGCGATCTTCGAGTGGGAGGAAATCGCTTCGTGTTGGGACGAACGCGTCATCCGATATGTCTGCTATGAGTTCTGCCGAGGTGGTGGAGAGCATAGCACGGCGAAATTCGATGGTGGTATGCCGCACATTGAGTTCAAGATCAGCAGGATGCATATACGCGGTGTCAAATTCGGCCGCGCCTGCAGCATGGTCAACATGGCCGTGGGTGATGACCACGTCATACGGTTTGCCTTGCAGTAGCGATTCCACATAGGAGCGCAGGCCTCTAAATCCGTATCCCGTGTCTACGAGCAAGGCACGTTTATCGCCCACAACCAGATAAGTGCATACGTCGCTTCCGTCTGAGAGGCGCATTATTCGATCGGTGATGGGTGTTGATGCATATGCGATGGTCATAAGGTTCCTTTCCTGGGGCGCCCGATGTCGTCCATTTTGCAAGGGCCGCACTTGTTGTCAGATTTAGTGAACCGTGCTGTCTCACTGCAGCGAACGTATATAACGTTCTTTTTGTTGTAAAAATCAGGGGCGCTCACCCACCGGGCCATGTTCAATCTCATCCTTGGTGAACCCGAAGAACCAGGTCACGATGAATCCGGCGACAAACCCGGCGGCGGCAGCGATGCACGCGTTGACCAGGTTGGCCGTGCCGCCCCCCACGTAGATCAAAATATTCAGGACGTTTGCAGCTCCGCCAGGGATATAGCAGGTGAGGCCGAGCGCTCCGCCTACAAGCCCGGCAACCGCGGCGCCCAGGATGCTGCAGACGATAAGGCGACGATAGCGGAACATCATACCGTAGATGAAGGGCTCGCCCACGCCGCCGATCCACTGCGCGACAATGTATCCGAGAGTCATCTCCTTCTCGTGCGGGTCTTTCAGCTTAAGCACCGTGGCGAGTTGTACACCATATGCAGCCCAGAGGCCAATTGTTGTATTGGCGAGCACAAAGTTGTCGTAGCCCACCGCAGCGAAATTTGCGATGGCGATCATGATGATCGCAACATGCATTCCGGTGATCACAAGAGGTAGCCAGACTGCCGCAAGGAGCGCAGCGCCGATCACCGTCACGATGCCGCCTTCTGAACCAAGGAAGCCGAATACGACGGAGAGTCCTGTGCCTGCCCAGTATCCGAGGGGCCCGAGGAGGCAGAGGGCGAGCGGCACCGCGATGGCCATCGTGAGGAACGGCGTGAAGACCGTCGACAGCGCATCAGGCATGATCTTCTTCAGTCCACCCTCAATGAAACGCATAGTGAAGACGGACAGGAGAATCGGGATGGCCGTCTGCGCATATAAGCCCGGCGTGGCGGGAATGCCGTAGACCGAGAACGAGGCCCCTTCGGTCGCCATGGAGACAAAGGAGGGCTCGATCATGATCCCGCCCATGAAGGCTCCGAGGATGGGCGTCACGCCGAGGCACTTCGCAGCATTGAATCCAAGGTAGATAGGCAGGAAATAGAAAGCAGCGTTGTACAGCATGTTCATGAGCACAACGAGATCGCTCTCGTCGCTCATGAGGTTCAGCATGGTTGGGCCAACGACGACCCCGATCGTCTTGAACAGGCCGGCGCACATGAGCAGGGGGATCAAGGGGGTCATGGATCCGGAAAGGTAGTTCAGGATGTTGTTTCCGATGACCGCCGGCGTGAGCTTTCGCCTCTCGCCATCAAGATTCTCATCGATGGCGTCTTGCTTGGCAAAGCCGCCGAGGGTGCACAGCTCGTCGTACACCTTCAGGACGTTCTGCCCGATGATGACCTGCAGCTGCCCGCCGCTTTCCTGAACGCCGATCACCCCGTTGATTGTCTTGACGCGGTTAAGGTCAACCACGGACCGGTCTTTCAGGTTGAAGCGAAGCCGGGTCATGCAGTGGGTTACGAAGGTGACGTTGGCGCTTCCACCCACGGCATTGAGCACGTCGGACGCGATCTGCTTGTTGTTCGCCACGACTACTCCTTTTCTCGATTTGCTGCCTGGAGATAGCAGGCAGCCTACGGATATGCCTATGCCCTGGACGACGTGCGCGCGGTGCCGCCCCCGGATAGCTGCTGGCCTACATGGCTCACGTGGTTGTGGATGCTGAGCACATGCGGTTGATATGGAGGATCAGGTAGAGCCTCTCCTCCTCAGTGAGGTCCTGTCCGTATGCCTCTTCAATGAGCGCGGCGATGCCGTCGACGCATTGGGCGGCGAGCGGGTTATCTGTAGAAGCTGAGCGGTACAGCTCCAAGTTGGCGCTCTCAAGGTGCTCGCCCGATGCCACCCGGCGCAGAAGATACTGCATGTGCGTTGCGAACCGGGCGAATCCGAAGCCGTCGCGGTCAACGGAGCTCTCCGTGACTCGCTCGATAATTCTGACGGCCTGATCGATCATGTTCTCATCGTTGACGGCGCCTTCAGTCCGGGCGGCACCGGCGCTGGCGTATGCTCCGTTGATGATGCACATGGCGATCCCCGCCATCTCGCTGGTAGGAAGGGCGATGCCGAGCTGCGTCTTGATCCGCTTCAAAGCAAAATCGGCGATCTTGCATTCGACCGGGTAGTTCTGCTGAAGGTCGTAGGCGAGCGGGGCCTGTACGTAGAGGCCCTTTTTCGACCGCACGATGGCGAACGCGACGTGATCGGCCAAGGCGATATCAAGGTTGGGGCTGAGCTCGTAGGGAAGCAGGCTGCGGGCTGCATCCGCCACGGAGGCGGCGAGCTCGAGGCAGTCCTCGGGGAGATCGCGTATAAGCTCGACATAGCGGGGATCGATGTCGTAGAAGGTTCGATCGACGAGATCGAGATCGAGCTCGCTCCCCACGGGCACCGCGCTGATGCCGCAGCCGAGGGCGACGACCTGGTTGCCGCCTCCATCAATGCAGAGCACCGCGTTGTTGTTGATACGCTTGATCACGTTCATGCGGGCTCCCCTCGGCAAGAAAAAACTCTCGGACAGACATACTACGGCCGATAATGGCGCGGCCGCGTTCAGTCTGCCTCGAGAGCTCAGCTCGAGTTACACCCTGAAGGTGGTTGGAATCGTAGTCCAATCGAAAAACAGCGTCAACAGATGCGGGGCACCTACCGTTTACGGTGAATTTCAGGCCGTTTGAGGAGCAGGGTCGAATGCCGTGCTCGGCAACCTCCTAGGAATTTTTATTCCATCCGAACCGTACCGTACGCAAATCAGTTTCGTACGGTACGGTTCAGACGCAAACGGGGATCATGCTCTATGATGTGCGCACCAACCGCTGTGACCAGCGAAAACCCGCCGTTTATCGCCGCTGATGCGCGGTCCACTCCCACAGCCCAACGGGCTCGCCGTCGAGCATCACGTTCGTGCCGTCGAGCTCCGTGCGGCAGAAGTCGTTATACACGTGGATCCAGACCCCGTGGCTGAACACCTGCTTGGGTGCTCCGTCTGCCTCGCGGTAACGGCCGGTGAGATCCTCCACATGGTCGAAGTAGGTGAGGTGCACCGGTGCCTCAACTTCGTGCAGGCGATGATAAAGGGGAAGCACGGTCTCAGCGGGGTTCACGGCCTCGTCTCCCTTGGCGTGCACGAACCATAGCGGCGTCTTGGCGAGCGCCCCTATCACCTTGGGCGTCTGGTTCTCGTCGAAGAACGGCGCGCAGACCGGGACGCCCGCGGCGAAGAAATCCGGGTGGTCGGCGCACATGCGAACGGTCATGAACCCGCCGTTTGAGAGTCCGCCGATGATGATGCGGCTGGTGTCGACGCGATCCGCATGCGCGGTGATGAACTCATCGATGAGCGCCTTCAACGGTTCGCTGTAGATGCTCACGTTGGATCGGCCGAGCTGCTCCACGCCGTCGTCCATCCAGAACGTCGGGCACTGCGGCACAACCACCCAGGCGGCCCCACCAAAGTACCCCTGGATCTTCTCCTGCGAGAGCGCGGTCACGCGGTTGCCGGTGTAGGCCCGCTCAACTTCGTCCCCGCCCTCGCCAGCGCCGTGCAGCCAGACGATGAGGGCGGCGCGCTCGGGTTTTTGCACCTGCCGCTTAAACGGTCCCGCAGGCGCCTCCCCCTGGCTGAAATCGGGTTCAAAGAAGCCGTACGAGAGCTGGATCCCGTTGACCGCCTGCGCCATGCGCGCCTCATGCCAGCCCGTAAGCGCGGGGCAGAGGCGCTCCGTGCGCTCTGTGTACACGAGCCCGCAGGTGGGATCGGGCTCGCCGGGGAGGGGAGCCGTCTGGGTGATCCGGAAGCGGTGCTCAACGAAACGGCCCTGCATGACGGTGCCCTCGATCGTCTTCGTCAGGCGGCATTCGGGAAGGACGAGGGCCACATGCCCCCCCTCGGGGAGTCGGTGCCCTGCGGCATCGCAGGGATAGGCGTTAAGGACAGGGAGGTAGCCGCGGGAGGGAACCGCGCGGTCAGCCCCGCGCTCCGTGCGCATCAGGATGCCCCCGGACGTCTCATGCCGCTCGACGTACACGTTGAACGGGACGGGGTCGAGATCGGCATCGCGTACGGGCGCAGGGAGCTCGAGCACCGCAGTTGAGATCCACGGACCAAAGTCTCCCAATTCGGTGACGGTCGCGAATGTTGGATGGAAGGAGCCCATGCAGATCACCTGATTCTCTTGAAGGTGGTTAAACATGTTTAGTATACCGAAATCAAGGAGAAGAGGAGGATTCAGCAGAGTGCGACGGAGAGCCGCGAAACAGCAAAAGAGGTTCAAGATGCGGTAAATCGCGAGGTAAAGGCAACAATACGGGATACTAGCCAGCTGCAGCATCCTCGGTTCCCGCATATGTAAACACGCGTTTAGTAACGTTCACCGCTGCTTTCCTACCGTTTACGGGGAAACCCTTAGGAATCTGTTCACTCTGACGTAGGATACATGATATAAACGTTCAGTAAACACATATGAGGTTTGCTGAAAAGACGCGGACGGGCAGAAAACCGCCCGGCACCGCGGATACGAAAGGGAGGGCCCATGGCCGACAACAAACAGATCGCCACCGATGTCCTCGCGTTGGTGGGCGGCTCCGGCAACGTGAGCACCGCGACACATTGCATGACCCGTCTCCGCCTGACGCTGCGCGACTGCTCCCAGGCCGATGCCGATGAGATCAAGAAGGTCAAGGGTGTCCTCGGCGCGCAGTGGTCGGGGTCGCAGCTCCAGGTCATCGTGGGCCAGAACGTGCCAAAGGTCCTCGACGAGTTCGTGGCCATCTCAGGTGTCACGCGCGGCGAGGCCGTGGACGAGAACCTCGACGCCCCGAAGGAGAAGCTGACGCCGGCCGTCATCGGCAACCGGATCCTCGACTACCTCTCCGGCTCCATGACCCAGCTGATCCCCCTGCTCATGGCCGGCGGCCTCTTCCGCACCTTCGCGGTCGTCCTCGGCCCGCAGATGTTCAACCTCATCTCCGAGACCGACCCGACCTATACCTTCTTCTACACGACCCTCTACGAGGCGACCTTCTACTTCCTGCCGATCTACCTCGGGTATGCGGCGGCGAAGAAGCTCGGCGCCAGCCCCGTGCTCGGCATGCTGACCGGCGGCCTGCTCATCGCGCCGAGCATCGTGGCGGCGGCGTCTGACGGCGGCAGCGGCATCGTGAGCGTCTACGGCATTTCGATCGCCGCGGCGAAGTACGGCCAGAGCGTGCTGCCGATCCTCCTCACCATCCCGGTGCTCTACGTGGTGGAGAAGTTCTTCAAGAAGCACATGCCCGACGTGCTCTCGACCGTCTTCACGCCGTTCTGCACGATGATCGTCACCGTGCCCATCGCCCTCATCGTCCTCGCGCCCGTCGGCAACGAGATCGGCAACGTCATCGCCGGGGCCCTGTTCGGCCTCGCCGACATGGGCGGCATCGGCATCCTTGTGGTCATGGCCGTGCTCGGCGCCTTCTGGCAGCTGTTCGTCGTTGCCGGCATGCACATGCCGGTGATCCTCCTCGCCCAGGTGCAGATCGTCGCCCAGGGTTACGACCCCTTCGTCTTCGTGGCCACGAACTGCGCGATGGTCGCTGTGTGGGGCTGCGCCTTCGGCTCCTTCCTGCGTATGCGCAACAAGGAGGAGAAGTCGCTCGCGATCGGCTACGTGATCGCGGCCATCGCCGGCGGTGTGACCGAGCCCGCGCTCTTCGGCATCCTCATGCGCTTCCGCAAGACCATGCTCGGCATGTTCATCGGTGGCGCCATCGGCGCGGTCGTTTCCGGTATCCTTGGTGTCACGTACTACCTCGCCGGCGGCGCGTCCAACTTCATGGTCATCCTCAACTACTTCCAGGGCGGCCAGATGAACATCGTCTACGCGATCGTTGGCATGGCGATCTCCTTCGTGATCGCGACGCTCGCGGTGTACTTCACGGGCTTCTCCGAGAAGGATCTTGCGGAGATGGACGAGGCGTAATCCTCAGGTACGCGGAGGATCGTTGTACGCCCCGGGTTGCCACGCGCACGTTGGCTGCCCGGGGCGTGCGTCTTAGTGAGTTCGGTACCACGATGGACGTGTCGGAGCGCACCAGCTGAAAGGAGCTGCTCTATGAGCCTGGGAACGTTGACGGTGAACGACGCGAAGGACGGCTTCCTGCTCGATGGACGGCCGTGGTTCTGGCTCGCGGACACCTGCTGGAGCGCCTTCACGAGCGTCTCGCTCGAGGACTGGGACTACTACCTGGCGCGCCGTGCCGAGCAGGGTGTGAACGTCCTGCAGGTGAACACCCTGCCGCAGTGGGACCGCTGCCGTCCCGATCTCGGGATCTACCCGTATGCGAGCGAGGACGGCACGCGGTTCGACTGGGGGAGCCCGAATCCTGCGTACTGGGAGCGCGCCCGCACGATGGCGGAGATGGCCGAGGCCCACGGCATCCGGCTCGCCCTCGTGCTGATCTGGTGCAACGTGGTCCCCGGCACCTGGGGTGCGGCCATCGCGGAGAAGACCGGCTCGAGCCTCATGCCGGTTGAGGGGGCGTGCGCGCATGTGCGGCGCGTCGTCGCCGAGCTCGGCTCCTTTGATCCCGTCTACATTGTGAGCGGGGACACCGACTTCAAGTCTGAGGAGACCATCGCCTACTACGACCGCGTGCTCGATGAGGTTTGCGATGCCGCGCCCGGCGCCCTTCGCTGCCTGCATATAAACCGCGGGAACCGCACGATCCCCGAGGGGTACCTTGATCGGCTCGACTTCTACCTGTACCAGCCGGGTCACAATTACGCGGCCCAGTACGAGGCATGGCGCCTGCCCGAGGATCTGCGGGGAACCTATCCCAAGAAACCTATGCTCAACTCCGAGCCCTGCTACGAGCAGATGGGCGCCAGCCGGAACGTCTACTGGCGCTTCAGCGCCCATGACTGCCGGGCGAGCGCGTGGGCGGGCATCCTCGCGGGCGCCTCGGCAGGTGTGACCTACGGGGCCCACGGGGTCTGGAACTGGCAGACGAGCGCGAGCGCCGGAAGCGTGCTGGGGGAGGGCTTCGACGCGCCCTTCCGCTGGCAGGAGTGCCTGCAGTTCCCCGGTGTCTGGGACTTCGGGCTGATTCCCGAGATCCTGCGTGGCCTCGGCCAGGGGGAGGCTCCCTCGGTGCGTCCCGCCCAGGAACTGCTCGATGATGCCCGAGAGCAGATCCGCGTCGGCGCGGTTGGCAACAGTATCGTCGCCTATCTGCCGTTCGCAACGAAGCTCAAGCTCAAGGGCCTCGACGAGGTGCTGCCGGATGCAGCAGCCTGGAGCGCCACGGCGTTCGACCTCGAGACCAAGCGCCTCGCGCGGCTGCAGGTGGAGGCAGATTCAGAGGGCGATTGCCTCTCGGTTCCTCAGCATCCGTTCGAGCATGATGCGCTGGTGGTGGTTGAGGGGTTGCCCACTGAGCGGTCGTGACGGCATTGTGTAAATAGACATCTGTATTGCTCAGGCTGCTGCTCGCTTCGTAATCGGGGACAATGTGGTTCAGAGATGAGAACCACCCTGCAGCTCGTCTCAAGAGCCGGCTCGTGACTCGCCGGCGCCGAACCCGGACGTCTCGGAAGCGTCCGGGTTTTTGGTGTAGGGTGGATACGCGTCTGCCCTGATGATGTCGGCGGTGCGGCGTGATCGGTCGTCGCGCGGCGATTGGTGAGGCGCATGCGCGCCGTCCGCCGGCGGTCACGAGACCTGGTCCGTTGCGAGGGGAGGCCCATGGAGGTCGCGGTCATCTGCATTGGCAACGAGTACCAGCTCGACGACGGTTTCGGCCCCGCCGTCGCCCGCCACCTTCTGGAGCATTTCGTCTTTCCCAAGAACGTGCGGGTCCTCGACCGCGCCGTCATGGGGTACGCCATCATCCCCGACCTCATGGCGTGCGACGCTGCCGTGGTGGTGGACGCCTTTGACGGCACCGGTGCAGCCCCGGGAACCGTGCTCTCAATCGATGCGAATGACCTGGCGATATCGAACGAGATGATGTCGCTCCACCAGGTGCGTTTTACCGACGTCCTGTCATCGGCGCAGTTCATGGGGGCGCGATGCAAGACCGGCCGCTGTTTCGGCGTGCAGGTGGTGGACCTCGGCGCAGGGGCTTTGGAACGGGGGCTTTCTGAACCGGTTGCCGCAGCGGTGAAGCCATGTGCCGAGGCGGTTGCCAGGTACCTCCGTGATGAGTTGGGCTGCGAGGCTCGCCGCGCTTGAGGTTGCGCCGAGCCCTTGACGGTCGGTCCGCCTCCGGGCATGATGTCAGCACCCCCTTCACGCGCGCCTCCTGCGAGGAGGTTGCGTCATGGATCTATTTCTGGAAACCCCGCAGCAAGCTGCCGATCGCGAACGCCGCAGGATGCGTGCGCAGGCCTGGTCGGCGGACGGCGCCCCGTTGCCGGAGCTCTTTCGTCCGCAGCCGGTTTTGGACGGTGCGGGGTGCGACAAATGCCCGGATGCCACCGGTGGCGATCCTGGCGCTGTGCGTTCGCAAACAGCTGCAGACACCGCTCAAGTTCCCGTTCACGAGGCATACCGGGCGGAGATCGCCTTCGACCGCCAGCGGACACGGCGTCGGCTGCTGACGAACGTCGCCCGTATCGCGCTGATGGTCCTCCTCTTCCCGCTGCTGCTCGCGGCGGTGTTCCTCGCCTCCTACACCCTGACGCTCGTCGTGAACGGGGCCTCGCCCGATGAGGTCATGCAGCAGATCACCTCCCTGGCCGCGCGATTCGAGGGCTTCATCGGCACCGTGGCGGCCATGGTCTGGTAGGGAGTGGCGCCCCGATCGCGGCGATGCGCGTAAGATGGGCGGGGAGGTACGGGGTCAGAGAGGCCCTCAGCATCATGGAGGGGCGGCATGGCGAGTACGGTTACCAAGGTCGGGAGTTCGGACGACAGCGGGTTCACAGGGCCTCGGGGCGCGGAGATGGATGCTCCCTGCGGGGACGGCGTTCGGCCCCCCAAGCCGGCCCCGGGAAAGCGCCTGGTGGGGTACTGCCGCTCCTGCCGTTGTTTCCAGGAGCTCGACGCCTCCTGCCGGGACCACCTGCGCCATGACCGCCACCAGATGGCGATCATCTTGGAGCTTCCCCTCGATCGGCCGCTCTACCGCATCCCGGCGTTCAACTGGGGAGCCTTCCTGATGCCCCCTATCTGGGGCGCGGGCCACGGCCAGGTCTTCGCGGTGGTGCTCTACCCCGTCTGGATCATGGTGGACAACCTGATGTGGGCGGCGGTGCACGGGCAGGGGAGCCCGGTGCTCGCCGGCATCGCCCTCGCAGGGACCCTCGCGTTCATGTTCTTCTACGCGCGGACGGCCAACTACGTGGGATATATGCGTGTGGTGACGACGAAGTCCCCCGATGAGTACGTGGCGGGGGAGCGCCGGTGGGCCGTGGCGATGGGCGTGCTCGCGGCGGCGATGGTTGCCTTCGCCACCTGGTACAACCTTACGGTGCGGGCGTGAGGCTCGGCCGGCGCGTTCGGGGCGGGCGTATTGTGTCCGCACGGCTCCGTATAATGGTGCCGGTAACCACAAGGGAGGAAGTCAATGGACACAACCGTGATCATCCTGATCGTCGCGCTCATCGGGGCCGTGCTCGCGGCTGTTGCCGCCCTGCTCGCGGCACGGGCCCAGGCTGCGGCCGCTGAGCAGCGGGCTCAGGCCGAGCGGCTCCTGTCCGCGCTGGACGAGGCCAATGCCGCCCTCACCGCGCTGGGTACCGGGGTCACCCAGGCGCGGGATGACCTCGGCGGTATAGCGCGGCGGCAGGCCGCTGAATCAGCCGCCAGCCAGCAGCGCCACGAGGCCGCGCTTCATCAGGCCGCGCAGGTGGCAGACCGGACGGACTCCCTCCGCCGGGAGACGGAGGGCAGCCTCGCAGCCAGCCGCGACGCCCTGAACGCCCAGCTCACCGAGATGCGGGGCGTGGTCGACACCAAGCTCGCCGGCACCCTCGCCCGTCAGTCGAGCGAGCTCCGGGATCAGCTGGGCAAGTTCGACGAGCGCTTCAGCGGCTTCCAGACGCAGATCCAGGGCTTCCAAGACCAGGTCACCCAAGGTCTGAAGGCAAGCTCCGATGCCGCCACCAAGAGCCTGGAGGAGGTTCAGCAGACCGTCGAGCGCCAGCTCACCACCATCAGGAATGACAACGCCGCCCAGCTCGACCGCATGCGCGAGACCGTCGACGAGAAACTCTCCAAAACCCTGAACGAGCGCCTGAGCACCTCATTCAAGCAGGTGAGCGACTCGCTCGAGGTGGTCTCCCAAGGGCTCGGCGAGATGCGCACCGTCGCCTCGGGAGTGGGCGATCTGAAGCGCGTCCTCTCCAACGTCAAGACCCGCGGCATCTTAGGCGAGGTGCAGCTCGGGGCCATCCTGCGCGAGATCCTCTCGGTCGATCAGTACCTCGAGGACGTCGCCACGGTCCCTGAGAGCTCGGAGCGGGTCGAGTTCGCCGTCAAGCTGCCGGTTGAGGGCGGGGATCCCATCCTGCTGCCCATCGACTCAAAGTTCCCGGGAGACGCCTACGAGCACCTGCGCCAGGCGCTCGACGAGGGCGACGCCGAGGCCGCGTCCTCGGCCCGCAAGGTGCTTGAGCGCCAGATCAGGGCCGAGGCCAAGGATATCTCCGAGAAGTACCTGAGCGTGCCTGCCACCACGAGCTTCGGCATCATGTTTCTGCCCTTCGAGGGGCTCTATGCCGAGGTCGTCAACATGCCCGGCTTGGTGGAGCTGCTGCAGCGAGACTACCGGGTGAATGTCGCGGGTCCGAGCACCATGGCGGCGATCCTGAACAGCCTCCAGATGAGCTATCAGACCTTCGCCTTCCAGAAGCGCGCCGATGAGATCCAGAAGGTCCTCTCGGCGGTGAAGGCGGAGTTCCCCAAGTACCAGAAGGAGCTCGGGCGCGCGCTCAAGCAGCTCCAGACCGCGGAGAAGACGGTGAACGGCATCATCAACACGCGCACCAACATGATGGAGCGCAAGCTCAAGAGCGTCGTGGCCCTCGATGATCCGGCCGAGGCGGCTGCGCTCCTGGGTTTCAACGACGCTCCCGAGGTCGAGTTCGAGTCTGACGAAGATGTCGATGACGCCTTCGACGCCGAGAGCGAGGAGTAGCCATGCCACGTGAGTCAAACGCCGCGAAGCGCGAGCGGGGCGTCGAGTTCTGCGAACGCCTGAACCGCCGTTACGGGCCGGTCGCCGCCTTCCTCGACCATTCGAGTCCGTTTCGTCTGGTCATCTCGGTCCTGCTGTCCGCACAGACCACCGATGCGCAGGTGAACAAGGTCACCCCTGAGCTCTTCCGCCGCTGGCCCACACCGGAGGCCATGGCCGGCGCCACCGCGGAGGAGGTGGCCGAGGTCATCAAGTCACTCGGCTTCTACAAGACCAAGGCGAAGCACGCGGTCGAGGCCGCGCAGATAATCGTCGCGGATTTCGGCGGCGAGGTGCCCCGCACCATGGCGGAGCTCACGCGCCTGCCTGGTGTGGGCCGCAAGACGGCCAACATCGTCCTCAATGTGAGCTTCGGCATCGTGGAGGGCATCGCGGTTGACACACATGTGAATCGCATCGCGCATCGGCTGGGGCTCTCGCCCAAAACCCACGAGAAGGAGCCGCTCAAGACGGAGCAGGATCTCCTCAAGATCCTCCCCCACGAGTACTGGGAGAACGTCAACCACCAGTGGATCAGTTTCGGGCGCGAGATCTGCCATGCCCGTGCACCGCTCTGCGGCGAGTGCCCCATGACGGACATCTGCCCGAGCGCGCGGCTGGGGTAGCAGGGTTCTGAAGGCCCCCGGGGCCCTGCAGTCTCGCGCCCGCTCGAGCGGCTATGCGCGTCGATCCTGCGCAGGGCGCACCACGGTGTCGAGGTACGAGAAGAAGTACGGGTGCTGTCGCGATTCCGAGTACTCAAACATGATCCCGTTTGAGTCGTATGACTGGCTGCGCACCACGGCCACGGCGGGGAGCGAATCGGGCGGGGCGAGGAGGCGCCGGTCGTCCTCCGTGGCCGCCTCGATCATGATGGAGCGCTTGCTCGTCACGATCTTGAGGCCGAGCACCCCTTCAATGTATGCGTATGTGGAGCTCGCGGCGATCTCGGGTGTGAGACCGGGGATCTCACGGTCGAGCATGTAGGCCAGGTCGGTGGTCACAGGCACGCCGTCCGCCAGGCGCCGCCTGAAGATTCGCACCACCTCCTCGCCAACGGGGAGGCCGGTCGTCTTCGCCAGGCGGCCCATGACAGTGAGGCGCTCGAAGGCGAGCACCTCGGTTGATCCGTTGAACCCCATGCGGTCGGCCTGCTCAGAGAAGGACTCAAGGGAGACGCGCGACCACGTGGCGTCCTGCTCCTCATCCGGGTGCCAGATCACGCGTACGCCTTTGCCCTGTATGGGCTGAACGTATCCATCTTGGGCGAGTTCGGAGAGGGCGCGGCGGATCGTCGAGCGCGAGCAGCTGTACTGTTTCGCGAACTCGTTCTCCGACAGCAGGAGCGATTGGTACTGCATCGCCCCGCTCTCGATGCTGCGTTTGATATCCGAGTATATGGATTGAAACACCGCTTTCGGCATGTCGACTCCTCTGCGCGCATGCTTGTTCGAACATCATACCCAATAGGCTTCACGGGCTTGGTACGTTCACCGAGGGATTCCTACCGATCACCGTACACGCCCCGCTTCAAACCTTAACTTGTTCGAACAAGATGGCAAGATACATTCGAAACTTGTACGAACAAGTTAGCGGTATCTCAAGGCGCCAGGAGATGTTTACCGCTCGTTCGGACGGGTTCCGCCGTTGCCGCTTCGGAGGGAGGCGGCACAAGGGAAAGGGGATCTCCTGCCATGATGCAGAAAATCCAAAAGTTCGGTGGGGCGATGTTCACGCCCGTGCTGCTCTTCTCGTTCGCGGGCATCACGGTCGGCCTGGGCACGCTCTTCACCACCGAGGTCATCTTCGGCGCGCTCGCCGCGCCCGGAACGCTCTGGTACCAGTGCTGGAACGTCGTGCTTCAGGGCGGTTGGACGGTCTTCAACCAGCTGCCGCTCCTGTTCGCGGTCTCGCTTCCCATCGGCATGGCGAAGAAGCAGAACGCCCGTGCCTGCATGGAGGCGCTCGTCACGTACCTGACCTTCCACTACTTCGTGAACACCATCCTCACGCAGTGGGGCGGCTCGCTCGGGTTCCCCGATTTCGCGGACATGGAGGTCGGCGCGGACACGGGTCTCGCCCAGATCGCCTCGATCAAGACGCTCGACATGGGCATGATCGGCGCCCTCGTCATCTCCGGCATCACGATCGCCATACACAACCGGTTCTTCGACACCGAGCTCCCCGAGTGGCTCGGCACCTTCTCGGGCTCGACCTTCGTCTACATCATCTCGTTCTTCGTGATGATCCCGGTCGCGGCCATCGCCTGCATCGGCTGGCCCCATGTCCAGGACGGCATCCGCGCCTTCCAGGGCTTCATCATGGGCACGGGTCTCGCGGGTGTCTGGGTCTTCGTCTTCTCCGAGCGCGTGCTCATCCCCTTCGGCCTGCACCACCTGCTCTACAGCCCCTTCTTCTATGACAACGTAGTCGTCCAGGGCGGCATCTACGCCGCGTGGGCGAAGGCCCTGCCCGAGCTCGCCGCCTCGTCTGCGCCCCTGAATGAGCTGGCTCCCTGGGCCGCCTACACCGCCACCGGCTGGTCCAAGATGTTCGGCTGCACCGGTATCGCCCTGGCTTTCTACGCCACGGCCAAGCCGGGTAAGCGCCAGCAGCTCTTCGCCATGCTCATCCCCATCACGCTGACGGCCATCGTCTGCGGCATCACCGAGCCCATCGAGTTCACCTTCCTGTTCATCGCCCCGCCGCTGTTCGTGGTCCACGCGGCCCTCGCGGCGGCCCTCTCCACGGTCCTGAACGCCCTCGGCGTGGTGGGTGTCTTCTCCGGCGGCCTCATCGAGATGGCCTCGCTGAACTTCATCCCGCTCGCGGCCTCCCATGGCATGAGCTACCTCATCGCGCTCCTGGTTGGCCTGGTGTTCGTCGGCATCTACTTCGTGGTCTTCCGCTTCCTGATCCTGAAGTTCGACTTCAAGACGCCCGGTCGCGAGGACGACGAGGACGACATCGAGTTCAAGTCCAAGGCCGACTACCGTCGCCAGCAGGAGGAGCTCGGCGGCAAGGCGGCGTCCGCCGCGGCGGCCAAGGAGGCCGGCGTCTCCAAGAACGCCATCCTCGCCGAGAACGTGCTCGACCTCCTCGGCGGCAAGGACAACATCAAGGATGTCACCAACTGCGCCACCCGCCTGCGTGTGAACGTGATCGACGAGACCCTCGTGGCGAGCGATGCCGACTTCAAGGCGATCGGCACGAGCGGCGTGTCCAAGAACGGCAAGTCCATGCAGGTCATCATCGGCCTCAAGGTCGCCATGATGCGCGACGAGTTCGAGCAGATGCTCTAAACCGCCCGTCTGCCCGGGGCCTCGCGCCCCGGGCCCGGCTCACGGGGCACCGGTCATCCCGCCCCGCCGCTTTCGGTACCAACCGGACGCCGTACAAGGTCGCGGCGACGTCCTCAACAGGTATGCGGCCAGATTGAGAGGAACGTCATGTCTAAGAAGAGCTATGCGGTCACCATCGCCGGCGGCGGGTCCACCTTCACGCCCGGCATCGCCCTGATGCTGCTCAAGGAGCACGACCGCTTCCCGGTGGACAAGGTCGTCTTCTACGACAACAACGCCGAGCGCCAGGAGATCGTCGCCAAGGCCTGCGAGATCTACTTCAAGGAGAACGCCCCCGAGCTCGACTTCTCCTACACCACCGACCCGAAGGAGGCCTTCACCGGCATCGACTTCGTGCTGGCGCACATCCGCGTGGGCCTCTACGCGATGCGCGAGCAGGATGAGAAGATCCCGCTGAAGTACGGTTGCGTGGGCCAGGAGACCTGCGGCGCGGGCGGCATCGCCTATGGCATGCGCTCCATCGGCGGCGTGATCGAGATCCTCGACTACATGGAGAAGTACAGCCCCGACGCCTGGATGCTCAACTACTCCAACCCGGCAGCCATCGTTGCCGAGGCCTGCCGCGTGCTGCGCCCGAACTCCAAGATCATCAACATCTGCGACATGCCGATCGACCTCATGGACAAGATGGCCGTCATGTGCGGCATCAAGGACCGTCGCGAGCTGCAGTACAGCTACTACGGCCTGAACCACTACGGCTGGTTCACCGCCATCCACGACAAGGACGGCAACGACCTGATGCCGACCATCAAGGAGCACATGGCGAAGAATGGCTACCTCGACGGCATCGAGCGCGAGGAGGGCAAGGAGCAGCATATCGACGAGAGCTGGATCCACACCTTCGGCAAGGCCAAGGACGTGTACGCCGTCGATCCCGAGACCATCCCCAACACCTACCTCAAGTACTACCTCTTCCCCGACTACGTGGTCGAGACCTCGAACCCCGATTACACCCGTGCGAACGAGGTCATGGACGGCCGTGAGAAGCACGTCTTCGGCGCCTGCCGCAAGGTCGTTGAGAACGGCACCGCCGAGGGTGCGGGCTTCGAGGCCGACGCGCACGCCACCTACATCGTGGACCTCGCCTGCGCGCTCGCCGAGAACACGATGGAGC
This sequence comes from Collinsella vaginalis, assembly GCF_900176655.1. Taxonomy (GTDB): domain Bacteria; phylum Actinomycetota; class Coriobacteriia; order Coriobacteriales; family Coriobacteriaceae; genus Collinsella; species Collinsella vaginalis. Next base: position 208,671 of record NZ_LT838844.1, read on the forward strand.
GCTTCCTGCTGATCGTCCCGAACGACGGCGCGGTGTCCAACTTCGACGAGACCGCGATGGTCGAGGTTCCCTGCATCGTGGGCAAGAACGGTTACGAGAAGATCTGCCAGGGCAAGGTCCCGCAGTGGCAGAAGGGCATGCTCGAGCAGCAGGTGTCCGTTGAGAAGCTCGTGGTCCAGGCTTGGGCCGAGGGCAGTTACCAGAAGCTCTGGCAGGCGCTGTCGCTCTCCGCGACGATTCCGTCGGCCCGCGTGGCGAAGCTCATCCTCGATGATCTGATCGAGGCCAACAAGGGGTACTGGCCCGAGCTGAAGTAGTATTGGTTCGTATGCCCGGGGCCCGTCGGCGCATGTCGGCGGGCCCCTTTTTTTGATTGAGAGGGGAGAGCGCCATGGCGAAGAGGAAGCGGGCCCATGCGGCGAGGCGCGGGACGAAGGCGGACCCGGAGCGGACCGAGCGGGCCGCTGAGGAGGTCCGTGGGAGTGCGACGTCCCATGGCGGCGCCCTGGGCGCGGAGGACGGGATCCCGGCGCGCTATGACACGCCGCGCGAGCGCCTCACGCGTCGGATCTTCATCGCCGTCGAGGTCGTGCTCGTGCTCATCCCCCTCGTGCACCTGGGGCTTGCCGGGGTGCTGAACGCCGGCGCTGCCGCGATGGAGAGCCTGCGGGTGATGATCGAGCAGAACCCGGCGTTCCTGGTGACCTCCATCGCAGCGCTGCTGCAGCCGTTCGTCGCCTACCTCATGCGGATCGCGTACCGCCATTACCTGAGGGACGAGGCCGGCTACACGGCGGCGAATCTGGTGGTCCTGCTCTGCGCCGAGGTGGCGCTGCAGAACATGGTTGGCATCGTGGGCATGGCGGTGCTGCTCTGGCGCATCTGGGGTCGCGCGTCTGACGACCTGGGCCCGTGGGCGTCGAGCCGCCGCGTGGGCGGCGTGCTCGCGGACATCTCGGGACCGCTGGTGGTCTTCGCGCTCGCCGCGCTCTGCGCGTACGCGAACATGCGGATCGGGGTTTAGCGCGGAGGTGGGCGCGGGGCTTTGAGCGCCTGGAGCATTGCCACGTGCCCGGGCCTCGTGCCGCATCGGGGGCCGGGCGCCGTCTGGTCGCCAGAGGGGGGGCTGGTCTAGGGGAGTCGCCTACGGGTCCTCACATAAAACGGCCTAGGAAACGTCATCTCGACGCGTCTTGCAGGCGAGGGATACGGGGGGCTTGCGCGAATGGCCTCGGGAACGTCATCTCGATGCCGGCCCCTGGCAAATCCCCTTAGTAACGCCATCCAAAGTACGTTTTCGACATCACTTCGGCACGCGGAGCCTGTGTCCCGTGTACGAGGCCGACATGGCGAAAAGGAAAACGTCATCTCGACGCTTCGTCCTGGCAACAGGGGCGGGGTGTGCGCCTATGGTCCAGAGAGTGCCACCTCGACGTCTCATGTGAACAGGGGATACGGGGGGCTTGCGCCAAAGCCCAGGGAAACATCATCTCGACGGTATCCTCAGGCAAATCCGCCTCGAAGTGCCCCCCAAAGTACGTTTTGGACGGCCGTTCCTGCGCCCCTTTGTATGCGGGGTCGTGTCCGATGCGCTCGGGACCGGCGACCAAAGACTTGAGGAAACGTCATCGCGATCTCGAGCCCGTTCTCATGCAGATCTTCGTCAAAGCGTCCTCCAAAGTACGTTTTGGACGGCCTTTTTGTCGGCCTGCTGACTCGCAGTGCCCTGCATCTAGGTGCACGCGGGGCCTGTGTCGCACGTTGCAATGCCGTTCCGGACGCTCAGGTCCGTGCCTGGATTCGCGCGCGGCCTGCCCCAGCTTCTACGAATCGCTCCGTTGTATCCTGCACCCGGATGCGTGCGTGGCCTGTGTCAAAGGCCCTGAAAAACGTCATCTCAACGGTGCTTACAGGCAAAAGCCTTTACCAGCGTCCTCCAAAGTACGTTCTTAGCGCTCATTCAGTGCGCATGGCCCGTGTCCCGTGCGCGGCCCCCTTCCATCTGAAACGGGATAGAGGTGGAGCCAGGTCTCGTTCGTGGGCTCGCATAGGGGAGGAGGCCTCAGAACGTCATCTCGATGCCAGCCTCATGCAAATCGGCCCCGAGCTGCCGTCCAAAACATACTTTGGAGGACTTCCCAGCCAGGTCAGGAGGACTTACCAGCCGAGCGGCCCCACAGCCGCCGCCCTCAAGACGAGTTCGCACCAAAGGCTTCAAAACGTCATCTCGACGCCTGTCTTAGGCAAATCGGCTTCAGAATGCCGAGTAAAACATACTTTGAAGGGATTTTCAGCCAAGCACCCTTCCAGCCAAGCGGCCTTGCAACCAGGCGATCCTGCGGCTGCCGCTTCCGGACGGGACCGCTCCAAAACCCGCCCGAACACGCCAGACCCGTGGAGCCAACCTAAACCAGCCCCGTGTCGCGCCACCGTTCTGTCCGCACGCTACGCTACAATGCCGTCAACAACCAAACCCGCGTCTGAACCCGTGCAGCCTGCCTGAACGGGTCTTTCGCGTTGGCGAACGGGGCGGACCGTGCCCGCTCCGATCACCCATCCAACAGCATCTGAGAAGGAGACCACGTGCTCATCCATCGCATCGCCGCGCAGCTCTACACCGCCGAGGCGCCGTGCATCGTCGAGGAGGCGCTCGCGTCCGGGCAGGACGCCACGCTCGCCGTATCGCAGTCGGCGCGCACGCTCATGGTGGCGGCGCAGTTCGCCCGGCACCCGCGCCCGGTGGTCTACATCGTTTCCGGCGAGGATGCCGCCGCCCGCGCGGCTCGCTCCCTCATCGCCTACCTGGGCGTGGAGCACGTGGCGCACTTTCCGGAGCGTACGGACCTTCCCTGGAGCGACAAGGCCGCCGACGATGCGGTGATCGCAACGCGCTCGGCGGCCCTCGGCCGCGTGGCCCGTGGCGAGGCCTGTGTGATGGTCGCCTCCGCACGCGCCCTCCTGCGATGCGTTCCGCCGCGCGCGAGCCGGTACTGGGAGTCCACATCGTTTTCGCTTCACGAGGAGTTTCCCTTTGAGGAAGTCTCCCGGCGGCTCGTGGGCATGGGCTACACGGCGGGCGACGCGGCGGACGCCCCCGGCCTCTTCCATGTGCACGGCGACACGGTTGACCTCTGGCCCGCTCAGGAGAAGGCCCCGGTCCGGCTCGAGTTCTTCGGCGACGAGATCGACCGCATCCGCCGCATGGTGGCCTCCACGGGCCAGACCATCGGCGATCTCGAGTCCGTCGAGGTCTACCCCTGCCGTGAGCTCGCGCTCGCCGACGACGCGGTGGCCCGCATCAGCCGCGCCCTCTACCAGCCCGCTCAGGATGACACGCAGCTCGCAGCCCTGCTCGAGCTCGTGCAGCAGCGCATCGCGACGCCGGAACTCGACCGCTTCTTACCGCTCCTCTACGAACGCACCGCGAGCCCGCTCGCGCATCTCGCCAACGATGCCCTTGTGATCCTCTCCGAGCCCCGCTCCCTGTTCGATGACTGCACCCGCGCCTACGAGGATCTCGAACAGCGCTCCGCGAACGCGAAGGTGGGCCATCTCGACGGGCTCTACGTGCGTCCGGCGGAGCTCGACTTCGGGGCCCAGCAGCGCTTGAACTACGTGAGCATCATCCGGGCGGGAGGCGCCGTCACCGCCGAGCTCAAGGTCGAGCAGACAGCCATCGCGGGATCGAGCTCGCGTTTCATCTCGCGCGTTCAGGAGGTTGTGGCCAACCGGTACGCCTGCGTCTTCGCGATCCCCGACCGCGGCGCCCGCGAGTCCATGGAGCTCACCTTCACCGATGAGTCGATCCCGTTTGAGGAGTCGCTCACCGCAGCACCTGAGAATATGGGCATGGTAGGGGAGAACGTCGAGGTCACCCTGCTCAAGCGCGATGCTGACGCCCTGAACGCCCGTGGCCTCGCCGAAGGGGCGGCCGGTCCCGCCGTGCCCACCAGCATGCGCGGCCGCGTGACCTTCGTGGACGCGGCCCTACCGGCGGGCACGGTGATCCCCGAGGCGCACCTCGCCGTCTTCTCCATATCCGACCTGAACGCCCGCATGGACGCGCGCCGCGCCCGCGGCCGCTCGCAGCGTCGACGGGTGGACGTGACGGAGGTCACCTTCCCCTTCAAACCGGGCGACTACGTGGTCCACGCCACCCACGGCGTGGCCCTGTTCGCCGAGATCGCACGGCAGGAGGTGGCCGGCCGCGAGCGGGACTATTTCCTGCTTGAGTACGCCGACGGTGACAAGCTCTACGTCCCGCTCGAGCAGGTGGACCGCATCACGCGCTACGTGGGCCCCGACGGCGCGAACCCGCGGCTCACGCGCCTGAACACCGCCGACTGGTCGCGGGCGACGACGAAGGCGCGCGCATCTGCCAAGAAGCTCGCGTTCGACCTGGTCGACCTCTACACGCGCCGCTCCTCGGTGACGGGCTTCGCCTGCCCGCCCGACACGCCGGAGCAGATTGAGATGGAGGAGAGCTTCCCCTACGAGCCCACCACCGACCAGCTGGACGCCATCGCCGACATCAAGGGCGACATGGAGAGCAGCCGTCCGATGGATCGCCTGCTCTGTGGCGATGTGGGCTTCGGCAAGACCGAGGTGGCCCTGCGCGCAGCCTTCAAGTGCGTGGACAGCGGCCGGCAGGTCATGGTCCTCTGCCCGACGACCATCCTCGCCCAGCAGCACTACCAGACCTTCTTCGATCGCTTTGCCCCCTTCGGCATCGAGGTGGAGGTGCTCTCGCGTTTCCGCACACCGGCGCAGCAGCGCCGGGCGCTCGCTGCGTTCACCGAGGGGAAGGTCGAGGTGCTCGTCGGCACGCATCGCCTGCTCTCGGCTGATGTGAACCCCGCGAACCTCGGCCTTGTGATCATCGACGAGGAGCAGCGGTTTGGCGTGCAGCACAAGGAGCAGCTCAAGAACCTGCGCGAGCAGATTGACGTGCTCACGCTCTCGGCCACGCCGATCCCGCGCACGATGCAGATGGCGATCTCGGGTGTGCGCGACATGAGCCTCATCACCACGCCGCCCACGGGGCGCCGGCCCGTCGCGGTGCACGTGGGGGAGTACGACCCCGACGTGGTCTCTGCGGCGATCCGCCTGGAGATGGGTCGCGGCGGCCAGGTGTACTACGTGAGCAACCGCGTGAAGAGCATCGATGACGCGGTGGACCGCGTGCACGAGGCCGCGCCCGAGGCCCGGGTGGGCGTGGCCCACGGCAAGATGAGCCCGCGCGAGGTGGAGGACATGATGATCGCCTTCGCGGCGCACGAGATCGATGTCCTCGTGGCCACTACCATCATCGAGAGCGGCATCGACAACCCGCATACCAACACGCTGCTGATCGAGGACTCGCAACGCCTGGGCCTGGCTCAGCTCTATCAGCTGAAAGGCCGTGTGGGCCGCTCGGCGGTGCAGGCCTACGCCTACTTCATGTTCCCCGGGGAGCTGCCGCTCACCGAGGAGGCCACCGAGCGCCTGACCGCGCTCTCCGAGTTCCAGGATCTCGGCAGCGGCATGCGGATCGCCATGCGCGACCTCGAGATTCGCGGCGCCGGTTCCCTGGTGGGGGCGGAGCAGCACGGCAACCTGTCGAGTGTGGGCTTCGACCTGTTCACGCAGATGCTCGGCCAGGCCGTGGCGGAGGCGCGCGGCGACGCCGGGGGAGCGGTGGAGGCGAGTGCGCTCACCCTCAACCTGCCTGATGACTTCTACCTGGATGAGGAGTACCTGCCGGCGGTGGACAAGCGCGTGCTCGTGTACCGGCGGCTTGCGGCCGCCGAGGATCTGGCCGCGGTAGACTCCGTGCAGGAGGAGTGCGAGGAGGAGTTCGGCCCGCTGCCCGACGCGGCGCGAAACCTCTTCGACCGCACGCGCCTGCGAATCCGCGCGGGGCGTCTGGGGCTCGAGAGTGTGAGCCTCACCGGCGGCAAGATCGTCTTCCAGGGTGTGGATGTTCCCAAAGACGTGGCGTTTGACCTGCGAGGAAAGCTGGGGGCGATCAACTTTCCGAAGAGCCGCAAGTTCACGGTGCCCTATCGTGCCGGAGCGGGCGCGGGCAGCGGCCTCGGCCGTGGGATCGACGCGAGCGCCGAGGGGGCGGGCGTGGTGCAGGTGGCCCTCGCGCTCACGGTGCTGCTCGGCGAGAGCGATGATGAGTAGGGGGCGGGTTCGTGGGCCAATGCGGGCATTTGAGCTGCCGGCGGCGCGTCCGGAGGGGACGGGGCGCAACAGTGCGCTCGGCCCGGTGCGGGCATTTGAGTTGGCGGTGGTGCCCGCGCTCTGTCCCAACCTCTCGGAAAACGTCAGCTCGAGTCTGTTTTCAGGCAAATACGTCCCAGGGGCCCGTCGAGATGACGTTTTGCACGGGCTCCATGCACCCCTGCCCACCCGGCCTTCTAAAACGTCATTTCAAACCTGTCCTCATGCAAAAGCGCTGAAGACCTGCGTCGAGATGACGTTTTGCGCGCCCCATGTGAGCCTCAGCTCACCGTCCGCCCCACTCTCACATCGACACCCCAAGACCCGCCCCTTCACCACCCAAACGCTCTGAATCTTGCACGCTCAGTGAGGCCCAACCGTCCGAGCGCCAACTGCGTTATGATGGCCGCGATGGCGGTTCTTAGAGAGAGGGTGCCGTGGCGATGGAAGAGGCTGCCGAGCCCGTGCAGAGCGCAGGGGCCGACGAGGTCGTCCCTATGTCGGGGTGCCAGACCAATGAGGAGGCCGAGCGCGCCCGACGCCTCGCTGAGAAGCGCAGCTCAAAACCGGGCCGCACCCGCTTCCTGATCACCCTCAACATCGGCATCATCCTCACCGCGATCGCGATCGTACTGTTCAAGGCGCCCAACGGTTTCGCCTTCGGCGGCACCTCGGGTCTGTCCATCGTGCTTTCGAAGATCTTCCCCACCATGCCGGTGAGCGCGTTCATGTGGGTAATCAACGCGATCCTCGTTGCGCTCGGGCTGGTCTTCCTGCCGCGACGCGCCGTAGGCTGGAGTGTGGCCGCGTCGTTCCTGCTCTCCCTGTACGTATCGTTGTTTGAGTGGATCTTTCCCTCGGGCATCACGATCACCGGTGACATGTGGCTCGACCTCTGTTTCGCGGTGATCCTACCGTCGCTCGGCAGCGCCATCGTATTCGATATCGGTGCGTCGACCGGCGGCACAGACATCCTCGCGATGATCTTGAACCGGCGCTCGAGTCTGGAGATTGGCAAGGCCCTCATGGCCGTCGACGTCGCGATCGTGGTCGTGGCCGCGATCCTGTACGGTCCGCGTGTCGGCCTCTATTGCATACTCGGCCTGTTTGCGAAGACGCTTGTGGTCGATGGCGCGATCGAGAGCCTGCATCTGCGGAAGGTCTGCACCGTGATCTGCAAGGACCCTCATGCGGTCGAGCGCTACATCGTGAAGACGCTGAATCGAAGTGCCACGATCACCCCAGGGTACGGGGTGTATTCCGGCCGGCGCGTGATGCAGATCATGAGCGTCCTGTCACGTCGCGAGGCAAGACGGCTGCGGCTCTACGTGCGCGAGATCGACCCGGATGCGTTCATGACGATCGTGAACAGCTCGGAGATCATCGGGCGCGGGTTTCGGGGTCTGAACTAGGGGCCGACGTCTTCGCGGATGTAAGGTTGATCCTGTTGATGCCGAGCGGCGCATGGCGGATTGAAAAAGGCCATGCGCTTGTTTTGCGGCGCATCCGGAGAGAGCAAAAACAGCGCGATATCTGCGAGTTTATGCTGTCTCGGACGCCTTCACGTTCAGGATTGCGCAGACATGCGCCGGAAAACGCTGTCTGAGCGGAAGCGTCTCAGTCGCTCCCGGGATCACGGGGGCAAGAAAACACCCGGCACCTGGACTTCCGGGTGCCGGGTGTTTCAGCTGGCCGACGCAATGCCTGCCCGCGAAGCTATCTGATCTGCCGTTACTCCACGCCGACGATGACGTCGGTGGCTTTGACGATAGCGACGGCCTTGCCGCCCTCCTTGAGACCGAGGTTCTCGATGGCCTCGTTGGTGATGGAGCCCATGATGCCGCCGCCGTCGGCGAGCGTCAGACGAACGTGGCCGTTGACCGCGCCGATCTTCACGCTCTCGACGGTGCCGATGAGCTGGTTGCGCGCGGAAATGCCGGAGATGGGCTGGTCGCCGGCGGCGAACATGACATTCGTGGCCTTGATGATGGCGTATGCCACCTTGCCCTCGGCGAGGCCGAGAGACTCGATAGCCTCGTTGGTGATGTCGGCCTTGACGGTGGTCTCGCCGAGGTCGATGGCGACGACGCCGTTCACAGCGCCCTTGGTGACCTTGGTGATCGTGCCCTTGAGCTGGTTGCGAGCTGAGATCTTCATACGGTTCTCCCATTCAGAGATCGGTTGGTTGCAGAGCTATCCTTCCCGCTTGAGCGCCATGGTTTCGGTGTGGAGGCGTGCACACAAAACCACCTCAGGGCTGGATGGGCCTCATAGCGCTTGAGGGCCTGGACCAGCGTCCAGCCCAAGCCCTGCCCCAGCTAGTTCGATGCCCTTGGTATACAGCGCGCGCACCACGATGACGCGGCGTGCGGCCTTCTTGGCAAAGTAGGCTGAAATCAGTCATGGCCGCCGACGGAAGCTTGCAGTGCACGTTGCAGTGGAGCTACACAGCCGCACATGGCGGATGAGGGGGGGGTGGCGCGGGCAAGTGACAAGCGCATCGCGTTACCGCGCATGGCGGAGGGGAGGCGTGGAAGACCGAGCTGCATTGCGACGGTGCGCATCGCGGGCGGCGTGGAAGACCGAGCTACGCCGCGGCAGCGCGCATCGCGAGCAGAGGACCGGACCGCCCTTCGTCGCCTTTTGTCCGCGTCGGGTCCTATCCTTATACTTGTCAGATCGAATGATGGCGAGGGGAGGGCGGCATGGCTTTGCGGCAGGATGAACAAGCAGGGAGAACGGTGTTCACATGCGAACCCACGCCAGGCGAGACCGAGCCGCCGCCAGCATGCGCCGCCGCATCGCACACTTCCCCCGCGCCCGCCGACGGCCCTGCTCCCTCTGCCACCCAACTGCGCACCGCTGAGGCTCCTGCACGCACATCTCGTGTCCGACCTCACGCTCCCATCTCCCCTCACCGCGCTGCCCCCTCACCCGCCCTCGATGCCCTCGCCCGCTACTTCGGCTACACCTCCTTCCGGCCCGGCCAGGACCGCATGGTCTCCGCCATCCTCTCCGGGCGCGACGCCCTGGGCGTCATGCCCACCGGCGCCGGCAAGTCCATCTGCTATCAGGTGCCGGCCCTCATGCTCGGTGGCCTCACCCTCGTGGTCAGCCCGCTCGTCTCCCTCATGGGCGACCAGGTGCGCGCTCTCAAAGCCGCTGGGGCCCGCCCGTCCTACCTCAACTCCTCGCTCACGCCGGCCCAGCAGAACACCGTGCTCAAGCGGGCCGCCGAGGGCTGGTACCAGATCATGTATGTGGCTCCCGAGCGCCTGGCCGACCCCCGCTTCGTCGCCTTCGCCCAGGCCATCACCGCACCCGGCGGCATCGGCATTCCGCTCGTGGCGGTTGACGAGGCCCACTGCGTCTCGCAGTGGGGTCAGGACTTCCGCCCCTCCTATCTTGAGGTTTCCCGGTTTATCGCCTCTCTGCCCGTTCGCCCCGTGGTGGCTGCCTTTACCGCCACGGCCACCGATCGTGTTCGGACTGACATCGTCGGCATGCTGGGGCTCAGGAATCCGGTCACCGCTGTCACGGGCTTTGACCGGGCGAACCTCTACTTTGGCGTCGAGGAGCTGGGCGACAAGGCGAAGGCCGCGTGGATCGCCCGTTACGTGCGCGAGCACGCCGACGAGAGCGGGATCATCTACGCCTCCACGCGCCGCGCGGTTGACGAGCTTTCCGCGGCACTCTCCCTCGAGCTCATGCCCCTCGGCATCTCGGTGGGCCGCTACCACGCGGGCATGGCAGACGCTGATCGCCGCGCGAGCCAGGATGCCTTCATCGAGGATCGGGTCCCCATCATGGTGGCCACCAACGCCTTCGGCATGGGCATCGACAAGCCCAACGTGCGCTACGTGATCCACAACAACGTGCCCGAGAGCATCGAGGCCTACTACCAGGAGGCAGGTCGCGCCGGCCGCGATGGCGACCCGGCCAGCTGCTACCTGCTTTGGAACGGGAACGACTTCCGTCTGCGCCGCTATCTGATCGACCGCGACCCCGACGAGGACGCTACGGGGGGCGCCGAGCAGCGCGAGCGTTCACGCCAGAACCGGTACCGCCTGCTCGCCCAGATGGAAGGCTACTGCCAGACGACGGAATGCCTGCGTGCCTACATCCTGCGGTACTTCGGCGACGAGGGGACGCTCGGGGCACATGGCGCAGCCGGGCCCACGGGGGAGGCCGGCTGCGGAAATTGCGGGAGCTGCCTCACGAGTTTCGAGGTGGAGGATGTGACCATGACCGCGCGGGCGGCGGTGCGCATGGTTCGCGTGCTGAACGGCCGCTTCGGCAAGTCGCTCGTGGCCGATGTCTTGCACGGGGCCAATACGGAGCGCATCCGTCAGATGCACCTGGATGAGTCGGAGGGGTACGGCGAGCTCGCGGACGTCCCCTCGGTGCGCATCAAGGCCGTGATCGACCAGCTTGTGGGCTGCGGGCTTCTTGCGCAGAGCCAAGGGCAGTATCCCACAGTGGGACTCGGTCCCCGCGCGGTCGAGGCCCTCGAAGACGAGGGATTCTCGTTCTCGGTGCGCCGTCGGGCGGCCCGTGGGTCCGCTTCGGCGCGGGTGCGCCGGGCCGTCGATATGGTCCGCGACGGGGGAGATTCCGCCCTCGGCTCCTCACATGAGGACGATGCTGAGCTCTTCGAGGCGCTGCGCGCAGTGCGAACCGAGATCGCGCGCGAGCGCCAGTGGGCCCCGTACATGGTCTTTTCCGACAAAACTCTGCGCGCCCTCTGTCGGCTCCGCCCGCATGACCGGGAGGAGCTGCTCGCCGTGCCGGGCATCGGGGAGAAGAAGGCCGACGACCTCGGAGAGCGCGTGCTCGCGGAGATCGCGGCGATCGAGGACGGCCGTCGCGTCTAAACGGATGCGCGCAACCGGCTGGTTCCCGTGCCGGCGGACGGTGAGGCAGCTGCTGAGATGCGGGTTTGAGCGGCGATTTCTGGGGAAACGGTTTGAAGCAGCGAACGGCGGGGCGCATGAGCATGTGGCGACTCGGGGCTCGGCACTTCGATGCCCTGGGAACTCGGTGACCACGAGGTGATGCTAGCCGCTGCTACTCAAGAATGCGTGGCAGCGAGAGAAGGTCTGAGCTGCTGGGCGGAATACGACGTCTCAGCGTGTCCTGGGGCTCAAGGAAAGAAATGAGATTGAGGTCGCGGCAGACGCGCGATAAAACTCGTCGCTTTGGTACAGGTTTGGAGGGCCCCGACAAAAACATCCTCAGTTTGGTACAGCTTTTTGCCGAGCGTCAAAGTAGATCGCTTGAGCGCGCAGCTTTGAGCGGGCGTTCTTATGGACGGGGTCCTTTGTGTACTTGGCCGCAGATAGAAAACCTGTACCAAACTGAGGAGGTTTGCTCGCGGCGTCGCAAAGCCTGCGCCAAACTAGGTATCTTTACCCGTTGAGAGCCAACATCCGCACGAAACCGCTCAGGTTTCCCCGTGGAGGCGAAAATCGCGCCGCCATCCGCCCTTGAGACCCTACGCGGATGTAAGCCCATACCCATATTTGTAAGAGTCATTCAACAGTTTTTCGTCGCTTTTCAACATCGTGTCGCACTTGCGTCAAGCATTTGTCAGCCTCGGTCAGCCAACTGTAATCGAGCCCGCACGCCATCTTCCGCACACACCGCCCGCCCTACGATGCCCCTTGTGTTGAAGCCCACAAGAGAGGCCTCGCACCCGGTCGTCGGATCCCCGAGCCGGACGTGTTCCTGGAAGGAGAACATGGTGTCAGAATCGGTCAAGCGGCCCCTGTCCCGCCGCGCATTCCTCTCGGTCGCCGGCAGCGCCGCTGCGGTGTTCGGCCTCGGCCTTGTTGGGTGCGGAAGCACTTCAAGCACGGGCGGCGCCGCAACCTCCGGCGCCACAGATGCTGCCGCATCCGTCGACAAGATCACGATGGTGTGGCTCCCCAACGAGTCCTCCGCCGAGTTCGACGCCGGTCGCGAGGCATTCGGCAAGGTCCTTGAGGAGGCCGCGGGCGTGCCCGTCGAGCTCATGACGACCACCGACTACAACGTCGCCATCGAGGCCATCGCCTCGGGCAAGGCCCAGCTCGCCAACATGGGCGCCCAGGGCTTCATCGAGGCCCAGAAGAAGAACTCCGCCGTCCAGCCCCTGGTCACCACCTCCGACCCGGACGGCACGCTCGAGGGCGCCAAGTACTTCAGCCGCATCTGCGTCGCCGAGGACCAGATGGACGCGTACCGCGACTCCTCCGAGTCCACCGGTTTCTCGATCGCGAACATCAAGGGCAAGAAGATGTCCTTCGTGTCCCCGACCTCGACCTCCGGCTTCAAGGTTCCCTCCAACGCCATCATGAAGGCCTTCCCCGACGACGTGAAGTCCTCCGACGAGCTCACCCAGGCCGGGTTCTTCTCGCAGGTTCTCTTCGGCAACTCCCACCCCGGCTCCGCGGTGAACCTGCTCCAGGGCGACGCCGACGTGGCCGCCTTCGACGACATTGACGTCGACACCTACCTCGACGTGCCCGATGGCGACCGCGACGCCGTGAACAGCGCCGGCGCCGTCTACAAGGTGAAGGACGGCGCTCCGCAGCCCTTCGACCGCGTCCAGGGCAAGAGCTTCGGCATCATCCAGTCCACCCCGGTCTTGAACGGCCCGATCGCCGTCAACACCGAGGCGCTTCCGGACGAGATGGTCAAGAAGCTCCTCAAGGGCCTCACCTCCGATGAGACCTCGTCCAACGAGCTGCTCTTCGCCCCCGAGGGGACCGATGACAACGGTGCCATCTGGAGCAAGGAGGATTCCGCCGGCTTCATCGCCGTCGAGGACTCCTGGTACGACCCCATCCGTCAGCTCTCCTAATCGCCATTTCCCTGCGCACGGGGCCGGGTCGCCGTAGGCGCTCCGGCCCCGTTGCGTGTGCAAGCGCTCCAGATAGGAGGAAGACATATGGAACGTGCTGACGAGCTGCTCGTTATCAAGGGACTTGGTAAGAGCTATGAGGCCCGCCGCGGCTCCCGCGCGACGGGAAAGGCCCTGAACGGCATCGACTTCACCGCGCGCCCCGGCGAGCTCATCTCCGTGATCGGCCCCTCGGGTGCGGGCAAATCGACCTTCCTGCGCTGCATCAACCGGCTGATCGACCCCACCGAGGGCTCGGTCTCCTTCTGCGGCCAGGACATCGCGCATCGCTCGCGCGGCTCGCTCCGCTCGCTCCGCGAGGTGCGCCGCCAGATCGCGATGATCTTCCAGGGATACAACCTCGTCTACCGCCTGACCGCGATCCAGAACGTCCTGCACGGCCGTCTTGGCTACAAGAGCGTGCTGGCGGGGTCGCTTGGCCTGTACAGCGAGGAGGAAAAGATGCGCGCCTTCGAGCTCCTCGACGAGGTCGGTCTCGGCGCCTTCGCCTACCGTCGCGCCGACCAGCTCTCAGGAGGCCAGATGCAGCGCGTCGGCATCGCCCGCGCCCTCATCCAGGAGCCGAAGATCATCCTCGCCGACGAGCCCATCGCAAGCCTCGATCCCAAGAGCAGCCGCATGGTGATGGAGCACCTGCGCCGCGTCACCCGCGAGCACGGGATCACCTGCATCGTCAACCTGCACCAGGTCGACTTCGCCCTCGAGTTCTCCGACCGCATCATGGGCCTGCGCTTCGGCGAGAAGGTCTTTGAAGGCGCCCCGGCCGACCTAACCGAGGAGGCCATCGAGCGCATCTACGGCGGAATCGGATCGGGGGAGGAGACGGTCGATGTTCCAGTCGCACTTCACAGCGGGTCCGCGGTTCCGGTCGCGACCACGGTCGCCGCAGCCGTGGCGCAAGCGACCGCGGCAGCGCCCCTGGCTGCTGCCGTTCCGGCCGCTGTCGCCGTCGCACCGGTGGTCACCGAGGTGTCCGTCGAGGCCGATGCCGCATCGGTGGTGCCCGAGCTCGCGGGTCCCGCGCCCCTGCCGCTGACGACGGAGGCTCCGGTTGCGGGTGATCAGCTGTGAGCGCCGGTGAGGCCAGCCTGACCGCATCCGCGGCGTATGATCCGAGCTGGTTCCGTCGGCGGGCGCTCCGCACCGCGGCCGCCGTCGCGGGTCTCGTGGCGATCTTCGTGATCGCGGCCATCATCTGCGATTTCAACATCGTCTACGCGATCGGCTCGATCCCCGCGGCTTTCAGCTGGCTCTTCGTCAACTTCGCCCCCACCGCCGCGTCATTGGAGCAGCTCCCCACCATCCTCACGGAGACCGTCTCGACGGCCCTGGACTCGGTGGCGGCCACGGTAATCGCCGCGATCCCCGGGATCGCCCTCGGCGTCCTCGGCTCGCGCACGGTCGGTGTGGAATCGGCGGCCGTGCGGGGCCTGATCCGCGGGGTCGCCAGCGTGGTCAGGAACATCCCGATGATCGCCTGGGCCCTGCTCCTGCTGCTCTCGTTCAAGCAGAACGAGTTCACCGGCTTCCTGGCCCTCTTCCTCACGACCGTCGGGCAGCTGCTCCGGTTCTTCCTCGACACCTTTGACGAGATCTCAACCGGCCCCATCGAGGCGCTCCGCTCCTGCGGCGCCTCCTACTGGCAGGTGGTCTTCCAGGCGGGGATCCCGCTCGCCTCGGCGAGCCTCATGAGCTGGATGCTCTACATGGTCGAGACGAACATCCGCTCAGCGACCCTGATCGGCCTGCTCACCGGCACCGGAATCGGCTTCTCGTTCCAGATCTACTACAACTCGATGCGCTACGACGCGGCCGGGTTGGTGGTCGTCGTGACCGTCATCCTCGTGATCCTGATCGAGCTCATCTCGAACCATGCGAGGAGGTCGATGATCTGATGGAGGCCACGATCCGACTCAGCCGCGCCACCGCGGAGACCGTCGAGCGCGCCATGGGCCGCATCCGGCTCACCTCGCGCCGCGCCCGCAACCTCGCCATGCCCGTGACCCTCGGCGTGCTCGCGGCCCTCACCCTGGTCACGTTCACGCGCATGCGCATGGGGGAGGTCGACCTCGTCCAGGCCTCGGCGCAGGCGCTTTCTGACTTCTGGGCCATGATGGCCGAGCCCGCCCTCGACCCGCCCCTCGGCGCCGGGCACTTCACCTGGGAGACCGTCGGCTACTCGATGCTGAGCACCGTGGCCATCTCCGTGGTCTGCACCATGCTCTCCGCGGTGGTCTCCTTCCCGCTCGCGCTGGCGGCCTCCCAGAACCTCTCGAACCCCACGGCCTCCTACATCGTCAAAGGCTTCGTTGCCGTGATCCGCGCGGTGCCGACGATCCTCTGGGTCCTCGTGTTCACCGTGGCGATCGGCCTCGGTGCGGAGGCCGCGGTCCTCGGCATCTCGTTCCACTCGATCGCCTACCTCACCAAGAGCTACTCGGAGAGCTTCGAGGAGATCGACGGCGGCGTCATCGAGGCGCTCCGCGCGAGCGGGGCGAGCTTCTGGCAGGTGGTGTTCCAGGCCATCTGCCCGGCCACGGTGCCGCAGCTGCTGTCGTGGACCTTCATCCGGTTCGAGATCAACTTCACCAACGCGGTTGCCGTGGGAGCCTTCGCCGGGGCCGGTGGCATCGGCTACCAGCTCTTCCAGGCAGGATCGCGGTATTACAACCTGCACGAGGTGGGCGTCATCGTCTACGCGTGCCTGCTCGTGACCTTCCTGCTGGAGTTCGTCTCCGTGCGCCTGCGCCGCCGCTACATCCTTGAGGCGCGCTAGGTCCGCGTGGTCACATCTAGAGAGAAATGAGGCAGTTGAACATGATGTCGAGAAGGGAGCGGACGCGGATCCTGGCCGAGGGGCCGGAATCGGTGGCCGTTGAGCTTGCCGCGCTGATCGGGCGCGGCCATAAGGTGGACGAGGTGCACCCGCCCCGTCAGGGCCTGGTCATGTGCGAGGTGCGCGAGACGGCCCGGGGGTCGCGGTTCTACCTCGGAGAGGCCCTGATGACGGAGTGCCGGATGCGCGTCGGCGACACCGAGGGCCTCGGCGCCGTGCTGGGCGCCCGTCCGGAGCTCGCCCGCGCGATGGCGGTCCTCGATGCGGCGCTCTCGCAGCCCTTCGCCCTGCCTGAAGCCGAGGAGATCGAGCGGCGTCTGCGCCGCGCGGCCGAGGACCTCGATCGCGAGGCCGCGCGGGAGCAGGGCCGAGTGCTCGCCTCGCGGGTGTCCTTCGACACCATGGAGGGTCAGGACATGAGCGTGCAGGCGGTGGTCAAATGAGCGGGTACACGCCGACTACGACGGGTGTCACGAAGCAAGCCCGGCAGACATCCCCTGCGGCCACGTCCGAGGTTCTCGAGCGCGACGCCGTGGCCGATGAGCGCGCGTTCTACCTGCAGGCCGCCTTCCGCGCCCTGCTTGACGCGATGGCGCGTCCCGGCGAGGTGACCAGCCTGCCCGCCGCACCCGCCTCGGCGCAGGACGCGGCGGCCCGAAGCGGCCTCACCTCCGAGACGGTCATCCTCTCCGACGTCCTCCTGGACGCCGCGACGAGCTTCGCCGTGGCGGGGGAGGATGCCGAGGCGACCACCCGTGCCCTCGCCCGTCGCACCCGCGCCTCCATCCTTCCCGTCGAGGAGGTGGCCTTCCTGATCATCGGGCGCGAGGTTCGCGGCGAGGCTGCCGCCGAGGTCGTGCGCGCCGCGCAGGCGGGCACCCTGGAGGAGCCCCATCGCGGGGCGACCCTGATCGTCGAGTGCGGGACCCTCGTCGGCGTGGACCGCAACGGTGCCTTCACCGGGTCCGCCGCCGGATCCTGCCAGTCCGTAGCCTGGGAGCTCTCCGGACCCGGTGTGGACGGGGAGGCGCGCATGGCGTCCGATCGGTCCGATGTCGTCGCGGCCCGCAACGACCGCGCCGACGAGTTCCCCTGCGGCATCGACCTCGTGCTCGTCGACGGGGCGGGCCATGTCTGCTGCGTGCCGCGGTCCTCGGCGTGCGTGCCCACCGCGCTGGAGGGCATGGAGACGGAAGGAGCCCGCTCATGGGATATGTAGCCGTTTCCGGTGGCAAGCAGGCGATCGACGCCTCGCTGTCCCTGCTCGACCTCTCGCGTCTCGCCGCACATCGCACCATCGATCCCGCGCTCATCGTCGACACCCTGCCCGACCTGGTCGAGCAGGTGGAGTCCGAGGGCTCGCTCTGGGCCCCCGAGGTGGCGGCGACGGCGCTCAAGCAGGCGTCCGGCTCCGTCGAGGAGGCCGTCTTCCTCGTCCGCGCCTTCCGCTCCACACTCGAGCNATCGCGCCGCCGAGACCGACCTCGACGCCGTCCCCCGCGTCCTCGACTTCCTCCGCGAGATCGGCATGGTGCGCGCGGTCGAGCCGGACGACACCGAGCCAGTGGACATCACCAAGACGCCCCTTGCCTTCCCGGCCGCCCGCAGCACCATCCTGCAGGCGCTCTCCCGCGGCCTCACCCAGGCGGTCGTGGCCATCGGCTACGCGGCCATCCGCGGTTTCGGCCTCTCGCACCCCACGGTGGGCGAGCTGCGCCGCGGCCTCGTGGCCGTGGAGATCGATCCGCCGGGAGCGGCCGGGTCCGATCCCGAGGACGCCTACTATCTCGGTTCGATCGCGATCACCGAGGTGGAGAGCCTGATCCCGGCCGACGTCGAGGAGGAGGGCGAGCACCGCACGGCCCTCGACGTGGGGTATGGCTGCGTGATGGGCGGCAACGAGAGCAAGGCGATCGCCATGAGCGTGCTCGATCACTCGCTGCGCCAGGACGACGTCAGCTATCCCACGCAGGACCAGGAGTTCGTGCTCTACCACATCGACTCCGTCGAGGCGACCGGCTTCATCAGCCACCTCAAGCTGCCGCATTACGTGACGTTCCAGAGCAAGCTCGACGCGTGCCTGCGCTCGTGGCACCGGAAGGGGGGTGAGGCGGATGCGTAGGATGTACAACTTCGCCTACCTGGACGAGGGCTCGAAGCGCGAGATCCGCCGCGCCATCCTGAAGGGCGTGGCGATCCCGGGGTACCAGGTGCCCTTCGCGAGCCGCGAGATGCCGATCGGCCGCGGCTGGGGCACGGGCGGCCTGCAGATCACGCTCGCATGCATCGGCCCCGATGATGTGCTCAAGGTCATCGACCAGGGATCCGATGCGAGCGTGAACGCCGTGTCCATCCGCGACCTGGTGCATGAGACCACGGGGGTCGAACTCACCGAGCGCACCCAGGAGGCCACGCTCATCCAGAGCCGTCACCGCATCCCCGAGCGCACCCTCACCCGCGATCAGCTCATGGTCCTCCAGGTGCCCATGCCCGAGCCCCTGCGCACCTACGAGCCGCGCGAGACGGTGACGCGCCGCCTGCACGCCGAAGCCGAGTACACGGGCGCCTACCTGGAGCTCTTCGAGCAGATCGTCCGCTACGGCACGGCCACGACCGGTGCCGACCACCCGGTCATGGTGGGGGACCGCTACGTGATGGCCCCGAGCCCGATCCCGCGCTACGACAACCCCCGGCTGAACGACGCCGACAATCTCTTCCTGCTCGGCGCCGGCCGCGAGAAGAAGATCTACGCCGTCCCGCCGCACACCAAGGTGGAGTCGCTGGCCTTCGACGACTTCCCGTTCGCACGCGAGGACTTCGACGGCGCCCACTGCTGCCGCTGTGGCGGCACCGGGGCGCACATGACCCAGACCACCCTGCCCGACGGCACCGTGGCCTGGCAGTGCTCCGACACCGACTGGTGCGATCAGCGCCTCGCCTCGGCTGCGGAGGCCGGCGCTGCGGAGGCTCCGGCTGCAGATGGCGAGGCCCTGAAAGGAGGTGCCCTCCGATGAGCGGCATCGCTGTTGAGGCCGGCCAGATGGCGCCGGCCCAGACCGTGACCCATGAGTTTCGCGACGAGGCGCCGGTCCTCTCCGTCACCGGGCTCACCAAGCGCTTCGGGGCTGGCTGCTCCTACTGCCTGGATCCCGAGGCTGAGCTCGAGCGCAACATCTGCCCGCGCTGCGGCGCCGTCCACGCCGTGCGCGGCGTGTCGCTCGACGTGCACGCCGGCGAGATCCTCGGCATCGTGGGCGAGTCCGGTTCGGGCAAGTCGACGCTGATGCAGTGCCTCTACTTCGACCAGGAGCCCACCTCCGGCGACATGCGCGTGTCCGCCTACGACGGGGGCGCCGGGAACTGCCTCGAGCTCTCCCGCCAGCAGAAGCGCTTCATCCGCAACACGATCTTCGGCATGGTCTACCAGAACCCCTACCTGGGTCTGCGCATGGGCTTCTCGAGCCTCTCGAACATCGCCGAGAAGCAGATCGCCGCGGGCTCGCGCAACGTGGGCCGCATGGTCGAGCGCGGGGAGGAGCTGCTCTCGCGTGTGAGCATCCCGCTGCGCCGCCGGCAGGACCCGCCGCGCGCCTTCTCGGGCGGCATGCAGCAGCGCGTCCAGATCGCCAAGGCCCTCTCGAACGAGCCCCCGATCCTCTTCCTCGACGAGGTGACCACGGGCCTCGACCTCTCGGTGCAAGCCCGCGTCCTCGACCTCATCCTCTCGCTCAGGCGCGACCCGGGCGTGTCCATGGTGGTCGTCAGCCACGATCTCGGTGTCATCCGCCTGCTCGCCGACCGCACCATGGTGATGCTCGACGGGCGCGTGATCGAGTGCGGCCTGACCGACCAGATCATGCAGGACCCCCAGCACGCCTACACCCAGGAACTCGTCTACTCCCTGCTCTAGCCCACCGCTTGAGCGCTTCGCAACCCGTATGTGAGGAGAACCGCATCCATGTACGTCATTCGAAACGGTGTCATCGTCCAGCCGGACCGCCTGCTGTTCGGCTATGAGCTCGTGGTCGAGCAGGCTCGCATCGCCGCGATCCAACGCCAGGGGACCCTCGACGCCGAGCGCGCCCGTGCCGGCATCATCGACGCCCACCGCGGCTACGTGACCCCCGGTCTCGTGGACATCCACTCGGACTACATCGAGACGGTCATCTCGCCCCGCTCGACGGTCCTCATGGATTTCCAGACGGCCTTCCTCGAGGCCGAACGCGAGCTGCTGGCCCACGGCATCACGACCATGTTCCACTCCCTGTCCGCCTATGGCCGCGACATCATGGACGTCAAGCCCGTGCGGCAGTGGGAGAACACCGAGAAGCTCATGGCCCTCATCAACGCCGCCAAGCAGACCGAGGGCCACAACGCCCACCTGATCCGCCACCGCCTCCACCTGCGCCTGGAGCTCGACAACGTCAACCTCGTTGATCAGGTCGCCGACCATCTCAAAGCCGGTGAGATCGACGAGCTCTCCTTCATGGACCACACGCCCGGCCAGGGCCAGTACCGCGATATCGAGGTCTTCCGCGCCTCCGTGCGCAGCGATCATGAGCTGACGATCGAGGAGGCGCGCCAGATCGCCGCCGAGCAGGCCGCCGCTCCGAAGATCACCCTCGACCAGCTGGTGGAGCTCTCCGCCCTCGCCCGCGAGAACGGGGTCGTCATGGCGAGCCACGACGACGACTCCGTCGAGAAGGTCGCCCTGATGCGCGAGCTCGGCTGCACGATCTCGGAGTTCCCGGTCGATCTCGAGGTCGCCCGCGCCGCCGTGGACGCGGGGATGGAGACGATCATGGGGACGCCGAACATCCTGCTCGGTAAGAGCCACTCGGGCAACCTCTCCGCCCGTGAGGGCGTGGCCAACGGGGTCGCCACCTGCCTCTGCTCCGATTACTATCCCACGGCGATGCTGCAGAGCGCCTTCGCCCTGCACCGCGACTTCCGCCTGCCGCTTGAGCAGGCCTTCGCGATGCTCACGGTGAACCCCGCCCGCGCCGTGGGGATCGACGGCGAGATCGGCAGCCTCGAAGAGGGAAAGAAGGCCGACATCCTCGTGGTCCGCGAGGTCGAGGAGGCCGGGCGCAGCCACCCGGTCATCACCGCGACGCTCGTGGACGGGCGCGTGGTCTCGCGCATGTGGTATCCGTCGCTGCCGAGCGGGAGCGCGCGGTTCGCGACGGACGCGGCGGGCGATGAGGCGCTCTTCGCAGGTGCTGAGGAGGTGCGCTGAGATGACGGGAACCGTGATGGAGGCCGCTGCGCGCACGGAGGCCGCCGCGCGTCCGATGGCGGACGACCTGCTTCTTGATATCCGCGGGCTCACGAAGGGCTTCACTCTGCATGCCGCCAACCGGCGGGTGCGTGGCTGCGAGGACATCGACCTCTCGGTTGCCCGCGGCGAGTTCGTGGGCGTGACCGGGCGCTCCGGTTCCGGCAAGTCGACGATCCTGAAGTGCCTCTACCGCACCAACCTGCCCGAGTCCGGCGAGATCTGGTACGACTCCGAGGCCTTCGGTTGCGTGGACCTGGCCCGCATCGACGAGCGTCGTATGATTCACCTGCGGAACTACGAGATCGGCTACGTCTCGCAGTTCCTGGACACCGTGCCGCGCACCTGCGCCCGCGACATCGTGCTGCAGAGCGCGGCCGAGGCCTTCGCCGACCCTGCCGTCGCCGAGGCGGAGACCGATCGGATGCTCACGCACTTCGATTTTCCCCGTCCGCTCTGGGACCTCTTCCCCAACACCTTCTCAGGCGGCGAGAAGCTTCGTTTGAACATCGCGCGGGCCATGGTGAAGCGCCCGCGCCTGCTCCTGCTCGACGAGCCGACGGCGAGCCTCGATAACGCGAGCAAGCTCAAGGTGCGCGATCTGATCGAGCAGCTCAAGGTCTCGGGGACCACGATGCTCGGGATCTTCCACGACCTTGAGTTCATGGAGGGTGTCTGCGACCGTGAGTACAGCATGCAGCGCGGCGGGTTCGTGGCATAAGCGCGTCGGCTCCGCACGTGTATGATGCGGGCACGGGCGCGGGGCGCCCGGGGCCCGGAGAAAGGAAGGCTGCCATGATATCCGGATTCGACCTGCATATGCACTCGGTGCACTCCGATGGGTCCTGCACCGTCGAGGAGCTGATCGCCCAGGCCCGTGAGTGCGGCCTCACCGGCATCGCCATCACCGACCATGACAGCCTCGGTCACCTCAACGACGTGCGCGCGGTTGCCGCGGCGGAGGGCTTCCCGGTGCTCGCCGGCACCGAGGCCTCGTCGTGGAATCCGAAGACGGGTCGGAAGATCCACGTGCTCGCCTACGGTCTCGTGGCGACGCCCACGGGGACGAGCCCGCTTGAGCGCATCGTCGACGCGACCCTGCGCACGCGAACGGCCGCCTCGCTCTGGCAGGCATGGGTGATCGCGCGGGCCGGGTTCGAGTTCCACGGGCACGGGCTCTCCCTTGACGACGTGGCCCATGTGGCTGCGGCGAGCACCGGTGTGTACAAGCAGCATGTCATGGAGGCGCTGACCGGCCTGCCGTATCGCGATCCTGCCTACCGTTTCTGCTACACCAGCCTCTTCAAGAACGGGGGGATCGCGCAGAGCGACATCCCCTATCCCGATGCGCGCGACGTGGTGCAGGCCATCCGCGACCAGGGCGGTCACCCGGTGCTCGCGCACCCCGGGCAGATGGACTCCTGGGACGCCGTGCCGGAGCTGGTGGAAGCCGGCCTTGAGGGGATCGAGGTGCATCATCCCGATCATGATGTCGAGGACGTGGCCCGGGCGCGCGAGCTCGCGGACCGGTTCGGCCTCATGCGCACCGGGGGCAGCGACTACCACGGGCGCTACGGGGCGCCCGAGAGCGTGGGCTGCTGCGGGGTCACCGAGGAGGAGGCGGGGGAGGCCGTGGCCGCCCTGTTCGCCGCCGAACCGGCGCCGGTGTCTGACGAGCCGACGCCTGAGCGCTGACGGGCCAGCGCAGGAGCGCTGACAGGTCGAAGTCACGCCTTCGTGCTGACAGTTCGAAATTGCGTCTTACATTCGGGCTAATGATCGAATCCTGCACTGTCACGTCCCCGTGGACGCGTTGACCGTGCAGGATTTGTGTTTATAGAATATGTATAGATATGGTAATGTTATGTCAGTTTACCGTAAATATTTTGTTTCAAATTGATATAGAAATGTATTGTTCGACCATTTCGAACTGCTGGGGTACAGACGTCGCGCAAGATGCTTATGCAACCCTAATGAAGGGGCTGCATCGCGAACGCAGGCTTGATATGCCGTTGTCACGAGGGTGAGTTTCCCTTTCTAGTATGGAACCCGCTGGTGTCTAGGGGCATCCGGCGACCGATCCGAGGGCGGGCCCCCGGATCCACACACTACTGGGAAGGGAATACGCATGAACGAAACACGCACTACTGGCGCCGAGATGGCTGGGGAGTCTGCGGGCCTCACCCGCCGCGGCCTCCTCAAGCTTGTCATGACCGCGGGCCTCGGCCTCGCAGCGGCCAACACCGTCCCGGGTATCGCGTGGGCCGACGGATCCGGCCTTTCCCGTACCGGCGTGAAGGCGCGCTTCTTCATCGGCAGCGATCTGCACGTCATCAACAAGGGTGGCAGCGAGGACAAGCCCGACTACGTCGGATATGAGCCCTGGAACGCCGACGAGAAGATCCTCTACGCCTTCGACACCCTGTACAAGATGGACCCCGATCTCGACGCGTTCTGCCTGGTGGGTGACATCGTCGACAACGGTCGCACCGATCAGTACCGCCGCCTGATGGCGCTGCTCAACAACGCGCGCAACGTCGGTTACGTGTCGGGCCGCAAGAGCGGGGGGAAGACCGAGCTGATCCTCTGTCAGGGTAATCACGAGACGTTCACGGTTGGTGTCGCCAATGCCCCGGCCCGCTTCAAGAAGGAGACCGGCCAGGATGCCAACAAGGTTGTGACGGTGAACGGCGTGCCCGCCATCACGATGGGCCCCTCCGGCCCCGGTGACGGCACCTATACCGGCAACCTTTCGTTCTTCAAGAATGCCGTGGCGGGCATCGACACGAGCAAGCCCTTCCTCATGCTCGCCCATCACCAGGTGCCGAACACGAACTACACGTCGATCGAGTGGAACGGCAGCTACGGCCAGATCGTCCCCGAGATGTCGAAGTACCCCGCGCTCATTCATGTGGCCGGACACAGCCATGCGACGCTCGAGGATGAGCGCTCCATCAACCAGGACCGCGGTTTCACCGAGATCCAGGACTCCACTATCGGTGCCTACTACGAGAACGAGCGCGGCAAGGTCGATCCCGCATCTGGCAACCTGAGCTCGATCCCGCCACAGGCCTCGGCGACCTTCACCGGTGCCGGCGAGGCGCCCGAGGCGTCCCAGGGTGTCATCGTCGACGTCATGGAAGACGGCACCGCCCGCGTGTACCGCCTCTCCTTCGTGCGCGGCCGCGCCGAGAACTCGGGCGCTGTCTTCCTGTACAAGCCGTGGGATATCGATATCCCCGGCATGATCGCCGCGAACGGGAACACCTCGATGCCGGCCTATGCCTACACCTCAAGCCGCACCTCCACGGCCGCACCGGCTTTCCCGGCGTCCGGCCAGGTGACGGTCGATGATGTGACCGGCAGCGCCGCGACCGTCCACTTCCCGGCCGCCACGCCGGGCAGCGATGCCAACGCCGACATGGTGCACGAGTACAAGATCGTGGCCGAGCCGACAGCCGGCGGAAGCCCGGCTTCCGTCCGCATCTTCGGCGATTACTATCGCCCTGCTGCTTTGGTGCGCAAGAATTGGGATGTGAAGCTGCGTGGCCTGGCCGAGGGCACGGAGTACAAGGTCAGCGTCTTCGCCCAGACCTCGTGGAACAAGGAGGAGGGCTCCGAGGGTGTCGGCAGCTTCCCCGCCGGTGTCACCGCGCCGAACTCCACGTCCGCCCCGTTGGTCTCCGCTGCGTTCTCCACGCCCGCCGCGCCCGAGAAGCCTCGTGCCATTCTCGATATCGACTACCGCAGGGGCACCGTCGAGGACGCGATGGGCCATCCGTCCCTCCTCTTCGGCGGCAGCAAGCTGGTGGACGACAAAGAGGTCGGGTACCCCGTGCTCGAGACTGACGGCAACGGCGGATACCGCTATGAGCTGACCGATGACGATTACGACTTCTTCCGTTCCAGCTCGACGGCCGAGCTGCTGGTGCGCTTGACCGCGAACATCACCGACGAGCAGGCCCTCTTCTCGAACGAGCAGAGCGCGGGCGCCGGCTTCGAGGTCGCCGGCAGGACCGCCGGCGCGTACGAGTACTGGTACCACGATGGCGATAGCTACAAGACGCCCAGCTACGCTGATGCCTGGGCCGAGACCTGGGTCCATCTGATGGGTGTCGCCGACGGCAAGACCGTGAAGCTGTACGTCAACGGCCTCGAGGTGGACTCGAAGGCCGCCAAGCAGCTCAGGGTGCCGAGTCCGCACTTCTACTTCGTGGGCTGCGACACGAACAGCTCGGGTACGCAAGAGTTCATGTCGAAGGCGGGGACCAAGATCGCCGTGGCGCGCCTGCTGCCCCGCGCCCTGACGGCCGACGAGGTGTACGAGGCGTTTTCCGCGACGCTGGCCGGCCCGGTGTTCGACCAGGTGGCGGTGACCTTCGCCTGGCAGGATGATGTGGCGCCGGAGGGCATCGAGCTGCCTGCTGCGCAGACGGTGGACAAGGGCTCGGCCCTCGTCCTGCCGGAAGCCCCCGCAGTGGGCGCGACGGCTGACGGTTCGAAGGACGGCGTCACGGGCACGTGGACGTTCTCCGGTTGGGATGCGGCTGCCGGCACGGTGGTCTCAGATGATATGACCGTGACAGGTACCTGGGATTTCGCGGCTGCGAATGACAACCAGGGCGGCGACCCGGGCGACAATGGCACCACCGATCCGGTCGACAACGGCGGCACGGGCACGGGTTCGGGCGACAACGGCGGAACCAACAGCGGTAACGGCTCCACCGGGTCCGGCACCGATACGGGCGCCGGCTCCACCGGGTCTGGTGCGAACACCGGCTCCAACGCTGGTAACGGCGGCACCATTCCGGCCCCCGAAACCGGTAACGGCGGCATCTCCAACGGGACCGCCGCTGGCAATGGCGCCGCAGGTTCGACTGTCCCCAACGCCTCGGGCGAGAAGCCCTCGACCCGGCGTCTTCCGAAGACGGCCGATGCCTTCTCCGGACTCGGCGTGGCCGCACTCGGCGCCCTGGGTGCCGCGGTCCTCGGTGCCGGCGCGATGAGCGCCACTGGTGCGGCGGACGCCGCCGACGAGGACGCTGACGCGTAAAAGGACACGCTGCCCACAAGCGCCCCGCTGCATAGCGGGCATATGCGGCAGCTGGCTGCGCTCGCGTGCGGAACGCTCAGATACTGATGTGCCCCGGCCCTGTGGAATGGTCTGCAGGGCCGGGGCCGTATCAGCAGGGGCGCATGTGGCAATCAGCGACGCGAAAACCTACTCTCGACCGCGTTCTCAGGCAAATTGCCTGTGAGAGCGTCTCGAGATGACGTTTTGCTCTCATGCCATGCATCCGATCGGCCCCTGGTCTGACGGGTCGTTGCGACGGTCCGAAGGGTTTGGAAAACCTACTTTAGACCGGCTTTCCAGGCAAATTACCTGTGAGAAGACCTCGAGATGACGTTTTGCTTGCATGTCCAATGCCGCGCCACACCCTGCGCCGCCCCCACACCTCTCGTCACGCTCGCGCCACGCCCGCGGTGCGCCCGGGCCCTACGCCACGTCCGCGTCCCATGCCGCTCCCGCACAGGGTCCCGAGCGCATACGCGAAACCGCCTCCCATCCCCGGATACCGAGGGACGGGAGGCGGTTCAGGCTTCTTACAGGGTCTTCCCGCGTTCTACTACCGTGCGGTGCGGCTTTTACCACCAGGTCAGGCGGCCGATGTTCTCGCGGATGTGCTCGCAGCTCGCATGGAAGCCCGCGCGCTCCTCGTCGGAGAGGTCGAGCTCGATGACCTGCTCGACGCCGTTGCGTCCGATGATGCAGGGAAGCGAGGTGTAGATCCCCTCCTCGCCGTACTGGCCCTCCATGAGCGTGGAGGCGCCCATCACAGTGTGCTCGTCGTGGAAGACGGCGGCCACCACGCGCGCGGCGGCGTTCGCGACGGCGTATTCCGTGCACTGCTTGCCGGCGTAGGTGACGTAGCCTCCCTGGCGGGCAAGGTCCTCAATCTCGGCGCGATCGAAGGCGAAGCGGTCAGGATCGGCGGCGGCGAGATCGGAGAGCAGGGCGCCGGAGATGCTCGCGGCCTTCCATGCGGCGAGCATTGACGCCCCGTGCTCGCCGATCATGTAGGCGTTGATCGACTTCGGGTCGAGCTGGCAGGCGAGCGAGATCTGCGAGCGCAGGCGCGCGGAGTCGAGCCCGGTGCCCGAGCCGATGACGCGCTTGGGATCACAGCCGGTGAGGTGCCAGATCTCGGTGCAGACCACGTCGCAGGGGTTCGCGATCGAGACCCAGATGCCGTCGAATCCGGCGTTCGCGATGCGCTCGGCGAACGAGCGGCAGGCATCGGTGGTGTAGAAGAGCTCGCCGTCGCGGCCGCCCGCCGCGAGGGAGACCTTGCCGGCGGCGTTGACGATCACGTCGCAGCCGGCGAGCTCCTCGTAGCGATCACCGCAGTCGATGACCACGGTGTTGTACGGGCAGAACGCGAGGGAGTCGCGCAGGTCCTGCGTCTCCGAGGCCGTCTTCTGCGTGTCGATGTCGCAGAGACGGAGCTCGTCGGTGAGGCCCTGCAGCAGCAGGCTGTTCGCGACATGGGCTCCCACGTGCCCGACACCGACGATTCCAACGCTTCGAGCCTGCATGTTGCCGCCTTTCCTCAGATGTTGACGTGCGCCTATTGTAGGGCCGTGCGCGTTAGGCGACACCGGTTCTCCGTGCTAAACCGCGTTTGTTTACACGGGGGCATCCGGCACCGGTGCTGCGGGGCCCTCTGCTCAGAGCTCCGTGCGAGACGCCGCGAGACCCCGATGGGAACGGAGCGCTCCGAAGAGCGGGCCCCCAGATCGCGGCCTCGCCGAGATCGCCTCAAACACGGCGTTCAGGGGGCCTGACGACGTCTTTCGCCAGATCCCCGCGTCCTACTGTCCTACTCCTCAGAGCTCGAGCCCGCGTGCAGGCCGTATCCCACGGNTCTTCCGAAGACGGCCGATGCCTTCTCCGGACTCGGCGTGGCCGCACTCGGCGCCCTGGGTGCCGCGGTCCTCGGTGCCGGCGCGATGAGCGCCACTGGTGCGGCGGACGCCGCCGACGAGGACGCTGACGCGTAAAAGGACACGCTGCCCACAAGCGCCCCGCTGCATAGCGGGCATATGCGGCAGCTGGCTGCGCTCGCGTGCGGAACGCTCAGATACTGATGTGCCCCGGCCCTGTGGAATGGTCTGCAGGGCCGGGGCCGTATCAGCAGGGGCGCATGTGGCAATCAGCGACGCGAAAACCTACTCTCGACCGCGTTCTCAGGCAAATTGCCTGTGAGAGCGTCTCGAGATGACGTTTTGCTCTCATGCCATGCATCCGATCGGCCCCTGGTCTGACGGGTCGTTGCGACGGTCCGAAGGGTTTGGAAAACCTACTTTAGACCGGCTTTCCAGGCAAATTACCTNTGTCGATGTCGCAGAGACGGAGCTCGTCGGTGAGGCCCTGCAGCAGCAGGCTGTTCGCGACATGGGCTCCCACGTGCCCGACACCGACGATTCCAACGCTTCGAGCCTGCATGTTGCCGCCTTTCCTCAGATGTTGACGTGCGCCTATTGTAGGGCCGTGCGCGTTAGGCGACACCGGTTCTCCGTGCTAAACCGCGTTTGTTTACACGGGGGCATCCGGCACCGGTGCTGCGGGGCCCTCTGCTCAGAGCTCCGTGCGAGACGCCGCGAGACCCCGATGGGAACGGAGCGCTCCGAAGAGCGGGCCCCCAGATCGCGGCCTCGCCGAGATCGCCTCAAACACGGCGTTCAGGGGGCCTGACGACGTCTTTCGCCAGATCCCCGCGTCCTACTGTCCTACTCCTCAGAGCTCGAGCCCGCGTGCAGGCCGTATCCCACGGCGGCCGCACCCGCAAGGGCTGCTGCCGCGGCCATCGCCCCGCCCAGATCGCCGGTCTTCGGAAGCTTTCGAACGGTCTTAGGGGCCGTCTTCTTGGTCTCCGTGCCAGACTGCGGCGTGCTGCCGCCGGCGCCGCCCGCTCCGCCCGAGATGAGCACGAGGCCCGCCTTCGCCGCGGTGAGCGCCGCCAACGCGGCGTCAACCTGCTCCTGTATGGCGTTGGCGTCGGCGAGCACGGCCCGGGCCTGCTCGAGGGCGGTGTCGAAGGCCGTGAGGCTATCGCTCGTGTAGAGGCCGCGGTTCGGCAGGATGTTCTGCTCCGCGTCGCGTACTGCCTCCTCAAGTGCCGTGGTGTCAACGGCCGCGCCCGCGCCCACCTTGGGGTACGTGAGGCCCGTGCCATACGGGTACACGATCTCGGAGGTGTCGATCGTCGCCGTGCCGTTCTCGACCTTCACGGCGTACACGTCGACGGGCAGCTTGCCCCCGGCTGCGTGCCCGCCGAAGATGACCTCCACGCCGGCCGGGACGTTCGGCCCGAAGGCGGCGTCCGGGGTCAGCCCCTCCGTGGGGTCCATGCCCTTGTTGCCGTAGGCGGCGGCGATCGCGGCGGCCTCGGGATAGGCGGCGACGTCGTAGGGCTTGGAGATGCTCAGCACGGCTACGGGCTTGCCGGCGGCGTTGGCCGCGCGGACCACGCGTGTGGGCACGTAGGTGCTGGATTTCGAGACGCGGTCGGGGTTGAGGTTCACGGCGCTCCCCACCTCGGAGATGACCACCACCTGCGAGGCGGCGGCGATCTTCTCCTCAATCGCGGCGACCGCCGCGTCCACGTCGGCGAATTGCTCCGCGTAGTTCAGCGACTCAAAGGTCACCCCTGCGGGGATGACGCCCTCGGCGAGCAGCCGGCGCATGGAGAGCTCCATGCCGGGCTGCTCGTTCGACCAAGCCGCGACGAGGAGCACGTGGTCGCCGGCCGTCGGGCGCAGAGGGAGTACGTTGCCGTCGTTCTTCACCACGGTCACGGCAGAGGCGGCCATCTCGCGCTCGATGGCGCGGTTCTCGGCGCTTCCCACCTGGTCCTGCGCGATGGCGAGGTTCTCCTCGAAACNCGGGCATCAGGGCGATACCCACCCCCGCCTCGAAAGCTCGTTTGACGGCCTCGGTGTACCCAAAGTTGCTCGCGATCGCGTCCATGTTGAGCGCGTCGGTGATCGCGACGCCCGTGAAGCCCATCTCGGTGCGGAGGATGTCGGTCATGAAGACCTTCGAGAGGGTCGCCGGCAGCTCGATCTCGCTGCCGTCCTTGATGGACACCACGGTCTCAGTCTCGACCTGGGGGTATTGGATGTGCGCGGTCATGACCATGTCGACGCCGGCCGCGATGGCCTCCTTGAACGGCACGAACTCGATCTCCTCGAGCTCAGCCTTCGTCTTTTCGATCCGGGGCAGCCCGGTGTGCGAATCGGAGCTGGCGTCACCGTGCCCGGGGAAATGCTTGGCCGCCGTGGCGATATTGTGCTCCTGCATCCCCTTGATCATCTGCACGCCGAGCTCAGCGACGAGCTCGGGCCTGCTGGAGATGGAGCGCAGGCCGATCACGGGGTTCAGCGGGTTGTTGTTCACATCGAGCACCGGGGCGAAGTTCACGTTCAGCTTGAGGGCGTCGAGCTCGCGTCCGATGACCTCGCCCACCTGACGCGCCGCCTCGGCGCTGCGCGTGGCCCCGACGGCCATGTTGCCGGGGAGCGCCGTGCCGGAGCCGAGCCGGTAGACGATGCCGCCCTCCTGATCGATGGCGAGCAGCAGCGGGATGTCGCCGAAGGGCTCGTTCGCCGCGTTGGAGAACGCGGCGTCCTGCAGGTCGATCGCGAGCTTGAGGGTCTGCGCGGTCTGCTTCACGTTGTTGGCAAAGAGAATGACCCCGCCGAAGTTGTAGGTGTCGATGATCTGGGCGACCTCGGGGTTCATCTCGGTGAAGTCGGTCTCAGCGGCGGCATCCGCGGTCTTCCATTTACGGAAGTCGGGCATGAGCATCTGCTCGATCTTCTGACGTCGGGTCATGCCGGCGACGATGGCGTTCACATCGGCGCCGGCCGCGCGTGCGCGCCGGGGCAGGAGGCCGAGG
>NZ_LT838844.1:239958-244389 GCF_900176655.1 Collinsella vaginalis
GGGGCAGGAGGCCGAGGCCGGCGACGGCGGCGATGCCGGCGGCGCCCGCTTTGAGCAGGACGCGTCGGCTGATACCGTCGCGCTGACGGGTGCGGGTCGTGCTGTGGTCCATGGAGGTTCCCTTTCGCTTGAAGGCAGGCGGCGCCACAATCGCGCAGCGCCGCCTGCCTATATTAGATGTTTACTTAATACTACATAGTGTAATTTATGTCACTTATCGGCGAATGACAGCATGGGACCGCTCGACGGTTGCGCAGCTAGCCTCTGCCGTGTGCCGCGCCGACGCCGGTCCGGACGTGCCGTGCTCAGCGGTGGCATGCACGCGCCCAGCGTAAACACTCCGCCCTCAGGCCCGTCGCGCTTGACGCCTCAAGCCGCCGCGTGCCAAGATGGGCCGCAATCAGAGAAGAGAACGCGAGGTACCCATGCCCATTCGCATTCCAGACGCCCTGCCCGCCACGGCGGAGCTCGAGCGCGAGAACATATTCGTCATGACCGAGTTCAGAGCCCTCCACCAGGACATCCGTCCCCTCCGGGTGCTCGTGCTGAACCTCATGCCCACCAAGCTCGCCACCGAGACGCAGATCATGCGCAAGCTCTCCAACACGCCGCTCCAGGTTGAGGTCGAGCTGCTGCGTACCCGCAGCCATGAGGCGAAGAACGTCTCCGCCGCCCATCTCGAGACGTTCTACCGCACCTTCCGCGAGGTCGAGTTCGACCACTACGACGGCCTGATCATCACCGGGGCCCCGGTCGAGCAACTTGAGTTCGAGGAGGTCGATTACTGGGACGAGCTCACGCGCATCATGGATTGGTCGACCACGAACGTCCATTCGACCCTGCATATCTGCTGGGGCGCGCAGGCCGGGCTCTACCACCATTGCGGCATCAAGAAGTACCCGCTGCCCGAGAAGGCCTCGGGCGTCTTCGAGCATCGCCTGGTGAAGCCGCTCTCACCGCTCGTCCGTGGTATCGATGATCGGTTCTGGGCCGTGCACTCGCGCAACACCGAGGTCAGGGCCGAGGACGTGGAGGCCGTGCCCGAGCTCGAGATCATCGCGGATTCGGAGGAGGCGGGCCTCTATATCGTGAAGAGCGTCGACAGCCGACGTTTCTTCGTGTTCGGGCATCCCGAGTACGACGCCGAGACGCTGCGCCTGGAATACGAGCGGGATCTCAAGCGGGGCATTCCCGTGGCCATGCCCCGGCATTACTTCCCCAACGACGACCCGACGCGGGAGCCGCCCAACACCTGGCGAAGCCACGCGCAGCTGCTCTACACCAACTGGCTGAACTACTACGTCTACCAGACCACGCCGTACGACCTCAGGCACATCGGACGTGACGTGCGGAGCCGGTCGGGCCTGGTGTAGGGGAGAGGCGCGGGCCCGTTGCGGGCTGCGGGTCTGCGGTGGCAGAGGTGGTGCGGGCTGTCCGCAGGATGGCGCGTGATTCCGGCTGCCTCGCGTCTCGGAATGTCCGGACACGAAATCTTTCCCGGTTTCCGTCATAATTTGAAATAGTAACACCCTGTTTTTGACGGAAAATGGGAAGGATCGAGGCGTCTGGCCAAGGACGAGCCGTTCAACTAGGGAAGGGTGCCCGATTAAGAGCAAGGGCCCGGCCGAGGACGGGGCGCCCGGCCAGGGGACAGACGGTCCCGGCCAACGCCGAGCGCCCGGCCAGCTACGCGCGCTTGTGCCCCGTGTAGATCGCCATCACAGCGCAGAAGACCATCGCATACGCCCAGAATCGATGCTGTTTCACAGTCGGGACCTCCTAAAAACTGTTAACCATAGCTAAATTTTACCGCGTTTCCGAGCGAACACACGGTAAACTGTCAGAGAAGAGTAAAGCGTCTTGCACAGGCTCTTAATCGCGCGCCGACGCTTTCGCAACATCCGAGATGGGAGTTCAACATGTTTGCAGTCTCCAAAACACATGCCCTGATCGCCGGTGCCGGTGTCCTTGCGGGTGCCCTCGGTGCCCAGATCCTCAAGAGCGATTGCGTGCGCAACCTCGCCGTGCAGGCGGTGGCCGCCGGCATGCGCGCCAAGGCCGGCTATGAGGACATCGTCGAGCAGGCGAAGGCCGAGGCCGATGACATCGTCGCTGAGGCCGGATACCTGAACAGCAAGGAGACCGAGACCGCGGCTGAGTAGTCCAGGCGTCGCGATTCGTTCCCGAGCAGCCGCGTGCCGCCTCCTGGCCCGCGGCTGCCCTCATATAGAAACGGTACAGCCATGCAGTTCACCATTGAGCATGAGGTGCCCGGCCGCATCCGGGTGAAGCTTGCCGGAAGGGTCCCCGAGGGCGATGTTGGCGCCCTTGAGCGCGTGCTCATCGCGGACCCCCATATCAACCGGGTGAGCGTCTACCCGCGCGTGGGATCGGTAGCGGTGCACTACGGGGCAGCTGCGGAGGCCCTCAGCGACTCCGCCGAGGCCCCCGCCGCATCGGGTGTCCCGGCGCCGCCTGCGTCCGCTGCGGGTTCGGCCACACAGACGGCGGAGCCCGCCGCGCCCTCAGCGGAGATAATCCCCGCCGAGGCCGGGGATGGGACGCGTCCCTCCGCGGCAGACGACCCCTTCTCCCTCATCCCCGGGCGTGCAGAGGCGCTGGCCGCGCTCGCCGCCATCGATGCCGCTGCACTGGGGGAGTCCCGCCGAGCCCTACCCGGCGGGGCCGTGCCGCGCGTGCACACCTTGCTCATGGATGTCGCATGGCTCCTCGGCACCCATGTCGCGCGGCGCTGGTTCCTGCCCGCGCCCCTCGCGGTCGCCTACTCCATCTGGAGCTACCGCGGCTTCCTCCTCGAGGCCCTGCGCTCGCTCGCCGCCGGCCGCCTCGACGTGCCGGTGCTCGACGCCTCGGCGATCTGCATCTCGTTCGCGCGCGGCGACTTCAAGACCGCAGCGGGCACCATGCTCCTGCTGAACCTCGGCAGCCTGCTCGAGGGGTACGCGCGGGCGCACTCGCAAAGCGAGCTCATCCAATCCCTGCTCGAGGTGCCCGATTTCGCCCAGCTCATTCCCGGCGGGGATGCTGAGGAGCGCGGGGCCGAGGAGCGGCGCGTGGGGGCCGACAGCCTCGTGGTCGGCGACCTCATCGTCGTGCGCACGGGCATGCCGATCCCCGTTGACGGCACCATCGAGCGCGGCATCGCCATGGTCAACCAGTCCTCGCTCACCGGCGAGCCCCTGGCCATCGAGCGCATCGCGGGGGACGACGTGTTCGCCGGCACCGCGGTCGAGGAGGGCGAGATCTACGTGCGCGTGCGGGCGGTGACCGAGAGCACCAAGCTGCGGTCCATCGTGAGCCTCGTGGAGCAGTCCGAGCGCCTGAAAGCCGCCTCGCTTGCGCGGCGCGAGAGCCTAGCGGACAAGATCGTCCCCTGGAACTTCCTGCTCGCGGGCATCGTCGCCCTCACCACGCGCAACCTCGAGCGAACCTCGGCCGCCCTCATGGTCGACTATTCCTGCGCCCTCAAGCTCACGGGCGCAATCTCGGTGCTCACGGCCATGAGCCAGAGCGCCCGTGAGGGCTTCATCGTCAAGGGGTCCCGGTATTTCGAGGCCTTCGCCGCGGCAGACACCATCGTCTTCGACAAGACGGGGACGCTCACGGCCGCGGCGCCCCGGGTGCGCGAGGTGCTTGGATTCGACGGGTGGTCCACCGACGAGGTGCTCCGGTTCTCCGCCTGCCTGGAGGAGCATTTCCCGCATCCGGTGGCCCGCGCCGTGGTGAACGCCGCCGCCGAGGCCGGGCTCAAGCACCGGGAGCGCCATGCCGAGGTGGAGTACATCGTCGCGCACGGGATCGCGAGCGCGCTCAACGGCGCGCGCGTGGTGATCGGCTCCGAGCATTTCGTCGTCCAGGACGAGCATGTGGAGATCCCGCCCTCAGCTGCCGCCGAGATCGCGGCGACGATGGACGGGCTCTCAACCTTGTATCTCGCCGTCGACGGGGTGCTGAGGGGCGTGATCGGCGTCGAGGACCCCGTCAAGGAGGATACGGTCGCCGCCCTGGCCGACCTGCGTGCCCTCGGGTTCCAGCGGATCGTGATGCTCACGGGCGACAACGACCATGCGGCCGCGCGCGTGGCGGCCGAGGCGGAGATCGCCGAGTACCGTGCGAACCTGCTGCCCGAGGACAAGCACGGCATCATCGAGGAGCTCCGGGCCGAAGGGGCGCGCGTGGTCATGGTGGGCGACGGCGTGAACGACTCGCCGGCCCTCTCCGCAGCCGACGTGGG
Organism: Collinsella vaginalis; assembly: GCF_900176655.1. Taxonomy (GTDB): domain Bacteria; phylum Actinomycetota; class Coriobacteriia; order Coriobacteriales; family Coriobacteriaceae; genus Collinsella; species Collinsella vaginalis. The sequence continues at coordinate 244,214 of NZ_LT838844.1, forward strand.
GGTCGCCATGGGATCGGGGACGGCGATCGCCAAGGAGGTGGCCGATATCACGCTCTCCGAGGGCGGCCTCAGCGCGCTGGTGGCGCTGCGCCGGCTGTCGCAGGGGCTCGAGCGGCGGATGCGCGATTTGTTCGTGCAGGTCATCGGCATCAACTCGGTGCTGCTCGCCGGCGGCG
>NZ_LT838844.1:244697-296542 GCF_900176655.1 Collinsella vaginalis
GCCCGCCGCCTCGCGCACGGCCGGTCGCCGCTCGCTCTGAGGACCGCTTGCGGACCTGCGGGCGCTTGCAGGGCCTGTGGGCCGTTTGCGCGTCCGCCACTTGCGCGCGGTCCGTCGCCGCGCATCTGATCCGTCCGATAGCCATCCCTGTTTCCGCTCTGCTGATCGATCTCGCCCGTCATCCATCCCATGCCCTGCCGCCACAATCCGAGCTCGATCGCCCCCCGGGGTGGGGTTGATATCGAGAATCGGACTCGACCGCTATCTTTCCCGTTTCCTGTCATTTTCTGAAATATTGACACCCTGTTTTTGACGGAAAACGGGAAAGATCGGGAAGAAAGCCTCGACTATCGACCAGTCTGCACCGAGGGCGTAGCGGACCATGTCGCATGCTGGGTCTTTGCCAACAGCCTGCGCCTCTACGCATATCGCTCCGTCTTTTTGGCGCAGATGCCGATTCACAAACAAGTCCCAAAGAGAACGCCTACGCATGCTGTTCCGTGCCATTGCGCAGATAGGCCCGAAAGCCTACTCTCGACCGCCCTTCCTGGCAGAACGCCCTTGAAGTGGCCTCGAGATGATGTTTTATTCCTGTTCCAGGCAGGCGTCCATGTCTCGGCATCTCGGGGCAAGCGTTCAGACCAAGACAACTCAAGGCAGGCGGTCATGCCTCAGTATCCGATGTGCAGACCGTTGGTTCACATGGATCAGAAAACCAAGGCTCGACCGCTTTTACAAACAGGTCACCTGCGGAAGCGCTTCGAGATGATGCTCTGCCCTCATCCTGTGCACGCGGTCGCATCCAACGCCCGTCACGTCCCACTGCTTAGGCGCCGCGATCGGGTCGATGAATCCGCGGCCCGACATCAACATGCGGCGCACGGCAGCGGCGAGCATCCCAGCCCCCGGTCTACGCAGTGAAGTCGGTGAGCTCCTGCCAGCGGGCGCTCTCAGCCGCGGTCCCCGAATCGAGGACGAAGTAGGCGCCCATGTTCGCCAGCCCGTCCACCAGCTCGATCCCGCAGTTGCTCCCCGCTGCGAACAGCGCCGTCGAGAGCGCATCGGCCGTGGTCGATGACGCACCGAACACCGTGTCGGCCACCACGTCGGTCGCGGCGGGCATGCCGGTTCGCGGATCGAGGATGTGCCAGTAGGTGGTGTCGCCCTCGGTGAAGGTGCGCTCGTAAAGCCCGCTGGTCACAACAGTGCCGCCTGCTGTATGGGTGGTTCCGACGGTCTTGTCACCCCCGGGGTCATTCGGGTCGCGGATGCCCGTGGCCCAGGGCTCGCCGCCCGGCTTCTCACCGAAATAGGCGATGTTCCCACCGAGTGAGATCACGGCGGCGGTGGCGTTCGTCTCGTCGCGCAGCAGCTCGATCAGGCGATCGGCCACGAAGCCCTTCGCGATGCCGCCGAGGTCGAGCTTGGCGGCCGGGTCGTCCAAGGTGACGGTGCCCGCCTGCTCGTCAACGTGCACGCCCTGCCAGCCCACGTGGGGGAGGGCCTGGGCGATGGCCTCGTCACTCGGCCGGACGCCTTTCTTGAAGTCCCAGAGGGTGGAGACTGCGCCGATGGTGATATCGAAGAGCCCGTCGAGCTGAGGGGAGAGCTCGAGCGCGCGGGCGATCACGGACGCCGTCGCAGGGTTGACCTCTGTGGGCGCGCCCTGGGCCGCGTTGATGCGGCCGATGTCGCTCGTCTCGTCGTAGAGGTCGAAAAGGGCGTCATAGCGTGCGCAGGCCTCGGTGAGCTTGGTCAGGGCCGCGTCATCTCCGTAGACCGTGAAGTTGCAAAACGTGTCGAAGGCGAAGGTCGAACCGGTATACGGGCGCGCGCCGCCTCCAATGAGCCGAAGCAGGGCATCGCCCCCGCCGCTTGCAGCTGCGACGATGGTACCTGCGGCGAGGCCCCCGACGATGAGGGCTCGGCGGCGGGTGAGTAGCGAGCGCTTCGAGGGCGGGGCGATAGGCGTCTTTGCGGTCGCGGGGTTTTCAGGCGCTTCTTTTCGGCCCCGCGCGCTGGCGTCAGCCATGGACGACCTCCTCGGGCAGGGCGGCGAGGACCGCACGTGTGATGACGCCGATGACCGCGCCGGTCACGAGGCCGGCCACAGCGAGGACCGGGGTGCTCGCGATTGCCACCTGGGGCGTCAGAATGAGGGCGACGACCGCCAGCTGGCCCAGGTTGTGGGACAGGCCGCCGAGCACCGAGACGGCAATCGTCGAGAACGCCCCGCTCCGCAGGGCCGCGGCCATGACGGCCCAAGAGAGCAGGCCGCCGCCGGCGCTGAAGGCCAGCACCTGGGGGTTTCCGAACAGGAGGGCCGAGGCCAGAACCTTGACGGCCATGACCGCGAAGCCGCTGCGCGTCCCGAATCGCTCGAGGGTGAACAGCACGACGATGTTGCCGAGGCCGAGCTTGACGCCGGGGATCGCCACAGGTGCGGGCACGAGGACCTCGATGTAGNAGATGGGGATAAGAGACAGACCAGGGCGAGTGCCACAAGCGCGCCGTAGCGCGCAGCGCGGCGGGCGGGGCTGGCCATCGCTCCGTGCACCGGCGGTTTCGTGTTCCTGCTAGATTCCATGACGACCAGTATAGCGGCGAGGATGCCGATCCAATGTCTGGGTCATGTGCAGCATGGATGCGCCACAGGATCGAGGACAGCGTGCGGGAGGTCCGTCGGCATTGGCCTTTACCGCACCGTGCACGCAACGGCCTCCGTCACGCGCCGACGGGTCGAAATGGCGACCATATCCCGCTGAAAAGGGGGAATCCTGCACGGTCGGCATCAAGGGGGATGCGTGACCGTGCAGGATTCGCTCATAACGGGGCCTGAATGGGGCAATTCCGACCTGTCAGCGTTGGGGGCATGGCATCGGGGTGCCGCGCCGGGAGCGCCGCGCTGGGGGCATGGCACCGGGAGCGCCGTGCTGGAGGCGTCACGCCGCAGGGTGGACGTCACGCCGGGGGATCGCACCGGAGGCGTCGCGCGGGCCGATCGGCGCCCCCCGGTACACCCCGCGCGGGTTGATCGGCCCCCGGCACACCCCGCCCGGGAGCGTAAACGCCGGAGAGCCCGGGCCGACGCGCGCACCCGGGCCCTCCGGCCAGCACGATATCCTACCGCGTGTACACCACGCGCCCGCCGACCACCGTGCAGGCAACCTGCTGCTCGCTGTCAACAAGCACGAGGTCGCCGTCGCAGCCCGCGGCGATGCGGCCCTTGCCGGCGAACCCGATGAGCTCGGCGGGGTTGCGCGACAGCAGCTGCGCCGCCCGCCCGGCGTCCACACCGGTGAAGGCCATGATGTTGCGCAGGGCCTGCGCCATGGTGAGGGTCGATCCCGCGCGCACTCCGGTGTCGGCGAGCTTGGCGTCGCCGTCCTCGACCACCACGTCGTTCACGCCGAGCTTGTACGCCCCGTCGGGTAGGCCGGCCGCCATGATGGAGTCGGTCACGGCCACCACGCGGTCCCAGCCGGCGCTCTTGAGGTAGAGCCGCACCGAGCCGGAGTGCAGATGGCGGCCGTCGGAGATGGTCTCGACGAAGAGATCCTGCTCGAGGGCGACGCCGAAGATGGCAGGGTCGTGCTGGTGGAACAGGCGCATGGCATTGCCGAGATGCGTGGCCGCGCGGGCCCCGGCCTCCACGCAGGCGGACGCCTCGTCGTAGCCGGCGCCGCTGTGCCCGATCGCGCAGGTGATCCCGAGCGCGTTCAGACGGGGGATCATCTCCTCCACACCGGGCACCTCGGGCGCGAGCGTCACGTAGCGCACGTTGCCGCCCGACTCCTCCTGGTACCTCCGGAACAGGTCAAAGTCGGCCTCGTGCATGAGCAGGTGCTCGGGCATCGCGCCCTTGTAGGCGCAGGCCAGGCATGGGCCCTCGAGGTGGATGCCGAGGAGCGCCGCCCCGCCGGGGATGCCCTCCTCGATCACCTGGCGCGCCTGCCGCAGGCACCAGCGCGTCTGCTCCGGCGTGTCGGTGAGCACTGAGCAGAGCCAGCCCGTCACGCCCTGGCTCGCGAAGAAGCGGCCGATGGTGCGCAGCCCCTCGACGTCCGCGGCGTTCACATCGATGCCTGCGGCTCCGTGCGTGTGCACGTCGATGAAGCCAGGAAGCGCGGTCAGGCCCGTCGCATCGACCTCGGGGAGCCCGAGCACGTTCGCCTCCGAGCGCGGAAGGCCGACGATCTTGCCGTCCCGTATCACCACGTCGCAGCGGAGCATCCCGTCCGCCGTCGCGACCTCAGCCCCGCGCACGTACAGGGCATCGCCCATCTCAGCCATGGCTCCTCCTTAGTAGGCGCGCTTCGTGGCCACGTCGTTCACGTAGATACGGGCATCAGGGTGGCGTTGCAGGAGCGTGGCCGGGAAGGCCGAGGTGACCTCACCNCGCGCCCGCCGACCACCGTGCAGGCAACCTGCTGCTCGCTGTCAACAAGCACGAGGTCGCCGTCGCAGCCCGCGGCGATGCGGCCCTTGCCGGCGAACCCGATGAGCTCGGCGGGGTTGCGCGACAGCAGCTGCGCCGCCCGCCCGGCGTCCACACCGGTGAAGGCCATGATGTTGCGCAGGGCCTGCGCCATGGTGAGGGTCGATCCCGCGCGCACTCCGGTGTCGGCGAGCTTGGCGTCGCCGTCCTCGACCACCACGTCGTTCACGCCGAGCTTGTACGCCCCGTCGGGTAGGCCGGCCGCCATGATGGAGTCGGTCACGGCCACCACGCGGTCCCAGCCGGCGCTCTTGAGGTAGAGCCGCACCGAGCCGGAGTGCAGATGGCGGCCGTCGGAGATGGTCTCGACGAAGAGATCCTGCTCGAGGGCGACGCCGAAGATGGCAGGGTCGTGCTGGTGGAACAGGCGCATGGCATTGCCGAGATGCGTGGCCGCGCGGGCCCCGGCCTCCACGCAGGCGGACGCCTCGTCGTAGCCGGCGCCGCTGTGCCCGATCGCGCAGGTGATCCCGAGCGCGTTCAGACGGGGGATCATCTCCTCCACACCGGGCACCTCGGGCGCGAGCGTCACGTAGCGCACGTTGCCGCCCGACTCCTCCTGGTACCTCCGGAACAGGTCAAAGTCGGCCTCGTGCATGAGCAGGTGCTCGGGCATCGCGCCCTTGTAGGCGCAGGCCAGGCATGGGCCCTCGAGGTGGATGCCGAGGAGCGCCGCCCCGCCGGGGATGCCCTCCTCGATCACCTGGCGCGCCTGCCGCAGGCACCAGCGCGTCTGCTCCGGCGTGTCGGTGAGCACTGAGCAGAGCCAGCCCGTCACGCCCTGGCTCGCGAAGAAGCGGCCGATGGTGCGCAGCCCCTCGACGTCCGCGGCGTTCACATCGATGCCTGCGGCTCCGTGCGTGTGCACGTCGATGAAGCCAGGAAGCGCGGTCAGGCCCGTCGCATCGACCTCGGGGAGCCCGAGCACGTTCGCCTCCGAGCGCGGAAGGCCGACGATCTTGCCGTCCCGTATCACCACGTCGCAGCGGAGCATCCCGTCCGCCGTCGCGACCTCAGCCCCGCGCACGTACAGGGCATCGCCCATCTCAGCCATGGCTCCTCCTTAGTAGGCGCGCTTCGTGGCCACGTCGTTCACGTAGATACGGGCATCAGGGTGGCGTTGCAGGAGCGTGGCCGGGAAGGCCGAGGTGACCTCACCGTAGGCGGCGCGGCGCACCACGCCGCGGTGCCAGTCGCGGAAGACCCCGATGCGCACCTTGCGGGCACCGAGGATCTCGCGCATGCCGATGGTCACGCAGCGCCGTGGCATGTCCTCGAGAGCGCCGCCGAGGTCGGCCCCGCCGTTGGTGGCGAGGGTCTCGGGGTGGATGCTGAGCACGCGGGTTGGGAGCGCGGCGAACTCCTCGACCGTGAGCGCCTCGTCGGGCTCGTTGAACGCGAGGTGGCCGGTGATGCCGATCCCGCCCACGGCGAGGTCCACGCCGCCAAGGCGCTCGATGAGCTCGCCGATGCGCTCGGGGTGCAGGGGGTCGGGGAAGACGCGCTGCTCCTCGGGCATCAGGAGCTCGGCGTCGATCTTGCCGTAGACCTCGCGGTCCATGAAGCCGCGGAAGGAGAGGCGGTCGCCCGCGTCGATCCACGCGTCATCGTCCGTGAGGTACTCGTCCATGTTGATGAACCAGCAGCGCGCGAGCGAGAGCCGGCGCTCGTTCACGAGGCGCACGAAGATGGGGTACTGGCCCACCGGCCCCACGGGGCAGATGAGCACGCTGCCGCGGTCGGCCTCGTTGTTCTCGGTGATCGTCTGGATCATCTCGAGGGCCAGCTCGTAGAAGATCTCGCCCGAGCTGCCGTGGACGGAGAGGGGGACGAGCGCGTCCCGGCCCAGGTCAGCGGCTTCAATGTGGTAGTAATCCATGGGATTCCTTTCGTCTGCGCCGCGCGACGAGGGCGCGGGTCCGGTGCTCGCAAGTCAATCGATGGGAAATGACCTCTCGGCAAGGGGCGGCCGAGAGGTCATTTCAAATCGCAAGTCGGTCAGATACGTGAGGGAGATGACCTGTCAGCGAAGGCAGGAGCCTACTTGTTCTCCTTGTAGAGCTCAGCGCCCTTCTCCATGGCGTCGAAGAGCACGTAGTCGTCCACCGGCACGGCGGCGTCGATCTTGCCGTTGTCGATGAAGACCTTCTGCTGGGCCTCGTAGTAGCCCTTGATGGTGTCCATGTCGCCGATGGTCTTCGCGGAGCCCTCCCAGTCGCCCTCACCGGTGGACTGCAGCAGGGTCTCCTCGGGGAGGTCGAGCTTCTTGGCGAGGAGCTTCGCGATGTCATCGATGTGCTCGGCGCGATACGCCTGGGCCATATCGATGGCGGCGGCGAAGCGCTCGAGGATCTCGGCGTTCTTCTCAGCGTACTCGGGCAGGCACACGAAGCTGCTGGGGAAGGCGACCTCGTCCTCGTAGTCGGTGTTGTTGGCGAGCACGAGGTAGTTGTCGCCGAGCTTCTCCTCGATGGTCACCGTGTTGGGGGACCAGGTGGCGGCGGCGTCGATCTGGCCGGAGATGAGGGCCGTCGTCATGCCGGACACGTCCATCTCGACCTTCTCGATATCGGAGTCGCTGAGACCGGCGTCGCGGAGGAGCAGGTTCAGGATGATCTCGGAGGAGGTGCCGGAGGCCACGCCCACCTTCTTGCCCTTGAGGGCGGCGGCGTTGGGGACCTTGGATTTGTCGGTCACGACGGAGTCGGCCATGGAGAGCTGGTCGAAGGCGAAGACCTTGGCCTGGCCCTTGATGCAGAGAGCGTGGGCGCCGTGGCCGATCTGGGCGATGTCGATCTCACCGGACTGCATGGCGGTGATCTCGGCGGGGCCGCCCTGGAACTGCTGGGTCTCGATGGTGATGCCCATCTTCTCGAAGTAGCCCTGCTCGATGCCGGCGAACAGCGAGCTCGCGGAGCCGAGGTTGGGCATGAAGGCGACCTTGAGCGTCACGGGGTCGTAGCTCGAGCCCGACGAGCTGGAGCTGGCGGTGGAGCCCGCCTGGGTGGTGCTGGTGCCGCCCGAGCAGCCGGCGATGCCGGCGGCCGCGAGGCCGAGCCCGGCGAAGCCGGCGAGTAGGCCGCGACGGCTGATGGGGAGGTCATTGATAGCGGACATGGTCACTCCTTTACCTACAGCGCGCCCGCTTTTTAGACGCGCATTGCTGGACGAGGGGGCGCTACTTGCGCACCGAGAGGTACTCCTGGTAGACCTGGCTCCAGATCTCGTTCTTGAGCTCGAGGAACCGGGGGCTCATCTTGGTGGCCTGGTCGCGCGGGTAGGGGATGTCGATGTCGATGATGTCCTTCACGCGGCCGGGGCGGGCGCACATGATGACCACGCGCTGGCCGAGGATGATGGCCTCTTCCACGTCGTGCGTGATGAAGAAGCAGGTCTTCTGCTCCTTCTCCCACGTGGTGAGGAGCTCCTGCTGGAGCTGGGTGCGGGTCTGGGCGTCGAGGGCGCCGAAGGGCTCGTCCATGAGGAGCACCTTGGGGTTGGTGGCGTACGCGCGGGCGATGGCGACGCGCTGCTTCATGCCGCCCGAGAGCTCCTTGGGGTAGTGCTTCGCGAAGTCCTCGAGCTCCACCATCTTCAGGTACTTGTGGGCGATCTCGGCGGCCTCCTCCTTGGACTTTCCCTGGAGCTTGAGGCCGAACTCGACGTTCTTCTCAACCGTGAGCCACGGGAAGAGGGCGTACTGCTGGAAGACGATGCCGCGGTCGGGGCCGGGACCCGCCACGGGCTGGCCGTCCACGAGGACGCGCCCCTCCGTCGGCTTCTCAAGGCCGCCGATGATGTTCAGGAGCGTCGACTTGCCGCATCCGGACGGTCCGACGACGGTGATGAACTCGTTCTCGTGAATATCGAGGTCGACGCCGTTCAGGGCGGTCATCTCACCTTTGCGGGTCTGGAACTTCTTCACCACATGGTCAACGTGGACCTTTACTGCTGCACGGTTTCCTGCCATCCGGTGAACCTCCTTTCAAGGTAACGGACGATCTTCTCGAAGCAGATGCCGATGACGCCGAGCATGATGATGCCAAGCAGCACGACATCCATCTCGTAGTAACCACTCGCCTGCTGGATCATCATGCCGATGCCGCGGTCGCCGCCGACGATCTCGGAGGCCATGAGGGTTGTGAGCGAGGTGGAGAGGCCCAGGCGGGCCGCCACGAGGATGAACGGGGTGGAGGCGGGGATGGTGACCTTGAAGAAGATGTCACGCTGACGGGCGCCGAGGACGCGGGCCGCCTTGATGAGGGTCATGTCCACGCCTTTGACGCCCTGGAAGATGGTGACGACCATCACGAGGAAGGCGGCGATGAAGATGACCGCGATCTTGCTCTGCTGGCCGATGCCGAGCCAGGCGATGAGCAGGAAGACGTAGGCCAGCGGCGGGATGTTGCGGATGAACTGGATCCAGGGCTCGACCACATGGCGGAAGGGGTCGTACCAGGCCATGAGGAAGGCGACGGGGATCGAGGCCACGAAGGCGAGGCCAAAGCCGATGAGGACGCGGGACAGCGAGGCCCACACGTGCTGCAGGAGGATGCCGCTTTCGGCCTTGGAGATCAGGGCCTCCCATACGGCCTGAGGGGGCGCGAAGACGGCGGGGAGCTGGGCGGAGGCCGCGAGCCAGAGCGCGATGGCGCATGCGGCGGAGATCAGCACCCACACGCCGCTCGGCACGCGAGACCAGATGGGTACCTTTTCATCTTGCTGCATCGATGGTCCTTTCTTTCTGTGTGTCGGAGCGCGTTGGTCGTACAATCACTTAATCGTATAAGTCATATTCGCGGCAAAAGAGACGGCCGAACTCAATCGCATGCGAATGCTTACGTGGCAGGCATAATACCGTGTAAAAGAGAGGGTATGATCTGATTCCGCGAACGGAATACGCTGATTACCTGCTTCATCGATAATGAAATGCGAGGTAGAATGAGATAGTGCTACGTATGATTTAAAAAGTGCTACTCGCTAAACGGTAGAAATTGGAACGTGGACGGTTACAAAAAGGCATCGGCTGCCGTTCACCGATGTCCAAAATTTCATCTCGATACTTAAACGTATAAGTAATATGATGGCCGCACTGGCGCACTATGGAGAGAACGTGCCCCGGCGCAGGTGCGAAACGGGGTCAGCCAGGTCAAGACGAAGGGAGAGAACGGTCCATGGGCAAGCGGGCGACCTTGAAGGACATAGCCGCGGCGGCTCATGTGACCACGGCCACGGTCTCCTATGTGATCAACCGCACGCCCGGCCAGAAGATCGCCCCCGCCACGCGCGACCGCATCCTCGCCATCGCGCGCGATCTCAACTACGTGCCCTCGAGCGCCGCCCGCGCTCTTAGGAGCAAGCGCTCGCGGACCATCGGTGTGGTCGCGAAGAAGAACCTCGCCGTGCCCCGCTTCAACCAGACCATCCGCGGCATCCAGAGCGTGCTCGAGGATCTCGACATGTCGCTTCTGCTCTGCACGAACCGGCGTCGCCGCGACGGTCTCTGCGATTACCTGGGTGCTTTCTACGAAGGCCGCGTCGACGGCGTNCGACCGCGACGAGGCCGAGCTGGCCGGCCGTGAGGCCGTCCGCGCCGCCCTCGCGGGGGAGACGGGCAAAATGGTGGGTTTCGAGCGCGAGCCGGGAGACGGCTACCGCGTGCGTACGGTGCTCACGCCGCTCGAGCAGGTCATGCTCGACGAGCGCTGCGTGCCTGACGCGTTCATCAACGAGCGCGGGAACGGCGTCACCGAGGCCTTCCTCAGCTGGTGCCGCCCGCTCATCGGCCCGGCCCTGCCCCGACTCGTCAGCTTCGTATAGCCATGTCCCAGATCGGAGAACGCATGAAGCACATCTACCTCAACCTCAAGCGATTCGATGTCGAGCCGGAGCGAGGCGGCGTGAACCGCCTCGCCGATCCGGCGCAGTGGGGGCAGACGGTGGTGGCGTCCATCCAAGATGGCATCGCCGCCTTCGCCGATCGCGCCGAGTTCGCCGCCTTCCTGCCGGAGTCACAGCTCCCTGGGGCCCTGGCCGCCCGTTCGGCCGACTCCGCGCTCAAGCTGGGCCCCCAGGGGGTCCACCGTGAGGACGTGCGNGGCGCCCGCCGCGTGCTCGAGCGCGTGCTCGCGTCCCGCCCGCGCCGCGTGCTCTACGTGCAGCCGCAGACGGGAACCGGCCAGGAGAACCTGCGCGCCGCCGTGGTACGCGAGGCGATCGCAGCAGCCCCCGAGGTCGAGCTCCTCGTTGCCGACATGCCGGTCACCCTGCAGAATCTTGACGTTTGGGACCTGCGGTACTCCGTGGGGACCACCGAGGAGGGCGACGCGCTCACGGAGCGGTTCCTGGATGCGATGAAGGAGGCCTGCGCCCCGCTCGAGGACGGTGACGCCGTGGTGGCGAGCTGGTCGGGTTGGACCGATCCGATCCACCGCCTTGTGAATAAACGTCTGGTCACCGCTGAGCTCGCGAACAACGGCGAGAGCCATTTCCACCCTGGCGCCTATATGCGCCTTCCCAACTACGAGGTCGGGACCACGTGCGCCCGCGAGCTGCTGTCGCTCATGGACGGCAACCCGCCGAGCGCGCACCTCATCCGCCTCACCGATGTATCCATGGGGTAGGGCCCCGCCCCGCCCACCACGTCACCCAAATAAAGGAGCAGCCATGCCACTCGTCCCGCTCAAACCGGTCCTCGACGCCGCCCGCGCGCATGGGTACGCCCAGGGCGCGTTCAACGTGAACGCCGTCTGCCAGGCGAAGGCCGCCATCGAGGTGCACGAGATGTTCCGTAGCCCGGTCATCCTGCAGGGCGCCGACCTCGCGAACGCCTTCATGGGCGGCCGCGCCGACTTCGCGAACGGCACGGTCGAGGACAAGATCCGCGGAGCCAAGAACATCGGCGCGGCGGTTCGCCGCTTCGCCGAGGAGTCGCCGGTGCCGGTGGTCCTCCACCTCGACCACGGCCACGACCTGGAGAGCGTGAAGGCCGCTATCGACGGCGGCTACACCTCGGTCATGATCGATGGATCGTCCCTGCCGTTCGAGGAGAACAAGGAGCTCACGCGCGAGGTGGTGCTCTACGCGCACGCCCGCGGCGTCTCCGTCGAGGGCGAGCTCGGCGTGCTCGCCGGGGTCGAGGACGACGTCTCCTCGCTCACGAGCACCTACACCGACCCGCTTGCCGCGATCGAGTTCATCCGCGACACCAAGGTCGACGCCCTCGCGATTAGCTACGGCACCATGCACGGTCCCTCGAAGGGCAAGGGTGTGAAGCTCCGCCGCGAGATTCCCACGGCCATCCGCGAGTGCCTGCTCCACGCCGGCATCGAGTGCGCCCTCGTGAGCCACGGCTCCTCCACGGTCCCGCAGTACCTCGTCGAGGAGATCAACGGTCTCGGCGGCGACGTCCAGGGAGCCTACGGCATCCCCATGCCCGAGCTGCTCGCGGCCATCCCCTGCGGCATCAACAAGATCAACGTCGACACCGACATCCGCCTCGCGGTCACCCGTAACCTCCGCGAGCTCTTCAAGCTCCGCCCCGAGCTCGCCGACTCCAAGTCCGCAGGCCCCATCCATGATCTCCTGGCGGCTAACCCCGCCCAGGTCGATCCCCGCGCCTTCCTGCCGCCCATCTACCCGACGGTGATGTACGGCGAGGTCCCCGATGAGGACGTCGCCGCCGTGGTCGCGGCCATCGAGGCCGGGGTCAAGGAGGCCGTCGGCACCCTCGTGGTCGAGTTCGGCAGCGTGGGCCGGTCGCCGCTCGTCGAGCGGGTCGGCCTCGATGAGATGGCCGCACGCTATGCGAAGGCCGGCCTCTGATGTCCGGTGGCAACCTCCTGATCATCCACGGCGGCGGGCCGACGGCGGTCATCAACGCCTCGCTCTGCGGTGCTGTCCGCGAGGCGAAGGCGTCTCCGCAGGTGGGATGCGTGCTTGGTGCCCGCTTCGGCGTGGCCGGCCTCGCCGCGGGCGATTTCATCGACCTCGGCGCGGTTCCCGAGGCCGATCTCGACTGCCTGCCCCACTCGCCGTCCTCGGCGATCGGCACCGGTCGCGACGCGGTCTCGGAAGAAGGGTACGGTGAGCTCGCCCGCGCCCTCGCCCGCCACGACATCCGCTGGGTTCTCATGAACGGCGGCAACGGCACGATGGACACGTGCGCCCGGCTCTATGCCGCCTGCCAGCGCGAGGGCCTCGACGTGGGGGTNCCGCCGACGCGCTCCTCAGTGAGGAGGTCCGCGCCGCCACGGAGGCCGGCCTCTCGGTGCTCCTGTGCATCGGCGAGCACGCAGAGGAGCAGGACGCCTGGCAGGAGGTGCTCGGCCACCAGCTCGACGCCGGCCTCGCCGCCGCCGACCCGGCACGCACGGTCATCGCCTACGAGCCGGTGTGGAGCATCGGGCCGGGCAAGACCCCGGCGGACGCCCCCTACATCCAGAAGATCGCCCGCTTCGTGAAGGAGCGCACCGGCGGCCTCGACGTGGTGTACGGCGGCGGGCTCAAGGCCGACAACGCCCGCATGCTCGCCGGAATCCCCGAGATCGACGGCGGCCTCATCGCCCTCACCCGGTTCGCGGGGGAGATCGGGTTCTACCCCGAGGAGTACCTCGAGATCGTCGATTTGTACCTGAACGCGTAATCAAAGCGGCCGCGCGCGGCTGGGAAAGGCAGTGAGCAGATGAGACTTGAATTCGAATACGGGAGCGGCAAGCTCGGAGCCGACCTCCCCGAGAGCACCGACGTGTTCATCACGGGCAAGACGGTGGCCGACCCCCCGTGCATCGAGCAGACCTGGGACGCGCTGTACGCGGCCACCCTCGAGAGCATCCGCAACCCCATCGGCATGGACCCGCTCGCCTCCTACGCGCATCCGGGCGCCACGGCGGTCCTCATCATCCCCGACATCGTGAAGGGCGGCACGCACCCCACGGCCCATCGCCGGGTGGCCATCCGCGCCTGCCTGGACGAGCTCTTCGCCCAGGGTGTGCGTCACAGCGACGTGCTGCTGCTCTTCTCAAACGGCCTACACCCGCGCACGAGCACCGATGAGGCCCGCCAGATCCTCGGCGAGGACCTCTTCAACGAGTTCTACGAGACGGGTCAGATCGACGCCCACGACTCCGAGAACTACGACGACCTCGTCGACCTCGGTTTCACCGAGCAGGGTGACCACGTCATCATGAGCAAGCGCGTCTACGAGGCCGACATCGCAATCCTCATCGGGCACACGCAGGGCAACCCCTACGGCGGCTACTCGGGTGGCTACAAGCACTGCGCCACCGGCATCACGCACTGGCGCTCCATCAGCGCCCACCACGTGCCCCGCGTCATGAGCCGCCCCGACTTCGTGCCGGTCTCGACCTCGAGCCTCATGCGCTCCAAGTTCGACAGCCAGGGCATGTACATGGAAGAGAAGATGGGCAAGCGCTTCTTCTGCGTCGATGCCGTCCTCGACACCTGGAGCCGTCAGATCGAGATCAACTCCGGTTGGGCGCACGAGATGCAGCCGATCGCCTGGAAGACGGCCGACAAGCGTACCTACGTGCACTGGGCCGAGAAGAAGTACGACATCGTGGTCATGGGCATGCCCACGAACTTCCACTACGGCGACGGCATGGGCACGAACCCCATCATGATGATGCAGGCCGTCTCCGCCATGGTCATCCGCCACAAGCGCATCCTGTCCGACCACGCCGTCTTCGTGATCGCGAGCGCCTGCGACGGCTGGTTCCACGATGAGCGCTGGCCGTACCTGCGCGAGCAGTGGGAGTTCTGGCAGACCGACCAGATGAACACCCTGAACGACATGATCAAATACGGCGAGTACTTCGCCACCAACGAGGAGTACATCCGGAAGTACCGCTTCGCCGGGGCCTTCCACCCCTTCCACGGCTTCTCGATGATGAGCTGCGGCAACCTGGCTGAGAAGTACCTCTCCGCCGCCTACATCGTGGGCGCCCGCCAGCCGGGCATCGCCCGCACCATGGGACTCAAGACGCGCCGCACCTTCGAGGAGGCCATCGCCGACGCCACGCGCAAGTACACCGACGGCAACCCCAACATCCTGGCGCTGCCGGGCGCCTATGTGAGCGCCGTCCCGCACCTCTGCATGGCCGACCCGAGCCAGAACAGCCACTTCCGCGATGACGCCCCGGCGCATCCCTGCGGCTGCTAGGAGGTTCCATGCTTCGATTTGATGCGACATACGCAGAGCGCTTCATCCCCGCGGACGAGCTCGAGGCCTACCTCGACGAGCGCGCGGAGGTGCTCATGCGGTGCCAGGCGGGGGAGGAGCGCTACGCCGACTCCCTGGGCTGGCTCTCCGTCGACGCGTGGGCGGGGGAGGAGACGGTCGAGCGCACCTGCGCGCTCGCCGAGCGCATCCGAGCGCAGGCGGACACCTTCGTGCTCATCGGCGTGGGCGGCTCGAACAACACCACCCGGGCGACCGTCGCCGCGCTCGCGCCCGAGGGCGGCGCCCGGATCGTGTACGCGGGCAACACGCTCTCGGCCTGGGAGCTCAGGCGCATGCTCGAGGATCTCGACGGCCATGACGTGGTCATCGACTGCGTGGCCAAGAACTTCGAGACCCTGGAGCCCGGGTCCTCCTTCCGCCTGCTCCGACAGTACCTGGTCGAGCGCTACGGTCGCGAGGAGGCCGCCCGCCGCATCGTGTGCACGGGCACCATCGGGAGCCCGCTCGAGGACCTCTGCCGGGCCGAGGGCTACACGTTCGTGCCCTTCGCGACGGATGTGGGCGGCCGCTTCACGGCCCTGACCGAGGTGCATCTGCTGCCGCTCGCAGTGGCGGGGGTCGATATCCGCGCCCTCGTGGCGGGTGCTCGCGAGACCGAGCACTCCTGTCGCACCGCAGGGCCTACCCAGAACGACGCCTTCCGCTACGCGGCCGTCCGCAAGCTCCTGTGGGACCGCGGGTACCAGGTTGAGCTGCTCGGGTTCTTCGAGCCGCGGTTCCGCTGGTTCTCGAAGTGGTTCGAGCAGCTGTTCGCCGAGAGCGAGGGCAAGGACGGGCGCGGCATCTTCCCGGTCGCCGCTGAGTACTGCGAGGAGCTGCACAGCCTCGGGCAGTACGTGCAGGACGGGACCCGCCAGCTCTTCGAGACCTTCCTCGACGTGCGCGAGCCCGGCCCGGGCGATTCGCTGGTGCTCGGCGGCACGGACGTTGAGGACGGCTTCGGCTACCTGGACGGCAAGGACTTCTGGGACATCAACAAGGCGAGCTTCGAGGCGACGCGTGCGGCGCATGCCGAGGTGCTCCCCTGCCTCACGGTTGAGATCGACCAGTTGGACGATCACCATCTGGGCACCCTTCTATATTGGTTCGCCTTCGCCTGCATGGCCTCGGGCGAGCTCCTGGGCGTCAACCCCTTCGACCAGCCCGGTGTCGAGGCGTATAAAATGCTGATGTTCCGCGCCCTCGGCAAGGGCGTCGGCTGATACGGGGCGCGTGCCCCCACGAGAAAGGAAAGAGTATGCACAACGTGGTCATGCTGTGCGCAGCGGGAACCTCCACCCATCTGTTCGCGGAGAAGATCCAGAAGGAGATCGACGCCGAGGGCTACGGCGCGCATGTGAGCGCGTGGTCGGTCTCGCAGGCGAAGGAGAACCACACGAGCGCCGAGCTGCTGCTGCTCACGCCTCAGGTGGGCTTCGAGCAGGAGCTGGTCCAGGCCCTGTACCCCGACACCAAGGTTGAGGTCATCGACTTCGACGCCTTCGCCCGCATGGACGCCGATGCCGTGATCGAGCAGATCAAGCAGTCGTTCAGCGCGTAGGGGTTCAGATCGCGGTCCGGCTGGCGCATGCGCACGGCCGGACCCCCGCAGGCACGGGGAGCACGCTACGGGCGGTGTAACCACTGTCGGTAATTACGGCGGACCCCCGCAGGTGCGGGGAGCACGCGGCCTCGGCCCAGGCCGGCGCGTGCGGCCGGATCGCCAGACCGAGCCTCACGCGCTTCGACCTCATGTGTCGTCGCGTGCGCGCACGGCCGGATCGCCCAAGGGCTCGACGCTCAAGGGCCCCAGGGGTCGACGTCCGTACGCACAGCCGGATCGTCCCGCGCGGTTGCTCTCAGACTGGATGCTGCGTTGTGGCCATCCAGCGACGGTTCCCGCATAAGGTGCGCAGAGCGTAGATTGGGCGACGGGCAGGTGTCCATCCATTGGGATGCCCATCCTGTCTCGTGCGCACACGTGAGTGCGCCGGATCTGGTGAGAACTACGAGTGGACCACCGTGCACAACTCGTGCGCATAGGCGCGCGGGACGGATGGCCGGTTGTCCTGCGTTCGCCCGTCGACCCTGCTCAGCGTCACGTCCCTTGCGCACGGTTTTCCAAGATGGGTCCATATTCCTTTCTACTGTGCCGTTTTACCGTTTTGACCTTGTAATTTGCCACCGAAATGAAATCGCAGCCCCGCACAAGGGCCTGACGACGCACCGAAGCGCATTGGAGATCCCATGACCTTTCTGTTTTTCATCATCAGCTTCGGCGCATCCGCCGTTGGCGCCATCTGCGGCATCGGCGGCGGGATCATCATCAAGCCGGTTCTCGATGCTGCCGGGGTGCTGCCTATCGCGATCATCAACTTCCTCTCGGGCTGCACGGTCCTCGCGATGTCGCTCTACTCGGTGGGACGCTCCCGTTTGGCCGGTTCTCTGCCGGTCACGCGCGAGACCGGGGTGCCGTTGGCGATCGGCGCGGCTGCCGGCGGCGTGGCGGGAAAGCTTTTGTTTAGCGCCGTCCAGTCCTCGCTGCCGCATCCCGAGGAGGCCGGGGTCGTGCAGGCGGCCGTGTTGCTCATCATCACGGCGGCGACCCTCGTCTACACGCTGCGGAAGGACCGGATCGAGACGAAACACCTGACCGGTGCCGCGCTCTGCCTGGTGGTGGGCCTGCTGCTCGGGGTCATGTCGTCGTTCTTGGGCATCGGCGGCGGACCGATCAATCTCGTGGTGCTCATGTACCTGTTCGGCATGAGGACCAAGGAGGCGGCTGCGAATTCGCTCTTCATCATCCTGCTGTCCCAGCTGACCAACACGATCCTGATGGTCATGACCGTCGATCTCACGGTTGTCGACGCGGTGTTGGTGGTCGGCATGATCACGGCGGGCCTTGCCGGCGGGGCGGTAGGTCATCGCATCAACGCGCACATCGAGGAGCGCCACGTCGACATGCTGTTCCGCGGCCTGCTCGTGGTCATCATGGCGATCTGCTGCTACAACGTCGTGCACCTGATGGGGGCGTGAGGGCGCGGCGCAGGACGGCTAGCGTCTTCCTCGCTGCTGAGGCGCCCGTGAGGAGTGCGGGGTTCCCGACGGGGCCAGGGGATTGCACGGGCGCTGTTCAAGTTTCATCGTTGAGACGAGATCATTTCGGTCTTTTGCTGAAGCTTTGCACGTCCGGTTGCGGTGCGGTGCGAGGGAAGCATGGCTTTCGAAGGTCCTCGGGAGCACATGCCCAAGCCCACCCCCGCCTTCCGTTGAAAAATTAAATTTTTCGCATATTATATAAAATATATTCTTAATTTTGATTCATAAATTTTGAGGCCGTCGTGAGCGTAGTAGAAAATGTCAGATCTGCGCCACGTCGTCGTCTTCTTGGTCTATTGGGCCTGATGGAGTGACTTTTTATTGATCAAAAACAAAAAAACGACTCTTATTATTGCGCACAAATGGAACACGCCGAGGCCTGGCGCGGCTGAACCCCCAAAATCGACCGTGTATAGACTCAGATCTGACATTTTCTACTAGCACCTCGTTTCGCCGTCATCGTCCCATCCAGTTTGAGGCCAAATAAGCAGTGCAAGGCACAGGCTGTTCATGATCATTCGTCGCGCCAAAGCGTGCGCGGGTACCATTGTTACGATTCCCAGGAAGCAACCGTGTCCGCATGCCAGATGCGGCGCGTTTCGGTTCTCAAACGAGGTAGGTGGTTGTATGGCGCGCCCCATCGTGACGCCGTTTCAGGTCGCAGAGGTGAACGAGGAGCTCAAGGCAGCCGGCATCAATTCGCGCGTGCATCTGACGGATGCCTGCGGTGCGCAGTCGTTGTGGATCGAGATGGATCCCTGCGTCGAGTTGGAGCAGACGCGCACGGCCGTCGAGGCCGCGTTTCTCACACGCGGCATGAAGGTGGAGTTCGACGCGACGGGAGCGACGTTCCGCCTTGCGTGAGGACACGTCGTCGCGGTCCCATTCCGTTACAGCAGCGCGGCCTCCCATTCGGCCTCTTTGAAGCCGACGAGCACGCACTTGCCCCCATCGATGATCACCAGCGGCCGCTTCACGAGCATGCCGTCGGTCGCAAGGAGGGCAAGGGCGTCCTCGTCGGACATCCCCGCATTGAGCTGCGCGCTCACCTTGAGCTCGCGATATTTGATGCCGCTCGTATTGAAGAAACGGCGCAGCGGCAGTCCGGACGCCTTCCACCAGACCCTGAGCTCATTGACCGTGGGATTCTCCTCGACGATGTGGCGGTCGGTGTGGCTGACGCCGTGGTCGTCGAGCCACTGCTTCGCCTTCTTGCAGGTCGAGCACTTGGGGTATTCGATGCACAGGACGGATATGGGCATGTGATCTCCTCAGGTCAGGTTCCGGTTAGGGATCGCGGGCGCGATCGACTCGCCTTAGTATGACCGATACGATGGGGGCACTGCACGCGCTGGTTCCGCGTGCTGGCGCGTTCGCGCCGGCGCGCTGTGCGGGATGGCTCTGCAGCGGTCCGGCATCGTCCCCGAGGTGCCCGGTCGCACGGGCCAACGTGGTGCTTGCCATTCCGGCGCCAGGTTTTCGGTCGCGGCGACCCCCATCAGCCCATTGAAAGCGAGCCCCATGGACACTCCGATCATCGACTGCCACACCCATACGCGCTTCTCAGACGGGAGGTCGACATTTGAGGAGAACGTCCGCGCCGCCGCTGCCGCCGGCTGCCGCGTGCTCGTCCCCACCGATCATCTCACCTTGCCGCAAAGCATGGACGCCACCGGTGCGATCCAGGTGGTGGCTGACGATCTCCCTGCTCACCGCGCCGCTTTTGAAGAGGCCCGCGCCCTTGCCGCCAAGCTCGCGCCCGCGCTCGAGTTCGTCTACGGCTTCGAATGCGACTGGTACCCGGGGTGCGAGCCCCTCGTGGAGCGGTGGTCTGCCGGGGCCGTCTTCCGCTTGGGGAGCGTCCACTGGATCGGGGACCCCGGTGCGGTGGAGGACCCTGACGCCGCACCTGCTCTCGATCCCGAGCACGGCGTGGGCTGGATCGACGACTCGCACGACCGACGTCTTTGGGAGGCCCTTGGCCCCGATGAGATATGGCGCCGCTACATAGCCGCCTGGTGCGAGGCCTGCGCGAGCCCGCTGCCGTTCTCCAGCATGGCCCATCCCGACCTGCCCATGCGCTTCGCCGGCGACGGCGTGCTGCCAAGCATCGACCTCGCGCCCCTGTGGGATGAGATGGCGGCGTGCGCGCATGATACGGGCCGCCATGTCGAGGTGTCCACCGCGGGGCTCCGCAAGGGTGTGGGAAGCCACTATCCGGCGGCGAGCCTACTTGAGCGCTTCGAGCGCGCTGAGGTGCCGATCACGGTCGCCTCCGACGCTCATCGTGCGGAGGATATCTGCTGGGGCATCCGCGGGGCGTATGAGTTCGCCTACGCCTGCGGGTATCGAGCGGTCGATGCTCCCCGTTCCGATGGATCCTGGCAGACGTTTTCGCTTGCATGAGGTGCATGGGGCGCGGCCGCATGCATCGGGTTGCGCGTGGCGGACGCGCTTTCCTGAGTGAGGAGTGCTACCGTCCCAGGATGTGCCGGATCGCGGCCACCGGATGGCGATAGACCATGCGTGGCCCCGCATAGCGCATGACCGCGCGAATCGCCTGTGCCTCTTTGGGTGGGTAACAGTGGCGCGCGCAGGCCTGGCATGAGGTTTTATCTGCCATATGGGGGCAATGGGTCGTGTGTCGCTGGGCGGCGCGGTCGAGGTTGGCGCATGCGGGGCAGATGGCCGTTCCGCAGTGGGCCGTCTCGGTGCGTTCGTCCGCGGGATGATGCGCCGCGCACCAAATCGCGATCATCTGGGAGATCACGAGCTGCTCGCGCATGCGTCGACGCGCTATGCGCGGTGTGTCGGGGCGTACGGGCATGGGGGCGGTCCTTTCTCAACAGGGCACAGGGTAGCAGAGCGCGAGGGGTCGCAGGGGCGAGGAGCAGGTACAATGGCGACGATTCTCGAGTGCACCGGGTCGGTCGCCATCGGCCCATGGGGGTCAAAGGCCCTTGCCAACGCGACACCTGGGCACGCTTGGGCGATCGCACGCGGCTGGCGGCCAGATACGGGTGTGCTCCGTGGCGCGCCGCGGGTTTGTTCGCCGTCGGCGGGCCTCACCTCCGTTGCATCCGCTGGGGCGCCGCAACGGTATTGTGCTGAACCGCATCCGATAACGAAAGGATCCATCCATGACCTCAGCCCAGAAAGCACTGCGATTCCTCTGCGCCCTCGCGCTTCTCGGCGCTGCGGATCTCGTCGTCACGCTGATCGTTCTTGCGGCAACCAATGAACTTCCTGAGCTGGTTCAAATTGCCGCGATGGTTGTCGTGGCGCTGCTGGGATCGATCATGGGCGGCTTTGGGCTCAAGGTGGCAGCCGTGCCTACGTGGGCAATCAGGCTGTTGCCGGTTATCATCGTCGCACTGCTGGCGAATCTTGCGAGCATGTTGATCGCGATACAGACGGGCGTCGCCGTGGTGGCTGTGTGCATGAACGCCCTCGTCTCCGTCGGAATCGCCGCTGCGGCGCATGTGGTGAACCGCGAGGTTCGCGGCAGGTAGGGGATGGTGTGAAGTCTGGCCTGTTCGCCTTTCCGGAGAGGGTGAGGTTCGCGGCGGGTAGGGACGAGTCCTGGCAGGGCGGCACCAAGTGGAACGCCTGCCGAGATGGGTCCGAAAACGTCATCTCGACGAGGGTATCCGGCCGATTTGCCTAGGGAGGGCGTGGAGAACGTATTTTGCAGTCGCTTTGTGCACGCGGCCTACCCTTGTGCTTCGGCTGCTGAACGCCGCACTGCTTGAGACCCGGGCCATCCGAGGCCTGCCTGCGTCGTCCGTGATTTCTAGAGACGCGCCGAAAACGTCATCTCGACGCGGGAAAGTAGCCGATTTGCCTGGGCCCGGCTAGTAAAACGTACTTTGCAGCGGATTCTTGTAAGGGGCTGTGTATCTCTGGGGAGCCCCGACCGCCGTGGCCCTGAGGGCCAGGCCCCGATCCTGGGCCTTCGGCTACCGCGGGCCTTGCGCCACACTCGGCGTCGCTTAGGGGCCCTTCCTCCGAAACGGGTTCGAAAACGTCATCTCGACGCGGAAAAGTAGCCGATTTGCCTGAATCAGGCGAGCAGAACGTACTTTGCAGCGGATTCTTGTGAGCGGAGCGGAGCGGGGCAGGGCGGGGAATTCTTGCGGTGGGCTCGAGCTGGAGATCAACGCGGCGGGCCTAAACAGCGGGGGATCAATGCGGCTGCCCACGCGGCTGCCCATGTGGCGGCCCATGCGACAGCCCGCACAGTGGACTCCCGCGACGGACTCCCGCGGCGGCCCGTGCAGTGGACTTCCGCGACGGGTCTGTACGACGGCTGCGTATAGCGGTCCCGTGTAGCGACTCAGTGCTCGCCGCGGGGATCTCCAGCGCCCGCCCCTCCCACCGCACCTCAGCAGCAACCCGTTGCGCTAGCATGGCAGGTGACCTCGCCGCGACCGCGGCGGTGCGCAGCGAAAGGAGCGCGCGATGAAGATCCTCATCGCCTCTGATATCCACGGATCGGCCTACTGGACAGAGCGCCTCGTCTCCGCCATCGATGCCGAGGTGCCCGACCGGGTCGTCCTCCTCGGCGACCTCCTCTACCACGGTCCTCGCAACGACCTGCCCCGCGAGTACGATCCCAAGCGCGTGGCGCCGCTGCTCAACGGCGTTGCCGAGCGCATACCGCTCAATGCGGTCCGCGGCAACTGCGATTCCGAGGTCGACCAGATGGTGCTCGACTTCCCCCTCATGGCCGATTACGCCGAGCTCGTGGACGCGGGCGTCCGCGCACTCTTCCTCACGCACGGGCATGTGTTCGGCGCGGGCTTCCACAACAGCGTCGACCACCTACCCAGGCTCGTGTCGGGTACCGCGGTGGTCTTCGGCCACACGCATGTGAAGGTGAACGAGGCATGCGCGGGGCATCCGGGCATCTGGGCATTCAACCCGGGAAGTGTGTCCATCCCGAAGGATGGGACGAACAGCTGCGGCATCTACGAGGACGGCCAGTTCCGGCACGTGATCCTCACGGAAGGGGCGTGAGGGCGATGGCCGCGAACGAAGCGGGATTCGATAACGTCACGGGACCTGGGGCGTCGCCTCGGGAGGACGCGTCCAAGAGCGGTGCGCCCCAGGCCGCATCCGCACCGTCCCAAGCCGGCGCCGCGTTCCAGGCGCTCGTCGATACCATCTGGCGGCTGCGTCAGCCCGATGGCTGCCCCTGGGACCGCGTTCAGACGCATCAGAGCATCGCGAAGAACATGATCGAGGAGGCCTACGAGGCCGTCGACTGCATCGAGGAGAACGACGCCGCTCACCTGCGCGAGGAGCTCGGCGACGTGCTCATGCAGGTCGTGCTCCATGCGCAAATCGCTGCTGACGCGGCGGAGTTCACCTGCGCTGACGTGGCCCATGACATCAACGAGAAATTGATCAGGCGGCATCCCCATGTGTTCGGCAAGATCAAGGCGGCCGATGCCGCAGGCGCCTTGGACGTGTGGGATCAGGTCAAGCTCGCTGAGCGGGAGGCGCGCGGGGATGCGGAAGCGTCGCTGCCAGGCCTGCTCGACGACGTGCCCCGGGGTCTGCCGGCCCTCATGCAGGCTCAGAAGGTCTCGCGCAAGGCCGCCGCAGCCGGCTTCGAGTGGGAGACCGTCGAGGACGTGTGGGGCCAGGTTGCCGAGGAGCGCGCCGAGTTCGACCGGGAGGCTCCGGGGAGCGCGGAGCGGGAGATGGAGTTCGGCGACCTGCTCTTCGCCCTGGTGAACGTCGCACGCCTTGAGGGGATCGACGCGGAGAGCGCCCTGCGCGCGAGCACGGGCAAGTTCCGCGCCCGGTGGGCGGCCATGGAGGCTGCGGCGAAGGCAGAGGGCCGCGCGATCGAGGACCACACGACCGCAGAGTTGGACGACCTTTGGGATGAGGCGAAGCGCGCGGAGTAGCGCGGGGCTGCTTCAGGGGGACGAGAGCGCAACAGGGCAGGGTGGCAGGCACAGGTGCCGCCCCGTTGCGTTGGCGTGAGCGCTCCCTAGCACCCGCCCTTCGCGGCCGCGATCGCTTCAGCGCTGAGGGCGCTGTTCATGCTGCCCTGCGCGTACCCGCGGGCGCGCACGAGCACGTCCTTGCAGCCAAACGAGCGGAATGCGGCGTCAACCTGATCAAGGAGCTTCACGTCGAAGAGGCGCGCCCGTTCGTCAACACCCACCTCGATGGCCGCGCGCATATTCGAGAGGCGCACACGCACCACGGAGAACCCGAGCTCCTCGAGGTAGGCCTCGCACTTGGCCACGAGCTCAATCTTCTCGCGGGTGATCTCCTCGCCGTAGGGGATGCGCGATGCCAGGCAGGCGCTCGAGGATTGGTCTGCCGCCGGGAAGCCCCAGGCGCGCAGCCATGCCCGCTCCTCGGCCTTGGTCCAGCCGGCCTCGCGCAGCGGTGAGCGCACGCCCAGCTCGGAGATGGCCTTGAGGCCGGGGCGGTAGTCGCCCTCGTCCTCGATGTTGCTGCCGTCGATCACAGTCTCGATCCCGCGCTCGCGGGCGACCTCGATGATGCCGCCGAACTCGGTGAACTTGCAGAAATAGCAGCGCCGCGGGTTGTTCTCCGTGACCTGGGGGTCGTCGAAGGCGTCCTCATCGATCTCAATGGCCTCGAGGCTCAGGCGATCGCGGAGGTTGGCGAAGCCGCGGCGCTCGATGGCGGGCACGAGCGTCGAGCGCACGTGCACGAGCAGGGTGCGCTCGGGCATGCAGCGCTCGCAGACCGCGGCGAGGAACGAGCTGTCGACGCCGCCGGAGCAGGCGATGGCGATCGAGCCGTAGGATTGCAGCAGCGATTCGAGATCAGCGAGTTTCTGCTGGAATACGGCATCGTTCACGTCAAGGGAGACCGGCGCGCGGTCGGAGGCGTCCGGATTGGTCTCAGACATGGCTACCTCTCTCGTGGGATGGTTGGATTTGCACTGGCTCTATCGTACATGGACGAGTCTCATTTTCGCACGCGAAGCGACACGGTGTTCCTCAGTATGCGAAAATGGGGCGCGGACAAAGGAGGGTTTATGGAGCGTGATGAAGCGCTGCGCCTGGCTGAGCAGGTCGCCGCAGGTGAGGTGTCGCCTGAGGAGCTCGCACGCCGCCTGCAGACGGCGTCGGTGAGCAATCTCGGCTACGCACGCGTCGACAACGACCGCGGCATGCGCACCGGAACGTCTGAGGTCATCTACGGGGAAGGTAAGACGGCCGAGCAGATCGCCGGCATCCTCGGGGCCATGCGCGAGGCCGGGCAGGAGCGTGTCCTCATCACCCGGCTCGATCCCGGGAAGGCCGAGGCGGTGCGGGCCCTGCTGCCTCCTGATCGCGCCGCCGTCCTCGATGTGCGCCCGTCGGCCCGGCTCGGGATCCTCGGCGGCATGAAGCCGGTCGACGGCGTGGGCACGGTGCTCGTAGCCTGCGCGGGAACAAGCGATCTGCCCGTGGCCGAGGAGGCGGACCTCACGGCTGAGTTCCTCGGCAACGAGGTCGAACTCCTCTACGACGTGGGCGTGGCGGGCATCCACCGGCTGCTCTCGCAGGTGGATGTCGTCAGTCGCGCGCGCGTGATCATCGCAGTGGCGGGCATGGAGGGCGCGCTCGCCAGCGTCGTGGCCGGTCTCGCCTCGTGCCCGGTCATCGCCGTCCCCACGAGTGTGGGCTACGGCGCTAGCTTTGGCGGGGTGACGGCCCTGCTCGCGATGCTCAACAGCTGCGCAAGTGGAATCTCCGTGGTGAACATCGACAACGGATTCGGGGCCGCGTTCCAGGCCTCGATCATCAACCATCTCAGATAGGAAGGGCCGGCTGTATGGTAACGAGCCTGTATCTTGACTGCTCAAACGGGGCGAGCGGCGACATGATCGTCGCGTCCCTGCTCGACCTGGGAGCGAGCGAGACGGCTTTGCGCGCAGCGCTGGCGAGCCTGCCGGTGGCCGGCGAGTTCGAGATCGCGGTGAGCCGGACCGAGGTGTCCGGGGTTGCCGCCTGCGACTTCGACGTGCGGCTCCTGCAGGGGGACAATCACGATCACGATATGGTCTACCTGCACGGGCACGACGGGGACGCGGGGCACGGGCATCGCGGGCCGGGTTGCTGTGGGCATGATCGCGTGCACGGCGATGATGAGGGCCATGATCACGGGCATGACGACGAGGGCCACAGCCATGACCATGCGCACCACGAGCGCCACGACCATACGCATGGCCATGACGGAGCCTCCTCTGACCACCACCATGACCACGAACACGATGACGCCGAGGGTCATGGCGACGAGGGTCATGGCGACGACCGTGTGCACCGCGGGCATCACGACCATGCTTATGGCCACGATGAGGCCGCCATCGGCCACGATCATGATTGCTGCCTCGCGCGCAGCCACGACGGATCCGCCCACGATCACCATCACGCGCACGGGGGCGAAGGCTCCCATCATCACGCCCATCGCCACCTAGCCGAGGTCCGCGCCATCATCGACGCCGCCGACCTCACGCCGGGTGCCCGGTCAATCGCCCACCGGGCCTTCGAGATTCTCGCTGCCGCGGAGGGCGCCGCGCACGGCCTCCCACCTGAGGAGGTCGGCTTTCACGAGGTCGGGGCCGTGGACTCCATCGTTGACATCATCGCGGCCGCCGTCCTCGTCGACGACCTGTATCCTGACCGTGTCTATGCCACGCCGTTGCCCGACGGTCGCGGCACGGTTCGGTGCCAGCACGGGATCATTCCCGTGCCCGTGCCGGCGGTGCGCAACATCTGCATGCAGCAGGGCATCCCCTTCGCGCACCTTGACGTGGAAGGTGAGCTCGTCACGCCCACCGGCGCCGCCCTCGTTGCGGCTCTGGACCCGTCGTTCACCCTGCCGGGCAGCTACCTCATCCGCGCCGCCGGTGCCGGTGCCGGCAAGCGCCGCTATGCCGTGCCGTCGCTCGTGCGCGCCTCGCTGATCGAGGCCTTTGACGGAGCGGGGGAGCCCGCCGATGAGCGTCGGGTCATGAAGCTCGAGTGCGATATCGACGACGCCTCCGCCGAGGATCTCGCCTACGCCGCCGACCGCCTGCTCGAGGCCGGGGCCCGCGAGGTGCACTGGCTGCCGATCTACACGAAGAAGGGGCGGCCCGGCTATCAGCTGCAGGTGATCTGCCTGCCACGCGACGCCGGGGAGCTGGAGCAGATTATCTTCGCCGAGACACCGACGCTCGGCGTGCGCCACCAGGTCATCGAGCGGAGCGTGCTCGGGCGGCGCATGGATACGGTCGACACGCCGTTTGGGCCCGTGCGGGTGAAGGTGTCGACGCTCCCGGACGGGAGCGAGCGAGTGAAACCCGAGGTGGACGACTTGATCGCGATCGCCCGCCGAGAAGGGATGCCGCTCTCACGGGTTCGCGCGACGGTGGGGCTGTAAAAATAACATGCGCTGCTCTAAGAGGCCGTTCGCGTGGCCCGCGTGGAGGCGGGCTGCAAGGCAGGCGCACCGCGCCCTCGTGGACGGCGCCCCATCCAGGGCTTCGCCGACGGGTGCGACCATAGACTCTGCGGAGAAGGATCGGCTGCCGTCGTGACCGGCTCCGCCGGCGGGTTCGGCCACAGATGCTTCGCGACCCCGTGGATTGCGCCGTATGATGGCGTCTCATTGTCGATACGTTTCCATCCACCGGGCTCAGCGCTGGGTTTCGCACGTGGTTTTCACGGTGACACGCGCCTGGGAATCCTAAAACTTCCAGAAGTGCGGCATTGAATCCGAATTCGCCGAGTAGACTGCTGATTCCTCGCGCCAAACCCGAGGAAAGCGAGGGTCGGTGGACGTCGCTACACGCGGGCCCCGCGTTTACTGCCACACTTCTGGAAGTTTTAATATCGGCTGATAAAACTAGAACGATAATTCTGAATTATAAGACTATGAATTTCAAATTTTTGAATTGACTTGGATCGGGTGGACTGAGTGGTGCGTGGCGGCCTTTGGATGACGCATGGTGCCCTGTTGGCGCTGCTGCTTGCGCTGCTTGCCAAACGTCTTGCAGGATATGGCTGGAAAACGTCATCTGAACGCGAGCTTTCAGCCGATTNGCGCTCCGTCCGCGTCCGAGGCGCGGCCCGCCCGTCCGCAGACGCGACCCCACGCCCCGCCCACGGCCAGCATGGTGTTTTTCGGCGCATTGGCGCGGGAAGCAAAAAGACTGTCGCCCCATGCCTTGGTTGGGACATAATGGAAGCAGTTCGGCTCGATGTACCGGAAGTGTCGGGCCGCGTACTCCAAGGAAGAGGAGACTTGTATGAGTGAGATTCTGGACGTCTACGGTCGCGAAGTGCTCGACTCCCGCGGCAACCCCACCGTTGAGGTTGAGGTTGTGCTCGACGACGGCTCCTTCGGCCGCGCCATGGTGCCCTCCGGTGCCTCCACCGGTGCGTTCGAGGCGTGCGAGCTTCGCGATGGCGACAAGGACCGCTACCTCGGCAAGGGTGTTTCCAAGGCTGTTGACCATGTGAACAAGGAGTGCGCCGACGCCGTCATCGGCATGGATGCGTTCGACCAGCGCGCGGTTGATGCCGCCCTGCTCGAGGCTGACGGCACGCCCAACAAGACCAACCTCGGCGCCAACGCCATCCTCGGCGTCTCCCTCGCCGTGGCCCGCGCCGCCGCTCAGTCCGCCGGCATGGAGCTCTACCAGTACCTCGGTGGCGTGAACGCCCATCTGCTGCCCACCCCGATGATGAACATCTTGAACGGTGGCGTGCACGCCGACAACAACGTGGACTTCCAGGAGTTCATGATCATGCCCGTCGGCGCCCCCAGCTTCACCGAGGGTCTGCGTTGGTGCGCTGAGGTCTACCACACCCTCAAGGGCGTCCTGCACGAGGCTGGCCTCGGTGGCGGTGTCGGCGACGAGGGTGGCTTCGCTCCCAACCTGAAGACCAACGCCGAGCCGTTCGAGTACATCACCAAGGCCGTCGAGAAGGCCGGCTTCAAGCCGGGCGTCGACTTCATGTACGCCATGGACCCCGCCTCCACCGAGTTCTACAACGCCGAGACCGGCAACTACGAGCTCAAGGGCGAGGGCCGCACGCTGACCTCCGCTGAGATGGTCGACTACTGGTGCGACCTCGTGGAGAAGTACCCGATTATCTCCATCGAGGACGGCATGGCCGAGGAGGATTGGGACGGCTGGGTCGAGCTCACGAAGCGCATCGGCAGCAAGGTGCAGCTCGTCGGCGACGACCTCTTCGTCACCAACACCGAGCGCCTGAAGAAGGGCATCGAGCTCGGCGCCGCCAACGCCATCCTGGTCAAGGTGAACCAGATCGGCACGCTGACCGAGTCCCTCGAGGCCATCGAGACCGCCAAGGAGGCTGGCTACGCCTGCATCGTGTCCCACCGCTCCGGTGAGACCGAGGACAGCACGATCGCCGACCTCGTGGTCGCCACGAACGCCGGCCAGATCAAGTCCGGCGCTCCCTGCCGCTCCGACCGCATCGCTAAGTACAACCAGCTCATCCGTATCGAGGACGAACTCTTCGCCAGCGCCAAGTACGCGGGCAAGGATGCGTTCTACAACATCCGCTAGTACGTAGCACACGGAGTCCTTGGCTCCCATCGGGACCCCGGTCCTTCCCCTTCGCGCGTGGCTTCGCAAACGCGCTGCGGGGAAGGACCGGGGTCCCTGCGTTTACGGCTCCGTATCGGTGCTGGGGAAGGGGAGTGCGGCTGCCTCTTTGGGGCTCGTATGGTGTCGGAGAGCCTGCCCTCGGTAGGAAAGTGCGGCGAGCGCGTGCTGGAGCCCGCGCAGCGTGGGATGGCTTTGGTTCCGATGCGGTTGTGAGATGCCCTGTCAGGGCGCCGGACGTTCGTTCGGCGCTGTGCGTGGCGCGTGACAGAAACGGTGCAGGGAACGTACTTTCAGGAGTCAGCGGGATCGGATTTGCCCGCAAGAGGGGTTGAAAGTACGTTTTGGACGTCGGCTCCGTATGCCCAGCACGCACCGTTTCTACCCCGCGCACTCAAGTTTGAAAGTATGCTTTCGCGATCCGTTAAGACGGGATTTGCCTGGTTAGGGGCTCGAAAGTACGTTTTGGACACCGATTCGGCGCCTGCGCCGCGCTCGGCCCCGCTTCGTATGTCTGAGCCTGGAAGTAAGTCTCGGAGGGCAGATGGAGCGGGATTTGCCACATGAGAGGTTGAAAGTACGTTTTGGACACAGATCCCGCGTGCGTAACATGCTCAGTCCCGATGCATGTTCCTGCGGCGCATGCGCATCCGAGTGCCCACCCATATAGCTCGTGCACGTCCCCATGGGCCCTCGCGCGGAGTTTTTGACGGCTGCATCCAAGTCCTTCCGCAGGCGCTAAGACGCGTGGTAAGCTGGTCTCGCAGACGCAATCAAAGATGAATCGCACAAGGCGCATATGGTGAATTCACGCGACAACAGGGGCTTTTCCGTGCAGGACGGTCGTTTGGGCCGTTCGGCGTCAGGCCGTTCCAGCTTCGATACGGCAGCGACGGGCGACCTGTCCGAGGCAGCCCGTCGACTGAACGCCAATCGCAGCTCATCCCGGTCGCGGAGCGCTGCAGGTCGCGGCAAGCGCGGAGCCTCCGCTGGCGATGCCAAGGTGCCCTCCCGTTCGAGTCGCACCGCCGCGACCAGATCCACCGGCGCCGCACATGGCGCGACCTCACAGACGGAGCGCTTGGATGCGGCGCAGGCCCGGTCCGCATCAGCGCGACGCACGGGCGGTGGCCGGGGTCGTCAAACCGCATCGCAGGCGGGGCGAGCCGGCGCACGTGAAACCGCGCCATCTCTCAGCGAGCGCGCTGCCACACGAGATTCCGCCGGATCGGCATCCGATCGCGGCCGCTCGTCGCGCGTCTCCTCGCTCATGCGCTATGCCAGCGACAACCGCGCGGTCCAGGCGATCAACACCCTGCTCACCGGCCCGTTCAGGTATGCGTTCTACGCCGTTATCATCGCTGCGGTGGCGCTCGGGCTCTACTTCCCGATCCGGGATCTCTACATTGCGCACCGCACGAACACCATCCTGACCGAGCAGCTCGCGATACGTGAGCAATACAACGAGAGCCTGCAGAAGAAAGTGGACTCGTACCTCTCGAACGAGGGCATCGAGGATGCGGCGCGCAAGGAGCTCGGCATGGTGAAGGAGGGCGAGCGCCGCATCATTGTCACCGGCACCGACAAGGACGGTAACCCCATCACCTCAACGGATGAATCGGGCAGCTCCTCCACCGAATCAGGCGCTGACGGCACGTCGTCAGACGACGCGTCTTCCGGCACCGATGCCAGCGGGGCCACCACAAATGGTGCATCGAACAGCTCCGACTCCTCATCATCGGCCGACTCAACGGGCTCGTCTTCGGCCGACTCCAGCTCGTCGGACTCCGATTCAGCCGGGTCCACGCAGGATTCCGCCCCCACGACCTCGGCGGAGGTCGAGCGCGCGATGGAGAACGTCTACGCGTCATCGCCGTGGTATTACAAGATCCTGGACGCCGTCTTCTTCTTCCATGGTGTCGCCGGGCAGACCGTAACCTCGACCGGAACCAGCGACAGCTCGACGGGGAATTAGCATGGAGGCCCGCGTAGCCGCCATCGACATCGGCACGGTCTCCTCGCGCTGCGCCTTGGCAACGGTGCGTGACGGACGGATCCTCAGCCTCGAGAAGCGCACGGTCATCACGGACCTCGGCGAGGGCGTCGACGCAACCGGTCGCCTCTCGGATGCCGGCATCGCGCGCGTGGTCGACGCATGCCGTGAGTTCACTGCGGAGATCGCGGCCTTCAAGCCGGCGGGAACCTGCACGACGTGCACGAGCGCCGCGCGAGACGCGGAGAACGGGGATGCCCTGCTCACGGGCCTGCGCGGACTCGGATTGCGCCCGCAAGTGATTCCCGGCGAGGTCGAGGCACGGCTCACCTTCTTTGGTGTCGCCCGCGAGTTCCCGCACCGTCGCATCGCTGTTGCAGATTCCGGGGGCGGTTCGACCGAGATCGCCTGCGGAAGCTTTGAGCCGCAGCGCGTCGATGCCTCGCGAGCCGCTGCGCCTGGCTCAGGCGCAGCGGGCGCCGCCGCGAAGGCTCTCGATCTCGATGCGGTCGAGTCCCTGGACATCGGCAGCCGCCGCGTGACGGACCGCTTCTTCAGCCCGTATCCTCCGGTACCTTCCCAGCTTGGCGAGGCATCCGCATTCGCCCACGAGCTGTTCCGCGCATACTGGGCGCGTTTCACCGGCGAGAGGCGCCGACCGGATGAGCTCGTAGCGGTGGGCGGCACCGTCACCACCCTGGTGGCGATGCTCGAGGGCCTTGTCGAATACGACTCATCCCGCGTGCACCTGCATCGCCTCAGCCTCGCTGAGGTGGGGGAGGTGGTCGAGCGCCTCCAGGGGCTCACGGTCTCCGAGATCGCGGCCATGCCCGGCATCCAGCCGAAGCGCGCGCCGGTGATCCTCGGTGGTGCGGTGACGATCCGCGAGCTCATGTGCGCGGGAGGGTACGGGGAGCTGACGGTGAGCGAGAGCAGCCTGCTCGCCGGCATGGCCGTGGCGGTCTATGAGACGATCTCAGGTGGCCAGACGAGCATCGGTTGGATTCCCGAGCTCTCGTAGGGAGTCGACAGGTCTTCGTGAGCAGCGCGCGTGCCCAACCTGCGTACGCCCATTCGACGCCGGATCCACATGCGATGGCATCCGGAGATCTCCGATCCCAGTCGGTCTCCGGGCACCGTCGTAGGCGCGTCCCGTTCGTCGCGCAATCGAGTACGGCGCTGCTTGGCACGGCCCCGTGGTAGACTTGCCCCTGCGGGGGCGTGGCGGAATTGGCATACGCAGGAGACTTAAAATCTTCGGCCTTCGGGATTGTGGGTTCGAGTCCCACCGCCCCTACCAGCGATTTCAATCACATCATGCGGATGTTGTCTTGCAGCTTGCGGGCGTTGACGAGCCATTTTGGGCTTCCTGCGCCCCTGCTGCGCCAGGCGTCGGCAATCTGCGACCCGCGCCCCGGCAGGGGGTGCGTGTCATTGGCGGAGGCCCTCATTCCGCATTCCGCGCACGGTGCGACCGTGTACACTGAGTCGTGTCAAAATGATCCCGAGAGGAGACATATCATGAAGAAGATCGTCCTGGCATGCGGCTCCGGCGTGGCGACGTCGTCGGCCGTCGCTAAGAAGGTCAGCGAGCTGCTTGACGCCAACGGGTACGAGGGCGCCTACACGATCGTCCAGTGTGCGATCGCGGAGGCGGCGTCGCAGTGTGCAGACGCCGACCTGCTGGTGGCCACGACCGTGGCGCCGGCGGGCATCACCTGCGATTACGTGAGCGGCATCCCCTTCCTGACCGGCATGGGCAAGGCCGACGCCGAGCACCAGATCCTGGAGGTCATGGCCAAGTAGCGCACGCCTGCTGCATGCGAAACGGCAGCCCGGGGAGCTCAGCCTCTCCGGGCTGCTTGCATGTGGGGACGGGCATGACATGGACCTGCCAGGCGGGGACGGATGGCCTGGACGCCCGTTCATTCGCATCCAAAAAATTCTAGTCAAAGCGTGCGGGGTAGTGTATAGTGTCCTGTGCTTGCGGGCGTGGCGGAATTGGCAGACGCGTATGGTTCAGGTCCATATGAGCTCCGGCTCGTGAAGGTTCAAGTCCTTTCGCCCGCACCATTGATCTTTGAGCTCCCAACCGGGAGCTTTTTTCTTGGCTCAGACGTGTTCGAGAACCGGTTCACCGCGGCCCCGTCACCAGCCCCTTCCGATCCAGATTAACCGCCGTCGACGCGATTGCCTCTGGCAAACAGTCCCTCCAGCGTGCATAGTGGTGCGTATGGGCCCCGCGCCCGACCCAACCTGAAGGAGGACCCATGACCCTTGAAAACCTGCGCCGGGAGGACCCGGCCGTCGCATCCGCCATCGACCAGGAGCTCGAGCGCCAGCGCGACACGATCGAGCTCATCGCCTCGGAGAACATCGTGAGCCCGGCGGTGCTCGAGGCCGTGGGGACCGTGCTCACCAACAAATACGCCGAGGGGTACCCGCGCCACCGCTACTACGGCGGCTGCGAGAAGGTCGACATCGTCGAGGACCGCGCCCGCGACCGCGCCTGCGAGCTCTTCGGCTGCAAGCATGCCAACGTGCAGCCGCACTGCGGGGCCAACGCGAACCTCGCGGCCTATGCGGCGCTCATCAAGCCGGGCGACACGGTGCTCGGCATGAGCCTCGACCAGGGCGGGCACCTCACTCACGGCAGCCCGGTCAACTTCTCGGGCCAGCTCTACCGCTTCATCCCCTACGGCCTCGACCTCGAGACCGAGACCATCGATTACGACGAGCTCGAGCGGCTGGCCGAGCGTGAGAGGCCCGCGCTGATCGTCGGCGGCGCCTCGGCGTACCCGCGCACGATCGACTTCGAGCGCATGGCCGCGATCGCCCATGGCGTGGGTGCTCGCTTCATGATGGACATGGCCCATATCGCCGGGCTCGTGGCCACCGGCGCGCATCCCTCGCCAATGCCGTTCGCCGATGTGGTGACCTCGACGAGCCACAAGACCCTGCGCGGGCCCCGCGGCGGCTTCATTCTCACCAACGACGATGATCTTGCGCGCGCGATCAACAAGGCCGTGTTCCCGGGGACCCAGGGAGGCCCGCTCATGCACGTGATCGCCGGCAAGGCTGTCGCGTTCGGCGAGGCCCTGCGGCCTGAGTTCTCCACCTATATCGATGCAGTGGTCAAGAACGCCGCGGCGCTGGGGGAGGGGCTCGTCGCCGGCGGGCTCCGTCTCATCTCCGGCGGGACCGACAACCACCTGTGCCTCGTTGACCTCACGCCGGCGGATGTCACCGGCAAGGATGCCGAGCGCCTGCTCGACGAGGCCGGTCTCACGGTCAACAAGAACTCGATCCCGGGCGAGCCGCGCTCGCCGTTCGTGACGAGCGGCATCCGCGTGGGTTCGGCGGCTGGGACGACCCGCGGCTTCACCGCGGCCGAGTTCCATGAGATCGGCGAGCTGATCGCCCGCGTGGTGTTCGCCGCCGATGACGAGGAGGCGCGCCGCTCGGTCCGTGTCCGCGTGGACGAGCTGCTCGCCGCGCACCCGCTGTATCCCGAGCTGTAGGGACGGCGCGCGCCGGTGAAGGCCGAACTGCGGGAACGGAGCATGCACATATCGAAGTGGGCGAAGCGGGCCTTCCGCAGCGGGCCCGCTTGATGACGGACACGGACGGGCTCCGAAACGTACTTCGGAGCCCGTCCGTTTTAATGCAGCGAAAAGAGGTCCGAAAACGTACTTTGGAGCCCGCCTTCAGGCAGATTGGCTCTAAGACGCCGTGCAAAGTAGGTTTTCTAGCCCCGAACGTCGTCTGCCCTCTTGGCCTGCCTCGTCCGTCGGCCACCTGTCCTGTTCGGGGTCAACGAAATGGATCAGGACATCCGCGGAGAGAACAGTGAGGAAAACGTACTTTGGAGCCCGCCTTCAGGCAGATTGGCTCTGAGGCGCCGTGCAAAGTAGGTTTCTCGCCCTCAAATGCCCGAAGCTCACCGAGCTAGAGCTTCCGCGCTCCAATCGACCGAGCACCGCCGCCATCCACACGCCTCGCACCCACCACCTCGCCGCCCGTCGCTCGCCACGCGGCGCCGTCGCGCCCATCATCCCGCCGCCCAACGGCGCATACATACCGTCCATCGCTCTCGCGTAATGTTTCGGCAAGGCCCCTCCACCGCCTCGGTATCCGCAGCTTAGATAGATTATGCTGATGATACGTACCATTATGTGGATAGGAGTCATCGTGCCGTTCTACCTACTCTCAGAGATCATCGGAATCCTCACGCCGCTGGTGATCGTCGTGATCGTGCTCGTCATCCTGTCGCCGAACGCGTTCTTCGTGGTCAAGCAGCAGCATGCGGTCATCATCGAGCGGCTCGGCAAGTTCCATCGCATCGTGCCGGCGGGTCTTCACGCCAAGATCCCCCTCATCGATCGCCGCGCCGCCACGGTGAGCCTCCGCACGATGAAGAACGGCTTCGACATCGACGTGAAGACAGAAGACAACGTGACCATCGGTCTCGAGGTGTCCGCCCAGTACCATGTCAGCTATGAGATGGGCAACGGTCCCGCCGATTCCGGCGTCTACAAGAGCTACTACATGCTGCAGCAGCCCGTCGCCCAGATGCGCGACTTCATCACCGACGCCCTGCGCTCCTCCATCCCGGTCTACACCCTCGATGAGGTCTTCGCCAAGAAGGACGACATCGCCAAGGACGTGAACGCCACCGTTTCCGAGCAGATGGCCGACTACGGCTTCACGCTCGTCTCGACCCTCATCACCAAGATCGCCCTGCCCGCCGAGGTAGAGGATTCCATGAACCAGATCAACGCGGCCCAGCGCACCAAGGCCGCCGCTCAGGACCTCGCCGAGGCTGACCGCATCCGCCGTGTGACCGAGGCGCGCGCCGAGGCCGAGGCGATGGAGAAGGCCGGCGAGGGCATCGCCAACCAGCGCAAGGCCATCGCGATCGGTATCAAGGACTCTCTCGAGACCATCCAGGAGACCGGTGTGGGCAACGACGAGGCCAACCAGCTCTTCATGTTCACGCAGTGGACCGAGATGATGAACGAGTTCGCCAAGAGCGGCCGCGCGTCAACCGTCGTGCTGCCCACGGACTTCCGCGAGTCGACGAGCATGTTCGAGCAGATCATCACCGCCAACCAGGTTGAGGACGGCACGGGGTCTGACGCGGGCTCCCGCAAGTAACCCGCCGCAACGAGGGAGGCATCATGGCGCGCCGGCATTCCACCATCGATCCGTTCAACGCAGACGAGCCGGTCATGCCGGGAGCTGATGGCGCGGAGGAGCTGGGGGAGGTCGGCGGCCACACGGGCTACGACGCCCCGCGCAAGGCGCGCGATTTCTACGAGGCACCGCGGGATAACGCCGCCTTTCATGCTGAGCGGGAGACTAGGGCTCAGCGTCCCGGGGCCCCAGCCTCCACGGAGGGGCAGCAGGCGGAGGATCCGGAGGATCAACGTTCCCCGATCACCTCCGGAGAGGCCGAGGAGCGCTCTCGCTCCCGGCAGGGCGAGCGGCCCCCGGTGGAGGGCATGGGGGCCTATCAGCCTGAGGAGCTGCGGAAACCACGGTGGTTCGAGCGGCCGGCACGGCAGCGCAGCGTTGATCTGGATGGCGTTTCGAAAGGCCTTCGCCGCGCCAGGAGCAGCATCGGCTTTCTCTTCACGGCATTCCAGATGCTTCTGCTCCCCCTCCTCCTGTTTGGGATGTGGTTTGGGGGCTTCGAAATCATTGCGGACCTGATGGGCTCCGGTTCGTCGAGTATCACCTCGGCGGGCCCGAAGATCCTCTGGTCTGACGACGACGATGACGAGGCCGATGCACGCGCCAGCGAGGCACATGATCAACAGCAGGTTGAGGCTGCCGTCGCCTCGTTTTTCGAAGAGCTCCCAGGTGATCAGGCCTTCCTCGACGACCGGCTCGTCCAGTTTGACGACCGTGCGCGCATCTTCCTCGGGTACACCACAGAGGAGCTGGGGCTCAGCGCCGACGACTTCCTGGCTTGGCAGCTCGACGGTTTCACGCACGAGGTTTCGTACGTCGATTGGCGCGATGGGGCTCAGGCGGAAGGAGCATCTGCCGGTGTGTACGTGAGCACGTCCGCGCATAGCGAGCTGAACATGTTCACGAGCTTCCAAAGCAAGGCCGAAGCCTATCTCAAGGATCAGTTCGGCTCGTCATACAACGTGCTTCTCAAGAAAATCCCGCAGCTCACCGATGAGCAGAAGGCTACGATCCAGACGATGTTCATCGAAACGCTTGCTGAGGACCTTGAGCCGTGGGGCTGGTACGGCCGGCTCCAATTCGAGCGCCAGGACGGGGTCTGGGTGCTCGACCAGGAGGATGCTCGCGATCACCTCGACAGCATCTTCCTGTAGCGCCCCTCACAGCCATAGGAGCAGGGCCCGCCCCTCGTGAAGAGGGGCGGGCCCTGTTGTGTTGATGAAAGGCTCTTCGCCATCGGAAGCCGTTCACATCACCATGATCCCTTGCATGCGCCCTAGCCTTACTTCGTTTATCCCCCGCGATTTTCATCCGATAACTTTCTTGCAATCCATTTCCAAATCGCTGGAAGAGACCGACATGGAATGGTGAATCATCAGATGATAGGTTACAAGATGAAAGGAGCGCGAGATGGAAGCACGCACCCGCGAACTCATACGGATCCTCCGGCACGGCGACGATGTCCCGTCTGAGGCACTTGCGCACCACTTCGGCGTGACCGAGCGCTCTATCCGCACCTACGTGCGTCGCGCCAATGCGACGCTCACGGGAATCGTGCACATCGCCAACCACAGCAACCGCGGGTACTCGCTCGTGGTTGACGACGAGGACGCCCTGCGTACCTGGGAAGTTGGCTTTGAAACCGGTTACACGCGCGCGCTGCCGCAATCCAACGACGAGCGCGTGAGTTACCTGCTTGACGACCTGCTCTCGCGGACCGACTGGATCACCTCGGGCAAGCTGGCAGAGATCCTGTTCGTCTCACCTCGCACCATCTCGGCGAACCTCAAGGAGGTCGAGGGGGTCCTCACCCGGTTCGGTCTGACGCTCGAGCGTAGGCCGCATTACGGGATCCGCGTCGTCGGATCTGAGCTCAAGCGGCGCATCTGCCTTGCGAACACGACCATGAACCTCATCACCGGTGGAGGCGAGGCCACTGACCTCATGCTGGACCGCGTGTCGCACTGCGTGGACGAGGCCCTTCGTGCCGAGAGCTTCGGCATCAACTCCGTGGCGTATCAGAACCTCCTTGTCCATATCGGGGTCGCCGTCCTTCGACTCCGCGCGGGGAACAGCATTCCGTTCGATCGGGAGCGGCTCGACAAGGTGCGCTCCGACCGGGAATATGCGGTCGCCGGCCACATCGCCCGCCTCATCAACGAGGCTTTTGACATCGAGTTGCCCGATGAGGAGATCGCATACATCGCCATCCACCTCATGGGGAAGCAGATCATAGACGCCCCGATGGAGGGGGAGGCCGATACCGCCATCTCCGATGAGGTGTGGAATGTGGTCTCCCGCATGCTCGAGGTTGTGAACAGCACCTTCCACTTCGATTTTCGCGGTGACCTCGAGCTGCGCATGAACCTGGCCCGTCACATCGTGCCGCTCTCGGTCCGACTGCGCTACCACATGAGCCTGACCAATCCGCTCCTATCAGATATAAAGCGCCGCTTCCCCCTGGCGTATTCCATGGCGCTGGAGTCGGCAACGGTCTTGGTTGACGCCTATGGGGCCTCCATGAGCGAGGACGAGGTGGGTTATATCGCGATGGCCCTGGCGCTCGCCCTTGAGCGCCGTCGCGCCGAGCCCTCCAAGAAGAGCATCGTGGTGGTGTGCGCCTCCGGTATGGGTAGCGCACGGCTGCTCGAGTATCAGTACCGCAAGGAGTTCGGCGCATACCTCGACAAGGTGATCGCATACGACCTGGCGCAGCTCGACCGCATGGATTTCACCGGTATCGATTACGTGTTCACCACCGTCCCCATCAAGCGCGTCCTGCCGGTGCCGGTGCGCGAGGTTGGTTTCTTCCTGTCCCGAGATGAGCGTGAGGACGTGCACGCGCTGCTGCAGGGTGGCAAGTTCACCAGCTCCGCGCTGTCAGGATTCACATCCGAACTCTTCTTTCCGCACTTACGCTCAGATTCGAAAGAGGACCTGCTTGCCGAGATGTGCAAGCGCATCTCGGCATTTGAGGACCTTGATGAGAATTTCCTCGAGCTCGTCTACGAGCGCGAGCACCTGGCTCCCACGGCATTTGGGGATCTGGTCGCCATGCCGCATCCCATCACGCCGGCAAGTGTGCGGACCTTCGTGTGCGTCGGTTTGCTCGACGAGCCGATCGACTGGGGATCCCATCCGGTGCAGGCCGTGTTCCTGGTCTCGATCGCGCGGGATGTGGACCCACCCAAAGACTTCTATGAGCGCCTCGCGCGCCTGTTCAGCGATGAGCGGGCGATAGGGGAACTTCTGGCGGATCAACGATTCGACCGGCTCTTGAAGGTGTTTGAACATATCGGTTCGGAAGTAGAAGGAGAAGGCAAATGAGGAAGATCGTGTTGCTGTGCTCGGCAGGAATGTCAACGAGCCTGCTGGTGAACAAGATGCGTGATGCGGCGAAGGAGCAGGGCTACGAATGCTCCATCGAGGCCGACCCCGTCCGCACGGCGGCGGAGGCCGGTGCCGACGCGGATATCGTGCTGCTTGGTCCACAGGTCCGCTTCCAGGTCAACAAGCTCTCCAAGCAGCTCTCCTGCCCGGTGGAGGCCATCGATCCCATGGTGTATGGGCGTATGGACGGGGCCGCACTGCTCAAGCATGTGCGGGAGGTCCTCGATGACTAGCTTCGATGAGTTAGCGCGTGTGAGCTTCGAGATCATCGCCTCGGTCGGTATGGCGCGCAGCTCCTATATCGAGGCGATACAAGAGGCGAAGGCCGGTAACTTCGACCGGGCCCGGGCGCTGGTCGACGAGGGGGGTGAGAGCTTCCTGGGAGGCCATGACGCGCACACGGCGCTCGTTCAGGCCGAGGCGGGTGGCGAGCGCACGGAGATGGGCCTCCTGCTCACCCATGCCGAGGATCAGCTTATGAGCGCCGAGGCCTTCGGTATCCTGTCAACCGAGTTCATCGCCTTGTATGAGCGCATCGACCGGCTTGAGAAGCGCTTGGATATCCAAGACTCAAGCGAATCTGAATAGCCTCTTGCGATGAGGCGAACCAAGTTGTCATAACGAGCCTGCACCCTTGTTCGCTCGTACCTGTTCTCGGAAGGAGAAAACGCATGGAAGCACTTATGGATAAGCTCACCGGCGCCTTGGGAGGTGTGGCGGACAAGGTCAACGGCTGGCGCTACATCATCGTGATCAAAAACGCTTTCTACGCGCTGATCCCGGTTATCATCTGCGGCGCGTTCGGCACACTGTTCGGCACCATGGTGTTTGACACCCAGACCGGTCTGGCGCAGTTCGGGCCGCTGGCCTTCCTGGCCGAGCTGAAGCCCATCGCCACGGCCGTCAGCTACGTGACCCTGAGCTTCCTAACCATCTACGTGGTCTTTCTCATGGGTCTCGAGTTGGGCAAGCTGAACGAGAAGGAGGGGTTCTTCCCGGGCATCGTCGCCGTCATGTCCTATCTGGCGGTGAACCCCAGCACGTACCTCGCCACCGATGATTCCGGTGCGTCCATGCTCGTCCAGAATGTGCTCGCCAAGCAGTACACGGACACGAAGGGCCTGTTCCTCGGCATGATCATCGCCATCGCGGCCGTCGAGCTCTACTGCTGGCTCTGCAAGAGCCGCGCGCTCAACTTCCAGATGCCCGACACCGTTCCGCCGAACGTGTCCCGCAGCTTCTCGTCCCTGTTCCCCGGCGCCATCACCGTCGCCGTGTTCGCGACGATCGGCTTTGCGTTCCACGCCCTGACCGGCATGTATCTGTACGACGTCATCTACGCAGTCGTTCAGCAGCCGCTCATGAACGTCGTGCAGGGCCTGCCCGGCATCCTCCTGCTGATGTTCGTGGCCCAGGTCTTCTGGGTTATCGGTATCCACGGCAACCAGATGATCAAGCCCATCCGCGAGCCGCTTCTGATCGCCGCCATCACCGCAAACGCCGATGCGTTCGCCTCGGGGCATGCGCTCCCCAACATCATCACGATGCCGTTCTGGGACATGTACATGAGTTTCGGCGGCTCGGGATGCACCCTGGGGCTGCTCATCGCCATCTTCCTGATCAGCAAGCGCGAGGATCAGAAGGCCATCGCCAAGCTCTCGGCTCCATGCGGCATCTTCAACATCAACGAGCCGGTGGTCTTCGGCATGCCCATCATGCTGAATCCCATCCTCGCCATCCCGTTCATCATCACGCCGCTCATCACGGGCACCATCGGCTACTTTGCCACAGCAGTCGGCTTCGCGGCCCGCGCCGTCGTGTACATCCCGTGGCCCACGCCGCCCATCCTGAGCGCCTGGCTTGCGACGGCGGGAGATCTTGGCGCGGTGGCCACACAGCTTGTGTGCATAGTCGTCTCGATCCTGATCTATCTGCCGTTCGTAAAGATCTCAAACCGTCAGCAGGTTGTCTCGTATGGCGAGGATGCGGAGGCGTCCGAGGCGTAATCGAGCGCAGGTGGTGGGCTGTGTGCTGCGCGGCCCATCACCTCATTGGGGCACATGCGAGAAAAGGGAGCTCACGATATGAAGATCGACATCCCGGCAAACTTCCTGATCGGCGCCGCCTCGTCTGCATGGCAGACGGAGGGCTGGAAGGGGAAGAAGGACGGCCAGGACTCGTATCTGGACAGTTGGTACAAGAACGAGCCGAATGTGTGGCATGAGGGGTACGGGCCCGCGGTCGCCACCAATTTCATGGAGAACTACCAGCAGGATGTCGATCTCATGAGGGAGATCCATCTCGGTGCGTACCGCACGTCCATCAACTGGGCGCGTTTCTTCACCGACCATGTGAACCTCGTGGTTGACGAGGAGTACGCGCAGCATATCGATGATGTGGTGAACGCCCTGGTCGAGGCCGGCGTTGAGCCGATGCTCTGCCTGGAGCACTATGAGCTGCCCCAGGCCCTGACTGATGCGTACGATGGCTGGTCCTCACGCGAGGTGGTGGACCTGTATGCGGCGTACGCAAAGATCGCGTTTGAGCGTTATGGAGACCGTGTTCACCAATGGTTCACGTTCAACGAGCCCATCGTGCCGCAGACGCGCTGCTACCTCGATGCCGTTCGCTGGCCGCATGAGCAGAACACGAAGAAGTGGATGATCTGGAACTACCACAAGGCCCTCGCCAGTGCCTTCGCGGTCAAGGCGTTCCACGAGGGAGGCTACGAGGGGCGTATCGGCTGCGTTCTGAACCCCGAGATGGCCTACGCCAGGTCCTCGTCGCCCGAGGACCAGCGTGCGCGCCACATGTACGATCTGTTCTTCAACCGGGTGTT
The DNA here is from genome assembly GCF_900176655.1 of Collinsella vaginalis. Taxonomy (GTDB): domain Bacteria; phylum Actinomycetota; class Coriobacteriia; order Coriobacteriales; family Coriobacteriaceae; genus Collinsella; species Collinsella vaginalis. The sequence continues at coordinate 287,555 of NZ_LT838844.1, forward strand.
CTTCGATCCCATGGTGAAAGGCGCTTATCCTCAGGAATTGATTGGCATCTGCCGGGAGCACGGCGTATGGGTCGACCCGGCCGACGGGGATCTGGAGATCATCAAGCAGGGCACCGTCGACTTCCTCGGCGTGAACCAGTACTACCCGAAGCGCGTCCGCGCGCCCCGGTATGCCTGGAACCCGCAGACCCCCTTCCATCCCGAGATGTTTTACGAAGGCTTCGATCTGCCGGGCCGGGCGATGAACAAATCCCGTGGTTGGGAAATCTACCCGAAGGTCATGTACGACATGGCCATGTACCTCAAGGAGCATTACGGGAACATCCCCTGGATCGTCTCTGAGAACGGCATGGGCATCGAGGGCGAAGAGCGTTTCATGAATGAGCAGGGCGTGGTCCAAGATGATTACCGGATCGAGTTCATCGCCCAGCACCTCCGCTGGCTTCTGAAGGCCGTGGAGGACGGTTCGAGCTGCGAGGGCTATATGCTCTGGGCATTTACGGATAATGTGAGCCCCATGAACGCCTTCAAGAACCGATACGGTCTCGTGCGCATCGAGCTGGACGAGCAGCGCACACGTCGCCTCAAGAAGTCGGCGCGTTGGTACCAGAGCCTGATCGACGATCGCGTGCTCGAGCTCCCCGATGAGGAGGGCGCAAAGTAGCGGCTCCAGGTGGTGCACAGGTTCGACGTGGGCGTGGCCCGACACCGGCATTCGGAGCGCAGCCCGAATGCCGGTACTCTTTTGCAGGTTGTCCCTGAATGCATGGATGCAGGCATCAATGACGGCGACTCACTCGGCCGGCAGGTGAGGCCGCTCCTGCATGCATGGATGCAGGGGGCTGCCCAGCGCGGTAGGTCCCCTTGGAAACACGTGTGCGGGGATAGCTCTGTAGGATGTCCCCGGATGCACGGGCGCCGCGGCCGTTCCGCAGGATGTCCTCTGAATGCACAGGCATCCAGGGGACATCTTGCAGGTCGCGTCCGTGCGAGCAACGAAACACCAGGTAATGAGGGTGCTGCATGGCTGGTACGGCAGCGTTTCAGCTGAAAACCGTGCATTCAGAGGGCATTCGGCATTTCGACTGCAAAAACCGTGCATGCAGAGGCTTTCCTGCGTCTCAGGTATGAGCCCCCGCTTCTCAGGAGCTGCGGGATCATGTGCCGAACCTCGGCACCGACGGCCCGCGTTCTCGCGCCTCGACACCTATCGCTCCGCGCCGTTGGTTCAAGCGGGCTTGAAAACATACTCGAGACCGTCTGCTTATGCAGATCGCCTCTGAAACCGCCTTGAGATGACGTTTTCCGCGCACGGCTGGACGCGTGGGGGATCCCCTAGAGCTGCAAGGTGTCGCTCACACCGCCGATACGCACGGCTGGACGCGTGGGGGATCCCCTAGAGCTGCAAGGTGTCGCTCACACCGCCGATACGCACGGCTGGACGCGCGGGGGATCCCCGGTCGGGCATGCGGTTGGATCCTCGGCCTTGCGTCTGGCCGTCGGACCCGGGGTTGAGGCACCCCTAATGCAGGTTGATGATAGAAACCTACTTTCGACGGTGCTTCCTGGCAAAATGCCCTCGCAGCCGCGTCGAGATGACGTTTTGCCCCATCACTTGCACGATCTTCCTCGCCGGCGCTACGCCATGTACCCGCCGTCGATCGCCGAGACAGCGTGCTCGGTGTAGAACTTGAGCACGCTGTGATCGTACTTCGGGGCGCGGGGCTGCCACCGCTCGCGCCGCTCGGCGAGCACCGCGTCAACCTCGGCGGGCGTGCGACGTTCCCCGGCGATGCCCACGATGTCGAGGGTGCGCGCGGGGATGTCGATCTGGATCAGATCCCCCTCCTCAACGAGGGCGATCGGGCCGCCCGTCGCCGCCTCGGGGCTCACGTGCCCGATAGCCGGCCCCTTCGAGGCGCCGGAGAAGCGCCCGTCGGTGATGAGGGCGATCGAGGCCCCCAGCTCGGGATCGGAGGCGATCGCCTCGGTGGTGTAGAACATCTCGGGCATGCCCGAGCCCTTGGGGCCCTCGTAGCGGATGAACACGGCGTCGCCCGGCTCGATCTCATGATGGAGCACCGCGGCGAGCGCATCCTCCTCGCAGTCGAAGGGGCGGGCGCGGAGCACCGCCTGGAACATCTCGCGGGGCACCACGGTGTGCTTGACAACGGCCCCATCGGGCGCGAGGTTGCCGCGCAGGATGGCGATGGATCCGTCGGTTCCAAACGGGTGGTCGATCGAGCGGATCACATCGGTGCGCTTGAGGCGCCACGCGTCCAGATGACGCTGGCAGGCCTCGTAGTACCCGCTCGCGCGCAGGTCGTCGAGGTTCTCGCCGAGGGTCTTACCGGTCACCGTCATCGCGTCCAGGTGAAGGTCGTCACGGATCTCCTCCATGACAGCGGGGACACCGCCCGCGTAGTAGAAGAACTGGGCCGGCCACTGACCCGCGGGGCGGATGTTCAGCAGGTAGCGGGCACCACGATGCATGCGGTCGAAGTCATCTGCCGTGACCTCGATGCCAAATTCCCTGGCGATGGCGGGGATGTGCAGAAGCGAGTTGGTGGAACCCGAGATGGCGGCATGCACCATGATGAGGTTCTCGAAGCTCTCCCGCGTGACGATGTCACGGGGCTTGAGGCCGCGACGCGCCAGGCGAACCGCCTGACGGCCTGCCTCGAGCGCAGCCTCGCGCAGTTCGGTGCTCGTAGCGGGCAAGAGCGCCGTGCCGGGCAGTGCGAGGCCGAGCGCCTCCGCGGTGATCTGCATCGTGGATGCCGTGCCCATGAACGAGCAGGCGCCGCAGCTCGGGCAGGCGTTGCGCTTGTAGTAGTCGAGCTGCTCACGGCTGATCTCGCCGCGCTCGTACTGGGCGGAGTACATACCGAGCTGCTCCAAGGTGAGCAGGTCGGGGCCGGCGTCCATGACGCCGCCCGTCACCACGACGCTGGGGATGTTGAGGCGGCCGACGGCCATGAGGTGCGCCGGCATGCCCTTGTCGCAGCTGGCCACGAACACCCCGGCATCGAAGGGGGTGGCGTTCGCATGGATCTCGATCATGTTGGCGATGGCGTCGCGGCTGGGCAGGGAGTAGTTGATCCCGTCGTGGCCCTGCGCCTCGCCGTCGCAGATATCGGTGGTGAAGTACCGCGCCCCGTGGCCGCCCTCCTCGGCGACGCCGGTGCGCACCGCTTCCACGAGCTCGAAGAGGCCGGCCGATCCCGGGTGCGAGTCGCCGAAGGTGGATTCGATGATGACCTGGGGCTTCGACAGATCCTCCGGCTTCCAGCCCGCGCCGATGCGCAGCGGGTCGAGCTCGGGGGAGAGCTCACGGTATTTCTGACTGCGCAGCGGCGCTCCAAAGCCGCAAGCTGCGGAAGGCGTTTCAGGTGAGGTTGGCATAGCGGTGCCCTCTCTCTAGCGGGGTAGATAGCCCGAGTATAAAATCATCAGATGAATTTGCAAGCACTCGTATGAGGATGACGGGCGCACGGTATCATGGGGGCGACCTGCCGGCGCGCCTGGGGCGGCGGCTTTGCACGATAGGAGGGGCCCATGGCTGCGGACCGCGCCAAAAGCCTGGTCGATGATCTCGCCGATCAGGTGATCGACTTGATCGCACAAAACCGGCTCTCCCAGGGTGATCGCCTGCCAAACGAGGCCGAGCTGTCGAAGCTGCTCGGAGCCGGGCGCAGCTCGGTGCGCGAGGCCATGAAGCTCCTCTCGACGCGCAACATCGTCACCATACGCCAGGGGTCGGGCACCTACGTCTCGGGCACTCCGGGCGTGGTCGAGGATCCGCTCGGCTTCTCGTTCATCGAGGACAAGGAGAGGCTCGCCGCCGACCTGATCGAGGTCCGCCTCCTGATCGAACCCGCCATCGCCTCCATGGCGGCGACCAACGCGAGCGAGCAGCAGGTGGCGCGCATCGGGGAGCTCGCCGACGAGATCGAGCGGCTCATCCTCGCCGGCGAGCCGTACGCGGAACGGGATGTTGAGTTCCATCGCTTGATCGCCGAGAGCACGGGGAACATCGTGGTCCCGCGGCTCATCCCGGTCATCACCTCGTCGGTTCCGCTCTTCATCGACATGACCCGCGCCGCGCTGGCGGAGGAGTCCATCGAGACCCACCGGGCGGTGGCGGATGCGATCGCGCGGCACGATGGCACGGCGGCCCACGATGCCATGTACCTGCATCTCGTCTACAACCGTGCTCAGATCCGGAAGGAACGGGCCGGTCGCGCGGGAGGAGACGGCGAGTAGGTAGTGTGCTCTTGCGCTCGCGGCCCGCGCCAGGGCGGTGGGTGCCAGTGCGTGACGTCATGTAGCTACGCCCTTGCGCGCGCGGGCCCGCGTGTCCACAGGCAGAGTACCCGCGGCCCCACCGCGGCCCCGGCCGGGTCCGTCGCTCCGTGAGATCGCCGCGCGCGGCGTCACCTGTTTTGTTCGCGGGTAACCGGTAACCTCTTTGAGGCCTCTCTAAATCATCAGATGAATATCTGTCTACAATACGGCGATGTTCGTCACGTGGCACCGTCCGACCGCTGTTTGTTCCCGTTAGGGAGGGGATCATCTGTGAGAGAAAAGGCAATGACCGCGATGCAGTCTTTCTCAAAGGCTATGTTCATCCCGGTTCTCATCCTGCCGATCGCCGGCTTGCTGATCGCGATCGGCAACGTCTTCACCAACACCGCGCTGCAGGAGACGTTCCCGTTTCTGAACAACCCCATCACCATGGGATTCGGCTCCATCCTTTCGGGTTCGCTCGTGGCCATCCTGACCAACCTGGGCCTGATCTTCTGCGTGGGCATCGCCATCGGCCTGGCGAAGAAAAAGAAGGCTGATTCCGGCTTCACCGCGCTCCTCGGCTTCCTGGTGTTCATCAACGCGATGAACAAGTCCATGGACCTGCAGGGCATGCTGGTGGCGGCGGACGCCCTGCGCGGCTCCGGCCAGACGACCGTGCTCGGTGTCCAGATCCTCGATATGGGCGTGTTCCTCGGCATCATCCTCGGGCTCACCTTCGCCGCCATCCACAACCGGTTCATCGACACCGAGTTCAACGACGCCTTCTCCATCTACGGCGGCACCCGCTTCGTGTTCATCGTCGAGATCCCGACGGCGATCCTGCTGGCGCTGGCCCTCACCTTCGTGTGGCCCGTCATCCAGGGTGGCATCGACAGCCTCGGCTTCTTCATCCAGCAGGCGGGGAACTTCGGCATCTTCCTGTACGGCGCCCTTGAGCGCCTGCTCATCCCCACGGGCCTGCACCACCTGGTGTACACCCCGTTCCTCTACACCAAGCTCGGTGGCACGGCCGAGGTCGCCGGCCAGGTCTTCGAGGGCGCGCGCAACATCTACTATGCGGAGATCGCCGATCCCGCGACGACGATCCTGTCGAGCTCCGTGGTGTGGGACGCCCGCGGCATCTCTAAGATGTTCGGTCTGATCGGCGCCTGCCTCGCCATGTACCACTGCGCCAAGCCGGAGAACCGGTCCAAGGTTCGCGCCATCCTGATTCCGGCCGCGGTCTGCTCGTTCGTCGCCGGTGTCACCGAGCCTATCGAGTTCTCGTTCCTGTTCGTGGCCCCGTTGCTGTTCGGCGTTCACGCGGTGCTCAACGGCCTCGGCATGGTCGCCTTCAACGTGCTCGGCTGCCGCGCCATCGGCCCCAACGGCTTCATCGACTTCCTGATCTACAACCTGCCGCTCGGCATCGGGAAGACCCATTGGCCCATCTACATCCTGATCGGCCTCGCGGAGTTCGTGATCTACTACCTCGTCTTCCGCGTCCTCATCACCAAGCTGAACCTGAAGACGCTCGGCCGCGAGGACGACGAGGCGGATATGAAGCTGCACACGAAGGCCGATTACCAGCAGAAGGTGGCCCTCGAGGGCGCCGGCACTGCAACGGTCACGGCGGCCCCACAGCCCGCGCAGGCGAGTGGTGGCATCGACGCGGCGGCGATCGTATCGGCACTCGGCGGAGCGGAGAACATCGTCAAGGTTGACAACTGCTATACGCGTCTCCGCCTGATCCTGAAGGATCCCGATCTCGCCTCCGAGGAGGAGCTGAAGGAGGGGACCGGCGCGCTCGCGGTGATCAAGAAGGGCGAGAACGTGCAGGTGGTCTACGGCCCCACGGTTCGGCAGGTGCGCTCTGCCGTGGACGTGGAGCTCGGTTTCTCGGACGAGGAGTAAGCGGGGCGCCCGCATCCTCAAGCATCGTTTGGGGCGCGGGTACGGTCAAAGCCCGCACCCGCGCCCTTGTTCGCAGTTCATAGATCTCAAGGAGGAGTTTCACATGACCTCAGGAGACCGGAAGTTCAACGTCGTGATCGCAGGGGGCGGCAGCACCTACACGCCCGGCATCGTGAAGATGATGCTGCAGCATCAGGCCGATTTCCCCCTGGCGTCCATCACCCTGTACGACAACGATCCCGATCGGCAGTCGGTGCTCGGCGAGGCCCTCGCCATCGTCATGCGCGAGGAGGCGCCCGAGGTTGCCTTCGCGTACACCACGGACCCCGAGACGGCGTTCACCGGCAAGGACTTCTGCATGGCGCATATCCGCGTGGGCGGCTACCCCATGCGCCAGCAGGACGAGCGCATCCCCCTCAAGCACGGCTGCGTGGGCCAGGAGACCTGCGGCGCGGGCGGCATCGCCTACGGCATGCGCTCCATCACCGGCATGCTCGAGATCATCGACTACATGGAGCGCTACGCGCCCGATTGCTGGATGCTCAACTACTCGAACCCCGCGTCGATCGTCGCCGAGGCCTGCCGCGTGCTCCGGCCCACCTCCAAGGTCATCAACATCTGCGACATGCCGGTTGGCACCCGTCGGCGCATGTCCTACATCGTCGGCAAGGAGTATGACGACCTCGATGTCCGCTACTTCGGACTCAACCACTTCGGCTGGTGGACGAGCGTGAAGGATGTCCACACCGGGAAGGACTACCTGCCCCAGCTGCTTGAGTACGTGGGCGAGAACGGCTACCTCACCCAGGCGGCCATCGACGCGCAGCACATGGACGAGAGCTGGCAGGCGACGCACAAGAAGGCGCGCGACCTCGTCGCGGTGGATCCGCAGTTCCTGCCGAACACCTACCTCAAGTACTACCTCTATCCCGATTACGTGGTGGAGCACTCCGATCCCAACCACACCCGCGCTGACGAGGTGATCGAGGGGCGCGAGCGCGATGTCTTCGGCGCGGCGCGCGAGATCGTGCGCAAGGGGACGGCGACCGGCGGCGAGTTCACCGTCGACAACCACGCCTCGTTCATCGTCTCGCTGGCGCGTGCGATCGCCTACAACACGCACGAGGTCATGCTCTGCATCGTGGAGAACAAGGGCGCGATCTCGAACTTCGATGACGACGCGATGGTCGAGGTTCCCTGCATGGTGGGCTCGGATGGTCCCGAGGCGCTCTGCCAGGGGGAGATCCCCACGTTCGAGCGCGGTCTCATGCAGGAGCAGCTGGCGGTCGAGAAGCTCGTCGTGGAGGCCTACATCGAGAAGAGCTACCTCAAGATGTGGCAGGCGCTCACGCTGTCCAAGACGATCCCGTCCGCCACGGTGGCCAAGGCGATCCTCGACGACCTCATCGAGGCGAACAAGGGCTGGTGGCCGGAGCTCTCCTAAGGAACTCCGGGTCGGCCGTTGCCCCGTGCGGGGCATGTGGTCAGTCTGCTTGAGAACGGGCCGCGGCCACCCTGCGGTCCACATTGCGATATCGTATGCGGGAAGGCGGGTGCCATCACGGCCCCGCCTTTTCACTCATACGAGATAGGCGGTTGCATGCAGGCGGATCTCTCGAAATTGATTGCGGACGCGCACCTGACCCCGGCAGAGGCGACGGTGCTGCGTGCCATCGCCGGCCACGGGGCCGAGACGCGCTCCCTGGGCGTGCGCGCCATCGCGGCCGAGTGCTTCACCTCCACGTCCACCGTGATGCGGCTGGCGCGGAAGCTCGGCTACGACGGCTTCATCGATATGTGCTATCAGCTGCCGCTGCGCTTGGGTGGCGGCAAGGACGCCGGCCGCTCCCTGCCCTTCCATCTGGACCTCGATGTCTCGCCCCAGAACCGCGAGGCCATCGCGTCGGCTGCGCGGAGGATGCGCCGCGTGGGCGGCTCGGTCCACATCTACGGCTGCGGCTACTCGTCGCTGATGGCGCAGTACCTGTCGAAGAAGCTGCTGGGCCTCGGTGTGCGCGTGATCTACTCCTCGGCGGACGACTCCATCAGCATCTTCGAGAACAACCTGGACCGCACGGACTCGCTCATCGTGGTCACGCGTTCGGGGCGGACCTCGCGCGTGCTCAAGCGCGTGTGCATGGCAGCTGACGAGGGGATCTGCACCATCGCTTTCACCGGCAACCACGAGAGCCCCATACGCCAGGAGTGCGACATCACCATCGTGGCCGACGACGAGGACGCCCTCGACGACCGCAACACCGAGCCGTCGTTCTTCTTCGCGCGCCTCCTCGTCCTCATCGAGCTGCTGGTCCGCGAGTACCTGGAGCAGGAGGCGGTGCAGTAGGGACTGCGCCCCGAGCGCGGGGCCTACCGCGCGACGGCGTTTCGGATGGGCTCGCCGGCCCGCAGGTGCCCGATATTCTCAGCGGCGATGTCCGTGATGTTGTCGAGGACCGCCGGGAGGTGGAATCCGCCGGATACGTGCGGGGTGATGAGGATCCCGGGGGCGTCCCAAAGCGGGCTGTCTGGCGGCAGCGGCTCGGGGTCGGTGACGTCGAGGGCCGCTCCGGCGAGATGGCCTGATTCGAGGGCGGCGATGAGGGCGGGGGAGTCCACGAGGTCCCCGCGGCCGCCGTTCGCGAAGATAGCGTCCGGTGCGCAGGCGTCGAAGAACGACGCGTCCGCGAGCCCGCGCGTCGCGGGGGAGCTCGGCAGGAACGAGGCGACGATATCGGCGGTGCCGAGGAGCTCGGGCAGGTCGTCCATGGCGGCGACCGCCTCGAA
>NZ_LT838844.1:297337-301380 GCF_900176655.1 Collinsella vaginalis
AAGAGACAGCGCCTAAGGCCTGGCAGAGCTGGGCGAAATGGCTGCCGATGTCCCCGGTGCCGAGCACGACCACCCGGGCCCCGCGCAGGGAGGTCACCGGCCCGTGGTTGCTCCAGACGTGGGCGCGCTGGTCGTCGCGGTAGGCGGGCAGGTGCTTCATGAGGGCGAGCACCATGGCGAAGACGTGTTCGGAGACGGCCTGGCCGTAGGCGCCCACGGCGCGCACGAGCACGGTCTCCGGCCGCAGGGCGCCCGCAGCGAGGTAGTCGTTCTAGCCCGCGGAGTTCAGCTGCAGGAGCTTGAGGCTGCGGGCGGCGGGGAGGCGTCCGACGGGAATGTTGCCGACGATCACCTCGGCGTCGGCAAGCTCGTTGTCGGACACGGCCGCGGCTTTGTCCGCGAAGGTGAACGACGCCCCGGGCGCGGCCCCTTCGATCCGGGTGCGTTGAGATGCGGTGAGCGGCAATAGGACGAGAACGTGCATGGGGCCTCCTTGGGGACGGTTTCGATGAGCAACCACCCTGATTGTCCCCCTCAACGCCATGTGCGAGAACCTCAACGGCTGCCTAATCGCATCAGATGGCAAAACGCCGCAGGGCGCCCATGGGCGCGGTCTGCGGCGTGAAAGCTCGGAAACCGAATGGAAACGCGCGGATCGCCCGTGCCGGGCGGCGGCGCTAGTCCCAGAAGCCGTCCTCCTCGTCAGGGTCCTTGGGCCCGCGGTCGACGTAGAGCTTATGGGTGCGCTTCTCAAGCAGGAAGGCCGCGAGGGCGAAGATCACGATGCCGCTGAAGAACAGGACGGCGAGCCCTGCGCGGGTATTGAACAGAAAGGAGAAAAAAGCGTCCATCCACTGCCTTCTTGCATTCAACCTAGGGGCGAGAACGTCACAAGTATATACTGGCGGGAGCAGATCAGGCGCACGAACCGGAGGCACGCATGCTCGACATCAAATTCGTCCGCGAGAACCCCGACGCGATCGACATCGCGATGGGCAACCGCCAGACCACCTGGGACCGTGCGCGGTTCTTCGAGCTTGATGGCGAGCGCCGCTCCGTGATCGCCGAGGTCGAGGAGCTCCAGGCCACGCGCAATGCCGAGTCGAAGAAGATCGGCGCCCTCATGCGCGAGGGCAAGAGGGGTGAGGCCGAGGCCGCCAAGGAGGCGGTGCGCGAGGTGAACGAGCGCATCGAGGGCCTGGCCGAGCGCCGCGGCGCCCTCGAGGCAGAGCTCGATGACTTCATGGCACATCTCCCGAACATCCCCGCGGAGGCCACCCCGGTGGGCGTGGACGAGTCTGAGAACCCCGAGCGCCGCCGCTGGGGCACCCCGCGCGATTTCGCCTCCGAGGGGTTCGAGGCCAAGCCGCACTGGGATCTCGGCACCGATCTCGACATCCTTGATTTCGACCGCGGCAACAAGCTGTCTGGCAGCCGTTTCACCGTGCTCGGCGGTGCCGGCGCCCGTCTTGAGCGCGCCCTCATCAACTACTTCCTGGACACCCACACGAGCCGGGGCTTCAAGGAGTGGTGGCCCCCCATCGTCGTCAAGCGCCAGACCATGTTCGGCACGGGCCAGCTGCCCAAGTTCGAGGATGACGCCTACCATGTGAGCGGCGACAACTTCCTGATCCCCACCGCCGAGGTCGTCCTCACCAACCTGCACGCCGGCGAGGTCCTGGATGCCGAGAGCCTGCCCCGGCGCTACACGGCCTTCACCCCGTGCTTCCGCGAGGAGGCGGGTTCGGCGGGCCGCGACACCCGCGGCATCATCCGCCAGCACCAGTTCGACAAGGTCGAGATGGTGAAGTTCGCCACCCCCGAGCAGTCCGATGAGGAGCTCGAGAGCATGACGGCCGAGGCCGAGTACCTGCTGCAACAGCTCGAGCTGCCCTACCGCGTGATCTCCCTGTGCACCGGCGACCTCGGCTTCTCCGCCCGTCAGACCTACGACGTCGAGGTGTGGCTGCCGAGCTACAACGCGTACAAGGAGATCTCCTCCTGCTCGAATTGCGGGGACTTCCAGGCCCGCCGCGCCAACATCAAGTACCGCGACCCCGAGCACTTCAAGGGCGCGCGCTTCCTGCACACCCTGAACGGCTCCGGCCTGCCCTCGGGCCGCACCATGGCGGCCATCCTCGAGAACTATCAGAACGCTGACGGCTCCATCACGGTGCCCCGGGTGCTCGTGCCCTACATGGGCTGCGACCGCATCACCCCGGAGGCGTAGGAGTCCCGAACAACAGCGTCCGCTTCGACACCGTGCGCGCGCGGTGCGGGCTGGGGCGTGCAACAAGGGGGAGGCCCCATGTCAGACACCGATTCTGGGTCCGTTGACGAGGCCCCGGTCCTCGATGCGTACGACCTCGCGAGCGGGTACGCCGGCTCCCCGGTGTGGAGCCAGGTCGATGTGACCCTGTATGCGGGGGAGGTCGCCTTCCTCGTGGGCCCGAACGGCGCGGGCAAGACCACGCTGCTCAAGTGCCTCGCCGGCTGGATGAACCCCACGGCGGGGGAGGTCCGGATATGCGGCGAGCGCATGGACGGCGCCTCCGGCGCCCTCCGCACCGCCATCTCCTTCGTGCCCGACGTGCCCGCCTTCTACGACGACCTCACAGCCGGAGAGCATATCGAGTTCGTCCTCCGGGCGCGGCGCCTGCGTGGCGAGCGGCATGCCGAGGCCGAGGACCTGCTCCGGCGTTTCGGCATCTGGGAGGCCCGCGACGCCTTCCCGCAGTCCTTCTCACGCGGCATGCGCCAGAAGCTCGCCCTCATCATCGCCCTCATCAACCATCCGCGCCTGCTCCTGCTCGATGAGCCAACCGGCCCGCTCGATCCGGCGTCCCGGGAGCTTCTGGGCGCGCTCATCCGGTCGGCCGTCGATGCGGGCACGGCGGTGCTGATGAGCTGTCACCACGATCTGCCGGGCGTGACACCTGATGTGGTGTTCAAGCTGGATCAGGGAAGCGTATGCGAGGTGAAGGGCTATGGCCTCGGCGCCTAGGCGCGTGCCGGTGCGGCCGGCGGCATCGCGCGTCCACGCTGCGGCAGGGCATGACGGTATGCCGAAGGATCGCGGGTCTGCCGTCGACGGGCTGCCGCAGCTCATCTGGCTCCGCCTCAGGCACTTCAGGACCGATCTCGCCTGGTGGGGGTATGCGCTCGGGGTCGATATCGACGAGCGGGGCGACGTATTCGACCGCCTGTACTATGTGTACCTTGTGCTCATTTTCGGTGGCTGCGCGGTCTCCAGCTGGGCCTACGCGCTCGACCGCGTGCGGGAGGTCTTCTCGAGCGCCCCCTCGCTTGGGTTGCTGGCGGCCACGGCGCTCGGAGTCCTGCCTGCGTTCGTGCTCGTGACACGCGGCCTGCGGGCGCTCAGGGAATCCCCGGTGAGGTTTATCGCGGCCGACGCCGCCTTCATCGCCACGGGCTCGTTCCCCGCACCGGTGCTCGCGCTGACGATGTCGGTGGGCCCGGCGCTCAAGCAGGGGATCGTTCAGGGGCTCATCGCCTACCTTCTGGCCTTCGGTGCAGCGGTCACGGGCGCGGTGATCGCGCCGCTGCCCGTGGCGCTCATGCTCGCGGTGCTCTCGGCTGCTGCGTCCCTGCTCGGTGATGCGGTGGGATGCCTGCGCCTTTCGATTCCCCGGGGCGGCGCGCGGTGGGCGTTTCGCATCGGGGCCTCGGTGGCGCTGCTCGCGTTCGCCGCGCTCTCAGTCGTCGTATCCGCAGCCGGGCACCTTCCGATTCCGCTGCCCGGCCTCGAGGTCACGGGCGCGAACGGCTCAGGTCCTCTGCTCGACCTGCTCACCGCACCCGCGGCTTCTGTGGTCGCTGTCGCTGCGCTTGCAGTTGCCCTGGCGTTGCTCGCCCTCTCGGCCATCCGGATGGACCTCATCGAGGCGATCGAGGAGAGCGGCTTGTTCGCCGCCCTCTTCGGCGTGCGCCGTCTGGCCCTCACGGATCCCGGTGTCTACCGCGACCTCGTGCGCCGGCAGCGCATGAGCCGTCGGCGGCGGCGAGGCGCCGCGATCCCGCTC
>NZ_LT838844.1:302122-442721 GCF_900176655.1 Collinsella vaginalis
ATCCCGCTCGGCGCCGGCGCCGGCACGCTCGTGCGCCGCGCCCTCCAGTCCCATCTGCGCCAGCCCATGAGCATCATCCATCTCGTGTATCTGGGCGTCGTGCTCATCCCTGCGGGATCCCTGCTGATCGCGGTCCAGCCGCAGCCGCCCGCGCTGATCGCCTGGGGCTTGCTCCTGGTCATGTCGCGCTCGGCGGTGGGCGGGCTCTCGCTCGTCTTTCGCGAGGACGTGCGCGTGCGCCTGGTGCGGGACATGCTGCCGTTCGGCACGCGCACGTTGGCGCTCGTGGACGGCCTGCTGCCGGCGGTGCTCACGTGCGCGCTCTCCCTTGCGGTGATAGCGGGGATCGGGGTGCTGGCCCCGTGGGGCCCCTCGATCCTCGCACCCCTCATCGGTCTCGGGTTCACCGCCTGCCTCGCCCTCGCCTCCGCGCTCGACGGGATCGAGATCCCCCGTGCCCGGCACCGCCCCACGGCGCTCGTCGGCATCTTGGGCACGGTGCTCCCCGCCGGATTGTTCGCGCTCGTCGCCCCGGAGGTCGTTCCCGGGGTGCTTGCGATCGTCGCCGTGATCTACGTGACGGTGCTCGATCGAGCGCGCTGAATGTGGGCTACCGCCGAGAGGGATCCTACAGCGTGGTTTCGCCCCACTGGACCTCGCAGTCAAGTACATGATGCGGGTCGACCTCACCTTTCTCGGAAATGAGGTCAAGCAGGATGTTCGCGGCAGTTTGGCCTTCTCGGAAAGCGGGCTGCTGGACCGCGCTCACAGATGGGCTCGCCACTCCCACCCACTCAGGGTTGTCGAAACCCAGGAGACCCACACGGTCAGGCATGAGCGGGTAGAACTCGCGCATGGCAGGGTAGATGTCGGGCAGGGCCCAGCAGTTGGGAGCAAACACAAGGGTGGGCGTCTCGCCATCGATGTTCTCTCGAAGGAAGTCCTGGAGCTCCTCAGTGTCAACCCGGTCATTCGCGAGCAGGAACTGCGTGGAGCCGATACCGTTGGCCTCGAGGGCATCGACAAAGCCGGAGAAACGCTCGATGCGGCTACTCACTAGACCAGGCTGCGCAAGAACCACCAAAAAACGCTTGTATCCTTTGTCGACGCATTCTTGGATCGCACGGTAGGAGGCCTCGTAGTTATCGGTTTTCACCCAGTTGGAAGCGAAGTCATAGAGTTTCGAGTCAATGAAGACGAGCTGCTTGCCGGCGTCGGTAATGGATTTGGTGATTTCTTTGAACTGCGCGGTGGGCTGCACGATGAACCCATCCACGCCGATGGAGAGCAGACGATCGATGTAGGCGAGCTCGTTCTGCTTGTCGTAGTTGGAGCTGCATACGAGCATGCGGTACCCGTTGGCACCCGTGACCGAGTCGATCCCCTTCACGATCTGGTTGGAGAACGTGTTGGTGACATCGCCGATGACCACGCCTATGAGCGAGCTGTTTTTGGCGTTCATGCCGCGGGCGAGCGGGCTTGGCTCGTAGCCGGTGTCTTGGATCGCCTTGCGGATACGCTCTTGGGTGTCCTCACCCATGCGATCGGTTTTGCCGTTGATGTAAAAGGAGACAGTCGTCTTGGATGTATCCGCCATCTGAGCGATGTCGTTGATGGTGATGCGCTTTTTCGTTTTTGCCATGGCGGGATCTCCTTGTAGGCGGCGTCACGTATCAGTATAGCCTGGTTTAGTAAACAGCAACGGCCTCAAGGCAGAGGCCGTTGCGAGTGCCTGACGGTCGCCGGGGCGGGCTACAGGCCCAGGATCCCCCTAACCTTGGCGATGATGAGCGCGTCAGTGGCGTTGGCGAAGAAATACTCCTGGAAGTGCTCGCCGGCGAGGGCGCCTTTCACCAGGTCCTGGTCGAGCTCACCGAGGATGTTGATGAGCGGACGCATGGTCACGGCGCGGACGCCGTCGAGGATCTTCTTATTGCGCTGTTCGGGCACGACGCGGTCTGCGGGGTAGCCGTTGCCGGAACCGAACCCGAAGAGCTTCTCAAAGGTGTACTCGAGATTGAGCTCCTGCCCCCAACCGTTTTTGAGGGCGAAAGGCATGGCGACTGCGTTACCGTCGTTCACCTGGGCAAACGTATAGGCGTCAAGAGGGTCGGCCACATGTCCGCACAGCACTCCGGGAAAGGAGTTGCAGGCGAGCATGGCTCCCTCGCCGGTGCCGCAGCCGGTGACCACATAGTCGACCGCACCGGAGTTGAGCAGGACGGCGGCAAGAATGCCGTTCTGCACGTAGGTGAGCGGTTTGGAGTCCGCGTCGGCGTACATGCCGTAATTGAACACGGTGTGGCCCATGGGCTCGACGACCTTCTTGAGGGCGGCCTCGATCATGGGGTTCTTCGAGTTCTGGCTGTTCTCATTGATAAGGGCGATCTTCATGAGTGGCTTCCTTTCCTGGAACGATTCGGCACGTCTGCTTGAATAATAAGGTAAACTAGTTTTATAGCGATGTCATCACAAAAAGACAACAGGTGCGGTTGGGCGATACCGTTCCTGCACTCCGTAACAGAATTGAGGGTCGGTCCTATGAGGTATGAATCAAATAAAGCTCTGCTGTTCTTTGATGTAGATGGAACGTTGGTGTGGCGCGATGTCGAGGCGGCGAAGCGAGGTGAACAAGTTCCAGGATACGATGAGGTGAGGCCATCCCCTGCTGTAGAGAATGCCCTCGCGCGCCTTCGCGAGCAAGGGCACAAGGTGTTTATCTGCACAGGACGTGCCTGTGCGAGATCCCGCAGACGCTCCGTGACCTCGACCCGCATGGCTGGATTCTACAAGCCGGGTCGTACGTTTCGATAGGGGACGAGGTTATAAGAGACGCCCGTATAGGCCCGGATCTGCTGTCCTATGTGGTCGCGAAGCTTGAGGAGCTGGGCATAGACGCCGAGTTCGAGAGTAATACAAGCCTGCTTGGCTTCTATCCGACGGCGGCCAAGCCGCGGCATCCCAATTTCCCCGCCGCCCGCGATGCAGAGGGGTTCTTGGCCGCTGCACAGCAGCTGCCGCTTGCGAAGTTCTGCGTGCATGACTTTTCGAAGGTGCGAATCACCGAACTGCTTGAGGCCTTGAACTCGCACTTCGAGAGCTGCGATCTCACCCATGACGTGTTGGAATTCTCTCTGCCGGGATGCACAAAGGGGAGTGCAATCAGGGCGGTCTTGGCGCACCTTGGGTACGACGGTGTTGGAACCTATGCCTTTGGAGATTCGGAGAACGACCTGTCGATGGCAGAGGCGGTCGATTGTTTTATCGCACTTGGGAATGCGCTCGAACAAGTCAAGGAAAGAGCCGATTATGTTGCCTTGCCCGTATGGCAGGATGGAGTACCTGCGGCTCTCAGGTACTTCGGGTTGATTTAGCCTATGCTGATGGATTATAAATCGGTTTATCAACATCCATCTCATAACATGCCGTTCACCGATAAATTACTACCGTTCATAGCGACATTTATATTTTGAAAAGATATCTTATCGCAGATAACAAGCATATTACGGACATGTTAACCGGTTTGTGTCACAGAGGGCGATAGGTTAAGGTGGGCAATCGAAAGCTAAACCGGTTTCTTAGATGGGGGGGCTGCGATGTCCGGCATGAAATCAAAGGACGATCGTGTTCGTGACGTAAAGCGCCGCGCCACCTCCGTCCTTGACCGGTTCGCGAGCGACGCCAGTGGGCTCGATCACATGTCGCGCGAGGAGATGGCGGCTATCGCCGAGGGATACATCAACCCTTTGCGACCGTTCTTCTCAGATGCCTGTGCGCGCGTGAGCCTGCCTGGCGCCGGCGTGTCTTATGAGTTGGACACAGCTTCGTTCGAGGCGTTTGCACGCCCACTTTGGGCCTTTGCCCCCATGTGGGCTGGCGGCGACGAACTTGCTGCCTATGCGGAGGTTTACCGATCCGGGCTGATCGCCGGCACGGACCCCGCCCATGCTGAGTACTGGGGGGAATGCCGCGACTACGACCAGAAGTTCGTCGAGATGGCTGCCATCGCATACGCACTCCTGCTCGCACCCGACATTCTTTGGGAGCCGCTTCCGGCAGATGCGCAAGAGCGTGTCGCGACATGGCTCGGTCAGGTCAATCGCTATGAGGTCTGGGATAACAACTGGCTCTTCTTTCCGACCTTGGTGAATCTCGCTCTCCGCAGCCTAGGTATGCCTTGGAGCCCTGCGGTTCTCAAGCGCTGCCTCGACGGGATCGACGCCTGCTATCGCGGAGACGGCTGGTACACGGACGGCCCGGTCGGCGGTCCCAATGCCAACACGGATTATTACAACCCGTTCGCCTTTCATTTTTACGGGCTTGTCTACGCGGTGTTTGCCCGCGATGTCGATCTCGAACGCTCTGAGGAGTTCGCGCGCCGCGCCTCTGCCTTTGAGCCTGATTTCCGTCGCTGGTTCTCCTCCAGGGGGGAGTCTATCGCGTATGGTCGTTCGCTGACCTACCGTTTCGCGCAGTCTGCGTTCTACTCGATGGCGCTGCTCGCGCGGGCCGAGGGCGTTCCGGTGGATGTCGATCCGGTCATCGCGAAGGGCATCGTCGCCCGCAACATTGTCGCGTGGGCATCTCTTCCTTGTACCGATTCCTCCGGTGCGCTCCAGGTTGGGTACCACTACCCAAACCTCCATATGGCTGAGGGATACAATGCGCCCGGGTCCCCGCTGTGGGCGTGCAAGGCGTTCGCCATGCTCGCGATCCAGTCGTGCGACCCGATCTGGGAGACCCCTGTCTCGCCGCTCGAGTTGGCAGACGGCGTGTTTCCCGTTGTGGGTGGCAGCATGCTTGTCCGCCGCGATCGGGGCGAGGCGACCCTCTACACCGGCGGTCGTACCCGCCGGCGCCGCTTCACCCACTGCGAGGAGAAGTACTGCAAGTTTGCGTACTCAACACGATGGGGCTTCTCAGTATCGGTTTCGTCGTACTCGCTCAAGGAGGCAGCGCCCGATTCGATGCTCGCCTTTGAGGTCGATGGGATGATCCGCGTCCGCTCAGAGAGCGAGTTCGTGCGCTTGCTCGACGGCGAGCTTGAGAGCGTCTGGTCGCCGTGCTCCGGCGTCCACGTCACAACGCGGATCCGTCCGGACGCCGAAGGGCATGTTCGCACTCATGTGGTCGAGAGCTCGCTCGTTTGCCGTGCGTTCGACTGCGGGTTTGCCGTTCCCGCCGAATCCTTGGAAGAGGCTGAGGGCGTCTGCGAGGTGCTCCCGGCCGAGGACGGTATCCAGGGCGAGCCGTTCTCTTTCAAGGCAGAGCCCAACACCAATCTTATGGCTCCTAAGACAGCGATACATGCCGTCGTGTACGACATCCCCGTGGGGATTTCGCGGATAGTGACGAAGGTTCGAGAACGCTGACCTCCCGCAAACCGCAGATCACCTTCGAAGGAGAGAAATATGAACAAGTACGTGGAAGAAGGCAAAGTGTGGGTCGAGTCCCTCTATGGGAGGCTCGATGAGAAGATCTCAGCCGAGGTAGAGCGCAACGGCGACAGCATTCCGTATGTCTCGCGCGATGGCCGCTATGACGACAAGTCCTCCCACGATGATATCCACTGGTGGACCAATGGTTTTTGGCCAGGGATCTGCTGGCAGATGTACCGCCTTACGGGCGGTGAGCGTTATGCGGACACGGCCCGTGGTGTCGAGGCTAAGCTTGATGAGGCCTTCGACGAGTTCGTGCGGATCCATCACGACGTGGGCTTCATGTGGCTGCCCTCCGCAGTTGCCAACTGGCGAACCACAGGTAACCAGAAATCCTACGATCGCGGCATGCACGCCGCCACCATCCTCGCGGGCCGATACAACCCTGCCGGCCGTTTCATTCGCGCGTGGAACAAGGGAAAGACCGGTTGGGTGATTATCGACAGCATGATGAACATCCCGCTGCTGTACTGGGCAAGCGAGCAGATTGACGACCCGCGCTTCGCCTATATCGCGCAGCAGCATGCCGACACGGTCGCGCGCACGCTCGTGCGTGCGGACGGCTCCTGCGGCCACATCGCCATCTTCGATCCCGCGAACGGCGAGCTGCTCGATATGCCCGCCGGTCAGGGTTATGAAGCTGGTTCCTCCTGGTCTCGTGGCGCCGCCTGGGCGATTTACGGTTTCGCTCTCAGCTACCGCTACACCGGGCGCAAGGAGTACCTGGACACCGCCAAGAAGGTCGCCCACTACTTCATGTCTGAGATCGCGCGCACGGGCGATGTCGCCCTACTCGACTTCCGCGCCCCCGCCGATCCTGTGATCTGGGACTCGAGCGCCGGGTGCTGTGCGGCCTGCGGGTTCATCGAAATCGCCCGGCACATCGGGGGGTTCGAGCGCGACCACTATCTTGAGTGGGCGATCCGCATCCTGCGTGCGACCGAGGAGAGGTTTTGCGATTGGAGCCCGGCGGTGGATGGTTTGGTGCGGATGGGGACGGTCGCCTACGACGACCTCACCTGTCAGCACACGCCCCTGATCTTCAGCGACTACTACTTCATTGAGGCGCTCCTTAAGCTCAACGACAGGGAGCTTCATCTTTGGTGATCGATCGGTTGGTGCTTTGGGCACGCCGGTTGCACGTGATATTGGGCCAACAGCGGGGAACCGGAATCGGGAGGTGTGATTGGAAGGGCCGGTTCGTGTTCGTATTGCAATATGCGGCGGGTCGCCGCGATAGGAATCAAATGAGAGAAGGGGATTCGTAATGGAGGCTTGGCAAATTCTGCTGCTGACCCTGTACGCGGCCGTGTCCTGTTGGGACCACCTCTGTCCGATGTGGTACACCTGGCAGCCAGCGATCGCGGGTCTGTTCGCAGGCGTCGTCATGGGTGATATGACCACTGGTCTGTACATCGGTGGCACGCTGCAGCTCATGGTCCTCGGCCTGGGCACGTTTGGCGGCTCTTCACTTCCGGACTACACCTCCGGTGCCCTGATCGGCACCGCCTTTGCCGTCACGAGTGGCAGCAAGGAGATCGGCCTTGCGATCGCCGTCCCGACCGGCGTCTTGCTGGTCCAGCTTGACGTGCTCGCCCGCTTCGCCAACACCTACTTTCAGCATCTGTGCGAGAAGGCATGCGAGAGGCATGACTGGCGTATGGTCCAGGCCGGTGTCGTTATGGGCATCATCCCGTGGTCACTCTCACGCATCATCCCTATGCTGGCCTGCCTGCTGCTCGGCCAGGAGGTTATCGCAACCGCCGCTGCCGTCGCCCCCGAGTGGCTCATCAACGGCTTCAAGTTCGTGGGCAGCCTGCTTCCCTCTGTGGGGCTCGCAATCCTTCTGCGCTATCTGCCCCTCTCTCGCTACTGGATGTTCGCGCTGCTGGGCTTCTTTCTGGCCGCGTACCTCAAGGTCCCGGTGCTCGGCGTCGCCATCGTCGGCCTGATCGCCGCTGGCCTCAAATATGCGGAGCTGATCAAGGCGCCAGCTCAGCCTGTGCTCGCAGCCGCTGCTCCTGTTGCTGTTTCCGCCGATTCCACCATTGAGGGGACGATTGACGATGACGAATAACGAAACCCTGCAGCCCGCCGACGGCCGCGGCAACGTTGAGCTCGATAAGGCCACGCTCCGCAAGGTGTTCTTCCGCTGGTACTTCTTCAGCCAGGCGAACTGGAACTACGAGAAGATGCAGGGTGCCGGCTACTGCTTCTCCATGTTCCCCGTCCTCAAGAAGGTCTACGGCGACGACGATGAGGCAATGCACGCCGCCGTTGCCAACCATCTGCAGTTCTTTAACTCCAGCCCACAGGCCACCCCGGGCATCCTCGGCATCAACAGTGCTGTCGAGTCTCGTCTTGGCAGCAAGGGTACCGAAGCCATCGCCGGCCTTAAGACTGGTCTCATGGGCCCCTTCGCAGGTGTCGGAGACTCGCTGTTCGGCGTGGTGCTCCAGACGGTGTGCGGCTCGCTCGCGGCATACCAGGCACTTGAAGGCTCTCCTGTCGGATGCCTTATCTACTTGGCGGTTGGTTTCGCGATGATGGCTGTCCGCTGGACGCTGTTCAAGATCGGCTACACCCAGGGTGAGCGCGCGGTCGATACCATCACCGAGCACCTCAAGCCCATCACGGAGTGCGCCTCGGTTCTCGGTCTCACGGTTGTCGGTGCGATGATCACCACGGTCATCTCGATCTCCCTGAGCGGCACGTACGTCATGGGGGACCTCGAGAAGCCGATTCAGGGAATGCTCGACGGCATTCTCCCCGGAATGCTGCCCCTGATCGCCGTTGCCCTGGTTTACATGCTGCTTTCTCGTAAGGGCATGACGTCCAACAAGGTCATCGCCATCGTCTGTGCCCTCGGCCTCATACTCGGCTGCACCGGCTTCTTCGCTTAACCTGTACCTGCAACCTGTTTCAACCGCATTTGAAGGGATTATCGCCATGAACCCGATGGACGACATTGTTCACATCCGCATTGACGACCGACTTCTCCACGGCCAGGTTGTGGGCATGTGGACCAACACGCTCCAAGCAACGCGCATAATGATTCCGTGTGACCGCGTGGCGGAGGACGAAGTGTTGAGGAAGGTGCTCCGCATGGCCGCGCCTGCCGGCGTGAAGACATCGTTCATCCCTGCAGAGCGTGCGGCGCGCCAGATCATGGAGGGCCGTTACCAAGGCCAGCGCGTGTTCATGGTCTGTGAGAACCCAGCTGACATCCTCAGGCTGATGGATCTCGGTCTACCGATCACAAAGGTCAACGTTGGCAACATCGGCGGTGCCGAGGGTCGCATCGCGGTGAAGACCTCGCTGTCGATGTCTCCCGAAGAAGCCAAGATGTTCCACGAGATCATGGACCGCGGCGTCGAGGTCACCTCTCAGATGGTGCCTGCGGATCCTGTCACGCACCTTATCGACTTCATGAAAGAGAAGGGCCTGTAAGCATTTCGGCAAGCGGGCCTCGATAGATACGAAGCTCACGGCTCCCTGGCGCATGCAAGGGAGTCGTTTTACGTGCAGGGGAGACCATGGCAGTTTTGGATGAACGCTTTTCGGTTTGGTGCGAGTCTCTAGCCAGGCTGCAGGTGGAGGGGACGGGCGACCCCCATCTCGACGGCGCGCTGCTGTGCCCAGCATGCGGGCGCATACACGGCAGATGCGCAGATGCCATGCACCCCTTTCTCGTTATGGCTGAGCAGACCGGCGATCGAAGTTGGGTCGCTCGCGCCGAGGCTCTCTTCGATTGGACCGAAGTGACGTTGAGCCGGGCTGATGGATCTTTGCTCAACGACATCGATTCGTCTTGGAATGGCATCACGGTGTTTTATGCTGCACAACTTGCCGACTGCCTGCGCTATCACAGTGATCTACTCGAAGGGCAAACATACGATTTGTGGGCGGGACGCCTGGCACGTGCCGCCGAATTCCTGACGGGTTGCGATACTCTCGATCAGAACAACGTGAACTACAGCATCGGGCTCGCCTATGCGCTCGAGCGAGCGGGCTCGCTTTTGGGCGTCAAGAGGTACTGCGCCCGCGGGGAGCGCTCGATGGAGCTTGCCATCACATGCCTTGAGGATAGCGGCTTGCTGTTCGGTGAGGGAGTGCCTCGCCACAGGCTGTCGTCAAGGGGCTGCAGGCCCGTTGACATAGGCTACAACGTCGAGGAGAGCCTTCCCATCATGGCCCGGTACGCGTGCGAGCGCCATGATCTGGGGCTGATGGAACGCGTGCGCGGAGCGTTCCTATGGCATCTGGGTTTTATGCTGCCCGACGGTGGTTGGGACAACAGCTTCGGCACACGGAAGTTCAAATGGACCTACTGGGGGAGCCGCACGACCGACGGGTCGTATCTCGGGTTGGCGCTGGCAGCCCGCGGCGCTCGAGAGCCCGTGCGCGGTGAGCTACTCGCTGCCTCCCGTGCCAACCTCGGTTTGATTTTCCGCTGCTGTGACGGACAGGGCTTACTTGCTGGCGGCCCCCACTATGTCGATGCAGGGCAGCGTTCCTGCATCCATCATACGTTCGACCATGTAAAATCCCTCGCGGGGGCGATCGATCTGGGGCTGATGGATGATATGGAGGGTGATGGCGCGGACTGGACCCCCAGAAGTTCCCAACCGCTTGAGCAGTACCCCGACCTGGGTGTGGCCGTGATTCGCAAAGGCGATATGCGTGCAACGGTCTGTGCGACAGATTGGGAGTACGAGCAAGACGCTTGCACGTCGGGCGGCATGATCTCCTTGCTGCACCACAGGGTGTTCGGGGCCGTATGCACCGCAGGCATGGGATCATACCGCAGGATTGAGCCTGCAAATATGCAGGTGCCTTGCGGTGTGCGCCACGAGTCATTGGCGCCCCGCATCGAGTTGGAGGATGGCCGGGCAGTTTGGAGCAGCATTTTCGACTTGCGGGCTGATATGGTTTGCTCGCGGGCTACCGCACCCCTTGTCCACGCGACGGGCGTGCTCAGAGATGCCCGCCATGTGGAGCTGCCCGAAAGCCGGTACACGGTTCGATACAGGTTCGATGAGGACGGGGTCGCCGTGCGTGCCGAGATCTCAGCCGGGACGTTCGTGCTCCCCTTGATCGGCCGGTCATGCGAGCAGGTTGAGGTAGCGGCTGATCGCCTTTCGATCTGCCGTCTGGATGGGTCCGGCTTCGAGGCCGGGGTTATCACATTGGAGGTTCTTGAGGGGGGACTGCACTTGCCTTACGGAACGGAGCGCGTCTTCAATCTGACCCCTGGGTTCCAGGCAGTTAGGGTGGATATCGTGCCTGAGGGCGGTAGGGTGTCGTTTCGTTTGAGCTGCAAGACAAAATAGGCGAGGGGCCTCCTCGCCCTCCTGCAAACGGCCGCATCAGTCGGTCACAGGCTTCTGCCCCATACTTGGACCTGTGAGAGGGCTGGGAACTTTCCAGGCTCACCCTGATGAAGGTTTTGGATACGTATCCAGCTGAGGGGGCCGCCTCCGAGGCCGAAGGTTTGTGGGGCGCCGGTCTTCTCAAGAGCGAGCGTGCGTGACCTGCCGTCACTCGCGATCGCCTCTGCCTTGTCCCACCAGCTGTCGTGAGGGAAATCGGCTCGGGAGAAAACCCTGAGCTCGTCAGCCTCGACCATGCATCCAAAATCAATCTGGATCCAGGCATCGCGTCTTCCGTTGATCCCCCACGATGCATAAGGCCATTCACCATGCAGGCGGGTCTGGGTGACGCCGTCTATGGCGTTGCGCGCCATGAACCGCTCGTCGGCCGTGCCCGAGTTGGTCGATGCATGCGGGAATACCGAGGTTTGCCCTGGTAGGTCGTATGTGTTGAGGGAGAGGTTGCGGTAGTTGCGGCGCTCTCGAGGGTCGAGTGCGCGGATATACCCCCATAGCCGGTTGCCGCCGAAGGCGGCTGGCGGGTACGCCCTGCGGCGCTTGTCGAAAGGAATGGGGAATTCCAGGTGCCCATCTGTGAGCAGGACACGGCTCACGCCGAGGGACGTATCGAGTAGGATCTCAAGTTCTGTGATCTTGTCGCTCGAGGTGATCACGAAGCGGTCGCCCAACCTGAAAGGCGTGTTCAACATGTCGAATTGGAGGAAGCCCGTTCCCTGAGCGGAGAAGAGCGTCTCGTTGGTGTCCGAGATGATGTCGAGAGATAGCTTCATGCCGCTCCTTAAGGAAAGAAGACGATAAGGGCCGGTGTCGGCTTCCGGCCCGGGCATCCTCGTCTGCACAGTCGGGCTGCGCTTCGCAAGGGCCTACTGCGGTTGCTTGCCGATGTAGGCGAGGATACCGCCGTCGACGTAGATGACCTGGCCGTTCACGAAGCTCGAGGCATCGGAGGCCAGGAAGACCGCAGTGCCCATGAGGTCGACCGGGGTGCCCCAGCGCGCGGCAGGCGTCTTGGCGACGATGAAGCTGTCGAACGGGTGACGTGAGCCGTCGGGTTGGCGCTCGCGGAGCGGAGCAGTCTGCGGTGTGGCGATGTAGCCGGGCCCGATGCCGTTGCACTGGATGTTGTGCTCACCGAACTCGGAGCAGATGTTGCGGGTCAGCATCTTGAGGCCGCCCTTGGCCGCGGCGTAGCCGGCGACCGTCTCGCGGCCGAGCTCGCTCATCATAGAGCAGATGTTGATGATTTTGCCATGGTTCTTTGCGATCATGCCGGGTAGACATGCCTTGGAGACGATGAACGGCCCGTTGAGATCGATGTCGACAACCTGACGGAAGTCCTCGGCGGTCATCTCGAGCATGGGGATGCGCTTGATGATGCCGGCGTTGTTGACTAGGATGTCCGGCGTGGTGCCAAAGTGGCCCTCGATGTCCTTCACGAGCTGTTCGACCTCGTCGACCTTGGTGACATCGGCGACCCAGCCCTTGGCCTTGATGCCCTCCTTGGCGTAGCTTGACTCGCTGGCGGCGATCTTCTCGGGATCGCGATCGTTGAAGGCAATCTTGGCTCCGGCCTTGGCCAGCGCGGTGGCGATGGCGAAACCGATGCCGTAGGAGGCACCGGTCACGAGGGCGACCTGGCCGTCAAGGCGGAAACTGTCCATGCTAAAGGCGCTAGGGTTCGCATACTGCTCAGCCATATCTTCAAACTCCAATCTTATGGGGCTCTCTGGTGGTACAGCAGATGGTCGGATAGTAAACCGGTTTTGTCAAGAACACGTTTCAAAGATTGATAAACAGCAGAACATAATAGAGGTAAGAACATGGAATAAATAAACTGGTTTATTTCCGACCTAGATGGCATGAGGTTAGGGGCGAGGATCTTCGGTGCGCGATCCGAAGGCACGGGCGAGAGCCCGCGGAGGCCTCGTGCAGCGAGATGAAATAGGGCTCTTCGGGGAGTTGTGGGTTTGACGCCAGGTGAAAATGCGTGCTGAACAGCGGCGGCGAGGCCATGTATCGCCTTTGACTGAGGACGGCGGCCGCGCGTCGAGCGCGTTCCCTATGATCATGGTCTCGATGACAGGACGATCCAAACGATGGCGGGCACGGAAGACGGCGACATCTCAGCGCGACCGCGCCAGGCGCGTGTCACGGCTGCGGGGGCGGTACCGCAAACGAGCGCGAACGGTCGATTCAGCCCGGTAAATGGTTACAGCCAGTGGCAATTTTGTTCAACGATGAAACAAAAGAACTACAGTAGCTCTCAAAGCATGACAACTTTGTGCTGAACGCGCTACATTGAGCCTGGACGAGGGGGGACCTGATGCCAACGAGAGGTTTGCTGCTGCGGATCAAGGAGCTTGCACAGGGCACCAGTCCTGCGCTCCGCTGCATTGCCGAGAGCATCACCCGCGACCCGCGTGCGGCGGCGGACCTCACGATCCGTGGCCTCGCCGCGGCGAGCAGCTCCTCGCCGTCCACCGTAGTGCGGTTCTGCCGCAAGCTCGGATGCCGGGGCTACAAGGAGTTCCAGCGCGAGCTGGTGTACGAGCTCGCCGCCATGGAGCACACCTCCGATGTGACGATCGAGGGTGTCGGCGCCGGGGAGACGGCGGAGCAGGTCCTGGACAAGGTGGCCCGCAGCGATGTGCACTCCCTCGAGGCCACGGCGCGCCTGATCGACCCGGAGGTGCTCGGGGCGTGCGCGGATGCGATCGCCGCGAGCCGGGTGGTGGACCTGTTCGGCATCGGCGCGTCCCTGCTTGCCGCTCGCGACCTTGAGCTGAAGCTCAACCGCGTGGACAAGCAGTGCCATGTGTACGAGGACTGGCACAGCCAGCTGCTGTGCGCTCGGAACATGCATCGCGACGACGTCGCGATCGTGTTCAGCTACTCGGGTCTGACCCGCGAGATGGTCGAGGTCGCCCGGCTCGTCCACCTGAGCGGCGCGCGGATCATCGCGATCACGCGGGCCCAGGGCAGCGAGCTCGCAGACGAGGCCGATTGGGTCCTCGGGCTCGCGACGAGCGAGCCCCTGGTGCGCAGCGGGGCCATGGGGTCGCGCCTGTCGCAGCTCATGGTCGTGGACGCCCTGTACACCCTGTACGTCGCACGTGATTACGAGCGGAGCACGAAGACGATGCTCCGCAACTTCGAGGAGAAGAGACCGAGGGATGAAGCGTGATTGATCTGACCGAACTGTCCACAGAGGCTCGGAACCCCGAGACCTCCCGGCTCGATGAGATGAGCCCCTTGGAGATCGCCCAGGCGATGAACCGCGAGGACGCCCGCGCGGTCGCCGCCGTCACCGAGGTGCTTCCCCAGGTCGCGCAGGCGATCGCCTGGACGGCGGCGGCGCTCGGCGCCGGTGGGCGCATCATCTACATGGGCGCGGGGACGAGCGGGCGCCTGGGCGTCCTCGACGCGGCGGAGTGCCCGCCGACCTTCGGGGTCTCGCCGAACCTCGTGGTCGGGCTGATCGCCGGTGGCGAGCAGGCGATCCGCGTGGCGATCGAGGGCGCCGAGGACAGCCCCACGCTCGGCGAGGAGGATCTGAAGGCCCTCGGTCTCACGGCGGATGACGTGGTCATCGGCCTGGCGGCGAGCGGGCGGACCCCGTATGTGGTGCACGGCCTCAGGTACGCCCGCACCCAGGGCTGCAAGACGGTCGCGATCGCATGCAACCGAGGCTCGGCGATCGGCGCCGAAGCCGCACTCGCCATCGAGCCCGTGCCGGGCCCCGAGGTCCTCACCGGATCGACCCGCCTCAAGGCCGGGACCGTCCAGAAGCTCGTCCTGAACATGATCTCGACCGCGACGATGGTGGGGCTCGGCAAGGTGTACGGCAACCTCATGGTCGACGTGCAGCAGACCAACGAGAAGCTCGTGACGCGCGCCCAGAACATCGTGATGGAGGCCACGGGGGCGAGCCGCGACGAGGCCGTCCGCGCCCTCGCCGAGGCAGCGGGGAGCGTCAAGGTCGCCGTGGTCATGGTCCTCGGCCAGATGGGCGCCGATGCGGCCCGCACGGCCCTCGCGTCGGCGGACGGCCAGGTCAGGCGTGCCCTGGACATGACAAATCGGGGGTAAGTCCCGCGGACCCGGGAGGGTGCGCGGTCAGAGCAAGGTTCAGCTCTCAGTCGGAAAGGGAGAACGAGATGAACGACAAAGAGCTCAGCGAGCAGCTGCTCAAGCTGCTGGGAGGCAAGGGGAACGTGACCTCCAACGCGGCCTGCATGACGCGGTTGCGCGTCGGCACGCGCGACCTCTCGCAGGTGGATACGGAGGGCATCAAGGCCCTCGACGACGTGATGGGCGTGGTCGAGGACGACACGATGCAGATCGTGCTCGGGCCCGGCAAGGTCAACAAGGTCCTCAACGAGTTCTCGAAGCTCACGGGCCTCGCCAAGGGGACCGCTGATGACGTCGACGTGACCCAGGCGGCCGCGGAGAACAAGGCGGCCCAGAAGGCGAAGTACAGCCAGAAGCCCGTCCAGGCCTTCCTGAAGAAGATCGCGAACATCTTCGTCGCCCTGCTGCCGGGCATCATCGCAGCGGGCCTCATCAACGGGGTGTGCAACGTCATCAACGTGGCAACCGGCAACGCCTTCGCAGACGTCTGGTGGTACCAGGGCATCCGTTCGATGGGCTGGGCGCTCTTCGCTTACCTGCCGATCCTCGTGGGCTACAACGCCGCCCGCGAGTTCGGCGGCTCGGCCGCGCTCGGCGGCATCGCGGGCGCCATGTGCATCGCAAACGCCAGCATGCCGCTTCTGGCCGCCGGCGCCGCCGATCCGGCTCAGGCGATCCTCCTGCCCATCACCAACGCGGCGTACAACCCGGCCGCCGGCGGCATGATCGCCGCCCTGATAGCCGGCGCGTTCTTCGCGGTCTTCGAACGGCAGATCCGCAAGGTGATGCCGAACGCGCTCGACACCTTCATCAGCCCGCTGCTGGTCCTGATCATCGGCTCGTTCGCGATGATGCTCGTGATCCAGCCGCTCGGCGCCTGGCTGACGACGGGCATCTTCACGGTCCTGAGCTTCGTCTACGACCAGATGGGGGTCCTGGGCGGCTACATCCTCTCCGCCGGCTTCCTGCCGCTCGTGGCGGTCGGCCTGCACCAGGCCCTGACGCCGATCCACGCCCTGCTGAACGATCCCGACGGCGCCACGCAGGGGGTCAACTACCTGCTGCCCATCCTGATGATGGCCGGTGGCGGCCAGGTCGGAGCCGGAATCGCGCTCTACTTCAAGACGCGCAACCGGCGCCTCAAGAAGTTCATCTCCGAGTCCATCCCCGTCGGGATCCTCGGCGTGGGCGAGCCGCTGATGTACGCGGTGACCCTGCCGCTGATGCGCCCCTTCGTGACCGCCTGCCTGGGCGCCGGCCTCGGTGGCGTCGTCGCGGCCCTCTTCCACGTGGGCACGGTGTCGCAAGGCGTGTCCGGCCTCTTCGGCCTCTTGATCGTGGTACCTGGCCAGCAGCTGTTCTACCTGCTCGCCATGCTGGCGGCATATGCCGGAGGCTTCGTCCTCACCTGGTTCTTCGGTGTGGATGAGGACCGCATCAACGAGTTCTACGGCGAGTGACGCATCCTTGCGTTGACGAAGGTCGCGGGCCCTGCGGACGGAACGCCGCGGGGCCCGTGGTCATATGAAAGGGGCATACGCATGAGGACGGGCATATCGGTCTACTTCGGCAGCGGGATCGAGGAGAACGAGCGGACGATCGACCGAGCGCGGCGGTCGGGCGCCACGCTCGCGTTCACCTCGCTGCACATTCCCGAGGAGGACGGGGTCGACTACATCCGCGACGCGCGGCGGATGCTGCGGTCGCTGCGCGATGCGGGAATCGACCTCATAGCGGACGTGGGCCCGGAGACCTGCTACAAGCTCGGATGCGCCGCGATCGAGGATCTCGTCGGACTCGGCATCACCTACGTGCGGCTCGATGACGGGTTCGACGCCCAGCGAACGGTGGAGCTCTCCCGCACCTTCCACATCGCCTTCAACGCGTCGACGGTGACCGCGGGCGAGATCGCGACCTGGCGGGCACTGGGAGCCGATCTCCGACGGTTCGCCGCCTGCCACAACTACTATCCCAAGCGGAACACAGGGCTCGATCTTGAGGATGTGCGCCGCATGAACGACCGGCTGGCGGTGCACGGCTTCGAGATCCTGGCATTCGTGCCGGGTGATGGGGAGCTGCGCGGCCCGCTCCACGAGGGGCTGCCGACGGTCGAGGCCCACAGGGTCCGTTCCGGTGAGCTCGCCCGCAACATGTTGGAACTTGCCTGCGAAGCCGGTTGCGATGGCGTGCTTGTGGGGGATGTTGGCCTCAGCGATGCGTCATGGGGGAGTCTCGCGCGGCTCTCGGCGGGGTATGTCGATGTGCGCTGCGCACTCGAACCGGCGTTCTCCTATCTAGCGGGGCAGATCCACCACGACCGGCCCGATTCGAGTCGGCTCGTCTTTCGCTCGCAAGAGTCGCGCCGCTCACTCAAGCCCGGGTTCCCCATCGAGGCGGACGGGCTTGCCGGTGCTCCGCGGCCGGTGGGGAGCATCGCCGTTTCCAATACGGGCTACCTGCGGTACGAGGGCGAACTAGAGATCGCGCGCGTGGGGCTTGCGGCAGACGAGCGCATGAGCGTGGTGGGTCAGGTGCACGATGACGACCTCGCCCTGCTTCCGCTCATCAAGAACGGGTTCGGGCTCCGGCTGGTCTAGACGGGACGACCCATCACAGAAACTCCCTTCAAAACTACGAACATATGTTCTATAATATGATATACTCGCTTCACCAGATGAGGACGGCGAAGGGAGCCATGATGGAACTGTTCCAAACCGCTGAAACCCTGTTCGAGAGCTTCGATAACGATGAGTCCCTCCGTATCACCTGCTCGCTGACGGACGCCGGCAGCCTGCTTATAGATCAAGTGAGCGAGGGCCCCGTCACGCAGTGGTGTTTCGAGGAGTCTCCGCACCGCGTGCTCGTCGAGGTTGAGCCCGAGGGCGCATCCCGGCTCGCCTCCCACTTCAAGGCCGTTGAGACCGAGCAGCTGCCTCGCCTGCTCGGTGCCTCGTTCACCGGGTATGACACATCGGCGCAGATCCGCGATCTGATGCGCGAGCTCGGCATTCCCTACCAGGTTCACGAGCGCGCCATCGTCCGATAGGCATCTCGCGTCGCGGTGGGCGGATATCCTCCGCCGGGCGCTATACTGGGGCGATCGCAGCGCAGACGGGGAGATGTCGCCATGGGGATGCCGGAAAGCAGGGAATATCGGGCAATCACGTTCGATGCCATCCGCGAATACTATGACGTGGTGGTTGTAGGCGCAGGTCCGGCCGGTATCATGGCGGCTATCGAGGCCGCGGCGGCGTGTGATCGCGTGCTGCTCGTGGAGGCGTCCGCGCTCCCGCGCGAGAAGAGCTGCGGGGGCATGCTCAACGTGTACTCGCTTCGGGCCCTTGAGCGCTTCGGGGGCGTTCCTGAGGATATGATCCTCAGCCCGCGGTGGATCTCCTTCCGGTACTACCACATGGACCGCGAGGTGAAGAAGGCCACCCAGGTCCGCTTCCTCAATGTGGACCGCGCCCGCTTTGACGCCTGGCTGCTGGGCTTGCTTCCGGCAAATGTCGAGGTCGCCGCTGAGGTGCGGCTGGCGGACGTCTCACAGGGCGAGCAGGCCGTCGCCGCATCCCTGGTTGCCCGGGGAGCGGGGGGATCCTCAACCCGCTCGGTCAGCTGCCGGCACCTCATTGCCGCAGACGGCCCGCGCGCGACGGCGCGCGAGCGCCTGAAGCTCCGCCCGTTCGACCGCTATATCTCCGTCCAGGAGTACGTCCGCATAGAGCCTGGCGCCTTGGAGCCCTATTTCGACTGCATCTACTCGCGGCGCTTCTCGCGTGATTACGGCATCGGCTACATCATCCCTAAAGGGGAGGTGGCCATCATCGGATCGATCTTCTACCCCGGCACCAAGGATTGCGGGCGCAAGCACGAGGAGGTGCTCTCCATCTTGAACGACCTCTATCCGTTCGGTGAGCCCGTCAAGCGCGAGACCTGGATCGCCGCCCACCTCACGCGTCCTTCTGATCTCGTGGCGGGGGCTGGCCGCATCCTGCTGGCGGGGGAGGGCGGCGGCTTCCTGTCCTGCACCTCCGGTGAGGGTATATCGTTCGCGCTCAACTCCGGGTCGATGGCGGGTCGTGCCGTGGCCGCGTCGCTCTCAGCGGGTGCACCGGGTCCTACGGATGCCCTGCGCCGCTATGAGCGGGCCCTCTCCCCGCTCAAGCGCAACCTCGCCTTCCGCATGCGCATGTTCCCCTTTATGAACAGCTATGCCGGCAAGAACCTCGCCTGCTTCATTCCTACCCCTATCGTCAGCAAGCTGACCGAGCGGGTCTAGCCGCCCGGTCCTTACGGTGAGGGCCGCCGGGTGGCCAATGCTGCCCGGTCATGCTGTTCAGTCCGGAAAGCAAGGTCATCTCAAGACAGCCCGCTTACCGGGTCTTATTCACGCATTGATACGGTGGATGGTACGGATGCGACGAGTTCCGCCATCCCTGGACCGCATCAACCAGGGCGTGCCAGCTCGGAGCATCTGCCGGATGAGCACTCGCATCGGGGAAGGAGCGGGGCACCGGCGCAGGCCCCGGGGCGTTCACCGCGCGGTGTGGCCCGGATTCAGAAGACGAGGGAAGGAAACGCAACCATGTACGAGGACCTGAAGACCCTGCAGGAGCTGCGGGACAACGGAACCATCACCGAGGATGAATTCGAGACGAAGAAGCGGGAGATCCTGGAGCGGCCGGCATCCTCCAGCTCGGAGAAGAACAAGATGGTGGCCGGCCTGCTCGCCATCTTCCTCGGGGGTCTGGGCATTCACAAGTTCTACCTCGGCTATTCAAAAGCCGGGGTGATCATGATCTGCGTCACCATCCTCGGCTCCTTCCTGCTCTTCCTCGGCCCCATCATCATGGGGGTGATCGGGCTCATCGAGGGCATCATGTACCTCATGAAGTCCGATGCCGAGTTTGAGCAGATCTACGTGGTGGGCCAGAAGGAATGGTTCTAGGGCGCCTGTCCAGCGCAACAGGGCGAAGGGATGCGACCAGGCCTGTGTCACAGGCAGGGTCGCAGTTTTTTCTCTCGCGAGCCAGTAGGTGTTGGTAGCCCTGTGCTGCCCTGCGTAGCTGCGGGGCACTTCCGTTTATTCAACACGGGCGATCCGGCGCCGGGGGTCTCTGCGGGGCCGTCAAACAAAAGAACCCCGGGCCCCGGGGTTCTCAAGAAGACTGTCTGGCGGAGAGCTGGGGATTCGAACCCCAGATTCCCTTGTGGGGAATACTCGCTTAGCAGGCGAGCACCTTCGGCCTCTCGGTCAGCTCTCCGTAACAGCCCAAGCATCATACCCCAGGTGTGCCCTGCGAGACAAGCACAGCCGGCCAACTTACGAAACTTCCCCCAGCTACCAGTTGAGGGAGCGGCACACCAGGCCGAGTTCATCGTCCGATCGGATGCGCCACATCTCGAAGCAGCAGCGGGCCGCCAGAAAGTGGAAGCCGGCGTCGCAGAGCATCACGGTGGCGTCAGAGAGGAATCCGAGGACGCGCTCACTTGGCGGCAGGGAGATTCCCAAGCGCGCGATCTCGGCTCGCGCGGCATCGAGATCGGGCGGCTCCTGCAGCCGTAACTCAGCCATGAGCTGGCGCATCTCCTCCTGCGCTGCGGAGAAGAGGCTGGAGTGCGGCGAGACCATCCGATAGCAGGCGAGCGCCGCACCGGCGTCGCCCTCCCGCCAGTACGCGAAGGCGAGTCGGTAGAAGTAGTACTCCGAGCCCTCGCGGTCGAGGGCGCAGCTGAGCCCGTGGCGCGCGACCTCGATGACCTCATCGAAGCGCTCGAGATGCGCGAGGACGTTGATCAGGGCGAAATGGGCGCCGCCGGCAGTCGGCGCCATGTCGAGGAGCTTCCGCGCCTCGACGACGGCCTCCTCGTAACGACGGTCCCGCGACAGCAACGTCGCGATCTCCATCTGGGCGTAGAAGAGCGCGTCGGGGGCGCGGAGGATGCGGCGACTCCGATCCTCCTCATCGAGCCCGAGGAGCATGCGGTTGAAATACCCCTCGGCATAGCGGCTGACGACGGGACTCTCAGCGAGTGCCTCGGCCGCCGCCGCATGCGCGCTGAGCTCCTCGACGAGGCGCGTGAGCCCCTCGATGGCACCCGCGCGGTCGCGGAGGGCGAGCTCGCGCAGCTGCGCCACACGCTCCATGGCGGGGTCGCCCTCGGCCTCCATGACCTCGAGGTCCGCTGCGGTGTCGGCGAGGAGCATGGCGCGCAGCGGCTCGGGCAGAGCGCGATGGTCGTGCCGCGGCTCCGCGGCCTTGCCAGAGCACGGCGGTAGGAAGATGGCGAGCTCCGGGGAGTCCGCGGGGATTGCGTATGTTGCGAGCGCGTCGGCGGTCCAACCCTCGTCAAGCGGATGGGCCCCAAAATCCCGCGTGCGCTCGAGGGTCTGTGAGAGGAACGCCGCGCGATCGCAAGCGAACGCCTGCCCTGGACGGTCCTCGACGGACACCAGGCGCACCACGCAGCGCTCTATGTTCAGACTGGCCCCGAAGGACGCGGCCATGAGGGTCATGGCCATGCGGCGCGCAAGCTCGTCCGCCTCGG
Source organism: Collinsella vaginalis (assembly GCF_900176655.1). Taxonomy (GTDB): domain Bacteria; phylum Actinomycetota; class Coriobacteriia; order Coriobacteriales; family Coriobacteriaceae; genus Collinsella; species Collinsella vaginalis. The sequence goes on from NZ_LT838844.1 coordinate 323,637, forward strand.
CGCGCAGATCGCGCATATCCGCGGCAACCCAGGTGCGGTCGGCGGCACTATATATATCTGCGGGGAGGAACGCCGGTGTCGGGGCGATGAACTCGACCCCCATCGTCTGGGTGTCGGCCTCGTAGCGGAAGAGGCATTCCAAGCTGGCGACGAGGCTCAGCCCCTCGCAGAGATGCGCCATGCGCGTGCGCACATCCCATTCGCCCCCGGGCCCACAGGCGATACCGCCCGGTTGCCGCCAATCGTTCTCGCGCTGCCCGCGGTCGAAGACAGAGCCGGCGGACGTGCCCAGGGCCTGCAGGGCCGCGCTGTCCATCCGCTGGCAGGCCTCCTCGGACGGGGAGGCGCTGAGTGGGGCGAGTCCCGGCCCGATGAGGTCGAGGAGGTGGGAAATCCGGTTCAGCGCCGTCTCGAGGGAGAGCGTGAAGGCCTTGTCGTCGTTGCTCGAGTTCTTGCGGTCGAACACGATGTAGAACGCGCCGGTGCGCTCGATGCGCGCGATGTGGACCTCTCCGCTCATGGCGATGGCCCGCAGGCGCGTGAGGTCGAAGCGGCCGAGGACACGGCGGGCGTAGCGCTCGATGCCGCTGGGGTCCTCGGTGGCATCGATGCGGAACAGCATGGCCTCGATGGCGTCGGGCAGCGGCAGGCTGCGGAAGCCCTCGAAGATCTCGACGGGGCGACCGAGCTCCTTGAGCCCCATGTCGATCGTGGGCTCACCCGCCACCTCATCCCGCTTGGCGGGAGCGAACAGGCAGTGCATGAGGAACAGCGTGGCCATGAAGGCGCGGTAGGGGAGCGCATGCTGTCCGTGCCAGGTTCCCTCATCGCCTCTGAGGAGCCCGGTGACGGTTCCGCTGAACCCGCCGACGCGGAGCGGCTCCGTGCCGGCGCCATGCAGGTAGATCCCGCCGCCTTCTTCAGACCCCTCATGCATGATGGAGAGATCGGGAGCGGCGTCCGGGATCTCGGTCACCGCGTCATCGACGCGGTAGACCTCTCCGGTTCCGGTGATGAGGGCGAGGATGCGCGCCTGCGACCCCTTAAGGTACTCGACAAGGTAGCCCTGCGTATTCGGAGGTTCAGGGCAGATACGGCTGATCAGGCCGTAGCGTGCGTGGCGGGGCTGGTCGGGTACCGGGGGCAGCCGATGCTTGCGGCTGAGCAACGGTAGCTTTATGGATGAAACCTCTGACATGCGGGCCTCTCGCTCGAAGGTGTGCTGAGTTTCATTGTCCCCCGTATGACGGACCACCCATCTGCGAATATGTGGGGCGGTTGGGGCAGGGGGAGAAAACTTTCCCGCGAGTCGAAAAAGTTCTTGACGCCGCCATGGCCCCATGCCATTATATCTCTTGCGTTGCGGCGTTACCTCAGCTGGATAGAGGGTCTGACTACGAATCAGAACGTCACAGGTTCGAATCCTGTACGCCGCACCAGTTTGAACTTGCAGGTCAGGCAGCATAAAGCGCCTGGCCTTTTTCTTTTGCGCGCATCTCGGATGGCTTGCACGCTTGCAGATATCTATCATATTGCCCACCTGCGCCACGCTCTGCGCGCGAGGACGGCCTGCATGTATGTGGGTGTCTATTTCGACATGCACGGGGCACGCAAGCGGCCGGGAGGTCCGCGCATCCGCGGATCGGCTCAAATACTTTTGCATTTTCTTGAGCTGTGCATAGATTTCGCTCGAAAAGGGGCGAGATATGAACCCCGCTATGCAGAGCTCGCGAAAATGCACCATCGTTGAACAGGCGTTTTACCGAAACAACCGCGGACCGTCCCTCCGAGGCTATGCATAGCTCGCAAAAACACAAAACGGGGACCGGTCCGGCCCCTTGCGAAGCGCCGCTTTGGAGGCCCCTCCCTCAAAAGTCATTCCCTGTCTGAATCAACTGCCGTCGGCCAACCATAACCAACTGCCGAAACCCCATTTGAATCAACTGCCGGCGATCCACCTGAACCACCGCCGACGGCCCGCCCAATCCATTCACCGGAATCCCATCCAGCCCACGCACGGGAAACCCGTTCAAGCCGTTCGCCGCAGACCCTGCCCGGAGCATCTATTTATTTGACATCTCAATGCCATGCGATTCACACCGGGGCTCCGGGGTATAACAGCGGGAGCAGATGACAGCGCACCGAGCGCTCGTCCCGAGAGAAAGAGGGAATCGCCATGGCAATGAACGAGAAGGTCTCCGAGGTCCTTGAGAAGCAGATCAACGAGGAGCTGTTCTCCTCCTATTTCTACCTCACCATCGCTGATTACTTCGAGGACCGCGGCCTCAAGGGCTTCGCCAACTGGTATGTGATCCAGATGAAGGAGGAGCTCGACCACGCCATGGCGCTCCGCCGGTACCTGCTAGACAATGACTACACCCCCACCATGGAGGCCATCGAGAAGCCGACGGCCAACTTCGCGAGCGATCTCGACGCCCTAAAGGCCGGTCTCGCTCATGAGGAGCATGTCACCGACCTCATCCACAACTGCTACTCCGTCGCCCATTCGGTGCATGACATCCGCGCCATGAAGATGCTCGACTGGTTCGTCGAGGAGCAGGGCGAGGAGGAGGCCAACGCCCGTGACATGATCACCAACATGGAGCTCTTCGGCACCGATCCCAAGGGCCTCTACGAGCTCGACCGCGAGTATCAGGCCCGCGTCTACACGCAGCTCACCGCGCTTCCGCTGTAGTCAGTCAGACCCCTTCCTCTCTGGAGAGCCCCGGCGTCCCCATGCGCGCCGGGGCTCTCCGTGTTTATGCGGCAGCGCTATACTGCGATCCATGGATTCACACGACGACAGAGCGCAGGTTGCAGATGGCCCCGCAGGCGACGCGCCCCGCAGGGCAGATAGGAGCGTGACCTCCTGCATGGGCGGAGGTCCTGAAAGCCCGGCTGCTGCAGTTGCCCCCGGGCGCCCCTCATCCACAACGGTTGAACCGGCGGGCGCGGCCCCCGTCGGCCGCTTCGCCCCGTCGCCCACGGGGCGCATGCACCTCGGCAACGTGTACGCCGCCCTCCTGGCATGGCTCTCGGTGCGCTCGCGCGGAGGGCGCGTCCTCATGCGCATCGAGGATCTCGACCCCCGGGCCATGAGCGGCCCATGGGCCCCTTTGATCCTCGACGACCTCAACTGGCTTGGCCTCACCTGGGATGGTGATCCCGTCTACCAGCACGACCGCCTCGGCCTCTACGAGGACGCCGCGAACCGCTTGCGGGATTTCGGTCTCGTCTACCCGTGCTTCTGCTCGCGCGCTGAGCTCCATGCGGCGTCGGCCCCGCATGCGAGCGACGGGTCCCCGATCTACCCGGGGACCTGCCGCGACCTCTCCCCTGAGGAGGTCTCCGCCCGGTCACGGGTCCGTCCTCCGGCATGGCGGCTTCGCGTGCCGGACGCCGCGGACCCAGCCGGCACCTTCGCCTTCACTGACCTGGTCTTCGGTTCGCAGTGCCAGCATCTGGCCACCACCTGCGGGGACTTCCTCATCCGCCGCAGCGACGGGGTCTTCGCGTATCAGCTCGCCGTCGTGGTGGATGACGCCGCGATGGGGGTGACCGAGGTCGTGCGCGGCCATGACCTCATGGGGTCCGTGCCGCGCCAACTCTACCTGCAGCACCTGCTCGGCCTGCCCCATCCCGTGTACGCCCACGTGCCCTTGCTTCTCGCTCCGGACGGCCGCCGCCTCTCAAAGCGCGACCAGGACCTCGACATAGGTGAGCTCAGGGCCCGTTTTGGCGATGCGGCGCACCTCCTTGGCTGGCTCGCCGCCCTGACCGGCCTCTCCGAGGACGCCGCTCCGATAACCGCCGAGCAGCTGGCGACATCGTTCGACTGGGAGCGCGTGCGCCGTCACCGCGCTGATGTCGTCATCAGCCGCTAGGCCTGCCCGAACCCGTGCGAATTGCCGCCGCCCGCCTCGGTAGGAGGCTTGGATCTGAGCGGAGCCTCCGGGCCCGTGTGAATTGCGCACGGCCCCTGGGCTCATCCGGGGCCTGCGGTATGGGTACAGAGATACAATATCGGTAGACCTGCCGCCAAACGAAGGGTTTCCCATGCGTCCACGCTCCATCGCCCTCCTCCTGGTCTCACTCATCGCCCTCATGCTGCTGCCGGCAGTCGCGTGGGCGGACGGGTTCTCGATGCCCCAGGTGGACATCACCGCCGAGGTCCAGACCGACGGCACCCTGCGTGTGACCGAGCGGCGGACCTTCTCCTTCGACAACGACGTGAACGGTGTGTTCTGGACCATCCCGCTCGGTGCGAACCAGCAGGGCGGGGCCACCTCGCTGACCGTCACGGGCATGTCGGAGGAGAGCGGCTCGGAAACGAGCGAGTTTCGCCGCGATGACACGGCGCTTAGCGGGGATCGCGGGGTGTATTCGGTGAGCGACGACTCCGGCTCGATCACCCTGAAGGTCTACTCGCCGCATGAGGACGGCGACACGGCGACCTACACCCTGAGCTATACCTTCATCGGCGCGGTCATGGGCTGGGCCGATACCGCCGAGCTGTACTGGAAGTTCATCGGCGACGAGTGGGACGAGGACTCCCAGAACGTGACGCTCGCCGTGACCTTCGCCGGCGCGGCCTCGTTGGGTGTCGCCGCCACCACCGGGGACGACAGCGCGAACCTGCGCGCCTGGGGGCACGGCCCGCTCAACGGCAACGTCTCGCTCGATACGGCTGCGAACTCCGTCAGCTACACGGTCCCGTGGGTCCAGTCCGGTGAGTTCGCCGAGGCCCGCGTGGCCTTTCCCATGGCGTGGGTCCCAGGACTCACCGCCTCGTCATCTAGCCGGCTCCCGACGATTCTGTCCGAGGAGGAGCAGTGGGCATCTGAGGCCAACGCCCGCCGCGCGCGGGCGCGCACCATAACCGGCATCGCCACTGTTGCCAGCATCGTCGTCCCCGCGATCTTCCTCGCGATCATGGTGCTCATCAAGCGGCGCACGAAGAAGCCGGTGCCCGTGTTCGACGAGACCTATTTTCGCGACCTCCCCTCAGACGACCATCCAGCGGTGATCGCCGCCTTCATGAACGACGGGTCGGTGGGCAACGAGGCCCTCGTCTCGACGCTCATGAAGCTCACCGACGATCGCGTGGTCGCCATCTCGAAGACGAGCGAGACCCGCCGCGGCATCTTCGGCAACAAGACCGAGGAGGATTACCTGCTCGCGGTCGAGAAGGAGAAGCGCGACGCCCTCACCGACGACATCGACCGCAAGGCGCTCCGCGTGTACTTCGGTAAGAAGAACCAGATCTCGTTCAGCGATATGGCGGAGGATGCGAAGGAGCATAAGACGAGCTATGCGGACCGCTGGGACACGTTCGTGGTGACGGTCACAGCCCGCTTCGAGGAGCGGAACCTCGTGGCCGACACCGGCAGGGGCAAGGCCGCGGCGACCATGTTCGTGGCCGGCCTGCTCATCACGGGATGCGTCGTCGCCCTCGTGCTCTCGGAGAACCCCGTCATCTTCGCTGGCATCGCCCTCAGTATCGCCGGCGGCATCATAGGCATGACATTCCACCGCTACACGCAGGAGGGGGCTGAGCTCCGCGCCCGCTGCGTGGCGCTCAAGCGGTGGTTCGAGGACTTCACGCGTCTGGGCGAGGCGGCTCCCGGTGACGTGGTGCTTTGGAACAAGCTGCTGGTGCTGGCTGTCGCCCTGGGCGTCTCCGACCGCGTGCTCGAAGAGCTCGCCGCCGCCACGCCGCGCGAGTTCGAGGACGATTACGTGGGCGGCTACTACTATCCGGCCTGGTGGTGGGTGCGCAGCCACGGTTCGCTCGGGTCCCCTGCGAACACGCTGAACACCGTGAGCCCGCTCTCGCTCGCGCAGATCGCGAGCAGTTCGGACAGCTCGGGCGGCGGTTTCGGCGGCGGGTTCTCCGGCGGTGGCGGTGGAGGTGCCGGCGGTGGCGGGGGCGGCACGTTCTAATCTGTCCGCTCATCTGGCTCGGGGCATGCGACGTGCGGTGTTGATCCGCAGCCGCGTGCTCGAGCGGGCGTAATAGGTAAAAGAAAAGGCCCCCTGCCCGGGGCCTTTCTTATGAGCGGCTGGTGTGCGCTCTATGTGTCGGGTCGGCGGTTCACCTCGCCGGCTCGGCACTTGCGTTGTACCACGCGCGGACCAGGGGTAATCCCGGTTACCCCGGCATCACGGATGCACCGCAAAGTCTTCGCCGATCGATCACGGCTTCGGCGCATTTCCTCCAAATATCAGACGGGGCGCTTGTGCGCTCCCCGCGACCGATCGGGGGTCAAGTGCGCTACATTTAAACCGTCGTGCCGGCGGGGCATTCGGACACCCCGGCAACCTGTTCCCCAAGGAGGGCGTATGTCGCTGGATAGGAAGATCGAGCGGGCGTTGATCTCGGTGACGGACAAGACGGGTGTGGTCGACTTCGCGCGCGCCCTGGTCGAGACCTTCGGGGTTGAGATTATCTCGACGGGCGGCACGGCTGCTGCGATCGAGGCCGCGGGCATCCCCGTGACGCCGATCGAGGAGTTCACCGGCTTCCCTGAGATGATGGACGGCCGCGTGAAGACCCTTCATCCGCTGGTCCACGGCGGCCTGCTCGCCCGCCGCGACCTGCCCGCTCACATGGCCGAGGCTGAGGAACACGGCATCCGCCTCATCGACCTCGTCGTCGTCAACCTCTATGAGTTCGAGAAGACCGTGGCCGCTCCGGACGTCACCTTCGCCGACGCCATCGAGCATATCGACATCGGCGGCCCCTCCATGCTCCGCTCCGCCGCCAAGAACGCCGACGCGGTGACCGTGGTCATGGACCCTGAGGACTACCCCGTCATCCTTGCCGAGATGGCCGACCACGCCGGCGCCACCACGCTGGATACCCGGCGCATCCTGCAGTACAAGGTCTACACGAGGACGGCTGCATACGACGGTGCGATCTCGAACTGGCTCTCCGGCCAGCTGCTGGCCGCCGGCAACCTGCCGCAGGACCGCGGGCTCACGGGCATGGCGCTCTCCGAGGTCGTGCCGGTCGACCCTGAGAGCGAGGAGACCCGGCGCGAGGTGCTCGAGGGCATGGCGGTCAACGCCGAGGAATGGCGCGCCGAGCCGGCCTCGTTCATGACGGTGCCCCTCATGAAGCAGCAGGATCTTCGCTACGGTGAGAACCCGCATCAGACCGCATCCTTCTACCGCACGCCGGGCGCCTCGGAGCACTCCCTGGTGAACGCCCGTCAGCTCCAGGGCAAGGAGCTCTCTTACAACAACCTGCTCGACACCGATGCCGCATGGGGCCTCGTGCGTGAGTTCGCGGAGCCGGCCTGCGTGATCCTGAAGCACCAGAACCCCTGCGGCAGCGCGGTTGCCAAGGACGTCACCGAGGCCTACGACCGCGCCTTCGCCTGCGACCCCAAGAGCGCCTTCGGCGGCATCATCGCCTGCAACCGCGAGGTCCCGCTTGAGCTCGTCGAGCACTTCGCCGATCAGAACAAGCAGTTCGTGGAGGTGCTCATCGCGCCGTCCTACACCCCTGAGGCGCTTGAGCGCCTGGCGCGCCGCACCAACTTGCGCGTGCTCGCCACCGGCGGCATCGACGCCCCGACGGCGCTCGAGTACCGCTCGGTTGACGGCGGCATGCTCGTGCAGACCGTGGACCGCGTCGAGGAGGATCCCGCCTCGTTCATCGTGCCCACGAAGCGCCGGCCCACGGATGCTGAGATGGCCGACCTGCTCTTCGCCTGGCGCGCCTGCAAGGGCGTGAAGAGCAACGCGATCCTGATCGCCAAGGACGGGGCGGGCATCGGCATGGGCCCGGGTCAGCCCAACCGCGTCGACTCGGCCCTCCTTGCCTGCAGTCGTGCCGAGGAGGCCTGCGGGCGCATGGGCGTCGAGGCTGGCGGCTTCGCGTGCGCGAGCGACGCGTTCTTCCCGTTCCGCGACAACGTGGACACGCTCGCTGCCCACGGCGTGACGGCGATCATCCAACCGGGCGGGTCCAAGCGCGACAACGAGTGCATCGCCGCCTGCGACGAACACGGTATCGCGATGGTGTTCACGGGCACGCGCCACTTCCGGCACTAGGAGAAGACCTGTCGGGGCTCATCGCAGCGCCGGGGCTGCAGTAGGGTGCCTCGTCGCTGGGCCCTTCTCGCAGCGGGACCTGCTCTGCGGCGAGATGCGGGTCCCGCGGCGGCCCCCGCTGCGGTTGGCCGTTCCGCGGGGCGCGATGGGACGTGCGGGTCGCAAAGGTAGGCGCGGACGTCGGGAGACGTCCGCGCCGTGGTTGAGGAGGCAGCATGGAGGACGAGCTCAGCTCCCTGTTCGACGATGAGAACGAGTTCCGGGCCTATGAGGCGTTCTGCGCCGCCGAGGAGCGGGGGCCTGAGCCCTTCGACCTGGACCGCCCTGCCCTCGTCTGCCGCTGGCGCATGGCAGGCAAGCGGGTTCCCCTGCTCAACCGCCATATCCGCGCGCTTTCCCGGCGCACCGTTCAGGGCGCGCCGCTTCCGCGGAACCTCATCTCCTGGGTCAAGCAGCATATCGAGTGGTCGCTCGCCGAGGGGGACTATGACGAGCGTGACGGCGTGCTCATGCTTGTTGTCGACGTGAACGGCAATGCCGCGATGTCGGTGGGGCCCTATGCGCCCCTGGCGGACGTTTCTGCGGCGGGGCTTTGCGGCCGCGCCGGGCTCGCCGCCGTCGAGGCAGCGGAGACCGGCGTGGCGCCTGAGGCGCTCTGCCAGGTCGACGGCGATCGGCTCACCGTGTTCCAAGGAGAGGGCGCCGTGCCGTCCGGTGCGCTTACCCTGATCGAGCAGCTGGCCGACACCCGGGGCCTCGCCTGGGACCGCGCTGGGCTGCCGAGGGGGGTGATGGCGACAGGGGATACGGCGCCCGGAGCCGCAGCGCCTGTTTCCAGTCTCGATTCGGTTGTCGTCGGGGGAGGGAGTCTCTTCCTCGTCTCCGATGAGCACGGGATCGTGCCTGCCGAGGGTGCCGATGATCCTTTTATCTCGCTCTGCATTGCCGGTTATAAGAAGATATTCGATAAAACGAGATAATTTAAAATAGCTCTCGTTTCCTTGCATACAGAAGGAAACGGCGGGAGTGCAAATCTCCAGAAGTGCGGCAGTGCATTCGAACAGACGGAGTAGGAGCCGGTTTTCTCATGCGAGAACCTGCGGAAACACCGCGGGATCAGTTGGCCTACTCGGCAATCCCGGATTCACTGCCGCACTTCTGGAGGTTTTCAACATCGAGTACGATCGGCGGCCGCGGATCGCTGTCATCGGGCGACGCTGTCGGACGTTGCCGGCCGATGTCATAATGCAAGAAGTCACAACACGCTGTACGAGGGGAGCGCCATGGCAGAATCCGAAGCGCTGATTTACATCGTCGAAGACGACGCCGCTATTCGCGAGGAGCTTATCGCCGCGCTCGAACGCAACAGCTTCAGGACCGCGGCATCCACCTCCTTCGAGCATGTGACGGAGGAGATCCTCGCCGCCCACCCGGACCTCGTCCTGCTCGATCTGACGCTTCCCGGCACCGATGGGCAGTTCATCTGCCGTGAGGTCCGCGCGGCGAGCGATGTGCCCATCGTGGTCTTGACTTCGCGCGTGACCGAGATCGACGAGGTCATGAGCATGAACCTCGGCGCTGACGACTTCATCGCCAAGCCCTATAGCACCCGCGTGCTCGTTGCGCGCATCCAGGCCCTGCTCAGGCGGGCCGCAGGCAGTGACACTCCGGCGACGCTCAGCCACAACGGCGTGGAGCTCGATCCCGCCCGCTTCATCGCGTACGCGAACGGCAGCCAGGTGGAGCTCACCAAGAACGAGATGCGCATCCTTTCACTGCTCATCTCCCGGGCCGGTGCGATCGTCTCCCGTGAGGCCATCATGCGCGACCTGTGGGATTCCGAGGCCTTCGTGGACGACAACACACTCACCGTGAACATCAACCGCCTCCGCGGCACGCTCGAGAAGATCGGCGTGACGGGCTACCTCACCACCCACCGCGGCCGCGGTTACTCGGTGTGACCGTGAACGTCCTGCGCTACCTGCGAGACACGCTGGCGTCGCTGTCCGTCGTGGCGGTCACGCTGGTCCTCACCTGGGTCATCCTGCGGGTCTCGGGCTCCAACGAGGCGGTGTCGATCTTGATCGTCGCGCTGGGGGCCTGCTGCGTCTTGACGGTCTTTGCCATCGAGTACGGGCGTCGGCGCGAGTTCAACCGGGATCTCAACAGCTACACCGAGAGCCCGGGACGTGCCCTCTGGTCCATGGAGATTGCTGATCGGCCCGAGTACCTGGAGGGCCAGATCGCCTACGACGCCCTGCGGCAGGTCTCCAAGGCCGCCAACGACGGGGTCGCCGAGACCAACCGCCAGATGCAGGAGTATCGCGAGTACATCGAGACCTGGGTCCACGAGGCGAAAAGCCCGCTCGCCGCCGCGCATCTCATGATCGAGAACATGGACGCCGAGCTCTCTCGGGCGCAAGGAGGGGGCCCTGATCCCGCGGTGCTGAACGCCCGACTCGACGGGCTCGCCGACGCGCTCGACCGCATGGAGGGGTATATCGAGCAGGCCCTGTTCTACGCGCGGTCCGAGACGGTGGACCGCGACTACCTGATCAGGCCCCACAGCCTTCGTGATCTGATATCCCAGGCGCTGCGCGACAACGCCCGCGCGATGATCGACGCCCGTATGCAGCCACGGCTCGAGAACCTCGACCTCACGGTGTTCGCCGATGAGAAATGGCTGCGCTTCATCGTGAGCCAGGTGATCCAGAACAGCGTGAAGTACGCCCGCTCCGAGGGCGCGGAGATCAGTTTCGTCGGGCGCCTGGTTGGCGAGGGCACGGCGGACGAGCGGATCGAATTCACCGTGGCGGACAACGGCTGCGGTGTGCCCGCCGCCGATGTGCCCCGCGTCTTTGACAAGGGGTTCACCGGAGATGTTGGCCGCACGGGGAGGCGCTCAACCGGTATTGGACTTTACCTGGTTAAACGCCTCTGCGACAAGATGGGGGTCGGCATCCGCGCCAGCTCCGTCGCAGGCGAGGGGTTCACCGTGCACTTCAGTTTCCCCACGAACAAGTTCCATTACTTCGAAGGCTGAGCGCGGAACCGGATCGCGCGTCCGGTTCCAGGGGATGCCAGCAGACACGCTGCGAGATCCAGGATACGCGCCTCGTGGTCCTTGCCCTCGAAATCGGCCATCGAAGTGCGATGTGCCATCGGTAGGTGAGCAGCCTCCCAACCGAATGCACTACGCCTGAGCCAGCACGAGCTCGGGGCCGTCGTGCGCCTCCGAGATGGCGCGCCCCATCTCGCCCTGCGGGTCCCCGTTCATGACCAGCACGTCGAAATCGGAGAGCGAGGCGAACTGGAAGAAGCTCGTCGTGCCCAGTTTGCTCGCGTCGAGGAGCATGAAGCGCTGGCGCGCGTTCGCCAGGTAGCGTTGCTTGATGCTCACACTAAAATCGTGCTTCACGGTGAAGCCGCGATCGGGATGAAATCCATCGGCGCCCACGAAGGCCTTGTCGGCGTAGAGCTTCGACATGCTGTCCAGGGTGAGCGAGCCCGCGGTGTAGAGGTGCCCCTTGCGCAGGATGCCTCCGAGCAGCAGGACGTCGGCACTGGGCAGGTTGTAGCTCACGTAGTTCGCGATCGCCAGATCGCCGGTGATGATCGTGATGTCGCGCTTGTCGGTGAGCTGCTGCACGAAGGAGAAGCTCGTGGTCCCGATGTCCGCGATGACGACGTCCCCGTCCGAGACGAAGCCCGCGGCGGCCCGACCGATGGCNTCACGGTGTTCGCCGATGAGAAATGGCTGCGCTTCATCGTGAGCCAGGTGATCCAGAACAGCGTGAAGTACGCCCGCTCCGAGGGCGCGGAGATCAGTTTCGTCGGGCGCCTGGTTGGCGAGGGCACGGCGGACGAGCGGATCGAATTCACCGTGGCGGACAACGGCTGCGGTGTGCCCGCCGCCGATGTGCCCCGCGTCTTTGACAAGGGGTTCACCGGAGATGTTGGCCGCACGGGGAGGCGCTCAACCGGTATTGGACTTTACCTGGTTAAACGCCTCTGCGACAAGATGGGGGTCGGCATCCGCGCCAGCTCCGTCGCAGGCGAGGGGTTCACCGTGCACTTCAGTTTCCCCACGAACAAGTTCCATTACTTCGAAGGCTGAGCGCGGAACCGGATCGCGCGTCCGGTTCCAGGGGATGCCAGCAGACACGCTGCGAGATCCAGGATACGCGCCTCGTGGTCCTTGCCCTCGAAATCGGCCATCGAAGTGCGATGTGCCATCGGTAGGTGAGCAGCCTCCCAACCGAATGCACTACGCCTGAGCCAGCACGAGCTCGGGGCCGTCGTGCGCCTCCGAGATGGCGCGCCCCATCTCGCCCTGCGGGTCCCCGTTCATGACCAGCACGTCGAAATCGGAGAGCGAGGCGAACTGGAAGAAGCTCGTCGTGCCCAGTTTGCTCGCGTCGAGGAGCATGAAGCGCTGGCGCGCGTTCGCCAGGTAGCGTTGCTTGATGCTCACACTAAAATCGTGCTTCACGGTGAAGCCGCGATCGGGATGAAATCCATCGGCGCCCACGAAGGCCTTGTCGGCGTAGAGCTTCGACATGCTGTCCAGGGTGAGCGAGCCCGCGGTGTAGAGGTGCCCCTTGCGCAGGATGCCTCCGAGCAGCAGGACGTCGGCACTGGGCAGGTTGTAGCTCACGTAGTTCGCGATCGCCAGATCGCCGGTGATGATCGTGATGTCGCGCTTGTCGGTGAGCTGCTGCACGAAGGAGAAGCTCGTGGTCCCGATGTCCGCGATGACGACGTCCCCGTCCGAGACGAAGCCCGCGGCGGCCCGACCGATGGCCTCCTTCGCGTCGGCGTTGATGCGGGCGCGCTCCTCAGGGTAGGAGAGCGCGATGGCGCGACCTCGCGAGACGGCGCCGCCCCGCACCCGGCGCACCCGCCCGCTCGATTCAAGGGTGTCGAGGTCGTGGCGGGCGGTGACATCGGATACCCCGAAGCGCTCCGCGATGTCTCCCACGGCGATGCTCGGCCGGTCGGTGAGCCAGTTCATGATGAAGCGCTGTCGCTCGGCGGCGGACGTGTTGTCACGGGGCATGGACGTCTCCCCCTCGGTTCGATAGCCTTGCAATCACTATAAATAACTTTCGAAAATAAGTATATAACGGAGATCGAGAACCGTGGCGCCGAGATGCCGTTGGGGCAGTTCAAGACGAAACCACCTGGTAACACTACGTATATACTGTATAGGAAGGCAGCAGATTCGTGACCGTTCACGCCTTCAAATCCACCGCTCACCCTCTCGAAGAATTCTGTCTATACAAGACTTACGAAATAACTTATAAACATAATCACCATGGGGATCACGACCAAAGGAGGCTTCCATGGCTTTGAAGGTGTTCGCTGACGGCGCCAACCTGGATGGCATGCTGGAGATGTACTGGGAGGGCAACGTCCAGGGCTTCACCACCAACCCGTCGCTCATGAAGGCGGGTGGTGTGACGGATTACCGCGCCTTCGCCCGTGAGGTCCTCGATCAGATCGCCGACCTGCCCGTCTCGTTCGAGGTTTTCGCCGACGACCTCGACGGCATGGAGGCCGAGGCCCGCGAGATCGCCACGTGGGCTGAGAACGTCTACGTCAAGATTCCGGCCATGACCACCGACGGCACGTCCACGTCCGATCTCGTGCGCCGCCTATCCGCCGACGGCGTCAAGGTGAACGTCACCACGCTATTCACGTCCGAGCAGAACCACGAGTTTATCGATGCCGTGAGCGCTGAGACCCCGTCCATCATCTCGATCTTCGCCGGCCGCATCGCCGACACCGGTGTGGATCCGCTGCCCATCATGAAGGACGCCATCGCCTACGCCGCGCCCAAGGAGTCCTGCGAGATCCTCTGGGCGTCCACGCGCGAGCTGCTGAACATCTTCCAGGCCGAGGAGATCGGCTGCCAGATCATCACCGTCCCGAACTCCATCCTGGCCAAGCGCAAGAACGTCGGCAAGGACCTGCTCGAGTACTCGCGGGACACGGTGCGCGGCTTCGCCCGCGACATCCAGGCCCTCGGCTTCCACATCCTGCCGTAAGGAGGGGGCCGCATGCTGATGGATGAGCTCACACCCGATCTTGTGCTCTGCCGTGCGGAGGCCAAGGATTGGCGCGCCGCGATCCGGATCGCCGGCGGCCTGCTCGAGCGCGCCGGTGCCTGCGAGCCGGCGGGCCGCGACCATGTGGGCTAACGGATCGAGGCGGTGGCACCTTGTGAGGCACCGCGGCGGCGGGCACTGCCTCATGGGCTGCCGGCACCAAGGGCCGGCGCACGATCCGCTCTTCGACAGGCCAGTTCCCGGAAGCTGTGCCCGGCATGAAAAACGGGTGGGCGCCGATGCGACACCCACCCGTCCACATGCGGTGGCGTTGGCTCGCTTACTTCACGACGAGGATGTCGCAGTCGGTGTTCCGCAGCAAGAAGGATGAGATCGATCCGAGCAGCGCGTACTTGATGCCGGAGAGGCCTCGGGCGCCGCAGATCACGAGGTCGGGGTTGACGGTGTCGAGCATGTCGTCCTTCAGGGTCTCGCGGATGCGCCCGGCGCGGACGATGACCTGGATATCCTCGATGCCCTCCTGCTCCTTCGCCTTGGAGACATTCGCCGCGATGGACTCGTTGAAAGCCTGCTCGATGCCGTCGAGGAGGTCGGCCGGGTAGGCTCCGGCGGCTTCGAGCGCCGTGGAGTCGATGACGTGCCCGATTACGAGCTTGGCGCGGTTGCGCGCGGCGACTTCGATCGCCCGTGTGAACACGAAGTCCTGCTGCTCGGTGCCGTCGAGCGCGACGAAGATCGTCTTGTAGCCCTCAGCCATGGTTGCCTCCTTGCATCGTGGGCGGACACCCTGCCCGTCCTGCATGAACCATATTTAAGGTATACCCCTCCCCTGTGCGGGCGAAGGCGTCAATTCTGCGAGCGTGTCTGCTTTTTCGCGGTGCGGGTGGCGGTCGGTGGGGCTGCAGACGATAATGGGAGCCGTTTGGTGTGCGATGCCATCGCGTGATAGGAGACCTGCGTGGACATCATTGAGCTGCTCAAATCGGCGTTCATGGGCCTGGTCGAAGGTCTGACCGAATGGCTCCCCATCTCATCGACCGGCCATATGATCCTCGTGGACGAGTTCGTGAAGCTGAACGTCACCGAGGCGTTCTGGAACATGTATCTGGTCGTGATCCAGCTCGGCGCCATCCTCGCCGTCTGTGTCATGTTCTTCCACGAGCTCAACCCCTTCAGCCCCTCGAAGGGCAGCGACGGCCGCCGTTGCACGTGGGGCCTCTGGGGGAAGATCCTCCTCGGCTGCATCCCCGCCGCCGCCATCGGTGTGCCGCTGAACGATTGGATGGAGGAGCACTTCTACAACCCGGTCGTCGTGGCGCTCGCCCTGATCGTCTACGGTATCGCCTTCATCGTGATTGAGGCATGGCGCGCTAGGAGCACCGTCGCCGATGCTCGGCCCGCGGGTGCCCACTTCGCCACTTCGGCATCCGATGACGACGAGGGCCCCGGCTCCATCACAACCCTTGACGACCTCTCATGGAAGACGGCCCTCGGTATCGGCTGCTTCCAGGTGCTCTCGCTCATCCCCGGCACCTCCCGCTCAGGCTCCACGATCATCGGCGGCCTGTTGCTCGGCTGCACCCGCACCGTGGCCTCCAAGTTCACCTTCTTCCTCGCCATCCCCGTCATGTTCGGCGCCAGCCTCCTCAAGCTCGTGCGCTTCTTCATGAAAGGCGGCGCTTTCGGTCTGGAGGAGACGGTAATCCTCCTCGCCGGCTGCCTCGTCGCGTTCGTGGTGTCGCTCCTCGCCATTCGCTGGCTCATGAACTTCGTCCGCCGTCACGACTTCAAAGCGTTCGGCGTCTACCGCATCATCCTCGGCATCCTGGTGCTTGCCTACTTCTTTGTGCTGTAGGGACGCAAACAAACTGGCAAGCAGCATTTAACAGGCAGTCAGCCCTGATTATGGCAGCGGCAAGCGCAGCGAGCCGTGGCGGGACACGTGTCTGCGGCAACCAAGATCGTGCAAACAACCCCGACCGAAAGCGGCGCGAAGCCAGCCGCGACGGGAACCGTGCAGGCAACGACCCGGATAAGCACTCCACCCCGTTGCTGCAGCGGCAAGCGCAGTGAGCCGCGGTCATTTCCTCAGCGGCTCGGACAAGAGGCGAAGCAAGGGCTGCCCAGGGCTCGATGCCCTGGGCAGCCCTCATCTCTTCCCCCCGGCATGGGCGATGTCACCGTCCTGGCGCGGCGGGGCGTGCGGTTCCGCGCGCAGTTCGGCGCAGCCGCTGTCTGAGCACGGGGCCGCATGCCCCGCCGCGCCCGAGCAGACCAGAATAACCCCCAATCCCCATCGCACAAAGCCCCCACATTTGCTATCGTGTTCCACGTCTCTGCGCGCCACCAGGGCGCGTGTTCTCATTACATAGAGAAGGGGAATGCATGGATCAGTTCTTCAAGCTCTCAGAGCGTGGCTCGAGCGTCGGCACGGAGGCGCGCGCCGGCCTCACCACCTTCCTGGCGATGGCCTACATCATCGCGGTCAACCCGTCGCTCCTCGTCGAGGCGGGTGTTCCCATGGTGGCGGCTGTCACGGCCACCTGCCTGGGTGCCGGCATCATGACCATCCTGATGGGCCTTTTCGCGAACCGCCCGCTCGCCTGCGCGTCCGGCATGGGCGTGAACGCCGTCGTGGCCTTCACCCTCACCGCCCTCGCCGGCGGCGACTGGCACGCGGCCAACGCGGTGATCTTCCTTGAGGGCGCGGCGATCCTCCTGCTCGTCCTCTGCGGCCTGCGCGAGGCCATCATGGATGCCATCCCGGTGTCGCTCCGCCACGCCATCTCCGTGGGCCTCGGCCTCTTCATCGCCATGATCGGCCTCAAGAACGGCGACATCATCGTCGCGAACGAGGCGACGATGGTCGCCCTCGGCGATGTGACGAGCCCGGTGTTCATCATGGGCCTGATCTCGATCATCGCCACGGTGGTCCTCTACTCCATGAAGGTGCCCGGCGCCCTCCTTGTGGGCATCATCCTCTCGGTTCTCGCCGGCATTCCGCTCGGCCTGACCCAGCTGCCCCAGGGCCTCGTGTCCGGCCTGGACTTCTCCTCCTTCGGCGCCCCCTTCCTCGCGGACGAGTCCGGCGTGATGGGCATCACGAAGGTGCTCACGAACCCCATGCTGCTGATCTTCGCCTTCTCGCTCATGATGTCCGACTTCTTCGACACAATGGGCACGGCCATGGCTGTGGCGAAGCAGGGCGAGTTCCTGAACGAGGACGGCAGCGTCGAGGACATCAAGCCCATCCTGATCGTCGACTCCGCTGCGGCTGCCGTGGGCGGTCTGCTCGGTGCCTCCTCGATCACGACCTTCATCGAGTCCTCCTCGGGTGCCGCCGACGGCGCGCGCTCCGGCCTCTCCTCGGTGGTTGTGGGTATCCTGTTCATCCTCGCCGCCTTCTTCTCGCCGGTCATCGCCATCGTGCACTCGGCGGCCACCTGCGGCGCCCTGGTGTTCGTCGGCTTCCTGATGATGGGCGAGGTCAGGGAGATCGACTGGTCCGACCTGCTCGACGGCTTCCCTGCCTTCCTGATCGTGGCCGGCGTGCCCTTCACCTACTCCATCTCCGACGGCATCGGCTTCGGTTTCATCGGCTTCGCGATCGTTGCCGCGGTGACCGGTCAGATCAAGAAGGTCAAGCCCCTCATGTGGGTGGCCGTGCTTGCCTTCCTGATCTACTTTCTGGCGCCTGTGATCTCCAACCTGATCTAACCCCCTGATATAAACCGCATACTGGTATGCGAGGGCCCCGGCGATGCCGGGGCCTTTTTCTTTGCGGGGAGGAATGGGGCCGCATCTCGCCAGGTCGCGGGGCAAGTCTGCGTTTTCACCGGGAGATGAGCCTGCGCTGCCGTTGATGCCGTGGTCTGGGCCCATAATGGGGGAGTGCTTGCAAGCGCACCGTCAACACGAGGAGGATCATGCGAAACGTCTACTTCAATCACGATGGCAACGTCGACGACCTGGTGAGCCTGCTCCTGCTGCTGCAGGTTCCCGATATCAACCTCACGGGTGTGTCGGTGATCGACGGCGATGGCGTGATGGAGCCCGCCGCCGAGGCATCGCGCAAGATCATCGACCGCTTCAACCAGCACGGCCACACGCTTGAGGTGGCGCTCTCGACATCGCGCGCCCGCCATCAGTTCCCCGCAGCGTGGCGCACAAGTGCCTACGCCTTCAACTCCTTCCCGATCCTGAACGAGCACGGTGAGCCGAAGACGCCCTACGCCGCCCGTCCGGCCCATCTCGATATGGTCGAGAAGATCAAGGCCGCAGACGGTCCCACGACCCTCGTCATAACGGGCCCGCTCACCGACCTCGCCCGCGCCCTCGATGCCGATCCTGCCATCGCCGAGCGCATCGAGCGGCTCTATTGGATGGGCGGCTCGCTCGACGGCCACGGCAACGTGCGCGATCCGGGCTACGACGGCACGGCCGAGTGGAACGCCTTCTGGGACCCTGAGGCGGTGAAGCGCCTCTGGGACTCCCCGGTGCCCATCACGATGGTGGGGCTCGAGAGCACCGAGGAGATCCCCTTGAACATCGAGCTCCGTGATCACTTCGCGTCCCTGCGACGCTATCCGGCGCTCGACCTCATCGGCCAGGGCTACGCCCTCGTGCTCACCGCCGAGGCGGACTCCGTCTACTACCTCTGGGACGTGCTCACCACGGTCTGCAGCATGTACCCCGAGGTGGTGGCCGCAGAGCCGGTCCGCTGCGATGTGCTGACGGAGGGAACCGGTGCCGGCCGGACCTTCCGCACGGATGCGGGCCGCGAGGTGGAGCTCGTCACCAAGGCGGACCGCGCCCGCTTCTTCGAGCTCGTGGACCGGCTCGCGCAGTCGGCCGCGCCCGCCCTGTACTAGCGCAGGTCGGTCAAGAAGCTCCGACCCTCGCCGTTGCCGGCCACCTTGAAGTTGTCGAGGACCGTCGCGCCGAGGTCGGAGGCCGTCGTGCGCAGTCCGAGACCGCGGCCGGGCGTCGTCATGGCCGGTGACCAGGCGAGCAGCGGCACGAGCTCGCGGGTGTGGTCGGTGCCCCGGTAGGTGGGGTCGTTGCCGTGGTCGGCGGTGATGAGGAGCAGGTCGCGCTCACCCATGAGCCTCATGACCTCGCCGAGCTGCGCATCGAAGTCTTCGAGCGCCAGGCCGTCGCCTTTGGGGTCACGCCGGTGCCCGTAGACGGCGTCGAAGTCGACGAGGTTCGTGAAGCAGAGCCCGCGCCAATCCCGCCGGCCCATGACCGCGATGACATGCTCCATGCCGTTGTGGTTGCTTTCGTTGTGGAACGACTCGCTGAACCCGTTGCCGCGGAACAGGTCGAAGGTCTTGCCGACGGCGATGGTGTTGTAGCCGGCGTCGTGCAGGAAGTCGATGGCAGTGGAGCCGTAGGGCTCGAGACCATAATCGCGCCGGTTCGCCGTGCGGGTGAAGTCGCCTGCATTCGTCCCCACGTAGGGACGGGCGATCACGCGCCCGACGGTGAACGCGGGGCCGTTGATGAGCGTGCGCGCGTACTCGCAGATGCGGTAGAGCTCCTCGAGGGGGATGACCTCCTCGTGCGCCGCGATCTGCAGCACGGAGTCCCCGGAGGTGTAGACGATGAGGTCGCCGGTGCGCAACTGCTCCTCACCGAAATTGCGGATCACGTCGGTGCCCGAGTAGGGTTTGTTGCAGAGGATGCCGCGCCCGGAGAACTCCCGGATGGGGTCGAGCAGCTCATCGGGGAAGCCGTCGGGGAAGTAGTCGACGTTGAAGCGCGCTGGGAGGCACATCATCTCCCAGTGCCCGTCGAGCGAGTCGTTGCCGAAGCTCGTGATCTGCATGCGCCCGTGGGCGGCCTTGGGCGCCTCAGGGGAGGAGACGCCCTCGAGCCCGCCGGGATGGGTGAGCGCGATGCCGAGCTCCTCGAGGTGGGGGAGGGCGAGCGGCCGCCCGAGCTCACGCGGGAACCAGGATGCCACATGACCGAGGGTGTCGGCGCCATCGCTGTGATAGCGCTCAGCGTCCGGTGCCCCGCCGACGCCGATGGAGTCGATGACGATGGCGAGCACGCGATCGAAGTCCATGACTGCCCCCTTAGGCGTCCAGCTCGGCGAGGATGGCCGGCGCGGCCGAGACGCCGAGCCGGTTCGCACCGGCCTCGATCATGGCGAGGGCGTCCGCCAGGGTGCGGATCCCGCCCGCGGCCTTGACGCCGCAGGCGTCGCCCACGGTTTGGCGCATGAGTGCCACATCGGCGACGGTCGCACCGCCGGTGGAAAAGCCCGTGGAGGTCTTCACGAAATCGGCCCCCGCCTCGACGGAGAGCGTGCAGGCCTGAACCTTCTCCTCCTCGGTGAGCAGGCAGCATTCGATGATGACCTTGAGGANGGCCGCGCCCGCCCTGTACTAGCGCAGGTCGGTCAAGAAGCTCCGACCCTCGCCGTTGCCGGCCACCTTGAAGTTGTCGAGGACCGTCGCGCCGAGGTCGGAGGCCGTCGTGCGCAGTCCGAGACCGCGGCCGGGCGTCGTCATGGCCGGTGACCAGGCGAGCAGCGGCACGAGCTCGCGGGTGTGGTCGGTGCCCCGGTAGGTGGGGTCGTTGCCGTGGTCGGCGGTGATGAGGAGCAGGTCGCGCTCACCCATGAGCCTCATGACCTCGCCGAGCTGCGCATCGAAGTCTTCGAGCGCCAGGCCGTCGCCTTTGGGGTCACGCCGGTGCCCGTAGACGGCGTCGAAGTCGACGAGGTTCGTGAAGCAGAGCCCGCGCCAATCCCGCCGGCCCATGACCGCGATGACATGCTCCATGCCGTTGTGGTTGCTTTCGTTGTGGAACGACTCGCTGAACCCGTTGCCGCGGAACAGGTCGAAGGTCTTGCCGACGGCGATGGTGTTGTAGCCGGCGTCGTGCAGGAAGTCGATGGCAGTGGAGCCGTAGGGCTCGAGACCATAATCGCGCCGGTTCGCCGTGCGGGTGAAGTCGCCTGCATTCGTCCCCACGTAGGGACGGGCGATCACGCGCCCGACGGTGAACGCGGGGCCGTTGATGAGCGTGCGCGCGTACTCGCAGATGCGGTAGAGCTCCTCGAGGGGGATGACCTCCTCGTGCGCCGCGATCTGCAGCACGGAGTCCCCGGAGGTGTAGACGATGAGGTCGCCGGTGCGCAACTGCTCCTCACCGAAATTGCGGATCACGTCGGTGCCCGAGTAGGGTTTGTTGCAGAGGATGCCGCGCCCGGAGAACTCCCGGATGGGGTCGAGCAGCTCATCGGGGAAGCCGTCGGGGAAGTAGTCGACGTTGAAGCGCGCTGGGAGGCACATCATCTCCCAGTGCCCGTCGAGCGAGTCGTTGCCGAAGCTCGTGATCTGCATGCGCCCGTGGGCGGCCTTGGGCGCCTCAGGGGAGGAGACGCCCTCGAGCCCGCCGGGATGGGTGAGCGCGATGCCGAGCTCCTCGAGGTGGGGGAGGGCGAGCGGCCGCCCGAGCTCACGCGGGAACCAGGATGCCACATGACCGAGGGTGTCGGCGCCATCGCTGTGATAGCGCTCAGCGTCCGGTGCCCCGCCGACGCCGATGGAGTCGATGACGATGGCGAGCACGCGATCGAAGTCCATGACTGCCCCCTTAGGCGTCCAGCTCGGCGAGGATGGCCGGCGCGGCCGAGACGCCGAGCCGGTTCGCACCGGCCTCGATCATGGCGAGGGCGTCCGCCAGGGTGCGGATCCCGCCCGCGGCCTTGACGCCGCAGGCGTCGCCCACGGTTTGGCGCATGAGTGCCACATCGGCGACGGTCGCACCGCCGGTGGAAAAGCCCGTGGAGGTCTTCACGAAATCGGCCCCCGCCTCGACGGAGAGCGTGCAGGCCTGAACCTTCTCCTCCTCGGTGAGCAGGCAGCATTCGATGATGACCTTGAGGATGGCGCCGCCTGCGTGGCAGGCCTCGGCCACCGCCGCGATGTCGGAGCGCGCGGCGCCGTCGTTTCCGGCCTTGAGCTCACCGATGTTGATGACCATGTCGATCTCCTGCGCCCCGGCGCGCACGGCGTCGGCCGCCTCGGCGACCTTGGCGGCGGTGCTGCCCGCACCCAGCGGGAAGCCGATCACGGCGCAGGTCTTGACCGTGGAGCCGGCGAGTCCTGCGGCAACGTGCTCTACCCAGTATCCGTTCACGCACACGCTCGCGCAGCCGAGGTCGTGGGCCTCGGCGATGACGGCGTCGATGCGCTCCGGCGTGGCATCGGCCTTGAGCAGGGTGTGGTCCATGTAGGCGGCGAGTTCGTGCTTGGTGAGGTTCTTCATATGCGTCCTTTCGACTTGATTGATGCGCTCGGGTCGCGGGCGCCGGCAGCCTCGTTCGCGTAGGCGACCCCGTCGCGGGTGACCGTGGCGAAGAGGAGCGGTTCGGATGCGTGGGCGTCGGTGCCGAAGGTGAGGGCCGCGCGCAGGGTGGCGAGGCCTGCGGCCAGTCGGTCCTCGGTCGCGGTGTGGAGCACCGCCACCGTCTCGCCGGCGCGCACGGCGTCGCCCTGGTTCTTCAGCAGGACGATGCCGGCCGTGTGGTCGATCGCATCGTCGAGGGTGAGCCGTCCGGCTCCGAGTTCGGCGCTGGCGACGCCCACGCGCTCGGTGTCGATCGCGGTGAGGAAGCCGTCGGCAGGGGCGAGGAGCTCATGCCGGATGCGGGCCGAACCCAGCAACGCGGGATCGCGGAGGGTCCGTGCGTCGCCGCCTTGTGCGGTGGTGATCTCGCAGAGCTTCTCGAAGGCGGAGCCGTCTGCGATGACATGCTCGGCCAAGGCCCTTCCCTCGGCCACCGTGCCGAGGCCGCCGAGGTGGAAGAGCTCGGCCGTGAGCATGACGACCTCGTGGGTGAGGTCGGCGGGCCCTCTCCCGCGCAGCGTGTCGACCACCTCGGCGACCTCGAGGGCGTTGCCCACGGCGTGGCCTAGGGGACGGTCCATGTTGGTGACCATCGCCTCCACGCGCCGGCCCGCGCCCTCGCCGATCGCGACCATGGCGGAGGCGAGCTGCACGGCCTCGTCAACCGTCTTCATGAACGCGCCCGAACCCACCTTCACATCCAGCAGGATGCACTGGGCGCCGGCCGCGAGTTTCTTGCTCATGATCGACGAGGCGATGAGCGGAATGGAGTCGACGGTGGCGGTCACGTCACGCAGGGCGTAGATGAGCTTGTCGGCCGGGACGAGGTTGCCTGTCTGGCCGATGATGGCCCCGCCGTGCGCACGGACCGCGGCGAGGAAGTCCTCTTCGTCAAGTGAGATGGTGAAGCCGGGGATGCTCTCGAGCTTGTCGAGGGTACCGCCGGTGTGCCTGAGCCCCCGGCCGCTCATCTTGGCGACGAAGGCGCGTCCAGGGGCCATGGCCGCGAGCATGGGCATCACGGCGAGGGACGTCTTGTCGCCCACGCCGCCGGTGGAGTGCTTGTCGAGGGTGACGCCCGGGAGGTTGGAGAGATCGACCACGTCGCCGGAAGCCATCATGTGCAGGGTCAGGGAGCGGGTCTCCGCGTCGGTCATGCCACGCAGGAAGACGGCCATGAGCCAGGCGGACATCTGGTAATCGGGTATCTCCCCCGAGACGTAGCCGTCCACGACGAAGCCGATCTCCTCGTCGGTGAGCTCCGCGCCCTCGCGCTTGCGCTCGATGACGTCATACATCCTCATGGGCGGCACCCCCTCTCCCCGGGCGCCTCGTGGCCGAGGTCGTGCGGGCCGAAGCCGAGCGGGAGCAGCTCCTCAAGGGTGTGCACCTCGAGCTTGTCCCCGCCGAGCCCCAGCACGATGCGGAAGCGCACGGGGTCACAGAACTCCATCATCACCTGCCGGCAGACGCCGCAGGGCGCGCAACGGCCCGAGACGGACTCGCCTTCGGGACCGCCCACGATCGCGATGGCGGAAAAATCGCGCTTCCCCTCGCGGACGGCTTGGAAGAAGGCGGTGCGCTCAGCGCAGTTCGAGGGGGTGTAGGCCGCGTTCTCGATGTTGCAGCCCGGGTAGACGGACCCGTCGGTGCAGAGCAGGGCCGCGCCGACGGCGAAGTGCGAGTAGGGGGTGTAGGCGTCCGCGCGGGCCTCCTCGGCGAGGTGGACGAGCTCGAGATCGGAGGGGAGCTCACCTGCCATCAGCGCACGCCCTTCTCGTAGGGGACGCCGTCGGCCTTGGGTGCGACGGAGCGGCCCACGAAGAGCACGAGGACCACGAGGGTCAACACGTAGGGCAGGCAGGCGAGGAGCTCGCTCGGCACGGGTACCACGCCACCGCCTAGGATGATGACGAGGGCCTGGGCGGCGCCGAACAGCAGGCAGGCGCCGTAGGCCCCGTGCGGGGTCCACTTGCCGAAGATCACCGCGGCCAGCGCGATGAAGCCCTGGCCGGCCACGGCGGTCTGCGTGAACTGGGAGATGATGGCGAGCGTGATGGAGGCGCCGCCGAAGCCGGCGAACATCCCGGAGAGGACCACGCAGGTGAAGCGGATGCGGCCTACGTTGATACCGAGGGTGTCGGCCGCCGCGGGGTGCTCGCCCACGGCCCGCACGCGCAGGCCCCACTTCGTGCGGTAGAGGACGAACCAGACCGCGATCGCCGCGACGATGCCGATGATCACGGTGACGTCGACGTTCAGGTTCGCCCAGGGTGTTCCCGCGAGGGCACCCTTGCCCAGGATCTTCGGCAGGGTCTCGATGCTCGGCGACTGGGTGCCGCCGCCCCAGAAGAGCCGGGCCGCGAACAGGGCGATACCGGGTCCGAGCAGGTTCAAGGCGATGCCGGAGACGTTCTGATCGGCCTTGAAGGTCACGGCCGCCACGGCGTGGAGCACCGCGAAGGCCGCCCCGGCGAGGCCTGCGGCGATGAAGCCGAGCCAGGCGTTGCCGGTGAAGAAGGACACGGCCGCGCCCGCGAGCGCGCCGACGGTCATCATGCCCTCGATGCCGATGTTCACCACGCCCGCGCGCTCGGAGATGACGCCGCCGAGCGCCCCGAAGACGAGCGGTGTCGAGTACATGAGGGTGATGCCGATGAGGAGCAGGAGGTTGTTAAGCATGGCGGGCACCTCGCTTCTGCGCACGCCGCTCCAGGAGGTCGGCCACGAGTGGGACCACCCGCGCCAGCGCCACGAAGAAGACGATCGTGCCGATCATGATGTTGATGATGTCCGTCGGCGCGCCCACGGCCATCTGGACGGATTGCCCGCCGTAGATCATGCCGCCGAACAGGAGGCCGGCGAAGATGCAGCCGATGGGGGAGGAGCCGGCGATGAGGGCGACCGAGAACCCGTTGAAGCCGTAGTTCTCGAAGCCCGCGAGCGTCGAGATCGAATGCGGCTCGACGCCCGTGACCATGAGGGCGCCCGCGAGGCCGGGGATGGCCCCGGCGATGGCCATCGCGATCAGGGTGTTCCGGCCCACGGGCATGCCGGCGAACTCCGCGGCGTCGCGGCTGAAGCCGACCGCGCGGAGCTCGTAGCCGAGCTTGGAGCGGAAGAGCACGAACCAAGCGCCCACGGCGACGAGGACGGCCACCAGGAAGGCGATGTTGACGTCGGTCTTGACGAGGAAGTCGTAGAGCCAGGGGACTTGGCGCAGCGTCTCCAGCCCGGCGTCGGAGGTCTTCCACGCGGGCAGGATCGTCGTGAAGCTCGAGGCGTTCACCGGAATGCTCGAGGTCGAGGTCGGCCGGTGGTAGGCGGCGCTCTGGACCACGAAGTTGTTCAGGTAGAGCATGGTCCAGTTGAGCATGATCGAGGTGATGACCTCGTGTATCCCGAAACGGGCCTTGAGGGCGCCCGTGATCGCGCCGATGAGGGCCCCGCCCGCCACGCCCGCGATGACGACGAGGGGGATCTGGAGCGGCATGGGCAGGTCGAGTTTCGCGCCGACGAGCACGGCGCAGACGGCGCCGGCGATGTACTGGCCCTCGGCCCCGATGTTGAAGAGGCCGGTTTTGAACGCGAAGGCAACCGAGATGCCCGTCAGGATGATGGGCGCGGCCTTGATGATCGTGTTCGACACGTACTTCGGCTTGGAGAAGACGCCCTCGAAGAGGGCGGCGAACGAGGCGCCGGGGTCGTAGCCCGCAGCGGCGAGCAGGGCCGCGGCCACGCCGAAGCCGAGCGCGATGGCGATGAGGGTGGCGGTGATGGGCCGATGGAGGATGCGCTGGACCATTCCCGCCTGCGCAGCGGCCGCGCCTTGAGTTTGCCGCGTCACTCCGCCTCACCTCCCGCCATGAGGAGGCCAAGGCGGTTCTCGTCGACCTCTCCCTGCTTGAACGTGCCGGTGATCCTGCCGTTGTAGATGACGCCGATGGTGTCGGATACGCTCATGACCTCGTCGAGCTCGAGTGGATATCAGGAGGATGGCCGTGCCGCGGTCGCGCTCGGCCACAAGGGCCCGGTGGACGTACTCGATGGCGCCGACGTCGAGGCCCCGGGTGGGCTGGACGGCGATGAGGACATCGGGCTCGCCGGAGACCTCGCGCGCGATGATGACCTTCTGCTGGTTGCCGCCGGAGAGCGCACGTGCCGGCTTGTCGGCGTTGTCGGCAGGGCGGATGTCGTAGGCCTCGATGAGCCCCTCGGCGAAGGAGGACATCGCCGCACGGTCGAGGATCCCGCGGCGCCCGAACGCCGGATCGCGGTACCGCTCGAGGATGGCGTTCTCGGCCACGGTGAAGAGGAGGACGAGCCTGCGGCGCTGCCGATCCTCGTGGATGGTGGCCACCTTGTGCGCATGCACGTTCCGCACGCTCGTGTTCTGGATCTCCTCGCCGTGCACGGCGATCGTGCCGGCCTTCGCGCGGGAGAGGCAGGTGATGGCCTCGACGAGCTCGCACTGCCCGTTGCCGTCGATGCCGGCGAGCCCCACGATCTCCCCGGCGCGGACGGAGAGGGAGAGGCCGCGGACGGCCTCGACCCCGCGCTCGTCCTCGACCACGAGATCGCGGATCGAGAGGACGGTCTCGCCCGGTGCGGCGGGGGCCTTCTCGACCACGAGGTTCACGTGGTGGCCCACCATCAGCTCGGCGAGCTCCTCCTCGCTCGCGCGGGAGACGTCCACGGTGCCCACCTGGACGCCGCGCCTGATGATCGTGCAGGCATCCGAGGAGGCTTTGATCTCCTTCAGCTTGTGCGTGATGATGACCGTCTTGCCGGCGGAGGCGAGCTCGCGCATGATGCGGACGAGCCGCTCGATCTCCTGGGGCGTGAGCACGGCGGTGGGCTCGTCGAGGATCAAGATGTCGGCCCCGCGGTAGAGGGCCTTCAGGATCTCGACGCGCTGCTGCTGGCCGACGGAGATCTCCTCGATCTTGGCGTCGGGGTCGACCTCGAGCCCGTAGGTCTCGATGATGCGTGCCACGGCCTCGCGGGCGCGCTTCATGTCGAGCACGCCGGCCGCGCCGCAGACCTCGTCGCCGAGCACGATGTTCTCGGTGACGGTGAAGTTGTCCACGAGCATGAAGTGCTGGTGGACCATGCCGATGCCGTGCGCGATGGCATCAGTGGGGCAGGTGATCTCGACCCGCTCGCCGTTGAGGAGGATCTCCCCCGCCTCAGCGCGGTACAGGCCGTAGAGCACGTTCATGAGCGTGCTCTTGCCGGCGCCGTTCTCGCCGAGGACCGCGTGTATGCTACCGCGCTTGACGGCGAGATCCACGTGGTCGAGGGCGCGGAACGTGCCGAACTCCTTGACGATGCCGCGCATCTGCACCGCGAGGCTCGCGTCCGGCTCCATAGCTCTCCTCTCCAGGTACGGGTTGCTCTCGTCCCGTGCGGGCCGCGTCGCGTGGGCGCGCCTCGCACGGGACGGCTCGGACAAGGGTCGAGCCGCCCGATTTGGCGCGGGGCCGCGTTCGCGCGCCCCGCGCCGGTGGAATGCTTACAGCCCTGCGACGAAGGTGTTGTAGGCGTCCTCGGTGCTCGGAGGCGTGAGCGTGCCGTCCTTGATCTGCTCGATCAGATCCTGCGCGGCCTGGTAGACCTCATCGGACATGTGCTCGTGGTGCTCTGAGATGCCCGCGGCGTCGTCGCTCATGCCGAGCTCGACGTTCTTCCCGCCGATGTCCTCGCCCTCGCTCGCCTGCTTGGAGATCTCGATGACCGCCTTGTCGACGCGCTTCAGGGCGGAGCTGAGTATGTTGTCGGGTGCCTGGCTGTACTGGTCCTTGTCGACGCCGATGACGTACTTGCCGGCGTCCTGGGCGGTCTCGATCACGCCGTTGCCGGCGTTGCCCGCGGCTTGGAAGACGACGTCGCAGCCGTCGGAGTAGAGCTTCTGGCCCGCGGCCTTGCCCTTGGCGGCGTCCGTGAAGGTCTCGAGGTACTGGGTCGTGACCTCNGTGGATAAGAGACAGGGGTCGAGCCGCCCGATTTGGCGCGGGGCCGCGTTCGCGCGCCCCGCGCCGGTGGAATGCTTACAGCCCTGCGACGAAGGTGTTGTAGGCGTCCTCGGTGCTCGGAGGCGTGAGCGTGCCGTCCTTGATCTGCTCGATCAGATCCTGCGCGGCCTGGTAGACCTCATCGGACATGTGCTCGTGGTGCTCTGAGATGCCCGCGGCGTCGTCGCTCATGCCGAGCTCGACGTTCTTCCCGCCGATGTCCTCGCCCTCGCTCGCCTGCTTGGAGATCTCGATGACCGCCTTGTCGACGCGCTTCAGGGCGGAGCTGAGTATGTTGTCGGGTGCCTGGCTGTACTGGTCCTTGTCGACGCCGATGACGTACTTGCCGGCGTCCTGGGCGGTCTCGATCACGCCGTTGCCGGCGTTGCCCGCGGCTTGGAAGACGACGTCGCAGCCGTCGGAGTAGAGCTTCTGGCCCGCGGCCTTGCCCTTGGCGGCGTCCGTGAAGGTCTCGAGGTACTGGGTCGTGACCTCGACGTTCTTGCCCGCCTTCTTGTTGGCGTAGGCGACACCGGCGCGGTATCCCCACTCGAAGGTGCCGATGATGTCGTTCTGCATGCCGCCCACGAAGCCGACCTTGCCGGTCTCGCTCGTCATGGCGGCGATGTAGCCGACCACGAACGAGGGCTCCTGGGTGCGGAAGGTCACGCCGGTGAGGTTGTCCGTGAGATCGGACTCGTCATAGGCGTTGTCGATGATGGCGAAGTTGACGTCGGGGTTCTGCTTCGCGGCCGTCTGGATGGCGGAGTCCATGGCGAAGCCGATGCCCCAGACGAGGTTGCTCCCCTGGTCGACGGCCTTGTCGACGTTGGTGGCGTAGTCCGATTCCTGCTTGGACTCGGTGTAGCCCACCTTGATGCCGGTCTCCTTCTCGAGCTCCTGCAGACCCTCCCAGGTGAGCTGGTTGAACGACTGGTCGTTCACGCCGCCCATGTCGGTGACCATGGAGACCTGGTAGCTGCTGCTCCCGTTTGCAGAGGCGGAGCCATCCGAGGTGGTCGTCGAGCTTCCCCCGCTTCCGCAGCCCGCGAGTGCGAGCGCCAGGGCGCCTGCGGCGGCGACCGAGGCGAGCGATGCGAAACGCGTCTTCTTTATGCTGATCCTTTCTTTCGCATGACCGTGAACCAGCCCCTGACCACGGGGCGGCTCCACTATATCCCCCGGCGTGCGGGCGCGACCCCGCAACGCAGAAAGAACGGGTGGGAGGGGCTATGGGGAGGCAGGTGCACCGGAGCGGTCGCCCGTGCCCTGCGGACCTCCCCGGCCCGTCAGGATGCAGGAGTCGCGAGGGAGAGCGCGATCTCCATCATCTGGGTGAAGCTCGTCTGCCGCTCCTCGGCGGGCAGGGACTCGCCGGTGAGGGGGAGATCGGAGACGGTGAGCAGGCAGAGCGCCTGCTTGCCCGCGCGGGCGGCGTTCATGTAGAGGGCGGCGGCCTCCATCTCGACGGCGAGCACGCCCATCTTCTGCCAGAGACGGGTGGAATCGGGGTCGTCAAGGTAGAAGTGGTCACTCGAGAGGATGTTACCGACCTTCACGGGCACACCCTGGGCGCGTCCAGCCGCCACCGCGCGCTCGAGGAGCTCATAGCTGGCGATGGGGGCGAAGGTGCCGGGGAGCCCGTACTGGGCGGCGTAGTTGGAGTCGGTGCAGGCGCCCATGCCCGCCACGACGTCGCGGAGTTGGGCGGTCTTTGCGACGCCGCCAGCGGATCCCACGCGGATGATGGCCTCGACACCGTAGAACGCATAGAGCTCGTAGGAGTAGATGCCGATGCTCGGCATCCCCATGCCGCCACCCATGACGGTGACGGGGGAGCCCTGGTAGGTTCCCGTGAGGGCAAGCATGTTGCGGACCTCGTTGACGCAGCGGACATCGTCGAGGTAGGTGTCGGCGATGAACTTCGCGCGGAGCGGATCGCCGGGCATCAGGACGGTTCTCGCGATGTCTCCCTCGCGGGCGGCGTTGTGCGGGGTGGGAGTACTCATGACGGTTCCTCTATGGTCGCGCGGGCCCCGGGCGGGCTCAGTATATCCACCACCATAGCGCGTGAACTGCCCGGTTTCGAGGGTTTGATCCGCTGCTGGGCGTGGGAAATCAATTTCGAAACAGACCGTGAGGTGCGTGCCTCGAACGTCCCGCTTTTGACCGCTCAGCGGCGCGCGATTCGCCGACAGGTCATTATTCGCGCTTATATTGCTGTGGAGGTCTGAATATTGACCTGTCAGCATGGACGGAGGCCGCCGACAGGTCGGCATTCGGCCGCCTCATCGGCGCAAAGCCGTATGCCGATCCGCCGGCGCGGGGGGTGCGGCTGCGCCCTGCGTGTCCGTCCGCCTCTCTGCCGGGGACGCGGGTGCAGGCCGTTCATCCATCGCGACGATGTCCGCGCCCAGGGCATTCGGTATAGTTATGCGGATCCGTGCCGCCATCGAGCGGACCTTGCGGGCGATCTTGGTACCACATGGAGAAGGAGATGCAATGGCAACACATGAGCGCGCGGTCATAGGCGTCGATGACCGGGTCTCGGTCGGTCGGGCCATCCCCTTGGGCATCCAGCACATGATGAGCATGTTCGGCTCGACGGTCCTCGTGCCCATCCTGACCGGGCTCGACCCCAACGTGGCCATCATGTGCTCGGGTATCGGCACGATCTGCTACCTCCTGGTCACCGGCAACAAGATCCCGAGCTACCTCGGCAGCTCGTTCGCCTTCATCAGCCCGATCATCGCGGTCGGCGCCACACGCGGGCTCGATGCGGCGATGAGCGGCGTTATCGTGGCCGGCGCGGTCTTCCTCGCCGTGGCCGCCATCATCAGGCTCGTCGGCACCGGCTGGCTCGATCGCCTGCTGCCGCCCGTGCTCGTGGCCAGCGTCATGGTCGTCATCGGCGTGGGCCTCTCCGCCACCGCGGCGCGTATGGCCCTCGAGCAGACCGCGGCCGACGGCACCTCCTCCTTCTACGCCATCGGTGCCCTGGTGGCAGCTGCCACGCTCGTCTCAGCCGTCGTGTTCTCCAGCATGGGCGGCCTGTTCGGCACGATTCCCGTGCTCCTCTCCATCATCGTGGGGTACCTCGTGTCCGTGCCGCTCGGGCTCGTGGACTTCGCGCCCGTGGCCGAGGCCGCGTGGATCGGCCTGCCCCAGCTCTCGGCCCCGCGCTTCGACGCCGGTGCCATCGCCCTCATCGCGCCCGTCGCCATCGTGACCGTGATCGAGCATATTGGTCATCTGCTCGCCGTCGGCGAGATCGTGGGGAAGGATTACCGCGACCTCCTGCCGCGCTCGCTCGCCGGCGACGGCCTCTCGACGGTGATCTCCGGTTTCCTCGGCGGCCCTCCCACGACGACGTACGCCGAGAACATCGGCGTCATGAGCGTGACGCGCGTCTACGCCACGCAGATCTTCTGGTATGCGGCGGGCTTCGCGTTGATCGTCGGTGGGTTCTGCCCCAAGCTGGCGGCGCTCGTGCAGTCTATTCCCACGCCGGTGATGGGCGGCGTCTGCCTGCTGCTCTTCGGCCTCATCGCGAGCAACGGCCTGCGGATGCTCGTGGCGAACGGGGTCGATTTCGACGAGAACCGCAACCTCATGATCGCCTCGGTGGTCATCATCCTCGGCGTCGGGATGGAGACGGCCGGCATCGCGATCCCGCTGGGTGACTACACCCTTCCCGGTATGGCGACGTCCACGCTCGTGGGCATCGTGCTGAATTTGATCCTTCCGGCGCCGAGGGTGTCGGCTGAGTAAGGGGAGACGCGACGTTCCACCTCAAAAACATCATCTGGCGTGGGGTCGCGACGTTCCGCTTCGAAAACGTCATCTCGACGCGCTTTCCAAGGAGATCTGCCTGAGGACACCGTCGAAAGTACGTTTCCGAACGGATCCGTGCGCCCTCGAACGAGCCTCCCACCCCGAGGGCGACTCGCACCTCCCTGGCGGAGGTCGCCCACCCATGCTCGAGAACGTCATCTGGAAGCACGTTCTGAGGCGATCTGCATGGGAACGGGGTCGGAAGTACGTTCTCGACGAGTCTCGTGCCTCCCGGCGTATGTGCGACACGTTTCCGCCCCAAAACGTCATCGGGCGCTCTCTCGTAGGCAATCTGCATGAAAGAGCCGTTGGAAGTACGTTTCCCGGCGGGATTCGCGCACCCCGAGCAATCTCTGCCACCTCGATTGGGCTTGCGTGCCCTTGTGCGGGGCCCCGCTGCTCCGAATGGGAATTGCGTCCTCCGACGAGCTCTGTGCATCCCCAAGCGGGCCTCACCGTCCCGCACGAGCCCGCGCCGCCATATCCGCTGCGCATCTCTGTCCGCGCGCGTGGTTATACTTGTTACCCGCGCGATCGGGTCCCTCAGGCGGCCCCGCGCCCGTCCGGCTGCGCTCGCGAGCAGCACCGGATCCCATGCACGCAGCAACCGCCGCAGGAGAGATGCCCATGTCCGCAACGTTCGATATCGACTCGCTGAACCCCGCGCAACGGGAGGCCGTCCTCACCACCGAGGGACCGCTCCTCGTGCTCGCCGGCGCTGGGTCGGGCAAGACGCGGGTGCTCACGCATCGCATCGCGCACATTGTTGCCGACAAAAACGTCTTTCCCTGGCGCATCCTCGCCATCACCTTCACCAACAAGGCCGCAGCCGAGATGCGCGAGCGTCTGGCGGCGCTTCTCCCCGAGTCTACGCGCGGCATGTGGGTCTGCACCTTCCACGCCATGTGCGTGCGCATGCTCCGCGAGGACGCCGACCTTTTGGGCTACACCGGTCAGTTCACCATCTATGATGACGACGATTCGCGCCGCATGGTGCGCGACATCATGCAGGCCCTTGATCTCGATCAGAAGACCTTTCCGCTCAACATGATCCGCTCCAAGATCTCCACGGCGAAGAACGCCATGGTGGGACCTGAGGAGATGTCTCAGCAGGCCGAGGGGGACAAAGACCGCGCCGCCGCCAGGGTCTACCTCGAGCTCGAGCGCCGGCTGCGCGCCGCCAACGCGATGGACTTCGACGATCTGCTCGTTCGCACCTTGGAGCTCCTGCGTGCCCGCCCCGAGGTGCTCGAGAAGTACCAGGAGCGCTTCCGTTACATCTCGGTCGACGAGTACCAGGACACCAACCACGTGCAGTACATGATCGCCAACCTGCTCGCGGCCAAGTACCAGAACCTGATGGTCGTGGGCGACGACGACCAGTCCATCTACAGCTGGCGCGGTGCGGACATCTCGAACATCCTCGACTTCGAGAAAGACTTCCCCGCGGCCAAGGTCATCAAGCTCGAGCAGAACTACCGCAGCACCGGGCATATTCTTTCGGCTGCCAACGCGGTGGTGCGCCACAACTCGCAGCGCAAGGACAAGCGCCTGTTCACGGCAGCCGGCGACGGCGAGAAGATCCGCGCCTACCAGGCTTCGGATGAGCGCGACGAGGGCCGCTGGATCGCCGGGGAGATCGACAAGCTCCACGCCGCCGGCATGAGCTACGAGGACATCGCCGTCTTCTATCGCACCAACGCGCAGTCGCGCATCCTCGAGGACATGTTCCTGCGTGCCGGCGTGCCCTACCGCATCGTCGGCGGCACGCGCTTCTTCGACCGCGCGGAGATCCGCGATGTGATGGCCTACCTCAAGATGGTGGTGAACCCTGCCGACGAGATGAGCGTCAAGCGCGTGATCAACACGCCCCGTCGTGGTATCGGCAGCACCTCGGTCGCTAAGATCGAGGATCTCGCACGCGAGATGAGCTGCAGCTTCTTCCAGGCGTGCGAGATCGCCACGGCGGAGACGGGTCGCTTCACCGCGAAGGTGCGCAACGCCCTCGCCGACTTCGTGAAGATCGTCCGCGACGGCCGCCGCATGGACGGTGAGCTCAAGGACGTGGTCGACGCCATCGTGCAGGCGTCCGGGCTCATCCAGGCCTACCGCGCCGAGGGGACGATGGAGTCAGAGGGCCGCATGGAGAACATCCAGGAGTTCCTGGGTGTGGCCGCCGAGTTCGAGGAGACGCACGAGGACATCGAGGGGACGCTTGAGAGCTTGGAGGAGCTCCGTGCTGCCGGTGTCGCCGATGTGCCGGCATCCGAGCCTGCTGCGCCTGCTGGCCCGTCGCCGACCGTCCCGGCCACCATCGCCGCTGCCGAGATCGAGCGCACCTACGGCCCCCTCGCCTGCGCGGCTCTGCCGGCCCTCATGGAGTGGCTGGCCCTGCGCTCCGATCTGGATGCGCTCGCCGGCGGGAGCTCGGCGATCACGATGATGACGGTCCACTCGTCGAAGGGCCTTGAGTTCCCCGCCGTCTTCGTCGCCGGACTCGAGGAGGGGATCTTCCCCCACGTGGCCGGCTTCGCCTCCGCGGATGATCCGGGCAAGCTCGAGGAGGAGCGCCGCCTCGCCTACGTTGCCATCACCCGCGCCCGCAAGCGGCTCTTCCTCACCTACGCGGCCACGCGCCGCACCTACGGGTCCACGCAGGCGAACCCGCGGTCGCGGTTCATGAACGAGATCCCCGATGAGGACGTGGAGTTCACCGGTGTTGGGTCCTCGGGCTTTTCGGGTGTCGGTTGGGAGAAGCGTGGGGACCGGCGGGGGACCTTTGGCTCGGGTACGGGCGCGGAATACGGAGGCAGCGTCTTCGGGTCGTACACGCGCTCAGCCGGCGGGGCCCAGCGCCATCGCGACATCTCGGCCGACGCGGGCCTCGGTCCGGCGACGTTCGGCGGCGGACAGGGGAGAGGCGGTCGGCGGTCTGCGGAGCCCGCGGTCGAGCAGCGCCGCCCCGATGTTGCAAAGGCTGCCGAGAAGTTCAGCGCGGGCGACACGGTGAGCCATAAGACCTTCGGGCAGGGCAAGGTGCTCTCCGCTGAGGGCGACATCATCGAGGTGCAGTTCGAGAAGTCCGGGCAGATCAAGAAGCTGATGAAGGGGTTCGCGCCGATCGTGAAGCTGTAGCGCACGGGGGTTCTGCTCCCATCGGGCTCCCCGGTGCGGTCCCTTCGCGCGTGGCTTCGCAAACGCGCTGTGGAACCGCACCGGGGAGCCCCGCGCCTCGACCCCGCATCGGCGCTGGAGTAGAGAAGGTTGGTGCGCCCTTCGGGCGTGTTTGGACGGCGCGTGGCTTTGCAAACGCGCTGCGGGACCGTGCCGGGGAGCCCTGCGCCTCGACCCCGCATCGGCGCCGGGGGAGAGGGAAAGAGCGCGTCCTTCGGGCGTGGTTTTCTTGCCTCCCCCTGCCTCCCGCGCACCCCTCCGGCTCCCGTCCTCCGTCCCTCCCGCATCCGTCCCCCACGACCTCCATCGCCTCAAGGTCTCTTGTGCGCGACCCCCAACGTTTCGGCTCGGTTTCGCGGGACGTCGTTCATGTACACTGGGGCCTTGTGTCAATGACGTGGGGGAGGTCTGCCTTGAGCACCAAGAAACTGACTGTCGCGCAGGCTGCAACGGTAGGGGTGACGCTGTTCTCGATGTTCTTCGGAGCGGGGAACCTCATCCTCCCACCGCTGCTCGGCCTGCAAGCCGGTTCCGACATCGTCCCGGCCGTCGCGGGCTTCCTGGTGACCGGTATTGGTCTCCCGATCCTCGGCGTCATCTCCGTCGCCCTGGCCGGCACCGTGCGCGCCCTCGCCGATCGGGTGCATCCGCTGTACAGCCGCGTATTCGTGGCTGCGGTCTACCTGGCGATCGGCCCCTGTCTGGCGATCCCGCGCACCTCCTCGACCTCGTTCGAGATGCTCGTCCCCCTGCTGCCCGACGGCCTGCCCATCGAGGCCGCTCGCCTCGTCTTCTCGGTGCTCTTCTTCGGCGTCGCCTTCATGCTGGCGCTTCATCCCGGTCGGTTGACCAAGCTACTCGGTCGCGTGACCGGCCCCGCCCTCATTCTGCTCATCGTCGCGGTGACCGGTGCGGCCATCTTGGATCCCGGTGCCTCGGTCCTCGCTGCGCAGGCACCGTATGACAAGGGCCCCGTCCTGCAGGGCTTCCTGACGGGTTACCAGACGATGGACCTTTTGGCCTCGCTCACCTTCGGCATCGTCATCGCGACGAACATCCGGGCCCTCGGCGTGACCGACGGTCGCGGCCTCACCCGCGAGATCTGCCGTGCCGGCGTGGTGGCGGGCCTGCTCATCGGCATCATCTACATCGGCTTTGCATTCACGGGCATGCAGCTCTCCGCAGTGATACCCGACGCCACCAACGGCGCTTTGGTGCTCACTGAGTCGGCAACGCGCCATTTCGGCAGCGTCGGCGTGTCCATTGCCGCCGCGATCTTCCTGCTCGCCTGCCTGAACGTCTGCATCGGCCTCATCAGCTGCTGCGGGACCTACTTCTCCGAGGATATCCCACACACGAGCTATCGGGCCTGGGCGCTTGGCATCGCGATCTTCTCCTGCGTCGTATCGAACTTCGGGCTCGACGTGATCCTCGCGTTCTCCGTCCCGCTGCTGAACGCCCTCTACCCGGTTGCGATCTGCCTGGCCGTCATGGGCATGTTCCATCGCGTTTGTGATCGCGTGCCGGGGCTGTGGGCGTGGGTCATCGGCGTGGTGACGGTGGTGAGTGTGTCCATGAGTCTCCGCGACGCAGTGGCGCCTGAGCTCTGGCTCCCCTTCGATGCGCTCCCGCTTGCAGCCGAGCAGATGGCCTGGGTGGTTCCCGCGCTGGTAGCGGCGGTCGTCGCCGTGGTCCTCGGCCTCGTGCGTGGCGATCGCCCCGATACGGCTGCGGCTGCGTAAGGAAGTCGACTTCTCTTGCAGGCCTCCGCGTGGAGGCCTGATCTGGGATCGGCCTGCCGAGCCCTTCAGCCCTCGTCGGTGCCGGGCAGGCGCGTGTAGGGGAGGGATTTCACGAGGAAGGCGTAGCTGTCGTCGAAGGTGCGGGAGAAGACGCAGCTGAACAGGACGTCGAGGGTGTATTGGACGGAGAGGTGGCTTGCGAACTGGGTGAGCCGGTTCTGCAGGCTCTCGCCATCGCCCACGCAGAGGTATGCGGCAAGGCCCGGATGGCGCCGCGCCGAGCGGGGCGTTCCCACGAGGATGGTCGGCACACTGCGCTCGGCGAGGAGCGGCAGGGTGACGCTCAGGTTCTGCGCCAAGCCCGAATAGGAGATCGCGAGGCGCACGCGGCCGGGGCCGGACGCCATGGCGGTGCGCATCTGCCGCTCGACGCCCTCGTGGCAGGTGGCCGCGTGCCCGATGGACAGCAGCCGGTCGCAGAACATCTGCGCAGGATACAGGTTATGCGATTGCGTGTAGATGTCGACGACCTCGGCGTCCGCCAGCAGGGTGGCCGCTCGGTCGAGCGCACCGGCGTCGAGCGCCTCGCGCGTGGCCTCAAGGGTGGTTTCATACAGGAGCTCCATGCGCGGCGCGATGGCGGCGGCCTTCTCGCCGCCCATGAAGGGGAAGTTGATGTCCACGGGCTCGGGCCGTTCGAGCCGGGCCGCAGCGCTGCGCGCGAGCTCGACTTTGAGCTCCTTGAAACCGGTGAGGCCAAGTTTCTTGCAGAGCCGGTGGATGCTCGCGATCGAGGTGGTCGACGCATGGGCGAGTTCCTTGATCGAGGTGCTCCGGATGCGCTCACCCATGGCGATGATCGTGTGGGTCAGCTGCTGCTCCGTGGGCGTGAGGTTTTGCGCCTGCCGCATGCGCGTCTCGATATCCATGGGTCTCCTGACGTCTTGCCGCCGACGGGCCGGTGCCGGCGGACGTGGTCTCACTATGGTGGCATATCGAAGGGGTGCCCGCGCGGAAGGTCGCTCTGAAATGTCTACATCAAGGGGCGCGTGCATGGTGGGCTTCGGGGCCTTTTTGCATTTTTGCGAGCTATGAATAGACAAAACCCCGAACAGCGTGTATCGAAAATAAAACCGCAGGTCATGAGTGGTGCATTTTTGGCCGCTTTGCACAGTCGGGTCCAGATCTCGGCCATTTGACGGGCGAATCTATGCATAGCGTAGAAAAATGCAAAACGATTTTCCGTTCTGCTGGTATGGCGCTTGATAGTGACTCTCCGCACCACTAGCTCGGCGCTTGACAGCGGCTCCCGTCCCACTGACTCGGCGCTTGACAGCACGCTGGCGACACGTGCCGAGCCGAAGACGAACGGGGGAGGTGACGCCGCGCCGCCTACCGCGCATGTTGAACCGTCTGCGTCGCATGCCCCTGCAGTTTGCCGTATGCTCAAGCAACGCGTATCGAGCAAGTCAGCCAAGGAGGAGAGCGCCATGGGACACGGCAGCGGTTTCACACGCCCTGGCCGAATCCTGCGCCTCGCCTATCTTGGCCAGGATATCGATACCGCCCGCGCGCTCGCGGAAGCCCTGCCTGAGGTGACGCGAGCGCATGGCCCGATGGAAGACGCCCTCGCATCACCTGCCCCCGCTCCCGTAGCGGAGGTCACGGTGTTCGCGGATGACGGCGGCGTCGAGCTCGCCCAGGCGATCGCCTGCGTTTGTGAGACGGCCTGGGCATCAGGCCGGTTCGCGGGCCTTGCCCATGCGGTATCCGAGCGCCATAAGGCCCTCATCGGCGCCGATATCGTGGTGGACGCGACCGAGCTGGATGGAGGGCCCGGCCCAGCGCGCTGCGACGACCCCGCCCAGGCCGACCCATCTGCCAGCTCCCTGCCGCCTGACACCGACCGCGGCATCCTCATCCTCGACATGACCCTCCTCGCCCCCGATGCCGTACTCGTAGGGCTGCATGCGGGCGCCCCGGTGGCGGACGCGCTCAGCCGGGCCCTCGATGACCGCCTGCGCAAGGAACCGTCCCTCTGAGTCGTACGCGCCGCCCAGGACCGGTGAACGGTCGCGAATTCCCGTTGAACGGTCATGCCTGCCCGATCTTCCAGGCGCCCCGGTCCCCGGTGCTATGATTTTCACAGCAAGGTTGTTACTCCTCTGGAGGCATTACTTGTGAATGCAGAGACGTTCGTCAGAATGCCTCCGCAGGATCATGGGGATGCCGGGGGAGTTTTTTCATGCTCATTACCAAGAAGATCAACAACAACGTCGCCATGGCGCGGGATGACCGCGGCAACGAGTTGGTCGTCTTCGGCAAGGGCGTCGGCTTCCCCAAGACCCCGTACCTGCTCACCGATGAGTCGGCGGTCCAAGGCGTCTTCTCCAATGTCAACGACGGTATCCTCTCACTCGTGCGGAGCATCTCCGGCGAGGTGATCGACGCCTCCCTCGAGATCATGGA
Organism: Collinsella vaginalis; assembly: GCF_900176655.1. Lineage (GTDB taxonomy): Bacteria > Actinomycetota > Coriobacteriia > Coriobacteriales > Coriobacteriaceae > Collinsella > Collinsella vaginalis. The sequence continues at coordinate 363,369 of NZ_LT838844.1, forward strand.
CGCCGCCCGCACCGAGCTCGAGGTCGAGCTCAACCCCAACGCCTTCCTCACCCTCGCCGACCACCTGCAGTTCGCAGCTGAGCGCGTTGAGGGCGGTTACGAGATCGGCAATCCGCTCGCCGGCACCGTGAAGGTCGTCTACCCCCGCGAGTTCGCCCTCGGCGAGCGCGGCCTCGCCATCGTGCGCGACACGGCCGGCATCGAGCTGCCCGCATCGGAGGCGACCTCCATCGCGATGCACATCGTGAACGCCGAGGACGGGGCGGCCGCCGACATGGACGAGATCATGCGCACGCTCAAGACCATCGACGGGGTCACCGCCATCATCGAGCGCAGCTTCGAGACCGAGGTGGACCGCGGCTCGTACAGCTACGCCCGCTTCACCACGCACCTGCGCCTCCTGATCCGCCGCCTGCTCGACGGCGACATCAGCGACGCCTCAAACCCCGAGCTCCTCTCCCGCATCGCCGAGGATTTTCCCGCATTCAGCTCGTGCGCGGACGAGATCTGCCACTACCTGGGCGAGCGCTACGCGCGCCCGACCGGCGACGAGGAGAAGCTCTACCTCATGATGCACATCAACCGGTTCATCTCGAGCCGCTGATGGGCACGGCATCCAAGGCGCCGGATGCCGTGCGATACCGCAGACGACCATCTGAGAGGAAGGAACACGATGGCTGCAAAAGACTGTGACGATCTCAGCCGCGAGATCCTGGAGCATGTGGGCGGTACGTCCAACATCAGGTCGGTGGCGCACTGCATCACGCGCCTGCGCTTCAAGCTGAAGGACGTGTCGAAAGCTGATACCGAGGTCATCGAGGCCCTGCCCGGCGTCATCAAGGTCATGAACGCAAACGGCCAGTACCACGTGGTCGTGGGCAACAAGGTCGAGGACGTCTACGACAGCTTCCTCGCGGTCTCGGGTCTCACCGGCGGCGGCGAGGTCGCAGCCGACGATGGCGAGGACGAGCACAAGACCGTGGCCGCGATCGCCATCGACCTCATCTCCGGCATCTTCCAGCCCATGCTCGGAACCTTCGCGGCCGCCGGCATCATGAAGGGCATCCTCGCCTGCATCGTGCAGCTCTGGCCTGAGTTCCAAAACGACGGCGCCTACACGATGCTCTACACGGTGGCGGACGGCTTCTTCTACTTCCTGCCGGTGATCCTCGCCTACAACGCGGCGAAGAAGTTCAAGATGAGCGAGTTCAACGCCATGGCGATCGCGCTCTCGCTCGTCTACCCCACGATGGTGGGGCTCACCTCAGGTGAGGTGATAGGGAGCATCAGCCTGGGCTTCCTGGGCACCTTCTCCTGGTACGCGACCTTCCTCGGCATCCCCATCATCATGCCCGCTGCGGGCTACACGAGCTCGGTCATCCCCATCCTGCTGATGATCGCCTTCGCCGCGCAGCTCGAGCGCTGGGTGAAGTCGTGGATGCCGGCGTCGGTCCGGATGTTCTTCACCCCGCTCGTGGTGGTCACGGTGTCGGTGGTTCTGGGCTACCTCGTCATCGGCCCGGTGGCGACGGCCATCACCAACCTGCTCGGTGCCTTCTTCCAGCTTATCTTCAGCCTGCCGGTGGTCGGCAGCGTGCTCGGGTGCACGGTGGTCGCCGCGGTGTGGATGGGTCTCGTGATCTTCGGCTTCCACTGGAGCCTCGTGCCGATCGCGATCATGAACATCACGAACCCCGACCTCGGTCAGGACTTCATCCTCGCGTCCATCATCGCGCACTCCTTCGCGCTCGGAGCGGTGGTCTTCGCGATGTACCTCAAGAACAAGGACCCGAAGTTCCGTGCCATCGCCCTGCCGGCCATGATCTCGTCCTTCTTCTTCGGCGTGACCGAACCGGCCATCTACGGTGTCGCCCTGCCCGATAAGCGCGCCTTCGTCGTGGCCTCGATCGGCTCCGCCGTGGGCGGTCTGATCATCGGCCTCACGGGCTCGGTCATCTACGTGGTCGGCGGTCTCGGCGTGTTCAACTGGCTCAGCTTCGTGGGTGGCACCACCGGGTTCACCTACATGATCTGGGCGATCGTGGCCTCGCTCGTGGCGGCTGTCTTGGCTTTCGGCATCGAGTTCGCGATCTACAAGCCTGAGGAGTCCGCGCAGTAGCGCTTGGTGCTTGTGCGGGCAGCGGTGCCCGGTGTTTCGCATGTTTGGTTGCTTGAACGGCCGGCACGGCACGGGGTTTTGCATTTTTGGGCGCTGTGCATAGGCGAATCGCAGTAGGCGTTTATCTAATCGCAAAGATGCAGGTCAGATATGGTGTAAAAAGGGGCGCTGTGAATAGATGGGTTCACAGCGCCCCCGAAGCCTCCGGAAATCTATGCATAACGTCGCAAAACGGATTTTAGCGACGCGGAGTCTTGGCACCAGACGCCCCGGCCGTGCCCGTATCTGAACCCGATGGGCCCGCCTCGCGCGCGCCGTCCTGATGTTTCGAGCGTGTGCACGCCTGGGGAGCGTTCCCGCGCAGTCTGCTTATCTGGAGGGGCTTCCGCCTTGTGCGCCAGCATCCGAGTTACGCGCGGACATAGAGATACGTAGGCCATCCGCCAGACCTGCATGATAGGTATCAAAACATTCCAACTCGCGCAGGGCATGCTTGAAAAGAAGTGTCTGAACGTGCAGGTATTCTTGAGACCGTGAGAGCATACGGGCATACTGAATGTGTCAACAGGGGCAGGACCGGTATCTCGGCGCACGCGGGGTGACGGCCTAGGCTCCAAGGCAGACCGGCGGGCCCATCAAGGGGCTTGCAAGGAGCAAGGAAAGGATGAAGCATGACGAAGAGTTTCCCGGATGGCTTCTTCTGGGGCGGCGCCACCGCCGCCAACCAGTTCGAGGGCGCATGGAACATCGACGGCCGCGGCCCGAGTGTCGACGACCACTTCACGGGCGGCACCCATGAGCGCGCCCGTGAGATCACCATCGACATCAAGCCCGACCTGCTCTACCCGAACCACGACGGCATCGACTTCTACCACCGCTACGAGGAGGACATCGCGCTCTTCGCCGAGATGGGCTTCACGATGTTCCGCATGTCGATCTCCTGGAGCCGTATCTTCCCCAACGGCGACGATGAGACCCCCAACGAGGCCGGCCTCGTCTTCTACGACCGCGTGTTCGACTGCCTGCGCTCGCATAACATCGAGCCGCTCGTGACCCTCTCGCACTATGAGATGCCCTACCACCTCGTCGAGAAGTACAACGGCTGGGCCTCGCGCGAGCTCATCGGCTTCTTCGAGCGCTACTGCGCCACGGTCTTCGAGCGCTACCAGGACAAGGTCCGCTACTGGCTCACCTTCAACGAGATCAACTGCGGCACCATGCCGTTCGGCGCCATGCTGGAGACGGGTCTCATCCAGGGCTTCGAGGGTCCGGCCACGGCGATCGAGACCTCTCTGCAGGACCGCTACCAGGCCCTGCACCATCAGTTCGTGGCCGCGGGCCGCGTCACGCGCCTCGCGCACGAGCGTTATCCGCAGTTCAAGATCGGTAACATGGACTGCTTCATCCTCTCCTACGCAGCCACCTGCGACCCGGCCGACATCATCCTGAACCAGCAGGCCATGCGGCAGATGAACTGGTTCTGCTCCGACATCCAGGTGCGCGGGGCTTACCCGAGCTATGCCGCCCGTTTCTTCGAGGAGAACGGCGTTTCCCTCGCGATGGAGGACACCGACCTCGCCGATATCGCCGACGGCAAGGTGGACTTCTACACGTTCAGCTACTACATGAGCAACGTGGTGAGCACGCACGAGCTCGAGCAGACCTCGGGCAACATGACCCGGGGCGGCAAGAACCCCTACCTCAAGGCCACCGACTGGGGTTGGCAGATCGATCCGGAGGGCCTGCGCTTCAGCCTGAACGAGATCTACGACCGCTACCAGATCCCGCTCATGGTGGTTGAGAACGGCATGGGCGCCTACGACACCGTGGAGGAGGACGGCTCCATTCACGACCAGTACCGCATCGACTACCTGCGCTCCCATGTGCTCGCCATGCGCGAGGCCGTGGCGGACGGCGTCGACCTCATCGGCTACACCTGGTGGGGTCCGATCGACCTCGTCTCGGCCGGCACCGGTGAGATGCGCAAGCGCTACGGCTTCATCCACGTGGACAAGCACGACGACGGCAGCGGCACCTATGAGCGCCGTCGCAAGGACAGCTTCTTCGCGTACCAGAAGATCATCGCGAGCAACGGCGCCGAGGGCCTGGAGTAACCCATGCGTATCGAGCACGCAGCCGTCTACGTGCGCGATCTCGCGGCGGCGCGGGCGTTCTTCGTCGAGCGCCTGGGCGCTGTGGCGGGGCCTGAGTACCACAACCCGCGCACGGGCTTTCGGTCGCACTTCCTCACCTTCGAGGGCGGGGCGCGGCTCGAGATCATGGCGAAGCCCGGCGTGGAGGAGGCCGACCCGGCGCAGGAGCGGATCGGCTTCTCGCACCTCGCCTTCGCCGTCGGGAGCGCCGAGCGCGTTGATGCGCTCACCGCCGATCTCGCCTCAGCTGGCTACGAGGTGGTGAGCGGGCCCCGCACCACGGGGGACGGCTACTACGAGAGCTGCGTGCTCGGACCCGAGGGCATGCGGCTTGAGCTCACGGTTTAGGCGCGCACGCGCCATCTCATCACGCGGCCCCGGTTGCAGCCCCTTGAGCCGGACCAGGGTCGTATTCGTAGAAAGGGTTTGCCATGCCTGGCACCAAGGTCGTCTTCCTCGATGTGGACGGCACCATCACCACATACGAGAACGTGATCCCCGAGAGCGCCCGCGCTGCCATCCGCGCCGCTCGGAGGCGGGGGCACACGGTGCTCATGTGCACCGGTCGCAGCAAGGCGGAGAACCCGCCCGAGCTCGTGGAGATCGGCTTCGACGGCATGATCGGCGGCAACGGCAGCTACGTCGAGCTGCACGACGAGGTCGTCATGCATCAGCATCTCTCCCGCGAGCAGTGCGGCCGCATCGTCGACTGGCTGTACGCCCGGGGCCTGGAATTCTACATCGAGAGCAACAGCGGCCTCTTCGCGAGCGAGCACTTCCGCGAGCGCTCGCAGCCGGCGATGCGGGAGTACATGGCGCGCAAGGGCAAGGCGGTCGACAGCGACGAGGCGCTCGAGATGCACGGCATCGTGTACGGCGCCGAGCTCGTGCGCGACGATGTGAACAAGATCAGCTTCGTGCTCGACAGCTATGAGGATTACCTGGCCGCCCGCGAGATCTTCTCCGATATGAAGGTGGGGACCTGGGGCGGGGCGGGGGAGACCGCGCTCTTCGGCGACGTGGGTGTGGCCGGCATCGACAAGGCCCACGCCGTGCGCGTTGCCGTGGAGCACCTCGGGGCCAGCATGGACGATACCATCGCCGTCGGGGACGCGAAGGTCGATATCCCCATGCTCGTGTGCTGCGCGGTGGGCGTCGCCATGGGCAGCGGTGGCGATGAGATCCGCGCGATGGCCGACTACGTGACCACCGCCGTGGACGACGACGGCCTGATGAACGCCTTCCTCCACCTCGGCCTCATCGAGGCGGGGGAGGTTCCCGTGTAGCAGCGGGCCGCTCGGGCGCGCCGGAGTTCACATTGCTACAATAGACCTATCTCATGTTCAGTTTGGAACGTTAGGAGAGGACGCTCATGGGTCTGTTCGACATGTTCAAGAAGAAGGATGCGCCCGCCGCCTCCGCTGCGCCGGCAACGCCTGCGGATGTCAGCGCCGAGACCGGCGACGATGTGCTCAGCGCGCCGGTCGCGGGCCGTGTCATCAAGATGACCGACGTGCCCGACCCGGTCTTCTCCGGTGAGGTGCTCGGCCGCGGCTGCGCCATCTGGCCCGAGGACGACGTGGTGTACGCCCCCGTCTCGGGCACGGTGACCGTGTCCATGGGCCACGCGGCGGGCATCCAGGGCGACAACGGCATCGAGGTCCTCGTCCACGTGGGTGTCGATACCGTCAACCTGCAGGGCAAGGGCTTCACGGGCTTCGCGAAGCAGGGCGACACCGTGCGCGCGGGCCAGCCGCTGCTCAAGATGGACCGCAGCGTGATCGCGGACGCCGGCTACGCGGACTGCGTGGTCCTCGCGGTCTCCAACACCGCGGAGTTCTCGGACATCGAGCTCGCCGTCGAGCCCGATTCGACGATCCCCGCCGGTGCCCAGGTGCTGAAGGTCACGAAGTAACATCGGTTCGTCTGCTCCACGCGCCTTTCGCTTGTCGGCAGCCAGGCCAACCAGCGGGTTGAGGACGTGGAGCCAGCACAGCTTGGCCCCCCTCCTTATAGGTGAGTCGTCAACCCATATGGCGCGCATCGGGCGTTCGGCTTCAAGCCGGGCGCCCGTTCTCATGCGTCGAGTGCGGTAGCAGCCACCACCGTGCCAAGCCGGCGCGCTGACACATCGGGCATGCGGGCACATCGGTGCCCCGTAGTGCGTGGCCGCGCTGCGCAAGAGGCGAGTAAAACGTCATCTCGAGGCGCTCTCGAGGGCATTCTGCCTGAGAGCGTGGTTGAAAGTAGGTTTTCGAGCTCTTGCGAACCGGCGGGCCGGCGCACCGGGCACGCGAGATGCGGCGGCACGCGCACGACGCGCAGCCACGCGCGAGGAGCGGCCATGTGCGCAGAGCAGGGGCAAAACATCATCTCGAGGCGCTCTCAAAGGCATTCTGCCTGGAAGGGCAGTCGTGAATACGTTTTCTAGCCCATATCGACCAACGGCGCGGAGCGACGGGCGCCGGAAGGCGGGCTGTCGGCACCGACGAGGTGCAGCGCACGGTTCCGGCTACGGTAGTATGGAAGCCGGGATGGGTGCTGGAAGGGGCGATATGGTCGAGTTCACGTATGTTGTCCGCGGGGCCGAAGGCCTGCATGCGCGACCGGTTGCGACCATCGCCGCCGAGGCCCGCATGTGGGAGAGCGAGATCACTGTGACCTGCGGGGAGCGTCATGCATCCGCCCGCGACCTCATGGGCTTGATGGCCCTCGCCGCGCGGCACGGGGATGAGCTGACCGTATCCATAGCGGGCCGCGATGAGGATGCTGCGGCTGCAGCCTTGAGGACCGCCTTCGATTTCTAGGTCCGCTTCACGTCATCGCCGCGCGACTCAGGGGCGACATGACAAAACTGTCATGTCTCCGCATAATTCCTCAAGCGAGAGGTCATATTTATAGCTCTTATGGGACCGGAGGCAAATCTCATGTCCGGTTGTCATCTGCGCGCCTCCATGAGTCCAGTTCCCCCACCTTCTGCCAAACTCATCCTTATTTCCCCTGAGTAACCGTAAAGGGGGGGGCGAGCATCTGCTCAATGAGCAAACAGCACTTCACCCCTGCGGGGCAGCGTCATTCCCGTGCGATAGGGGGCTGTATCTTATTATCGATATATACGTTTGTTTTTTCGAATATAGATAAAAAACTACAAACCTATGTGAAAAATCAGTCCTCAGCAAATTCTATGAACAGAGCCATCCTATATGTCACACTCCTTTACATTTCCCTTACTTGCGACCTGGATCGCTATGTCGAGGGCCCTTATGCATGAACGAGCAAGTCGACGAGGGCCCTAGAAAAGGAGTGCACATGAAGAACAGACTGCGGTGGATCGTGAGCCTGCTGCCCATGGTCGGACTCTGCATGCCCACCGGCATGACGCAGGCGCTGACAAGCACGCAGCAGGCTACGGCGCCGTCGGCGACCGCAAGCTCGACAGGGACCGAGGAGGACTCCCGGTCCCGTGCCGCTGCGGTGAAGGAGGAGCAGGCCGAGGAATCCGCTCCTTCCTCGGACGATCAGTCCACTGCGACGTCTTCCAAGGAAGACCAACCATCCGGCGAGGCCGCGCGGGCGAACGCCACCAGGGGTAGCCCCGCCGAGGCTGCTTCCGAGGTCACCGCCGTGTCGACGGCGGCCTCCGCCACCGCCTCGACGGCCGCGGAGCCGGTCCTGCGCGCCCAGGCAGACGGCGCGTCTGCCCCGGCCGCCGATCAGGGGCCGTAGGCCCAGCGCGCCCCGGTGGTGGCCGCGAACGTCACAGTTACCAAATTCGAGATCCAAAACACCCGGAACCAGACCACGGACTCGATGTTCTACTCGGACACGTTCAACCTCGTGATGGATTGGGACGCGAGTTCGAACGGGATCAACATCCACGAGGGCGATTTCTTCGATATCACCCTGCCCGACAACATGAGGTTCCCGTCGGGGACCACGGCGCGCGACTTCGAGATCAAGGACTCCGAGGGCAACGTCGTGGCGCACGCGCATGTCACGCCGGGGCCCGGTGATGCGGGCGGCACCGTTCGCGTCACCTTCACGAACGCCATCGAGAACCGCTACAACGTGAAGGGCTCGATCCGTTTGGCTGCGAAATTCGCCATCCGACAGTCGGAGACGAACAAGAAGCACACTTTCAAGGTGACCGCGAACGGGAAGACCATCGAGAAGGACATCGAGGTCACAGGCCCGAAGGACCTCCATGACGAGCACATCGCGAAATGGGGCCAGGGGAATTTCGATCCTGAGGGTAACCCCGCTGAGCGCGAGGCGCGCTGGATCATGCGCATCAACCATGGGAAGGCGACGCTCTCAAACGTCGTGGTCGAAGATAAGCTCACCGGCGGCACGGGCACCGAGCGCTACATCTCCAACAGCTTCTCGCTCCGCCGCGTCGTGATGGACCAGAAGGGGAACGTGACCGACTGGGGCACGAGCATGGACATCGACGACAAGCTCGAGATCGCCCCGGACGGGCGCTCCTTCAAGCTCAAGCTCGGCAACATCAACGGTGAGCAGTACCGCCTGGAGTACGTGAGCACCTAAGTGCCTGGGTCGACGCTGCGCAACTCGGCGTCCATCACCTCCATCGGCTATGAGAAGAAGACCTTCACGAGCTGGTATCATGCCGCCTCCTCTGGTGGATCGGCCGAGAGCGACCTTGCGAGCAAGATCAAGCTCATCAAGCTCGATGAAGACGGTGTCACGCCGCTCGCCAACGCGGTGTTTGAGGTGACGCGCCCCGATGGCACCACCTTTGATCTCACCACCGGCGCCGACGGCACCGTGACCTCAGGCATTCTGGTTCAGGGCACCTACAAGGTCAAGGAGAAGACTCCGCCCCGCGGGTACCTGTTCAGCGAGGAGGAGCACACGCTCACGGTCACCCCAACCGGCGGAGCGGTCAAGACCATCACCAACAAGCCGATTCGGATCAAGATCGACGTCAACAAGGCGTGGGTGGGTCCGGCCCGAAACTCCGTGACCGTGCGCCTGATCGCCGACGGTGCCGACACCGGCAAGCGGCTCACCTTGAACGGCGACAACGACTGGTCAGGCTCGTTCGAGGATCTGCGCCTGTATCATCCGAACGGTACGGGGATCAAGTATGAGGTGGTGGAGGACGAGGTCCCCGGATATCGGAGTGAGGTTTCCGGCACCGCGGTCGGCGGCTTCACCATCACCAACACCAATATCGAGACCGTGCGGGTCGCGGGCAACAAGACCTGGGACGACGGCGGCAACCGCGATGGCAAGCGCCCGTCCGCCATCACCGTGAACCTCCTGCAGAACGGCCAGAAGATCGCGAGCAAGACCGTCACCGCCGCTGACAACTGGGAGTACAGCTTCGCGGGGCTCGCCCGGTACGATGCGCGCGGCAACGAGTACGTCTACACGGTGACCGAGGACGCGGTGCCGGATTACTCCACCGATATCGACGGGCCTTCGATCACCAACCGGTACACGCCGGGCAAGACGTCCGTCTCGGTGATGAAGGCTTGGGACGATGCCGACAACCAGGACGGTATCCGCCCACCTCGATCAAGGCGCAGCTCTACGCCGATGGGGAGGCCGTGGGGGCCCCGGTCACCCTGAGCGCCGAGAACGGATGGACGCACACCTGGTCTGATCTGTTCCAGACGAAGGACGGGCGGCGGATCGAGTACACCGTCCGCGAGGTGGGCGCGACTGCGGGCTACGAGTCCACGGTTACGGGCGATGCGACAGCCGGGTTCACGATCACCAACGCGTACACCCCCGAGGTGCGCTCCATTCCGGTGACCAAGACGTGGGTGGGCCCTGCGGCCGGTCCGGTTACCGTTCGCCTGCTCGCGGATGGTGTCGACACCGGCAAGACGCTCACGCTGGATGAGGCGGGCAACTGGACCGGGCCCTTCGAAGACCTGCCTCGCTACCGCAACGGCCAGGAGATCGCCTACACCGTGGTCGAGGACGCGGTGAGCGGTTACACCTCCGAGGTGTCCGGCGACGCCGCTTCCGGCTTCACGGTGAAAAACACGAAGAACGAGGACCCCCCGGCGCCGCCGCAGGAGAAGCCGAAGAAACCCAAGACCCATCGTAAGAAGCGCGCGGCCCTGCCGCAGACCGGCGATGGCGCGCCGGCGGCCATCGGCCTGCTCGCAGCTGCCATCGCGGCAGCTTCAGCCGGTGTCGTCATGCGCCGCAAGAAGGCCGCCGATCGATAAAGGGCACAAGGCCCGTCTGAGCTTGCGCCGCGGGCCTTCGCCCATACGGCTGCGAGATGGAGCCGGCGGCTGAAAACAAGACCGCCCGTCCGGATGCGAGGTGACCGCATTCTGGACGGGCGGTTTTTCATGCCGCATGCGTTTTCCAAAGACACCGCTCCGGGTTGCCCGACGGAGGAGACTGGCCTGTGGAGGTCTGGCCTTGAGGGTGCAGGGCGTCTCTGAGGCTCTCGATGCCCCGCTTAGAACGCGGGCTCAGGCCTGGCCCTAGGCGCGGTGCCCGGAAGGCGGGGCCCTACACGTGGCTGACGATCAACTCCATCTCGCCATCGAGCGCAAGCTCGCGCACGGCAGCGGGAGCGATCAGGTGCACGCCCTTCTCGACGGCCTCGCCGCAGATCGTGCCCTCGCCGGAGATCACCGAGACGCAGAGGAACGGGCTCTCGTTCCTCTGCGTCTTCGCGCCGGACACGCGGACGCGCTCAACGGTGTAGGAGTCGTTCTCCTCGAGCACGCAGACCCCGTCGACCTCGGGCGCCTGCACCGCGCCGGAGTCGGGCGCCGGCGCGTCGTAGTCGATCACATCGAGGCTCTGCTGCAGGTGCAGCTCGCGGAGGTTGCCGTTCTTGTCGGGGCGGTCGTAGTCGTACACGCGGTAGGTGATGTCACTCGACTGCTGGACCTCGAGGATGAGGGTCCCCGCCTTGATGGCGTGCACCGTGCCGGGGTTGATTTGGAAGAAATCGCCCGGATGAATGGGCAGCTCGTGCAAAAGCTCGCTCCACCGCCCCTCCTCGACCATGTGCGCGAACTCCTCGCGGGAGCGGGCGTTTTGGTTCACGATGATCGTGGCGCCCTCGTCGCAGTCGAGGACGTACCAGCATTCGCGCTTGCCCAGGCTGCCGTTCTCATGCTCGGCCGCGTAGGCGTCGTCGGGGTGCACCTGGATGGACAGGTCCTGTGCGGCGTCGATGACCTTGACCAGGAGGGGGAAGCGGTCGCCGCAGGCCCCGGGGAAGACCTCGTCGCGATGTTGGTCCCACAGCTCAGAGAGCAGCAGGCCGTCGAAGCGGCCGCCCTCGATGCGGCAGTCGCCGTGAGGGTGGGCCGAGATCGCCCAGCACTCGCCGATGGGGCCGTCGGGGATCTGGTAACCGAAGACGGTCTCGAGGCGCCTTCCGCCCCAGAGCATCTCGTGGAAGACCGGTTGCAGGTGGATCAGTTCATTCGACTCGCTCATGGATGCTCCTCATCGTTTGGTGGAAACGCTTGTTCCACGGTACCACGGTATGCGGACGGCCCGCAGGCCGATCCCTCCGGCGACATCACGCGAGCGTGATGTTGTTCAGCACGTAGCGCTCGCCGACGTTGCGCGAGCGCGAGTACTCGAACGGGATGCCGCTGTCGAGGTAGCCGACCTGCTCTAGCTCGAGCAGGGGCGCGCCCACCTCGGTGTCCAGGCGCTCGGCCTCGGACTCCGTGGCCGGCACCGCGCGGATCGCACGGTGGAAGCTCGACAGGGTCAGGCCGATCTCGTCACGCAGGTACCGGTAGACCGATCCGTAGAGGTGCTGGCGCTTCAGGCCGGGGATCAGGTCGAGCGGCATGTAGGTGTACTCGATGGCGATGGGCACGTCGTCTGAGAGGCGCACGCGGCAGTGGTAGTAGGCGAAGTCGTCGGGTTCGATGTTCAGCAGCTCGGCGATGTGCGCCGGCGGGGTCACCACGGAGAAGTCGTAGACCTTCGAGGTGACGCGCTCGCTGTGTTTGTAGTGCTGGGCGCTGAAGCCCTCGGCTCGCTCGTTCGAACCGGTGACCAGCGGGTTCTCCGGCAGGGTGATGGGCTTCTTCACGAAGGTGCCGCTGCCGCGCCGGCTCGCCACGAGCCCGTTCTCGACGAGCCACTCCATGGCGCGCCGGACGGTGATCTTGCTCACCCCGTACAGCTCGCACAGCTCGACCACGGTGGGCAGCTTCTCATTTGGCTTGAGCGCCCCGTCCTCGATGCTCTTCTGTATGTCTGCGGCGATCACTTCGTATTTCAGCATGATATCCCTCGCTATCGGTGCTCTTGAGAGTATAGCCGCTTCTGACACTGATATACCTGCATTTGAGAAAATAACGCTTTACAAGAAAAACTAGAGCGCTATACTTTTCTTAACAAAGCGGGACAATATAGATGTCCGCAGCTAAAGGAAGGAAGGGAAGCGCATGGGGAAGCACACGCTGCCAGAGGATTTCTTCTTCGGTGCGGCCATGTCCGGTCCTCAGACCGAGGGCGCCTGGCGTTCCGGCGGCAAGATCGAGAACCTTTGGGACACCTGGTCGAACGAGGATCTCGGCGATTTCTACAACCGCGTCGGGAGCTACGCGGGCAACGACTTCATGGCGCGCTATCGCGAGGACCTCGCGCTCATGGCCTCGCTCGGGCTCACCACCTACCGCACCTCGATTCAGTGGAGCCGGCTGCTCACCGCCGAGGGCGAGATCAACCCCGAGGGCGCAGCCTGGTACCACGAGCTGTTCCGCGCCTCACGCGAGGCCGGCCTCGAGTGCTTCGTCAACCTCTACCACTTCGACATGCCCACCTTCCTGTTCCGGCGCGGCGGCTGGGAGCGCCGTGAGGTCGTCGAGGCCTACGCGCATTACGCCGAGCTCGCCTTCCGCGAATTTGGTCAGGAGGTGCGCTACTGGTTCACCTTCAACGAGCCCACTGTCGAGCCCGAGCAACGTTATCAGGAGGGTGTCTGGTACCCCAAGCTGCACGACTTCGGTCGCGCGCGCACGGTCCAGTACCACATCTCGCTCGCCCACGCGCTCGGGGTGGCCGCCTTCCGCCGCGCCCAGGCTGCGGGCGAGGTGCGCGCCGACGCCAAGATCGGCCTCATCAACGCCTTCACCCCCACCTACACGCGTGAGGACCCCACGCCCGCGGACCTCGAGGCCGTGCGCATGATCGGCGGCATCAACAACCGCTGGTGGCTCGACCTCATCACCGCCGGCCACCTGCCTGAGGACGTCGTCGACACCCTCGGCGCGCGCGGGGTCAACCTTCCCGTCCGCCCGGACGACGACGCGATCCTCGCCGAGGGCGTCGTGGACTGGCTCGGTTGCAACTATTATCATCCCACGCGCGTCCAGGCGCCGGCAAGCGACCGCGACGAGTACGGCCTGCCGCGCTTCGCCGACGAGTACATCTGGCCCGAGGCGCGGATGAACGAGAGCCGTGGCTGGGAGATCTACCCGCAGGGCCTCTACGATTTCGGCATCGACGTGCGCGACAACTACCCCGGCCTCGAGTGGTTCGTGTCCGAGAGCGGCATGGGTGTGATGGACGAGTACAAGCACCGCGGGGAGGACGGCCGCATCGAGGATCCCTATCGCGTCGACTTCGTCCGCGATCACCTCGTGAGCGTCTCCGAGGCCATCGCTGCGGGCTCACCGTGCCGCGGATACCACTACTGGGGCCTCATCGACAACTGGAGCTGGTCGAACGCGTTCAAGAACCGCTACGGCTTTGTCGAGGTGGACCTCATGGACGGCTACCGCCGCCGCCTCAAGCGCTCGGCCGACTGGCTCGCCGAGGTCACCCGCACGCACGTGCTCGACTGACGTATGACGGCTCGGCCGCCATCGGGGGAGCCCGGTGCGAGCGAGGACGCGGGGGCGTGCGGCAAGCCTCCCGTGGATATAGGAACCAAGGGTTTTAACAGGAAAGGGATAGGAGAAACCATGGCTTCTGAGAAGGGACAGGCGCTCCTCGACGTGTTCGCCGAGAAGTCCGCCAAGATCGGCAACCAGGTGCACCTGCGGTCGCTGCGCGACGCGTTCGCCACCATCATGCCGCTGTTCATCCTCGCCGGCATCGGCGTGCTGGTGAACGCCGTCGTGTTCGACAAGATCTGGGGCGAGACCGGCTTCGCGCCCAACGCCGAGCTGCTCACCACGCTCCAGTACTGGGGCAACGCCATCACCACGGGCACGCTGAGCATCTCCGCGCTGCTGCTCGCCGGCATGATCGGCTACAGCTTCGCGAAGAACAAGCGCTTCGACAACGCGATCTCCTGCGTGGTCATCGCCATCGCGGCCTTCGTGATCATGATGCCGCAGACCGTCACGGCCAACCTCGCCGCGACCTCCGAGCTGCTGACTGATGAGATCACGACTGCCGAGGTCGGCGGCGTGCTCAGCACCGCCAACACCGGCACCCAGGGCATGTTCGGCGCCATCATCATCGGCCTGCTCGCCACCACGCTCTTCATCAAGCTCTCCGAGATCGATCGCCTCTCCATCCACCTCGGCGAGGGCGTGCCGCCCGCGGTTGAGAAGTCCTTCAATGTGCTGATCCCGATGATGCTCACCCTCGGCAGCTTCGCCGTCGTGGCCCTCATCCTGAACGCCGCCTTCTCGACCGACCTCATCACGCTCATCAACACCTGGATCCAGACGCCGCTGCGCTCCGTCGTCACGAGCCTGCCCGGCCTCGTCTTCGTGTACTGCCTCGGCACCTTCCTGTTCACCCTCGGTATCCACCAGACCACCATCAACGGCGTGCTCGTGGAGCCCATCCTCACCATCGTCCTGCTCGAGAACACGGCCCTCTTCCAGGCCGGCCAGGCGATCCCCGTTGAGAACTACATGAACATGGACATCATCAACGTGTTCGCCTTGACCGGTGGCTCCGGCTGCACCATCGCCCTCCTGATCGCAACGTTCATCTGGGGCAAGTACAAGCCGTCCCGCGAGGTTGCCAAGATGGCCCTGCTGCCCGGCATCTTCAACATCAACGAGCCGGTCATCTACGGCTACCCCGTGGTCTACAACGTGCCGCTGATGGTCCCGTTCGTGGGGTGCGTCGCGGTGAACATCATCGTGTCCTACCTCGCCACCGTCGCCGGCATCATCGCGCCCTGCGCGATCCAGGTGCCCTGGACGACCCCGCTGTTCCTGAACAGCTTCCTCGCCACGGGCGGCGATGTCGCCGCGGTGGTGCTGCAGGTCATCCTGCTCGTGGTCGACGTCCTGCTCTACCTGCCCTTCATGAAGGTTTCCGAGAGGTCCCTCATCAAGCAGGCTGAGCTCGAGGGCGAAACCGCGTAAGATATCGGTATGGTTTCCGGCGCGTCGGCTCGGGTCGGCGCGCCTTTCGAGAGGAGCTCTCATGAAGAAGATCCTGCTGTGCTGCAACGCGGGCATGTCAACGAGCCTGCTCGTGCAGAAGATGCAGAAGGAGGCCGCCAGCCGCGGGCTCGACGTCGAGATCGAGGCCCGCCCGCTGAACGAGGCCATGGACCATCTGGACGATGCCAACATCATCCTGCTCGGCCCGCAGATCGGCTACACCAAGGACGACTTCACGGCCGCGGTCGCCGGTAAGGACATCCCGGTCGAGGTCATCCCCATGGCCGATTACGGCCGCATGAACGCGGCCAAGATCATCGACACCGCCATCGAGAAGATTGGATAGGAGCGCCATGACCCCTGAGGAGACCGAGGAGCTGCAGCTCACCTGCTTTGAGATCATCAGCTACGTGGGCACGGCCAAGAGCGCGTTCGTGAACGCCGTGAAGGCCGCCAAGGCAGGTGACTTCGAGGGCGCCGAGAAGCTGATCGCCGAGGGCGACACCGCCTACAACGGCGGGCACGACGCGCACATGAAGCTCCTGCAGGCAGATGCCGCCGGCGAGCGCGAGCCTGTCGCGCCGCTCATCCTCCTGCACGCCGAGGACCAGATGGCGAGCACGGAGACGGTCCGCATCATGGCCGTCGAGCTCATCGACGTGCACCGCGCCCTGGCGGAGCTCAAGGCGTAGGCTCGCCGCACACTTCGGCGCATGGCCCCTCGATCGCGGCCGCGCCGCCTGTCAATGCGATCATTTTCGGGTCGACCTTCTGGTCGGCCCGATTTTTTGCCGGGGCAGATCTCCCTTCTGTATTTGGAGAATGAATATTCTCAGCGCTGCATCTGATAGCAGAAAAAGGGCTTATCGTGCATCATTTATCCCTAGGTACCAAACTGGCATTGCAGTTTATCTGATATGTTATTTAACAACCCCGCTATGGGACGGAATACGCGTCAGATTCTGCGCGAATGTTGCCGTTTCCGTCCACGGCAGACTTTCGACCGTCTGGGGGACCCGTCTCATCAAATTGAATAAAAACAGGCAGAAACTGAGTATCATCAGATCGCATGCAGCGTTGAGACTGAGGTGCTGGACACGGAAGAAAGGGAAGGCAAGATGAAACTACGTTCTGTCTTGGGGAAGGTCGCGGGAGGTGGCATGCTGGCCGCGTCGCTCATCATGGCGGCTCCGATCAACGCGCTCGCATGCACCCAGGTCTACATGGGCAGCGACCTGACCACGAACGGCTCCACCTTTGTCGGCCGGGCGGAGGACTGGAACCCCCGGTACCTCAAGGCCTTCGGCGTGCAGGAGCGCGTGGAGAACCCGCAGTTCCGCTCCTTCGAGAACGACTCCGTCATCGGTTCGGGTTTTGAGTACACCTATTCTGGTCCCGGGTACCGCTACACCTACGTGCGCGACCAGCCCGAGGAGTGGGGCGCTGAGAACGACCCCGTCGCCAAGCGTGTCTACTCCGAGGCGGGCATCAACGAGCACGGCGTTGCCGTCTCCGCCACGCTCTCGATGTACATGAACGACGCGATCAAGGCCGTCGATCCGCTCGTGCCCACGGGCATCGGCGAGTACAACCTCACCGACGTGGTGCTCTCCATCTCTGACAGCGCCCGCGACGGCGTCGAGAAGCTCGGCAAGATCGTCGACGAGCACGGCTCCTGCGAGGCCAACCAGATCATCATCGCCGACTCCAAGGAGACCTGGATCTTCAGCCAGCTCTCCGGCCACCAGTGGGTCGCCATCAAGATGAGCTCCGACGTGGTCTCGGCGAACCCCAACATCGGGCGCATCGAGTACAAGGTCGACCTGGACGACGCCAGTAACGTCGTGCACTCCGAGGGGGTCGTGTCCGTGCCCGAGGGTGCCAGCATCCTCAAGACCGACGAGGACGGCACCATCAACATCGGACAGACCTACGGCCGGGAGAATGCGGGGTCCGGTCAGTACATCCGCTATGTCCAGGCCCGCGCGTACTTCGGCGCCCCGCTCACCGAGGGTGTCGACTACACGCTGAAGGCGGACGGAAACGTCGAGACCGTCGTGTCCCCGCAGCTCATGTTCAAGCCCGGCCGTGAGATCGACACCTTCACCGCGCTGCGCTCCATCGCCGCCCGCGGCGAGCAGACCTCGAACCTCAACGCCAACCTGAACTCAGGCCTCTACTCCGTGGGCAACAAGAATACGGTTGAGGGCCATATCTTCGAGATCCGCCACAACCAGTCGCCCGACACCGCGATCATCCAGTGGACCTCCCTCTCCCGCACCGAGTTCAGCGTGGCCCTGCCGAGCTACTCCGCCCTGCTGACCGAGGTGCCCGAGGACCTCTATCCCAAGTGGGACAGCCTCGACGCCTCGCACCGCGGCGCTGATATCGAGGACGACAACCTCGACAAGGCCCTTGAGGACGATGAGAGCGGGATCCTGAACTACGCGCTGATGGACATCAACACCATCGCGTACAACAACCGCTCCTCCATGGCCGAGGGCACCCGCGCCTACCTCGATGCCATGCAGCGCTCGGTGATCGCCCAGCAGGAGATCGTCGACAAGATCATGCAGAACACGCCGGCAGGGGAGGAGCGCACCGCGCTCGCGAACGACCTCTTCGCCCGCGTCTCCCGCTCCGCCTACGAGAAGCTCCACGCCCTCGCTGACGAGATGCGCGCCTATGTGAAGGCTGGCGACTTCTCCGCGCCCTTCGTCCCGAGCGACTACGACCCTGCCACCCAGGGCCTCAAGACCCCGATCAGCTACGCCGGCTACTTCGTGGCCCCCACCATCACCGCCCATCCCGTCTCGGCCGCGTATGAGAAGGGTGCCGCTGCCACGCCGCTCACCGTTGCGGCCACCGTCGAGGATGGCGTTCAGGGCTCTGACGCCGGGCTCACTTTCCAGTGGTACCGCCGCGCCGCCGCCTCTACCGAGCGTGCCGCCGGTGACGAGGAGCTCACGGGTTACACGAGCAGCACGCTTCCGGTTGACACCTCGCAGGTCGGCGAGTTCCAGTACTACGCGGTCGCGACGAACGCCCAGGGCCTCTCCACCACCTCCGACGCGGCCACCATCACCGTGACCGAGCCCAAGGTCAAGGATCCCGAGCCCAAGACCCCCGAGCCCGGCACTGACGGGACGACCACGCAGGTCAAGAAGGGTGTCAAGGGCAAGCTGCCCAAGACCGGCGACGTCGCCCTGCTGCAGATGAGCGCCATCGCCCTCGCAGGTGTCGCCGCCACCGGTGCGGGCGTCGTGGCCATCCGCCGCCGCCGTTAGCAAGCCTGCAACGGGTGCCCAGGCGGTCTTTAAGGCCGCCGGGGTTTGACCCATGAGATCGATCGGGCCCCCTCCGCGCAGCTCTGTCAGCGCGGAGGGGCCCGCCGTGTTTTCCGCCTGCGTCACGGGCCCGGTCGGCATGCTTCGCATCGGGGACGTGCTAGGATAGATTGGCCTGTCAAGCACGTCAAAGGGGGAGACCCATGAGCAATATCCTCGTCCTCGGACACCAGAATCCCGATAACGACGCCATCATGTCGGCCGTCATGTTCGCGCAGCTCAAGAACGCGCTGAACGACGGCAACACCTACGAGCCCTGCCGTCTGGGGCCTCTGCCCAAGGAGACGGCCCTCGTCCTCGAGAAGTGGGGCATCGCCGAGCCCCGGCTCATCGAGGGCATCGAGCCCGCGGCGGAGGGTGAGGAGCGTCAGCAGATCATTCTCACCGACCACAACGAGAGCGGGCAGTCCGTGCCCGGTCGCGAGAACGCCAGCGTCATCGGCCTTGTCGACCACCACCGCATCGGTGACTTCGAGACCGCGCAGCCGCCCTTCGTCGTGGTGCTGCCCTGGGGCTCCAGCTGCACGGTCATTTCGTACCTGTTCGACGCCTACGGTATCGAGCCCACGGATGCGCAGGTCGCCTGCTTGCTCGCCGCGATGATGACCGACACGGTCATGCTCAAGAGCCCCACCACCACCGACGTTGACCGGCGCTTCGCCGCCCGTTGGGGCGAGCGCCTGGGCGTCGACCCGGTCGAGTACGGCAAGGAGATCTTCAAGAGCCGCGGCTCGGGCGACTTCACGCCTGAGCAGATGGTGACCCGCGACATAAAGCGCTTCACCGTGGACGGCAAGGACCTCTTCATCGGCCAGTACGAGACCGTGGACGGCGCCGCGGCCCTGAAGGAGCTTCCCGCCATCCGCGAGGCCATGGAGGCCTACCGCGTCGAGCACGATGCCGCCGGCGTGGTGCTCCTCATCACCGATATCCTGGAAGAGGGCTCGCAGGTCCTGCTCATGGGTGACACCGAGGCCGCCCAGCGCGGTCTCGGCATCGCCGACGAGCCTGAGGGCGTTTGGATGCCCGGTGTGCTCTCCCGCAAGAAGCAAGTCGCGGCCCCCATCATCGCCGCAGGGAACTAAGCGGGGCCGTCCCGGCAGATCCCGGGCTGAACCCGACGAAGACGCGCCCCTGAATCGAGCGGTTCAGGGGCGCGTCCGGTATTCCCCGTGCCACGGGGAGGAAAGGACGCCATGGACAACATCGAGCAGATCTTCACCGAGACCCAGCAGCGGCGCATGCGCCGCCGAACGACGTACGAGCGCATCACCGGAAGCGGCACCATCTCGGCCGCCGTCATGGTGGTCGCCGCGATACTTGCGGTGATCTGCGCGAACACCGACGCCTACGAGTCCATTCACGGTCTGCTCATGGCCCCCATCTTCTTCGGTGTCGGGGATCTCGCTGCGGCGCTCAGCGTCGAGGTCTTCGTCAACGACTTTCTCATGGCGATCTTCTTCCTGCTCGTGGGTATCGAGCTTAAGTACGAGATCTGCGTGGGCGAGCTTCGCCAGCCGCGTCGCGCCCTGCTGCCCATGCTCGCCGCCGTGGGCGGCGTGGTGGTGCCAGCCTGCATCTTCGCACTGGTGAACCGCGGTGGGGCCGTGCACGGCTGGGCCATCCCCATGGCGACCGACATCGCCTTCGCGCTCGGGGTGATGGCCCTCCTCGGCAATCGCGTGCCGGCGGGCGTGCGGGTGTTCTTCAGCACGCTCGCGATCGCCGACGACCTCATCGCGATCGTCGCGATCGCACTCTTCTACGGCCAGAGCCCCGATCTGCTCTGGCTGGTCGCCGCCGCTGCGGTGACCATCGCGCTCGCAGCACTCAACCGCACCCAGCACATCCGGCTCGCGCCCTATATCCTGCTGGGGCTCCTGCTGTGGTTCTGCCTGTTCCAATCCGGTGTCCACGCGACCCTTGCCGGCGTCATCCTCGCCTTCTGCGTGCCAGCAGGGTCCGGTCTCAAGCTCGAGAACCTGGCCGGGTGGCTCGAGGAGGAGGCCGCACCGGCCCTCGACGAGCAGTTCGATGAGGAGAGCCACGTGCTCGGTCAGCACGAGTTCACGCATGCGGCCGCCGGCGTTGAGCGGGTCATGCACCGGGCGACGCCGCCGCTCATTCGTCTGGAGCGCTACATCTCGACGCCGGTGAGCTTCGTGATCCTGCCGATCTTCGCGTTCGTGAACGCGCAGGTGCGGCTTGTGGGGGTCGATCTCGTGGCTCTGGCGCTGGATCCGGTGGCTATCGGCGTCTACCTCGGTATGCTCGTGGGCAAGCCCGTGGGCATCTTCAGCGTGACGGCGCTCATGGTGAGGTTCGGCCTCTCGGAGCTTCCCGAGCGGGTCACGCTCGGCCACATCATGGGGGTCGGCGTGCTCGGCGGCATTGGATTTACGATGTCGATCCTGATCTCCGGCCTCGCCTTCCCTGGCGATCCGTTCAACCTGCTGGCGGCCAAGGCGGCCATCCTCGCCGGTTCAGTGACGGCGGCCCTGCTTGGCCTGGCGGTCATGCACGTTGCGGCGCGGGGCCCGCGGAAGTAGGGCGCGGCAGGGGGAAATGACAGGGTAGTCTTGACCAGGCGGCGCACGGGGTCCTCAAGGGTGGGGCCATCGGCATGGTATCGCCAGATGATCGCCTGTCGGGCAGCCGTCAGACGGGCTCATGTCGCGAAGAATCGAGCGGCTGGTCAAAACATGCAACTTCTTGGGCAAATGGGGAAGAGTCCTCTGGGACGATAAGCTTGCGCAGCCTTAATTCGTGATCATTTAATCTAATATGACTACTATTTTTTCATCATGCTGCAGCGCGGAGCCTGATGAGGGCACGCAGAAACCTTCATCAGGCTCCTGCGTGCCCAAGAAGTTGCTAGTTTTGACCATCGGGCTGAAAATCCACGAGTTTGCGAAGCGATGGATCTGCCGCAGTCGGTGTTTGCAGCGCTTTGCCGTGACTACTTCGACTCGGGAAGCACGGAGAAGATGATGCTGACGATCGCGCAGAGGATCCCCCCGACGACCCAGGCAAGCCAGAAGTAGTCGTTCAGACCGCCTGGGCCGAAATAAAGCAAGAACATTGCGACAACGGATGCGATCAGCATAATGATGATGCAGATGGCGTCGACGAGCTTCTTTGCGCGCCCAGTCAGCTTGAAATCATCGGGATCCGCATCCGCGTCCTTTGAGTTGTTGTACGCGGCGATGTTGAACCGACTCTGCATGATGCCCGCATATGCCATCACGCTGGCACCCAAGCCGCCGAATCCGATCACCCAGGCGCCCGCGAGCTCGCCGGTGGCATCCGTGGTGGCGCTATCGAGGAAGGCGGCCCCGGCAACGCCGATGAAGATGATGCCGATGCCGATGATCAGCAGACGGGCAAGCAGGCTGGTGCCCAGGCGCCGGTCCTCGGGTGTGTAGAAGTCCTCGATGAACGGATGGGCGCGTTTGAACTCGCTGTAGTTGAGGCCGGTGGGGATCAGGATCGCCAGGCCGAGGAAGGCGCCTGCGAACAAGGCGACGGCTGTGGGCCCCTCCCCGGGGATGTAATGGCTGGTGAGGATGCCGCCGACCCCTCCGAGGCAGAGGACGAAGATTGCAAGTGCCACGGATCGTGCGCGTGAGCGCATGTGGGCGTCGTACCCGCAGATGTCCGATGCCGGCCCCGAGGCGACAACCTCGGTGGGTGCGGGGCTCGTGTCGGTGAGATCGCCCTTGACGAGGTCGTCGAGGGAGCAGCCGAAGATGTCGCAGAGCTTCATGAGCTTGTCCATCTCGGGGTAGGCGCGTTCGGCCTCCCACTTGGTGACGCTCTGACGGCTCACGCCGACGAGCATCGCGAGCTGCTCCTGGGTCATGTTGCGTGTGCGGCGGAGGTGCTGCAGGTTGTCTCGGAAGCCCATGGCGCTCCTTTGTTTTGAGAACCGCTGGGACAGCTCTCACCATAGGGTAGCAAAGGGGTCGCCTCCACCAACCGGGGGCTGCATTTTGGTTCGCAAATGGGGAGCGCCCCGGGCGCTCAATGGCTGCAAGCCGCAGGTAGAGCTCGGTGTAACGGATCGTATACGTCCGTAGAGGGAAAACGGTTTGGGTGCCGAGAGGGGTGGTGCAACAAGGCACCCTGTCGACAGCTGGAGCATGACGAACGAGAAGCGCGCGCAACGAAAAACCCCGGCCGCGCTGGGCGACCGGGGTTCCGAAGCCTCGTGTATGTGGATGCGTCTCGCTTAACGCACCTGGGCCACGTAGGCGACGTTGGTCGAGGAGATCTTGTCCTCGAGCTGCACGGACATGCGCGGATCGCCGGCGGTGGCGACGGTGATGTCACCCTTCTCGACGTAGCCGAGCTCCTTGGCGGTCTCGATCGCCTTCACGATCGTGCCGTTGACCGTGCCCTGCGTGATGGCGGCGAGGTGCGGCTCGACGCCCCAGTACATGATCATCTGCTGCACGGCCCACTCGTGGCGGGAGAACGCGATGATCGGCATGGCGGGACGGAAGTGCGACACGAGGCGGGCGGTGCGGCCCGTGGTGGTGGGAACGGTGATGCACTTGGCGCCGACAGCCGTGGCCATGTTCACCGCGGAGAGGCCGACCACGTTGTTGACGACGCGGGTGCCGTGAGAGCCGGCCGGGACCTCGAGCTTGCCGTGGGCGGGCAGGTGCTTCTCGGTCTCGTGCGCGATCTGGGCCTGCATGCGCACGGCCTCGACCGGGTACTGACCGGCAGCGGACTCGCCGGACAGCATCACGGCGTCGGTGCCGTCATAGATGGCGTTCGCGACGTCGGCGACCTCGGCGCGGGTTGGGCGCGGGTTGTGCTGCATGGAGTCGAGCATCTGCGTGGCGGTGATGACGGGCTTGTAGGCGTCGTTGCACTTCTTGATGATCTGCTTCTGGATGTGCGGCACGAGCTCCGGCGCGATCTCGATGCCCAGGTCGCCGCGGGCGACCATGATGCCGTCGGAGTGCTCGAGGATGTCGTCGAAGTTGTCGACACCGAGGGCGCACTCGATCTTCGGGAAGATCGTCACATGCTCGCCGCCGTTCTCACGGCAGAGGGTGCGGATCTCCTCGACGGCGGCGCCGTCGCGGATGAAGGAGGCGGCGATGTAGTCGATGTTCTGCGTGAGGCCGAAGAGGATGTCCTGGCGGTCGCGCTCGGTGATGGCGGGCAGCGAGATGTTGACGTTGGGCATGTTCACGCCCTTGCGCTCGCCGATGAGACCGTTGTTCAGCACGACGCAGTGGATGTCGGCGCCGTCGACGGACTCGACCTCGAGGCCGACGAGGCCGTCGTCGATCAGGATGCGGGAGCCGGGGACGACCTCGGAGGGGAGGGCGAGGTAATCGAGGGAGATGTGCTCGGCGGTGCCGGCGAAATCCTCGGAGGTGGGCTGGGCGGTCACGATGATCTTGTCGCCGGTATGGACCTCAACCTTCTGGTGGTCCTTGAGCAGGCCGGTGCGCACCTCGGGGCCCTTGGTGTCGAGCAGGATGCCGATGGGGCGACCAAGCTCGTTGGCGATGCGGCGGACGCGCTCGATGCGGCCCTTGTGCTCCTCATAGGAGCCGTGGGAGAAATTGAAGCGGGCGACGTTCATGCCCGCCTTCATCATCTCACGAAGGATGTTCTCGTCGTCACAAGCGGGACCCATCGTGCATACGATCTTGGTGCGTTTGTACATGCATACCTCCAGATATCCATACAATGCGTTCTAACAGCCGAAGTCATTATAGCCAACCCGCATTCCGCACTCCGACAAAAACCGACCGTCTGCCGAGTCCTTACAGGTGCACCACGGAAAAGATGCAGATACAAGGCCGTGTTGTGCTATGGGGGCCGGGCTGTGGCGGGGGAGCTGCGTGGAGGTGCGGTGTGATGCCGAGATGTGGTGTGCGGGCGGCGGTCACCCGTGTCTGCTCGGGACCTTGCGGTGACGGCGCTTGCATACTGGCAGGTCACAATCACGGCGGCAAAGCAGTGCAAAGCGCGGATCCTGCACGGTCACGTCGGGTCGAGATGCTGACAGGTCACAATTGCGTCATTAGGCCGGAGGAAAGCATAAATCCTGCACTGTCAGCAGGGGGTGCGATGCTGACAGTGCAGGATTCGACCTCAACACCGCTACAGATGCCGAATTTTGCACGGTCGGCAGAAACTCGGATGGAAGATGCGTTCCGCGTGCGCAATCAGGGTAGTATATCTACCGTTGCAAGCTGCCACTCAGCACGGCAGCCTTGATGGGCCCTTGCCCCTCTCCTGGGGAATTATGATCGGGCATCAATCTGCTGGGTGGCCAACGGATCCCAGGAGGGGAACATGCAAAAAGAATACTTGGCTTCGGCTGAGGACGTGCTCGAGGCTCAGGCTTCAAGCGCGGAGACGGGTCTTGCCGCCAACACCGCCGCCGAGCGGCTGGCGAGCTTCGGCCCCAACAAGCTCGAGGAGGAGGCGAAGACGCCGCTCTGGAAGCGCTTCTTCGAGCAGATGGCCGATCCGATGGTCATCATGCTGATCGTCGCCGCGGCCATCTCGGCCATCTCCGGTGCCGTTCAGGGCGAGGCCGACATCGCTGATGTCGTCATCATCCTCTTCGTCGTCGTCATCAACTCCGTCCTTGGTGTTGTGCAGGAGGCGAAGAGCGAGGAGGCCCTCGAGGCCCTACAGGAGATGAGCGCCGCGCAGTCCAAGGTGATCCGCGACGGCAAGCTCGTTCACCTGCCCAGCTCCGAGCTCGTCCCGGGCGACGTCATCCTGCTCGAGGCCGGCGACTCCGTCCCGGCCGACTGCCGCGTGCTCGAGTCCGCGAGCATGAAGATCGAGGAGGCGGCCCTCACGGGCGAGTCCGTGCCGGTTGAGAAGCACGCGGACGCCATCACACTCGCCGCCGACGCCGACGACGTCCCGCTCGGCGACCGTCGGAACATGGTCTACATGGGCTCCGTCGTGGTCTACGGCCGCGGCCGCGCCGTCGTGGTGGGCACGGGCATGCAGACCGAGATGGGCAAGATCGCCGACGCCCTCACCACCGCGAAGAAGGAGCTCACGCCGCTGCAGGTCAAGCTCGCTCAGCTCTCGCGCACCCTCACGGTCATGGTGATCGCCATCTGCGTCGTCATCTTCGCCGTCGACTTCCTGCGCCACGGCGGTGAGATGATCTCGAACCCGTCGATGCTGCTCGACACCTTCATGGTCGCCGTCTCCCTCGCTGTGGCCGCCATCCCCGAGGGCCTCGTCGCCGTTGTGACCATCGTGCTCTCCATGGGCGTCACGAAGATGTCGCGGCGCCAGGCCATCATCCGCAAGCTGACCGCGGTGGAGACGCTCGGCTCCACGCAGATCATCTGCTCGGATAAGACGGGCACGCTGACGCAGAACAAGATGACCGTCGTGAAGCACGTGCTGGCCGCACCCGAGGAGAAGTTCCTCGCCGGCATGGCGCTCGCCTCCGACGCCCAGTGGGACGAGGAGGCCGGTGAGGCCGTCGGCGAGCCCACCGAGTGCGCGCTGGTGAACGATGCGGCAAAGGCAGGCCTCACGGGGCTCACGGCCGAGCACCCGCGCGTGGGCGAGGCCCCGTTCGACTCCGGCCGCAAGATGATGTCCGTTGTCGTCGAGACCCTTGACGGCGAGTATGAGCAGTTCACCAAGGGCGCCCCCGACGTGGTCATCGGGCTGTGCACCCAGGTGTACGAGAACGGTGCGATCGTGCCGATCACCGAGGAGCGCCGCGCCGAGATCCTCGCCGCGAACAAGGGTATGGCCGACGAGGCCCTGCGCGTGCTCGCGCTCGCGAGCCGCAACCATGCCGAGCTGCCGGGCGACTTCTCACCCGAGGCCCTCGAGCATGACCTCGTGTTCTGCGGCCTCTCCGGCATGATCGACCCGGTCCGTCCCGAGGTCACGCAGGCCATCGTCGAGGCCCGCGAGGCCGGCATCCGGCCGGTCATGATCACGGGCGACCACATCGACACCGCCGTGGCCATCGCCAAGGAGCTCGGCATCGTGACCGACGCGAGCCAGGCCATCACCGGCGCTGAGCTCGACCGCATCTCCGACGAGGCCTTCCACGAGCGCGTCACCGAGTACAGCGTGTACGCGCGCGTGCAGCCCGAGCACAAGACCCGCATCGTGGACGCCTGGAAGAGCCGCGGCAACATCGTGGCCATGACCGGCGACGGCGTGAACGACGCCCCGTCCATCAAGCGCGCCGACATCGGCGTCGGCATGGGCATCACCGGCACGGACGTCACCAAGAACGTGGCCGACATGGTGCTCGCCGACGACAACTTCGCCACCATCATCAACGCGGTGGAGGAAGGGCGCCGGATCTACGACAACATCCGTAAGGTCATCCAGTTCCTGCTCTCCGCGAACCTCGCCGAGGTCTTCTCGGTGTTCGCCGCGACGCTCATCGGCTTCACGATCTTCCAGCCGGTCCAGCTGCTGTGGATCAACCTCATCACGGACAGCTTCCCGGCGCTCGCGCTCGGCATGGAGGAGGCCGAGGGCGACGTCATGAAGCGCAAGCCCCGCCGTGCCTCCGACGGCATGTTCGCCGACGGCATGGGCCTCGACTGCGTGGTCCAGGGCGTGATCATCACCCTGCTCGTGCTCGCGTCCTTCTTCGCGGGCGTCTACTTCGACCTCGGCCACATCGATATCGCCGAGATGATCGCCGGCACCGCAGACGACGAGGGCGTCACGATGGCCTTCATCACGCTCTCCATGGTCGAGATCTTCCACTGCTTCAACATGCGCAGCCGTCGCGCGTCGCTGTTCAGCATGAGGAAGCAGAACAAGTGGCTCTGGGGCGCGGCGATCCTCGCCTTTGTCCTGACCGTCGTCGTGGTGGAGTTCGATCCGCTGGCTCAGATGTTCGGCTTCATGCCGCTGCCGCCGGAGGCGCTCGCCACCGCGCTCGGCCTGGCCTTCCTGATCATCCCGCTGATGGAGGTCTACAAGGCGATCATGCGCGCCGTCGAGGCGAAGTGACGCCGATGATCTCCTGATGGCTGGCGCGCTTAGCCGACCGGTTGCGGGATCACGTTCTGATTGATGCACGGCCCTCCACCTCCCCATCCGCATGGGTGGGGAGGTGGAGGGCCTTTTTATCTCGATGCGCGGCGTCTGCGGCCTGCGCGCATCGACGTTTCTGGCGGTGCGCCTCGTGCGCCGCGGTTGCCAAGGTGCGTCCCCGCACTTGCCGCGGTATACTGACGCCGTTCATCGGGGCAAAGGGGAATGAGGCTGCGTGGGCAAAGGCAAGGGCGGCAAGGGATCACGGTCAGCGCGGCGGCATCGGACGTCGGCTGCGGACGCCACCGCGTTTGAGCTTCCCGCGATCGGCCTCATGAGCGACCTCCCTGCCTTCAGCGATCTGCGAGTTGACGATACCCAGACTGCGGCCTTCACGGATTTCCGCTCCCAGTTCGATCAGGCGTCAGGCGGGCAAGCCGCGTCGCATCTGCAGATTGGCGGTGTGATCAGACTCGACCGGGGCTTCCCGCTCGTCGCCACCCCTGACGTCACGCTCCGCTCCGAGCATGCGGTCGCATTCGCCAAACGCGGCGCCGATGAGGAGCCCCTGCTCCCCGCCATCGGCGATATCGTTGCCGTGCGGGTTGACCCCGGCCATGACAAAGGCGTGATCGAGGCGGTGCTGCCCCGTCGCACCGCGTTCGAGCGGTGGCGCGGCAAGAGCCGCGGCGAGTGCCAAGTGCTTGCCGCCAACGTCGACGTCATCCTCATCGTGCAGCCTCTCGGCTCCTCGCGCGACTCCGAATCACTCGTGCGCGACCGCATCGCCCGGTCGCTTGTGCTGGTGAATGACTGCGGGGCTGTGCCGGTGGTGGTCTTCACGAAAGCGGATCGCAGCGACCCCGCCGCACGGGATCGCGCGATTCGCGACGCATGCGCCCTTGCGGGGGAGGGGGTTCGGGTCATCGTAACCTCGTCGCGGGATGGCCTCGGCTTGGACGAGGTGCGCGCCTGCGTGCCCGCGGGGGCCTGCGGCATGATCCTCGGTGAGAGCGGGGCGGGGAAATCGACCCTGCTGAACGCCCTGCTCGGCCACGATGCGCTCGCAACAGGCGCGGTGCGCGAGCGCGATGACATGGGACGGCACACCACGGTCGCGCGCGTCATGTGCAAGCTCCCGGGACCCCACGGTGTCATCGCCGATGCACCGGGCCTCAGGAGCCTTCCCTTGGTGGGGCACGAGCTCGGCCTCGCCCGGACCTTCCCCGATGTGGCGCGCGCGTCGCGGGGATGCCGTTTCAGCGATTGCACGCACACGCACGAGCCGGGTTGCGCGGTCAGGGGCGCGGTCGACGCCGGCGAGATCGATGCGGTGCGCGTCGAGGCCTTCCTCGCGCTCGCCCGCGAGATGCGCGTCAGCGCCCAGAGCCTCGATCCCGATGTGAGGCTGTAGATACAACCTCTGACCTGCGGTGTATCTTTAGGTTGCGTGAACCCCTCGCAAGGAGGGGTCTTTTTATTTGCCAATCACCCCGCTGGAAACTTGGATGAGCTTCCCGTCGATCTTACGCGAGCGTCAGCTTGTGGGGAGGCGCCTGTAAGGTCGTGGGATTTGGTCCGGGACCTTTAGTCCTCCCGTCGCCTCGAGCCGTAAGAATGTGCTCATGGGCGGCGGATCGGAGGGAGGGGTCGTGTGAGACGGAGGACCAGACTCATCGTGAGTGCGGTGTCCGGTGTGGTGGCGGTCTTGGTTGCGCTCGGATACGGGTCGATGGTTCGCACGGAGGCCGTGCGTGAGCGCGAGCAGGCGCTGGAGCGCTTTGGCGGCGATCTGGTGCAGGTGTGCACCGCGATACGCGATATCGAGCCGGGTGAGGTCATCGACGAGGCGAACACCACGGTGATGGACTGGGTCGCGGGTTTGGCGCCGTTGGATGCGGAGACCGACTTATCCGCCGTTGCCGGGAAGGTCGCCACCTCCCGTATCCCCAAGCGGGCCGTGTTGTGCCCGTTGTACTTCGAGGCCCGTGAGAGCGCGGTGGAGGTGCCCGCGGGGACGGTGGCCGTATCGATTCCCAGCGACGAGGAGCACGCCGTGGGCGGTGCGGTCGGTCGCGGTGAGGCGGTCGACGTCTACGTGTCCCGCGACGGCGTGGCGGATCGCCTGTGCGCGGCGACGGTGGTGGACACGAGCTCCCTTTCCTCGAACGGGGCCGCGCTCACCTGGGTGACGCTGAGCGTCCGGCCCGAGCACGTGCAGGAACTGCTCATCGCGATGGCGCAGGCGCCGCTCTCGCTCGTGGTTCCCGGTGATCGAGGCTCTGATGTGCAGGAGACGGCGCGCGGGGACGCGGCGGGCGCGGAACCATCCACATCGAGGGGTGAACACTGATGGCGGCATTATGGCTCACCTGCTGCGGGGGTGCCGATTTCGGACAGCTCACCCGCGAGGTCAACTCCCGGGCGAGCGGGGCCCAGCTGCTCCGATTCAATAGCGTGGGGCAGCTCGCCCTCCTGGCTGCGGATCTGCCTCATGAGGTCGCGGGCGCGGCGGTGTCGGCGCGGGGGACCGCTTCGGCTGAGTTCGAGGTGGCCCTGGGTGACCTCGCTCGAAGCGGCCGCGCCCCGCAGATCCTCGTCTTGGTGGATCGACTTGAACCGGGTTTGATAGCCCGCATGTTCTACGCGGGGGCGACGGAGGTCATCGCGGCGGAGGATGCCGTCGTTGAAGATGGTGGGAAGGTGCGGGTCGCGCGTGTGGAGGGGGCTTCACAAGCGGCGGTCCCCAAAGCGGCCTCCGCCAGCGATGGCCGTGGGCAAAACGGGGGGCACCGGGATGGCGCTGCGACCCCTCGCCCAGCCTCACGTGAGGCCAACCTTGGCAAGCCGGCGGGTGCAGTCAGCGCAGATAAGGGAGGATCGGGGGGAGGGGATGTGGAGGCATCCATCTCGGCGCCGTCTGCCGGCCCCCGGTCTGATGAGCCCGTTCGCCCGGAAGTCGATGAGCGGGTTTCCGAGCCTCTTTCGCCCCCGCGGCGGAGACCGCAGCCTTCTGCTGCGGCAGGCAGCCCCTCGGCCCCGGTGATCGCCGCGATCTCCGGCCGGGGCGGTGTCGGCAAGACCACCTTGGTGACGGCGATGGCGTGCTGCGCCTCCCAACTCGGCCTCCGCACGGCCGTGCTCGACCTGGATCTCATGTTCGGCGACGCGTACGGTTTCCTCGGTGTCGACGAGCCGCAGGATCTCATGAGGATTGACCGAGTGGGTCAGCAGGACCTGGCGGATGAGGACATCGAGGCGACGGCGATGCGCGTCGCCCCCGGTCTGACGCTGTGGGGCCCGATCGAGCGCCCTGAATGCGCTGAGATGATGGGGGTGCCAGTGGAACGGCTCATCGCCGTGCTGAGGACCCTGTCAGATCTGATCCTGATCGACACCTCGGTGTTCTGGGGCGATGCCGTCGCGGCGGCGGTTGCCGCCTGCGATCGCTGCCTCATCGTGGGGGCGTCCGGCCCCGCATCATGCCCGTCCTCATCCCGGGCGGCCGATCTTGCCGGGCGCCTGGGGCTGCCGCGCACCAAGATGGTCAGTGTGCTCAACCGTTTCGGCGCGGTTGGCCGCGGTGAGGAGTTCGCGCTCAGGTTCGAGATGGCGATGTCGCTCAAGAACCGGGTCCGCATCGCGGACGGAGGCCCTGAGGTGGCGGAGCTCTCCTCATGCGGGCATATGGCTGATCTCGTCTTGGGCGGCGGCGAATTCGCGCGTGGCGTGCGGACGTTCACGACGGAGACCTTGCGCGAGCTCGGATGCGCGGTCCAGGGTCGCGGTGACGTGGCCCCACGGGAGCCCGCGGCAAAGCGTCGGCTGAGGCTCCCGTGGGGCCGACAGGGAGGTGGCGGGCAATGAGCGTCGCGGAGCGCGTACGGGCTGCCGGAGTGCGCGGCGAGCGCGCCGGCCAGCGGAGGGTCCGGGCGGTCAAAGCCGAGGCGAAGCGCGCCATGCTCGAGCGCGTGGGATTCGCCGAGGTCGCGCAGATCGCCGCGGCGGCGAGTGCGGATCGGGCCCGCGAGGAGCTCAGGCCTGCGGTCCTCGCCGTGCTGAACACCGGTGGGGCGCGGGACCTCTCACGGTTTGAGCGCGACACCCTGGCGGCGGAGATCCTCGATGACGTGGTTGGCCTGGGGCCCCTACAGCGGCTCCTTGAGGACGACTCCGTGACCGAGGTCATGGTCAACGGCACCGGTACCTCGTTTTTCGAGCGCGCGGGCACGCTCATCCCACTCGAGGGCCTCTTCGAGACGGACGAGCAGATCAGGATCATCATCGACCGGATCATCTCCCCGCTCGGGCGCCGGATCGACGAGTGCAGCCCGCTGGTGAACGCCCGGCTGCCGAGTGGGTTTCGCGTGAACGCCGTGATCCCGCCCATCGCGCTGGACGGGCCGCTGCTCACCATCAGGAAGTTCTCGGATCGCATCGGGACGCTGGACCAGCTCGTCTCCGCAGGTTCGCTGCCCGCATGGTACGCCCAGCTGCTCTCCTGGACGGTGCGGCTCCGGTGGGACCTCGCGGTCGCCGGGGGAACGGGTTCGGGGAAGACGACGCTCCTGAACGCGCTTTCCTGCGAGATCCCAACTGGCGAGCGCATCGTGACGATCGAGGACTCCGCCGAGCTCAAGTTTGCGCGCCATCCCCATGTGGTGCGGCTCGAGGCCCGCGAGGCGTCCATCGAGGGAGAGGGCGCGGTGAGCATCCGTGATCTGGTGGCCAACGCCTTGCGCATGCGGCCCGATCGGATCGTGGTGGGCGAGGTGCGCGGCCCTGAGTGCATCGACATGCTCCAGGCAATGAACACCGGGCACGATGGTTCGCTGACCACGCTGCACGCGGGCACGGCCGAGGAGGCGGTGGTGCGTCTCACGCTGCTGGCACGGTACGGCATCGATCTGCCCGGTCCGCTCATCGAGGAGCAGATCGCGATGGCGCTCGACGGGATCGTGATGTCGGTGCGCCGGCCGGATGGGCGGCGATTCGTCGCCGGTCTCGCCGGGGTGTCGCGCGCTCGCGACGGAGGCGTTCGGCTCACCGATCATGTCGTGTTCGATGCCGCGACGGCGAGTTGGTCGCTTGCTGCCGAGCCGGTGTTCATTGCCGAGGCCGTGCGCACCGGGGCGCTCGATGGAGAGGAGGTCACGCGATGGAGGCGGTCGTGCCCGGCGGAATAGGGTTGCTGGTGGCGTTGGGGGTGGCCGGGATTCTGCCCGTTGACAGCCAAGAACGGAAACCTCGCTCCGGCGGTTCATGGCAGCGGACGGCATTCGCTGCTTTGGCCAGGGTTGGCCAGGCGCTCTGCGCGCATGCGGGAATCCGTCCAGATGGCCCGCGGATCACCTGGCTTCGTGATGAGCTCNATCGGCCAGGCGCTCGCGCTGGGCGCTCCGCTCGCCGAGACGCTCGCTGGGCAGAGCCGGGAATGCCGGGCCGCCCATCGCGCCGATGTGGAGCGCCAGATCGAGCGCGCCCCCGTCAAGCTCCTGATTCCCACCGGGACGCTCATCCTTCCAGCTCTCTTGCTATCCATATTGGGCCCGCTGTTCTCCGCGGGCGGAATGATCTAGGAGGTCAACATGGTCGAGAAACTGCAGGGACGCCTATTTCATCTGCTGTCCGGTCTCAGGCCGCTCATCCGTGAGGAGCGGGCCCAGGGAACCACCGAGTACGCGATCCTCGTCGGGGTGCTGGTCGTCATCGCCATCATCGCGATCATCGCGTTTCGTGACAAGATCTCCGAGCTCTGGGACACGATCTCCTCGGGGATCAACAGCTTGTGAGCGGGCGGGGCCGCTGGCAGCTGCGTGTATGGGCACCGCCCCTTCTCTGCATCCTCCTCGTCCTCGCGTCGCCTGCGCTCATGCTGCGCCAGGGGGACGGACCTGCTGCCGAGGATGCCCCGGCATCGCCATCCGAAGTGGTCGGGCGCGTATTCCCAGCCGACCCCCATAGGTCGGCTGCGTCATCGTTCCTCGCCGACCTCGACAGCTTGGCCAGTCGGTCATCAGCTGTAGGCGCTAATCCCGCGGTGGTCTCATGGGATGACCCGGATGGACTCGCGGACGCAGCGGGGACAGTCCTCGAAACGTATCGAGATATGAAGACGTTCACCCTTATGACCAGCGGATACCTTGATATCAAGGGGAACGCATGGGGCGCCTTGCTGCGCGGTCCGGACGGGTCTGTCGATATCGCTTTGGCCCTTGCGGACGAATCCGGCGGCGCAACGGTGAGGGTGTCGCGGATCGGCGTGGAGGATGGGGAGGGGGTGCTGTGAGAAGGGGAGGATGCCATGTGGATGCAAGCGCTCGGGAGGGCCATGGGGGTTTCCTTTGGCTGGGAGGGATCCGTGGCGACAACAGGGGCGGAGTCGATTCGGACTTTCGTCTACGCGGTCCTGGCGGCGAGGAGGGTGCCCGAGATCACGGCGGCGGGCTCGCGCGGGAGGAGCGGGCCCAGGGCACGCTCGAGTACGCCCTCACCGTGCTGGCGTTCTTGGCGATCACCGTGGCATTCGCGGCGTTGTGGCGCGCGGGCGAGGATGGATCCCTCGCGGCGTTGGCGGAGCGCTCGGCATCGCATGCGCTCGACGGGTTCGGGGCGCTCGACCTCGTCCTGTTCTGATGGGCATGAGCCGTCCGGCGCCCATGGGCTCGTGCTGGAAGGACGCGCTCAATCGACGGTCGAGGCGGCGATTCTGATCCCCCTCTTCCTTCTCCTCCTGCTGTTGGCGGTGCAGCCCGTCTGCCTGCTCTACACGCGCTCCGTGATGGAGAGCGCCGCCGCGGCGACCGCACGGCTGATGATCACGGCGGAGGGAGAGGGGGACGACGCCTACCGGGCGTTCACGTTGAGGAGGCTCGGCGCGGTGCCGGACGTCAGCATCTTTCATGCGGGCGGGCCGCTTTCCTGGGAGATCGATCTCGTCCGCGCTGAAGGTGCTGTCACGGTGGCGGTGGCGGGGCGTGTGAGGCCCCTGCCGGTGATCGGTGCGTTCGCGGACGTGCTCGGGGAGCGCAATGCGCAGGGAGATGTGCGGCTGAGGGTTGAAGTTTCCTATGCGGGAAGGCCCGCGTGGTTGGAGGGGAGCTATGAGACGTGGATATCTGCATGGGACTCGTAACGGTGCCGAACGAGGCTGCGGCGTGTGCCGGAGCATCGCGCAGCGCCGCGTTCCGAGAACGGTTGCGTGCAGGGGCCGCAACCTGCTCTGGGGCGTCGACCTGTTTCTCGAGGACGGCGCCTACACCACGGTGACGACGGCCGTGTCCATCCTCCTCGTGCTCGCGCTCGTCTTCTCCGCCGCCTCGGCGGTGTGGAGCCTCTCGCGAGCGGGGGATACGCAGACAACGGCCGATGCGACGGCGCTCGCCGGCGCCAACGTGGTCTCTTCGTACCATACCGCGGCCACCGTGGTCGATGCGAGCATCCTGAGCCTCGGGCTCACGGGCCTGTGCGTCACCGGGGTCGGCATGGTCGGGCTGCTCGTTCCCGGCGCGAACGCCGCCGCCGGCGAGGCCGTCGACGCCGGGATCCGCATCCTGCGGACGCGCAACGAGTTCGCCACCTCGGCATCGCGGGGCCTCCAGGCGGTGGAGGGGGTGCTGCCCTATCTCATAGCGGCGAACGCCTCGCGGACATGCGCCGCGCAAGGCACCGAACGGGTGAGCTTCGCCGGCACGGCCCTCGCGGTCCCCTGGGAATCCGCCTCAGAGTTCCCTGCGCTCTCCGGCGACCAGATTCCGGTTGACGGGCTGGAATCGACGGCGGGTGACCTCGACGAGGTGGCACGCGAGCTCGCGAAGGCATCCGAGCGCTCGCAGGCGGATAAGCGTCGTGCGTGGATCGCCGACTGCGGGCGAGAGGGGATGAACATGCAGGAGCGGGCCGCACGGCTTTCGGGCTTGTCGGCGGTGGAGAACCCAGATTTCGCGTCGAGTGTCACCTGGAACCCGACGGTGGGGCTCGATCGGGCCCGGGCCTATTACCGGTGGAGGCGGGACAACGACGCTCCCGAGGGGGCCGGGGTCGAGGCGCGGGCCGACGCCGCGGCGCGCCATGCGTTCTACCGCTTCGCCTGTGCGGAGCTAGAGAGGGCCTCGATACGCGAGGAGGACGGGCGCGTGATCGCCGATCTTCCCTTGCTGCCCCGGAACACCGCGGAGGTGCGGCGGACCTCGCTCTACACGGAGGCTGTCTGGCCGAGCAGCTTGGAGGATGCAGAGCCCGTGCTGCACTTCGCCGCCGACTGCCCCGGTGCCCGCGGTGCCCCGGGCCAGGTGCTCTCTCTTGCCGATCTTGAGGGCGGTGGGGCGCGTGCTTGTGCGGTCTGCCAGTTCGACGTGGGTGATGTGGGCCGTGCGCCAGCCGCCTCGACAAGCATCGACAACGGCTTCGAATACCATCTGCGCGAGTTCACCGAGGCCCTGGGAGACTACGCGGATTCCCGAAACGAGGAGCTCGAACTTGAGCGTCAGGCGCAGGGGCGGGCCGAGCAGGCGGGAGACGCGTTCGAGGACGCCCTCGCCGCGCTTGCGGGCAAGCGGCCGCGTATCGCCCCGCCCGGTCGCGAGGGCTGTCTCGCCCTGGTCGCTGCGGGGGATGTTGAACCCCCGCCTGAGTTGGACAGTTCGTTCAACCAAGCTCCGCGCCTCCCGAGCCGCGCCGCCATCTCGGCGGCGGTTCTGGCCCGTGATCCCGCCACCGCGGACAACAACGCGCTCGGGTCGTTCTTCAGTTCATTGGAGGACCGTTCAGGCGGAACCCTCATCGGCGTCGTGGGTGACGTCATGGATCTCTGGGGGCGGCTGCTCATATCCTACGGCGACCTTTCCGAGGGCATCGACTCCCTGATGGACGGTCTGTTCCGGGGCCTTGATCTCTTGGGCGCCGGTCCCGTTGCGCGCTGGCTGGGAGATCGGGTGCAAGGGGTCATGGGAGGCCTGGGCCTCCACCCGGTCGACCTTAGCTATCGGAAGCCGGTGCTGACCGACACCTCGAACGTCATCGCCCGCTCGAAGCTGGGTGGGATCGCCGATGCCCAGGAGCTCTTGCGCTCCATCCCTCTGGGGACCACCGATCCCGGCGCGGTGCTCCAGGCGCTGGGCTACGAGGCGGGCGAGCTCATTGCGGCGGCTGAGTTCACGATAGCCGAGATACCTCTGCCCGGGGGTGGCTCCATCCCCCTGAAGATCCGCCTCCGCGATCTCATGGGGTCATCATGATGGGCGTGGCGGAGGAGCGGGCTCAAGCGACGGTCGAGATGGCGGTCATGGCCCCGGTGCTCATCATCGTCGCGCTCATCGTCTACAACCTCATGGTGTTCATCTCCGCGACAGCTCGGTTCGACCGGGTGGCGCCCGACATCGTGCTCGCGCATGGGGCGTCACCGGTTGGCGGGGAAGGGGCCGCTACGGCAGCCGTCGCCGCCACCGTGAAGACCGAGCTTGAGCGGGCGATGGGGACCTACGACATCGAGGTCGAGGTGTCCGTCGCCGAGGAGGAAGACGGTTCCCCCACAGCACTGCTCTCGCTGGTGGGAGGCCTCAGGACCTTCACCTGCACCATGAGGTTCACGCCATGGCCCCAGGGGCTCGCGCTTGCCGGCATCGCCTTGGGGGCACCGGTCAGACTCACGCATGAGCGGGCTGTCATCGTCGACCCCTGGCGCCCGGGAGTGATCATATGAGCATCGGCAGCTGGAGGACGTATGCCTTAATCCGTCGTGCCCTGAAAAACCTCGGATGGACTCCTGCGCGGCTCATCGTCGCCACGGGGTTCGTCGATCGCCTCTTCGGTATGGCGGGGCGTCCGACTGCAGCGCAGGAGGGGAAGGCGGTAGCCATGGCGTTCCCGCGATGCCGCGCGGTCCACACCTGCTTCATGCGCGCGCCGATCGACATCGCCTTCATCGGGGCGGATGGAGAGGTGCTCGCCCTGCACCGGTCGGTGCCCCCGTGGCGGTTCCGATCCCGCCGCGGGGCGGCGGCGGTGCTTGAGCGCTTCGCGACGCAGGGGGAGGGCGGGGTCCGTTGAGGCATGCATGAGGCGCACATGGAGTGGGCGTGGCGCCTAGGGTACCTGAGGGTGCGCCGTTGGATTTGCCGTCACGCGCGCGGGGCAGGCCAGGTCGAGCGTGGTCCGTCGGAAAGCGGAGCGTCGGCCGCACCATCTCAATCCCGCGCCCGCGTCCTTCGATCAGGTTCTCAGACCGCGCAGTTCACCGACCCAAAGCCCCGTTCTCAGCACCTTGATTTTTTCCTTGACCGCATCGGGCGGTCTGGTATAGTGAACGAGCTGCCGTTCGACGGCGGGTATATTGGCTAGGTAGCTCAGTTGGTAGAGCAGCGGACTGAAAATCCGCGTGTCAGGGGTTCGACTCCCTTCCTAGCCACCCTTTGCACTGAGAGGCGCTCGGCGGGTCCGCTGAGCGCTTTTTCGTTTTGTTGGGAGGATGTCGTCATGCCCCTGGGTTTCAACGTCCCGCTCGCACGTTCGAGGAGGTCCTCCACCGACGCCCTGGGTCGGGTGCGCGGGGTCAATCTCGCCGGCTGGTTCATACCCGAACCCTGGGTGACCCCATCGCTCTTCGCCGCGACCGGTGCATCGAACGACACGGAGCTCCAGCAGGCCCTCGGTGCATCGGCGTACTGCGAGCGCATGCGTCATCACTACGAGACGTTCGTCTCGGAGGACGATTTCCGCCGCATGGCCGCCATCGGTTTGAACGCGGTGCGTCTCCCCGTCCCCTGGTATGCCTTCGGCTCCCAGTCGGCGGACGCCTGCCACGTCACCGTGGTCGACTACATAGACCGTGCGATGGAGTGGGGCGAGAAGCACGGGGTGAGCGTCCTGCTCGACCTCGCCACAGTGCCCGGCGGCCAGGGCGACTCGAACGAACCTGTGCCCATGCCGGACCTCATCGCCGAATGGCACTCGTCGACCAACGGCCGCCACGCCGCCCTGGAGGTCCTCGAGCGGCTGGCCACCCGGTACGGCAGCTCGGACATCCTCTCCGGCATCGAGCTCCTCGACTCGCCGGTCATGAGCGTGCGCCGGGGGCTCTTCTCGGTCACTGACGGCATCCCCATCCACTACCTGCGCAACTTCTACCGCGATGCCTACGAGCTCGTGCGCACCCACATGCCGGTGTCAAAGGCGGTCGTGTTCTCGGCGTCGGGCCATCCAGACCTCTGGCGCGGCTTCATGCGCGGTGCGCGCTACGAGAACGTCCTCATCGACCTGCATCTCTATCACTACCGTGACGAGACCGCGCAGGACATCACCTCGCCCCGGGGCATCCGTGACGCCATCGCCCGTGCCCGTCACGAGATCAGGGCGGCCCGGGCTGCCGGTTTCCCGGTGATCGTCGGCGAGTGGTCCGGCGCCGCCGTGCTCTCAAGCGCATCGATCACCCCTGAGGGCCGGGCAGCCTACGAGCGCGTCTTCGTGGCGAACCAGCTTGCCGCATTCGAGGGCGCCCAGGGCTGGTACTTCCAGACCTGGAAGACGGAGAAGCGCCTGCCCGCCTGGGATGCCCGCGTGGCGCTCGGCACGCTCGAGCGCGCGATGATCGAGTAGGGGGGCAGCTGATGAGCGCGGAAGCAGGCAGGC
This sequence comes from Collinsella vaginalis, assembly GCF_900176655.1. Classification (GTDB taxonomy): domain Bacteria; phylum Actinomycetota; class Coriobacteriia; order Coriobacteriales; family Coriobacteriaceae; genus Collinsella; species Collinsella vaginalis. The sequence continues at coordinate 402,970 of NZ_LT838844.1, forward strand.
GGTCAGCGCGCGGCCGCGAGCAGAAGGCTCGGGCTGGAGGAACCAGGATCAGCGCCGGCGCCTTGCACCCCGGCCTCCGTACGGCCGCGCAGCTGGAGGCGCCCGCGCCCGCTGCGAGCGCCTCGACAGCCCCCGGATCCGCCGCCAGCTCTCCGGAAAAACCGACACCCGCTGCCAGCGCCTCGACGGCCCCATCCCCCGGCATGCTCAGCGTCGTGGGCACCCCCATCGGCAACCTCGGTGACTTCTCGCCCCGCGCCGCCGCCGCCTTCCGCGCCGCCGACCTCATCTGCTGCGAGGACACCCGGGTGACCGCGAAGCTCCTCGCGCACCTGGGCATCTCGAAACCGCTCATGCGCTGCGACGAGAACACCATCGCCGCCCGCGCCCCGGAGCTCATCGGCCGGATGCTCGGCGGCGAGCGCATCGCCTTCGCGTCAGACGCGGGCATGCCGAGCGTGTCTGATCCCGGCCAGGTGCTCGTGGACGCGGCCCGCGAGGCCGATGTCCCCGTCGAGGTGCTGCCGGGGCCATCGGCCTGCGTGACCGCGCTCGTGGCGAGCGGCATCCCCTGCGAGCACTTCTTCTTCGAGGGTTTCCTGCCGCGCAAGCACGGTGATCGGGTACGCCGCCTCGCAGCGCTCGCCCCGGTGCCGGGTGCGCTCATCTTCTACGAGTCCCCCCATCGCGTCATCGCCTCGCTCGAGGCGCTCTCCGAGGTGCTCCCGCGCCGCATGGTCGCGGTCTGCCGTGAGCTCACGAAGCTCCATGAGGAGGTCATCCGCGGAACCGCAGCTGAGGTGGGGGAGATCCTCGCGGCCCGCACGGAGATCAAGGGGGAGATAGCGATCGTCGTGGCCCCGCCCGCTGCAGATGAGCAGGGGCTCCCCACGACGGCTGCCCCCACAGCGGATCCCGAGGCGGCGCTCGCGCGCGATATCGAGGAGGCCCTCGATGCCGGCGAGTCCGCATCGGCCATCGCCAAACGCCTCGCCCAGCGCCACTCCATTAAGAGACGCATCGTCTACGAGCGCGTCCTCGCCGCGCAGCGGCGGCGGGGGTAGGCGCCCGCAACACGTTGCCGTCAATGGTGCAGCGATTCCGCATGCCGCTCCTGAAATCGTTTCATAGAATTCACTTTTCAGAGCTTCTAGACTTGAGCTCATTGGACGCCCTCCTGAGACGTCCCGCCTGAGGCTTTGGAGGTGACAAGGTGCTGCACGCATCGGAGCATCGCGCTCTCTTGCTCATTCAGCATGTCGATGAACATCCCTGTCAAACCGAGAGCGAGCTCGCCGAATGGCTCGATGTCGAGCTCGACGCCCTCGGTCCGCTGATCTCCGCCGCGGAGGCCCTTCTTCCACCCGGCGCGCACCTCGAGCAAGGCCCGACGGGCCTGCGCCTGAAAGCCGATGACCACGACGTCTTCTCCGCATGGCGGCGCGCGATGCTGGAGGAGGGCGCGTTTGGCGTGGTGCCCTCAACCCCAAGCGAGCGCGTCTCGTTCCTCTCAGGCGAGCTCCTCGCGCGTTCGACCTGGATCACGATAGAGGCCCTCGCCGACCTCATGTTCTGCTCCCGCAGAACCTTCTCCAACAACCTCAAGGCCGTCCAAGACAGGCTGGGCCATTTTGGTCTGGAGCTTGAGAGGAAACCCCATTACGGCATCAGGATCGCTGGGAATGAGATGGAGCGCCGCATCGCCCTCGGGAGCCTCCTGCTGGATCGCCTGGATCTCCACGATGATGAGACGACTCATATCCTCTCGGCAGAAGAGGGTCAAGGCGATCCTGCCGCCGATCCGTACGGCATCGAGCGCATCTCAGCTCTCATAGAGCGCATCACGGACCGCATGGGCTTTGCGATCCGCCCCATCGCCTCGCAAAACCTTGTTGTCCATATCGCGGTCGCCGTCGCGCGGCTGAAAAACGGCCATGTGCTGCCCGAGGACAACCTGGTTGGGTTCGAGGTCGAGGACGCGCATACGCGCGAGGTCGCCCACGCCCTCGCAGATGAGGTCGAGCGCGCGTTCGGCGTGAGCTTCCCCGCTGTGGAGGTTGACTATATCGCGCTGCACCTGGCGGGGAAAAACGCCAACCTCCCGCCGGTCCAGGGTACGGGCCCCTTGGCCCAGGGCGAGGCGGCGCTTGATGTGTCGGCGAACGCGGTGGCCCAGCGGATGGTCGACGTCATCTACCGGAGCTTCCATATCGATCTGCGCAGCGACCGGGTTCTGCGCCATAACCTCGCACGGCATATCGGACCGCTGTGCGTGCGCCTGAAATACCACATGAATCTCGAGAACCCCCTGCTGGAGGACGTGAAGAGCAGATACCCCTCGCGTTCTCCATCGCCCGCGAAGGAGCGCGCGTCCTATCGGATGAGCTTTCCTGCAAGGTGAGCGATGACGAGGTGGGATACCTGGCCCTCTCGTTCGCGTTGGCGCTCGAACAGCAGAGGAAGCGCGGTCGGCGGGCGAAGAGCGTGCTCATCGTCTGCGCCTCGGGCTTGGGCAGCGCTCAGCTTCTCGCCATGCGCTGCCGGGAGCAGCTGGGGGATTACCTGGGGGCCATCGGGACCTGTGACGTCGCCCAGCTTTCCCGCGTGGACTTCTCGGATATCGACTGCGTGTTCGCCACGGTCCCCATCAGCTCTGCGCTTCCCGTTCCCGTGTACGAGGTGAGCCTGTTCTTTGAGGAGGGGGACGCGGCCAACCTGAGACGCGTTCTTGAGACGGCAGATCAGGATACGGCAGAGCTCGAGCGGTATTTCGACAGGAGGCTGTTCTTCGCGCACATCGATGTCGAAAGCCGCGACGAGGTTCTCGACGTCCTGTGCGAGCGCGCCTGTAAGGTTCTCGATATCACCTCTGACCTGCGCGCGTCCGTTGCCGCGCGCGAGGAGGTCGCCTCAACGGCGTATGGCAACCGTGTGGCGATGCCCCATCCCCTGAAGGCCATCTCGAGCACGACGGCCGTGGCCGTGGGCCTGCTCGAGCGCCCCATCCGCTGGGGGTCGAAAGACGTCCAAGTCGTCTTCCTCGTCCTGGTCTCCCAGTCGACCGACGAGGACCTCAAGCCGTTTTACGAGGCGATGCTCAGCTTTTCCACATCGCGCGAGGACGTGGACGCGCTTCTCGCTGATCGAAGCTATGAGCAGCTTATAGCCCGTATTCGCCCTACGGCGCCGCATGACGGGAGAGGGGGCGGAAGGATCTAGACGGAACGGGCGCGTTCTATTCATTCCGGCATGTTGAAAGGAAGGCATCCATGACAGACGAAGAAGTGGTCTCGCATCTCATCGTCCCCACCGGACTCGCTCGCAGCTCGGCGATCCAGGCGATCGCGGCGGCGCGTGCGGGCAGGTTCGATGAGGCCGCAGAGAAGCTCAAGGCGGGCGATGACGCGATCAATGAGGCCCATGAGCACCAGAGTGATGAGATCAGGGCGATGCTGAACGGCGCAGACTCCGGGCCGGTCTCACTCATTATGGTTCACGGTCAAGACCATGTGATGAACGCCATCACCACGCTTGACCTCGCGCGTCAGATCGTCGCCCTGATTCAAGACGGTAAATAAGGGATTCAGGCGCCGAGGCGTGCCAAACGGACAGTAAGGAGAGCGATATGAAAAAGATCTACCTGTTCTGCAGCGCTGGCATGTCGACCAGCATGCTCGCGAAGAACATGCAGAAGGTGGCGGACGAGCACAGCCTTCCCGCGCGCATCGAGGCGTTCTCCTCGGGCAAGGTGGCCGACCTTGTGGAGCGCGACGAGCCGGACTGCCTGCTCCTCGGGCCCCAGGTCAGCTTCCTGTTCGACGAGGTGAACGAGAAGTTCGGCGACCGGATCCCGGTGGGGGTGATCGACGCCAACGATTACGGGAGCTTGGATGGTGAGCGCGTGCTCAAATACGCGGTCCTGCTCATGAAAACGCACGCGGCATAGGAAAGGGGAAGGAAATGGCAAACGTGGATTCCGGCTTCATGGGCGTGCTCGAGAAGCGCCTCATGCCCTTGGCGGAGATGGTCGGAAAGAACAAGTACCTGCTCACACTCAGAGATACCTTCGCGGCGATCATGCCGCTGCTCATCGTTGGCTCGATGTTCACGCTGATCGGCAGCTTCCCGATCCAAGCATGGACGGAGTTCCTCGCCAACACGACCATCGGCGCCGAGACGCTCGCGTCGCTGATCTCGGTCCCCGCCATGTGCACGGTCTCGATGATGGCGCTGTTCGTCGCCTTCCTCATGGGATACAACTTCGCGGAGCATGAGAAGCTGGATGACCGCCTGGCGGCCGGCATCGTCTCGCTCCTCGCGTGGCTGCTCCTGCTTCCGCTGTACACCGAGTTCACTCCCGAGGGTGCGACGGAGGCCTTCAAGGTTGCGAGCATGCCGCTGGGGTGGATCGGCTCGAAGGGCGTGTTCGTCGCGATCGTGTCGGGCTTCCTGTCCGTGAAGGTCTACGGCGCCCTGGTGCACAAGAACCTGATGATCAAGATGCCCGAGGGCGTTCCGCCAACCGTCTCGCGCGCGTTCTCCGCGCTGATCCCGATGAGCGTCACCGTGGTGTGCGTGTGGATCGTCCGCGTGCTCTTCACCATGACGCCCTGGGGCGACCTCTTCACCTTCCTGTACTCGTTCCTCCAGATCCCCCTGCAGAATCTCGGCGGCACGGTCTTCGCCCAGGCGTTCGTGTACCTCTTCGCCCACATCCTCTGGTTCTTCGGCATCCACGGGACGAATATCACCGACTCGGTCTACCAGCCGATCCTGCTCACGCTCTCCGCGCAGAACCAGGAGGCCATCGCCGCCGGGCTCGCGGCGCCCAACATCATCAACGCCCAGTTCCAGTCCCTGTTCGCCACGCTGGGCGGCGGCGGGTCGACGCTCTCGCTGCTCGTGGCGATGCTGTTCTTCTGCAGGTCCGACCGCATCCAGAAGCTGGCGAAGCTGTCGATCGGCCCCGGCATCTTCAACATCAACGAGCCGATCATCTTCGGCCTGCCTATCGTGCTGAACCCGGTGCTGCTCGTCCCCTTCATCCTCGTGCCGCTGTTCAACATCGTCACCACGTACGGGGTCATGGCGATAGGCCTGGTGCCGATCACAAACGGGGTGCTCGTGCCCTGGACGACGCCGGCCATCATCTCGGGCTTCTTGGTGAGCGGCTGGCAGGGCGCGGTCTGGCAGGCGGTTCTGCTCGTATGCGGCGTCCTGATCTACCTGCCCTTCATCAAGACCCTGGATCGGAAGTACCTCGCCGATCAGGAGCTCGCGAAGCTCGAGGAGTCGGGTACCTCCTCCGCGATCGACGAGATTGACCTGGACAACATCGACTTCGATTTTTAGGAGATGGGATATGAAGCGGCGACTTGGCGTTTCGGTCTACCCCGAGCACTCCACGCCTGAGCGTGATCGCGATTACCTGGAGCGCGCTGCCCGGTTGGGGTTCAGCAGGGTCTTCACCTGCCTGCTTTCAGTCAAGGGGAGCGCGGAGAAAACGATCGAGGAGTTCACGGCCTTCATTCGGATGGCCCACGAGTTGGGCTTCGAGGTTGCGGTCGATACGAATGAGGATGTGTTCAGGCGCCTCGGCGCGACTCCGGAGGGTATCGGCCCCTTTGCCAAGATGGGCGTGGACATCATCAGGTTGGACGGTCACTTTGGCGACCACGGCGACATCATGCTGACCAGAAATGCGGCCGGCATCGCGATCGAGTTCAACGCGAGCAGCAACCTGCCCCTCGACGTGCTGATAGAACGCGGTGCGGACCCCCGGAACATGGTGGTCTGCCATAACTTCTATCCTGAGCCGTACACGGGCCTCTCGGAGGAGACCTTCCAGGTGCTTTCCCGGAAGTACCGTGGGATGGGCTTGCCGATCGCGGCGTTCGTCACCAGCCGGGTGCACGGGGCGTTTGGGCCGTGGCCCGTGTTCGCCGGCCTCCCCACCTGCGAGGATGATCGCCGGCGTCCCATTGGGCTGCAGGCGCGCCACCTGGTTGCCTCGGGTCTGGTGGACGACATCTTGATCGGCAACTGCGAGGCGTCCGATGAGGAGCTCAAGGAGCTCTCCGAGGTCGACCGCTCGCGCGTGACCCTGTCGATCGAGCTCGAGCCCGGTGTGGGCGAGGAGGAGAGGCAGATCGTGTGGGGCTACCAGCATGTGACGCGGGGCGATGCCTCCGCATACATGCTCCGCTCCTCGTGGCCGCGCATTGATTACCGCGGGACGTCGATTCAGCCGCGTGACGCGGGCTGCGGGACCTTCACCCGCGGTGACGTGCTCGTGGTGAACGACAACATGCAACACTACCGCGGTGAGCTCGAGGTCGCCCTCAAGGAGATGCCCGACGACGGCACGCGCAACCTCGTCGGCCGCATCCCGGAGGACGAGCTGTTCTTGCTCGACTACGTGAAGCCCGAGCACCCCTTTGGGTTCATCAACTGCTAGCGAGCTCATCAGTCGATAACGCATGTCAGATGGGGGCGGCGTCCGTGCAGGGCGCCGCCCCTTTTGCATTCGGCTGGCTCGCCATCCTGGTATGAGCGGCTCAACTTGGCGGCCATCTGCCCGGATGCGCCCATGGCGTCCCTGCCCTTGCTCTTGCGCTAGAATGGCAGGTTGCAACCTGAACCTGCAAGGAGGACTGCCCCATGGCCGAGAAGCCGTCCTATTACATCACCACGCCGATCTACTACGTTAACGCCGCACCGCACCTGGGCACCGCGTACTCCACCATCATGGCCGACGTGCAGGCGCGCTTCCGCCGCTCGATGGGGTATGACGTCCGCTTTCTCACCGGCATGGACGAGCACGGCCAGAAGGTCGCCGAGGCCGCGGCCGCGCACGGCATGACCCCGCAGGAGTGGTGCGACTCCCAGGCCCCGCTCTTCCAGGACCTCTGGGCCGAGCTCGAGATCTCCAACGACGACTTCATCCGCACCACTGAGGATCGCCAGCGCGCGGCCGTCCAGTACCTCTGGGAGCGGATGCGCGAGTCGGGCTACCTCTACAAGGGGAGCTACGACGGCTGGTACTGCGTGCCCGACGAGACCTTCTTCACCGACACGCAGGTCGCGAAGGCGAACGAGGGCCATGAGGGTGATCCCCTCTGCCCCGATTGCCACCGCCCGCTCGAACGTATCAAGGAGGAGAGCTGGTTCTTCAAGCTCTCGGCCTTTCAGGACCGCCTGCTCGCCCTCTACGACGAGCACCCCGAGTTCGTCCAGCCGAGTTTCCGCATGAACGAGGTGCGGAGCTTCGTCGCCGGCGGCCTCAACGACCTCTCGGTCTCGCGCAACACCTTCGACTGGGGCATCCCCGTGCCCTTCGACGAGGGGCACGTCACCTACGTCTGGTTCGACGCCCTGCTGAACTACATGACCGCCGTCGGCTACGGCGTCGAAACACCCGAGGCCCAGGCCGAGCTCGCCCGCCGCTGGCCCGCCCAGGCGCATATCGTCGGCAAGGACATCATCCGCTTCCACTGCGTGATCTGGCCCGCCATGCTCATGGCCATCGGCGAGGCCCTGCCGGAGCACGTCTTCGCGCACGGCTTCCTCATGGTGCGAAACGAGGAGACCGGCCAGGGCGAGAAGATGTCGAAGAGCCGCGGCAACGCGATCGCGCCGCGCGAGGTCATCGACCTGCTCGGTGTTGAGGGCTACCGCTATTACTTCATGACCGACGTGGTGCCCGGCAGCGACGGGGCCATCTCATTCGCCCGCATGCGCCAGGTCTACAACGCCGACCTTGCGAACAGCTGGGGGAATCTCATCTCGCGCTCGCTCAACATGAGCGCGAAGTACTTCGACGGCGCCGCGCCGGCGCGCCCGGATGATCTCGCCGCGTTCGCGAACCCGCTGGCCGAGATAGCCGAGGGGCTTGTGGATCGCTACGCCGAGAAGATGGGGGCCTTCGCCTTCGGTGAGGCCGCCGCCGCGGCCATGGAGCTCATCCACACCGCCAACCACTACATCGAGGACGCCGAGCCGTGGTCCCTCGCGAAGGACCCCGCCCGCGCCGATGAGCTCGCGTTCGTCATCTACAACCTGCTTGAGGCCATTCGCATCTCGGCCCATCTGCTCGCCCCCTTCATGCCTGCCACCTCGGCCGAGGCCCTGCGCCGCATCTCCTGCGCCGACGAGGCGGGGGCGGATGATCTCGCCGCCGTCTGCACCTGGGGCGGGCTTGTTGGCGGCATGCCGGTGGAGAAGGGCGAGGCGCTGTTCCCCCGTATCGCGGAGGAGTAGGGAGGCCTTGTGACGTCTTCGCCGCTTGCGAGCCCCCGCGCCACGCGTGCCCTGCTCGAGGAGTACGGCCTCGCCACCAAGCACCGCCTGGGCCAGAACTTCCTCATCGACGGGCATGTGATCGAGCGCATCATGGCGCTCGCGGATCTCTCCGGCGCGGAGCGCGTGCTTGAGGTGGGTCCCGGTATCGGCACGCTCACCCTCGCCCTGCTCGAGGAGGCGGCCCACGTCACCTCGCTTGAGATGGACGCCGAGCTCGAGCCCGTGCTCGCTGCCCATGCGAGTGCGCACCCCACCTTCTCCTACCTCATGGGCGATGCGCTGAAGATTTCCGCGGAGGAGGTTCGGCGCGCCACCGGCGGGGATCCTGATATGCTCGTGGCGAACCTGCCTTACAACGTGGCGGCGACGATCATCCTCTCCTTCCTCGAGGAGCGGCCGTCGCTTGCTGCCGCGGTGGTCATGGTGCAGAAGGAGGTGGCCGACCGCATCGCGGCTGTTCCCGGGAGCCGCGCCTACGGAGCCTACACGGCCAAGCTCGCGCTCACAGGACGGGTAACCGGCCGGTTCGAGGTGCCGCCGCGGTGCTTCATGCCCGCACCGCACGTGGATTCCGCCGTGGTTCGGATCGACCGGCATGTCCCAGGGGAGGGCCCTCTTGAGGCGGGTGGGCCCACGCGCGCCGAGGTCTCGCGGGTGATCGATGCGGCGTTCACCCAGCGTCGCAAGACCGTGCGGAACTCCATGGCTGCGGCCGGCTTCGACAAGGGTGTGCTCGACGCGGCGTTTGCCGCTGTGGGGATCGCGCCGACGGTGCGGGGGGAGACGCTTGCGCCGGAGGATTTCGTGCGGCTTGCGGCGGCGTTGCGAGATGAAGGCGCTCTCGGCTGAGACGATGAGGCCCGCCCTTGGGAGTGGGCGCGGTTTTAGCTCGTCGGGTTGTCGGCTCGTACTGTTGGCGTAATCAGTGAGTTGCCCGTATCCTTAGGACCGTGTGCCGCCTGTTAGCCCGGTTGGTTTCGCACACGCCGGGGTCGATCGCCGTCCGGTTCTATCGCCGCTCTCGCCTGGCTATGCGCTCGTTTCTACCCGCGCCCTCGGGTCCGCTCGTTTTCCGCTCACACGTAGACGAAAGGTGAGTCATCCATGGAGGCAACCCCGCTCTCGCTCGTCTTCGAGAAGAAGGTCAAGAAGAAGGTCCGTGTCTACGAGGCTCCGGTGCCGCTGGCCCCCCTTGCCGACACCCACGCCCACCTCACCTGCTTCTGGGAAAAGGATCCGGCCTCGTGCCTGGCTCGAGCCGCGCTCGTTGGGGTGCGTCAGCTCACCACGATCTACGACCCGATCAGCGATTCCATGGGGCTGGGTGCCTTCCAACGCGATCTGCGTCGCTGGCTCGACGAGGCGGGAGGCCTCATCGAGGCGAATGCGGGTGCCGCCCTGGGCCAAGCAGGTGATACGCCGGGTCTCACCACGCCGCCGACGGATCTTATGGGTCGGGTGCGCTACCTCGTAGGCGTCCATCCGTATGGTGCACCGGCTTACACCGACACGGTTGAGGATGAGATCCGAGCTGCTCTCACGGACGACCTTTGTATCGGCATCGGTGAGATCGGACTCGACTACCACGTGGACTTCGAAGACGGGGTCGAACCCGCCCCGCATGATCTGCAGATCGAGGTGTTCTCCCGGCAACTGGCCATTGCAGTGCGAGAGAATGTTCCCATTGAACTCCATCTGCGGAATGACGCCGGTGATGCGTCGCGCGAGGCCCATGCGGACGCTTTCCGTGCGTTGGAAGAGGTGGGCGTGCCCGCCGCCGGCTGCGTGCTTCACTGCTTCGGCGAGGACCGCGCGACGATGGAGCGGGCTTGCGCGCTCGGCTGCCATATCGCCTATGGCGGCGCGGCGACGTTCAACCGTAATGAGGAGGTGCGCGAGGCCTTCGCGGCGACCCCGCTCGACCGGATTCTGTTTGAGACCGATTGCCCCTACATGGCGCCGATGCCCCTGCGCGGTGTGGAGTGCGAACCCGCGATGATCGCCTTCACGGCTGACGCCCTCGCCCGAGATCGCGCCGCGCGTACCGGCGAGGATCCCGTAGCGATCCAGCAGGCCGCCTGGGAGAATGCCGTGCGGCTGCTGGGTTAAGGGCAGACGCCTTTGCATCTGGTCGGGTGATGAGGCGGATCCGCCCTGATTCGGCAAATTGCTTGGGAAAGTACTGTGATGGCGCTGGGTTGAGACGGTTGCCGAGGAGAACGCGGTGCGACTGCTGGGGGTTGGGCTGGACTCGTTTGCAATGGTTCGCCCAATGATGCAGATCTCACTTTGATTCGGCGAACCACCTTGGAGAGCGTGGTGATAGCGCTGGGCTGAGGACGGCCGCGTGAGCTTGCTGTGCACAATGTCCCTTGGATGCTTGGTTTGTAGGGGGTTAATATCAAAAAGTCCTCTGGGTGCACGGTCATACAAGGGACTTCTTGCAGTACAGATCAACGTGCTGGCAAAAGCACAGGTAAGAATTGAGGTGTGCGTTGTCTATCGCATGCCAGGCCGCTTCAAACCGTGCATTCAGAGGACATCCTGCATTTTGGGCCGTGAAACCATGCATTCAGGGGACATCTGTCGGTCAGGGGGCCAATCAAACTCGATTCTCACGCGCGACCGTGCATCCAGGGGACATTCCGGATAGACTGGCGGACGCACGTGCTGGGGCAGTTCAAAACTCTGCATCTAGGGGATATCCCGAACTGATCGGTGGGCGCAAGTGCTGGGACAGTTCAGAGTCTTGCATCATGGGGACACCCGGTCTGCTCAGTCGAAATCGAAAGAGGGGCTCTGCCAAGAGCCGTGCGGCCGGAGAGTATGCGTCTCGGCAGCGGCCCTGGCAAGATTACTTGCCCTGCCCCAAACTAAACGCGCGCATGCCACCTCGTCCTCCCCGCCGCATGCCGGAGCAGTCCCCGCCCTCTCCAAGCCCGCCGCCAATGCTCCTACGCACCACAAATGCCCTGGTACAGCATGACGCGCACAAAAAATGCAAGGCGCTTGCTATAATAAAGAACGGTTTTGCTGATATGCCCCACACAAAGGAGCATCTATGTCCCGCGTTCGGCCCCGCTTCCTCCTCGCACCCCTCACCCTCGCGGTGGCGTTCCTCCTCTCCTTTTCAACGCCCGCTTGGGCGAGTCGCCTGGACACCGATGTCATCGTCGGCACCCCGGCGTCCTCGGGCGGCTTCGCCGAGGCCGACCGCCCCGATATCGAGGCCAAGGCGGCCATCGTCGTCGGGCAGGACGGCACGGTCTACTTTGAGCGCGACGCCGACACCGAGCTCAACATCGCATCCCTCACCAAGGTCATGACCGCGATCGTCGCCCTCGAGCACGCGTCGCTGGATGACACGGTCACCGTTGACCATGCGGCCGCCACCGTGGGGCAGTCCTCGGCCGACCTCAAGGAGGGCGACACCATGCCGCTCTCCACCGCCCTCAAAGCCCTCCTCATGACCTCGGGCAACGACGCCGCCATGGCGATCGCGACCACGGTGGGGGCCAAGATCGACTCGTCGAGCAACGATCCCTACCAGACCTTCGTCGACGCGATGAACGCGAAGGCGAAGGAGCTCGGCATGGAGCACACGCTGTTCGCGAACCCGCATGGCCTGGATTTCGACGGCTGGGAGGCCGACATGCACTCCACGGCCCGTGACGTCGCGACCATGTTCTCCTACGCGATGAAGAACGACGATTTCCGCAGCATCGACGCGGACGCCGACAACGTCATCACCGTCACAGGCGCCGACGGCGAGCGCCGCTCCATCACGATCCTCGACCGCAACCTCCTTCGCGGCCAGGACGGCAACATCGCCGGCAAGACCGGCGGCACCTACATCGCGCTGTCCTGCTATGTGGGCGCGTTCAAAAAGGACCTGGGCGGCGAGATCTACACCGTGACGCTCGGCAGCTCGGATGACAACCAGCGCTGGGCCGACACGCGGACGATCTCGTCGTGGTATTACAACCACATGGTGGCCTACCCGGTGGCGACGACCTCCCGAACGGCGACCGACGGCTCCCCCCTGATGGCACGGGCGACGAACGAGGCGTGGTCAGATCGAACGGTGGATGTCACCGTTGAGGACCCCACGGCGACGGTTTCGCTGTTCAGCCTGGCCGGCACCGTGGAGGAGACGGCTTCGCTCAAGCGCGTGGACGGCGGCGTGAACCGCGGCGACGATATGGGCACCTTGACGATCGAGCAGGCCGGCCGCGAGCTTGCGACCGTGAAGCTCGTGGCGGCTGAGGACCAGGCCGGCCCGAACCCGATCGAATGGCTGTTGGTGAACATCGACCGGATCGCGCGCTTCTTCACCGGCGAGTCCGGCTCGGCGGCGGGGGAGGAGTTCTTCGAGGTGCCGAAGGCGACGGACCTCGACGCGGTGTGACGGTGCCTCGGTGAGCCCCAGGTGATACGATGCCCGCAAGTGGCCGGCGCTTCCCGTAGGCGCTCGCAAGCGAAAGGAATGGCAGTGGAGACTCCGCACATTCTCGTGGTCGACGATGAGAAGACCATCACGGACCTCGTGGGAATCTACCTGAAGAACGAGGGGTTCGAGGTCACGTTGGCCTACAACGGGGCCGACGCCGCCCGCGCGATCCTGAAGGGCGGGTTTGACCTCGCGGTGCTCGATGTCATGCTGCCCGATATCGACGGCTTCGAGTTGCTGCGCACCATCCGCGCCGACTACACCTATCCCGTGATCATGCTCACCGCCAAAGGGGCGCAGGCCGATAAGATCGAGGGGCTCTCGCTCGGCGCCGACGACTACGTGGTGAAGCCGTTCCGGCCGCTCGAGCTCGTGGCGCGGGTGAAGGCCCAGCTCAGGCGCTACACCAGCTACGGCAGCCGCGACCAGGCCGAGGAGGACACCGCGGTGATCGCCTTCGACGGGCTCGTCATCAACCGCGATGCGCGCTCCGTCACGGTGGATGAGCGGGCGGTGCGCCTGACCCCGCTCGAGTATTCGATCCTGCTGTACCTCGCCGAGCACCGCGGTCACGTGGTGCCGGTGGAGGAGCTCTTCCGCGCGGTGTGGGGCGAGGAGTTCATGCAGGGGTCGAACAACACGGTCATGGTGCATATCCGTCATCTACGGGAGAAAGTGGGCGATGACGCCCAGAATCCGCGCTTCATCAAGAACATCTGGGGCGTCGGCTACACGATCGAGGGTTGAGCCGAGGTGGCCAGCCCCGCCGCGTGGCGCGCGAGGTAAACCTGGCCGCTTTGGTACAGGTTATGACGGGTGCCGGCCAAACCTCCTCAGTTTGGTACAGGTTTTTACGTGTCCACAGAGTAGACAGGTCTTGAACGCGTCGTGTACCTGGTATTTTGCATGCCAGAATGCGCGGTCTACTTCAGCGTGGGCAGAAAACCCGTACCAAACTGAGGAGGTTTGCCGCGCGTGTTTGGGAACCTGTACCAAACTGGGGATGTTTGTCAGGCGTGCTTGTGAATCCACGTCAAACCAGTGAACTTGCATGTTGCGAGCAGGATCGGGGCATGGGAACCCTACCCCGTTGCACGGGGTCGCATTTCCGATCACACCTGCAGCCCGATAAAACTTCCCGTCAAAGTGCTGATTCCACAACCAAGATTAAAACTTCCCGTCAAAGTGCTGATCCCACAACCAAGATGTGTCGGGGCAGCACTTGAGACGGCCATGCAGTTGTTCTTTGCCCACAGGCGGCTTCTTCCGGCGGGGCGGGCCGAGCATCGACCAGCGAACAGCTCGTCCACATCGCATCTGCGTTGCGGAAGCGCAACGTCCGTGCCGCACATTCCATCTCGCGATCTCACCCGTCAGCGGCTCCAGGCGATATTAAGCAAGTCTTTCATTCACGGGGTTGGCGTCCCTTTTTATACTGTGGGTATCGAAATACCTGCGCTTCGCACGCGCCCACGCCCCTTTTGCAGCAGTTGGGCCCGCGACGAAAGGAACCGCCCCATTGAACTATAGCGACTTGATCAAACCGAACCCCGACCACAAACCAGTGAGCCCGTTCGAGCACGGGGGGAAGGCGTCCGCCCCCGTTGCGGGCACCTCAAAACCCCAGGTGACGACCGCCGCTGAGACCGCCCACCCCACGGACGATTTCGACGCGCTCCTCGGCCACATGCGCACGGTCACCGACAGCCGCATCGTCGCCCTTGCCGTTCTGGGCTTCCTGCTCTTTCTGTTGCTTGGCTTTGAGAACCTGCCGGTTCTCGCGTTGTTCGTCTTCGGAGGCTACATTCTCTGCGACCGTTTCGTCCTGGTGCGGCGTTGCGTGACCATCGGAGGATCGATCTGGCTTCTCGTCATGCTCCTCGGGCACGCGCTCATGGCGTCCCTCGGGTACCTGCTCGTGACCGTGGATTACCTCTTCACCTTCTGCGGCTTCCTGCTCGGCTTCGCGGTCTGCCTGGCCATCCTCACCGGCCGCTCCTTCTACCGCATGGGCCGCGACCGCGGTCGTGCCGATGCCGACGCCGCCATCGCTGAGCACGTGGTGAACCGCCTGGTGGAGAACCCCGACGACTGGACTCAGATAGACGGGGACTTCCTCGCTGTCGAAGGTGCCCTCACCCGCGTGCGCGACCGCGAGCGCGCGAGCGCCCAGGCCCTGCGCGACGAGGCGCGGCGCAAGGACGATCTCGTCACCTACCTGGCCCATGACATCAAGACCCCGCTCGCGAGCGTGGTCGGCTACCTCTCGCTCCTCGAGGAGGCCCCCGACCTCCCTGTTGAGCAGCGCAGCCGTTTCACGGGCATCGCGCTCGACAAGGCCCACCGGCTCGACGCCCTGATCGAGGAGTTCTTCGACATCACGCGCTTCGACTTCCACGATATCGTGCTCACACGCGGCTACGTGAACCTCTCCCTCATGCTCTCGCAGGTGGGAGAGGAGTTCTACCCCACGCTCTCGTCGCAGGGGAAGTCCATTGAGGTTGTTGCTCCAACTGACCTCACCACCTTGATCGACGGTGACAAGATGGCGCGCGTCTTCAACAACGTCATCAAGAACGCGATCGCCTACAGCTACGAGGGGTCGGTGATCCGGGTCCACGCGGAGCGGGCGGATGGCCGGGTGCGCATCACCGTTGAGAACGAGGGCGATCCCATCCCGGAGCCCAAACTCAAACTGATCTTCGAGAAGTTCTACCGGCTGGATGCCGCCCGCGCCACGAATCACGGAGGCGCCGGTTTGGGCCTCGCCATCGCCCGGGAGATCGTGAACGCGCACGGCGGCGGGATCTCATGCACATCCACGCCGGAGCACACGGTGTTCACAATCGACCTACCGGACGAGGGGGCGCGGTCCTGAAGAAACGCGCGGGTAACCCCCTGACTGGTTGAGTGTCGGGCGCGGATCGGGGCACTGCGATAGACTAGATCTGTGCAGTATGAGCTGTTGTTTCTGAGACACCGGCCGCCTCAAGGTCTCAGTTGCCGGCGCTTCACCTCCGGCTGAGCAGCTCTGCAACGTGATTGATAAACACCCCGTTTGCCTGCTCAGGCTATCCGCTCGCCGGCGCGCTTACCGCAGCCTTACAAACGCGTTGTATCATAATGACAACCTGACCCGCCGAGACAGGGGACATTGTGATCTATTACGTCGAAGACGATGACAACATCCGAAAGCTGGCGCTCTACGCCCTGCATCAGCAAGGGATCGATGCTGAGGGGTTCAGCTGCGACAGCGAGTTCAAGGCCGCGGTTGAGAAGCGCGTCCCCGATGCCGTCCTCCTCGATATCATGCTTCCCGACACTGACGGCCTGGAGATCCTCCGTCGGCTCCGCGCCGATCAGGGAACCGCTCAGGTTCCCATCATGATGCTCACCGCCAAGGATGCCGAGCTCGACAAGGTGATCGCCCTCGATGGCGGCGCCGATGACTACCTCACCAAGCCCTTCTCGCTCATGGAGCTCACGAGCCGCTGCCGCGCCCTCCTGCGCCGCGGCGGCATGACGAAGCAGGTGTCTGACTCCCTGGAGCTTGCGGGCATCGTGCTCTCGCCGAGCCATCGCCGTGTCACGGTGGATGGCACCGAGCTCAAGCTCACCCTCCGCGAGTTCGATCTCCTCGAGTACCTGATGCGCAAGCCGGGCATCGTCTTCTCGCGCGAGGCCCTGCTCCAGAGCGTCTGGGGGTGGGATTTCGACGGCGGCTCGCGCACGGTCGACGTGCACGTCCAGACCCTGCGCCAGAAGCTCTCCGACCACGCCCACCTCATCGAGACGGTCCGCGGCGTGGGTTACCGATTCGCCGAGGCCGCGGAGTAGGATGCCGCGCACCAAACCCCCAAAGTCCCAGCGCTCCCTCTCCCAACGCGTGTTCTGGACGGTGTTCGCCGTCGCCCTCGCCACGATCGCGGTCTTCTCGCTGGCCGGCACCATCTACCTCCAGAGTTACCTGGCGGAGTCCACCCGTGAAGCGCTGGCCGATGAGGCCACGGTCACGGCTGCCGCCCTGAACGACGCGACGGATGACACCGCGCTCCTCGCGAAGCTCGGTTTGGACGACACCCGCATCACGCTCGTCGCCGCCGACGGCTCGGTGCTCTACGACAGCGTGGAGGATGTCTCGCGGCTCACCAACCATTCCCAGCGCCCCGAGATCTCCCAGGCGATGAACGAGGGGAAGGGCTCGTCGGAGCGTGCGAGCTCCACGCTCGGCGAGGCCATGATCTACGAGGCCGTGCGCCTGAACGACGGCACGGTGGTGCGCCTCTCAAAGGAGCAGGCGGGCCTCCTCTCCGTGTTCGGCACGCTCGTCGGTCCCATGGCGGCGCTCGCGGCGATCGCAGCCGTGGTGGCGCTCATCACCGCGCGCCGCGAGGCGCGTGCCATCATCGCGCCGCTGACCCTTGTGGACCTCGACCACCCCCGCCGCAGCGACGATATCGCCTACGTCGAGATGCGCCCCATGCTCGAGCGCATCGAGAAGCAGCGCCAGGAGCTCAAGCGTCAGATGGCCGTCCTCGCCGACAACGACCGCATGCGCCGCGAGTTCACGGCGAACGTCACCCACGAGCTCAAGACCCCGCTGACCACCATCTCGGGCTATGCGGAGCTCATCGCCGAGGGGATGGTGTACAGCGAGGAGGACCAGCGCGAGTTCGCGGGCCGCATTCACCATGAGGCGGGCCGGCTCACCTCGCTGGTCAACGACATCCTCACGCTTTCGAACCTCGATGAGTCTGAGCACGCGGAAGACGGGGTCAAG
Source organism: Collinsella vaginalis (assembly GCF_900176655.1). Classification (GTDB taxonomy): domain Bacteria; phylum Actinomycetota; class Coriobacteriia; order Coriobacteriales; family Coriobacteriaceae; genus Collinsella; species Collinsella vaginalis. The sequence continues at coordinate 420,501 of NZ_LT838844.1, forward strand.
GCAATGGGCGACGTCCTCGGTGCCCATGAGAGCATCGATCTGCCGCATCTGGTGGAGACGGTCACGCAGCGGCTCGAAAGCGTGGCGGAGGACAACGAGGTCAAGCTCATGATCTGCATCGAGCCTGCGACGGTCTGCGGCGTGCCCCGCTTGATCGACGAGCTCGTCTATAACCTCGTGAGCAATGCGATCAGGTACAACAAGCCGTCCGGCTCGGTGGTGATCGCGTGCGGGCAGAACGATGAGGGCGCGCCGTATGTGAGCGTGCGGGACACGGGGCTGGGCATCGCGCCGGAGGAGCGGGACAAGATCTTCGAGCGGTTCTACCGGGTTGACAAGAGCCGGTCGAAGGCGCGCGGCGGCACGGGCCTGGGGCTCGCCATCGTCAAGCACGCGGCCCTCTACCATGGTGCCCATATCGATCTCGAAAGCGAGCTCAACCACGGCACGGCGATCACGGTGACCTTCCCGGTGCCTCAGGATCCGGAAACAACCGAGGGCGAGTAGCTGCCTGTTCGCGGTGGCGGGTGCTTGCTGGTCCCGCTTCGTGTGGGGGGCTGCAGGGGGAGGGTGACCCGTCCTGCATCGTTCGTGAAAAACCCAGCGTTGCAGACATTAGCGGAAACCGGCTGCCCCCCGATTCGTGCGCGGAAAACCAAGCAGAAAGGGGCCCCTGTCAAGCTACATGAGCAGGAAACCCTTACAAGAGAAAAGACGGGATCCCACCAAGGTTCATGCGGGGGTCTCGCCCCTTTCGTGGTGTGCTGTGCAGCGTGGGCGGCCTTTTGTTTTGCAATATTGCGAGCTATGAATAGTTCAACGCCGTACTTCGAGGTAGCAAAATAGAAACTCCTGGTCAAAGGTGGTGCAAAAACGCGAGCTATGAGCAGGTTGGGCCATAGCTCGCTGCTTTTTGCCGAAAACCTATGCATAGCTCAAAGAAATGCAAAATGCGGGATGACGTTCTGTTAACGATGCTCCGCCATGAACTTCGCCGGCCGTCATCCGATCCACGCCGGTCGCGCTTCAGCCTGCAGATAACCGCCATCACCTGCAGATAGCCACCACTACCTGCAGATATCCGCCACCAACCTTACCTATGCGAATATCATGTGCAGGTATTATTTTAAACATCATATATAAAGATACGATTACTATCTTTCAACGTTCTGTAAACGTAAGCGTTGGGAGACGTTACATGAATCGTGCCGCAAGGGTAGCCCATCTTCTCACAGCGATGTTCGCCATGCTCGTTCTCGTGCTCGCATCGCCGCGTCCGTCATATGCGGCACCGTCCACGAGGAGTTTCTACACGGGGAGCGGCACAGGTGCCGATACCCGTGCAACGGTGGTCAACGACGCCCCGGTGGTGGCTGACGGCATCTCGTATGCGCTGTACTACACTGACGAATCCGGTCAGACCTCGAATTTTGGTAACACCGTCGACACGGACGTCACCCGCATGAACAAGTCAATCGTCGATGTCGACAACGTCCGCGGTCTCACGCTCGTGCTCGCGGCGACGAACACGGCAGATGGCCCCCGGAACCTGGGTGGAAGCCTGAGCCTGCCGCTCGACCGCTACACCGGGCGCCACGACGACGAGGCCCTGATCACGGGTTCTGGCGCCGTTTCCATCACGTCCTCGAACACCGCCTCGACGGCGACTGCCATGCTCGCTGCCCCAGCGGGCCTCACCTCCGGGGTCCTGCCCATCGCGGACGTATCGGCTGCCTATGTGGCTAACGGCGGCACCTGGGCTGATCTGCGTGCCGTCAACCTCGCGGGCCAGCTTGCGCCGGGGGAGACGGTGACGGTGGCGGTCCCGCTCGAGGCGACGAACATCTCCGATGCGATCCTCCACGGCGTGACCTATTCGAACGCGCGCTACCGCAACAACGCCAAACGCTTTAACGATGGCAACCGTTACCTCAACGTCAACGTGCGCTTTGCGCGCCAGGTCACCTATGAGGACGCCGACGGTACCGCGCACGGCCTGTTCGAGAGCACGGGCAAGTACCTCGCCGGCACCCGCGATAACCCGGTCGAGTACCGCTACACCCAGGTTCCCGCCGATATTCAGGCCCTGTTGCCGAACATCACGAAATCGGACATCTATCTCAACAACATCCTCTATATGAACCGGCATGCGGCGACGGTGGACGATGTGCTCTACACAGGTGGCAACTACTACATCAATCTCGATCGGGTGAAAGCTGCGGTGCGCGACCGCGGTTACTCGGTGGCTACGGGCACCTCGGCCCGCAGACTGTACCTCGACCTTCCCGGTTGGGTGCAGTCGGTGGATGCCGATCTGACGGACGACCTGTACGGCGAGTACTCGTATATGACCACGGGCGCCGCCAACATCGCGAGCAACACCGGCGACGGCAGCGAGGTGCCGCTGAACACCGAGGATGCGAGCGGAGCCGAGATCGGCTCGCTCTACCTCGAGCTCCGTCCGGTCATCACCACGCGCGATCTCACGCTCAACGTGGGCGATAGCTGGACCGCCGCCGATAACCTGGTGAGCATGGTCGACCACGGCGGTGCCGCCGTGGACCCCGCCGATGCGGAGCGCGCCCGCGTGGTGCACAACGTCGACACCTCGAAACCCGGTGTCTACCAGGTGCGTTTCTACTATTATCACCGCGGGGACGCCGCGGCGGCCGGTGATGATTACGAGGCCTCGAACATCGCGACGGTGACGGTTAAGGGCGCGTCCGAGACCCCGTGCGACGACTCGGGCACTTCGGACAGCTAAGGCGATGGAACCAAGCCCATCGATGATCAGGGGTCTGGTGAGAAGACCGCTCCGCGCGCCTCGAAGCGCAGCGCCCGTACCACCCTGCCGCAGACCGGCGATTACATCCTCGCCGGCGTGGGCATCCTCGCGGGGATCGGTGTCGTGGCCGTGGTCGTGGCTGTCGTCCTCAAGCGCCGGAAATAGCTGGGCTCCATCGGGGTGCCTCCACACCGCCGGAAGGAGTGCGGGTGACATCTGGGGGTGGCATGGCCAGAAGTTACACGGGCTGCATCGGGGCGCCTCGGCATCGCCAGGTCTTCGGCTCGTTTTGCAATATTGCGAGCTATGAATAGGCGATCGGTTCCTTCCTTGATATCGAAATAAAAATCGCAGGTCAAAGCTGGTGTAAAAGCATGAGCTATGAATAGGTCAGGTCATAGCCCGACTGTTTTCAGCGAGAACCTATGCATAGCTCAAGAAAACGCACTACGGGCATCCGAATGCGACGGATGCCCGTATCGCATTGCGGCACCTGGGTGCAACGGGCAACAGGACAGAGTACCGCGAGTACCCGGGTGCAGCGGCGTACCGGCGTACAGGCCTGCACCGTAAACGTCCAAATACCGCAGGGCGCTTATGCGCCTCATGGCGCCCGCCCCGCTCTCCTTACGACACGGCACCACCCGAATTCAGCCAATCTCCGTTGCCGCACGCAGGAAATGGGTAGGAGACATCTGCCCATCAGGCGGCACCAGCCCGCCGCGCCACGAAAACGAGACGGTTAGCGAGAGCCCATGCTTCAACTCAAAGAGATCCGCAAGTCCTACACCACAGGTGACTTTACCCAGGTGGCGCTCGACGGCGTCACCATCAACTTTCGCGACAACGAGTTCGCGGCGATCCTGGGGCCGAGCGGTTCAGGCAAGACCACGCTCCTGAACATCGTCGGCGGCCTCGACCAGTACGACTCGGGTGATCTCACGATCGACGGTGTCTCGACGAGGGATTACAAAGACAGCGACTGGGACACCTACCGCAACAACCGCATCGGCTTCGTCTTCCAGAGCTACAACCTCATCCCGCACCAGACGGTGCTCGCAAACGTCGAGCTCGCCCTCACGCTGTCAGGCGTGGGCCGGGAGGAGCGCCATGAGCGCGCCCTCGCCGAGCTTGAGCGCGTGGGCCTGAGCGAGCACGCGCACAAACGGCCGAGCCAACTCTCCGGCGGCCAGATGCAGCGCGTCGCCATCGCCCGTGCCCTCATCAACAATCCCGAGATCCTGCTCGCCGACGAGCCGACCGGCGCGCTCGACAGCAAGACGAGCGTGCAGATCATGGACCTCTTGAGCGAGATCGCCAAGGATCGCCTGGTCATCATGGTCACGCACAACCCCGAGCTCGCTGCCGCCTACGCGACGCGCACGGTGAACTTCGCCGACGGGCACGTCGTGGACGATTCTGACCCGTTCGAGCCCACCCCGGCCGATCTCGCGCGCGTCGGCGAGAAGAAGATCCGCCGCGCGTCCATGAGCTTCCTGACGGCCCTCTCGCTCTCCTTCAACAACCTCATGACCAAGAAGGGCCGCACGATCATGACGGCCTTCGCAGGGAGCATCGGCATCATCGGCATCGCGGCGATCCTGGCGCTCGCGAACGGCGTGAACAACTACATCGCCTCGGTGGAGGAGGAGACGCTCTCCTCCTATCCGCTGCAGATCATGAACACCGGGTTCGACCTCACCTCGATGATGGCGTCGAGCATGGGCGCCGACACCTCCTCAGCGGACGGGGACGACGATTCTTCCTCGCAAGACGGAGTGGTGCACGAGCGGAGCGTCGTCAGTGAAATGTTCGACGATGTGGGCACCAACGACCTCGCCTCGCTCAAGACCTTTCTCGAGAGCAGCGACAGCGGCATCGACGCCGTGGCGAACGACGTGTCCTACAAGTACAACGTGACACCCCAGATCTACCTCGCCGACACCTCGAAAGGCGTCCAGCGGGTGAACCCCGATTCAACCTCGTCGATGCTCGGCCTCAGCAGCACGTCGGGTAACCCGATGATGTCGGGGATGATGAGCTCGGACATCTTCAATCAGCTGCCGGGCAACCTCGAGACGGTCGAGCAGGGCTACGACGTCAAGGCGGGGCGGTGGCCCGAGAAGGAGGACGAGACCGTGCTCGTGCTGTCGTCGTCCGGCAGCGTCACCGACTTCACCCTCTACATCCTGGGCCTGCGCGACCGGAGCGAGCTCGACGCGATGACGCGGGCGTTCGCCAACGGCGAGACCGTGGAGGTGAAGCCCGACGACGGGGCCACCTTCACCTACGATGACTTCCTGAACCTCAAGATGAAGGTCGTGCCATCCTCCGCGCTCTACCAGCACGATAACGGGTACGGCGTCTGGGTCGATAAATCGGGTGACGACCAGTTCGTCGCGGAGCGCATCGCGGAGGGTGAGGATCTCAAGATCACGGGCATCGTCCAGCCCAAGGAGGGTTCGAACTCTTCGGCGCTCACCCCGGGGATCTACTACACGCCGGCACTCACCCGCCATCTGATCGATGAGGCGGCCGCCTCGCAGATCGTGCAGGATCAGCTCGCGAATCCCGGGACCAACATCTTCACGGGCAAGTCGTTCGCCGATACGGATGCCGACAAGCCGAGCCTCGACATGGCGAACCTCTTCAGCGTCGACACCGGCGCCATCGAGGCTGCGTTCACCTTTGATGCGAGCAAGCTCCAGCTCGATCTCAGCGATCTCGACGTGGATCTGGGCTCGGCGACGCTGCCTCAACCCGATATCGACCTCTCCGGTATCATGCAGCTCGATGATGCGTCCCTGGGTACCGACCTGTCCCAGAGCCTGTCAAACCTCAAGATCAACCAAGATGTGGCGAGCGCCATGGGCAACGAGCTCATGCAGGGGTTCCGCGATGTCGTGGCATCCGGTGAGATCGAGTCCAGCGACGATATGGCGACGATGGTCCAGAGCTACCTCGCCACCCCCGCCGCACAGAAGATCATGAGCGACGCGACGCAGAACGGCCTCATCGACCTGAGCGGTATCGAGCAGCAGCAACAGGCCCTGGTCGCAGCTATCCAGCAGCGGTTGAACGAGGCGCTCTCCACGTATATGACGCAGGTCATGGATGCGCTTTCCGCCCAGCTCAAGACTGCTATGACCACGGCGATGGCACAGGTCACTGATCAGCTCGCCGCGAACATGTCGTCCGCGATGAGCATCGACGCGGACAAGTTCAAGGAGGCGTTCAAGGTCAATATGACCGACGAGGAGTTGACCTCGCTGATCATGTCGATGATGGGCACGACGCAGGCCACGCTCGACAGCAACCTCGCCAAGCTCGACTACGCCGATGTGAGCAAGCCGAGCGAGATCGACATCTACGCCAAGGATTTCGAGGCCAAGCAGGGGATCATCGACATCCTGGACGCCTACAACGCGCGGATGAACGAGAGCGGGCAGACGGATAAAGCCATCACGTACACCGATATCGTCGGGACGCTGATGAGCTCGGTCACCACGATCATCGACATGATCAGCTATGTGCTGATCGCCTTCGTGTCGATCAGCCTCGTGGTGAGCTCCATCATGATTGGCATCATCACGTACATCAGCGTGCTCGAGCGCAAGAAGGAGATCGGCATCCTGCGCGCGATCGGAGCGAGCAAGGGCAACGTGTCGCAGATCTTCAACGCCGAAACCGTCATCGAGGGCTTTGTCTCAGGGGTGCTTGGCGTCGGGATCACGCTGCTGGTGTCCATCCCGGTGAACGCGGTCGTGTACTCGCTGTTCGACGTGCCCTCGGTGGCGCTCCTGCCCTGGCAGGCGGGTTTCATCCTGATCGCGATCAGCGTTGCGCTGTCGTTCATCGCCGGCTTGATCCCGGCGGGCAGCGCGAGCCGGAAGGACCCGGTGGAGGCCCTGCGGTCTGAGTGAGGATGCGCCCCTTCCCAGGGCGGGCCCATATGGTGGGATATTCCGATGGGGCCGTGCGCGTTTCTGCGCATGGCACCGTTTGCTGCGCGATGGCGACCGCCCCCGTGTCTTCAGGGTTTTCAAGCGTGCGCGGACCGTCCCGATGAAACTATCGCACCTTTGGTACAGGTTTCAGATCATGCGGTTCAAACCTCTTCAGTTTGGTACAGGTTTTTGCCCACCAGCGAAGTAGCGAATGCATCGGCAACGCGTGTACCTGGTCTTGCACGAGGCGGAAACCGCTGTCTACTCGACCATCCCATCAAAACCTGTACCAAACTGAGGAGGTTTGTTCCTTGTAGGCGCAAACCTGTACCAACGGTGCGAGGTTTGGCTCGCGCATCTCGGGGCCGTGGGTTCAAGGGCCGCCGCGCGGCACTGCCCTGTACAGGCAGACGAGATCGGCGAGCTCGTACTTGCCGGGCTGCTTGATCAGGTACGGCCCTGTGCAGGCGGGTGAGATGCGGTCGGCCGCGCGCAGACATTCGATAAACAGCTTGGGCCCGGGGTTCCGACACAGGGCGCCACCCGCGCGCCATTCGACCAACAAAGGGGAGGCGCCCCCGCCTGCCCACGTTCTATCTACGTGAAAACCGCCATATACGGATTACCTGAGCGGAAACAGGTTATAAAATCTAAGTCAGTTTGTATTAGGTTTAGCCAGCTGGACTGCGTTTCGCACCAGTGCCGGCGCCGCAAGAGATAGGAAGGTCAGCGCATGCGCAAGTTCAAAACCGAGAGCAAGAAGCTCCTGGACCTCATGATCAACTCGATCTACACCAACAAGGAGATCTTCCTGCGCGAGCTCATCTCCAACGCGTCGGACGCGGTGGACAAGCTGAACTTCAAGGGCCTGACCGACGCGAGCGTGCAGGTGAGCCAGGATGACCTCGCAATCCGCATCGCCTTCGACGCCGACGCGCGCACCCTCACGGTCTCCGACAACGGCATCGGCATGACGGCCGAGGAGCTTGAGAAGAACCTCGGCACCATCGCGCACTCAGGCAGCCAGGAGTTCAAACAGGCCAACGCCGAGCACCAGGGCGAGGACGTGGACATCATCGGCCAGTTCGGCGTCGGCTTCTACTCGGCGTTCATGGTCGCCTCCAAGGTGCGCGTCGTCACCCGGGCTTTCGGCGAGGACATCGCACATGTCTGGGAGTCCGACGGCCTCGAGGGCTACACGATCGAGGAGGGGGAGCGCGCCGAGCACGGCACCGATGTCATCCTCACCATCCGCGAGAACCAGCCCGGGCAGGACGGCGAGCCCGGCGAGAGCTACGACACGTACCTCTCCGAGTGGGGCCTCAAGGATCTCGTTCATCGCTACAGCAACTACGTGCGCTACCCCATCCAGATGCTCGTGACCAAGAGCCGTCAGAAGCCCAAGCCCGAGGATGCGGGCGACGACTACAAGCCCGAGTACGAGGACTACCAGGAGCTCGAAACCCTGAACTCCATGACGCCCATCTGGAAGAAGCGCTCGTCGGACGTCACACCTGAGGAGTACAACGAGTTCTACAAGGCGACCTTCCACGATTGGGAGGCCCCGGCCCGCACAATCTCCTTCCACGCCGAGGGCACCCTCGAGTACGACGCCCTCCTGTTCATCCCGAGCAAGGTCCCCTTCGACCTCTACAGCAAGGACTACCAGAAGGGGCTCGCGCTCTACAGTTCCAACGTCATGATCATGGAGAAATGCGCCGAGCTCGTGCCCGACCACTTCAACTTCGTGCGCGGCATCGTCGACTCGGCCGACGTCTCGCTGAACATCAGCCGCGAGACCCTGCAGCACGACCGCCAGCTCCGCGCCATCGCGACGCGCGTGGAGAAGAAGATCGCGTCCGATCTCGCTGACATGCGCGACAACGACCGCGAGGCCTACGAGGCCTTCTTCGAGAACTTCGGTCGCGGCCTCAAGTACGGCATCTACTCGAGCTACGGCATGAAGAAGGACGACCTCGCCGACCTCCTGCTCTTTTACTCCGCGAAGCAGGGCAAGCTCGTCACCTTGAAGGAGTACCGTGAGGCGTCTCCGGAGGATCAGAAGGCCATCTATTACGCCGCCGGCGACTCGACCGAGCGCCTGGCGCACATGCCAATGGTCACGAGCGTGCTCGCCCGCGGCTACGATGTGATGCTCTGCACCCAGGACGTGGACGACTTCTGCTTCCAGGCCATGCAGACCTACGACGAGCAGGAGCTGAAGAACGTCGCCGGGGGCAACCTCGACCTCGAGACTGAGGAGGACAAGAAAGCCGCCGAGGAGGCCGCGAGCGAGAACGAGGCCCTGCTCAGCGCCATGAAGGAGGCGCTTGGAGACAAGGTTGTCCGCGTCGCGGTGTCCCCGGTGCTCACGGATGCCCCCTCGGCGCTGTCATCCGATGGTCCCATCAGCCTGGAGATGGAGAAGGTGATGGCCGGCCAGGCGGGTGCCGAGGGAATCAAGAGCCAGCGCGTGCTCGAACTCAACGCCGGCCACCCGATTTTCGCGACGCTGCGCGCCGCCGAGAAGGCGGGCGATACCGAGAAGATCGCCTCTTACACCGACCTGCTCTACAACCAGGCGCTGCTCGTGGCCGGTTTGCCGGTTGAGGACCCGGTGGCCTTCGCTCAGGCCGTCACGGAGCTCATGAAGTAGGCGGCCCGCCTGCTCGCAGAGTCCGGCCCTGCGATGTGAACCGCCTCCCGATCCATGGACTCGTTCATCGAGGCAAGGGTCGGGAGGCATTTCCATGCATCGTGGCCAGGCACGACGATATTTGGGCGCGGAGAAGGGCGCGCGGTGCCGTTTGGCAAGGGCGTAGGTTCGTGCCTCGACATGTCTTCGGCCGCGTCCCCTTGCATCAAACGGGCCTCAGCCGCAGCTGGCCAAGCGAGACCAACTCCCTTTGTTAATTTATCAGTAACCTATTGAAATAGTGGGTTTAAGATGTTGTACTCTGTCCACACCGACGAAGCCGCGTCGGTTGAGAGCAGGGGAGACACCATGGCACACACCCACCACCACGGGGACCACGGGGACGGAACGGCGGTCCACGTTCACCACCATCATGGAGACGGAACGGCGGCCCACGAGCATGGCGACGCCGCCACGTCGCATGAGGATCGCAGCTTCGCCCACATCCACACGCACCGCAACCTGATCGGGTTTGACGAGAACGACGTCTCGACCGTCATCGTCGCAGCGGATCACGGCGAGGACGACGACGATCCGCAGGCCTTCATCCGCGACTACAACGAGGCGATCCGCGCCTACCGCAAGACCTTCCCCACCAAGGACGAGGTCGCGGAGAAGACGCCCGACCCGGCGGTGTGCGAGATGATCCACCGCATGGACGAGCTCGGCCTCGAGACTACCTTCCATCGCTTCGACGCCCAGCAGCCCCAGTGCGGCTTCGGGCTCGCGGGCACCTGCTGCAAGATCTGCAACATGGGCCCCTGCCGCATCACGCCCAAGGCCCCACGCGGGGTCTGAGGCGCCGACGCCGACCTCATCGTGGCCAGGAAACCTGCTCCGCGCCGCGGTCGGCGGCGTCTCCCAGCACGGGATGCACGCCCGCGAGGTGATGCTCTCCCTCAAGTGGGCTGCCGAGGGCAAGCTTGATCTGCCGATCCTGGGCCAGCAGAAGATCCTGGGCACGGCCCGGGCCTTCGGCATCGAGACCGAGGGGCGCAGCGCTGAGGACGTGGCGATCGATCTCGCCGACACCCTGCTCGACGACCTCTCAGAGACCGATCCGCACCGCCCCTACCGGACCATCGACGCGATGGCGCCCGCCGAGCGCCGTCGCGTGTGGGAGGAGCTCGACATCCTTCCCATCAGCGCCTACCACGAGGTCTTCGACGCCATGCGCCGCACCGGCTGCGCGGTGGACGGCGACTGGCGCAGCGTCATGCAGGAGTTCCTACGCTGCGGCCTCGCCTTCACGTTCTCGGGCGTGGTGGGCGCGAGCATCGCCACCGACTCGCTCTTCGGCATCGGCGACCGCGTGACCTCCAAGGTTAACCTCGGCGCGCTGAAGGAGGGCTACGTCAACATCGCCGTCCACGGTCACCTGCCCACGCTCGTGAGCGAGGTCGTGAAGGTCGGGCGCGATGAGGCCTTCCTCGAGCGGGCGCGCGCGGCCGGGGCAAAGGGCATCCGCTTCTACGGCATCTGCTGCTCTGGCCTGGCCGCGATGTACCGCTACGGCGGCGTGATTCCGCTCTCCAACGCGGTCTCAGCCGAGCTGGTCCTTGGCACCGGCGCCCTCGACCTCTGGCTCGCCGACGTGCAGGACGTCTTCCCCGCGACCATGGATGTGGCGAAGTGCTTCCAGACGACCGTGGTCACCACGAGCGACAACGCGCGCCTGCCCGGTGCAGAGCGCATGGAGTACGACCACCACCATGCGAACATCGGCGAGACCCGGGCCCTGGCCGAGCGCATCGTCAACCGCGCCATCGAGAGCTTTGAGGCGCGCCGCGGTATCCCGGTGCACATTCCGCAGTTCGAGGTTAAGGCCGAGGTGGGCTTCTCGGTGGAGTACGTGCACCGCCGCTTCGGAGGGATGAGCCCGCTCGCTGAGGCGATCCGGGACGGTCGCATCACGGGCATCGTGAACCTGGTGGGTTGCAACAACCCCAAGGTGCCCTTCGAGCGCTGCATCGTGGACGTCGTGGACGTGCTCCTGCGCGAGAACGTCCTCGTGCTCACCAACGGCTGCGCCTCGTTCCCGCTCATGAAGCTCGGGTACTGCCAGGCTTCAGCGGCCGAGCGCTGCGGTGAGGGCCTCGCCTCCTTCCTCGAGGGCGACCTGCCGCCGGTGTGGCACGTGGGCGAGTGCATCGACAACACGCGGTCCTCGGGGATCCTCGCCGGGGTGGCCGGCGAGCTCGGTCAGCGCGTCGCCGACATGCCCTACGCGTTCTCGTCGCCGGAGTGGTCGAATGAGAAGGCGGTGGACGCCGCCCTCGGGTTCCGCCTCATGGGCGTGAGCTCCTATCACTGCGTCGAGCCGCAGATCTACGGGTCGAAGAACGTGATCGAGTTCCTGAAGCAGGGGACGCTCGAGACCCTGGGCAGCCGCATGGTGGTCGACGTGGACCCGGTGGCGCTGGGTGAGCGGATCGTCGCGGACATGCGTGCGGCGCGGCGGGAGCTCGGCTGGGACGCGTAAAGCCTGAGGCCTGAGGACCCGTTTGGAGCACGGCCCCGCGGCGATGCTGCTGCGGGGCCGTTGCGTTAGATATGGCATCGCCCATCCCCATGCGGTGCCGCGGCGGACGTATTCGGCGTCACGCCATGAGGAACGTGAGCGCAAGCGGCAGAGTCACCGCTGAGAGCAACGTCGTCGCCGCGACGACCCCGCTGGAGAAGGGCCCGTCGGTATCGTACTTGTGCGCGAAGAGCGAGGCCACGGTGGCGACGGGCATCGCCTGGTACAGCACGAGCGACGCCCAGACCGCGGCGTCGAGCTTCACCGAGCCGGACGCCGCCGCGAGTACCGCGAAGGTGAGCAGCGGCATCGCGACGAGTCTCAGGACCCCCACCTTGTAGATCTGCGTGCTCGACAGGATCCGCCCCACATCGCATCGATCGAGATGCGCCCCGAGCACGAGCATCACCAGGCCGGTGTTCATGGCGCCAAGCGCGTCGACCGCCTGTCAACAACAGCCGGCGGCTGCCACGAGGCGAGGAAGCACACGAATCCGGCGGCCATCGCTATGATCGCCGAATTGGTGAGCACACGCTTTGGCGAGGCCGCCGAATGGTCACCGGACGCGAGCGCGGTGCCGTAGGTCCACAGCAGAACCGTCTGCACCGTGTTGGCGATCGAGATGTAGAACACGCCGTCAGGGCCCACCGTCGCCATGGCAAGCGGAATGCCGATGAACCCCGCATTCGAGAAGGTCACGGCGAACCGACCCATCTGCCCATGCGGGCCGTTCGGCCGATACGCGACGGCGCCCAGGGCGCATGAGATCGCGAGCGTGACGACCGTGAAGAGGACGACCCATCCCGCGCCCACCAGGAGCGCGGGATCGAAGTCGCGCATGAGCGCTTGGGCTATCAGCGCCGGATTCGCCACGTAGAGCACGAGGTCGGAGAGCTGCGATGCCCCGTGGTCGTCGATGAAGCCCGTATGGTGCAGGGCGTAGCCCAGCGCCAAGATCATGAACATCATCGCGATCTGCCCGATGATGATGGATGTATCCGCCAACCGGGATACGCCTCCTCAAATGACGTCTAGGGGATCACACGGTCAAGTCGGACCCGTTGCTCGCGATGACCTTCTTGAACCAGTGGAACGAGTCCTTGGCGGAGCGCTTGAGGGTGCCGTTGCCCTTGTCGTCCATATCGACCGCCACGAACCCGTAGCGCTTGGCCATCTCGCCGGTCGACCGGCTAACGAGGTCGGTTGACCCCCACATCGTGTATCCGAGGCAGGGCACGCCGTCGATCGCAATGGCATCGCGGATGGCGGCGAGGTGCTCGGCCAGGTACTCCATGCGGTAGGTGTCGTGGCAGCTGCCGTCCGGCTCGAACTCGTCCACCGCGCCCATGCCGTTCTCCACCACGAAGACCGGCTTCTGGTAGCGGTCGTACAGCTCGTTCAGGGTGTAGCGGAGTCCAAGGGGATCGATGGCCCAGCCCCAGGGGGTCTTCGGGCAGGTGGGGTTCGGCGTCCCGCCGAGGCGGTGGAACGTGTCCCCTTCGCTCACAACCGTGGAGCGGTAGTACGAGAAGCTCACGAAATCGAGGGTGTGCGCCGCCAGGAGCTCCGTGTCGCCCGGTTCCATGTGGACATCCGCCCCGCAGTCATCGAAGACCTGCTGTGCGAAATTCGGATACGCGCCGCGGCTCATCACATCGATGAGCAGGTACTGCTCGCGCCGCTTCTGGTATGCGGCGAAGATATCGCCCGGCTTGCTGCTCGCGGGGTAGAGGGCGCTCATGGCGAACATGGTCGAGAAGAGCGCATCGGGCATCATCTCGTGGCCGACCTTGACCGTCTTCGCGCTCGCCACGAACATATGGTGCATCGCCTGCCAGTACACGGGCTCGCTCTGGTTCGTCACGCCCAGCATGCACACGCCGCGGAGGGCGTTGGGCTCGTTGAACGTGAGCCAGTATTTCACCTTGGAGCCCAGGCGCTCAAAGAGCGCGGTGGCGTAGCACACATAGCAGTCGATGGTCTTGCGGCCCGCCCAGCCGTTGTACTTCTTCACGAGTTCCAAGGGCATCTCATCATGGCAGATGGTGATCATCGGCTCGATGCCGTGCGCCAGCAGCTCGTCGACGACCTGCTCGTAGAACGCCAGCCCCTCCTCATTGGGTTGGCTCTCCTCCCCAGTGGGGAAGATGCGCGTCCAGCACACGGAGAAGCGGAACATCCGGAAACCCATCTCGGCCATGAGCGCGATGTCCTCGCGCCAGTGGTGGTAGAAGTCGACGGCGCGGTGGCTGGGGTAGTACTCGTCATCGAAGATGGTGAGCGTTGCGCCCTCGGGCAGGGGCTCCTCCCAGTGGCTTTTGCCGCGGTTGCCCCGGGCGTCCAGCCAGGTGACCTGACGCGGGTTCGTCTGGTCGCCGTCGGTGGCGAAGTCGACGGATAGCAGGCCGCGGCCGCCCTTGCCGAAGCCGCCTTCGAATTGCCAGTCGGACACGGCACCGCCGAAGTAGAAGCCTTCAGGGAATGCGGAGGTGTTGCTCATAGGTGCTCCTCATGTAGACATGGTTGGGATAGGTGACGGTCCGGACAGCGAGGCGTCGCCCCACCGTCCGGCTTGGGTGCAGGTGCTACTGTTCCGCTACGGCTTTGTCGTCAAAGCCGAGTGCGAAGGTCACGGCCGCGGAGACCACGATCGCGGTCGCAACGGCTGCGATCGCCGCCACCACGGTGTTTTGGAAGATGGGCAGCGCCATGATGTTGGAGTAGCCCATGACGTAGGCGTGCATGCCCATGAGGCCGCCCACCAGGCCGCCTGCCGCGCCGCCGGCGACGACACCGTACAGGGGCTTCTTGAGCCGGAACGTGATGCCGTAGAGCGCGGGCTCGGTCACGCCGGCGAGGATGCAGCCCACGGCGAGCGACAGGGCCTCGCTGCGGAACTCCTTGTTGCGGGTGCGGAGCGCCACCGCCAGGCAGGCGCCGCCCTCGGCCATATTGTGGAGGAGGAGCGCAGGGCGGAAGAGGGCATCGTAGCCTGGGTTCTCAAGCAGCTGGAGCATGAAAGGGCCGAATACGGTGTGCACGCCCACCATGATGAGGAAGGGGAGGCTTCCGGCTAGCAGCGCGAGCGCGAGCGGGCCCGCGACGCCGTAGATGCCCATCAGCACGGTGACGATGAGTTCACCGATCCAGGTGCCGAGGGGCGCGAGTACGAGCATCGTGAGCACATAGGTGCACAGGATGGTCAGGCTGCCGACGAAGACGGACCTGAAGATCCCCGGGATGATCTTGTTCCACAGGCGCTCGAACTGGTAGGCCGTGAAGGACAACAGCAGGGCCGGGAACAGGCCGCTCGCATAGCTCTTGAGGAGGACGGGCAGGCCGAAGAGGTCCTGGGGCACCTGGGGGTCGGCTCCCACCAGGGCGAGGAACTCCGGGGCGAACATGGCCGCCGCGACCGCCATGGCGTAGATCCCCGTGCCGCCGAGCTTCTTCGACGCGCCGTAGGCGACCCAGATCGGGAGGAAGTAGAAGGGGGCGTTCGCCGCGATGGAGAGCAGGGCGTAGGTGGACGTCGCAGCGAGGTCCGGCATCACGAGAGTCGCGATCATCAGGAAGACCTTGAGCATGCCGCCGGCGATGAGGCCGGGGATGATGGGCGTGACCGTGGCGGTGATGTAGCCGATGATGCGGTTCCCCAGGGCCTGCGGCGTCCACGGGCTACCGGGCTGGCGCTTTGCGTCGGCCTGCGCGGCCGCGGCGTCCTCCACGGGAGCCGCCTCGGTGAAGCCGAATTGCTTGACGACCTCGTCATAGGTGCCCATGAGGTTCTTGCCCATGATGACCTGCAGCTGGTCAGCGGCGTACACGCAACCCAGCACGCCGTCCACCTGCTTGATAGTCTCCATATCGGCGGCATCCGGGTCCTTCACGGTGAAACGCAGGCGCGTCATGCAGTGCGTGACCGAGGTGATGTTCTGCGGCCCGCCCGCCCCTTCGACGATCTGGGCGGCGGTCTGTGCGAAATCGAGTGCCATGGGTTCTCCTTCCCGTGCGTCCATCAGGTTCAGTTTTCGACGCTTTGACGGAGGGTAGTGCGCACGCGGTCCGACCCATCTCGTCGATGCACATCTGGTAGTGTTTGTTCCAAGATATCGGTGCCAGGCGCACAAATCCGGTAGTTTTTGTTCTGGGAGGCCGCATGTCAGTGATCGAGGGGCTCAAGGCCCGGCAGAGGTTCACGGTAGCTGAGTCCGAGCTGGCCGATTACATCCTTGAACATGCCGACGCCGTGTCGCACCAGGGCATCGCCGAGCTGGCTGCGGCGGCGGGGAAGTCAAACTCCACGATCATCCGCCTGAGCCGCAAGGTCGGGTCCCGCGGGTGGCGCGACTTTCGCGTCGACCTCGCCGCCGACCTTGAGAAGCTCCGCCGCACGGCGGCAGACACCGATCCAAACACGCCGTTTCTGGGCAAATCAAGTACGGCGAGCATCATGAGCAGCATCCTGCGCCTCGAGAACGCCGCCCTGTCAGACTGCTACGCGGGCGTGCACCCAGAGTCGATCGGACGCCTGGCGCGTGCGGCCACGGGCGCACGGCGCATCATCTACTACGCGCTGGGCGACTCCTACGCCACGCTGTACGCGTTTGGCGCCCTGATGTCGAAGATCGGGGTGGAGTGCGTTGCCGCAGACCAGTACCGGCTTCATCATGAGGCGGCCTTTCATGCGTCGTCGCACGACATCGCGTTGATCGTGAGCTACAGCGGTGCCTACCTCGCAGATCTCGCCACGCAGATCGCGCGGCTGCGGGTCCAGCACTGCAAGATCGCCGTGATCACGTCAGATGCCAGCGCGCTTGATTCCGTGCCGCCCTTCGATTTTCCCGTCCTGCTGCCCTTCCGCGAGAACCGGTACGGCAAGGTCGCCACGTTCTACTCGCAGACCTGCATCCGGTTTGTGCTCAACTGCGTGTACAGCGTGGCATTCTCGCAGAACTTCGACGTGAACCTGCGCGACAAGGACCTGATCGAGATGCTCGAGCCGGGCCTGACGGGCACGCGGTTCTAGCTGGTGGTGCCGGCGGGCTTGGAGATCGCGGCGAGCGAAGTAAGACGGCGGGCCTTGTGCTCGTTGCCTGCCGCGGGGCCAGGCGATGATCCCGTGCCCATTGCTTGAAACGGGGGGCGGGTGAATCCTGCGCCCATTATTTGAGAGCGCGTTTTGCAATATCTCGAGCTATGCATAGATTCGCGGGCGAAAACACGCAGCTGTGAACCCTTCTGTGCATAGCTCAAGAAAACGCACCAGCGCCTACCTGGCCTTTCCCTGATGCTACTCAGACGCCCCGTCAACGCCTATGCACAGCTCCCAAAAATGCAAAAAGGCACACGCCGCGGTCGATCAGCCAGGCGCCAAAACCTACGCCCCACTTTTCGCATATCGGTGGCATAGGCCCCCGGCCGTGCGAACGCGTCCATTGGCGGTGCCCAGCATCGCCCGTACCATGCGTGTTGTCCACAGGAGGGGCGCCCACCGCGTCCCGTGAGCGCCCCGCGGGGCGCGGAGAAAGGAAACATCATGGCAAACATGAACACACTCACGACCACCCTCAACAACGGCATGACGGTGCCGCTGATCGGCCTCGGCACCTATGTTCTCACCCCCGACGAGGCTGAGTTCTCCGTCAAGACGGCGCTTCAGAGCGGCGCCCGCCTGATCGACACCGCGAACGTCTACATGAATGAGCGCGGCGTCGGCCGTGGCCTGGCCGCCCCGGGCGTTGCCCGCGACGAGGTTGTGCTCGGCACCAAGCTCTGGCCGAGCGAGTACCCCTACCAGGAGACCCGTCGCGCCATCGATGCGACGCTTCGCCGCCTTGGTGTCGACTACCTCGATTACCTGCTGCTTCACCAGCAGTACGGCGATTATATGGGCGCCTACGAGGCCATGGAGGACGCGGTCGATGCTGGTAAGGTGCGTGCCATTGGCCTCTCGAACTTCAACGTCGAGCGGTTCACCGAGGTCGCCGATCAGGCCCGCATCAAGCCGGCTATCCACCAGATCGAGACGCATCCGTTCTACCAGCAGGGCGAGCTCGAAGCCCTTGGCGCGCGTTTCGGCACCGTGGTCGAGTCGTGGTTCCCGCTGGGTGGCACGGCAAACAACGCCGACCTCTTCCAGAATGACGTGCTTCAGGGCATTGCGGCCAAGCACGGCAAGACCGTGGCACAGGTTGTGCTCCGCTGGCATGTGCAGAAGGGCTTCATCGCCATCCCGGGTTCGAAGAGCGCCGAGCACATTGCCGAGGACCTCGCGATCACGGACTTCGCGCTCGATGCCGACGAGATGGCGCGGATCGCGGACCTCGACGGTGCCCTTCCGCGCTTCTTCACGATGAGCGAGGAGGAGCAGGAGCGGAACTTCCTGGCCTTCGCCCCTGATTTCGACGCGCAGCACTAATAAGGGAATACGTTTGATACCGATGGGCCCCGTACTTTGCAGCGGGCCCATCGGGGGCACGTGCCGCATCAAAGGTGCCGGATTGGTATCGGTCTGCACGCGTTGGAGCTGTTTCAGGCAAACAGCTCGCGAGCGCAGGGTAAAGGAGCAGTCGCCATGGGCAATGAACAGCAGAAGGTTGACGGCGTCATCGACACCACGGGGTTCCCCGTTCCGCCAGCGGAGCAGAATCTGCCGGCTATGTGGGCTGAGCACGTGTGCGACGTGGGCGAGGGCGGCGGCATCCTGGAGGGCCTCTGCTTCGATCGCACGGGCATCCTCTGGTTCGTGGACTGCCCGCACGCGTTGATCTACCGGCTCGATTCCGCCGACCCAGCTCCAAAACCCGAGGTCGCGTTCAAGATGCCCGAAGGCGGGCTGCCGTCGGCCGTGAAGATCCACAAGGACGGGCGGTTGTTCATCACCTGCGTGATGTCGGACCGTGGGCCGGGCATCTTCGTCATGAGCACGGAGGGTGCGGTGCTGGACTGCATCAGCGCCGGGGAGCGCTGGGTGGACGACATGGTGTTCCTCTCCGATGGCAACCTGCTCTACACCACGCTTGACGGTACGATGGGCGCGCCAACGGCCGGTGTCTACCATGTCGATGTGCATACGCGTGAGACCACCTGCCTGGCATCCGGCATGATCGCGACGAACGGCATCGCGCTCACGCCGGACGAACGGGGCCTGTGGATGACGGAGTACGGCCGGGGACTCCTGCATTTCTGGGAGCTTGCGGATGACAAGCGCTCCATCAGCACTTGTGGCTCTTGGGTCGCCTACCACTTCACCGGGTTGGAAGGACCCGATTCAGCCTGCATCGACGCAGACGGCAACCTCTATGTGGCCGTCTGCGGTCAGGGCCGGTATCTGGCGTTTAACAGCCAGGGGATTCCGGTGCGGCAGTACCTGATCCCCGGTCGCGAGCTCTACCAGATGGACAAGTCGACGCATCCACAGGTGAGGCCCGGTACCGACGAGCTGTGGATGTGCGCGTCGGACACCCGGGGAGGCACCGGCCGCATGGCGCTCTACAAGGAGCCGGCGCTTGCGGGGGCCTATAGGAACTACCAGTTCCAGTAGGGGCTCGGGCACAGCGCCGACGTTCGGACACCGCACCTGCCTGAGCCGGCGAATCAGAGGCCGAGGCCGGAGGTCCCCCGCACCACGAGGGCGGCCCCGATCTCGGCCAGGCGCTCCGGGGTCACGAGCTTGCCGTCGGCGACCCACTGCCGGTAGAGCACGAGCGCGACGTTCGTGAAGGCGATGACGAGGCTTCGTTCGGCGAGTGGCAGGGCTCCGAAGGCGGCCGATTGGCTGCTGCGGCCGCCGCTGCCCATCACATAGTCGATCATCTGGTCGCGGATGATGTCGTAGGCGCTGTCGCAGGTGATCCGCTCGTACATCTTGTCCTGCTCGCAGGAGAACAGAAGGAACGTGCGGGTGATGGCGCCGGCGTCCTCGGGCTGCCGGAGGTTGCGGATGCGCTTCACATAGGCGGCCACATATTCGAGCTGCGCGCGGCGCAGCAGGTCATCCATGGTGGGGAAGTGGCGGTAGAACGTCTTCTTGTTGATCTGCGCGCGCCTGGCGAGCTCCGCCACCGTCATCTTGGCGTAGGGCATCTCGAGGATCATCTGGTTGAAAGCCGTGCGTATGGCCGCGAGCGTCTTCGTGACACGCAGGTCCTGCGACGCATCGTTCGATTGCTCCATGGCCCCTCCAACCGACGGCGGATGATAGCCAGATTATACGGCGTCCCCGCAGGGTGCTTGCGCCATGGACGGGGGATCCGGAGTACATGGTGCAACGGAACGGGCTCCATTTGCATCCCCGTCTGCGGCAGACGGCACTTGTACAATGGGGCCACTGGCGCCTGATGGGGAGGGGACTGCAATGAGTGACACATCGTTCTATGCAACGGAAGACGATTTCAAGCAGATAGGGAAGCTTGTCGGGATCGACCCCGTGTTCATCAGCCGCGATGAAGTGCTGGAGTACTCGAAAGACGAATCCGAAGGGGAGAAGGGGAGCTCCGGCGTCTCTGCGCTCCTCAAGGAGATGGGCGAGGCGGCGTTCTCGCCTGACCCGGACGCGTTCGCGGTGTTCGCGGCAGAGAACCGCCGCCGTATTCGTGAGGCTGCCCTGTTGGACGAGAGCGTCGTGCAGACGCTCATCCTCGGCTACAGGATCGGGATCTCAGGAGGGAGCGGCTCCTGCATGAATGATCTCGGGGCCCTCTACTACATGGGGGAGCTTGTCGAGCAGGACTACAGCAAAGCGGTCGAGCTCTACGAGATGGCTATGGATCACGGCTGCTATCAGTCCATCGTGAACTTGGGCTACATCTGGGAGTATGGGAGGACCGGGACGCGCGATTACCAGAAGGCGTATCAGTATTATGCTCTCGCCGCCGCGCTCGTGAACTCCAGTGAGGGCCTATACAAACTCGGCGACATGTACAGCCGCGGCAAGGCGGTCGATCGCGATATGGCGAAGGCGCTTCAGCTGTGGTCACGCAGCCTCGAGCTCGCAAAAGGGATCGTGGCGATCGCGCAACCTGCGATTCGAATCGCGCAGCTGCTCATCTCGGATGAAGATTGCGCGTCAGCGGGTGTCGAGCCCGACCCGCTGCACGCGCTCTCGCTGTTCCAGCAGGCGGAGATCGGCCTCCGCATCGACATCGAAGACGGTCAGACCTACTACGAGCGGCGTCTTGAGGAGGCCATCGAAGGCCAGGAGAGGGCACGGGAGATCCTGGGCATGAAGTCTGCCTGGGCGGAGTAGCTGGGACGACGACAAACGGCGCGCCCGCGGGCGTGTTGTGCGCGCTTGCGCGTTCGCAAGCCACTGCTTTCCATTCCGATCGGCGGCTGCTTTTGCATTTTTGCGAGGTATGAATAGGTCGCGGGCGGGCTGCCGCGTATGAATCAAGAACGTGCAGGTCAGGCACGGTGCGTTTTCTTGCGTTATGCATAGGTGGGTTCATAGCTCGTCCTTTTCGGCTGCAAATCTATGCATAGCTCGAGAAAATGCAATGCGGACGGCGGCGGGGAAGTCTCAACCGCCCCGCACCCCACCGAACCCGGCACACCCGCGTGCTACAATGCCATGCGTACACGGGGAGCTGGGATACGGCCCGGCTGAGAGGAATGACCAGACTCATTCGACCCTGAACCTGATCCGGGTAATGCCGGCGTAGGGATGGAAAATCCTCCGCATCCGCCGAGGGCCCCTACGACATCGAGGGGCCCTTTTGCTGCGCTGTCGCAGCGGGCCCGGAAGGAGAGGTATGGAAGCAAGTGTAGCCATCCAGGTGCTGCCGCAGCGCGTGGGAGGAACCGCGGAGGTGGTGCGCATCGTCGACGAGGCGATCGCCTACATCCAGCAGGAGTTCCCCGACGCCTACGTGGGCCCGTTCGAGACCACCATCGAAGGCGAGTACGACCACTGCATGCAGGTGGTCGCCGAGGTCAACCGCATCGTGGTCGCTGCCGGCGCCCCTGAGGTTGCCACCTACGTCAAGATCTTCTTCGCGCCCGAGGAGGGCGTGCTCACCACCGAGGAGAAGATCAGCAAGTACCATGCGGACCCCACCGCCTAACATGCCGTCGAAGTCCGAGCCCAATCCCGATGCCTGGGGATCGACGTTGCTGACAGGACAAAACTCGCCTCAAAACGCTGAGAAAAGCGCGAATCCTGCACTGTCAGCATCGGGACGCGCAGAGGATGCGAGCGCAGCAGCGGATCACGCAGTGCCAGCGGGACCCACCCCGGCGGGCGCCGCGCCCGGTGCCGCCACTGGCGCGG
>NZ_LT838844.1:442822-505643 GCF_900176655.1 Collinsella vaginalis
GCGAGCCACGCTGGCACGACCCTCGCCGAGGCGGGTATCGGTCTTGCGGTGGGCGTCGCCCTGGGCGTGGCATCTGCGGTGGTGATGGACCGGTTCGAGATCCTCTACCGCGCGTTCTACCCCCTCGTGGTCCTCACCCAGACGATCCCCACCGTGGCCATCGCCCCGCTGCTCGTGCTCTGGTTCGGCTACGACATGCTGCCGAAGATCGTCCTCATCGTGATCTCGACCTTCTTCCCGATCACAGTGGGTGTCCTCGGCGGCTTCCGCTCGGTGGACCCCGACGAGATCGACCTCATGCGCTCCATGGGCGCCACGGAGCTCCAGATCCTGCGCCACGTGAAGTTCCCGGCGGCCCTGCCGCAGTTCTTCTCGGGGCTCAAGATCTCGGCCGCCTACGCCCTTGTGGGCGCGGTCATCGCCGAGTGGCTCGGCGGGTTCTCGGGTCTCGGCGTCTACATGACGCGCGTTCGCAAAGCCTATTCGTTCGACAAGATGTTCGCGGTCATCCTGCTCATCTCGGTCCTGAGCCTCGTGCTCATGTGGGCCGTCGAGCTCGTGCGCCGCCTCGCCACCCCCTGGGAGCGCGCCGGCTCGTCCGAGAGCCGCTGAGCGCCCCTGTCAACCTCAATGCGGGCCGCGCATTCGCGCCCGCGGAATTAGGAGTATCACATGTCCCACCAGATGATGAGCCGCCGTGCCTTCGCCCTCTCCGCCCTGGCAGGTGCCGCCGCTCTCACCGGTTGCACCGCAAACCAGGCCGCGAGCAGCGGCTCCACGGCCGGCTCCGGCTCGAGCTCGTCCGATCTCAAGAAGATCACCTTCGCCCTCGACTGGACGCCCAACACCAACCACACGGGCCTCTACGTGGCTCAGGAGCGCGGCTACTTCAAGGATGCCGGTTTCGACGTCACGATTCTCCAGGCCCCTGAGAACGGCGCCGATTCGCTCGTGGCCACGGGTGAGGCCCAGTTCGGCGTCAGCTTCCAGGACTCCATGGCGAGCTACCTCACGGGCGACTCGGTCCTGCCCGTCTCGGCCATCGCGGCGATCATCCAGCACAACACCTCGGGCATCATCAGCCTGGCCGACAAGGGCATCACGAGCCCGGCCAAGATGATGGACCACACGTACGCCACCTGGGAGATGCCCATCGAGCAAGGCGTCATCAAGCGCTGTGTCGAGGCCGACGGCGGCGATTACTCGCGCGTGAAGATGGTCCCCGAGACCATCACCGACGAGGTCAGTGCCCTCTCGTCCAACCAGGTCGACAGCATCTGGATCTTCTGGGCCTGGGCGGGGGAGAAGTGCAAGCTCGCCGGCCTCGATGTGAACTACTTCGCCTTCGCGGATATCGACTCCGTGTTTGACTACTACACGCCGGTGATCATCGCGAACGACGACCTCATCAAGAACGACCCCGACACGGTCCAGGCCTTCATGGATGCAACGCGCAAGGGGTACGAGGACTGCATCAAGGATCCGGACGGCACCGCGGATATCCTGCTTAAGGCCGCGCCCGAGCTCGACCGCGACCTCGTCGTCGCCTCGCAGCGCTACCTCGCCGACCAGTATCAGGCCGACGCCTCCGCCTGGGGCCTCATCGACCAGAACCGCTGGGACGCCTTCTACAGCTGGATCGCCGAGCAGGGATTCGTGCCCGAGCTCGCCTCGGGCGCCGGCCTCTCCACCGATTTCATCAAGGCGTAGGGGATCCGGAACGCGGCAGCAGGGAGGAGGAGCGATGGCTGATCTCGAGGTCATGCATGTGAGTCAGGCGTTCGGCGCCCTCACGGTCATCGAGGACGTGAGCCTCACCGTGGCGGCGGGCGAGATCGCCTGCCTGCTCGGCCCCTCAGGCGCCGGCAAGACGACGCTCTTCCACGTGATCGCCGGTCTCACGCGTCCGAGTGCGGGCCGCGTGCTCCTCGGCGGCCGCGACATCACGGGCGCGCCCGGCGAGCTCGCCTACATGCTGCAGAAAGACCTCCTCCTCGCCCATAAGACCATCCTCGACAACACGGCCCTCCCCCTGGTGCTCAAGGGGGAGCGGCCCGCTGCCGCCCGCGAGCGGGCACGCTCGCTCTTCGGGACCTTCGGGCTCGCGGGCACCGAGGACCGCTGGCCGGCGGAGCTCTCCGGCGGCATGCGCCAGCGCGCGGCCCTGCTGCGCAGCTACCTCTTCAACCAGGAGTTCATGCTGCTCGACGAGCCCTTCTCGGCGCTCGACGCCTTCACGAAGGCCGATATGCACCGCTGGTTCATCGAGGTGACCGAGGCCGTCGGCACCACGGCCCTCGTGGTCACCCACGATATCGACGAGGCCCTAGGGCTCGCCGACGTTATCTACGTCATGAGCGGCGCCCCGCGTGAGGGCGCGCCCACGCATATCGCGGGATCGGTGCGCGTGGGCCGCCCCCGCAGCGAGCGGGAGGACTTCGAGCTCACAGAGGAATTCATCGCCGCCAAGCGCGAGGTGCTCGCGTTGCTCCGGGGCGACCTGCCTGCGGCGTGAGTTTCATTTCAGCACTGCCGCTCGAACTGTGCGGCCACTGTGGTTAGATGCCGGGGCATGCAGGGGGCATGGGGCTGTGGGCGAACGCTGCAGGCCCCAAGCAGGGCCCGTGAAAGACAAGGGCAGGGCAGGAACCTCAAGAGCCCAGTCCCTCCACACATCCCCTCAGTTCCCGCGCGTGGAGGCGCGGACGATCACGCGTCCGGGGGCCACTGCCGTCCGCGCCGGCCCATCCGTGCCCCTCCCATCCAAGAGCGCGTCGAGCGCCGCCGCGGCGAGTCCCGCGGTGTCCTGCACGGCGGTGGTGATCCCGCCGAAAAGCGCACGGTTCCAAGCGTACTCATCGAAGGTTGCGATGCGGAGCGTGCCGGGGGCGGAAAGGTCTGTCTCGCCGAGCGCCTCCACCAAGCGGAGCAGCACGAGGCCGTTCACGGCGATGAGGCCGATGGGGGATACGGCACCTCTTACGAGCTCCTCCAGCTGCCGGGCGGCGTCCGCGGCCGGCGATGCGAGCGCGACCGTCCCGCCCGTCATCCCGCGTGCGGCGAGCTCACGCTCGAAGGATCGCGCACGCTCACGGCGGATGGCGCTCGTGCGGCCCCGCTCATCCAAGAGGTGGCAGATGGCGCATCCACGCCGATGGATCTCCTCAACCATCTCGCGCATGAGTCGGTCGTTGTCGGAGGTGACGAGGGGTAGGCCGCTGCCGGGCACGGCCCGGTCCAGCAGGACGATCGGGACGAGGCGCCCTGCCGCCGCAAGGGAGGCGGCCGCCTCGTCGCCCGCACGGCAGGAGTTGACCACGAGTCCGTCCACGCCGGCTGCGATGAGCCGCTCGCAGGCACGCTCCTCCTGTTCGGCGTCGTTGCCGCTGACGGCGGTCATGAGCGCGAGGCCCCGGTTGCCCGCATCGGCCGCGAGGGCCTCGAGCATGGCGCTCGAGTAGGGGTTGCACATATCGGCGAGGATGAGTCCGATGGCCCCTGTGCGCCCGCGGCGCAGGCTCCGGGCGGCATTGCTCGGCTGGTACCCGGTCCGCTCGATCACGGCCTTGACCCGGGCGCGCGTCTCGTCCGACATGGTGCCTGGCCGGTTGTTGAGGACGCGCGAGACCGTGGCTGGGCTCACGCCCGCCTCAGCCGCGATGTCCTTAATGCGCATGCGCCCCATCGTTCTCCCCTGTGATTCCGTCCCCGGATACGAAGTTTAAGAAATCGGTTTCTCTTTTCCGCTAGGGGGAGTATACTCCACGCGTAGAGAGAAATCGATTTCGTAATGCACGAGACCTTGGGCCGCAGCAGGGAGAGGAGCCACGATGGATACAAACACGACCGTCCTGACCTTCGGTGAGATCATGATGAGGCTCTCGCCGCCCGATCACTTGAGGATCGAGCAGGCCACGAGCTTCGACGTCCGCTATGGCGGCGCCGAGGCGAATGTGGCCCTCTCCCTTGCCTACCAGGGCGATCGGTCGGCATTCGTCTCCATCGTTCCAGCGAATCGCCTGGGTGACTGCGCCCTCAGGAGCCTCAGCGCCTATGGGGTGGACACCGGCCGCGTGGTCCGCGCGGGCGACCGTCTGGGGAGCTACGTCTTCGAGGTGGGCGCCTCCGTGCGCGGCAACGGCGTGGTGTACGACCGCAAGTACTCGGCCATCAGCCGGGCCTCTCACACGGACCTCGATTGGGCATCCATCCTCGACGGTGTCGGCGTCCTCTACCTCTCGGGTGTGACGCCGGCGGTATCGGACGAGATGGCCGTTGCCAGCCGCGAGGCCCTCGCGGCCTGCCGTGAGCGCAGGATCACCACGGTGCTCGACGTGAACTACCGCGGCAAGATGTGGACCCCCGAGCGTTCTCAGGAGGTCATGGCCGGCCTGCTCCCCCTTGTCGACGTCTGCATCGCGAACGATGAGGACGCCCCGCGCGGCCTCGGCATCACCTGCGTCTCGGGCTCGCTCGCGAACGGCATCGAGGAGCGGGACGGCTACGTTGAGATGGCGCGCGAGATCACGGAGCGCTATGGCTGCAAGCAGGTGCTCTCGGTGATCCGAAACATCTCGTCGGTGGAGAGCTCGGAGTGGATGGCCATGCTCTACCGCGCGGAGGGGGACGATCTTCTGCCGGGCACCGTCTCGGCCGGCGGCGCGCATGTCTTCAGCCCCGTCTACCCCGTGCACGTGCTCGAGGGTGTGGCCGCGGGGGATGCCTTCTCCGGTGCCTACCTGCATGCGCTCCTACACGGCTACGCGCCGCAGGAGGCCATCGACTACGCAATCGCCGGATCGGTGCTGAAGCTCACGATCCGCGGGGACTCGAACCTGGTCACCGAGGACGAGATCCGCGCGGTTGCTCAAGCGGGAGGAGGCGGCACCCGCGTGGCCCGGTAGGTCGGGCGCGCCTGAGCCCCCGCCCCCGATGAGCGAGGCGGCGCGCGAAAAGCCACCTGCTCTCTGTGAACGACTTGAGCGTCGCCCCTGGGATGGGGTGGCGTCCATCAGCTGCAGATCACGCACGTCGGTGATGCGGCCGCGCCCCTGCGGATGGGGCAGCACCTATACAACCTGCCGGGCGCCCTGTGCGCCGGACACTGCCTGAGAGGAACCCATTATGTTCGAATCGTTCTACCAGACCTTAGAGGAGCTGCTGATCGTGCCCGTCGTCGTGCTCGATGACGAGGCGGACGCGGCTCCGCTCGCCGATGCCCTCATGGCCGCCGGCATGCGTTCCGCCGAGGTGACCTTCCGCACCGCTGCTGCGGCGGGTTCGATCCGCGCCATGCGCGCCGCCCATCCCGACATGCACGCGGGCGCGGGCACGGTGCTCACGGTCGAGCAGGTGGACGAGGCGCTCGCAGCTGGCGCGGAGTTCATCGTCGCCCCGGGATTCGACGCTGAGGTCGTTTCCCATTGCATCGAGCGTGGCGTGCCGGTGCTGCCGGGCACCGTGACCCCGACCGAGGTGGGCTCGGCGCGCAAGCTCGGCCTCACCGTGACGAAGTTCTTCCCGGCGGCCCAGTACGGCGGCCTCGGCACCATCGCGGCGCTTTGCGCCCCGTTCGTCGGCCATCGCTTCATGCCGACCGGGGGCGTCAGCAAGGAGAACCTGGGCTCGTATCTCGGGAGTCCGGATATCATCGCCGTGGGCGGCACCTGGATGGTCAAGCCGGCGCTGTTCGCCGGGGGCGATTTCAGCCGCGTGTGCGAGCTCGCGGCCGAGGCCATGGCGGCTGCCCGCGCGGCCCGCGGATAGGGGCGCGCCGCCGGCATCGTTCAGGATATCGAGGGAGGCCGCCCGCACGGTTTGCGGGCAGGGGCATCGCTTCCCCGCAGGTGGGGCAACGCTTCTTCGCACGTGGGGCCACCGGCCGATGAAGGCGAGCCCCGCGGCCATGGGATGGCGTCGTTTCCCGGGATTGCGGCCGGTCGGCCGGCTCGGACCGCTCGCGTGTTTTGCATTTTTGCGAGCTATGCATAGATGTATCGGGGAAGAGGGCGCGTTGTGAACCCCGCTATTCATAACGCGCCTTTTTGCACCATAGTTTACCTGCGGTTTTGTGATTGGTACTCGCAGAGGCCCGATCTAGGTGTTCATAACTCAAGAAAATGCAATTTCAGCGGGCCCCGGCGGGCGGAAAGACGGCTTCCGGGGGGGGCAACCCGGGCCGACCGGAAAACCGCTTCAGGACCGAAAGCAACCGCACGTCGAGCAGCCGCCGCCACCAACACCCCGCGTGGCCTGCCGTGGTATAAAACAATACAGGTCAACCGAGGCCGCAGGGAGGATGCCGTGTGGGAGTCATCGCAGCGCGACGCGCGCCGGGTGCCGATCGATGAGCGCCGCGCCATGATCGTCGAGGAGGTCAACCTCCGCTCCTCCATCCGGGTGTCGGACATCTGCGAGCGCTTCAGGGTCTCAGAGGTCACGGCCAGGAATGACCTCGACAAGCTCGAACGCGGCGGCAAGCTCCGCCGCACGCATGGCGGTGCGGTCTCCATCGCGCGCACCATCACGGTGTCCTATCCCGATCAGCGCCTGAACATCAACGTCGAAGCGAAGCGCGCGGTTGCGAAGCGCGCCGCCGCGCTCGTGTCGAACGGCGACTCCCTGCTGGTCGACACGGGGACGACGACCTTCGAGTTCGTGCGCTTCCTGTCCGACAAACGCGATATCACGATCGTCACGAGCGACCTGTCGATCGCCAGCTTCGCGGATTCGAACCTTCCCCATGCCGACGTGCTGCTGCTGGGAGGCGCCCTGCGCAAGAACCACCGGTACATGACCGGCCCCATCACCAACCGCACCTTAGGCGACCTCTACCTCGACAAGGCCTTCCTCGCGACGGACTCCTTCCATCCCGATCACGGGTTCACCACCGAGTTCACCGGGAACGCGGACGTCAAGCGCCTCATGGTCGCGCGCGCCCGCGTCAAGATCATGCTCATGGACGCTTCGAAGGTGCGGTGCCCGTGCTTCGTCCGGTTCGCCGGGATCTCAGACATCGATGCCGTCGTGATCGACGAGGACCCCGGTGGGGCCCTTGCCGGCGCGATCGCCGCGGCCGGCGCCTCCACGGAGCTTGTGATCGCGGGCGATAGGACCACGCCTGGGCGGCGCGCGGCGGGCGCCGGCTCGGATGAGGACGGCGAGCGGGGAAGGCAGTTGACCGGGCACGTGGGTCGCACGCTCTGACGAACCCGTGTCGGAGGGGTCGCCGCAGGTGGTCCCTGCCATTTTATCGAAACGAAATATAACGAAACTATTTGTTCAATTACTTCCCTTGTAGTCGTTATATCTCACAAAAACGAAATATATCGAAATATAAAATATCCTTCGAAATAGTATTATTTCGTGGGTTATTTTCTATAAAGTACCAGGTAAATAGCCTAATTTAGGCAAAACGGGAAGCGCATATCTGAGAACTTTTCGTGATTCACATACCACTTACGTACGAAATAATCCCGTTCACCGACTGTTGGAGGACGAGCCGCCCGTGATCCCGTTCAATAAAGCTGTTCGAAGGCATCCCTCATACGCACGGAGAGAGGCACGGCACATGGATCTGAGCGAGATTCTGAGCGAGGACATCATCGACCTCGACCTCAAGGGGACCACGAAGGATGAGATCCTCCGCGAGCTCTCGGGGCACCTGTTCGAGGCGGGCTACATCTCCGATATCGAGCAGTTCGTGAGGGATATCTACGTCCGCGAGGCCGCCGGCATCACCGGTGCCGGCAACCATATCGCCATCCCGCACGGCAAGAGCGCGGTGGTCAAGAAGATCACGATCGCCATCGGGCGCTCGGAGCACCTGGTCGCATGGGAGAGCTACGACGACGAGCCCGTCAACCTGTTCTTCCTGTTCTGCGTGTCCGATGACGAGGGATTCGCCCAGAACCACATGCGGCTCTTGGCTGAGCTCGCCGGCAAGATCGGCAAAGACAGCCTGGTCGCCGCGCTTCAGGGGGCGAGGACCCCTTCCGAGGTCATTTCGATTCTCACGGCGTGACGAGCGCCGAAGGAACGCGCGCGGCGCGCGCATGGACGCCGGGGGCTGCGGCGTTCGAACCACACGAGAGAGGGGAAGCCAATGAAGATCGTCGGAGTCACCGCCTGCACCGCGGGCATCGCCCACACCTACATCGTCGCCCAGAAGATCAAGGACGCGGCGGAGGCGGCGGGCCACGCCTGCAAGATCGAGACGCAGGGGACGATCGGCGCGGACAACGTGCTCACCGGGGAGGAGATCGCAGCCGCCGATGTGGTGATCATCGCCCATGACATCGCGGTCGATACGGCCCGCTTCACGGGCAAGAAGGTTGTCGACATCCCCATCAGCGTGGCGATGAAGAACCCCAAGAGCCTGATCGCCACCATCGAGAAGAAGCTCACGCAGTAAGGGCAAGTGACCATCGCGCGGGCGGGAGGACGCCTGCGCGAAGAGAGGGGAGAACGATGTCCACCATCAAACGAGTTGGCGTCATGAAGACCATCATGACAGGCATTTCCTACATGATTCCCATGGTCGTGGCCGGCGGAATCCTCGGGGCCCTCGCCAAGGGCTTCGGCGGCTATCTGATCGGCGACTACTACGCTGCGGTCGCCGGTTCCTGGCCCACGCCGTTCACCGGCATGGAGCCCTTCACCTGGGGAGGGTTCTGGTGGGGCGTGAACATGCTCTCGGGCTACGCGATGAACTTCGCCGTCGCGATCCTCTGCGCCTACATGGCCTACTCGATCGCCGAGCGGCCCGGCATCGTGCCCGGCTTCATCATCGGCTACACGTGCACGATGTCGAAGGCCGGGTTCCTCGGCGGCCTGGTCATGGGCTTCGTCATCGGGTACTTCCTGCTGTGGATGAAGACCTGGAAGCTGCCGTCGTGGTGCGCCGGCCTGATGCCCGTCCTGATCATGCCCGTGCTCGCCACCTTCGTGTGCGGCATGCTGTTCCTCGCGGTCTTCGCCCAGCCCCTCGCATGGATCATGGACGTGTTCCAGGCGTGGATCATCTCGCTGAACGGCGGCTCCAAGGCCATCATCGGCGCTGTGATCGGCGCCTGCATGGGCTTCGACATGGGCGGCCCCGTCAACAAGACCGCCTCGATGGCCGCGAACGGCCTCGGTGCCGACGGCATCTACGGCCCCATGTCCGCGAAGATCATAGGCGGTATGACCCCGCCCGTCGGCGCCTTCGTGGCATCCCTCATCGCCCGCGACAAGTTCAGCCAGACGGAGCGCGACACCGCCATCACGGCGTTCCCCATGGGGCTCTGCTTCATCACCGAGGGCGTGCTCCCCTTCGCGGCGGCCGATCCGGTCCGCTTCATCCCGGCCTCGATGCTCGGCTCGGCGACGGCCGGCGCGATCGCCGTCGGCATGGGCGTCGAGTCCGTGGCCGGCCATGGCGGCATCTTCGTGTTCCCCACGATGGTGAACCCGGTGTGGGCCGTCATCGCCCTCGTCGCCGGCTCGCTCGTGACGGGCGTGGTCTACGCGCTCATCAAGCGCAGGCCGGAGGAGACCGAGAAGGTCGAGGAGGAGATCGTCGAACTCGACATCGACCTCTAAGCGCACACAAGGTGCCAGCGGACAGCTGGCACCTTCCATTTTCGTAGAGAAATCGAGGCAGGTCATGCTTGTTTCCATGAAGTCCCTTCTGGATCACGCCGATGAGAACACCTACGCGGTCATGGCGATGAACTCCATCAACATCGAGATGGTCCGCGCCGGCATCGAGGCGGCGACCGAGGAGCGGTCCCCGATCATCATCCAGATGGGCCCGGGCCAGATCGCGAAGCATGCGCATCTGGACGCGATCGTCCCCGTGGTCCGCGCCCTCGCCGAGAAGGCCCCGGTGCCGATCGCCCTGAACCTCGATCACGGGGCCCGGCTCGAGGACGAGGTCCGCGCCATCCAGGAGGGGTTCACCAACGTCATGATCGACGCCTCCTCCCTGCCCTTTGAGGAGAACGTGCAGCGGACCCGCACCGTTGTCACCCTGGCGCATCCCAAGGGCGTCTCCGTCGAGGCGGAGCTCGGCCATGTGGGGCAGGCGGCTGCGGGCGACGGTCGGACGGACGATATGTACACCGATGTCGCCCAGGCCTGCGAGTTCGTGGAGCGCACGGGTTGCGACGCCCTCGCCGTCGCCATCGGGACCGCTCACGGCACCTATCCCAAGGGGTACGTGCCGAAGCTCGACTTCAATCGCCTCGCCGAGTTGAAGCGGGCGCTCCAGATGCCGCTCGTGCTGCACGGCGGCTCCGGCTCGGGCGAGGAGAACCTCAAGGCGGCCGTCGCCGGCGGCATCAACAAGATCAACGTCTGCACCGATGCCTTCCAGGCGGCGAAGGAGGGCATGCTGGCGCTCCTCTCGGAGAACCCGGCCGCCGACTTCCTCGCCCTGCAGATGGCCGCCGAGGCGTCGATCAAGGCGTTCGTCAAAAAGTACCTGCACATCATCGGGTCGAACGACCGCTATACCTACGCGGCGTTCGATTCGGGGTCTAAGGAGTAGCGTCATGAAGATCGCACTGATCCAGGAATTCTCACAGGCGTCGAAGAACGACCTCATCCTCGGGCAGCTCAGAGGGGTCGCGGAGCCGCTGGGGCACACCGTGTTCAACACGGGTATGCACTACGTCGACAACCCCCGCGACCGGCCGGAGGACTATTCAGACGAGAACCCCCGCCTCACCTACCTCCACATCGGGATCCAGGCGGCGCTGCTGCTGAACTCCCGCGCGGTGGACTTCGTGGTCACGGGATGCGGCACCGGCCAGGGGGCGCTGATGAGCTGCAACATGTACCCCGGCGTCGTGTGCGGATACTGCATCGAGCCCACCGACGCCTACCTGTTCCTGCAGATCAACGACGGCAACGCGCTGTCCATCCCCTTTGCCAAGGGGTTCGGGTGGGGCGCCGAGCTCAACCTTGAGGGCATCTTCACCCGTGCCTTCGCCTCGCCGAAGGGGCAGGGGTATCCGGCGGATCGCAAGGAGGCGCAGGGCAGAAACGTGCGCCTGCTCGATGACGTCAAGCGCCGCGTCGCCAAGCCCCTTCCCGAGATCCTGCGCGCGCTCGACCCGGAGATGGTGAGGACGGCCCTCACCAAACCCTTCCTCGACTGCTTCCTCACGGGCTGCGAGGACGGCGAGCTCGAGGCGATCGTGCGCGAGCTCGCGGCATGACGGGGCGGGCGCCCAGGGACCGCGAGCCCTAAGGGGCGCTTGCGTGTGAACGACGATGCGGGGAGGGGACGAATGCAGCTATCGGAGTACGTGCAGATCGCCTGCGCGGCGCTCGGCCTCAGCGGCGTCGCGCTCGTCAGGGTCTCGTACATGAGGCGGCGCCAGGCCGATCCGTCGGTTGGGGCATACGACCGGCGCGAGCGCCTGATACGCGCCCTGTCGTGGGCGCTGATCGCCGTCGGCCTCGTCCTCGTCTTCATCCCCTTCGCGTGAGGGCGGCTGGGCGCGGCGAATCGTATGCGATGGGAGCATGTGATGGATTACCTCGAATTTGATGCACACCGGCCGTTGGACCTCGTGCTGTTGGGACGGATCGCCATCGATTTCAACCCGGCGTACTCCGACACGGTCAAGGAGGCCTTCAAGCCGCTCAAGGAGGTGCGGTACTTCGAGAAGTACGTGGGCGGCTCCCCGGCGAACATCGCGGTGGGCGCGGTGCGCCACGGCATGAAGGCGGGGTTCATCGGGAAGATCTCCAACGACCAGTTTGGCGATTTCGTCCTCGAGTACTTCGAGCGGCAGGGCATCGATACGAGCCATGTGACGCGGTGCCGGGGAGGGGAGAAGCTGGGCCTGACGTTCACGGAGATGCTGTCCCCCTCCGAGAGCCGGATTCTGATGTATAGGAACTGCATCGCGGACCTGCAGCTCTCCGTCGACGACATCGACGGCCCGTATATCGCGGACGCCAAAATGCTGCTGATCTCTGGCACCGCGCTGGCGGAGAGCCCGAGCCGGGAGGCGGCCCTGAAAGCCGCGCTGCTGGCGCGGCAGGTGGGCACGCCGATCCTGTTCGACATCGACTACCGCGCCTACAACTGGAAGAGCGCTGACGAGATCGCGATCTACTATGCGGCCATCGCCCGCCAGGCCGACGTCATCATGGGGTCGCGTGAGGAGTTCGATCTGACGGAGGCGCTGATCAGGCCCGGGATGACGGACGAGGAGAGCGCATCGTATTGGCATGGTGAGCGCGCGAAGATCGTCGTCATCAAACACGGCATGCAGGGCTCGACGGCGTATGTGTCCGACGGGGGCTCGTACTCCATCAAACCGTTCCCGGTGACGGCCCGCAAGGGGTTCGGCGGCGGCGACGGATACGGATCGGGGTTCATCTACGGCCTGCTCAGCGGATGGGACATCCAGCGGTGCCTCGAGTTCGGATCGGCCGAGGCCTCGATGATGGTCCGGGCCAACAACTGCTCCGACGCCCTGCCGACCCCCGAGGAGGTGCGCGCCTTCATCGCCGAGGAGAAGGCGCTGTACGGTGAGATGGTGGCCCAGGTCGCGCCCGATGGCGCTGCGGGGCCAACGAGTGAAGGAGGTGCCTGATGGGGGAGAGCACGGATGTGCGCCCGGTTCAAACTCCGGCGACAAGGAGGCTTCCCGCGGTCCAGCTCGCGGGGGCCTGCGATCGGTTTCTGCTTTCGAACGGCGTTGAGATCCCCTGCCTTGGCTTTGGGACCTACATGGTGCCCCCTGATGAGCGCGGGGCGCGATCCATCCGCTTCGCCCTCGACAGAGGGCTCCGCCATATCGACACGGCGACCTCATACAAGAACGAGCACGTGGTGGGCGAGGTCATACGGGACTCGGGTATCCCGAGGAGCGAGATCTTCATCACGAGCAAGCTGAACAACCCGGATCAGGGCGCGGAGGCGGCGCGTGCGGCATTCGACCGCACGCTCTCGTGGCTGCAGGTGGACTACCTCGACCTCTATCTGATCCACTGGCCCCGCGTGGCCGGCTGGGAGGATGTCTGGGAGGAGCGCATCGCCGAGACCTGGCGGGTTTTCGAGGAGCTGCACCGGTCCGGCCGGATCAGGGCGATCGGCGTGTCGAACTTCCTCGTCCACCATCTCGAGGCGCTCGTCTCCCGCGCCGATATCGCCCCCATGGTCGACCAGATCGAGCATAACCCCGGGTACCAGCAGCGCGACACGGTCGCATGGTGCGAGCGGAACGGGGTGCAGCTGGAGGCGTGGGGCCCGCTCGGCCGGGGCAGGCTCATGGGGCATCCGGTGATCCGGGAGATCGCCGCGAGCCACGGAAAGGACCCGGGTCAGGTTTGCGTGCGGTACGCCCTGCAAAAGGGGTTCGTCACGATGCCGAAGTCGAATCGGGTGGAGCGGATCAGGAGCAACGCCGACGTGTTCGACTTCGCTCTTTCCGAGGACGAGATCGCGGCGCTGGATGCGCTCGACACCGAGGATGGATACACCTTCCATCCGGATCGCCTGGACGAATGGGCCGAGCGCGTCGCCCGCGCCCACGCCGAGTCGGGCGTGGCGTAGGCGAGAGAGGAGAGGGATATGGATGCGTGTCAGCACGGGCCGTGGTCGTTTCTGACCCCGCAGGAGATCCTGTACGGAGACGGCGCCCTTGAGCGCTTGGCGGACGCGTTGCCGAGTTTGGGCACCAAGGCGCTGGTGGTGACCGATGCGACGATGGTGGGGCTCGGCAACGTCGCGCGCGCCTGCGCGGTGCTGGACCGCGCCGGGATAGCCTGGGAGATCTTCGATCAGGTGAGCGGCGAGCCCACCGACACGATGGTGCGCGCGGGCGCGCAGCTGTTCCGGTGCTCCGGCTGCGACTTCATGGTGGGTCTCGGCGGCGGCAGCCCCCTCGACACGATGAAGGCGATCGCCCTGGTCGTCGCAGGCGGCGGCGAGATCTCGTCCTATTTGGGCAGGACCGCGGAGGGGCCGGTGTGCCCGATGGTCGCCGTGCCCACGACCGCCGGCACCGGATCGGAGGCGACGCGGTTCGCCATCATCACCGACACGGCGCGCGACGTGAAGATGCTCATCGCGGGGCCGTCGCTCATCCCGCATACGGCCGTCGTCGATCCGGTCTTCACCCTCACCGCCCCGGCGTCCGTCACGGCGGCGACGGGCGTGGATGCGCTCTGCCATGCGATCGAGTCCTTCACCTCGCGCAAGGCGAACCCGCTGTCCGAGACGTTCTCCCTCTCCGCCGCGCGGCGGATCTTCGGGAACCTCGCGACCTGCGTCCGGGAGCCGGAAAACAGGGAGGCGCGCGTGCAGATGTCCCTTGCGGCCACGGAGGCGGGGATCGCGTTCAGCAACGCCAGCGTGACGCTCATCCATGGCATGAGCAGGCCGATCGGCGCCCTGTTCCATGTGCCCCACGGGCTCTCAAATGCCATGCTCATGGACGTGTGCCTGACCTTCGCGCTCGACGGGGCGCCGGAGCGGTTCGCGCGCATCGCGCGGTACTGCGGGATCTCCTCGAGCCCGTCTGAGCGCGAGGCCTCGGCCGCGCTGATGCGCGCGATACGCGACCTGCTCACCGAGCTGGAGATCCCCTCGCTTGCGGCATACGGGGTTCCCCGCGAGGCGTACTTCGGGGCGATCGAGAAGATGGTCGCCGATGCGATCGAGAGCGGGAGCCCCGCGAACACCATCAGGGACGTGGGCCCGGAGGATCTTCGGCGGCTGTACGCGGACGCGTATGATCGAGGCGCCCGGTAGGTGCACCTGTCCGGTGCAGACTCCGCTATATACCCCGACCGCGGCCTTGTCATACAATCCGTAGGTCGCAACCGCATGTTTTGCAAAAGATGCACGCCAGGTCTTCACATCCCCTGCGTGACGTGATAGTTTACGTAAGCGAACATAGATGAGGTTAACTTAGGTCCGCATGCTGCGATCAGCAGACGGGCGTGCGGGCCGCCTTGCTTTGTTCAGAGCGAGCGAGTGTGGAAGCAGGTGGTGAGTATGCCAACGGGAATGCCGGCGATGCCGCTCTCCCTGGTGCGTGCCGGTGAGACCGTCACGGTCGCACGGGTGCGCGGCAACCAGGATATGAAGCGCCACCTCCAAGATCTCGGCTTTGTCGAGGGGTCCCAGGTACACGTGGTGACCTCGAGCGGCAGCAACGTCATCGTCATGGTGAAGGGCGCGCGCTTCGGCCTCGATGTCAAAGTGGCCCAGTATGTGATGACGGCCTGAGCATTCGATCGTCGCAAAGGCATGGGGCGGGCCGCCGATGAGCTGGCCTGTCCAATCAGGACCATCACCTGAAAGGAGGAAGTAATGAAGACGATGGGAGATGTCGCTGTGGGGGACTCCTCCACGATCATCAAGCTGCACGGTTCCGGTGCGCTTCGTCGCCACCTCATGGACCTGGGCCTCATCAAGGGGACCCTGTTCAAGGTCGTGAAGGTCGCGCCGCTCGGCGATCCGATCGAGATCACCGTGCGCGGCTACGAGCTGTCCATCCGCAAGGAGGAGGCGGCGATCGTCGAGGTCGCGTAAGGCGCGCACAATCGACGATTCAGGCAGGTAGAGACGCTTCCTTGAGCATATGCCGGGTCTGCGCCGGCGGCCGGGGAGGCGCTCGGTAACTTCGCCAAAAGTTTCAAAGCCTCAGGAAGAAGGAGTTTCATGGCAGCTTCAGAGCTCCATATCGCATTGGCGGGCAACCCCAACTGCGGCAAGACGACGTTGTTCAACCTGATCACCGGCCAGAACGGCTACGTGGGCAACTGGCCCGGCGTGACGGTTGAGAAGAAGGAGGCCAAGCTCTCGAGCGACAAGAGCGTGACCGTCACAGACCTCCCCGGCATCTATTCCCTGTCCCCCTACAGCCCCGAGGAGCAGGTCTCGCGCGACTACCTCATGAGCGGCGAGCCCGATGCGGTCATCCAGGTCATCGACGCCACCAACCTCGAGCGCAACCTCTATCTGGCGCTCCAGGTCATCGAGACGGGTCTTCCCACCGTCGTCGCCCTGAACATGGCCGACCTCGTGGAGCGCAACGGCGACAAGATCGACACCGCGGCGCTCTCCCGCAAGCTCGGGTGCCCGGTGGTGCTCATCTCCGCCCTCAAGAACACGGGCATCAGCGAGCTCTTCGACGCGGTCCGCGCGGCCGCCCAGAAGGGTTCCGTGCCCGAGCACAAGTTCGACTCCGCGATCGAGGACGTCCTCGACCGCATCGAGAGCCTGCTGCCCCAGAGCGTGCCGGCGGGCAAGTGCCGCTACTACGCCGTCAAGCTCTTCGAGCGCGACGAGGCGGCCACCAAGCTCCTGAACCTCTCCGCCGATAAGGCGGCCGACGTCGAGCGGATCGTGGCCCAGTGCGAGGCCGACTGCGACGACGACGCCGAGTCCATCATCACGAGCGAGCGCTACGCGGTGATCGCCCATATCATCGACGAGTGCCTGCACCGCGCCCCCGCCCGGATGAGCGTCTCCGAGAAGATCGACCGCGTCGTCACCAACCGCTGGCTGGGCCTCCCTATCTTCGCCCTGGCCATGTTCTGCGTGTACTGGCTCGCCATCTCCACCTTCGGCACGGCGGCCACGGACTTCACGAACGACCAGATCTTCGGTGACGGCTGGTTCGTGCTCGGCCAGGGCCGCGAGGCCTACGACGAGGCCTCCGGCGAGTTCGAGACCTCCAAGACCGAGATCGCCGCGTTCATGGACGCCGCCGCCGAGCAGGGCATCGACGTGAGCTCCTACACCGAGGCCATGGACGCCGAGGACACCGAGGGCGCGTTCGCCGCCGCCGAGAAGATCGCCTCCGAGCCCGCCGCCTCCAAGATCACGGCGACCGCCGAGTTCGAGGACGAGGACTCCGGCGAGGTGACCACCAGCGAGGTGGACGCCGCGACCGTGGCGAAGGACGCGCAGGTGGCCGAGCCCGATCCGACCGAGTTCGGTCCCTGGGTCCCCGGCATCCCCGACGTCGTGACCGGCTGGCTCGAGGCCGCGGGCGCGAGCGCCGTGGTCACCGGCCTCGTGGTCGACGGTGTCGTCGCCGGCGTGGGCGCCGTGCTCGGCTTCATCCCGCAGATGTTCGTCCTCTTCGTGCTCCTGTCCTTCCTTGAGGACTGCGGCTACATGGCCCGCGTCGCGTTCGTCATGGACCGCGTGTTCCGCCGCTTCGGCCTCTCCGGCAAGTCCTTCATCCCGATGCTCGTCTCCACGGGCTGCGGCGTTCCCGGCGTGCTCTCCACCAAGACCATCGAGAACGAGAAGGACCGCCGCATGACGGTCATCACCACGACCTTCATCCCCTGCGGCGCCAAGCTGCCCCTCATCGCCCTGCTCATGGGCGCCCTGGTGAGCGACAACAAGGCCTCCTGGATCGCCCCGCTCTTCTACTTCCTGGGCGTGTTCGCGGTCATCGTGTCGGGCATCATGCTCAAGAAGACCAAGATCTTCGCCGGCCGCCCGACGCCCTTCGTCATGGAGCTGCCGTCCTACCACCTGCCCTCCGTCCGCTCCTGGGCCCTGCACGTGTGGGAGCGCGTGAGCGCCTACATCAAGAAGGCCTTCACGATCATCTTCGCCTCCACCATCGTGGTGTGGTTCCTCTCCAACTTCGGCGTGTACGAGGGCACCTTCGGGTTCCTCCCCGAGATCACCAACGGCCTCGAGGAGTTCACGGACTACTCCGTGCTCGCCATGGTCTCGACCGCGCTGGGCTGGATCTTCGCCCCGCTGGGCTTCGAGTCCTGGCAGGCCACGGCCATGAGCGTCACCGGCCNCGTGCGCGCACGGGTTGGCGCGCGAGGACGCCGCGCGTGTCGGCGCGCCCGGGTGCCACGCGTGGGTTAACGTTCCCCAATCCCGCGGCGCGGGCGCTATCATGGAGGCCGACGGACGTGCGTTGAGATGGGGTCGATCCGATGGCGCAGCATACAGACGGCGGCAGGGTGACGATGAAGGACATCGCCGCCGCGCTCGACGTCTCGATCAACACGGTGCACAAGGCGCTGACGGGGAAGTCCGGCGTCTCCGATGCGGTCCGCTGCCGCATCGTGAAGCTGGCCGACGAGCTGGGCTACCGGCGCAACGCCGCCGCGTCGAACCTGCGTCGTAAGCGCGTGCGCATCGCGATCTGCTTGCCTGCGGCCACGGGGACGGGGCGCTACTTCCACGCGTACCTGTGGGAGGGCTGCCGCCGCCACCTCGACGAGGCCCGGGATTCTGGCATCGAGGCCGAGTTCATCGACTTCGAGATCGGCAGCTACGCCCCGTGCCTCTCCCGTCTCGTGGAGCGCGTCGAGGCGGGCGGCCATCTGGACGGCCTGCTCGCCCTCGCCCCGGCGGAAGGGGAGGAGACCTCCCTGCTCCGGCGGCTCACCGATGCGGGGGTTTCCCTCATCCTGCTCAACGGGGACCGGCCGCAGACCAAGCGCGTGGGCGCGGTGGTGGCTGACTTTGAGTCCGCGGGCGGCCTCTTGGCCGAGCAGGCGGAGAACCTGCTGCGCTTCGCGGGGCCCGGCGCGCGCGTCCTGCTGCTCTCCGGCGATGCGGCCATGCCCTCCCATGAGCTCGTGGCCCGCGCCTTCCGCGAGCGCCTGCGACGGCGCTGGCCCGGCCTTGTCATCGACGAGGTTCCCGGGGCCCACGGCCAGGCCGATGAGCTCCATCGCGCCCTGCTGGCCCACCTCGAGGCGGCCCGCCCCGCGCTGGCCGTGAGCGTCTTCGCGCTCGGCAGCGAGATCCTCGCCGACACCCTGGTGGAGCTCGGCCTTGCAGGGGAGGTCGCGGCCCTCGGCAGCGACCTGTTCCCCGAGAGCATCGCGGCGCTCCGGCAAGGGGTTTTCACGAACCTCGTGTACAAGGACCCTGTCGGGATGGCGTACCGGGCGATCGGCGACCTCATCGATGCGGTCCTCTGGCACGCGCTCCCTGCGAACGAGGTGCAGACGGGCTCCGTCGAGCTGGTGTTCCAGAGCAACCTCGCCCAGGTGTGCGCCCGGGCGAGCGCGAACCTCCGGTAAGGGCACAGCGGCACCCAGGCGGGGAGGCTCGATGCCGCTCCGCCTCCGGGATGCCCTGCGAGGCCGACCCCGGCCGCGTCTCGCGCGGTATCGCGGATCCGCATGGCGGGCCGCTCGACCTGCCCTGCTCCGTTCCCGGCACCCGCCATTCGCCGAAAAACCGCGCCGTCCGCCGCCCGAGAAAGTGAACGTTCACTTTCTCGCTAGACAGCCGCATGGCCGAAGAGGTAACGTTCACCTTGTTCATGCGGCCGCTCGCCTCCGACCGGTCGCTCCGTCCAGATTCCCCTGATGGGGGACGAGAGGGAAGACGATGAAGCAGTTCATGGATGACCGGAGTTTTCTGCTGAGCACACAAACCGGAGAGGAGCTCTACCACGAGGCGGCCGAGGACCTGCCCATCATCGACTACCACTGCCACATCTCGCCGCGCGAGATCTTCGAGGACAGGCGCTTCGAGAACATCGCCGAGGCCTGGCTCGGCGGCGATCACTACAAATGGCGCCTCATGCGCGCCTGTGGCGTGGACGAGCGCCTGATCACCGGTGACGCACCGGCTCGCGACAAGTTCCAGGCATGGGCGGAGACCCTCGAGCGCTCCATCGGCAACCCGGTCTTCGAATGGAGTCACCTGGAGCTCAAGCGCTACTTCGGCTACGAGGGCGTGCTCTCGGGCAAGACCGCCCAGGAGGTCTGGGACCTCACGGCCGCGAAGCTCGCCGAGGCCGACTTCACCTGCCGGGAGATCGTGCGCCAAAGCGGCGTGCGCCTGATCTGCACCACGGACGACCCCGCGGACAGCCTCGAGTGGCACAAAAAGCTCGCGGCGGATCCGAGCTTCGACGTGCAGGTGCTACCCGCGATGCGCCCCGATGCGGCTCTCAGGATCGAGCGGACCTCCGCGTTCACGGCCTACCTCGAGCGCCTGGGCGGCCTCGTGGGCGAGCCGATCACCTCGTTCGCCGCCCTCAAGCGCGCCATCTCCGCGCGCTACGACGAGGCGCACGCCCTCGGGTGCCGCGCCTCCGATCACGCCCTCGACTACGTCATGTACGTGCCCGCCAGCGATGAGGAGATCGAGGGCATCTTCGCGCGCGCCCGCGCCGGCCAGGCGCCGACCGAGCGGGAGGCGCTCGCCTACAAGACCGCGTTCATGCAGTTCGCGGCCGGCGAGTACGTGCGCCTCGGCTGGGCGATGCAGCTCCACTTCGGATGCCGGCGCGACAACAACAGCGCCATGCTCGCGAAGCTCGGCCCCGACACCGGCTACGACGCCGTGGCCAACTACACCCCCGCGGATCAGCTCGCCGCGTTCCTGAACGCCATCCATGAGCGCACCGGCCTGCCGAAGACCATCCTCTACAGCCTGAATCCGGCGGACGCCATCGTCATCGACACCGTCATGGGGTGTTTCCAGGAGGGACCCGTCGCCGGCAAGATGCAGAACGGCAGCGCGTGGTGGTTCAACGACCATGAGGTCGGCATGCGCGACCAGCTCACGACCTTGGCGAACGAGGGCGTTCTCGGCACGTTCATCGGCATGCTCACCGACTCGCGGAGCTTCCTGTCCTACCCACGCCACGAGTACTTCCGCCGCGTGCTCTGCGGCCTTGTGGGCGAGTGGGTCGAGGCGGGCAAGTTCCCCGATGACCGCGACCTCCTCCACCGGCTCGTACGCGATATCTCCTACAACAACGCCGTGCGCTACTTCGGCTTCGACCTCGATACCGTGACGGCCTGATGCGAGGCTGAGGGCCGGCGGGCCCAACCGGATCGGACCGAGCGGGAGGGGATCCCATGGACAGCTTGAGGTACCGAACCCTCGAGAACACCGGCTACGACGGCTACCTCGTGCCGCGCGATGCGCCGGAGCGGGTGCTCCAATTCGGGGAGGGCAACTTCCTGCGCGCCTTCGTGGACCGGTTCTTCGACCTGGCGAACGAGGCGACGGGTTGGAACGGCCGCATCGCCATGGTGCAGCCGATCGACGGCTCCTTCGACCTTGCCGACGGCATCAACGCGCAGGACTGCCTCTACACCGTCTGCATGCGCGGCCGCGAGGAGGGGGAGCGCGTCGACGCGTGCCGCCTCATCTCAAGCTGCAGCCGGTGCCTGAACCCCCACCGCCCCGCCGACTTCCAGGCGATCCGGGAGATCGCCGTCTCCGACGACCTTGCGATCATCGTCTCGAACACCACGGAGGCGGGCATCGCCTACGACCCCGCGTGCGGGCCCGATGACGAGCCGCCGGCGAGTTTTCCAGCCAAGCTCGCGCAGGTCCTGCACGCGCGCTGGGCCGCCGGCAAGCCGGGCGTCATCATCCTCTCCTGCGAACTCATCGACGAGAACGGGGCCGAGCTCGCGCGCATCGTCCACCGCCATGCGGCCGACTGGGGATGGGAGGGGGCGTTCGGCGCGTGGCTCGATGGGGACTGCGTCTTCTGCACGACCCTCGTCGATACGATCGTGCCCGGCCGGATCCGCGATCCCGAGGAGGAGGCCGCCCTGGCCGCGCGCCTGGGCTACGTCGATCCGTTCCTGACCGTGCGCGAGCCCTTCCAGATGTGGGGCATCCAAGGTGACGAGGACCTGGCGGCGCGCCTCCCCTTCACGGCGGCGAAGCTCCCCGGCGTCTTCGTGACCCCCGACGTCGCGCCCTACAAGAAGCGCAAGGTCCGCATCTTGAACGGCGCGCACACGGGCTTCGCGCCGGGCGCCTGGCTCGCGGGCTTCGATATCGTGCGCGATTGCATGCACGACGCCGTGGTGCGCGGCTTCATGGACCGCATGTTCGAGCGCGAGGTTATCCCCACGCTTTCGGGCGAGCTTGACGAAGAGGATGTGCGGGCCTTCGCCGCCGCGGTTCGAAACCGGTTCGACAACCCCTTCATCGACCATCAGCTCCTCTCCATCTGCCTGAACTCGACGGCCAAATGGCGCGCCCGCAACCTGCCGACCCTGCTCGACTACGTCGCCGCCGAAGGTACGCCGCCGCGCTGCCTGACGACGAGCCTCGC
This sequence comes from Collinsella vaginalis, assembly GCF_900176655.1. Classification (GTDB taxonomy): domain Bacteria; phylum Actinomycetota; class Coriobacteriia; order Coriobacteriales; family Coriobacteriaceae; genus Collinsella; species Collinsella vaginalis. Next base: position 464,869 of record NZ_LT838844.1, read on the forward strand.
CGCCCTGATCGCCTTCTACACGACGGGCTGCACCGGTCGCGACAAGGCGGGGCTGCACCTCACACGCGCGGACGGCACGGCCTACACGGCACGCGATGATGATGCCGTGCTCGATTTCTACGCCGCGCATGCGGACGACACCGATGCGGACCTCGTGCCCGCCGTGCTTGCGAACGAGCGCCTGTGGGGGTGCGATCTGCGCTCCGTCGCCGGGCTCGAGGGGGCCGTCGCATCCGCCCTCGCGACCGTGCGCGCCGAGGGCGCCCGCGCCGCGTTCGCAGCTTGCTTAGACGAGGTGGGGCCAGCATGAAGGCGATACGGATCAACCCGGCCGACAACGTGGCCGTCGCCCTCGAGCCGCTGGCGGCCGGTACCGCAGTGGAGGTCCCCGGTGCCGGCGCCGTCACCGCGGTCGAGGACATCCCGCAGGGCCACAAGCTGGCGCTGTCACCGCTCGCTGCGGGGGAGGACGTCATCAAGTACGGCCTGCCCATCGGGCGCGCCACCACGGCGGTGGCGCGCGGGGCCTGGCTTCATACCCATACCATGGGGACGAGCCTCTCCGGTGAGGTCGCCTACGCATACCGGCCCACGCATCCGGTGCTGAGCCCCGTGCCGCCCGAGACCTTCTTGGGGTTTCGGCGGGCGGACGGGAGGGCCGCCATCCGCAACGAGATCTGGATCATCCCCACGGTCGGCTGCGTGAACGAGGTCGGCCGCGCGCTCGCCGCCGGCGCCCAGGACCTCGTTGGCGGCCCGCTCGAGGGCATCCATTGCCTCCCGCACCCCTTCGGCTGCTCGCAGACGGGAGCCGACCACGCGCGGACCCGTGCGCTCCTGGTCGCGCTCGCGCGCCACCCAAACGCAGCCGGCGTGCTCTTCCTCTCCCTCGGATGCGAGAACTGCACCCACGACCAGGTCATCGAGGAGCTGGGCGACTTCGATCCCGCGCGCATGCGGTTCCTGAACTGCCAGGACGTCGCGGACGAGCAGGAGGCGGGCCGCGAGATCCTCGCCGACCTCGCCGAGCTCGCGCGCGCCTCGTCCCGCGAGCCGATCCCCGCCAGCGAACTCGTGCTCGGGCTCAAGTGCGGTGGGTCCGATGGGCTCTCGGGCATCACCGCGAACCCCGTGATCGGCCGCGTGAGCGACATGGTCGTCGCACGCGGCGGGTCGAGCGTGCTCACCGAGGTGCCGGAGATGTTCGGCGCTGAGAGCGTCCTTCTCGGCCGCTGCGAGAGCCGCGCCGTCTTCGACGCGGCGGCGAAGATGCTCAACGGCTTCAAGGACTATTTCATCAGCCACGGCGAGGCGGTCTTCGAGAACCCGAGTCCCGGCAACAAGGACGGCGGGATCACCACGCTTGAGGACAAGAGCTGCGGCTGCGTGCAGAAGGGCGGCACCGCGCCCGTCGTCGACGTGCTCGCCTACGGGGACCGGGTGCGCCGGAGCGGGCTCTCGCTGCTGTGCGGTCCCGGCAACGATATGGTCTCCACCACGGCCCTCACCGCAGCGGGCTGCCATGCGATCCTGTTCTCGACCGGGCGCGGCACGCCCTTCGGCGCTCCGGCCCCCACGATCAAGGTCTTCTCCAACGACGCGCTCGCCGCGCGGAAACCCGGATGGATGGATTTCAACGCGGGTGCCATCGCCACCGGCGAGCGGGACCTCGACGAGGCGGCTGCGGGCCTGTGGGATCTCGTGCTTCGGGTGGCCTCAGGGGAGCGGACCGCGGCGGAGCGGCAGGGCTTCCGTGCGATCAGCATATGGAAGGACGGCGTTGTCCTCTAGGAGGCGATGGGTGCGCGGGCTGATCGCCCATCGCGCGACGTCCTGCGCGGTCCGGCCCGTCCCGCGGCCCGCCCACGCCGGGGCGCGCTCAGGCGAAGCAGTCGGGGAAGGCCTGCATCACCGCGCCGCGCTCCTCGAGCATGAGGTGGAGGTGCGACGCGATGAGGTACTCGACCTCGTCGGGCCTTCGCTGCTCGATGGCGCGGTACAAGGTGCGGTGCTGCGCGATGATGTGGTCCCAGGAGAGCTCGCCCACCAGCACGCGCAGCCAGCGGTACCGGAGCAGGTTGATGCTCGACGCATCGAGCCAGCCCCAGAGCAGCGCCCTGTCCGCGATCTCGAACAGGTGCTGATGGAAGAGGTTGTCGGCATCGAAGAAGGCCCGCTTCTGGCCCTCCTCCGCGAAGCGCTCCTGCTCCTCGATGTCCGCGGCGAGGAGGGCGAGATCGGCCTTCCCGGCGCGGACGCAGCACTCGACCGCGACGGTGCGCTCGAGCTGCTCGCGCATGAACCGCGCCTGCTCGGCCGCGTTCATGTCGATCTTGGAGACGAAGGTCCCGCTCTGCGGCACGGTGTAGACGATGTCCTGCTGACCGAGGCGGACGAGGGACTCGCGGATGGGCGTCCGGCCCATCTCGAGGTCCTCGCTGACCTCTTTGAGCACCAGTTTCATGCCCGGGCGATACTCCGAGTAGATGATGCGCTGCAGGAGCGCATGGTACGCCTGCTCCTGGAGCGACTGTGCGGCGTCGGTCATAGGTCTCCTCCACGATCTGTCATATCAGTAGCGTAGCGTATTCACCCCGCCAGCGCAGGGATGTTCCTCAGGTGATTCCCCAGGGCAAAACAAATATACTAGTTAGGGAGGATGTGTGCACAGCGTGAGAGGGCGAAGTGGGGCCCTTATCTGAAATACTGACGTTTACCTGGAGAATATAACCGTCCACCGGAATTCTCACCGAGATGGTCCGTGACGATCGGCAAGCGGCCCGCGCCTTTGTATGATATCAGCCAGCAAACTAATATATCAGTTATGGGAGAGAAGGAGCAGAAATGGGTTTTTCGCTTGCAACCTGGCAGGACAGCGCGAAAGAGATCGAGTCGCTCGGTGTCGAGCTGCCCTCCTATGAGGTGGCCGAGGTCAAGCGGGCCGGCCGTCGGCAACCGGTCTGGATCCATGTGGGCGGCGGCAACCTGTACCGCGCCTTCCATGCGCAGATCGCCCAGGCGCTCGCGAACAAGGGGCTGCTCGATCGGGGCGTGGTTGTGGCCGAGACCTTCAGCCCCTACACGGTGGACACCGTGTACGCGCCGTTCAACTGCGATATCCTGCAGGTCGAGATGGGCGGCGACGGCTCCCTCACAGAGCGCCTGCTCGCCGCCACCTCCGACGCGCTCTTCGCCAACCCGCAGCGGCCCGCCGAGTTCGAGCGCATGAAGCGCTACTTCGCAAGCGCCGAGCTGCAGCTGGTGACCTTCACGATCACGGAGAAGGGCTACGGCCTCACCGATGCGCGCGGCACCCTGCTGCCGCAGGTCGCCCAGGAGATCGAAGCGGGCTCGGACGCCGCCGCGAGCAGCATGGGCATCGTATGCGCGCTCCTGCTCGAGCGCTACCGCGCCGGCGCCGCGCCCCTCGCCCTGGTCTCAACCGACAACTTCTCCCAGAACGGCAAGCGGTTTCGCGACGCCATCCTGGTCGTGGCCGAAGGCTGGCGCGAGCGCGGGCACGTCGCGCAGGGGTTCATCGACTACGTCTCCGATGAGGGGCAGGTGAGCTTCCCGTGGTCCATGATCGACCGCATCACCCCCAACCCGTCCCCTGAGACCGCCGCGGTCCTCAAGAGCCAGGGTTGGGACGATCTCGACCTGATCGATTCCGGCAGGGGGCCCCGCTTCGCGGGCTTCGCGAACACCGAGCCCGCGCACTACCTCGTCATAGAGGACTCCTTCCCCAACGGGCGCCCCGCGCTTGAGGAGGGCGGGGTGATCATGTGCGACCGCGCCACCGCGGAGCGGGCCGACACCATGAAGGTCACCGCGTGCCTGAACCCGCTGCACACCTGCCTGGCCGTGTACGGCTGCCTGCTGGGCTACACGCGCATCTGGCAGGAGATGGAGGATCCCGACCTGGTGGCGCTCATCCGCCATCTCGGCTACGACGAGAACCTGCCCATGGTCGAGGACCCCGGCGTCATCGATCCCGTGGCCTTCCTGGCCGAGCTGCTCGAACACCGCCTCCCCAACAAGAGCCTGCCCGATGCGCCGCAGCGCATCGCCGCGGACACCTCGCAGAAGATGCCCATCCGGTTCGGCCACACGCTGAACGCCTACCGCGCCGCCGGCAGAGAGACGGCCGGGCTCACCTACATCCCCCTGGTGATCGCCGGGTGGCTGCGCTACCTCATCGCCGTCGACGACGCGGGTGCGGCCTTCACGCCGAGCCCGGATCCGCTGTTGGACGAGCTGCAGGGGCAGCTTGCGGGGATCGCATGGGGCGAGCGGGACGCCGCGCGCATCCACGCCGCTGTGGGGCCCATCCTCTCCAACGGGGCCATTTTCGACTGCGACCTCTACGATCTCGGTCTCGGGGAGACGGTCGAGCGGATGCTCATGGAGGAGCTCGCCGGCCCCGGAGCGGTGGCGGCGACGATCAAGCGATATCTGTAACGGGCCCGGCACGGGCGGGAAAGGAAGGGGAGCCATGGAGCTCACATTTCGCTGGTACGGTCCTGAGGATGAGAAGATCACCCTCGAGCAGATCCGTCAGATCCCGGGATGCTCGGGTATCGTGGGGACGCTCTTCGACATTCCCGTGGGGGAGGTCTGGCCGCGCGAGCGCATCCACGCCCTCCGCACGCTGATCGAGGGGCATGGCCTCACCCTCAAGGTGATCGAGAGCGTGAACGTCTCAGATGACATCAAGATCGGTACGGCCAAGCGCGGCGAGCACATCAGGGCCTACAAGCAGACCATCCGAAACCTCGGTGCCGAGGGCGTCAAGGTCATCTGCTACAACTTCATGCCGGTCTTCGATTGGGTGAAAAGCGATCTCGACTACCGCCTGCCGGACGGCTCCTCGACGCTCGCGTTCATTCGCGGGAACATCCCTGACGATCCGCAGGAGATCATCGATCGCGTGAGCGCGGGTTCCGGTGACTTCACGCTGCCAGGTTGGGAACCAGAGCGCTTGGCGCAGGTCAGGGGCCTCCTGGATGCCTATCGCGAGGTAGATGAGGACCGCCTGCGTGAGAACCTCGTCTACTTCCTCAGGGCGATCATGCCCGTCTGCGAGGAGTGCGGCGTCAAGATGGCGATTCATCCCGACGACCCTCCGTACTCCATGTTCGGTCTGCCGCGCATCATCAAGAGCCGCGATGACCTCGATTGGCTCTGCCGCGCGGTTGACACGCCGTATAACGGCATCACGCTGTGCTGCGGCTCAATCGCCGAGGAGCCGGGAAACGACATCTACGACATCCTCGCCGAGTTCTCCCGCCGCGGGAGGATCCATTTCGTGCACATGCGCAACATCAAGTACATCTCACCCGAGGAGCCGGGCAACAAGGATTTCTACGAGGCGCCGCATCCGAGCCCTTGCGGATCGCTCGACATGTACCTCATGATGCGCGCCCTGCATGACAACGGGTTCGACGGCTTCATGCGGCCCGATCATGGGCGCATGATCTGGGGGGAGACGGGGAGGCCGGGTTACGGTCTCTACGACCGTGCCCTCGGGATCGCCTACATCAACGGCATGTGGGAGGCCATCGAGAAGGAAGCGCGATAGCAACGGGTGGGCGATGGCCCAGCCCCTCTCATTTCGCCTGTATAAGGTTGTGTGCCAGTCCATATTTCTCTGATGAGAGCTGGTCTGACAAGATGAAAATCGAGGGTCTTCATACAGCTGGAAGGGCCCTTATCGAGGGCGGTGGATCTGCCGTGTCAGCGCGGATTTCGCGTGACCTCCTGCCCCGAATGGGGTAAAGTTTCCTTAGTCAAACATCAGGAGGTCACCATGAATCCCGTCGACCTTATCATCATCGCCCTGCTCNCGCGCGCCCGCCCGCCGGGGTGGGAGCGCACCGCGACGCGCCCGGCCATCGTCAGGGCCAGCTTCTTGTTTGCCCAGGTCATAAGCTCTTTATGCGCGTCCCGGGCACTTGATTCATGCGCCATGCCCCTCCATCCCACCTCCGGCCCGCTGAAACTGACTTGTAACATTGCCCCCATACCATGGGAGGGCAATGCGGTGATCCGCTCGATACCCGGTGAGAGGGGCTGTCATATGGACCAGCAGCAGAACATCGACTTCGTCCTCCGCACCATCGAGGAGCGCGGGATCCGATTCGTGCGCCTCTGGTTCACGGACGTGCTCGGCCGCCTGAAGAGCCTCGCGATCAGCCCCGAGGACCTCGAAGTCGCCTTCGAGGAGGGCATCGGCTTCGACGGCTCGAGCATCGAAGGCTTCGCCGCGCCCGATGAGGCCGACATGCTCGCCTTCCCCGACCCCTCCACCTTCCAGGTCCTCCCCTGGCGCCCGAGCACCGACGGCGTCGCCCGCATCTTCTGCGATGTCTGCACGCCCGACCGCAAGCCCTTCCTCGGCGACCCGCGCGAGTGCCTGCGCCAGATGTTCTACAAGGCAGAGAAGCTCGGCTACATCCTGAACGTCGGCGCTGACGTGGAGTTCTACTACTTCCCCGACGATCACACGCCCGAGCCGCTGGACGAGGTTGGCTACTTTGACCTCACGCCGAGCGACTCGGCCCGTGACCTGCGGCGCTCGATGGTTCTCATGCTCGAGAAGATGAGCGTCCCCGTCGAGTACACCTACCACAGCGCCGGTCATTCGCAGCACGGCATCAGCCTGCGCCACGCCGAGGCCCTCTCGATGTCGGACGCCATCATCACGGCCAAGCACGTCATCCGCCTGGAGGCCTTCGAGAGCGGCATCCATGCCACGTTCATGCCCAAGCCGCTCGCCAGCCAGGCGTCGAGCGCCATGCTCCTGCAGCAGTCGCTGTTCAACCGCGATGGCGAGAACGTCTTCTGGGGCGCCGACGATGACCGCTACCACCTCTCAGACATCGCGAAGAGCTACATGGCGGGCATCCTCGATCACGCGCCCGAGCTCTCGGCCATCACCAACCCCACGGTCAACTCCTACAAGCGCCTGGTGGCGCGCGGGGGCAAGCTCCCGGCCGTCCCGACGCACGCCACCTGGGGCCTGCTCAACCGTTCGGCCATGATCCGCGTGCCCATCTACAAGCCGGGCAAGCACCTCTCGAGCCGCATCGAGCTGCGCACGCCGGATCCCATGTCCAACCCGCACCTGGTCAACGCCGTCACGCTGGCGGCCGGCCTCGACGGCATCAAGCGCGGCCTCACCCTGCCCGAGGAGGGCACGAGCGAGCTGCTGCGCCTCTCCGATCGCGAGCTCGCCGATCGCGGCATCCGCGCCCTCCCGAAGAGCCTTGGCGAGGCCCTGGACATCTTCGAGCGCTCGGAGTTCATGAAGGAGGCTCTGGGCGAGCACATCCACGGCTACTTCCTCGCGAAGAAGCGCGATGAGTGGAACCGCTACGCCTCTACCATCACCGAGTGGGAGCTCAAGTACTATCTGGCGAATTCGTAGTCGCCTGCACGGGCGTCGGGTGGTTGATCGTGCGCCCGACGCCCGGTTCTTGTTATCATGCCGAAGAGGAGAGGGAGGATGCCATGTCTGAGAAGAACGTCCTGTTCATGGCGCGCACGACGCGGTTCCACGAGTTCGTGAGGTCCCTCATCACGTCCATGGGTGCCGAGGTCTTCGCGGCCACGCCCGATTCCCCGGGTGTGTCCAGCGATTTTGACCTCCTGGTGCTTGATGCGGACGGCGTTCGATCGGACCGCCTCGAGCAGATCTCGAAATGGCTCGAGGGCCGCGGCAACGTCCCCATGCTCCTCATCGTACCCGAGGAATCCCTGCACGACCTGCACCTGCCTGCGCGGGCGCGCGCTGATTTTATCTGCTCCGGGGCGAGCGAGGCCGAGCTCGAGGTGCGGGCGCGCCGCCTGCTCGGCGAGGAGGACCCCTTCATGGCCGACGACGTGATCACGATCGACGGCATGACCATCAACCTCGCGACCTACCAGGTTTACCTGGATGACGAGCCGGTCGACCTCACCCTCATGGAGTACTCGCTCCTATCCTTCCTGGTGACCCACCCCAACCACACCTTCAGCCGCGAGGTCCTGCTGCACCGGGTGTGGGGCTTCGAATACTGTGGCGGCACGCGCACGGTGGACGTGCACATCCGACGGATCCGCTCCAAGGTGGGCCCCTCCATCGCCGCGCACATCACCACGGTTCGCGGGGTCGGTTACCTGTTCAAGGAGTAGCTTCGGCGGGTGCCGAATGTGCGGAGGCGGGTTCGTCCGATCCGCCGGCGCGGCTCGAGCCCAGTTGCTTACGGCCTCCTTGTGCCGATGTGGGCGCGATCTGCGCTACCTCTCTCAACAACTTGCATTTTCATTAAGGTGATCTCCTCGTCCCGCCACACCATTTTGATGTGGGGTACAACGGATGCAGGTTTTCGAGTAAGAGAGGACTGCTATGAGCGATGATCAGACCCCCCAGCGTCCCGGGGGATTCGGCGCAGGTGCGCCGCGTGTCGAGGTCGAGTCGACGCCGCAGGCGCCGTCTGGCGCGGAGAGCGGCCCGACGCCGCCCGCGGGGATGGCCGAGCCGACGGCCCAGATCCCGACGGTGCCTCCGGTGGGTGCCACCGCAAGCGTCCCACCGGTTGCCACTGAGACCGTCAAGCACACGGTGGTGAAGACCAGGACGAAGAAGTTTCCGGTGTTCATCGCCTCCCTCGCTGGCCTCGTGGTCGGCGCGATCCTGGTCGTCGCTCTGGTCATGATCGGCGCTTTCCGCGTCCCCGGCAACAGCACGGCGTCGACCGGAGCCACCACCAGCCAGCAGACGATCGACATCAACTCCGAGGACACCACGCTGGCCGAGGCCGTCTCGGCGAAGGCCCTGCCGTCGGTCGTGTCCATCAGGGCGACGACGGGGGAGTCCACATCCGGTGACACCTCCACGGCCTCCAGCTCCTCGGGTAGCATCGGGTCGGGCGTGATCCTCGACTCGAACGGCAACATCCTGACGAACTACCATGTCGTCTCCGGGGCGACGAGCCTGACCGTGACCCTCGACAGCGGCGAGACCCGCGAGGCCGAGCTCGTCGGCTCCGACCAGTCGAGCGACCTTGCGGTCATCAAGATCAAGGACACCTCGGGGCTCACGCTGACGCCCATCAGCATCGGCGACTCCGACAACCTCAAGGTGGGCACCTGGGTCATGGCGATCGGCAGCCCGTTCGGCAACGAGCAGTCCGTGTCGACGGGCATCGTGAGCGCCCTCTACCGCTCGACCGCCCTGCCGAGCACCACGGGGACGAGTATCTACGCCAACATGATCCAGACCGACGCGGCCATCAACCCGGGTAACTCCGGCGGTGCCCTGGTCAACAGCAACGGCGAGCTCATCGGCATCAACTCCGTGATCGAGAGCTACTCCGGCTCGAGCTCGGGTGTGGGCTTCGCGATCCCCATCAACTACGCGAAGAACATCGCCGACCAGATCATCGCGGGCCAGACGCCGGTCCACCCCTACCTCGGTGTGACCCTCACCACGCCGCGCACGAGCAGCTCGAGCGATGCGACGGGCGCCCAGGTGGTCTCCGTTGAGGAAGGCGGCCCCGCTGCCGAGGCCGGCATCCAGCAGGGCGATGTCATCACCGCCGTCGACGGCGAGGCCGTGACCTCAGCGGACGGGCTCATCATCGCGCTGCGCGAGCACGCGGTGGGCGACAAGGTGACGCTCACGGTGAACCGCGATGGCAAGGAGCAGGACGTGGAGGTGACCCTGGGATCCGACGAGGCCCTGCAGAACTCTCAGCAGCAGGATGCCACCGAGAACGGATCCGGCAGCGGCATGAGCCGCGAGGAGCTCCTCGAGTACCTCCAGAACCTGCTGGGTGGTCAGGGCAGCAACCAGTAAGATCCGCTAACGGCTGAGCAGGTCGTTCGCCACTAAGGGAGCCTCGCGTGCGACGTGCGCCCGGGGCTCCCTTGCGTTTTCGACGAGTGGCCGCGGGCAGGGCACGATGGGGGCTTGATGCTGATCCGTCTGCATCGATGTGCCCGCCTGCCCTTTCGCCGCGCGCGATCATCCCTTGGCCACGCAGCGCCGCCACAATGCCGACCGTGCGAGATTCGTCCTTTCGCGAGGCTCAATGGCAGAATCCTGCACGCTCACCGCTCCCGGTTCACGTGACAGTGCGTAATTCTGCGTTAGGGGTGGTTTAAAAGGCGAATTCTGCACGCTCGGCATCGGGGTTGCTCATGGGCCACGGCAAGAAACCCTCGGCAAGCTGAACGCCGATCTTGGCCCCATCGCTATGCCGATGTGTATGCAGAGACAACAAAATACCTGGTGAAAGCCGTATATTACGGTATAAAGCCGAGTTTCTCCCCAGCTCCTGAAAAGCGCTAATATGTTGAGTATATGACCGCATACCCGCGCAACCGAATGCGCGCGGTGCTGCGTGTCGAGAAGAGGAGCCGGAAGGGGAGAGATGTTCACTCTTCATGAGACGAGAGGCGGTGTGCACCCGCCTCAGCTCAAGGACATGCGCGATTACGCGTGCAAGCTCATTGACGCGCCGAAGCAGGTGCGGATCCCGCTGAACATGCATATCGGAGGCCCGTGCAAGCCCGTGGTCGCTCCAGGCGATCACGTCTTCGTGGGCACGCTGATCGGCGACGGCGAGGGGCTCTACGCCCCTGTTCACGCGAGCATATCGGGTACGGTTGTGAGCACCGATGTCGAGGATCTGCCCACCGGCGCCGCGGCACCGGTCGTGGTCATCGACTCCGACGGCAAGATGCAGCCCGACCCGGAGCTCAAGCCGCCCACCTATGCGAATAAGGACGAGTTCATCGACGCCGTACGCGCTTCGGGCACCGTCGGCCTCGGTGGCGCGGCCTTCCCCACCTGGTTCAAGATGCGCGCGCCCGAGGGCAAGCGCTTCGAGTTCCTCGTGGTCAACGGTATGGAGTGCGAGCCCTACATCACGAGTGACTTCCGTCAGATGATGGAGCATCCTGATCGCGTGGCCGGCGGCGTTCACCGCATCGCCCAGGCGCTCGAGATCCCCGCCGCCGTCATCGGCGTTGAGGACAACAAGCCCGAGGCCATCGAGCGTCTTCGCGCCACCATCGCCGAGAACGGCTGGGATGACCTGGTCGAGGTCATGGCCATCCCCACCAAGTATCCCGCCGGCGGTGAGAAGGTGCTCATCCATGCGGCAACTGGCCGTGACGTCCCGGCCGGTGGCCTGCCCGTCGACGCGGGCTGCCTCGTCATCAACGTCACGACGGCGGCGCGCGTGGAGTACTTCTGCCAGACCGGACGCCCGCTCGTCTTCAAGGTCATGACCATCGCAGGCGATTGCGTGCGCAATCCGGGCAACTACCTGGTGCCCATTGGCATGTCCGTGCGCGACATCATCGAGGCCGCCGGCGGCCTCGCCAAGGAGCCGCGCAAGATCATCATGGGCGGGCCGATGATGGGCCGCACCCTCACGGACATCGACTGCCCGGTCATCAAGGCCAACAATGCCATCCTGCTCCTGCACGACAACGCGGAGCTCGCCGATGAGTCTCCTTGCATCCGGTGCGGTCGCTGCATGCGGGCCTGCCCCCTCGCGCTCATGCCCTTTGCCCTCGATGCGGCGAGCCGCCGCCAGGACGTCATCGCCCTCGACGAGCACGCGGTCATGAACTGCATGGAGTGCGGCTCGTGCGTGTACGCCTGTCCGGCGCACCGGCGCATCGTCGCGAGTATCCGCACGGGCAAGGCCTTCTATCGCACCGAGACCGCCCGTCTGACCCAACCGAAGGAGGCGTAAGCGAATGGACCTCATCAACGAAGCCTCCCCACATTTGCACGGTCGCCAGTCGACGACGTTCATCATGGGTTGCGTGATCGTCTCGTTGCTCCCGACGCTCGTCGCGGCAACCGTTCTCTACGGCCTTGATTCCTTGATCCTCGTGCTCACGTGCGTGGTCACGGCCATCGTCGCGGAGCAGGCGTGCTGCATGCTCATGTGCCGTCCCACCACGGTGGGGGACCTCTCCTGCATCGTCACGGCCATGCTTCTGGCCTTCACCTTACCGGCGACCTGCTCGCTCGCGGTCGCGGCGCTCGGCACCGCGTTCGCCATCGTCGTGGTCAAGATGGCCTTCGGCGGTATCGGCAACAACTTCGCGAACCCCGCTGTGGCCGGCCGCATCTTCATCATGGTGGCCCTGCCCTCGGCGCTCTCGAGCTACCCTGACACGGTCGGCAAGGCCGTCGACGCCGTCTCAAGCGCCACGCCGCTCGCGATGGCCGCCTCGGGGTCCATGCCCTACAGCCTGGTGGACCTCATGGTGGGCAACTACGCCGGCGCGCTCGGTGAGACCTGCCTCGTCACCCTGCTCGTCGGGTACATCTTCCTGCTGGTCATGAAGATCGTCGACGGATGGGCGACGGTGCCCTTCATCCTCACGGTGGGTGCCATCATGGGCCTCGCCGGCCAGGATGTCGTCTTCCATCTGCTCGCCGGTGGCCTGGCGCTCGGCGCCTTCTACATGGTGACCGACTACACCACCACTCCGATGACGCCCGCGGGCAAGATCATCTTCGGCATCGGCTGCGGGCTCGTCACGGCCCTCGTGCGCCTCTTCGCCCCCGCACCCGAGGGCGTCGCCTTCTCCATCCTGTTCATGAACATGTTCGTCCCGCTGATCGACCGCTATACGCGCAACCAGCTGGTGGGAGGTGCCAAGCATGCCGTCATCTAAGAGCAATTCCCAGAGTGCGGGCCGTATCGCGCGCGCAAAGAATGGAGCCATCTACACGTTGGTGCTCCTGCTGGTTCTGACAGGTGTCGGCGCGGGCGTCGCCGCCCTCGCCAACGTGGGCCTCTACGGTGCATTCAAGGCCTCCGACGCGGCGATCGAGGAGGACAAGGGCGGTGCCCAGCGCGCGCTTATCTTCCCGGACGCCACCTCGTTCGAGCAGGTCAAGGCACCTGATATCGAGGGCCTGAACTCCGTGTGGAAGTCCGATGTCGGTGACTTCGTCTTCGACGTGCAGTCGGCCGGCTATCACGGTGATGTCGAGCTCATGATCGGCATCACCGCCGACGGCAAGGTGGCCGGGATCCAGATCGTCGCCGAGGACGAGACCGAGGGCATCGGCACCAACGCGCTCACTGACGAGTACCTTGCTAGCTTCAAGGACATGGAGGCCACAGGAACGCTCACGGTCAAGGAGGCGGGGTCCGGCGAGACCCATGTCGACGGTGTCTCAGGGGCCACCTTCACCTCGACCGCTGTGGTGGGCGACCTGAACATCGCCTTCGAGGCCTTCGCAGAAGTGGGAGGTAACTAAGATGGCGCTCAATGAAACCATCGCCCGCGCACAGGATCTGCGCGTGCGCTCGATGGTCCACACGCGGACCTTCGTCGTGGTGGCTGCGTCGCTGCCGGGGCTCGCTGCGGCTTCGACGCTGGTGAACGGCGCCTTGATGGGTGCCGCCGTCGCGGTGTCTATCGTGTGTGCGGCGATCCTCACGCGGCTCGTGCCGCGCTTCGCCGGCCGTGTCGCCCAGGTGCCTGTTGCCCTGATGCTGAACGCCGTGGTCGCGATCCTGCTCGGGTTCGCCCTGCGCGCCGTCGAGCCGGTGGCCCATCAGGCGCTCGGCCTGTACCCCGTTCTCGCCTGCGCGAGCGGCATGGCCTCGATCCTCGTCGCCGAGATGGGGCTCGAGACCGCTGAGGGTGAGCGCTTCACGGCGGTCGATATCGTGTTCGCGGCCGTGTCCGCTGTCGTGGTGCTCGCCGCGTGCGGGTGCCTGACCGAGCTGCTCTTCACCGGCCAGGTGCTCGGTGTCGCGGCGGGCCCGCTCGCCAACAGCTCGATCGCGATCTTCGGCAAGTCGTCCGGATCGCTGCTGATCCTCGCGCTCGTGGCCATCATCGTGCAGGCGACGGAGCGGTCGCACGCCGGTGCGGAAGATGGGAAGGAAGGTGAGCGCGCATGAGCTTCATCAACGCGATCTTCACCGCCGCGCTTGACAATAACCTTGTGTTCACGCAGGTCATAGGCCTGCTGAGCGTGATCGTGCTCGCCGGTCGCCCCACGGAGGCGCTGCGCTACGCAGGCCTGCTGGGGCTGGCGACCGCCACCTCGGGCGTGCTCGGCTCGGCGCTCTATGCCGGGTTCCTGGCTCCGTGGGGGACAGGCTACTTCGCGCCCGCCGTGCTCGTCGTGCTGAACGCGGCCATCGTGTGCGGTGCGGCCGCCGTCATGGCCCGCGGGCTTTCGGCGGCGGAGCGCCTGGAGGCCCTCCGTCGGGCGACGATTCCGGCGGTGAGCAGCGCTCTGCTCGGCGTGAGCTTGGCGAATGCGGTCGCAGCCGACGCCGGCACGGCGACGGTCGAGGGCCTCATGGGCACTGCGATCGGCTCTGGCATCGGCGTGTTCCTCGCTGTGGCGCTGTTCTCGCTCATCCGCAACCGCGTCGACGACACCCTGGTCCCCCGGGCCCTGCGCGGCCTGCCCATCTCGCTCGTGACCGCCTCGCTCATGGCGCTGGCGTTCTCGGGTGTGGCGGGTATCGCCGGCGGCATGTTCGCGTAGAGGAGGGAAGAGATGGATCCGCTGATTCAAACCCTGGTTCCGCCCATCATCGCCGTCATGGCGGTTGCGGTGCCTGCCCTGGTGCTCGTTGCGGTGGCCGCCTTCGCCCGCCGTGCCGAGCGTGAGCTCGCCGCTGAGGACGTATCCGCAGCTGCAGAGGACTAAAGGGTTCGATTCCTAGTTTTTGAGATTGCGGGCCGGGGCTGCCGATGTTGGCCGCCCCGGCCCGCGTTCACCAGTCTCGGTGTGGACTGTAGGCGGTGCACTGGAGTCGCTCTCCCACGTTGCGATGTCAACTTTTGGGCCATGAAGCCTTCCGACCGGTGAAGTGCAGAGCTCCGCATGAAAAGTCACCGGTTTGGTACAGGTTTTCGAGGACCTGATAAAAACCTCCTCAGTTTGGTACAGGTTTTTGGCTATCTGCAAAGTAGCCGACGTGTCGGCGATTCATCTGCCAGCGGATCTTTTAGGCCATGCGCGGTCTATACATTGTGTGCTGCGAAAAACCTGTACCAAACTGACCGGGTTTATCAGCTGACTGTGAAAACCCGTACCAATCTGGCTAGGTTTTCAATCTGGGCGTGAGCGCTCAGGCCAAATCAATGAGATCTGATCGTTCCGGCCTCCACGTTTCTTTGTGGACGTAGTCAGTGACAGCCTCTGGCGGCTGCGGCTATGGACGCTGCGCTGCGCCCCTGGCACCTGTTTGCGTCCGGGTGGGCTGGTATTCTTGATGCGCTGGATAATCCACATCGCAGGGTGCGCGCCAGCGGGGCGCTGAGTCCCCGGTGGCATGCGAAGGGAGCAACATCATGTCTGATACGCAGGATAGCCTGTTCGCCTCAACCTCGGATTCCCTGCAAGAGGCGCCGGATACAACGTACGCTGAGGCGGCTGCACGCGCAGCCGACCTGCGTCACCTCCTCGACTACCACGCCTATCGCTACTACGCCCTCGACGCCCCCGAGATCACCGACGCCGCCTTCGACAAGCTCTTGATCGAGCTCCAGGGCATCGAAGCCGCCTATCCCGACCTCATCACGCCCGACAGCTACACCCAGCGCGTGGGCGGCTATGTCTCGGAGCAGTTCGCCCCCGTCACGCACATGGCCCGCATGTACTCCATGGATGACGCCATGAACCTCGAGGAGCTCGATGAGTGGCTCGAGCGCACCGAGGAAGCGCTCGGCGCCGGCGGTGTCACCTACACCTGCGAGCTCAAGATCGACGGCCTCGGGGTGGCGCTCACCTACCGTAACGGTGCGTTCGTGCGGGCGGCCACCCGCGGGGACGGCACCACGGGCGAGGACGTGACCCTGAACATCCGCACGGTGCGCGATGTCCCCATGCATCTCTCCGAGGCCGCCCTCGCCCAGATGGCCGCTGACCGCGATACCCCCATCGAGGTGCGCGGTGAGGTCTACCTGCCCAAGGGGAGCTTTGTGCGCATGAACGAGGAGGCCGACGCCGAGGGCCGGGCCCCCTTCGCCAATCCGCGCAACGCCGCCGCCGGCAGCCTCCGCCAGAAGGACCCCAAGATCACGGCAAAGCGCGATCTCGCGACGTTCATCTACGCCATCGCAGACACGGCGCCGCTGCACGTGCACTCCCAACGCGAGTTCCTCACCTGGTTGGGCACCGCTGGCTTCCATGTGAACCCCAATGTGGCCACCTGCGGCTCGCCGGCCGAGGTGCATGCGTTCTGCGCCGACGCCCTCGCGCACCGCGGCGATCTTGACTACGACATCGACGGTGTGGTCGTGAAGGTCGACAGCTTCGCGATGCAGTCGGAGCTCGGCTTCACCGCCCGCGCGCCGCGCTGGGCCATCGCGTTCAAGTTCCCGCCCGAGGAGAAGCGTACGGTGCTCCGAGAGATCCGCATCCAGGTGGGCCGCACCGGCGTGCTCACACCGGTGGCCGAGTTCGATCCGGTGACGGTGGCGGGCTCCACCATCGCCCGCGCTACCTTGCACAACGAGGACGAGGTGCACCGCAAGGACGTGCGCGAGGGGGATACCATCGTCGTCCACAAGGCCGGCGACGTGATTCCCGAGGTTGTGGGGCCGGTGCCTGAGCTGCGGCCTGAGGGTGCGGAGCCCTGGCATATGCCGGAGACCTGCCCCGCCTGCGGCAACTCGGTGGTGCACGAGGAGGGCGAGGTTGCCCACCGCTGCGTCGCGCTCGACTGCCCCGCGCAGCTTAAGGAGCGCCTGCTCCATTGGGTGAGCCGGGGCTGCATGGACGTGGACGGTGTGGGCGAGGAGCTCGTGGAGAAGATGATCGCTGCGGGCCTCCTGCACGACGTGGCCGACTTCTACCTGCTCACGGCCGAGCAGGTCGCGGGACTTGACACGGGCCGCGCCTACCTCAAGGACGACAAGCGCCGCGGCGTCTCCGCCGGCGATCCGATCCTCGTGGGGCCCACCATCGCCGCAAAGGTCGTGGACGAGCTCGTGAAATCGAAGTCCAAGCCGCTGGGCCGCGTGCTCTTCGCCCTCGGCATCAGGCATGTGGGGAAGAGCGTGGGCGAGCTCATCGCGCGGCGCTTCCTGACCCTGGACGCGCTGGTGCAGGCGAGCGAGGAGGAGATTGCCCAAATCGACGGTATCGGTCCCAAGATCGCCGAGAGCGTGCGCCAGTTCCTTTCGGTCCCGGAGAATCTTGCGGTGCTCCAGCGCCTGCGCGAGGCGGGGGTCTCGATGGAGGAGGACCTGGGTGCCGAGGCGGCGCGCACGGCGGCGGAGACGGGTGTGTCGGCCGACCTCGCCGAGGCACAGCCGCTCGCTGGGCTCACCTTCGTGCTCACGGGCACGCTTGAGCGCCGCACGCGCGATGAGGCGGGCGAGGCCCTGAAGGCCCTCGGCGCCAAGGTGACGGGCTCGGTCTCAAAGAAGACGAGTTACGTGGTGGCCGGTCCGGGCGCGGGCTCAAAGCTCACGAAGGCCGAGAGCTTGGGCGTGCCGGTGCTCGATGAGGACGCGCTCGAGCGGGTGCTCGCCACCGGCGAGGTGCTAGCGAGTGCGTAGGCGCCCCACGCGGCGCCCCCAATGCCCGGGCGCTGCTCAACAGGGCCCAACGCGCCTGCTCATGCCCGCCCGGCGCGGTCCACGGGTGCCAGACGGGCACAGCATGGCCTGCCGTTGCGGGAAGGCGACGGTCGCGCGCTCGGTCCACGCCGTCCGAATGTGATGAAAATGAGACGCACCGGCATGCGCCCGAGTCAAGCGGGAAGATAGACCCCATATGACATGGGATCGGCGCGGGAATGCGGGGAGATGAGCGTGAGGGAGTTTCGGCGGCTGCTATCGTATCTGGGGCCGGAGCATCGGGTCGACGCCATCGTCGGGGTGTTGATCGTCGCGGTGGAGACCTCGCTCGAGCTGTTCATCCCCGTCCTCATGGCCGGTATCATCGATGCCGGCATCGCCCGGGGCGACATCGGCCTCATCATCCGCCAGGGGTTGATCATGGCCGCCCTCGCGCTTCTCTCCCTCGCGCTCGGACTCGGCTACGCCCGCTTCTCAGCGCGTGCCGCGGTGGGCCTCGGCACGAACCTCCGCCGTGCCGAGTACGAGGCCATCCAGGGGTTTGCCTTCCAGAATCTCGACCGTTACCAGACGTCGTCGCTGGTCACACGCATGACGACGGACATCACCGTGATCCAGAACGCATTCTCAGGCGGCTTCCGGCCTATGGTTCGCGGTCCCGTGATGCTCGTCATGGGGCTGGTGTACGCGAGCTATATGAACGTCGAGCTTGCTGGCGTCTTCTTCGTCCTCCTGCCGATTCTCGCGGCCGCCCTAGCGCTTATCACGCGCCGGGTGGCCCCGCTCTACCGGGAGCTCCAGACCTCGATGGATGGGCTCAACGACGTGCTGCGCGAGGATTTCACGGCCATCCGGGCCGTCAAGGCCTATGTGCGCGAGGATCACGAGCGAGGCGTCTTCGACGGCGTGAATGGCCGCCTCGCGGCCACTTCCACCAGGACCTTCGGCACGGCCGTGCTGAACCTCCCCCTCTTCCAGCTCGCCATGTACGCGGCAGCCACGCTCGTGCTCTGGGTAGGAGGCCAGATGATCCTCGATGGCCGCCTCATGGTGGGCGAGCTCGCCGGCTTCATGAGCTATGTGCTGCAGATCATGAACTCGCTGATGATGATCTCAAACGTGTTTCTGTTGCTCACTCGTGCTCTTACGAGCGTGGCGCGCGTGGGCGAGGTGCTCGACGAGGCCCCGGCCCTCGCCTCTCCCGCTCCGGCCCGCGCCCTCGCGACGGTCGAGGACGGGGCCGTGTCCTTCCGCGACGTCTCCTTCCGCTACAGCGCCGACGCGCAGGAGAACGTCCTCGAGCACATCGACCTCGAGGTTCCCGCCGGCAGCTGGCTTGGTGTCCTCGGCGGCACGGGCTCGGGCAAGAGTTCTCTCGTGCAGCTGATCGCCCGCCTTTACGATGTGAGCGAGGGGGCGGTCCTCGTGGGCGGCCGTGACGTGCGCGCCTACGACCTGGCGGCGCTCCGCGATGCCGTGGGCATCGTGCTCCAGAACAACGTCCTGTTCACAGGCACTGTTCGGGAGAACCTGCTCTGGGGGAACGACGGGGCCTCCGACGAGGAGCTGCTCGAGGCCTGCCGTCTCGCTTGCGCCGACGAGTTCCTGGACCGCATCGGTGGACTCGACGGGGACCTCGGCCAGGGCGGGGCCGGTGTCTCGGGCGGTCAGCGCCAGCGCCTGTGCATCGCCCGCACCCTGCTCAAACGGCCGCGTATCCTCGTCTTCGACGACTCCACGAGCGCGGTCGACACGGCGACGGAAGCGAGGATCCGCTCAAACCTGGCGACCCTCTCCGGCGTTACCCTCATTGTCATCGCCCAGCGCGTCACCTCGGTGATGGAGGCGGACCGTATCGCCGTCCTCGATGACGGGCACCTACACGGGGTGGGCACGCACGAGGAGCTCATGGCCTCCGATGAGATCTACCGGGAGATCTTCGACTCGCAGATGGAGTTTGCCGTCGGGTTGCCGCCAGCGGACCCGGCACCCTCGCAGGGGACGGCCCCGGCGCCGCAGCCCGCGATCGGGTGGGGAGGTAGGGCCCATGCCTAGGACTGCCGCTCAGGCGCGTCCCGCGGACCTCGCCTCCACGGCGCGTCGTCTGCTCTCCTACATGGGGCACGCGCGATTCCTGCTCGCCGTCGTCGCTGTCCTTGCGACGGTCTCGGCGCTCGCGAGCCTCATCGGCACCTACATGGTGCGCCCGATCGTGAACGGACTCGCCGCCGGGGATATCGGCCTGCTTCGGGCGCAGGTCCTCTTCACAGCGGGTGTCTACGCCACGGGTGTGCTCTCCTCGCTCGGGTACACGCAGATCATGGTCCGCGCCGCCCAGAAGGTGGTCTTGGATATCCGCTGCGACCTTTTCGCTCACATCCAGACGCTGCCGCTCTCGTATTTCGACCGTACGCGCACGGGCGACGTCATGAGTTACTTCACGAACGACGTAGACACGGTCGCGGAGGCGCTGAACAACAGCTTCGCCAACATGATCCAGGCGGGGATCCAGATGGTGGGCACGACGATCCTCCTGTTCGTGCTCAACTGGCGCCTGACCGTCATCACGATCGTCTGCGACGCGCTCATCGTTCTCTACGTGCGCTTCTCGAGCACGCGGAGCAAGCGGTTCTTCGCGCGCCAGCAGGCGGCCCTCGGCGATCTCGACGGCTATGTCGAGGAGATGACCTCGGGACAGAAGGTCGTGAAGATCTTCAACCGGGAGCGTCAGAACCTCGCCGGCTTCGATGCGCGCAACTCCGAGCTCAGCCGGGCGAGCGCGACGGCCCTCACCTACGCGGCGAGCATGGTCCCCGTGACGGTCTGCGTGGGCTACGCGAACTACGCGATCGTCGCCGTGGTCGGCGGCATCCTCGCCGTGCAGGGGCTCGCCGATGTGGGCGCGCTTGCGAGCTACCTCGTGTTCGTGCGCCAGGCCGCGATGCCGATCAACCAGTTCACGCAGCTCGGGAACTTCCTGCTGAACGCGCTCGCCGGCGCCGAGCGCCTGTTCGCGGCCATGGACCGGGAGCCCGAGGTGGACGAGGGGAGGGTCACGCTCGCGCGCGTCGCCGAGGACGGGTGGGTCTGGGAGCTCCCGGCGGGCCATGGCCTGGGCGCCTGGGGGAAGGTCGTACCGGTGGGCGCGGGGACCGCGCAAACGGGCGCATCTGGCCCGAGCGCCGCCGACGGCACCGTGCTTGCCCGCGGCCCCATCCCGCTTCGCGGCGATGTGCGGCTGCATGCGGTCGATTTCGGCTACGTTCCCGGCCGGCCGGTGCTCAAGGGGCTCGACCTCTACGCGCACCCCGGGCAGAAGATCGCGTTCGTGGGGTCCACGGGGGCGGGCAAGACCACCATCACGAATCTTATCAACCGGTTCTACGACGTGGACGGGGGAGTGATCACCTACGACGGCATCGACGTGCGCGAGATCGCCAAGGCGGACCTCAGGCGGAGCCTCGGCATCGTACTGCAGGACACGCATCTGTTCTCAGGGACCATCGCGGACAACATCCGCTTCGGCAAGCTCGACGCCACCGATGAGGAGGTGCGCGCCGCGGCGGTGGACGCCTGCGCCGACTCGTTCATCCGCCGCCTGCCGGAGGGCTACGACACGCCCGTGACGGGCGATGGCGCGAACCTCTCGCAGGGCCAGCGCCAGCTGATCGCGATCGCGCGTGTGGCCGTGGCCGACCCGCCGGTGCTGATTCTCGACGAGGCCACCTCGAGCATCGACACGCGCACCGAGAAGCTCATCGAGCGCGGCATGGACCGGCTCATGCGCGGCCGGACGACCTTCATGATCGCCCACCGCCTCTCCACCGTGCGCGACGCGGACGCCATCATGGTGCTCGAGCGCGGCAGGATCGTGGAGCGCGGCACCCACGGGGAGCTCCTGGCCCGCCACGGCGAGTACTGGGCCCTCTGCCATGGCCTGAAGGAGCTCGACTAGGGCGGTCTCGCCTTACCCGATCACCTGCAGCAGCCCCGGACCGTAAAGGCTCAACAGGGTCATCGCGATGATCCCCGCGACAACCGAGAGGGAGGTCGCGAGGCCGGCCAGGCCGTAGTCGGCTTTCATCCAGAGGGTGAAGACCGTGCCCATCGTCGCCATGGGGGCCCAGGTGAGAATCGCGATAACCAGGAGCACCTCGCCCTCGAGGGGGAGGAAGGCGAGCACGGCCGCGCACATGCAGGCGCTGAGCGCGATGCGGGCGCCGAGCAACCGTGCGAGCTTCCCCAGCTTCTTTTGGTCCACGGAGAAGTTGATCATCAGACCGAGCATGAAAAGGGAGAGGAAGGCGTTCGCGTCCGCGATGGGGGAGAGGAGCTGCACGATCATCGGCGGCACGCGGATGCCGAAGACGGCAAGGGCGATAAGCAGCAGGTAGGCGTCGAACGGCACGGAGGTGAGCAACCGCTTCGCGATGCCGGCCACCGGGTGCTTCGGCGGCTCATCGGCGGTGATCACCTGGGTCAGGGCGTAGCTGCCGCCGGACATCAACAGCGCGTTCCCCGCGTCGAACATGCAAGTGGCCACCACGGCGGCCGGCGGGAACAGGGCCTGCACGAAGGGGAGGGCGAAGCAGCCGACGTTGAGCCCGCCGATGTTCAGCAGGTACAGGCGGCGGTCCTCGAGCTCGGACGCGCGGGTGAGCGGAATCGCAAGCAGGAAGGGACCGAGGGTGCAGGCGACGCCCACGGGGATCAGGATGAGATGGGTCGGATCGAAGTCCACCGAGCCGAAGGCGTGTATGATGGCGGCGGGCAGCGTGATGTTGAACACGAGACGCGAGATGAGATCGCCCCCGCCCGAGCCGATGAGCTCGATGCGCCGGGCCACGATGCCCGCGATGATGATGCAAACGAACGAGGCGATGGTGATCGCGATGGTGTCCATATGCTCCCTTGCGTGATTGCCGGTGGTGCGGGTGTGACGGGGAGGGGCCAGCAGGCTGTCTCCTAGGCAGCGGACGCTGGCGCACTGCAGGCGCAGTTGCCTAGCGCGCCCTCATGCATCCAGGCAGCGCTCCTCGATGATCGCTTTGAGCTCGTCGATGCCCTGGCCGTCTGAGGAGGAGGTCACGAGCAGGTCGCCGGTTTTCATGCCCAGCTTGCGTGCGATGTTCTGTCGCATCTGCGCGGCCCGGCCGCGGCTGAGCTTGTCGGCCTTGGTGAGCACCACCTGGAAGGGCAACTCGGCCTCTTTCAGGTAGTCGATCATCTGGTGGTCGAGCTGCGAGGGGTCGTGCCTGATATCCACGAGCGAGACCACGAGGTTGAAGCTGCGGTCGAGCTCGAAGAACTCGCCGATGAGGTCGCCCCAGCGCTCTCGCTCAGCTTTTGACCGCTGCGCAAAGCCGTAGCCGGGGAGGTCGACGAAGTGCACGCCGTCGGCCTCGAAGAAGTTGACGTTGGCGGTCTTGCCCGGGGTGCTCGACACCTTCACGAGGTTCTTCCGGCCGAAGATCTTGTTCATGATGCTCGACTTGCCCACGTTGGACCGGCCCACGAAGCTGACCTCCGGGCAGGTTGATTCGGGGATCTGCGACACCTTGCCGTAGCTGGCGACGAAGTGCGCGAGCTGGTAGTTGATATGCTCTGCCATGGCGGCTCCTTCAGGGTGGTCGGGGACGGTGTTGCCGGCGCGGGGGCTATTCGCTGAACGCGGGGTGTCCCAGCTGGGTGGCAAGCCTCCGCACGATGGCGAGGACGAGCCCGCTCGCGGTGCGCGCGTAATCCTCGAGGTCGAACGACCGCTCGCTGAGGGTGTCGTACGCCTCGTCGCAGTTGTCCGAGATCGCGCGGAGCACGAGGCAGTCAACCCCGTTCTTCGCCGCGATGTGGGCGACGGCGGCACCCTCCATCTCAACGCAGTCCGCGTCGGTCGCGGCGGAGACCTGGGCGCGCATATCGGAGCCGGTCACGAACTGGTTGCCGGTGGCGATCGTGCCGCGGCGGTAGCGCTTGAGCTCCGCTGTGGGGTTGTTCCGGCGGAAGGGGGAGGCGTCGGCGGCCTCACGGGCGGCGGACCCGGGTGCGAGTTCGTCATCTGCGAGGTCGACGCTCGCATACCCGTGGGACTTGAGGACGTCCTCGGCGAGGTCGACGAGGAAGCCGCTGCTCCCAAACTCCTCAAGGGAGGGAGAGGACTCTGCGATGAGGGCAGTGTCAGTGTCGAGGTAGCGCAGGCGCTCGCCGATCACCACGTCATCGATGTGCAGGCGCGGGTTGAGCCCCCCGGCGATTCCCGAGAAGATGACGGCGTTCGCCCCGTAGCGGGTGATCAGGAACTGAGTTGCGGCGGCGGCGTTCACCGTGCCCATGCCGGCGACGGTGGCGACGAGGTTGAACCCGGCGTACTCGCCGCCCACCACGGTGAGACCCGCGTCCTCGGCGACCGTGGCGTGTTCGATCTCATGGTAGATTTGGCGGACTTCCTTTTCGAGCGCGCCGATGATGGCGATCGTTGCGGGCATGGGTGCTCCTCATCTGGACCGGGGTTAGGTGTCAATTCTACCAGCTCGCAATGAGGGATCCGAAAACGGTGGCGGATGTCCAATGCCCCTGGCGGCTTCCGGGCCTTCTGAGGTTTCGGTGCGCGTGGGTTGACCAGCTGTCACTGACAAAGCTCCCTGGGATAGATATCCTTAAAATCCTATATTCATATAAATAATTCCAATAATTTGGATGCTACGTTCAGTTGGCTTTAGAGGAGCCGGTTCTCATAGTAGAAAATGTCAGATCTGCGTCATTCTCGCATGAGAGCGGCCCTTTCGAGACTGCCATGACTTCCGTGCTTCCCCTATGCCCGCCCTCGAACGACAAATTGAATAACTATTTATAGTTACGTTGGGAAGTAAAGGATGATACAGACCTTATGCATGACGCAGATCTGGCATTTTCTGCTAGCGCACGTTTGTTTCGGAGGAAAACGGGTCGCTCGCGCTGATGGTTGAAGGCTCGCCAGCGCGATTTGACCTAGCCGGTATGAAAGGCCAGGCGCACCAGGCGGTGCTGAGTCACTTTGACGTGTTTTGCTAGAAACTGGATGAGGCATCCCGCTGCAGGCTGATGCCCCGTGTCGAGATCCCAGAACCCCGCTCTCACAGATACTCGATCTGGGCCCCGTCGGTGTCGCAGGTGAGGATATGCGTCTCGCAGGCGGGGAAGTGCCGGCGCAGCCGCACTTGCAGGAAACGGGCCACGATCGTGTCATCGGTCACGGTCATGAGGGTCGAGCCCGAGCCTGAGATCCAGAGCGTCTTAGCCCCGCCTTCGAGGCAGGTCTCACGGATCGCTTCGTAGTCGGGGATCAGCGCCGCTCGGTAGGGCTCCTGGAGGCGGTCGTCGTTGGCGGCGGCGATGAGCTCGGCGTCACCGGACTCAAGCCCTCGCGTGATGCCGGCGATGCGCCCCATCTGCCAGATCGCCGTGGACAGCGGCACCTCCTGCGGCACAACCTTGCGGGCATCGCTTGTGTGCACCTCGTACGGTGGAATGATGGTCACGAACCGGAGCCGATCGCTCACCTCGTAGCGCAGGCAGCGGGGCAGCTCCCCCTCAGGCGTGAAGGAGCACACGGCCGCTCCGAGGATGGCCGGCGCCACGTTGTCAGGATGGCCCTCGACCGCAGTGGCGATGGACACGAGCTCCTCGCGGGTAACCGGGCGGTCGGTCAGGGCGGCGGCAGCCATGATGCCGGCCACCACACAGGTTGAGCTCGATCCCAGGCCCCGTGCCACCGGGACCTCGGTCTCGATATGCAAACGCACGGGGAAGGGCTCCTCGCCCCACGCCTCGAGCGCGTCGACGAAGGAGACGTACACGAGGTTCCGCTCATTCTGGAACTCCGCCGGGCAGCCGGTGATCTCCAGCTCGTCGGTGCGCTCGAAGGTGAAGCGTGCGTGCAGCGAGACGGCCATGCCGAGGGTGTCGTAGCCGACGCCCAGGTTGGCTGAGGTGGCGGGCACGGTGATGCGGATCATGGGATTCCTCTCGGATTGGATCTTGCTGCTTGGACACTGAGCTGGCGCCGCGGGCGCAGGACTCGTGCGGCTGCTCGGCTGGTGCCGACGGAACTTGCTGCGCGCATGCGTCCCAGGTGGCACGGGCCGCGTGAAGATGCCTGCACGATGGCCGCGGCCAGCTTAGGCGAACCGCTCCGCCGCCTGCTCCACATAGGCGCCGAGCTCGTCGATCTCGGCCACGTCGGTGAAGCGCACGGGCTTCGATGCGAGTTCGGCGAGCTGGCGCGGTGCCTGGGTGCCGGTCGCCTCGGCAAGCGTGTCCATGCAGGCGAAGTCGTCATCTGGGACCTCGAGGCCAAGGGCGCTGGCCACGGCGCGGGGGAACTTGTAGGGGCTCGCCGTGGAGAGGAGCACCCGGGCCCGGGCGTCGGGTGCCGGCTCAAGCGCATCGAGCACGTGGTAGCCGCAGGCGGTGTGCGGGTCGATCACATAGCCGTAACGCTCCCAGCAGTCGCGGATGGCCGCGCTGACCTCGTCCTCGTCGGCCCAGCCACCGTCGAACACGCCCCGGATCCGCTCGATGAGCGCGGACGGCACCGTGTAACTGCCCGTCTCCGCGAGTGAGGCCATGAGCCCGGCCACGAGTTCGCAATCGCCGCCGGAGAGGTGGTAGAGCATGCGCTCGAGGTTTGAGGAGATCAGGATGTCCATGCTCGGGGAGGTGGTGGTGTAGAAGGGGCGGCGACGATCATAGGTGCCGGTTTTCAGGAAGTCGAACAGCACGTTGTTCTTGTCGCTCGCCACGAGCAGGCGCGCCACCGGTAGGCCCAGCTCGCGTGCATAGTATCCGGCGAGGATGTCGCCGAAGTTGCCCGTGGGCACGCAGAACTCCACGGCGTCGCCGGCCGTGATCACGCCGGAGCGCAGCAGCTGCGCGTAGGCCGCGAAGTAGTAGACGACCTGCGGCACGAGTCGGCCCACGTTGATGGAGTTCGCACTCGAGAGCACGGTACCCCGCGCACCGAGCCGCTCGGCGAGCGCGCGGTCGGAGAAGATGAGCTTCACGGCGCTCTGGGCGTCGTCGAAGTTGCCCCGCACGCCGCAGACGGCCACGTTCGAGCCCTCCTGCGCGCTCATCTGCAGCTCCTGCACGCGGCTGACCTTGCCCTCGGGGTAGAAGACCGTGATCGCGCAGCCCGGCGCGTCCGCGAAGCCCGCGAGCGCCGCCTTGCCGGTGTCGCCGGAGGTGGCCGTCACGATCATGATGCGCTCGCCCGCGGCGCCCTCGTCCGCCGTGCGCGCCATGAGGCGGGGGAGCATCTGCAGGGCGACGTCCTTGAAGGCGCTCGTGGGTCCGTGGAAGAGCTCGAGTACGTAGGAGGGGGTGTCCGGGGCCTCGCCCGTGCGCGGGGCGAGGGGTACGACGGGTGTGATCTCGTCGGCGTCGAAGGTGTCCCCGTAGGCCTCGTCCACGCAGGCGGCGATCTCGTCCGATGTGTAATCAGGTAGTAACAAACCCATGACCTCGACCGCGAGCTCCCGGTAGCTCTTCTCCGCGAGGGTCGCTACGTCGAGTTTCGTCGAACCGAGCTCATCAGAGACGAAGAGCCCCCCATCGGGAGCGAGGCCGGTGCGCACCGCCGCCCGGGCGCTGACGGCCTGCTGGCGCGAGCGTGTACTATGATATGTGCCCATATTCCTGCTCCTCTGTGACCGATGACGATCCGTCCCGCTCATGGTAGCCGATGCGTGGGCAGACCCGTCGGAGGGCCGAGAAAGGTAACGTCTTCGTCATGATCAAGATCGCTAAGTTCGGTGGCTCCTCCGTCGCCGATGCGGACCACTTCAGGAGGATCAAGGGGATCGTGGAGTCCGACCCCGCGCGCCGGTTCGTGGTAGTCTCCGCCTGCGGCCGCCGAGGCAAGGGAGACTCCAAGGTCACCGACCTCCTCTACCTGGTGAATGCCCATATCAACTACCGCGTGTCCTACGATGACCTGCTGGACGACATCGCAGGCCGCTACTTCGACATCGCCGATGACCTGGGGCTCGCCTATCCCATCCGCGAGGAGTTCGCCGCGTTCGCCGACGCCGTCCGCGCCGGCGACCTCAGCACCGAGGCCCTGGTCTCGCGCGGCGAGTACTTCACGGCGCGGCTCATGGCCGAGTACCTGGGCCTTCCCTTCCTCGACGCGGCTGACGTGGTGGCCTTCCACCACGATGGGACGCTGGCGCTCGACCGCACGCGCGAGCTCGTGCGCGAGCGCGCTCCCAAGGGCGGCTTCGTGCTCCCCGGCTTCTACGGCGCCACGCGCGAGGGCCAGATCAAGCTCCTCGATCGCGGTGGCGGCGACATCTCCGGCGCCATCCTGGCGACCTGCCTCTCGGCGGATCTCTACGAGAACTGGACGGACGTGTCCGGCTTCCTCTCCGCCGACCCGCGTGTGGTGGACAATCCCGAGTCCATCGCCCGCATCACCTACTCGGAGATGCGCGAGCTCTCCTACATGGGTGCCTCCGTCCTGCACGAGGAGGCCATCTTCCCCGTGCGCGATGCGGAGATCCCCATCGTCATCAAGAACACCAACCGCCCGGACGACCCCGGCACCATCATCAGCGACACCGCCGGCACGTCGGACTCCGAGCCGATCATCACCGGCATCACGGGCAAGCGCGACTTCGTGGCCGTGCACGTGGTCAAGAACCACATGTGTGACGAGGTGGGAATCCTGCGCAAGACGCTCTCAGTCTTCGAGCGCTACCGCGTGAGCGTGGAGCACATCCCCTCGGGGATCGACTCCTTCGCCGTGGTGGTGCAGGGCAAGGATGTGAAGGACAGCCTCTGGTCGATCGCCGCGGACATCAAGACCGAGGTCGAACCCGACGAGATCAAGGTGGCGGAGGGGCTCGCGCTCATCTCCACCGTGGGCCGCAACATGGTGGACCGCCCCGGCGTGTCGGGAAGCCTCTTCGCGGCACTCGGCCAGGAGGGCATCTCGATCCGCATGATCGCCCAGGGTTCGGATGAGATCAACATCATCGTGGGCGTGCGCGACGAGGACTTCGACCGCGCGATCCGCGCGATCTACAGCGCGTTCTCCGACGGCGACCACATCCTTGAGCTCTCGGAGCTCAAGCGCGAGGAGGATGCGCTGCGGCGCTTGCGGTGAGTGGCTGCCCAGCAGGGCGCGGGTGCGTCCGCGGCTTCCGTGCCGGCGGTTAGCGCGGGACGTGCGGTTGGCTCCGGCGTTCCCGGTGACGCGGGCGATGCGGCGGGTACACGGAGTTTTGAGTGGGAGCAACAGGTCAGGAGGCATCATGGCAGGGAATCTGACGGTGGCGATTCTGGGCGCGACGGGCGCGGTGGGCACGCAGATGCTCCAGTGCCTGGATGAGCAGGAGATTCCGGTCGGCAAGCTCAAGCTGCTCGCGAGTGCACGGAGCGCGGGTAAGACCGTGGCGTTTCGCGGTGGCGAGGTCGTGATCGAGGAGGCCCGGCCCGAGGCGTTCGAGGGCTGCGACATCGTGCTCGGCGCGGCGGGTGACGACATCGCCCGCGAGCTGTTGCCCGAGGCTGCGCGCCGTGGGGCCACGGTGGTGGACAACTCCCACGCCTTCCGCATGGATCCCGAGGTCCCGCTCGTCATCCCGGAGATCAACGCGCAGGACATCTCCTGGAACAACGGGATCATCGCGAACCCCAACTGCGCGACGATCATCGGCCTTGTACCTACCTGGCCCCTGCATCAGCTGGCCGGTGTGACGCGCATGATCGTCTCCACCTATCAGGCGGCGAGCGGTGCGGGCGTGCCGGGCATGGAGGCGCTTCGGGCCGAGATCGGGGCGTTGGGTCGCGGCGAGGGGCTGCCGGCGCCTTCCGCCTTCGCGGCGCAGCTGGCGAGCAACCTGATCCCGCAGATTGGCGGCGAGGCGTTCGAGGGCTACACCTCCGAGGAGATGAAGCTCCAGAACGAGGGGCGCAAGATCATGCACCTGCCCGATCTGCGTGTGAGCTGCACCTGCGTGCGCGTGCCGGTGATGCGCTCGCACTCGGAGAGCATCACACTCGAGTTCGAGCGCGCGGTTGGTCTCGATGAGGTGCGAGCGGCGCTCGCGGCGGCGCCCGGCGTGCGGGTGGTCGACGACCTCGCGGCCGAGAACGCGCACGACCGCTTCCCGATGCCGATCGATACGAGCGACCAAGATCTCATCTGGGTCGGACGCATCCGCCGGGACCTCTCTAACCCGGACGAGGCCCGCGGCGTGAGCTTCTGGTGCTGCGGCGACCAGATCCGCAAGGGCGCGGCCACCAACGCCGTCCAGATCGCGAAGCTCCTCTGCGCGTAAGGTCTCACCCGGGTGCCGGCAGCCCAGATGAAGGCATGCGGTTCGGCACCAACATTCGGCATGCGACCCTGACCGTGCAAAATGTCGCCTTTAAGAAGATGAAAAGGCTACATTTTGCACGGTCACCATCTGCCCCCGGAGCTGACCCCGGAGCTGACAGTGCAGGATTGCGGCTTTTGATGGCCCGATAAGGCCGGATTTTGTCCTGTCAGCGTGTGCGGGTCGACACGACGGGAGGGGGTCCGGCCTTTCGCTGCACGCTATCTCAGAACCGTGTTCTTCAGGTATCCGTACCCGCGCCCATCCATCTCAGCGAGGGGGATGAACTCCAGGGCGGCGCCGTTGATGCAGTAGCGGAGGCCGCCAAGTTCCGCGGGCCCATCCGTGAAGACGTGGCCGAGGTGGCTGTCCGCCGCGTCGCTCCGCACCTCGATGCGTGGACGACCGGGAATGCTCGGGTCGGCGTGCTCCGTGATGACAGCATTTGCGATCGGGCGGGCGAAGGCGGGCCAGCCGCAGCCCGAGTCGAATTTGTCCGCGCTTGAGAACAGCGGCTCGCCGCTCACTCGATCCACGTAGATGCCGGGTTCGAATTGCTCGTCATACGGATGGGAGAAGGGCCGCTCCGTCGCCGCGTTCTGCGTGACCTCGAAGGCGAGATCGTCCAGGCGCTCGTGCATTTCCGCTTCATCGGGGCGGTTGTACCGCTGCGCCGCGATCTCGAAGTCATGGGCATGGGCAGCAACAAAACGTTCGGCCCCACCGAGATCGACATGGCAGTAGCCGCCGGGGTTCTTGTCGAGGTAGTCCTGATGATAGTCCTCGGCGGGCCAGAACTCCGTCAGGGGCGCGGCCTCGATGGCCACACGACCGCCGCCGTGCTGGGAGAGCTCGTGCTGCAGCTGGCGCAGCGCGGTTCGCACGACCTCCTCGTCTACGGGGTCGGTCCAGTGGATACCGGTGCGGTACTGGGTGCCGGCGTCTCCGCCCTGGCGGTTCAGGCTCGTGGGATCGATGGTGGTGAAGTATGCCTTGAGCAGCAGGGGGAGCGGGATGATCGCGGGATCGAAGGTGACGCGCACGGTCTCTGCGTGCCCGGTGGCCCCGGTGCAGACCTGCTCGTAGCTGGGGTTCTCGATGCGGCCGTTGCCGTTGGCGTAGCCGACCTCGCAGTTCGTCACCCCGGGGAGTCGTTTCATGAAGGCCTCGGTCCCCCAGAAGCAGCCCCCGGCCAGGTAGATCTCATGGGGGATCGTGGCGGTGGAGCCATTTGCGGTGGAGGGACTGTCTGTGGTGTGCTGGTTCAGATCGTTCGACATTTTGCCTCGCTCAGGTGGTCGCATGGTTGGATCTTGGCATTCTACCCATGTCCCCTACGGCAGGCGCACGATAAACGCGATCTCGTGCTCCCCGCGCCGCTCGACCGTCGCGGTGCCGCCGTGTGCCTCGGCCACCGATCGCACCACCGAAAGGCCGATCCCCGAGCCGCCCGTCTCCGCGCTCCGGGACGCGTCGGGCCGGTAGAAACGCTCGAAGAGCCGGTCGAGGTCACCGTTCGGCAGCGTATCGCAGGTGTTCGCCACGGTGAGCTCGACCCCGTGCCCCCGTGCGCGCAGCATGACCGAGATCACCCCGCCCTCCGGCGTATAGCGCGTCGCGTTGTCCAGCAGGAGCTCGAGCACCTGCGCGAGCGCGGTCGCATCGCCCCGGCAGGTGAACCCCGCTGCGATGTCGGCCGTGAGCTGCTGGCCGCGCGTCTCCGCCACGGCTTGGAAGGTCGACACGGACCGCTCCGTGAGCGCGGAGATCCCAACCATCCCCATCTCGAGCACGCCGCCCTCGTCGATCCGCGCGAGCGTCACCAGCCGTCCGGTGAGCGCCGCGAGGCGTGCGACCTGGTCGTGGATGCTCCGGCTCCACTCATCCTCACCGTGCTCGATCTCGATGACCTCAACCGCCGCGTCGATCACGGAGAGCGGTGTCTTGATCTCGTGGCTCGCATCTGTGATGAAGCGCTTCTGCCGCTCGTAGCCGGTGACGATGGGCTTCACGGCAACGCGGGAGAGGATGAGCGAGAGCACGAGCACGAGCCCGAGTCCAAGGGCGCTGACACCAACGCTCGTGGTGAGGAACGACCAGAAATTTCCCAGGTCGCGACTGCAGTCAACAAAGATGTACATCGTTGTGCCCGAGTCAGCGCTCCCACCGGCCTGCTCGCCCGACACCGCCAGGAACCGATATGAACCGATGAAGCCGGACATCCGCCCCTCATGGAAGAGGGATTGGGCCCAAGATTCGGCGTCTNGGCGCTTGCGCACTGGCGCCGTCCTGCGCGCCGGCGCCTTGGGTGCCCGTGGGGGGCTCGCGCGTGGGGAAGGTGCCCCCGCCCTCGGCCAGAAGGGCGAGCCGCTCATCGGCCATCGAGATGATCTGCAGGTAATTGGTCACGTTGATCGTCACCATGATGCCGGTGAGCACAAGCGCAACCGAGACCATGGCGACGAGCACGAAGGTGCGCCGGAGCCGCTTGATCATGCCGCGCCCCCGTCCGCCTCAGATCCCGCCTCGAGCGCGTACCCCTGGTTCCGCGCCGCAGTGATGCGCGCGGTGGATCCGATCGCGGCGAGCCGCTTCCGCAGGTTTGAGATGTACACCCACACGACGCTCGCTTCATCCGGGGCCTGATCGTCCCAGACCTCCACGAGCAGGCGCTCAGTGGGCACACGCTCGCCGGACCGCTCCATGAGATGCCGAAGCAGGCGGAACTCGAGGTTTGCGAGGTGGACGCTGCCGGAAGGGCCGGTGAGCTCGCAGGAGGGGATGTCGAGGCGCAGGTCGCCCGCCGCGAGGGTGGATGCGTCGACGGCCGCCGCCGAGCGCGTCATCACGCGCAACCGGGCGAGGAGCTCCTTGGCCGCGAACGGCTTCGCCAGGTAGTCGTTGGCCCCGGCGTCCAGCCCCGCCACCTTGTCCTCCACCTCGCCCTTCGCGGTGAGCATGATGATGGGCACCGTGTTGCCGAGGGCCCGCGTGCGGCGGAGGACCTCGATGCCATCTATGCCGGGCATCATGATGTCCAGGATCGCGGCGTCGTAGCTCACGCGTTTGAGGTGCTCGAAGGCGGAGAGCCCGTCGCCGACGGACTCCACCTCATAACCGCTGTGCTCGAGGATGGTCGAGAGGGCCCGCACGAG
Organism: Collinsella vaginalis; assembly: GCF_900176655.1. Classification (GTDB taxonomy): domain Bacteria; phylum Actinomycetota; class Coriobacteriia; order Coriobacteriales; family Coriobacteriaceae; genus Collinsella; species Collinsella vaginalis. The sequence goes on from NZ_LT838844.1 coordinate 497,963, forward strand.
ACCCGGTTCGTCTTCGGCGAGTAGCAGGCGCATGACTGCTCCTTTCGGATGCGGCTTCGTCTGGCCTCATGATAGCGCGCGCACCTTAATCCAACCTAAGCCCTCAAATCTCCCTGGCGGGAAAACCCCAGATGCTGCCTAAGCGGAACCTTAGGCCCTCCTGAAGCCGCCATCTTCGCAGGTGGCGGGCGGTACAAAGAGATCNCGCGGCCATAGCAATCGCCTGCGGACTCGCAGGTGGCCTCGCCGGGGGCGCCATCGCCCAGGCGGCGGGTATCGGCTCGAGCAACCAGGCGAGCATGGGTGCCGGCATGGGCGGCCAGATGCAGGGCGGCATGGGCGGCCAGATGCCCGGCGGCACGACGGATGGCACGACGCAGGACGGCGACTCGTCCAGCTCCACCGTCCCCTCCATGCCCGGCGCTGACGGATCCAGCTCGTCGAGCACGGACGGCACCGGCAATGCATCAACATCCAGCACCACCACGACGGTGAGTGCGACGACCACCGCGTAAGGAAGCGCGGACGACCCCGTAAGGAGGAGCCATGACCACCACCTCTCAGGGTGCGCGCGCACCCGAGCTCATCGGATCTGCCCGTGAGATCGACCTCGATATCGTGATCCCCGTCTACAACGAACAGGCCGAGATCGCCTCGTCCATCATGCTGCTGCGCGCCCGCATGGACGAGCTCGCCCAGAACGGGTTCACCCCGAGCTGGCAGATCGTCATCGCAGACAACGCGAGCACCGATCTCACCTGGGAACTCGCTGGAGCGCTCGTGCGCGAGCACCCGGCAACCGTGCGCGCCATGCGCATCCCGGAGAAGGGCCGCGGGCGGGCGCTCAAGCTCGCCTGGGGCGCCTCTCGCGCCCGGGTGGTCGCCTACATGGACGTCGACCTCTCAACAGATATCGGGCAGATCCCCGAGCTCGTCCAGCCGATTCTGACCGGCCGCGCGGACCTCGCCTTCGGATCGCGCCTGCTGCCCGACTCCGACGTCGAGCGCTGCCTCAAGAGGGAGTTCATCTCGCGCGCCTACAATCTGATGCTCCGCACCTACCTGGGCGTCAGCTTCCACGATGCGCAGTGCGGCTTCAAGGCACTCTCAGCTGAGGCGGCGGCCGTGCTCCTGCCCCGTATCGAGGACAACGAGTGGTTCTTCGACACGGAGCTCCTGGTCCGCGCCGAGCGGCTCGGGCTTGCCAGCGCCGAGATCCCCGTGCGCTGGCGCGAGGACACAGGGTCGACGGTCCACATCGTCGATACGGTGCGGAAGGACATCGCCGGTATGCGCCGTCTGCGCCGCGAGGCGCGCATGGAGCAGGGAGGCACCGGAGGATCGGCCCCGGCAGCGGGGTTCATGGGAACAGGAAGGACGGTTGATGCACGATGACCACGGCAGAATGGACGATTCCCCGCGCGGGATCACGGAGCGGCGCGCCCGCGCACGCGGCGAAGCACACGCGTCCGCGGGCTCGCTCGCGCTCGCTCGCACCGGCGCGCACCCGCGCCGACCTGATCATGCTCGCCGGCCTTCTGGTGAGCGCCACCTTCATCTTCTTCTGGAACCTCACGGCCTCCGGGTACGCGAACGAGTTCTACAGTGCGGCCGCGCAGGCGGCATCGCAGAGCTGGGAGGCCTTCCTCTGGGGCTCGCTTGACGCGGGCAACGCCATCACGGTCGACAAACCGCCGGCTGCGATCTGGTTCATGGGGCTCTCGGTCCGCATCTTCGGGTTGAGCTCGTTCGCGATCCTGTTGCCGCAGGCGCTCATGGGCGTGGGCAGCACGTACGTGATCTACGCGACCACGAGGCGGTACTGGGGCAACCGGACGGGCATCCTCGCCGGCGGGCTCTTCCTGCTCATCCCGGTGGCGGCGCTGATGTTCCGCTTCAACAACCCCGACGCTCTGCTGGTCCTGCTCATGCTCGGTGCTTCGGCATCCACCTTGCGCGCACTCGAGCTCGCCCCAGATAAGGCTGGCAACCGTAGGCGCACGCTGTGGATCGCGCTCGCCGGGTCCCTCGTCGGCCTCGGATTCCTGACCAAGCAGTTCCAGGTCATGCTCATCGTGCCCGGCCTCGCGGCGGCGCTCCTCGTCGCCTCGCCGAGCCGCTGGCCCCGCCGTCTGCTCGACGCCTTCGTCGAGATCGCATCCATCGTGGTCTCGGCCGGCTGGTGGGTGCTCCTCACCGTGATCGTCCCGGCGTCCGAGCGGCCCTACATCGGCGGCTCCCAGACGAACTCCTTCATTGAGCTGACCTTCAGCTACAACGGTCTCGGCCGCCTCACCGGCGACGAGACCGGGTCGGTGGTTNGCGCGCTCGCGGCCCAGGCTTCCGGCGGGACGAACCTCGAGCTTGCATCCGGCCAGGTCATGAGCACGCCCGAGGTGCTCGCCCTCGCCCGCCTGCGCCAGGCCTTCATGATCATCTTCGCCGCCTGGCTTGTGGTCACCTGGCTCGTGTTCAGCTTCATGGCGGGCATCTTCCACTCCTACTACACGGTCGCCTTGGCGCCTGCGGTGGCGATGCTCGCGGCAGTGTTCCTGGTGGGCGCCTGGGAGCTGCGGGATCGGATCGGCATCCGCGCCCTCGTGGTGGCGGTTGGAGCGGCGAGCTCGGTCTGGGCCTTCGCGCTGATCCTGCGCTCGGGTTCCTACACCTGGCTCGGTTGGGCGGTCCTCGTGGTTGGCCTCGGTGGTGCCCTGGCAGGCGGCATCTCGCTGCTCGGCGCCCTGCGCACCGATAGTTCACCGGCCCGCGTGACGGCGGGCACCTGGGTCGCGCTCGGCGCTATGGCCGTGGCAATCGCGGCGGGCCCGACGGTCTGGACGGCGGCAACGATCGCCACCGGGCACAACGGCTCTATCGTGTCCGCGGGCCCGAGTGGGTCGATGGGCGGCATGGGCGGCGGCCAAGGCGGTCAGCCCCCGACCGGCGGCGGCACGGGTGCGCCCGGCACCACGACGACGGACGGCACCTCCACCACGGACGGCTCGTCCACCACGGATGGCACCAGCAGCGCGACCACTGATGGCTCCACCACGACGGACGGCACCGCGTCCAACACGGGCGGCCCCTCCCAGGGCGGCGGCTTGCTCGGTGGTGGTTCGGCAAGTGAGGCCATCGTCGAGATGCTGATCCAGAACGCGAGCGGCTACCGCTGGGCGGCAGCGACCACAGGCTCCCAGAACGCGGCCAGCTACCAGCTCGCAAGCGAACTGCCCGTGATGGCGATCGGCGGCTTCAACGGCTCTGACCCGGCGCCGACGCTGGAGGAGTTCAAGAGCTACGTCGCCCAGGGCCTCATTCGCTACTACATCTCTGGTGGCGGCATGGGCGGATCGCAGATGGGTGGCTCCGACGCCGCCTCCGAGATCGCCGAGTGGGTGGCTGAGAACTTCACGGCCACCACGGTGGATGGTGTGACCATCTACGATCTCTCTTCCGGCGCGACCTCGTAAGCGACGGTTTCACCGGACACTCCGAAGGGGCGGATCCCATGGCGGGTCCGCCCCTTTTGCTTGTCTTCACCTCCTCGACCGGGCATCCGGCCATGACGGGCGTCTTGGCTTTTGCGGCTTCGAGGGCGAGCGAGGTAGCGGCCCGTCCGCTTGCGCATCTGGGGCAACCACCTCGATCGGTCTACCGGTCGTGAACGGTTCGTCTCAAGTGGGTTTGCGATCGTGCTGGGCTCGCTCCGGCATGACCCGCGGCCATGCCGGAGACATCGTCACCCCTGTGGCAGCCGGATGCCACGGGCTGTCATGCGGAGATGGGCGCTGGATGGGTCGGTTGAGGTCCCGCATGTTGAAAACTTCCAGAAGTGCGGTAGTAAAATCGGCTGGGCCAAGTACACCGGGCTGTGGGCAAGTTTTTTCCTGCGAAAACGCCGGCCGATTGATGGGGATACGCGAGCCGCGCCATTTCACTACCGCACTTCCGTACATTTCTAATTATGACGATTGAAGATTGATTCAAAGTCTCAAATCAAATTATACAAATACTTATATTATTGAGTATTGCAATCTAGAGCGAAAAAAACAGAGGGGATCGCGGCCCTCACGCCGGCAGCAGGGTCGTCACGATCAGCTCGAGCAGCTGCTCGACGGGCATGCGGTCGGGCAGGAACATCCAGGTGCCGATGGCCGCAAGCAGGCCCGACAGGTAGAGTTCGCGCACGATCTCGTAACGCTGTCCGCTGAGCTGCGAGTTGGCGAGCAGAAACCGGTCGAGCAGGGGAGCGATGATCTCCTTCATGCGCTGGGCGAAGGCAGGGTCGCCGTGTGGGCCCATGAGGTACGGGGTCACGTCGCCAAACCGTTGCGTGATCTCGATAATGCGGCCCATGTGCTGCGAGATGTCAAAGGTCTGCTCACGGAGGATCTCCTCGTTCACCAGGCGGCTCACACTCGTGAGGACCTCGTCCTCAATCTGGCCGAAGAGATCGTAGACGTCGCGGAAGTACAGGTAGAACGTGGCACGGTTGTACCCGGCGCGATCGGTGATCTCGCGTATCGTGATCCGTTCGATCGGTTTCTCGAGGTACAGACTCCAGAACGCCTGCTTGAGGTTGGCGCGCGTCTGCTCGGTCACCGCCGGCTGCTTCTTCATGGATCCTCCTCGCATTCGCCTTGGACCGGCCCTTGGATATCGACTGTTGAGCACTGGTCCAGCCCTGTTTTTGCTGCGACTCGACAATCTCCCGCCGAGTGTCGAGTGGCTGTTCTTTCGCCCCTGTTCCCTGAGTATACTCAATCTCGACAACAGGATGTCGAGTGATCCCCACCGGCTGGAACGCTCGACGGTCGAAACGGAGCGGGCGTGTCCTACATCGAGTTTGAAGACGTGCACAAGATCTATGGCTCCGGTGAGGGGGAGGTCCGCGCCCTCGATGGGGCGACCTTCACCGTCGAACGCGGCGAGCTCGCGGTCATCCTCGGGGCCTCGGGCGCCGGCAAGACCACGGCCCTGAACATCCTCGGCGGCATGGACTCGGCCACCTCGGGCCGCGTGGTGGTGGACGGCCGCGATATCAGCCGCGCCCGCGAGGACGAGCTCGTGGAGTACCGCCGTGCCGACGTGGGCTTCGTCTTCCAGTTCTACAACCTCGTGCCGAACCTCACCGCGTTGGAGAACGTCGAGCTTGCGGCCCAGATCTGCCCGGACTCCCTGGATCCGATCGACACCCTCACGAAGGTGGGGCTCGCCGAGCGCCTGGGGAACTTCCCCGCCCAACTCTCCGGCGGTGAGCAGCAGCGCGTGTCCATCGCCCGCGCCATCGCGAAGAACCCCAAGCTCCTGCTCTGCGACGAGCCCACCGGTGCCCTCGACTACCGGACGGGCAAGCAGGTCCTCCAGCTCCTGCAGGACACCTGCCGCGTTTCCGGGCTCACCGTCATCATCATCACGCACAACTCGGCGCTGGCCCCCATGGCCGACCGGCTGATACGCTTCAAGAGCGGGCGCGTGACAGAGCAGTCGCTCAACGCTCGGCCCCTGCCGATCGCCGAGATCGAGTGGTAGTCATGGCGAAGCGTCGGAGAGCCGCATCCACATCCACGCGCCGGATTCGTCGGCGTCGGCCAAACGCCTTCGCGACGGATATATGGCGCACCATCACCGGTAATCTGAAGCGGTTCATCTCGCTGTTCGTGATCACTGCTCTAGGTGCCACGATGCTCGTGGGGCTGAAAGCGGCCTGCGATGACCTGCGCGCGACCGCGGACACCTTCTTCGATACCCAGCGGCTCTACGACATCTCGGTGCGTTCCACCTTGGGGCTCACGGCGTCTGACATTCAGACGCTCGCGCAGGTGGACGGCGTCGCCGCCGCCGAGGGCGGCTACACCGAGGCGGCGTACACCGAGGTGTCGGGCGCCACCGAGAAGGTCGATCTGAGAGCCCTGCCGACAGGCGAAGACAGCCTGAACGAGCCGAAGCTGGTGGAGGGCCGCCTGCCCGAGCGCGCGGGCGAGCTTGCCGTGACGCCGCGATATCTGCAGGCGAGCGGGCATCAGGTGGGCGACACCGTGGCCTTCTCGTCAACGACGAAGCTAGACGATGCCGCATCCGCTGAGAGCAGCGCGTCCGGCGCGAGCACCACCTCCGACGATGAGGCGGCCGCTGGGGTCGCCGAGGCCGATGAGCCCGATGCGACCGCCATCTCGACCGAGGTCTTCGCCCGCGGGACCTACACCATCACCGGCGTGGTGCGCGACCCCATGGACGTGAACCCCGACGGGGACTCCATGGTGTTCCGAACCGGTTCGAACACGAAATACGTTTTCTACCTACCGCTTGCGGCCGTGGAGGACTCGTCCGTCTACACCGTCGCCTACCTTTCGGTGACGGGCGCCCGTGAGCTCGAGAGCTATTCATCGGCGTACGAGGACCTGATCGGCCATGTGAAGTCTGCGGTGGAGAGCATCCGCTCGGAGCAGGAGCAGGCGCGAACCGACAGCGTGCGCTCCGATGCCGCGAAGAAAGTCGACGATGAGGAGGCATCGGCGAACGCGCAGCTCGCCGACGCAGCGGGCCAGCTCGCCGATGCCCAGCGCACCATAGACGAGGGCGTGTCCGCGCTCGCGTCGGGCCGCCGCGAGCTCACGCTGCGCGAGGCGTCCGCTGCTCAGGAGATCGCCGCCGCCCGCGCCACGATCGATGGCGGGTACGCTCAGATCGCCGCCGGCGAGGCAGAGCTCGCAGCGCAGGAGGCGGCGCTGCCGGACGCTCGTGCCAAGCTAGACACCGCTCGCCGCCAGCTTGCTGAGCAGGAGGCGGCGGCGCTCAAACAGGCGAACGACCAGGTTGACGCCAGTCTGGCGCCCGCCCGCGCCGAGCTCGCGGCACAGGAGGCGGAGCTCGACGCTGCGCGGACGAAGGCGACGGCCGGCCGGGATGAACTCGTCGCCCAGGTGACAGCCGTCGGGATCAGCTGGCCTGCGGCGGCGTGGGCGGATGTTGAGTCCGCCGGCACCGAGGAGACCTCTCGCGCTGTCCAGGACGCCTTCAATCAGGCGCTCTCCGCCGCCATCGATGTCGTCCGCCCCGCGCTCACCGAGAAGCGGGCCCAGCTCGACGCCCAGGCGACCGCGCTTTCAGCGCAGCTCGACACCACCCGCGCGGCTCTCGCCGCCCTTGATCCTGCGGACGCCGCCAACACNAGGCGGCGAGCGGTGCGGGCGTGCCGGGCATGGAGGCGCTTCGGGCCGAGATCGGGGCGTTGGGTCGCGGCGAGGGGCTGCCGGCGCCTTCCGCCTTCGCGGCGCAGCTGGCGAGCAACCTGATCCCGCAGATTGGCGGCGAGGCGTTCGAGGGCTACACCTCCGAGGAGATGAAGCTCCAGAACGAGGGGCGCAAGATCATGCACCTGCCCGATCTGCGTGTGAGCTGCACCTGCGTGCGCGTGCCGGTGATGCGCTCGCACTCGGAGAGCATCACACTCGAGTTCGAGCGCGCGGTTGGTCTCGATGAGGTGCGAGCGGCGCTCGCGGCGGCGCCCGGCGTGCGGGTGGTCGACGACCTCGCGGCCGAGAACGCGCACGACCGCTTCCCGATGCCGATCGATACGAGCGACCAAGATCTCATCTGGGTCGGACGCATCCGCCGGGACCTCTCTAACCCGGACGAGGCCCGCGGCGTGAGCTTCTGGAGCTGCGGCGACCAGATCCGC
>NZ_LT838844.1:506314-523754 GCF_900176655.1 Collinsella vaginalis
GACGAGGCCCGCGCCGCCGGAGACGAGCTGCCCCCGCTCGCCGGCGTCCCCCTCGCCATGAAGGACAACCTGAACCTGGTCGGCACCCGCACGACCTGCGCCTCCCGGATGCTCGAGACCTATCAGAGCCCTTACACGGCAACCTGCGTCCAGCGCCTGCTTGATGCGGGCTGCTTGCCGCTCGGCAAGGCCAACATGGACGAGTTCGCCTTTGGGTCCTCCACGGAGAACTCGGCCTTCCATCGCACATGCAACCCCTGGGACACCGAGCGCGTCCCTGGCGGTTCCTCGGGTGGTTCGGCGGCCGCCGTCGCAGCTGGTATGGCGACGGTCTCGCTGGGAAGCGACACCGGCGGATCCATTCGCCAGCCCGCCGCGTTCTGCGGCGTCGTGGGTATGAAGCCCACCTATGGTGTCGTGAGCCGCTACGGCGTCACCGCCTTCGGCAGCTCGCTCGACCAGGTGGGACCGTTCGCCCGCACGGTGCGCGACCTCGCGCTCACCATGAACGGGCTCACGGCTGGGGGCCATGATCCGAATGACGGTACGAGCCACGACGCCGATGTCGATCACCTTGCCCACCTCGAGGACGGCGTTTCCGGCGGTCGTGTGGGTATCGTCCCCGCGCTCATGGAGGCAGAGGGCCTGACGCCTGAGGTCAAGCACAGCGTCGAGGAGGCCGCCTCGCGCCTCGAACGCGCCGGTGCCGAGATCGTCGAAGTCCACCTTGATCACCTCGATGCGGCCATCGCCGCCTACTACGTGGTCGGGCCGGCCGAGGCCTTCTCCAACCTTGCCCGCTTCGATGGCGTGCGCTACGGCTACCAGGAGCCCGGCTGCACCTCGCTTGCCGAGCAGACGGCACGCTCCCGCGCCCACGGCTTCGGCACGGAGGCCAAGCGCCGCCAGCTGCTCGGCGCCTACCTGCTCTCAAGCGGCGTGTACGACCGCTACTACTACGCGGCGCAGAAGGCGCGCACGATGATCGCCCGCGATTATGAGGAGGCGTTCAAGCAGGTCGACGTCATCCTCCTGCCGCCGAGCCCGCGCACCGCGTTCAAGTTCGGCGAGCTCTCCGACCCAACTCAGATGTACCTCTCCGACATGTACACCATCTCGCTGAACATCGTCGGCAACCCGGGCATCAGCGTGCCCACGGGTCTCGGCGTCGATACCGGTCTGCCGGTGGGGATCCAGCTGCAGGGCCCTGCCTTCGGCGACGCCGATCTGCTCCGCTACGCCCGCGCCGTGGAGCGAGCCTTCGCGGGGGAGAGCGGTGAGCCGGCGCTTAGCGTCGCGCCCGATTTCGCCGGGAAGGGAGGTGAGCTCGCATGAAGGAGCTCGCACAGGTCCTCGAGGATTGGGAGGCCGTCATCGGCCTTGAGATCCACACCGAGCTCACCGAGCTCGAGACCAAGATGTTCTGCGGCTGCAAGCTCAGCCACGATGATGAGCCCAACGCGCACGTCTGCCCGGTGTGCCTCGGTCTGCCGGGCGCTCTGCCCGTGCCGAACCGCCGTGCTATCGAGTCGATCGTGAAGGCGGGTCTCGCCACCAACTGCCAGATCCAGCGGCACTCGATGTTCTACCGCAAGCACTATTTCTACCCCGACATGTCAAAGAACTTCCAGACCACGCAGGGGCCGATCGCCTTCTGCATGCATGGGCACTTGGACCTCGAGGTCACGGGCCGTGGCGCTGCCGAGCGCCCGGCACACGCGTTCGGCGAGGCAGAGGCACGGAGCCTGGCTTCAGCGAGTGCGAACGCCGTCGGCCTCTCGACCCAGATGAGCGCCGGCTTGCCCGAGGGCGCTCCTGTGTCTGGCACGCACCATCTGGGCATGGCCGCCTATGACACCGATGCCCTCACCCTGCCCGAGCGGCACGAGGACGGGAGCTACACGGCGCCCATCCGGATCCTCCGCATCCATATGGAGGAGGACGCCGCCAAGATGACGCATGTGGGTGGCGAGGAGGGGCGCATCACGTCTGCCGCTGAGAGCCTCATCGACTACAACCGCTGCGGGACCCCGCTCATCGAGCTCGTCACCGAGCCCGATCTGCGCACGCCCGAGGAGGCGCGCCTCTTCATGGAGAAGCTTCGCCGGATCTTCCTCACCCTTGGCATCTCGGATTGCTCAATGGAGCACGGCTCGATGCGCTGCGATGGCAACGTGAGCCTGCGCCGCCGCGGTGAGACCCGCCTCGGCACAAAGACCGAGCTCAAGAACTTGAACTCGTTCAAGTCCCTGCATGACGGCCTGGCCTATGAGATCTGCCGTCAAGCCGAGGTGCTCGAGGAGGGCGGCATCATCTACCAGGAGACGCGTCACTGGGAGCCGTCGCGCAAGCGCACGGTGGTCATGCGCGTGAAGGAGACGGCTGACGACTACCGCCTCTTCCCCGATCCCGACCTCACCCCCTTTGACCTCTCAGAGGAGTTCATCGCCCGGTGCGCGGACGAGCTTCCGGAGCTTCCCGACGCCCGTCGCGCGCGTTTTGAGGCGGAGCTTGGGATCAAGCGCGCGGACGCGGAGCAGATTGCGGGAGACCCAACGCTCGCCGCCTTCTTTGAGGGTGCCGCCGCGGGTTCAACAGGCAAGCTCGCGCAGACGGTTGCGAACCTCGTGGTGAACGAGCTCACCGGTTACCTCAGGAGCGCCGGTCTGGATCTCGCCGCTTCGGGCATCACACCTGAACAGGTCGCCTCGCTCGCAAAGCTGCTCGCCGCGGATGCCATCAGCTCGAACCAGGCCCATGAGGTCTTCGCTGCGATGGCAGAGACCGGCGAGGATCCCGAACGGATCGTGGATGAGCGCGGTATGCGCCAGGTGAGCGATACGGACGCGCTGCAGGCATTCGTCGACCAGGTGCTCGCCGCCTTCCCCGATCAAGCCCAACAGTATCGTGATGGGAATCAGAAGGTCATCGGCTTCCTCGTTGGCCAGTGCATGAAGGTGAGCAAGGGCACGGGTAATCCGAGGCTGTTCAACGAGTTGCTCCGGCAGGCGCTCTCGTAGCGCGTGTGCCTGCGTGCAAGATCGGTGCAGGTTACAGTTACCAGCGCATCGGCGGGATCGGTCTGAGAAGGACCCGGCCCCGCTTTTGCATGGCGCACGCTTGCGCGGGTTGATGCGGGCGCGGGCATAGGAGCCTCAGCGGCCGCTCGGCTTCAGCTTCTCGGGAACGAGTCGCAGGAAGGCGATCGCAAGGACGCTTGCAAGGAAGACGACGGGCGCCGCGCCGGAGAACACGAGCGCGGAGATCAAAAGGACAGCGAACGGCTTGTTCGACCCCGCCGTCGCCGATGCGGTGATGCCGGCGATGATCGCAAGCGAGATGTCATGTCCGGGATGATCAGGGTGATCGTGGTGCCCACGAGCGACCCTATGAACGCCAGGGGAAAGAACTCTCCACCGAGCCAGCCAGCGGTGAGCGAGAGATTTGTCGCCACAATCTTCAGGAGGGCAAGACACAGGAAGAACGTGGCGGGTTGCGTGAGGGCGAGCTCGGGAAGCAGGCCAACGGACTCATGGCCAGAGAACCGAAGCATGGGAACCGCTGCGAGGAGCAGGCCCAGCAGCGCAGACCCGATGACGACCAGCCAGATGGGCCGATGCGGATGGACGAAGCGGTCCGCCATCTGGTTGAGAGTGCGCCTGACCAACAGGTAGAGCCCGGCCACCAGGCAGGCACCGCATGCCGCCACGCCGCTCAAGGCAAGGTGCTCGAGACTGAGTTCGGGAAGAGCCGGCAGCTCGATCGGGTGTGAGCTGACCGCGAGGAGTTTGAGCGCCGTCCAGAATGCCAGAAATCCGCTGATTTTTTGCACCTCATCACGGTTCGCGGTCACTGCGGGCGTCGGCTGTCGAACGCAACGCCCAAGTGCATGTCTGCGCATCCGATCATAATAAATGCAGCCAATAACGGTCCACATACGCAGGTGTGCAGCGATCAGCCGTCATGGCAGCCCGGTGGAAGCAGTGCATCTGTTGCCTAACACCGGGATGGTCGTTTTACAACTAAGATCCCATGCCAAGACCAGCCAGATGCAGCTAAAGAAGACTTTCATATCGAAATGTATAGATATCACTTATAAGTTCACTATATAATAGATGTGTCAATAATATGAATGGTGTAGCTAGATCCGATTGGTCTTAAAATAACACCGTGTAAGTTTCATATGCACAATTAAATTGTACGTTGTTTAGAGGGAGTTGGTATGAGTCCGAACAACACAAACGCATCAAGGCTGCGGAAATGCGCACCAGTGACGGCGGCGCTTTCGCTGGGTCTAGCCCTTGGTGGCGCCGCGGTTGTTCCGTCTACGGTGTATGCCGATGATGCTCCGGCGGCGTCTGATGTTGTGTGGAGCACGCAGCGTCAGATGCTGACTGTCTCCGTGCGGTATGCGGGCGATAAGGGCAGTGACCTCTCGCGTGAAGTTGCGTCCAAGCTGTCCCTCTCGGTCACGAACACGGCAACGGGCGAGACGACCTCGCTTGAGCCGATGTCGGGAACCTACTCTTTTCAGTTCCAGGCGAAAAAACTCACGGCTGGCACGTACACCTTCAAGGTTACGGGTGTGCCCGAGGGCGTTGTTCTGGCGAGCTCCCGTCCAAGCGATCTTTCTTCCGGTCTCGTGCAGGTGAAAAACGGGGAGACGATCACGCTCAACGGCACATGGACTGATCTGAACTACGCTCCGACTGTGCTGTACCTGTACGTCGCCACGGCTCAGAGCGAGCAGTACGATCCCCAAGCACAGGACATTGACACCGTGATCGGCGGTACGCCGACCGCCGCGGAGGGCATTGGCAACATGTCCAGCCTCCCCAAGGGAACTGCGGCAACCTGGGAGCAGGAGCCGGACACCTCCAAACCCGGCGACACCACCGGCACGGTCAAGGTGACCTATCCTGACGGCACCTCAGAGACCGTCGACGTGACCGTCCACGTGAAGCTCCGTCCGCAGATGCTGACCGTCTCCGTTCGCCTCTTGGGCGATGACGGCAGCACCGGCTCCCGTGAGGTCGCGTCCCATCTGGCGCTTTCAATCACGGGTGCAACGGGCGAGACGACCCCGCTCGGTCAGATGGCCGCACCCTTCGATTCCCAGTTCCAGGCGAAGGGCCTCGAGGCAGGTGACTACACCCTTTCCGTCTCCGGCGTTCCCGAGGGGTACCGCCTGCTCAACGAGGGGGAGGCAAATGGCCTGTCCGCCGGCCTGGTGGCCGCTTACAACGACGGGGCGGTCTCTCTGAACGACGAGTCGCAGTACGGTGCGAACACCGTGTACCTCGTGCTCGCCCGCACGCAGAGCTCGCAGTACACGCCTGAACCCAAGCCCATCGAGACCGAGGTCGGCGGCAAGTCGGGCGCCGAGGAGGGCATCGGGAACCTGCCGGACCTCCCCGAGGGCACCACGGTCACCTGGGAGCAGGAGCCGGACACCTCCAAACCCGGCGACACCACCGGCACCGTGCGGGTTACCTACCCGGACGGTACCTACGATCTCGTTGAGGTCTCGGTGACCGTCAAGGCGCCGAAGGCTGGCGAGGAAAAGACGCCTGCCAAGGGCGCCCCTGCCAAGGACACTGCAAAGAAGGCGACGAAGAAGGCCCGCGCGCTGCCGCAGACCGGTGACGCCTCGCTCATCGCCACGGCCGGGATCGCCGGCACGGGCCTCATGGCTGGCCTCGTCGGCCTGATCAAGCGTCGTCGCAGCCAGGAGTAAACGACTTCACGGCGCTAGTCGTCACAAATCGGCGCATGTGATCAAGTCTCCCTCACCACCAGGTGGGGGAGGCTTTTTCCATGCAGGGGCAGGGGCGTCAGCCGCTTCTGCGCTCGCGGATTTTATCGTCTCTGTCTCCGAGTTGCCTCGATGACATGTAAGAATTGGCTCGGTTGGCCAAAAAGGCGTCGAGGATGTAATTCCGCGCCTGCTCTTGTTTTAGATTGCTGAATATCATTTGCATATTTCGAAAATTGTATTTTATTTTCATTGATTGCAGAAGAACTGCGGGAGATTCGACCTTTCAAGGGTCAAACACTGCTTCAAGAATACAGCCTCAACCGTGTTTTTGGCCATGCACGCGGAATCGCGCATGGGCAACCACCCCGTTGTTGGCTCGAGCTCCTCGATGGTCGACACGGCAGGGGCGAGTACGGCCGCTGTTGTGGAAGATAGACGAATAACATTGAGATAGCTGGTTTATGCAAGCCATCGCCGTCGGCCAAAATCTGCCAAACCTCGGCCGCACAGGACACAACTCGCCATCATTTGCCAAAGATACGCGCCGCCACGCGGAGATAGTGAAAAAGAAACAGGTCGCTTGAGCTGCGATAGCCCAAGTGACCTGCGTTTTCAGGTGGTGGAGCAGAGCGCGGCAAGGTCGAACCTTACCGCTTGCGGCTTTTTTTGCCTTCTGGAAGTCCTCCCAGTCCACCTCATAGTCAGCATCCGAATACTTGCACGTCAGAATGACCTTGTCGTCGTAGAGGTAAATCTTATCGACGAAATACCCCAAGACCATATCTCGCACCTCATGGTCATCAAGGTTCGCATACAAGAACTTGCCAAAGTACGCCTTGATGCTGCGCTCGTCCTCGGCAAGCTCCTTCTTTGCCTTCTCGGTCTCAATAGCGCCCATCAGCGCCTTCTTGCGTCGCTCAAGCTCCTGCAAGCGCTCCTGTGTGGTCTCGCTGAATATTCCCGCCTCAAGCGCCTTGAGTAGATTTTTAAGAGCCGTCTGTGTATCAGTCAGCTCTTTTTCAAGGCTCTCAAGGTAGCTCGACTCGACGTAATACTCCTTGTAGTACGCCGCAGCATCCACCGCAAGCGACATCAGATTCTCGGAATCGCTCAGCAACTCCTTCAAGAGCTGCTGCACCAGTCCCTCGATGAACGCAGCCTTAACAGGCTTCTTCTCGCACCGCTTATGCCTCTGCTCCTTACAGTAGTAATAAAAGTGGTGCGCGCCCGTCTTGCTCGTGCCGGATACGCCCTGCATGGAGCTTCCGCATTCCCCGCAGAACAGCTTTCCCGTCAGCCAGTACCTCGGCTCGCCCTCCATGTGCTTTGAGCGGTTTCCAGCGCCCGTGCGCTTGTTCATAGCAAACATCGCCTGTGCCTTGTTGAACAGGTCTGTCTCGATGATGACGGGCATACCGTCTGGGATGACGATATCCGCGTACTTGTAGACCCCTGTGTACCTGTCGTTCTTCAGCACGCTCCTCAGCCCGTTTACCGTGAACTTCCTGTCAAGAGCTGTGGTTATGCCCTGAGCATTCAGCTCGTCGGCTATCTGCTGCATCGGTTTGCCGTCAACGTAATCGTGAAAGATTCTCTGCACCACGGGCGCTTTCGCAGGGTCAATCTCATAACGTTTGTCCGCTGCTGTCCTGTAGCCCAATATCTTTTGGCCGTTGGACAATGCGTTCTTGGCGTTATACCTTAGCCCTCGCTCGATGTTCTCTCGCGACGAATCGCTCCACATCTGCGCGAACGCATCCATCACCGCTTCGGTGAACTTGCCCTGCGATGTGCTCACATCAGGCGCATTCTCCGCAACATACTCGATGCTGCACCCAGCCTCACGAATCTTTCTCTTGGCATAGGTCAGCTGCAAGACGTCTCGACCCAGTCTGTCATTCTTCCACATGATGAGAACGGCAGGACGCAGCTTTGCGACCTCTGAAAGCATCAGCTTGTAATTTGGTCTGTTATCGTCCTGCCCAGACATCGCACGGTCTGCATACTCCTTGAGTATGCTGTAACCGTGCTCAGACGCATAAAGCTGCACCAGCTCCTGCTGTTCCTCGATAGAAGCATCGTTTTGAGAGCTTGACGAGTAGCGGTAATAGGCGATGGCAAGGTTATTATCGTTCTGAACAAATTTCTTTGTCTTTGCCACCTATAAGGTCACCTCCTTAGAAAAATAGGCCCAAGTCGCAATGGCAACCTGGGCAAATAAGACATGCTTTAGTCACACAAACTCAGAGTTGTCACACAATCAATTTACTCGCCAGCTTGTAAACTTGTTTTATTTCTTTGCTTTCTAAATTCCAACTATCAAGTTCAATTTTAATCAACTCTGGGAATTTCTTACTAATATCCCTTAAAGCATTTCCAACAGATTTTCTAACATATTCGCTACTATCTTCTTTTAAGTTTGCAATTCTTTCAATAGCTTCATTCGGATTTTCCTTGAAATACGGTCTACTCGTCCATATTCTCAAACCCTCTGTAACTGCTCTCCTTGTATTTGGATTGCTATTTTGTAACCATTCATCGATAATCGAAAGTGCATTTTCATAGCCTGTTTTCTTACAAAACTCATCAAATGCTTTTGCTAATACTTCTTGAACTCTCCAATTATCGTCTTTAGAAACTTCATCTCTCATAAATCTTAAAATTTCTTCATCTGATGATAAATATCCAAATAGAAACACACCATACATTCTTACTTGATAAACATTGGATTCATAAGCTAAAAATGCTAATTTTTTGCTACGCTCATTATTATTAGATTTATAATCAGCAAAGGCTCTTTTTTCTTGCTCTTTAAAACCATTTTCTATCAAAGAGAATTCTTTTTCTAAATTCAAAATATATTCCTTCAATTAGCCTCGCCTCCTCATAAAAATTCAAATTTGATTTTATGGTATTATATCATGTCTGACCTGCTATTTCAATTCTTTTATCAAGCGAAATCACATGCAAACAGATAGCGGCTCCCACCACGGGAGCCGCTAATTTTTTTACTCGAACTGCACATCGTCTGGCTTCTGATTAGCCTTCTCAGCGTCGTAGACGCCCTGTATCTGGCTTGTGACCCGCCTGCCGCTCGTTCGGCTCGCTTCATGGTCAATCGCACGGTTCGCAGCTTTGAGCCTCTTCTCTGCATCCCACATATTCTTGCGAGACTCGTAGAGGCTTTGCTCTGCCTCCTCAAGTGCCTGCATCTTCTGCTCTTCAATCATCTGACGTACAAGAGCTGCCATCATCTGCGCAAACATATCATCGAGCATGCGCTCAAACGCTGTTTTGCTCTTCTTTTGACTTGCCATCTTAAAGCACAGGCGCAAACCATAGAGGCTTGGTGCCTTCTGGTGCTTTAGCCCGTCCAGATTCGCCTTGTTAGCCTTGAATTGAGCACGAGCCTCATCCATATCGGCTTGCAGGCTCTGTGCGGTCTTGTTTGGTGTCTGCTGCGCAAGTTTGATTTGAGCATAATCAGCATCGCGCTTTAGATTTCTGCCTTCACGAATCGCTCTGATGCGATACTGGGAAGCTAAATCATCTGTGAAATTCTCAACGTCCTTAGAATCGACTTTGTAGCCATCAAGCAGGGAATATGTCGCCTTATTTTCCATGTTACCTTTAATAGGTTCTGTAACGTCTTCTGCGGGCTTTTCCTGCTCAGCTGGCACAACGTTAGGCTTCTGGTCTTCCAGCGCCTTATTTGCCTGTTTCTGGGCGTAGTAGGATTCGATGGAATCTTTTGTTAGGTCATCGGCAAGAAGTTTTGCCTTGCGGCGGCGCTTGCGTGGCTTTGAGCCGTAGACGTCCATCATCTTGTAGCACCATGCCTCGTGCTCCTTACCATCCTTGCCCATGCGCTTCTGTTCCATCAGCTCGACGCCATAGACGCTTAAGTTATGCTTGAACTCGTCAAGGGACTTGGATTCATCACGCGCCCGCTGCACACGGTCGCCCAGCCTTTGCTCGAACGCATCGCAGCTCTCGCGACGTTTAGTCCATGTCGTGCCTTCCTTGTGTTTTTCGCGCTCGAACTTGGGCGTTCCGATGACGGACAAGCCCTCCTCTGCTGCAAGCTCGTCGCTCGCATTCTTGACCTCGAAATGTCGTCGGTTATCTCGTAGCGTCTGACCTGTCACCTCGTCATGGTTCACGACGAGGCAGTGTGCATGAACACATCCACCTTTGCCGTCGTTGTGCACGGTGACGTAACACATCGAGTTGGGATAGAGCTTCTTGCACAGCTTGTAGCTATGCTCACCTGCCATCTGCTCGTCCGACTTGTTTCCAGCCTTCAGCTCGTCAGGCGAGAAGGAGACGCGCACCTCGAACGCCTCATAACGCGATGCAGGGTGCCTCTTGTGCATCTCCTCGGCATATATCGCCATGTCATCTCTGGGCATGTCACCGACCTCGTAGGCAGCCCTCGTCGTGCCTTCGACTTCGTGCATCTTCTTCTTTTTGCCATTGCCAAGTTCGGTGTAAATCATGCTCGCCTTGGCATCCTTAAGCGGATGGATGTACGTCGTCGCCATCGGTCTCACCTCCGTCCTCTGGAAGCCAGAAATCTTTCATCTGCTCGAACTCGTAGTCGGAAATCTTGCCGATTTGCTCGCGGGAAAATTCCTCACGCGCATCAAGCAGCTGCCTGTCGATGCTCGCAAATTTCAACTGCAAACTTTTCAGCTCAGCAAGTACCTCACTCTCACGCATCGGGGTCACGCCGAAGCACTCCCGATAGCTTGCGCTCGCGTTCAAACGACGAGCAATCTGATTCAAGTTGCAGCCGATTTTGTTCACCTCGGCAGTGAGCAAATTGAGGTCGCGATTATTTGTGATAATCATTTTCTTCACTTCGTGGTTCAGCGCAGCATCGCGAAGATACTGCGACACCGTCACGCCCCACTGGTTCGCCTTCGACTTAATCGCCGCCGCCTCGAACTCGGTAACGCGAATCTTGACCGTGCCCGACTTGCGTTTTCTCTCGCTGGAAGCAGGTATCTTACCTGCATGTTTCTTATCTTTCTTCATAGCTGAAATCCTCCTTGTAAATTGATGAAACATGACGCTTCTGCGTCATGCGCAAATTGCGTAGAAAAGGGAATTAACGCAAGCAGACATCCTGTGCGTACAAATCCTCGCTTCGCTCGGACTTGACGCAGGATGTAGCTTGCGGGGGCTTCGCCCCTCGACCCCGAAATCCAAACCCCAAGCACGGGTCTGATAGTGCCGACGACTCGGCACGGAAAGGCACGACTGCCCCTGCGAAAACAGGAATGCGGATGCGCCCATCCGATGGACGGACGGGGCGGCATGCCGCATCGAAAAATCGACGGCATCCCCACCGAAAACGGACGGGCACATCCGCGATTTCGGGGCGCTTGTCGGTCTCACATTGGTGCGATCATGGTCAAAAAGAGACCACGAAGGCACCAGAACGGAGACCAAAAACAAGCGACCTGCTGCGAGCATGTCAGTCCTCCTCGGGCGAGAAATCATCACCCGTAGAGACCGCAGGTGATGTGCGCTCAAGACCCGAATAAAACTCCTTCAAGTCATCCGGCGCACAGCGCTTCTTCCAGTCACTGCCCGTGTAACTCGCATTCATCCACTCGACCACTCCGTAATCGAGAATCAGGCGCTCGAGTGCGTCCATCTTCGTGCCACGACGGCGGTTATCCGTCACCGTCCATCCGGGATAGTCTGGAAGAATCACACGCATCTGCTTGAGAAATGCGCCCTTGCCAACTGGCTTGCCTTTGACGTTGCGCGTATACCAATGGCAATACAGGTCGTAAAGAAACTGATTAGGTACCAAATCCCACGCTAGCTGTCCCATGACCTCTGCCATGAAGGCACGCACAGGGTCGTTGAACTCCTTGTACTCATTAAGCAAGTCAAGGCACGCCTCAGGTGGGTCAAGCTCGTAGTAGTTCGTCTTAGCCAGAAGCTTGTAGAGGACGTACTCGAGCACTTCCTTACGTCCCAGATAATCGTCCTTGATGTACTTGCGCTCATGTCCCTCGAACTGCTTGTTCATCGGGACGATGCACAGACGGCGGTAAAACGACGGCGTTTTGTCCTTGACACGCGGCATAGAATTGACGCACTGCACCATCATCCCGCGGAACTGAAGCTTAACCTTGCTCTTGAACTTGCGGTCAATCGTGACGAGGTCGCCCGTGATGATTGACTTCAAGGTCGCTGCGCTGTCGATGTAGGTATCCGTGTCGTTTTCGTCAGTGATAATCGCCGATGCGTTCAGCAAATCATCCAGTCCGAACTGCTCGGCGAACTGCTTGAGGTTGATTGACGTATGGGCGCCATCACCGAGCAGATTTCTCATCAGTCGGCACAGTGTGCCCTTGCCGTTGTTGCCGACCTCAGACAGCAGCCAAATAGAATGGTTCCAAGGCACGTTAGGGCGTATCACTGCGCCAAGCACACGCCAGAGGAAATCCACAACCTCAGGGACATCAGAGAGCCCTTGCATCCAGCTATCCACGTCCCAGACCTCGCCGTCAGGCATGGTGATGTGCGGGTTTTGTGCGTTGTCCACGAAGTTGACATGCGACTTCGTTGTGAACACAAGCTCCGGGTCGAAGCCCATGAGGATTTTCGTAGAGTAGTCGTAAATGCCGTTGCCGACGGCAACTAAATCCTCATTCGTGCAAGGCACAACAATAGGCGCCAAGACCTTGAGAGCCTCCAGAACAGCCTTCCAGTTGCGATAGTCGTCAATCGCGTTGTACTCGGATGCCAAAGCACAAATCTTGTCCTCGTCAAAGTCGTAGATTCCCTCGTCCGCCCCTTCGAAGATATACATGCCGAGCGCGTAGTTCTTGGTCTTGGTACCTCCGACATTGATGCGACGCACGCGGTGTCGATGAATGAGAATCAAGGCAACCTGCCTCGTTGGCAGGGTCTTGAGCTTCTTGTACTTGTCGTCGCCCTTCATGGGGGACGGAAACTCGCCAGCCCCGGGCGGGTCTTCCGGTCCCTTATTATGGGCACCAATCGCCCTGTTGATAGACTCAAGAATCTCTCGCTTAATCGTCGTAGGTAACGGCGGATTGTCCATGTCCATCTGGTCCAAATAGTTCAGCGTCTCAAAATCGATGATTTCATCGTATGTTTGTATCATGTTGTATTTCCTCCTTCATGAATTTCGTTCTCGCTCAACCCATGTAGAGGAAATACCTTGCATTATCAGCAGTTTTATGGTATTCTTTACACAAGTTGAAAGTTGGTTGTCCCATTGCTTAGCGAGGCGAGGGGCAACCTTTCTTTTTTGCCTTTAGATTCCAGTGGCTTTCCCCGCACGGATATAGGCATCGAGCTTCTCGCGCTCAGCAACCTTGCGCTTACCGATATAGGTAACGAAGTCCGTGTCCGGCTGGTTGAACAGCCTCTGAACGTGTGCAAGCCCCAGTCCGTACAGGTCGCTAACTTCGTTCTTTGTCAGGAACGTCTTCTTCATAAGAGCAGCAATCCAGCTCGAATACTCCTGCTGTGTCATTACTCCGTTTGACTTGGTCTTCTTCATCGTTTCTTGCATATCTATTGCCTCCTCATCTTTCTCGAAAAACAAAAAAACGGGCGGCAAACCGATAGGATTTCTCCTAAAGGTTCACCGCCCGTTTTCCATTCGTGCGTTATGAACGTTGGTCGCTTTTAAGTGCTTCCCCAAACTGAAAAACAGGGTCGCTCAAGTGTGATTACCGCTCGTGAACATATCTAATTTTGTTTTATTATACCACGAGTCACGTTCGCAATCAAGACTTTTTAAGCCTCTGAACTGCTCAAACACAGGCTTGAAAACACCCGTTTTTGATAACCCCCAACGCAGACAAGGCATCCAAGAAAGCCGGGCACAGAGAAAAGGCAGAAAATATTTTTTTGAGGGCAGTATGTGGAAAAAATGGCACTTCATTTTCCCACGCATTTTTTCAACGCACACAAGGGCTTCAAGGCAAATGTGGGGATGTGGAAGATTTTTTTCAACTCCCCCCTATATAAAATTAAAAGGAGGCACAGGATAAAATATATATAGACTAATAGATATTTTTTTCCACATTTCCACAAACGGTCTGAAGCCCTTGACTATCAACAAAAAATGCGTGGGAAAATCAAAAACGAAAATCCCACACAAAAATAGCGATTCGCCTCAAAGCCCTTGATAGTCAACAAAATATGCGTGGAAAAAATTAAAACGAGTTTTTCCACACACCCCGCCTTTTCTCTGTGCCCAGCTCGTCTTCTTCGTGTGGCGAGCGGCGCGAAAGCGCCAGCGAGGCACACGCTCTGTCTTTTGTTCTTGAAATCTTGCTTTTTCAAACAAAAAACGAGGGCTGCGTTAGCAACCCTCGAATTTATAGACAAGCGCAAACTCATTCTTGAAAAAGAATAGAGTTCGACGCTTCGCGTTCTGGTGGAGCCGCGGAGAATCGAACTCCGGTCCACGAAAGCCCCCTGATCGGCATCTCCAGGCTCAGTCACCGTATTGGTCTCGGAGCCCGTACGCGCGGTGACGCGCTTGCGACCTCCCAGCCGGTTCGATCTTAGCCCGCGCCATACCGGTTACGTGCGCGGGAGCATTCCCCTGAAATGACGTCGCACCGGGATCGGGGACATTCCCGGATTGACGCGCCGCTAATTAATTAAGCAGCGAGAGCCAGAGGCTCATAAGAAGTGTTGTTGTCAATTCAATTTGACGATACCCCTGTTTAACGTGGCGAGGAGACCACGGCCTGCTTCCTCTCTCAGAGCTATCGTGTCGAAACCAGTCGGCCCCTCAAAGTTGAGGTCAACCTGCGGCATATGCCGCATCGACCTGTCAAAGTGCGCGCCCGATCTGGTCGAGCGGAAGAGCATTCTAGCATGACCTGCGGTTTTGCGCATGCGGACCGATCGACTCCACACATCGGTGGCACTGCGAAATTGGGTACAAATGACGCGGCAACGCCAGATATCGCGAAAGGCAGGGACATGGGCACCGCACAGAGCACCACGACGGCCCCGCAGGGATCGTCGACCCCGAAGACAGCCCTCATCCTTGAAGGGGGGAGCTTCCGAGGTCAGTTCACCGCAGGAGTCCTCGACATTTTCCTTGAGCGGGGCATCACCTTCGATGCCTGCTTCGGCGTCTCAGCCGGCACCTTGAACGGTCTGAGCTTCAAGTCCCGCCAGATCGGCCGTGCATCCCGCATCAACCTCGCGTTCTGCAACGACCCCCGCTACATCGGTGCGCGGTCCCTGTTCACAAGCGGCAGCATCGTCGGGTACGACTTCATGTTCAACGACATACAGAACGTGCTCGACCCCTTTGATAACGAGGCCTTTCGCACAAACCCCATGCGCCTGTTCGCCACGGTCACCAACGTCCTTTTTGGTACGGCCGAGTACCTGGAGGTGTCCGATACCCCGCGCGACCTCGACATCGTGCGCGCGTCGACCTCACTGCCCCTGGTGACCCCGCCGGTGCAGATCGGTGCGAACCGCTACCTCGACGGAGGCGTCGCGGATTCTGTGCCGGTCGAGCATGCGCTCGAGGAGGCCGGGTACGACCGCGCGGTCGTTGTCCTCACGCAGCATCGCGCCTACGATAAGGAGCCCTACGAGTTCATGGCCGCCGCACGGGCCCGCTACAGCTCGCTTCCGTATCTGCTCGAGGCCCTTTCCACGCGCAACAAACGGTATAACGAGCAGCGTGCGCATATCTGGTCATATGAGGAGCAGGGGAAGGCCCTAGTGCTTGCACCAGAGACACCGGTCGAGGTCGGCCATATCGAGCACGATGCGACCAAGCTCCTCGACCTCTACATCCAGGGACGGCAGGCGGCCGAGCGGCAGCTCGATGAGATCGCCGCCTTCACGGCGGGCCACGACCTCGACGGCTCCCAGGCCTGAGATCGAGCTGCCATATTCGGGCCCGCACTCGCTGGGAGCCGAAATGTGGAGCAATAATACACCCTTGACCTCCCCGACGTTCCGCATCTAGAATGTACCGGTTACTTGCAGAGCCCCGTGAAACTCTGTAACAACACGCATCTGTACATGGAGGAGTCAAGTTGATCACTAAGTCGACTCACTACACCAAGCAGACCGAGGCCCAGCGCAACTGGGTCATCGTGGATGCTGACGGCGCCGTTCTGGGCCGTCTTGCCACCCAGGTCGCAGCGATCCTGCGCGGCAAGACCAAGCCCCAGTACACGCCGAACTCCGACTGCGGTGACTTCGTTGTCGTCATCAATGCCGAGAAGGTCCAGCTGACCGGCAACAAGGCTGACACGAAGACCTACTACCGCCACAGCGGCTACAACGGAGGCCTCAAGGCCGAGACCTTCCGCGCTGCCATGGAGAAGCACCCCGAGCAGGTCATCGAGCGCGCCGTCCGCGGCATGCTCCCGAAGACCACCCTCGGCCGCGCCCAGCTCAAGAAGCTCAAGGTGTACGCCGGTGCCGAGCATCCGCATGCGGCGCAGAACCCCGTTAAGATCGAGCTGGAGGCTTAAAGATGGCTGAGAACACCGTCGTCTACTACGGCACCGGCCGTCGCAAGAACGCCGTTGCCCGTGTCCGCATCGTCCCCGGGACCGGTAAGGTGACCATCAACAAGCGCGAGGCCGTCGAGTACTTCGGCCGCAAGCAGCTTGTCGAGGACGCCCTGGCCCCCTTCAAGGTGACCGACACCGTCGGCTCCTTCGACGTCATCGCCCTCTGCGATGGCGGCGGCATCACCGGCCAGTCCGGTGCCCTGCGTCTGGGTATCGCCCGCGCCCTCCTGAAGGCCGGCGACTACCGTGGCGACCTCAAGCGCGCCGGGTTCCTGACCCGCGACGCCCGCGTCGTCGAGCGCAAGAAGTACGGCCTCAAGAAGGCCCGTCGCGCTCCGCAGTTCTCCAAGCGTTAATCCGCTGCTTGGACGTTTGCAATTCAAAACGGGGCCTGCCGTTCGCGCGGTGGGTCCCGTTTTGCATATGCACCCCTGTCCGACCTCTGGATCTCTGATAGGAAGCACCCATGCCCACGAACATCTTCGGAACCGACGGCGTCCGCGGCGTCGCCAATGCAGATCTTTCGTACGACCTCGCCTTCCGCCTCGGCCGTGCGGCCACCCGCTATCTCGGGCGGGACATCTGCGTCGGCCGCGATACCCGCCGGTCCGGCACCATGCTCGAGTCGGCGCTCACCGCGGGCATCATGGCGGAGGGGGGCCGGCCGCATTGTTGCGGTGTAATCCCCACGCCGGCCATCGCCCTGCTCACGGTCTCATCTGAGCTTGACGGCGGCATTGTCATCTCCGCCTCGCACAATCCGCCCGAGTTCAACGGCATCAAGTTCTTCAGCTCGAAGGGCATGAAGCTCCCCGACGCCCTCGAGGAGGAGATCTCCGCTTGGGTCCTCTCGGATGAGGCGGCGAGCACGGAGGGCCTTCCCACGGGTGAGGGCGTGGGCAGCATCGTGAAGATGAAGGACGCCCGCGATCGCTACATCGACCATGCGGTGGCGACGGTCGAGAGCGGAAGCCTCGAGGGCCTCGTCGTGGCCGTCGACTGCGGCCACGGCGCCTCCTGCCTGACCACCCCGACCGCCCTGCAGCGCCTGGGCGCGACGGTGCACGCCATCAACACCGATTACAACGGCATGGACATCAACGTCGATTGCGGCTCC
>NZ_LT838845.1 GCF_900176655.1 Collinsella vaginalis
CGGCGCCGGAGGCGGGAAGGGCGTCCCAGCCGATGCCGCCTCCCGTCTCTTGCGCCCCCATTGTCGCGCTCTCTTCCGCAGCGGGCGCCTCGTGCACCCCGTACGGGTTCCTCTCGGGCTGCGGCAGGACGGCAAGCGCCGCCAGCGCCAGCAACGCGACGGCGACGGCGAGCGCCGTGGCGGCTTTCCCTTTGTTCATGTCCTCCCCCGTTCGCAGGGGAGGCCCCGGGCAAGCGCCCAGGGCCTCACAGATGAGCAGATATCTTTTAAATATGCAAGTGAAGCAGATATGCTGAAATGTTGCACTCTTTAATAAAAGAGCAAAACAGTGGCGTTAAAAAAAGCCGACTTAAAAGGAAATATGAGAGTAAAAATATCTATAAAGGGTAAGCTTTGGTCTCTTACCATAGGTGTTGCATTTGATTTGACAATTCGTCAATAAAAAAACTGGCCCTAGTAGTTAGTTTTATTGCTAACTACTAGGGCCAGTTTCTAAAAGATTTATTTTATAAGATATCTAGTACTTTTTCTAGTATTAGGGTTATGGATGTGATTGATATAAAGCACACTCCTCCTAAGGCTAGTGGCTTAGCTCCTGATTTTAATAGCTTTACTATATCACTATTAAAACCAATAGCTGACATTGCCATTACAATAAAAAATTTGGATAAGTCCTTAAAGGGTTTGAAAAATTCAATATTTACTCCTTTGGCTAGGGCTATGGTTGTAATCAAACTTGCAAGGATGAAGTAGATTATAAAGAATGGGAAGATTTGTATTATGGATATTTTTTTATTAGCTTCTTGTTCAGCATTTCTCATTCTAATGAAGGCTAGTCCTAAGCATATTGGAATTATTGCTAGGGTTCTAGTCAATTTTACTGTTACAGCCTTGTCAAGTGTCTGGCTACCTAGATTAAATAGTGTATCCCATGTTGATGCGCATGCTGTAACTGATGATGTATCATTAACAGCAGATCCTGCAAATATACCAAAGGCATGACCATCGATAGTAGAAAATCCAATCATACGACCTAGGCTTGGAAATAAAATAGCAGCTAAGATATTAAAAAAGAATATAACAGATATGGCTTGGGCTATCTCATCTTCATCTGCATCTATAACTGGAGCGGCAGCTGCAATTGCAGAGCCTCCACAAATTGATGATCCAACACCAACAAGTGTTGCAATATTTCCTTTTATAAGTCCAGACTTGTAGGCTAGGTATGCGATTATAAGTGATGTTGATATGGTAGATAGAATGATTGGAAGAGATTGTTTACCAGTTTTTAAAACAATTCCAAGATCAAGTCCAAACCCAAGGAGGATTACAGCATATTGAAGGATTTTCTTTGATGTAAATCTCACACCACCCATATAAGGTTTTTTGTCTTTTATAATTTGACCTAGGACCATTCCAATTAGAATACCAAAGACTGCTGGGCCTACTAGTGGGATTTTTTTGCCGATTATCTGGGATATTATTGCAATTATAAGGCAGAGAATAATCCCTTTTATATTTTTTTCTATAGATTTTATCATATATTCTCCTTTCGTTTTTTTATCATATAATAAATAAATATAATGTAAAATTATAATTATTTACTATATGATAAAAATTTATTATGATAAATGTGGAGGATACTATGTTAGATTTTAGGATAGAAAGTTTTTTGGAAGTATGTAAATATATGAATTTTACAAGGGCTGCTGAAAGCCTTAATATAACACAGCCAGCCATATCTACTCATATTAAATATCTCGAAAACTATTATAATTGTAAACTTTTTTATAGAAGTAAGAGGAATTTGTGTCTAACAGATGAAGGCAAGATTCTAAAATCTGCTTTGCTTTCTATGTCAAATGATCAAGATAAGTTGAAGGTTATATTAGCTGAGAAAAAAACTAAAAGTGAAAAAATTTCCTTGGGTTTTACTAGATCGGTCGGAGAATATCTAATATTGGATAAGCTTATAGCCTTGATTAAAGAAAAAACTTCTTGTGATTTCCAAATTTATTATGAAAATACGGACGAGATTTTAAGTGATATTGATAGTGGGAGGATAGACTTTGCCATTATAGAGGGATTTATAAGATCTAGTGATTATTTTATTAAACAATACAAAAGCGATAGGATTGTTTGCATCAGCCACAAGTACCACAAGTTTAAAAAACAAGTAAAAAAGTTAACAGACTTATTAGATGAAAGAATTATTATTAGAGAAGACGGATCTGGTACCTTAGCTATATTAAAAAATTTTCTAAGCATGGACAATATTGATACGAAAGATTTTGCAAATATCATAGAAATAAATAATATGCGCTCCATAGTAGAAATGCTCAAGTCGGATTGTGGCATAAGTTTTATTTTTGAATCTTGTGTAAAAAAAGAACTAGAAGAAGGTGTTCTCATGGTTGTGGACCTAGAAGATTTCAATCTAGTTCATGATATATCCCTTGTTGCCAGAAAAAATTCAATATTTACTGATTTGTATTTGCAAATAGCTGAAGTTTTTTATTAGAAAAAATTTCATAGTAATAGGTTAGGCTAAGATTGGTAAAGAAAAATATAGTTTTATAAAAGCAAAAAAACTGGCTAATTCCTAGTTATAAGGTGTTTTATATTAGGTGATTTTTTAGCAATATAATAAACTTAGATATAAGAACAAAGTCTGATTTTAAAATAGAAAAATTTTGAATGGTTTGGGATATATCGGACGTTTGGAAAAGAAGAGTGGGAATAACGGAAAGGCGATATCGCAAAGCCACCTGCTACTATTCACTGCAACGCAGAGCGAAGCACAGCGTTTCAATGCATGCCACGCCACCTGCAACAACTCCCGAGCGCGGAAACGCGGATTTCCGGCTGATTCGCAATTATTCCCCAAGTGGCTTGCTCAGGCGCCGAATTCAGCCTTCCAGGCGTCGAGCTCCTCTGGGGTGACTTCCCCCCGCCTTCACCGAATCAAGCATTTCCTTCCACGCCCTGATTGCGATGTCGAGCTTGGGTGACTTCTTCGCAGAAGCATCGAAGCCGAGCACCATCGTCCCGTCGAACTCCATCGGCGTAAGCCCGAGCTCCTCGTTCAGCCTGAAAAGCAGTTCCAGAGTCTGCCTGCTGGATTCTAGGGGCACTTCCCTTAGCGCCTCGGGGGAGATGGACAGGGCGGCGGAGGTGGCCGACAGGTTCGGCGTCTGCCGCTCGAAGGCCTACGGAATCATCCGGGAGCTCAACGAGGTGATGGAGACGCGCGGCTGCAAGGTGATTGCCGGCCGTGTGAGCAACGAGATCTTCGAGGAGATCTACTTCAACCCGAAGGGAGGTGCGCGCCATGATTGCTGACATGGAGCGGGGGTAATCGACTCAGCTCGATGCGCTAATGAAGTCAGCCGAGAAGAGCGGCTATCTTGTCCAGTTGTATTTCGATTTCATGGAACTCACGTCCTAAGTCGAGCGTGTAACAGTAGAGGTCCATGCCGACTTCCTGCCAATGCTCGCTTCTCTCTTCATCGCGATCGGTCAACGCGTACAGGAGCATGCCCTCGACCTCCTTCGAGTTGTCGAACTGCTCATGCGCCACGTACGACTCGATTTGGTTGAGGTGCGCCGGGGACAGGATCTCGTTTCCGAAGGCGTTGGTCTTCAGGATGCGGCTGTAGCATTTCGTGTCGATGATCAGCGTCCTCGTTGACGATGAGAGCGTGATGTTCGTTTGCAGCCTCGGGAGGTACCCGGGGGCGCCGTCGGAAGCCTGTCTCGGGATTTCCTTGGCGGACGCGTGCAGGTTTCGGTGGTGCCGCCGGAAGTACTCGAGCACGAACTTTTCATAGAGGGCGTGCAGCTCCTGATTGTCCACAAAGCTGGCGAAGTGGACGTCGCCCGAATCCTGCGTGGCGAGCTGGCGGCTGATAATCATGCAGCACACGCCCATCAGCAGCTCGTATGACCTGTTGTTCCGATGAAAGCGTAGGGACTCCACTCGATGCAAACTGGCTCGCCATTACCGCGCTTCTCATAGTGCGAGCCATCAGAAACACCTGAAGGCGATCTTGGACTGATAGGTGCCGTGTCGAATGATGGTCGAAGCGATTCCCACATCAGATATGTATAATGGTATGAAATTACCTTCTTGGGAAGGATGGATATGCGCCGCTCCGACGACCTCATCGCGAATCTGGAATATGCTCAGTCTCTGATGAGGGACTACTCGCAGTGCATCCGGAAGATTAAAGAGTGCAAGTACGTCCCTATTTGGGAAAAACTGCCGGAGCTTCCAACGCGTCCCCGTCTCCTGAGCGCTGCAGAAGCACCGTTCGATTCGGATATCATGTTCGACTTTGCACCCATGTTAGCATTCTCCTCCCAAACAGAACGCACGATTGAAAGCATGGCTCGAGAGGAGCTCGAGTATTGTATTGCGGGCCTCGTCTATAAGGAGCTCGAGCAAAAGTGGTCCGGTGCATTATACAAATCGAACCACTCCGGCTACTTCAAAATGAGATTCCACGAACGAGAAGCCGAGCGATTCAAGGCTCAATTGGATGCGTTGAACAGATCGTTCGATCGGAGATCCAGAATTTTTGGATTGAACCGCTTCAACCTTCCCCTTGAGGGACGGTACTCTTGGACGATTGCCACACCATCTACGGGCCAAAGCGGTGCCGCCAAACCCCGATTCGTCCTTTCGATCGACGCCGACTTGCTGCAAGAGCAATGCGATAGATACATCGCCCTTAAAACTAAAAAGGCGAAGGAGCGCAACGAAAAAAACTTGGCTGAGTATCGGGAAAGATACGCCGAGATCGAGAAACGCAGAAAAGATTATAGGGATCACAATGAAAAAGCCGAACGGAGCAACCAAGAGACCCGTCGAATAGTGAGCGAGCAGGTCGACGAGATGCACAGGATATACGAAACGTATCTGAGCAGCGTAGACCCCTGGTATCCGCGCGATTATTGCAGCCTTGAAGCAGTAGGGGCGTTCATCAGAATAGCCCGCAATCTATCCTCTATCGACCTGGACGGTTGTATCGACCGTTATGAAGAAGAGTTGCGCCACAGGGAGACCATGCAGGCATTCGGCGTCATGGGAAACAAGATTGACCGGCTGACTAACGAAGTCGCTTTAACCCGACAAGCCGTCATGTCCATGGAAATGAAGCTCGATTACATTCGCGGCAGCATTATGGGTATCGAATCGAGTGCGCGGGAGTCCGTCAAGCTTTCGAGCAGGCAGCTTCATCAGGCAGAGGAAGCTTTCCAGCTGCAGCAAGCGGGTAATATTTTGCTGTGCGACATCGCCAATGTGCAGTGGATCAACACGTTCTTGATGAATAGATAAACCAGTTTGATAGAGATTCCAAGCGAGTCGATAACGGCATCGGATTCGCTTGCGTCATGGATGATCATCCTATCCGCCCAAGCGCCCACCCGACAGAATCGTCGCCAAACAAAGAATCAGGTGGGCGCCCGGGTACATTCTTTGTTGGCTGAAACCATCATAGCAGCTAGCGGAAGGTATCATCGAAGGAGTGCGCTAGAAAGCACTCGTCTCCTTAACTGTTAAATTTCAAATTAGATTATCGTTCTCAATTAGTGTCCGCTCGATGCTGATTCGAGAATCGAGGCCGATTTTTAAGCTACCCGCTATTACTCCCGCTGGGATTTCGGGGAATAATCAAGTCCGAGAAGCGCGCTTTCCCAGCAAAGGTGCAATTATGCTTTTTCGTCCGAATCAACGGTTGATTCGGGAATGATTCGGAAGAGGTAACACGGGGCGAACGAGATGGCACGACTTGGAATCAGGTGGAACCATGACGACAACCGCAACAATCGATTGGGAGTAGGCCGATAGGGTTTACGGTTCGCGACAGAAGGTAGCGAATAGCAACATAAGTGCAGGTAGAAAAGGGTGTCTTCGTGACTTTGAGGACACCCTTTTCTACGGTTTAAAACGCTTCGAGCGGGATAATTTGTACATGATTTTGGTGCAAAACAGAATAGTCGCGGGTTGTTTTTGGCAAAAATGAGCGCCCTCTGAGCCGTTGAGTGGACTGGAGGTGCTCGGGTCAGACACGGGATGAGTGGGGCTCCGGCATCCGCAGGGATGCTGGAGCCGTGGAGTTGCTACAGAGCCTAGACGCGTGAGGTTTCGAGGTCTTCCACCTCGAAGCTGCCGTCGTTGATCTCGGCGAGCCGGGCGTTGAGTCTGCCCAAAAGATCGAGCATCTTCTGCCTGTCGACCCTCTCCTGTTCCTCGTTGAACCAGCAGGCCTGGTCGCGGGAATCAAACTCGTAGTAGGAAGAATAGAGATTCGTGATTTCGAAGTTGACTTTGCGAAGAATCTCGTCGTTATCTACGACCGCTATGCCCGTGCGGGGCTTGCCCGTTTCCACGTCGCTCGTCCAGATGGGGCCCTGAAGATAATCGAGCATCAACTTTACTGTTCTCATTGATGCTCTCCTTACTAGTCGTCCGGGTACGCGGTAACGAGGAAGCCGTTTGTCCCGATGGCAGCCAAGACTACATGTTTGCCATTGTATTCGTATTTCCGCTCGAACCCATGCGGTTGCCGCGTTTGACGGTCTTGTTTGAGACGATGCGCCCATCGCGTATGACGTTCCTCAGCGTTTTGGGCACGTCGCCTTCGCTCACGCCGAGGTGCTTGGCGAGCTGGGCGATGTGCCCTCGTGCTTTCAAGTGATCGAAGCCGGCAATCTTGGTGCCTTTTTCGAGCCAGATGACCTGACCCGTCGCATCGCGAGCAGTAAACACGACGCCTTCACGTGTGAACTTCGCTCCTCCAGCCTCTATCTCCGCGATGTGCAGCGGATCGATGAGAGGCGCGTTGTCGGCCTCCGCTTTAAATTTCGCCTCGTTCTCGGCGACCCTGGCGGCGTACTCGTTCTGCTCGAGTGCGCACTGGAGCGAGCCTGAGGTGCCACGGGCGTAGCCTGAGCTGCTAGCGCGTATCGTCCTCACCGCCTTCAGATTGGCTTACCAACGCTAGCGAAAATCGCCGTAGCTCTTGATACTTCAATCGATCGCTTGTACTTCGGGACTCCCAGCGAAGCGTTTATGAATGAGACTGAAGACTTCGGCGAGACCGTGGTCAATTGCTTCAAGAAGCTGTACGAGCTTGGGGTTGTCAGCTCCGTAAGTCAGACGCCGAGGCCACGGCATTTGCGGAGCGTATCGAGGGGCTTGTGCGCAGGTGCGGAGGGGCTACGATAGTGCGAGGCGGCGGATACGGTGAATCGCCGGAGGGCGAACCGACAATGCCCCGATGCCATATACTCGCCTTCAAGATGGAAGCGCCCCCATTTACGCGGAATGGTTGAGGCCGCGAGTCTGGTCGTATCGGAGTCTGGGGTCGTGTTCGAGGCTGAATTGACCTACTACCTGCATATGAGCAGCAAAATGCGGCTTAACGAGACGGAAAACGGCGCTACATGCGATTAGGCTGGTAGCACGCAACGCCGATAGCATCACCAAAGAACAAAAAAAGTATCTCATCAACGCCCTTATCGGCGACTAGGAGGAATTCTTGTACCTAAGCCCTTCCAGATATGAGGAATTGAACCGCGAGGTCGCCGACCTCATGGAGACGTATGGCGTTGGCAGGTACCCCCTTGACGTCTTCGCCTTAGCTGGCCGGATGGGGGTAGTGTTGAGATCATACTCGTCCATTCCCCTTGCAAAGCGACAAGCGTTCCTTCACGCCTCGAAGGATGCGTTCACCATCGTTCCTGGTGAATACGAGGTGGACACGACGTTCATCTGCTACAACCAGAATGCCAACAAAGGCAGGATGAAGCAAAGCATCGCCCATGAGATCGCTCACATTTGGCTTGAGCACCCAAGTGATGACGAACCCTATGAAACCGAGGCGGAGTACTTTGACGCGTACATGCTCGCACCCATCCCCATCATCATCAAATTAAAATTGGCAAGCGTTCACGAAGTGCGGAATTGCTTCCAGATCAGCTGCGAAGCCGCCCGGATAGCTCTCGAGCGTGCGAACAACAGATGCCGATGCGGCAAAACCGGCTTCGAATACGAATACGAGATCATCGGCATGTACGACCAGAGGGGGTGGTTGCCTTGAGAGTTATTAAAAAATATGTAGCCGCCAAGAATAATCGAGGCGGCTACCGGTGTGATGCGCGAAACATCACGGTGGCACTTGAAAGTATCGCACATCATGCCTTTCAACCATTTGAATTTCATGCCAAAAAATGTTGAAAGGGCACGATTTTTTGAACTATGAATCCTATCGGACTTCGATGAGATCGGATTTCATCGAAGGTATGAAGCCTGCGGGCCAGTGGGAGTTCCCCACTATCTATAGGACTAATGCTTGTCCGAGTTCGCTCATACCGTTTGACAAAGCCGTGCCAAGCAAGGACCACAGCGGCTGGGTTCACTTCTTCATTCATGATTCTCGGTTTACACGGCTGCTGAATAACCCTTGGCGCTATCTGCCAATACTTGCGAAGTTCGACGGCGTCCTTTCCCCCGACTACAGTGTCTTTTGGGATATCCACTCTACAGGCAGCTAAAAAGTATCGGTCAGAACCGCGAAATCGGTGCCTGGCTGCAGCGAAACGGAGTCCCTGTAATCCCGTGTGTGCGTTGGGTATGAAGGAAACATTCTCCTTCGCGTTCGACGGCATCGAGCCAGGAGGCACCATAGCCGTCGGCACCGCCGGCGCTATGAGGGATAAGGACGCCCGGAAAGTGTTCGAGTCGGGTTTCGAACCGATGCTGAGCGCCTTGACTCCGAAGCGGATAGTAGTTTACGGTTCCGCAAAGAGCCCGGTCTTTGCACTGGCGAAGGAACGCGGCATCGAGATTGTTCAATACGACACCGATACTGCTAAAGCATTCTCGAAGAAGGATGCGTAAATGGGCACCGGAAGTGGTGACATCGCCGCGCTCCGTGGCGGAAATAAGCTGGTCGACAATATTGCCGATCTAACATCAAAATTTCCTGTGACGTCCAAAGGCTATTTCGGCCATCCCGGCAAAGGCCGTAAACACACCCGGAATATCGAGTCAGCCAACCCTGCGCGGACTGCTGCCGAGTTCGCCAGCATAGCAAGTAGAGGTCAGGTAAGCGCGATACCGATCGAGGGGAAAGGGATGACGTACAGGATGAGAGACGGCAGCGTTGTCACGCATAGGTACGTATCCTCATCAAAAGATGGTTCCCCTGTCGTTGAACTGAAAGTCAAGAACGTCTCGGGAATAAAGTCGCAGAAGATACACTTTGTCAAGAAGAAGGGGAAGTGATGGACGTGGAGCATACAAGCAAGAGATTCAACCGCACGGAGGAGTCACTGCTGAAACAGATGAAGGGTTCTCGGCTGCTCACCATTGATGCGGTCTTGGCCGCCCCTCCCGACAACAGTTGGAACACAGTGAGGCTGCACTTCGCTGGCTTCGACGTCGACGTCAACAACCGACTTCACGAAATCGTCGTCGACGAGCTCGGCTCGCTGGAGGAGTTCGGACTGCTGTCCATCGCCAAGGCAACGAAGGACACCCTCGATATCCCCGAGGTGGGAACCGACACCACCGTTTTCGAAATCAACGAGGTGGTCAACGGAGTCTCCGTCATCAACGATATCGCGGAGGTCTACGGCGATGGGACGCTCGTCGCGAAATTGGAATACCCACAGGCGATCGCCCTTCGCACGAAATCCGGCTTCATAATGCTCGACAAGGAGGTCTGGTTCTCCGAGATGATCGTCATCAAGCGGGGAAAAAGCATCGATGAACTCCTCTACGACGAATCAGTCAATTGGGAGGACGACCTCGAAGAGGATCCGACGACCCATTTCAAGTTCCGTACAGAAATCCAACCGCTGTAGTCCCCGAACGCCTCCGCTGGTTCACGCTGCCCCAGTGGAGGCGTCTCCAACTCATGTCCAAGCACTTTAACGCTTTCGCGATACCGCAATACAACAGGGAGAAGAATGTGGCTGAAGAATATAACTCGGTCCACGCATTTGTACCGGTGACTCTTGCGATGTGGTCAGCTTCGTCCCCGACGAATCGCATTTTCTCAGCTCAGAAGCATTATTCTCCTATGGGAAATCTATACTCTCGTATTGGAGCACCCCGGGCTCCATTTCCGCTGGCATCGGGCATGTAGTCAGTTGCACGCAACCAAATGCCGTTTCCGCAGCTCAAAGGCTCTATTCTCGTATCGCTCGAAAATACTCTCCCGAAGTGACTACATTCCGTGTAGTCACCCCTGACTACACGGTGACTACACGGTTTTCGCGATGGAAGAATAAATATAAATGCAGGTCAGATGCCATGCTGACTACATGGAAACGGCCTATGCAACGATTGAGTGGGAGTAGGCTTCGGGTGATTTCCCGCTTTTGCATGTAGTGTTTTTTCATGTGACTGGCGGCTACCACCTCTTGCACGGTTTTGGACAAACCGTACGGCGTCGATGGACAGGGCCGCAGGGGTTGCGACGCCTCCCCGTAGAACCTGCGCGGCGTTCTGCAGAGGCAAGGGGCCTTCCGGAAGAGGAAAGGACGGCGGCGATGTTCGCCTTGCACCCATTCATGTCGATTCCACCTACCGTTTCCGGCCTCTCTTGACCGGTCGAATCAGCAGGAGCGAGCGGCCCTCCACTGGACCGCGAGATTGGCGATGAGATGGATGTGATTGTACGGGTGGATGCCATTAACGTGCAAAAGTTGCTAACATAGTACCGAAACCCATGTATTTCATTTGGGTTGCATGGTAATATCTGCAACATGAAGTTCACTAAGTACATATCGAAGCACCAAGCGTTCACAACAGGCGCTCTCATGGCCGCGATGGACTCGCCGGTCGCTGCCGAGCAGCAGCTGCGCGAGGCCGTGCGGCGCGGTTCTGTCGAGAGGGTGCGGCGCGGGCTTCTCGTGTCCAACCACGGGCGCTTCGA
The DNA here is from genome assembly GCF_900176655.1 of Collinsella vaginalis. Taxonomy (GTDB): domain Bacteria; phylum Actinomycetota; class Coriobacteriia; order Coriobacteriales; family Coriobacteriaceae; genus Collinsella; species Collinsella vaginalis. The sequence goes on from NZ_LT838845.1 coordinate 10,953, forward strand.
GGGAGCTGGCGTGGACCCCTACGACGTTGTCGCCGCAGCCGACTCGGGCGCCGTGCTCTCGTACCATTCCGCCCTTGAGGCACACGGCGTCGCGCACAACGTCGGCTTCGAGTGCCAGTTCAGGTCGGACGCCGTGAGGAAGCCTTTCGAGTTCCGCGGCATCCGCTACGTCCCCTGCGGGCCCGTCGGCGATGCGCGCTCGGCGCTCATCCGCGGAAAATCGTCACGCAGGCGTGCGGCCACCCGCGAGCAGACGATTGTCGACTGCCTCTGCTCCCCGCAGAGGTCCGGGGGCGCTGAGGAGGCCGTGAGGGGCGTCAGCGCCTTCGCCTACATCGACGCCGATGCGCTGTTCGGAATAGTTTCCGCCGCCGGCCCGTCTGCGGCCGCCCGCGTCGGCTGGCTCCTCACCGAGAAGGCAGCCGATTGGCACGTCGCGCCGGAGTGCCTGCAAGCCCTCAAGGACATGATCGGCTCCGGGCCCTACCGCCTCGGTTCTGCCGGTGGCGGCCCGACCGGGTTCTCGGCCGAGTGGAGGCTTATCCTCCCCGACGCCGATGAGGAGACGTCTTCATGGATCACGCGTTCGTGAACCGCTTTCCGCCCCAGACGGTCGAGAAGGTGGAGCGCCTGCTCGACCTTCTCGCAGAGTTCGGTGAGCACCCCTCGCTCAAAGGAAAGCTCGCCTTGCATGGCGGCGCGGCCATCAACCTTTTTATGCTCGACATGCCGAGGCTTTCGGTTGACATCGACGTGTCCTACGTCGGCGCGGTCGGCCGGGATGAGATGCTCGCCGACAGGCCGGTCGTGGAACGCTCGATCGAGGAGGTCGCGCAGTCGCAGGGATACGCCGTGTCGGGCGGCGATGGCGGGCATGCCGGCCGGACCTTCGTACTCGGCTACAGCTCCGCTTGGGGCCCGGACAGCGTCAAGGTCGACTGCATATACATGAACCGGTCGCCGCTGCTGCCGATAGAACCCAGGGAGACACCCCTCCGCCCCGGTGTCGAGGTCGCCGTTTCCGCCAAACGCCGAAGCAGGCGGGTCTGCCAAGGGATGGACGTAGTAAGTAATACTCCCCATCACTGACCCGCGACTGCGGTCACTCCCCGAGGCTCTTGTGACTACTTCCCGAGGGAGGTTAGTACAGCGACAAAAACGATCGAAAGCGGTGGAGTCGCTTGCAGGTATTCATAGCGTGTTCTCCGCTGATGGCAAGTTGTGCTACCGCTTCCCCTCCATGCTAAGCCTGCGCTCAGTGTGCCTGCTTAGCCTTTTCTTCTGGTTGCGAACGCGCCCGCCATCGCCCCAACGAAGACCACGGGGGCAAGCCTGACGAAAACGAACTCGAAGCCATGCGGGAAGGTGCCAACAACCGCCATCTCAGGATCGGAGAAGCCCCAATCCAGATAGGGGCTTCCCCAGAGGGACAGGGCGACGAGCGCAAGGATGACGATCGCGCCCAGGGCCACGAAGGACCAGTGCAGGGCCCTCCTCCTGGACTCCTTCGCCCGTGCCAGCCGCAAGTTGATAACCTCGAGTCTTTCCGAAATCGCCTTGACGCCGTCAGGGGCCTCCTCAACGACGGCTTCGCCAAGCAGGGCGCTCACGGGAGTTTCAAGTGTTTCCGAGAGGGCGATGAGCATGTCGGCATCGGGCACCGACCTGCCCTGCTCCCACTTGGATACGGTTTGACGGACGACGTTCAGCCTGATGGCGAGCTCTTCCTGGGAAAGGCCCTTTGCCTTCCTGAGAGCCTTGATGTTCTCGTTCAACATACGAACGACCTCCTTTCCAGCTGTTCGCCGCCCTTTTTATATTCCGCACACCCCCGTTGCCGCAAGCAACGGGTCTTAACATGAGTGCATGCAACCGCATTACCAGTATCCGCACGGCCTCGCCCGGGAGCATCCCGATGCGAGGATCCACCGGGCCTCTCCCGATCTCTACGAGCGCGGCATCGTCGAGGCGAAGTCCCCGGGAGGGGGCACCGTGAAGGCGTATTGCGCCGATCGTGCGGTGGCCGACCTCATTTTCCAGAGGGCCTCCGAGGGGGGGCGGACCCCCAGCTCGTCCGCGACGCGGTCGCGGGTTATTTCAAACGGAAAGACGCCGACCTGTCCGAACTCGCCCAAAGGGCCACCATGGACATGGACACGACGGTGATCGGTATGATGCCTGCCTCGTGCTCGCATATGTCCTCGCCGGTGCCCGGGTGCACGAGGGCAAGGTGCGCGAGCCCGTGCGCGACGGTGGAGCGGATGCGTTCCCGGTCCTGGCGGTCGTTGAGAAAATGACGGTCCTGGCGGGGTTGAAGTCGGGAGGGTAGGGGCCAGGCCCGATTTTGCCTCCTGACAATGTCCTGCTCGTAGTAAAAAGGGAGGGCCCTTGGGGCCCTCCCGGTCTTGCTTTTCTGTGGCGCTCGAGCCGTGTGGCGCCGGGTGCCTTGAGCCTATCTGGTGCGCTTTGAGCTAAGGCGACGCCCCAGGAAGAGCGCACCCAGCGCGGCGGTGAGCGCTAATCCTGCCAGACCGCAGGTGCTGGTGGTATCGCCCGTCTTGGGGAGGGGCGACTTCTCAGACTTCTTGGGCTGCTCAGGCGTGCCGGGCTCGGGAGGATTGCCCGGCTTGGTATTGGTGATGGTAAAGCCCGCCCCCTGGTTGCCGGCGATGGTGGATTCGTACCCTTCGATGGCGATCTCGTCCACCGTATAGACCACGGGGTTTCCGTCCTCATCGAGCACCGGGAGCTGCTCGAAGCTTCCCGTCCATCCGTGCTCGGCATCCAAAACAAGCGTCTTATCCGTGGGTTGGCCATTGCGAATCAGGGTGATGGTGATAGAGGAGGGGCGCTCTGCAGGGGTGTCGTTTTGCCACTGCTTGGTGACGGCGATGGTGGTCGTCTTGACCTTCTTGTTCTTCACCAGCAGCGGACTTTCGAAGCTCCCCGTGCCTTCGGCGTCATTGGGCGCCTTCGTCACCTTGACGTCGTTGCCGGTCACCTCAAGCTGCAGCGGCTCCTTGAGCTTGAGGTACCCATCGGGAGCCGTCGTTTCGGTCACGGTGGTGGTGCCCTCGGCAAGTTTGATTACATAGAGCACGCCGTTGGCATCGCTCAACGAGGTGACGGTTTGTCCGGTGTTATCGGTGTACTGGAAGACGGCCCCTGCGAGCGGGTTGCCCTGCTCATCGACCTTCTTGATGACGGCGTAGGGATAATTCTGAATGGTGGCGAAGGCGGCGTATTTCTGTGTCTTCAGTTCCGCATGGCCGCTGGCTCCGGGCTTCTCCTGCTCGGCGCTGAGCTCGACGTGGTTGTTAATTACATCGGCGGTCAAATCGACCGGCTTGAGGATGGTCGCATACTCGAATCGGTAGGCATAGGGCAGCGTACCCTCGGGCGTCTCGGGCAGCGTGAAGGTGATGGCATGCTCGTGCACGTCATAGCGAAGCCCAACCTCGCCGTCTTGCGGGGTGCCGGTCACCACGGTGACCGGGGTGTAGTTTTCATACTCGCCACTTGCGGCCAGCTTGTTGGATCGCTGAATGGTGAAATTCTCCAAGACGGCATTGCCCTTTTCGTCAATGGGAATGCCGATGTTCTTGTCCAGCGTGTCCTTAAGCACCACATCGTGAAGCGTGATGTCGAACGGCTTGTAATCGAAGCTCCACGCAAGGCGGTCTCCCACCACCTTTGGCGCCTGCTTGGAAAGCATGGTGGAGGTGACCGAGGCAGAGCCTGTTGCCGAGGCGAGCTTTTGGTCGCCTGCGGTGAGGGTTACGTTGTTTTTGAAGGTAACTTCCTCGCCCTGAGGCGTGCTCTTCATGAGCTTCTCAAAGACGTCTTCCGACACCTTGGCGCGTATGACGATGAAGTAGGGCGTTCCGTCGTACTGCTTGAACGTCCAGGCCATGTTCGCCTTGTCGAACGTAAGCTTGGCCTGGTCAGGCGTCAGCTTCTTAATAGCCTTTCCTGGAGGCATGAACGAGGCAAACGGCGCACCGCCCGGGATAACGACGCCGCCGTAGTCGATGAAGCCAGGCGTGCCCGGCTCGGCCTGATAGAGGTAGTAGTCAGGCCCGCCATCCTCGACAGGCACCAGCGTGAGGCCGTCTTGCAGGGAGTCTTGAATCGTGAGCTTGGTGAAGTCGCCCGCAGGCTTGGTGCCTCCAAGCTGGGCGAGGTAATCGCTCAGGTTGAGCCCCTGTGGGTTCACGTCGATGCGAAAGAGGATGGTGCGGTCCTTGTGGTTGAAGGTCTTGGTGGGCTCCACCTCAGGTATCCCGGTGATGAAATCCCGCCACGAGCTCTTCCAGCCGTTCTTGCTGACATCGTCCATATTGTCAAGGTTAGCGTCATATTCCATGGCGAACTTGTCGAGGAGATTGCCCGGCAGTTCGTATCTGTCGACAGCGGAGAGGGTCTTGAGGGTCGCGCCGCTACCCACGGCGAGCACGGCGGTGTTCTTATACCTGAGTTCAAAGGACCCATTCAGTGTCTTTTGCAGATTCTCGACGATGTTTTGTGCCCGCGTGTTGAGGGTAAAGGTGTACTTCTTAATTTGCGAGAACCCGCTGATTTTGACGATTTCACCCACCTTGGTGCCGCTGGCATTCACGATGGGAAGCACCGTCTCGGAAAGCTGTGTGCCCGGCTGGCTTGCTGTGGCGCCCTCGTCCTTGTAGCTCAGCGAGCCCGGCACATACGCCTGATTGAAGTTGAAGAAGGTCTCGTTCCGCTCGCCTGCAATCAGCTTTTTCAGCAGGTCCTGGTCAAATGAGCCCTGCACCTGGAGGGCGTTCTTCTCTGCATTGAAGGCGTCTTCGCTTCCGTAATAGAAGCATTCATAGGCAAAGCGCTCGTCAGAAGGGAAGACGTTGGTGAAGTCCACCGTCACCGACCATGGCAGCAACCCCTGGTTTAGCACCGTGGGTTTATAGCTTTTCAGGGCGTGCTTTTCGATGGTTGCCAGACCACTGTAGACGGGCGGGTTCTTGGGATAGACCACCTCGGCGCAGGTGTGTATCTCGGCATCATTCTTGAGCGGTCCGATCTCAGTGTTTGCATCATATATCTGCTTGACGGTGATGCGGTACTGGCCACTGAGACTCTTGATGAAGAACCAACGGTTCTCGACGGGCTTGTACCCATCGTTTGCTTGTACTGGCTTGGTGGGCTCATGCCACCCGGCGCCGAGATTATAGAGTTCTGCGTTGTAGGCAGATAGGTCCGGACACTTCTTGTTTTCCCCCTCTGGGAACTTGGGAAATGATGTGGGGTCAGCGGGCGTCTGCACATCGGTTACTTGCGTCCAGCTGCCGTCTTTCCCGGTCATGCTGTGCTCATAGGTGACGTCCACGCGTTTGGGAGCCGCCTGGCCGTCAAGCGACCCACTGAGGATGTCCCCGACCCAGGCCGGTCCGTAGCTCTCATATGGGTTACCGGCAATGATGGTCCAGATGAGCTCACGCTCGCCGGTGTCCTTGTTGACGTCAATCTTTTGCAGGTTTTTCTTGAGTTCGAGCGGGTGATGCACGACAACCGTGGTCTTGCCCCGCTTTTCTTCGGTATTTGGAATCTTGAGAGTGGCCTCGTTGGTCACCGAGGTGGTGGTTGCAGGGTCGGGCACCTTGGTTTGAAAGCTAATCTTGGCGGTTGAACCTTGGAAGTCATTGGGGAAGACGTACGTCACGGTCTTGGTCGCTGCGTCATAGACCAGGGCATCGTTAACGGCCTGGTTATTCACGGTAAAGCTTCCCGCGACGTACTCGCCAACAGCCGAGAGGTCGTCGGTAAACGTCTCTCCGCCGAGGTTGGTGGCTCCGGCGCTGGACGTCTTTTTCACGGTGCTTGTCCAGGTGATGGACTCTTTGGTGGACGCATCGTCCAGGGCGCCCGCTTTAGTGAGGCTGTACTGGATCTTCTCTTCTACGGTGGGGAAGGGGTAGGTCTTATCGAGCACTTTGACGAACCGGTTGTTGCTGCCGGGCGTTTGCGAGGACTGTTCTGAAGCTTGGTAATGGCCGGTAAAGTGGACCGTGAGGTCCCTTCTGCCATCGCTTTCGAACTCAAACTGCCCGTTGGGGTCATGGAAGTTCATGCGAGCTGTGACAGGGCCGTCCCCATCCTGAGTGAGCGTGATGGTGCCAACCTGCTTGCCGTCATCAGGGCTGCCTGGCGCCTGCAGGTAGACGGGAACGGAGTTGCCGGACGCTTCGGTCGCTTTAAAGTTCTCACCCAAGCTGAATTCCGCGTAATCACCATCGTTGACCTGCTGGGATGCATCTCTGATGCCTCCTGCCGCAGGCGACCCAATCATAGTGTCTTTGATAATGGGGAAGCTGAAGGTGACCTCCACATCAAAGGGCTGTTTGGGGTCCACGGTGTCAGTGACCGGCTGACCGTTTTGCGAGACCACACCCTTCAACGTGGGGCTGATAAGTGCCGTTCTATCTTGAGAACCGGCAGCGCGTGCGTAGTTTGGCAGCACGATGGGCACTGCGCTCACGAGCAGTGTCATCATCACCATGGTGAGCATTGAGATGCGACGTTTGAGTTTCATTGCAGCTCCTTTTTCAGGCAAATGATAGGCGCATTGTAACAAAAATCGCATCTCTCGGTGCTGAGATGGGGGATGAGTACCTGCACTTATTCGGCGAGGGCAAAGATGATGGGAGCTATGAGACGCCCTGGGCGTCGCCGTTGGTGCGAGCGAACTATGACGCTATTTCCTACCTTGGAGTAGCTACGATGACTCTTATGCCAAATTTGCTCTGTGAGTCGTGATCTGGATTTTGCAAGGCGGATTCGCTCAAGCGATTTCGCCTGGCTTTTGGGCTTCGTGAAGCGAACCTTCGCTTGAGTTCTTGCCGCCGCAGCACAATCAACTTGCCAACGTATCAAACAACTTGCCAAACTTGTCAAAAGAAGTTAGCAAGTTGTGAGAGAGGCGGGCCCGAGGAACGGGTCCGCCTCACGTGGGATGAGAGCCTCTCGAACGTGCCCGCTGCCGTGGCCGTGCTCCATGCGGCAGGCCTCCTCGGCACCTTGGTGACGCTCGGTTTCGTGATGCCTGGGCGCTCGGCGATGTCGACGTTTCGGCACCATCCCCGCTCGGCGCGGACGACGAGGATGGCCTCAAGCTAGTCTTCGTATGACTCTCGGACGCGGGGACGGGCAACCCTCGTTAGCGCCCCGGCGATTTCCTACAGCGTCCATTGGGCGCTTTCCCGCTGCAGGCGGACCATGCGGGCAAACAGGCCGTCCCGCTCCATAAGCCCGGCCGGGGCGCCCTGCTCGGCAACGCGTCCGGAGTCGAGCACCACCACCTTGTCAGCATTCGCCACCGTGCGCATGCGATGGGCTATTACGATGACGGTCTTGCCAGCGAGCAGCCTCGAGAGCGCCTGTTGTATCTCCGTCTCGTTCTCCACGTCAAGCGACGCGGTCGCCTCGTCGAGCAAGACGATAGGCGCACCCTTGAGCAGCGCTCGCGCAATTGAAATCCGCTGGCGCTCTCCGCCGGAAAGGCGCGCTCCGTTCTCGCCGATCATCGTGGCGTAGCCCTGCGGCATGCGGGAGACGAACCCGTCGCAGTTGGCAGCCCGCGCTGCGGCGAGCACCTCCTCGTCGGATGCGCCGCGTCTGCCCAGGCGGATGTTGCCCATCACGGTGTCGTCGAACAGCACGACGTCCTGGAACACCATAGAAAAGTCCCCCAGCAGCACCTCGGGGTTGACCGTGGCCACGTCGACGCCGCCCACGGTCACGCGACCGGACGTTGCGTCCCAGAAGCGGCACGCGAGCTTC
>NZ_LT838846.1 GCF_900176655.1 Collinsella vaginalis
GCCGCCGGCACAGGGCGAGGATCGGCCTGGAGAGCGCGGCCGGACTGCGCCAGGCGCTGCCGGTTGCGAGCGCCTCTCGTGCCCTACTCCGCGAGGAAGTCCACGGCGTATTGGGCGGCGAGCATGGAGCCCTTGGCGAGGACGGACTCGTCCACCTTGTAGTAGCAGCTATGCTGGGCGAAGGTGGCCCCGATCGCCGCATTCCGCGTGCCCACGAAGGCGAGGACGCCCGGCACCTGGGAGAGATACTCGCTGAAGTCCTCCCCCGAGAGGGTCCCCTGGTAGCGGCCGATCGCATCGTCCCCGAGCACGCGGGAGACCGCGGTCGTGCAGCGCTCGGACGAGGCGGGGTCGTTCTCCACCTTGTAGTTGGCGATCGTGTAGTCGGTGAGGACCGCCTCGGCCCCGAGGGCCGCCGCCGTGTGCGTGGCGATCCGCTCGATGAGTCCCGGCATGAGGTGGTGCGCGGTGTCGCTGTAGGTGCGCACGGTGCCGGCGAGGTAGGCCGACCCCGCGATCACGTTGCGCGCCGTGCCGCCGTGGATCTCGCCGACGGTCACCACCGCGGGCTCGTAGGGGGAGAGGTCGCGGCTCACGATCGTCTGCAGGGAGTTGACGATCGCCGTGGCCGCCATGATGGCGTCCGCGCCGCGCTGCGGCATGGCGCCGTGGCAGCTCGTGCCCGTGATGTCGACCTTGAACCAGTCGGTGTTGGCCATGCGCGGACCGGCCTCGCAGCTCACGAGCCCGGCGTCCACCTCGCTCCAGATGTGCATCGCGAAGGCGCCGTCCACACCCTCGCAGACCCCGGCGGCCACCATCATCTTCGCGCCCTTCCCGTTCTCCTCGGAGGGCTGGAAGACGATGCGGACCTCGCCGTGCAGGTCGTCGGTCATATGGCGCAGGACCTGCAGGCAGCCGAGCATCATCGCGATGTGGCAGTCGTGGCCGCAGGCGTGCATGAGGCCTTCGTTCTCGCTCGCGAACTCCTCGCCGGTGCGTTCGGTGACGGGTAGGGCGTCGATGTCGGCGCGCAGCAGGATGCGGCGGCGCGGCTGGCCATCCGGGCCGTAGGCGTCTGCCGCCGTGCCGCGGAGCGTGGCG
>NZ_LT838847.1 GCF_900176655.1 Collinsella vaginalis
GACTGCGGCCCCGATGGCGCCACCGTCCTCGACGTGGTGCGTCGTGTCGGTAAGGTCTCCGGTCTCGAGTCCGAGCTCGCCGCCCGCCGCCTGCCCGCCACCTGCGGCATCGGGCACACGCGCTGGGCCACGCACGGGCGTCCCACCCAGGCCAACGCCCATCCGCAGACGAGCTGCGGCGATCGCATCGCCGTCGTCCACAACGGCATCATCGAGAACTTCGCCGAGCTCCGCGACGAGCTCATCGCCCGCGGCCACGTCTTCACCAGCGACACCGACACCGAGGTCTTCGCCCACCTCATCGAAGAGGCCTACGATGGCAGCGCCGCCGCGGGCCTGCCTGCCACGCATGACCTGATGGCCGCCGTTCGCGAGGCCTGCACCCATGTGGTTGGCGCCTACGGCCTCGCCGTTGTCTGCGCCGACGAGCCGGGTGTCATCGCCGTGGCCCGCAAGGACAGCCCCATCGTCATCGGCCGCGGTGAGCGCGGCAGCTACGTCGCCTCGGACGTGATCGCCCTCATCGACGCCACCCGCGACGTGGTGGTGCTCGAGGATGGCCAGTTTGCCCGCCTCACCCCCGAGGGCATCGAGTACACCGACGACCAGGGCCAGGTGATTCAGCCCGAGGTCACGCACATCGACTGGGACCTCGACATGGCGGAGAAGGGCGGCTACCCCGACTTCATGATGAAGGAGATCGTCGAGCAGCCGCGCGTCGTGCGCGACACCCTTGTGGGGCGCCTCTCCGGCACCGGCGAGCTCACGATCGACGAGCTCGGCCTCACATTCGAGGAGCTGAACCTCATCGACCGCATCTACGTGATTGCCTGCGGCACGAGCTACCACGCGGGACTCATCGCGAAGAACCTGATCGAACGCTGGGCGCGGATCCCGTGCGAGGTTGAGGCCGCGAGCGAGTTCCGCTACCGCGACCCCATCATCACGCCGTCGACGCTGGTGGTCGCCGTGTCGCAGTCGGGTGAGACGGCCGACACCCTGGCGGCGATCCGCGACGCGCGGATCAAGGGCGCGAAGGTATTCGGCATCACGAATGTGGTGGGCAGCCCCGTGGCCCGCGAGTCGGACGGCGTGATCTACACCAAGGCCAACAAGGAGATCGCGGTGGCGAGCACCAAGAGCTTCATCGGCCAGGTGGTGAGCCTGACGCTGCTCGCGCTGCTGCTTGGCCAGGTGAAGGGCAAGCTCACGCGCGGTCAGACCCGCCTGCTCTTCCGCGAGCTTGGCGACACGGCCGAGCAGATCCAGTGGGTCCTGGACACGCAGCGCAACGCCATCAAAGCCGCGGCCGAGGCCTGCAAGGATGCCGTGTCGGCGCTCTTCGTGGGGCGCGGCATGGGCGCGGCGGTGAGCCACGAGGGCGCGCTCAAGCTCAAAGAGGTGAGCTACCTGCACGCGGAGGCGTATCCGGCGGGCGAGATGAAGCACGGGCCGATCGCCCTGATCGAGCCCGGGTTCCCCGTGATCGCCGTCACGAACCGCAGCGCCGTGTACGACAAGATGGTCTCGAACCTCAAGGAGTGCGAGGCCCGTGGCGCGCTAATTGTGGCCGTCGCGACGGAGGGCGACGAGGATATCGAGCGGGTCGCCAATCACGTGATTCGCATCCCGGCGACGCGCGACGAGTTCTCCGCGATCGTGGCGACGGTGCCCCTGCAGCTGCTCGCTCGCGAGGTCGCGCTGCTGCGCGGCTGCGATGTCGACCAGCCGCGCAACCTCGCCAAGAGCGTGACGGTGGAGTAGGGGCGGCGGGCGCGGTGCCGGG
>NZ_LT838848.1 GCF_900176655.1 Collinsella vaginalis
AGCGAGCGTCTCGGCGAGCGGAGCGCCCAGCGCGAGCGCCTGGCCGATCGCCGTCGCGAACGGCTCCAGAGCCCGCACACCAGACTGCCGCGCGACCCTCATCAAGGCGTCCTCCCGTGTTGAGAGGCCCATCTGCCATGAGATACGGGCGTGATCCAGCGAGCGGGAGAGCGGGCCCGCGCGCTCCGCGCAATACATGCCGAGGGCCGCATCGAATGAGAGACCGGCGCTGAGCCCGAGTCTGACCACGTCGATCATCTCTGTGACCTCACCGAGCGAGGGGGCGTCGTCCGACCTGCCTCCGAGCCGCAGCCTTTGCGCGAGCGCCCCCATGCCCTCCACCAGCCTGAGCCGCCAAGACCGTGCTGCGGCCACGGCCTCGCGCAGGCTCATATCGGAGCAGACGCCGCCCGCTATCCAACCCGTGCCCGCCCATGCCAGGAACAGCGCGGCGAGCACGATCGGATGGGACCCAGCAAGCACGTCCATCAGAGCCTCACCTTCATGATCCGGCTGATGATCAGCCAGGCGAGCGCGTTCAGCACGAGGGCGAGGGCGATCGACACGGCGCCCGCCGGCTCCGCCACACCGCGCCTGAAATCCGTCGAGAGCGTTGAGAGCACCGCGATCAGCGCCACCGGCATGCCCGCCACCATGCGGGCCGACATACGGGCTTGAGAGGTCTTCACATCCAGCTGGCGCATGAGGTGAATGCGAAGGCCCACGAGGTCGGCGGCTTGCGACAGCAGGTCACCGAGGGGAGCGCCGGTTCGCTGGGAGATCTTGAGGGCAAGGGCGACGAGATCGAGTCCCGGAGCCCTCAGCCGGGCGAGCAGCGCATCGAGGGACTCCGACGCCGGCACGCCGCAGTCGATGGAGAACCCGGCACGCATGAACTCACCTCTGAGCGGCTCACGCGCATGCACCCCGACAAATCGCAGCGCCTGCGCGAGCGAGCAACCCGAACCCAGAGCTATGGCGAGGGCTTGGAACGCCTCGGGCATCGCCCCCTCGATCTCCCGGGCGCGGCGCCGGCCAGCCGAGGCCGTGCCGACCTCCAACGTCACCAGCGGAAGAGCCGCGCCCGCGATGAGCCCCAACCGCCCTCCCAGCAGCAGCGCGCCCAGCAGGCC
>NZ_LT838849.1 GCF_900176655.1 Collinsella vaginalis
CCCGTTTGCGGCGCAGGCGCGCGCCCGCGCCGACGGCGAGCGCCACCAGGGGCACGACAGCCACGCAGATGAAGAGCTCGAGCAGCAGCCAACATGCGAAGAGGATGTCCATGGCACCGACGGCGATCACCGCGACCGCCACCACCGCCCACGCCGTCACCATGGGGAAGACGCAACGCAGATAGAGGTTCTGCACGCGCCCGATGTCCTCGTTCAACAGGGCGAGCGCGTCGCCGGCACCCAGCACAGCCGACTCGCCGCCCACTCCCGCGCCGTATGCCTCCGCATCGAGCCTAGAAGCATCCCCCACCGCCAGCAGGCGCTCGAAGGCGAGGAAGAGCCGGCGGCGCAGGGAGCTCGTCATACGGAGCACCCAGTCATGGCTCGCAAGGCGCTCGAAATAGCCCACGATCGGCTTGCTGATGCCGATCACCTGCACGATGCCGATGGGGATCAGCAGGGCGAAGATCGTCTCGGGCATGCGCGCGGCGGCCCCGATCAGCCAGCCCGAGACGAACATGAGCAGGCACGCGAGGATGGCCGCCACGATGCCCAGTCCCAGCGCGAGGGCCAAGACACGCCGGTAGCGCCTGAAGTACGGCGTCACCCAGCGATCGTTTCTGATCACCTCGGACCAGGGCTCTGATGGCTCAGCGTTCGGGTTGGATGATGACGCGCCAGCGGCCACTCCGTCGGCCCCCGCTGAATGGACCGGCGATGGGTGGACAGAGCTCGGACCCTTCGACGTCACGCCAGTAGGGAGCGCATCGGCAGGCGCTGCTCCAGCTGCCGTGAAATCGGCGGGGTGCACGTCTGCGGACACTGCGCCGGTTGGCTCCGCATCAGCCGGCGACGCACCGCATGCCGATGCATCAACGGGCACCCTGACATGCGAAGTCACACAAGGTGCCTCGGCCGGCACCTTTCCGCAATCCGAAGTCGTCGGCCGCAAATCCTCGTCGCTCCTGCAGCCCATCTCATCTCCCCTGCTCATCGCATGCCTCCCGCAGCAGCAGCCTCCGGCTGATCCAGAAGACCCAGGCTCCGCTTAATCACGCCCTGCGCCAGGAGCTCGCGCGGATCACCGGCGGCGGCAAGCCGACCGTTCGAGAGGACGAACACGCGGTCCATCTCGTAGAGCCAGTGGAGCCGGTGGGTCGCAAAGACCACGAGCCTGCCTTCCATGAGGGGCAGCATGCGGTCCTTGAGCTCGAGCTCCGTTTCGATATCGAGGTGGGCTGTGGGTTCGTCGAAGAGCAGGATGCGGCGCGATCGATCGACCCAGGCGCGCGCCAGGGCAACACGCTGGGCCTCACCGCCGGATAGCTCGCGCGCTCCCGCCCCGTCGCCGATCACGGTGTCGAGACCGTGTGGGAGGCTCGCGATGAGGTCATCGAGGCCGGCGGCATGCGCGGCCTCGGCAATCGCCTCACGCGTGGCACCGGGCGCATAGAAGGCTATGTTCTCGGCGATGCTCGCATGGAAGATGTACGGACGCTGCGGGAGGTAGAGCGCCTGGTGCTGCCACGCGGGGGCGAACAGGCTCGGCAGCTGCTGTCCGTGGGGCGCGGGCGCTGCAAGCGCGGGATCTGCCGGCGCGGCTCTGGCCGTCCCGGTTCCTTCCTGCGCGCCCGACGCAGCCTTCGACAGCGCCACCTCAACCGGCATGAGGCACGTCGACGCATCCCAATTCAGCTCAAAATCGCCCGCTACCGGGTCGAGGAATCCGGCAAGCAGGCTCACCAGCGTCGACTTCCCAGACCCGCTCGCCCCGATCACACCGACGCGCTCAAAGCCGCGCAGCTCGAAGCTGACCTTGTCGAGCGCTCGATGGGCGTCGGAGCCATCCGCCTCGGCATCCTCGAAAACCACCGCAGCTCCCTGACGCACCGCAGAACCGGCATCCTGTGGGGTGGGAGCCTCCGTGGCGGAACGGAACTCCCCGTTCACCGCAGACGGATCGCTTGAAGGGGCGCCTGCCTCCGCCGTGGAGCGGTCACCCCCGCCTGCCGCGAATTCGCCACCCGATGAAGCAGGAGATTCCGCAACGGAACGAGCTTCCCCGTATACCACGGAAATATCCCGCGCAACAAGCTGCGACCGCTCGCCCCAAGCACCCTCATCCAGCGGCGCCTGAGCGCGCTGCGGCGCGTCCACCAAGGCGCGCATGGCCGCAAGCGCCTGCTTGCCGTCGAGCGTGGCGTGATAATCGGCCGCGAAGAGCCTCACCGGACGGAAGTACTCCGGCACGAGGATGAGAGCCATCAGCGCCGGGTACAGCCCGATCTCGGCATCGATGAGCCGGAAGCCCAGCATGACGGAAACGCCCGCGAGGGCGAGCGTGGCGAAGAGGTCGAGGATGGCGCTCGAGAGCATCGCCGTCCGGAGCGTCCGCATGGTCGCCGCGCGCAGGCTCTCGCTCACCTGGAAGATCGACGCGGCATGAGATCGCGCGCGACCGAAGAGCCGCAGCGTATCGAGGCCGCGCAGGGCATCCAGGAAATGGTTGGAGAGCCGCGCCTGCTCCTGCTGGCGAGCGGCGGCCACCTCATGGGCGTTGCCGCCGACCATGACCATGTAGAAGATGATGAAGGGGAAGGCCATGAGCGCGATCACCGCAGAGACCGGGTCGAGCGTGAAGAGAGCGACGAGGAGCACCACGGGGATGACCGCAAGGTCAATGGCTTTGCCGAGCGCGAGGGTGAGATAGGCCTCAACCTGCTCGGCCCCCTCGATCACCAGCGCCGTGCCCGCGGCCGAGCCTGTGCCTGCGGACCCGTCCTCATCAAGGGCCCGTCCCGCGAGCAGGCGCTCGAGGGCCTGCCGCCTGAGCTCGCCC
>NZ_LT838850.1 GCF_900176655.1 Collinsella vaginalis
GGCTTCGCCCCGTCCGCCGTGAGCATCCGGGTCTTCGGGCCGGCGACGGCCCCGTACGTGATCATCGGCGGAAATAGGTACGCCGTGGACGCCGACGTGCCGGACGGCGGGTTCCTCCTCGTCGACGGCACGACGTACACGGCGACGGTCACCGACGTCGACGGCAACGCCACCGACGTCACCGCGTCGGCGCGCCGCGGCTCGGGCGAGGGGTCCGGGGAGTACGCCTTCGAGCGCGTCCGGCCGGGCGACCAGGACGTCACCTGGGACAACTCCTTCGGCTTCTCGGTGATCGTCCACGAGGTGAGGGGGATGCCGACATGCGCGCGCTAGAGCAGCCGCCCCTGTGGGTGGCCGACGCCTCCGGCCGTGATCTCTTCAGCGTCACCGAGTACGCGCTCGACGCCGCCTGGGGGTCCGGGGAGCAGGACCTGAGCGTCTCCTTCGACCGCGACGCGGCGGGGAGGCCCCGCGTGCTCTCCGGCGGCGAGCTCGTCTACGTGGACGGCACCGAGATCGGGGGCGTGGTCGACTGCCTGGTGTCGGACACCGGCGCGGGCACCCTCACGTACTCGGGCCGCACGTGGCACGGGGTGCTCTCGCGCAAGGTGGTCATGCCGCCCGCGTCGGGCGGGAACGTCGTCCTCCGGGGCGACGCCAACGCGGTGCTCCGCGACATCCTCGCCAGGTGCTCGCTCGACGGCTTCATGGACGTCCGCGCGGGCGCCGCCGGCATCCAGGTGCCCGCGTACCGGGTCGACCGCTTCGCCGACGCCTACGAGGCCGCGAAGGGCGCGCTCGCGTCCGCCGGGGCCAGGC
>NZ_LT838851.1 GCF_900176655.1 Collinsella vaginalis
ATGCCGCGTTTCCGGGTCTCGACGCCGCGGTCGGAAACGGGACGGCCTCCCAGCGCCACTCGCGGCGGATACGCGCACGGGATCGCTGGCGGCGGGTGGCTCTCCGTGCGGAACGGCTACGGTACTGCGCAACAAGTCCGTTGTAAGAAGGAGGCAAGCTGATGATGGGCATCAACGAGAAGAACGAGCGCCGTGAGCTGCTCGACGCGGTTGCAGATGCAGGAAGGCTGGCGAGGGGACTGGACCAGCTGCTCGAGTCGCTGGCGCACGCCGACCAACTGGACCCGCTCGACGTCGAGGGGATCCTGGCCCTGAGGTCGATAAGCGAGAGGTGTGCCGAGCGTATCGAGGACGCCGAGCGCATACTGGAGGCGCAGAACGAGGTCCTCTACGCCGAGGAGCGAACGTCAAGCCCCATTTGCTGCGAAAGCTAAGGAATGCAGTCCGAAACGAAAAACGTTCGCCGATTTCAATTAAAGGCTTCTTTTGCGCCCTCCTTTGGGTAAGGCTAAGGCATTAGCCGTCCCTGCATTCCCAGATGTCGCGCTGCACTGCCGCGTTAAAAAGCTGCTATTAATTTGTTTGGTTCTGTAAGACCAAAACTGACATGGGTCGCATCGCACGAGCCCTATGACTCCAAAGACCGCTCGGGGGAACCATCGACCGCATCAACATCGCACATTCGCTCCTCGACTCATTCATGAAGCAATTCAAGGATGTGTCCACCAAGCGCCTTTTCGCCTATCTCGATTGATTTCGCTGGTGACGAACCTTTATGGCGACCGATTCCCATACCGCTGAGCCCACGGACGCACGGCAGCTCGCCAACGGCACTTGCAATACCCGCATCCGCAATATGCTCAACGTCCAGCCGCCCTATATGGACTGCTGGGTCTCACAGGCGGCATAGTCGGCTAAAATGGTGGCACAGTGGCATACACGAGAGATAGGAACTACCATGCCTTCGAACATACCCGCAACCACCATCAGGATAGAGCCGGAGGTAAAGAGGGAGGCTTCGGCCATCCTCGACGAGCTGGGCCTTTCCATGTCTGCTGCGATGAACATGTTCCTCCGCGCGGTGATCCGCGAGGGCGGCATGCCGTTTGAGATGAAGGTGACTAGGTAGGAGCTTTGGTGACCGTTAAAAACGACAAACTTACTTGCATAGATTTGTTTGCTGGTGCGGGTGGCCTGTCAGAAGGACTTGAGCAGGCAGGATTCCACTCCCTGTTTGCCTCCGAGATAGTGCCCAGATATGCCGAGACATATGCTAAAAACCATCCGAACGCCGAGGTATGCGTTGCCGATATTCGTACCGTGAACCCGAAAGAGATCAGGGAGCGTCTTGATCTTGAAGTGGGCCAACTTGATTTGCTTGCAGGCGGTCCTCCATGCCAAGGGTTTTCGATTAACGCCCCTGTTCGATCCAGTGATGACCCGCGCAATCACTTGTTTCGCGAATACTTGAGATTCGTTGACGAGTTCAAGCCTCGCGCGGTTCTTATCGAGAACGTTCCCGGTTTGGTTTCGTTCGAGAAGGGAAAGACGCTTCACGCCATTCTCGATTCACTTGCGGACCTTGGGTATGGCGCCGATGTTCATATCCTCGGTGCTCCCTACTACGGTGTCCCGCAAATGAGATGGCGTACGATAATAATGGGTCTACGAGGGGCGATTATTCCTCAATCGGCATGGCCTGAGCCTGTCAGGCATGCTCCGGTGAGGGCAAACTTTGCGACCACATTCGACGGCAGACCGATTGTGAAGAAGCCTTCACCGGAGACATCGGCCCCGTTCACCACGGTACGCGATGCGATAGGTGACCTTCCACCGCTTAAAAGCGGTGGACGTGGTGAAACGGTAAAGGAATATCCTGTTGCACCTCAATGCGAGTACCAAGCGAATTTGAGAATAGGGTCGGCAGGTGTGATGAACCACGAGGCGCCACGTCTTTCGGCTATCAATCTCGAACGGCTTAGCCATATCAAGCAAGGCGGTAACTGGACAGATATCCCATACGATCTTTTGCCGAAAGGTATGAAGTCAGCCAGGCGAAGCGACCATACGAAGAGATACGGTCGCCCGAGATGGGACGAACTCGGAAGCACGGTTCTCACAAAGTGCGATCCCCACTGGGGTGCATTCTTCCACCCCGAACAGGATAGGACGCTTACCGTTCGAGAGGCCGCGCGTATCCAATCATTTCCCGACCACTACGTCTTTCTTGGCTCTCAGGCCGAGCAGTACGCCGAGGTCGGCAACGCCGTGCCTCCGATGCTTGCCTGTGCTGTTGGAAGATCTTTGCGAGCGGTTCTTGAGGGAGAGTAGATATGGCCGGAACAATCGTTGATTTCTTTGGATATCGAGCTGCAGATGATAGCGATGCGTCTCTTGAGGCAGTCGCCATGAATCTATGCCCGTTCCTTCACGACACCTGCACCAAGACGCTCGGGCGAGACGGCTCCTGCTCCGGTGTGTGCGCCGTAAAACAAGTATCGTCTGATCAGCGTATCATCTGCTGCCCAATCCGTCTCTATTCCGATGATTACGAGATTCTTCGAATCGTGTCAAGGAAGACGTTTGGGATTGACCTTGGCTTGTATTCAGGTCGCGCTGCTGTCGGGAAAGCTCGTTCCGAGGGTGGTGCCGTTGCCGTGTTCGGACACAGATGGGGAGGAGAACTGCGACTGCCGAAAAGAAACGGCGTTGGGAACTATTTTGCCGATTGGGTCTTGGCTCGGCTCGACGAGCGCGGCGAGCTCGCCGAGTTCACTTCAATTGAGGTTCAGACTATTGATACGACTGGAAACTATAGAGCTTCCCGCGCAGGTTTAATTGACGGTAGAAGAGAAATTAAATCAACCGTTGGTTTGAACTGGGAAAACGTCTCAAAACGAATCATCCCGCAGCTTGTTTATAAAGGACAGGTGCTTCAAAGAGAGCCTCTGTGTCGCTCTGGCTTGTGGTTCGTGACCCCTGAGTCGGTGTATTCAAGAATTATTGACAGACTTGGCGGTGCCAGAAATATGGCATTTGGATACGCCCCACAGCCGGGCGCCCTTCATTTTCTGCGATATGACTACGATGATAACGCTGAGTATGCAGAAGGCGTTCCGACGAAACTAATGGTCACCGGAGATGAATGCACGACGGTTGAGCAGGTCCAGGCGGCATTTAACAGAGTCAGGCTCCCAGAGCCAGGCGTGTACGGCAAAGCTCTGCGAGAAGCTTTGTACGGCTAGAAGATAGTGCACTTGCAGATGCGATAGCTGTAAGGAGCTCATGCAGAATCAACTCGCAGCTTGTCACGACGTCGATGTCTATGCCCATAATCGGGCCAGAAAACGACTCCTATAATTTCGGCTCTGCGTACATGTCGTTGAATAGTAACTGTGCGGCGATTTAACTACCGGTGCTTCGCTCGAACTATCTAGTCGACTTTTTCTGAGCACCAAGTTTATAAATCGCCGTCTCCTGTTGAAACGCAAGCACCGGGGTATTGCGCCGTCGAGGGAGAACGGCCCGCATGATCATCCGGTTCGCAACTGAGCCAAAACAACAGGCAATTGATCGGAAGGAATCAACTTGATTGTGCGAAAGTTGAAGATTGCTAATTATCGAGGCATTGAGCAACTCGAATGGGCAATTCCTGCCGACAAGAAACTCATCTGTATCATAGGCGCAGGCGATTCAGGAAAAACGACCGTATTGGACGCTCTTGATTGGCTCCTTGGCGACAGGTGGAACCTCCCAATTTCATTTGCGGATTTCAAAGACGAGTCGAAACCGATTGTCGTTACCGCTGCCTTGTCTCAAATTCCAAACGAATTGTTATCCATTGACTCCTGCGGACTGTGTTTGCAGGGCATATCGGAAGATGGCCAGGTTGCTTCCGAACCATTTGATGGTTTCGAGCAATGCCTCGTCGTCCAACTGTCAATAGGTATTGATTTTGAACCGACATGGTCGATTATTTGTCCTAACGGATCGTCCATACCATTCAAGGCATCTATAAGGAGAAAACTCGGTGTTTCAAAGCTCGACGAGAGGGTCGACACTCACCTTCGTTGGTCGCGCAATTCAGCACTGGGCAAGGTATCACGAGGTACCGATGGAGCTGAGGCGGCATTACGTAACGCCACTCAGGCTGCCCGCAATGCTCTGAACGAGCTCTCGGTGCCTGCGGACTTTGCCTCCGTGTTGGACGGCATTAGAGCCAGCGCCCAGGCGTTAGGCGCTGCTGACTACTCAGATATGACTCCAGGACTCGATGTTTCAAGAGGCGACGGCTACGGTTCACTCGCACTTTATTCGGGAAGTGTTCCCGTTCATCGCTATGGACTCGGCACGCGTCGCCTCACAAGCCTCGCGATACAAAAGCTCGGCGCCACAGATAAATCTACGCTCTTGATCGACGAGGCGGAAAGCGGTCTTGAGCCGCACCGCGTTATCGGCCTTATAGAGGCTTTGAGATCCGATGGGGATATTTCGCAAGCGTTCCTTACCACCCATTCAAGCAACGCTGTCGAGAGCTGCTCTGCTGCAGAAATTGCGATATTGGCCAATGGAGGAGGAGCGGCCCGGTGCTCTTTCGTGCCCGAAGAGCTCGAGGGCCTTCACCGCTCGAACCCTTCTCCCTTTCTGGCTCGGTCGATTATCGTTGTTGAGGGGCAAACGGAAGAGGGCCTTTATAGGGCTTTTGCGGAGCGCCACGATGACGAGTCTCGCACGCAAGGCAATCCGACTTTGGCAGCGCGCGGGGTATGTCTCTGCCAGGGCAACGGAGGCTCGAACGCCGTCTCGAAAGCGATAGGATTCGCATCTTTGGGTTACAAGGTTGCCCTTCTTGTAGACGCTGACGATTCCGACACTAATAACAAGTTGGAAAGTGCCAGAAAATCTGGCGTGCACATCTTCACATGGCCCAATGGCTGGTCTACGGAAAGCGCCATATTCGAGGCTCTGGAAAAGGAGCAGATATCCCAGCTGCTCGCGTTTATCGTAGATGAGGAAATAGTTCCACGCGAACGCATTAGCTCCGATTTCTCCAATAACGGATTAGGCACTTTTGACCCCTCATCGCCGGAAGCATGTTGGCTTGGCAGGCCCGAGGAGGACGTAAGGAGGATTCTTGTCGCCTCGGCTTCGAAACCGAGCGGGAAACGAAAAGGATGGTTCAAAAGCATTTCCGGAAGTATCGAACTCGGAAAATGGCTTCTCAGCACGGTTGCACATAGCAATCGATTCATCCAGTCTAATCTGCAAGAGACATACTACGAGCTACTAAACACTTTTCCGACGGAGGATTGATGGACGCCCCGGATAATGAGGCCAAAGCGCTTGCTGCCGACATCCTCTCCGCAGTCCCTTGCTCCATCGAACTTCCGGCAGGGACAGGAAAAACGCAGTTGATTGCATCGGTTACGAATCTCGCTTGCAATTTCGGAAAGAAGACCTTAATCCTCACCCATACCAATGCCGGAGTCTCCGTTATCAAAGATCGCCTTCATCGTTTCGGAGTTGATCCGTCCAAATACTCCGTGTTCACTATTTGCGCGTGGGCCGAACGGATTTCACATGCATATCCATCGCTCTCGAGGATAGATGCTGAAGCAACCCGCTCCGATCCCAACTACTACACCCAATGTGTCTTAGGGGCTGTCAAGCTATGCTCGTCCAATGTGTTTGGGCCTGTCATATTGGCCAGCTATTCGCTGATTCTTATCGACGAATATCAGGACTGCGACATGGCGCAACATCGCCTCGCGATTGCCCTTCGGGACATAATCGGGTCTGTCGCCGTCTTCGGCGACAGACTTCAGCGAATTTTCGATTTTAAAGGTCAGCAATTCCCTGATTGGGCATTAGATGTTGAGAACTCCTTCGTCCCATTGAGGTCACTCGATCCTAAACCTCACCGTTGGTCAAAGACAAATCCCGAACTCGGGAGATGGTTACTGGAATACGTCAGGCCAGAACTAATGGCTGGTGAGCAACTGGACTTCGAAACAATCGGCATCGCCAATGTGAAGCACTTTTTGTCGAGTCCGTCCCAAAGGGAAGTAATAAAAAGCGCATATGCAATGCAGCACAGAAGTAAAAGCGCCGCAGTGCTGTGCCCCAATCTCCCCCCAGTCTTTTCCGAAAGACTATCGAAGAGATTGGCAGGGTCTTTTGAGCTTGTAGAAGAAATGGAGGGTAAATTTGCTAGGGAACGATTGATGTCGTTTCCTTCACAGGGAAACTCTGGAGAAAAGGCAAGATGGTTTGCGGAACTTGTCCTTGAATGCCATTCGTGCCTTTCAAAAGTTCTCGATAAGCCGGTCCTCCGCGCATTGCAGGAGGGCAAATCCCTAGATCGATACCTGTCCGCAAAAGCTCGCAAGGACTACGCCGACGTACTCATCAATCTTGGGCTGGCTTCTCGAGAATTCGATCTGGCGACTTTTAAGAAAGCATGCAGTTCCATTTCCAATCGCTGTGGGTCTTATCTAGTTAGGCGAGAAGCCTGGAGTGATGCTTTGTTCGCCATTGAAACGTATCTCAATACGGAAGAGAATCTTGTTTCTGCGTTTGAACGCAGAAAGGCAAACGATTGGCACCGGCGGTATAAATCGACTTCGTTTAAGGTCTCGCGCGTTCTTTTAGTCAAAGGACTTGAATTCGACAGCGTCGCCGTCGTCAAAGCTTCGGACCAGAAAGCCTACTCAAAAGAAAATCTTTACGTTGCTCTGACAAGACCCACGCGCCAACTTGTGTTATTTGACTAACATCGCATATGAAAACCCAGCAAACGGTTCCTGTGGATAGAGATGAGCATGCATTAACTGAGCTTAAAGGGGATTCGCAGGAACCGCGGATCGTAGCGCGTAATCAATGCGGCGCATAATGAGCAGCTCCACCAAGCGAACAGCCGCTAACCCGGCACAACTCAAAGATACTTGCATCATCGTCAGTTTCTCCTTCGGCCGACTCATTCGTTGCTGGAGGAGTTCCCGTTTGCAACATTCCATCTGGTAACGCATCAGCTGGCTCGCCGAGCGCCAGGAATAACCCCATCACGAGATCGACCCTCTGTTGCAGGGACTCGCCCAGAACGCCGTAGGAGGCCGCCAGGTGCACCTCCTTGGTCAACTCCGCCATCGAGTCCTTGAGCGCCTTCTGCACGCCCACGGAGGGCTTTATGACCACCTGCGTGTCGGTGAGCTTGGCGATGATGTAGTCCTGCCGGCTCATGCCGCTCCAGGCGGCCATGTCGCATATCAGCTTGTGCTCCTCGGGCGTGCAGCGGAACGCCATCGTCTTGCTGCGCCTGCGGGCGCTGTTCTCGCACGGCATCCTCCTCACCCCTTAGCCCCGTCGAGCGCGGCGGCCATCTCGTCCTGCTTCGTGGGGAACAGGTGCGCGTAGCGGTAGGTGATGTCAACCGCCTCATGGCCCATGCGCTCGGCGATTGCCAGCGCGGAGAAGCCCATCTCGATCAGCAGGCTCACGTGGCTGTGGCGTATGTCGTGAATGCGGATGCGCTTCACTCCAGACGCCTTGCACCCGCGCTCCATCTCGTGGGCCAGGAAGTGCTTGGTAACGGCGAATAGGCGCTCGTCGGGCGCGACGTCGTCGCGCAGCTCGATGAAGTCCGCCATCTCGTCGCGCAGAAAGGCAGGCATGACGATCGTGCGCACCGACTTGGGCGTCTTGGGGTCGGTCACGGTGTCCACGCCGCGGAGGCTCTGGTACGACTTGTTGATGCGCAGCCGCGATCTCTCCAGCATGAAGTCGGACGGGGTGAGCGCCAGGAGCTCGCCGCAGCGGATGCCCGTCCAGTAGAGCAGCTCGAAGGCATGGAACGAGAGCGGCTTGTCCATGACGGCCTCGCTGAACCTCAGGTACTCGTCCTTGGTCCAGAACTGCATCTCGCCGCCCTTCTTAGAGCCTATCTTGTCGACCCTGCGCACCGGGTTGTCGGTGAGGCCGTAGTAACGCTCGGCATGGTTGAAGATGGCGTTGAGCTGGTTGTTCACCGTGCGCAGGTACGTCGGCGCCCAGGGCTTCCCGTCGGAATCCCGGTGCTCGGTGAGCTCGTTCTGCCACCTGATGACGTCGATCGGCCTCACGTCGCACATGCGCATGTCCCCGAAGAACGGCACCAGCTTGTCTTTGATGATGTACTCCTTGGTGATCCACGTGTGCTCGCGTATGCGGGGCCTCGCCTCCGAGGCGTACACCTCAACGAACTCGGAGAACGTCATGTCCATGGCTCCGCCGTTAAGGCTCTTGAACTGGCCCTCCCACACTGCGGCCTCTACCTCGGAGGAGAAGCCGCGCTTCGTCTTGTGGCGTTTCGAGCCGCGGGCGTCGCGGTAGTAGCACTGCACGTAGAACGTGCCGTTGGAGTCGTCCTTGTACACGGGCATGTCAGTCCACCTCCGGGAAGTACAGGGCGTCGAAGACGTCGCTCCGGACGCGCCCGCGGATCACCACGCGCCCGCGCGCCTCCTGCTCGGCGTTTATCTTCCTGATCACCTCGTAGGCGCTGCCTTTCTTGATCCTCAGCAGCTCCGCGACTTCGTCGGCGTCCAGCGCTGTTCTGCTTCTTGCTGGTGGTGTCGCGCATCTACGCACCGTTCGACCAGTGTCTCATGCTCATCGCCGAGCTGTTCGCGGCCAAAACGGCGAGCCTTCGTATGAAGAGCTTCTTCGAGGAGCCTCTGGCGCAGGGAGGCAATGACTACGCGC
>NZ_LT838852.1 GCF_900176655.1 Collinsella vaginalis
ACGTTGGTGCCGCCGGACCCGACGGCCTGCCGAGCTTGGCCGAGCAGGTGGCGCGCGTCCCCACCGATCCCGGCTGCTACCTGTGGCGCGACGCCGCAGGCGAGGTCATCTACGTGGGCAAGGCCAAGAATCTGCGCGCCCGCATGAAGCAGTATGTGACCCTCACGGACGACCGTGAGAAGATCCCCCTCATGATGCAGGTGGTCGCGAGCTTCGACTACCTGGTGGTGGACTCGGAGCATGAGGCGCTGGTGCTCGAGCGGAACCTCATCGCCCAGTACCACCCTTATTTCAACGTGGACTTCAAGGACGACAAATCCTATCCCTTCATCGCCATCACCAAGGGCGACCTGTTCCCGGCGATCAAGTACACGCGCGAGAAGCACCGCCCGGGTACGCGCTACTTCGGGCCTTACACCGACTCCCGTGCCGCCCGCGACACCATCGACACCCTGCGCAAGGTGATCCCCATCTGCTCCGCCACCTGCACGGAGTGGAAGGGTGTGCGCCGGCTGGTGGAGAAGCACCCCGAGGATACGGACGTCATCAACCTGATCTGCGCGCAGAAAGGCCGACCCTGCTTCGACTACCACGTGGGGCGCGGGCCGGGCGTGTGCGCCGGGGCGGTCACACCTGAGGAGTACCGGGCGAGCGTGCGCCGAGTCGAGCGCTTCCTGTCCGGGCACCGCAGCGAGGTGGTGCGGGAGCTCCGTGAGGATATGGCCGCGGCCGCAGCGGATCTCGATTTTGAGCGGGCGAGCCGTATCAAGCGCCGGCTCGAGGTGATCGCGGGTCTCGACGACCGCCAGCAGGTGGTCTTCCCCTCAAGCGTGGACATCGACCTCATCGGCTTCTACCGCGAGGAGACCATCGCCGGCGCCTGCGTCTTCTGCGTGCGCGAGGGCCGCACGGTCAGGAGCAGTGAGTTCATCCTGAACAAGGGTCTCGATGTGAGCCAGGAGGAGCTCACCGAGGGCTTCCTCAAGCGCTACTACGACGAGACGGCCGACATCCCCGCCGAGGTGAACGTCGCGATCGATCTCGAGGACGCTGAGTTGCTCGGTGAGTGGCTCACAGGGAAGCGCGGGCGCGTGGCCCGGATCCACCGGCCGCAGCGCGGTGAGAAGCGCCACCTGCTCGACACCTGCGAGCGCAACGCCCGGCACGCCCTCATGCGCCACATGGTGCGCACAGGTTACGCAGACGACCGCACGAACCAGGCGCTCCTCCAGCTTGAGAGCGCGCTTGCTCTGCCGGCCCCGCCCCTGCGCATCGAGTGCTTCGATATCTCGACCCTGCACGGGAGCTTCACGGTGGCCTCGATGGTGGTCTTCACCAACGGGCGGGCCGACAAGAGCCAGTACCGCCGGTTCAAGATTCGCGCCGAGCTCACCGAGGCGAACGACTTCGTCTCGATGCAGGAGGTGCTCGGGCGGCGCTACGCCCCGGAGCGCATGGAGGACGAGCGGTTTGGCTCCCGGCCGGACCTGCTCGTGGTCGACGGCGGCAAGCCCCAGCTCTCGGCGGCGTTAACGCAGCTCAAAGTGCTCGGACTCGACATCCCCGTCTGCGGCCTCGCGAAGAGCGACGAGGAGGTTTTCGTGCCCTGGGACGACACGCCGGTGGTCCTGCCGACGGGCTCGGCCTCGCTCTACCTGATCAAGCAGGTCCGCGACGAGTCGCATCGGTTCGCGATCACCTTCCACCGCGAGCTCCGCGACAAGGCAATGACCGTCTCCGTGCTCGACGAGGTGCCCGGCGTGGGCCCCACGCGCAAGCGCGCGATCATGCGGCATTTCGGGTCTATGAAGCGGTTGCGGGCGGCCGGCGTTGAGGACATCGCCGCGGTGAAGGGCGTGTCGGCGGACGTGGCCCAGGCGGTGTACGATACCTTGCGCGCAACGGAGTAGGGGAGTGGGGGCATTACGGTTCCTGCGCCTGAAGTGCGTAGACAACCTCCCGGTCTTTCTGTTCTCGATGTATTTGTGCGCCTGCTAGACCTCTTGACGTGCGAGCATTCGCCACATTAACAGAGATGGCATCTACCCTCCTGCGCAGGATGCTCCCTGGATGCACGATGCATGTGCTCGCCGTTTGCCCCTGCGGGTTGCCGAGCCTCTCTTTCGCAGCTTGTCCTCTGAATGCACGGTTTTTAGGGGGTCGTTTACAAGATGTCCTCTGGATGCACGGTCATTCAGAGGACATCTTGCGCTCCATGAGAGTCGCAATGGGAAATCCGCAGGTAAAAAATCTGCTTCCTTCAAGTAGCAAATTTGAGGGCCCTAAAAGTCATGCATTCAGGGGACTTCCTGTTTCTACACCCTGCAAAAAACCGTTCATTCAGAGGCCATTTGAGCCCCCGATTGCCAAGAGCAACACGTGTGAACCGATCCAAGTTAATTATCAATATACAAATTATCATTTTACAACTTAGCACCCTTTTTGCCAGAAAACATGCCATTGGCCGATTTGCGCAACTTTATGCGACAGTTGATTCAGGTGAGGCGTACAGTCGTAGCTATGCACTTGGGTTGGAGGAAAAGATGGAGGGAGTTCTCTGCCAGAAAATGCGCAAGGACCCCGAAGGGTCCTTGTTGAAGTCAAAATGCCATCTACATGGCGCCCAAAGGCTAGTATGGCTAAAGCCGTATTTTGACTCGCAGTAACGTCCTGACTGGTATCAAGACGAAACAAAGATATCACTTTTCTGAGAGGCGTAACTATGAATCTGAGAAAACTGAACGACTATTTCATCGGCTTCGATCTCGGTACGGGGTCTGTGGGCTGGGCCATCATCACTCCCGATGGAGAACTTGCACGATTCAAAGGCAAACCGGCCTGGGGAAGTCGTGTGTTCCCCACAGCCGATACTGCGGCAGACACGCGACTTAAGCGTGGTCAGCGCCGGCGGTATGAGCGCCGCCGGTGGCGCTTGGGTTTCTTGCAAGATTTTTTTCGAGAAGAGATTGATCGCGTTGATCCGGATTTCTTCAATCGACTGAATCAATCCCGCCTTATTCCAAAGGATCGGGGCTTTCACTCTCCGTTGTTCAATGACAGTGATTTCAGCGAGAAGGATTACTACGATCGCTTCCCGGCAATGCCATTTCTTCGAGCTTGGTTGATGACGACGGATGAGCGTGCCGACATTCGACTCATCTACCTTGCATTTCATAATATTGTGAAACATCGTGGTAATTTCCTTCAACAGGATAACAAGCGGCTGAGTGCCCAGACGGTTAAAACTGACGATGCTGTTGAAAAATTGGCAGAAGAGTTGTCAGCTCGTTGTGAGGCAATGGAATACCGTGTTTCCATCAATCAGCCTGTCATAGTTGAGGCATTGAAGGATGGAAGTCTAAGTCGATCTAACAAGGCTGACAGGATTGGATCTGCTGTTAACGCTTCCGAAGCAGAGCTAAAGAATCTTGGGAAAACTCTTGGTAAAGCCCTTGTTGGTTATGTTGTCGATTTCACCAAGGTCCTTCTGCTGGATGATATTGAGCTCGAAAAGGCGGCTCTCAATAATGATGAGAAAGTCGATGCGATTCTTACGAACTTACCAGATGACTGCCTGCCTCTTTTTAATGCAATCGTCGAGGTATACAGCTCTCATATCCTCATGGGGATCCTTCGTTTGAACGAAGGAGAGATCAAGACAGGTGCCCTTTCTGGGATGGATGGGCATACGCTCTCGTTTTGTCAGGCTCGCGAGTACGAGAAATATGGCACTGAACTTGCCTTGCTGAAGAAGCTGGTCAAGAAATACCGACCCGATGCGTACGGAGAGTTCTTTCGAGGCGACCGCTACGAGGGGACGACGATTTACAACAAGCAAACTGTAAAGGGGTACACCAAGTACAACGAGGTGCGGAAAACCGGCTACGAGGATTTTGCCAAGGAAGTGAAGAAGCTTTTCGAAGGGACAGGGGCAGCTACAGACCCTGGTTACCTTGAGATGATGCAATCTTTTGAAGAGCGGACCTTCCTCCGCCGGCAAAAAACGAGTGACAATGGCAGCATCCCATACCAGCTCCACCTTGAAGAGATGCTCGCCATTATTGATAATCAGGGGAAATACTACCCATTCCTATTGCAAAAGCGCGATGAGATCGCCTCATTGGTTTCATTCCGCATTCCATATTATGTCGGCCCCCTTTCGAATGTGAATGCTGCTCTTGATGCGCAGGGAAGACCGCGATTCTCCTGGGCAACGCGTAGAGATGGCATGGAGGGCACCCCGATTCGCCCTTGGAACTGGGAACAAGTTATTGATAAGAGCAAGACCGCTCAGGATTTCATCATGCGCATGACGAGTGACTGTACGTATCTATACGGACAGCCTGTACTTCCTCGATGCTCGTTACTCTACGAGGAGTTTTGCGTTCTAAACGAGTTGAATGGCGCATGGTTTACGGAGGACGGCGATACACGGGTAAGGTTTGACGCCTACAGCGACCGAGCGGGCATCGTTGAGGATCTATTTAAAGACAAGCGCAAGGTGAAGTTCATTGACGTTGCAAATTGGATGCAACGAAACGGATGCGCCGGCCCAACGATACGGGTTGGCGGTGGACAAGGGGAGGCAGGCTTTGAGAGCAGTCTTACATCGTATCGGTTCTTCTGCAAGGATGTCTTTCATGTAGACGAACTTGATCCAGCCTGGATCCCCATGATCGAGGAGATCATCCTTTGGAACACGCTCTTTGAAGATAGGAAAATTCTTAAAGAGGAAATTGAGCAAAAATACAGGGATGTGCTTACTGCGGAACAGATAAAGGTCATTTGCAAGAAGCGATTTTCTGGTTGGGGCAAGTTTTCGAAGCGACTCCTCGACGGAATTAAAGCGAAAACCGATATAGGGCCTAAGTCCATTATGGATGTTCTTCGTGAAGGTGATCCTTCGGTGAGCGGGAGGACGCGCCCCATGGTCCTCATGGAAATCCTCCGAGATGATGAGCTTGCCTTCCCAAGGATTATTGAAGAGGAGAATCTAAAGAGTGTGCCGGTTGACGGCAGACTTCAGATCGATGATTTGCCCGGGTCTCCTGCTATCCGTAGAACTATCAACCAGGCCATGCGCATACTTGATGAGATTGTCGGGATCGTGGGCAAGCCCCCCGCGAACATCTTTGTTGAGGTCACACGCGATGATGACAAGCGTACGAAGGGGAAACGCACAAGACGTCGCTATGAACAGGTGAAAGAGGCCGTCGCTGCTCTCGGAACAGAGTACGCAGAGCTCAAACGTGAATTCAAAGCACAGGACAAAGTGGCATTTGATGACACGAGGCTGATGCTGTACTTCCTGCAAGCGGGCAAATGCCTCTACTCAGGTAAGCCACTCGATATCAACAGGCTTTCGGAATATCAAGTTGATCACATTATCCCACAGGCATATGTCAAGGATGACAGCATAGAGAACAAGGCTCTCGTACTTGCAGCGGAAAATCAAAACAAGACGGATCACCTGCTTATCAGTCCTGGCGTTCGCAAAGCAAGGGGTGGGTATTGGGCTGCTCTGCATCGCGCAGGCATGATGGGCGATAAGAAGTACAACAACCTAATGCGCGCCCGGATAAGCGATGCAAAAATGAAGGGGTTCATCGCCCGTCAATTGGTTGAGACAAGCCAGAGCGTGAAGCTATTCCAGATGATGGCAGTTAATCACTATCCTGAGACTGCTGTGATCCCAGTCCGTGCGAGCTTGTCCCATGAGCTCAGAGAGGCAAAGGGGTACCACAAGTGTCGCGAGATCAATGACTATCACCATGCTCATGATGCCCTGCTTGCTGCTGAGATCGGACGGTTTTTGCTGTATCGACACAGTGAGGTTTTCAATAACCGGGTTGGGTACGAGAAGAAAGTTCGTGCCTATATCGAGAAGATGGGGGTAGATTCCGTACGGAAGGGCAAGAAGCCTGGTTCAACAAGCTTCTTCATCTCTAGTTTCCAGAAATCCGGATTTGATAAAGAGACCGGTGAGATATTCCGGGACGGATGGGATGCAGATTTCGAGTGTGAGCGCATTCGAAAGTATCTCAACTATAAGCAGGTTTTTGTAACACGCATGCCGTTAATAGACCATGGAGCGTTCTGGAAACAGACCGTCTACTCGCCTCGTGAGGCGGGGAAGAGACTCTCAATTCAGCTAAAAAACAGTTTAAATGCATCGAAATATGGAGGCTATAGCGGGGAGCAGTTTGCCTATTTCTACTGCTACGAGGCTCAGGACAAGAACGGAAAAAAGAGTATTCAGTTTTCCGAGGTCCCCGTCAGGGTTGCGAATGCCGGCAATGTCGATATTGAATCGCTCGCACGAGATCACGCTGCGTTACTTGCTTCTCGGAATGCGCCCTACGTTTTTTCACGTGTGCTGAGAGCAAAGATCCCGAAACAGCAATTGATCGAGATCGACGGGTGTCGCCTATCGGTGAGAGGGAAAGAAGAAGTGAGGTGCGCTGCCCCTATCGCGTTTACACAAGACGAGACCGCTGAGGTTATGAAATTATTCGACGCGTCTTCTTCTAAGTTGACAGAGCACGAACTCGACTCACTCTTTGAAGTGATTTGTGTCCGTGTCAATATGTATTCTAATAGACTATATTCTAATTTAAAACTTGAATCCCGTAAAAATAAATTCTATTTGCTTAATATTAATCAAAAAATCGATATTCTACGCAGCTTTATCTCTCTATCAAAAGGAGGGTCAAATTCAGAAGATCTAAGAGCAATCGGCGGATCAAAAACAAGTGGCCAATTGAAGGCCCGTTTCAATATTGAGATGAGCAAGAGTGGAAACTTTGCTTTCATTGACCAATCTATAACCGGCATGTTTGAAAAGAGGACGTTCGTTGACGAGCTTTAGAACTGTTCTCATCGAGAGTCCATGTCGACTCACATACAAAAGTGGATATATGGTTGTACATAAAGAGGATGAGACCATAAAAGTCCATCTTTCCGAGATTTCGAGCGTCATATTGCATACACTGCAGGCGCATGTCGGAGCATATCTACTTTCGGAGCTTGCAAAACAAAAGATATCGCTGGTAATTACAAACGAGAAACATAACCCAGTGGGCCAGTATTTACCTATCTACGGGGCTCATAACACAAGCAAGCGCATCATGGAACAGCTTGCATGGGGAGAGCCTGTCAAAAAACGTGTATGGCAGCGTGTTGTTCGGGAGAAGATCAAACAACAGGCGGAGCTGCTGCTTGATCGTGAGCTTGATGAGGCTCGTCTTTTGCTGAGTACTGTTAGCGACGTTCGTTCTGGTGATACAACGAATCGTGAGGCTCATGCTGCAAGGATATACTTCCAGGCCCTGTTTGGACCTGACTTCAACCGTGATATTGATTGTGCAACGAACGCGGCGTTGAATTATGGTTACGCGTTGCTGCTCTCACTGGTGAATCGAGAGATTGTCTCACGTGGGTATCTTACCCAGCGTGGCATTTGCCATAGGAGCGAATACAACGAGTTCAACTTTGCCTGCGATCTCATGGAACCGTTTAGGCCCGTGGTAGATCGAATTGTCGATGACTGGATATCGGATACTTTTGGTCCTGATGAGAAGCGCCTCCTGGCTGACTTACCAAATAAGCTACTGGATTGTAGAGGGGGATCTTACAAGTTCGGCTCAGTAGTATCTCTGTATGTGCAGGATTGCATCAATGCTCTGTGCAAAAGGATCCCCGTGGATGAGATCGAAGGATTTTCGGTGCAATGACCTCAGGATATAGGGACAGATACATGAGACTATTTGTCTTCTTTGACCTTCCAGTGCAAACAGCTGTGCAGAGAAAACGATATGCACAGTTTAGAAAGTTTTTAATCAAAGATGGATTTCTGATGATTCAGCAGTCCGTCTATGTGAAGCTATCGATCAATGAGGCGGCGGTCACTGGGACGATTGGTAGATTAAAGAAAAATAGACCAGCAGAAGGGCTTGTCCAGGTGCTTCGAGTTACTGAAAAACAGTTCTCTTGTATAGAGAGCATTGCCGGAAAGCAGGTCCAGCATGCTGAAGTCGATACGAGTGAATGCTTGCTTGTGCTATGAGGCTAGTTTTTAATTGCATTGAATCTCCGATTGATGTTGCAGCAGGCATGCCCCATGTCCTGGAGGTAGAGAATCGGAAGCTGTTCTGCCGGGTATGTCGCACGCTTTTACCTGAGACAAAAGATGAGCGAGACTGTGTCACTTTATGGGATGGCGAGGAGGGCATCTCAAAGTCTAATACGCTCATTCTAATAGGGGATCCACTGCGCTTACCGTGGGAAGAGAGACGATTGGGTGGACAGCTCCACTCGGTCATAGAGGCTCTCATCAATGAGGATGAGGAACTGAGGCTTCGAATTGAAAACACCGAGAAACAAATGAGAGGTCTCATTTCTCGTGCGAGTTTTCATATCGATGGTGAATACCATTTCGATCTAGAATGGGGCATGAGTAGGTTTTTGAAAACCTACTCATATGTTATTGATCGTTGCGAGGACGGTCCGTACCTTGAAAGCTTTATATCGTTTCTTGACTTTGTTTCGGATATGAAGTTCAAAGGTATCCTCGCTTTCATCGGACTGAAGAATTTTCTAGGGACAGATGAGCTTATAGAGGCGTATGAGCGCATCTTTTTTCATGAATTGAATGTGATCCTTTTGGAGCGCGAACACGATACAAGAAGATTCGTTCGCGAAGTCAAGACATATGTTAACCTGCAATTATTAGAAGAATAGCGCTCCAGTACAGTCAGGATTTCCGCCCTCTTGCAGCGAGGGATTTGCACCAATGGTTTTGGAGCAGTGACGTCCTGACTGGTAATCAAACACTGTAGGGCATCGGAGGTGGACCGTCCCGTTTTGGAGCAGTGACGTCCTGACTGGTAATCAAACTTCTTGGTTTCATGGGTTGCATCATGATGGGTTTTGGAGCAGTGACGTCCTGACTGGTAATCAAACTCCGGCGTGGCGTCGTCGCCGGTGTCTGTGGTTTTGGAGCAGTGACGTCCTGACTGGTAATCAAACGACCCGGTGCTGTGCGAGCTCTCGTACGCCGTTTTGGAGCAGTGACGTCCTGAC
This sequence comes from Collinsella vaginalis, assembly GCF_900176655.1. GTDB lineage: Bacteria > Actinomycetota > Coriobacteriia > Coriobacteriales > Coriobacteriaceae > Collinsella > Collinsella vaginalis. The sequence continues at coordinate 9,082 of NZ_LT838852.1, forward strand.
TGGTAATCAAACTGTCTGCTGCTGCCATTTCGGCTCCTTATGTTTTGGAGCAGTGACGTCCTGACTGGTAATCAAACCAGATGGCGTACACGGTCGCTGAGACGGCCGTTTTGGAGCAGTGACGTCCTGACTGGTAATCAAACGACTCAAAAAGAGTAACGTAATTGCCACCAGTTTTGGAGCAGTGACGTCCTGACTGGTAATCAAACTCGGGGTCGATGAGGAGGTAGGAGTCTGCCGTTTTGGAGCAGTGACGTCCTGACTGGCAATCAAACTGCGGCCCGGTGTAAACCCAAATACCGTCAGTTTTGGAGCAGTGACGTCCTGACTGGTAATCAAACTATCCATGTTGGAGATTATGCGCGCGCGTGTTTTGGAGCAGTGACGTCCTGACTGGTAATCAAACCCGAATCGGCCCCGGATGATTGGAGTTCGGGTTTTGGAGCAGTGACGTCCTGACTGGTAATCAAACTCGACCCTGTTCTAGAGACACCTAGAGTTTTTTGGCATGCGGACTGAGGAACTGCCTGTTGAGCGGGCCGTGGCGGAGGCCGTGCGGCGCGGAGCCGATCGCGGGGTGCGCGTGGTCGACTACGCCAGCGGGTGTCGGAAGCAGCCGGACACCGTGATGCGCAGGCACATCGTGACCATGACCAAGCAGGCGTCGGTGGACCGGGCGCTGGACATC
>NZ_LT838853.1 GCF_900176655.1 Collinsella vaginalis
AGGCGGGGGCTCGTGATATCGTCGTGGTCGCTCCGGCGGCGTCTGCGCTCTTCTCCGCCTTGGCGCCCCGCCTTGCCGCCCGCAGCATCGCGGCCTCGGTCACCCGTCGCGAGCGCTTCGCCGAGACCGTCGCGGGGCAGCAGCTCACGGCCCTCTCCCATCTTGCGGAGACGATTCACGCCGTGTGCGAGGGGCGTGCGGAGGATACCGCGTGGTGGCCTGCACCTGAGGCGGTTGACTGGCTCTATAGCCCGCTTTCCGGTATCGGCGCCGCTGGCGCCCGCCGTCTTGATCGAAAGCTCCGTCTGACGCGCTCCATCGGGGTCGACGGCCTCCTCAACCAGCTGCAGAGCATCCAGGGAAGCACTGCCGCCGCCCGGGCGAAGCTCGGGGCAGACCATCCCGCCGCATCCACGCCCGCGGTCTGCGCGGATGTCGTCGGTCACCTCCTACGCGGACGACCCGTGAGCGCGGCGAAGGAGATGCTCACCGTCGCCCGAGAGGCCCCGGCATCGTCCTTCGGCGCCGGTGACGGTCGTGTGCGCGCCGCTGCGGAGTGCGCCATGCTCGAGCGCGCGATCGAGGTCCTGGGGACTCAGGCCCATGAGCTCGGGGTGAGCCAGGAGGTGGCCTTGGGCGCCCTCGAGGGGCTCTGTGTGGCGACCCCGCTCTCGTCCTCTCCCGCGGGAGCACGTGCCCAGGTGCGATTCCTTGGCCCGAACGAGGCCGCCTGCCTGCCTGAGGCCACGGCAGACGCCCTCATCGCCGTCGAGATGGACATCGAAGGCTACCCCCTCGCCCATGAGGAGGGGGCGCTGCCGACCCTCGCCGCCGCGCTCGACGCGCCGGCCCTCGTCCTCGAGCCCATCGCCTGCCTGCGCAGCCGTTTCGCCCGTATCCTCGCGGTGCCCAGGATCGCGCCCGTCCTCGCGCGGGTCACCCATGAC
>NZ_LT838854.1 GCF_900176655.1 Collinsella vaginalis
GCCCGTGCGTGGCCCAGCGCGTGTGCCCGATGCCGCAGGTGGCGGGCAGGCGGCGGGCGGCGAGCTCGGACTCGAGACCGGAGACCTTACCGACACGACGCACCACGTCGAGGACGGTGGCGCCATCGGGGCCGCAGTCCTCGAGAGCGACGCCAGCGGAGTCGTAGCCGCGATACTCCAGGCGGGTGAGCCCCGCGATGAGGATGTCCGCTGCGGTGTCCTGACCAGTGTATCCAACGATTCCGCACATAGGTAGCTCCTTGGGTAGCTGATGGGGCGGTGCGGCCACGGACCGGATCGGCGGCGCGGTGGGGCGTCGGGGGGGGGCGTGTCGCACGAGGCAGTATGATAGCGGCATCGTTTGAAGCTCGCATTGATGAAGTGGTTACTTCATTGAAATACCAGCTTGCCGGTGTCTGGATACTTCGAGAGTGGTTCCCGTGCTCTAGAAGCGGCCCGGCGAGAAGAGCTGCATGGGATGAGCGCAGGACGAACCGCCTAGGACAGCTGCGTTGCGATGTCGAGATCGGGTGCAGCCCCCGCTGTGCCCGCGCCACCGAGAGCTGCTCCGGTGCTCGCCCGCTGCAGCAGGAAGGGATGCACGGTGACCTGGCGGTTCTCAGGCTCCGCATCGGCCGGCGCCGGCTCACCCGTCAGCTCGGCCAACTTCGCGACCTCGATCTGCTCAATGAGCAGCTGCACGCCGCGTCGGCCCACCTCGTATCCGGACGGGACCACCGTGGTCTGCGAGATGCTGCCGGTCCATGCCAGCGGATCGCCCTCGCAACCCGCCACGGCAACCTGATCGGGCACGGAGACCCCCGCCGCGGCAAAACCCGCGATGAGGCCCGTGGCCAGGGAGTCGGTCAGGGCGATGATGAAGGTGGGGCGCTCCCCTTCCGGGCGCACCGCGATGCCGTCGGCGATTGCGATGCCGTCCCGCGCGAGGCGGCCCTCCTCGATGCACTCGAACCGCACGTCCGGGTTGTTTTGCGCCACGCGGGCGATTCCCTGCAGCCGCGCCGTCGTCTCCCGGGACCGGTTGAGGCCGACAACCGCCACATGACGCGCGCCCGCATGGATGGCAGCCTCGGCGACGAGCGCGCCCTGGCCCGCATTGTCCGCGGAGACGAAGTAGCCCGGGGCCGTGCTCTCGACGCCCAGGCAGACCAGGGGGATGGCGCCCACGAGGGACGGAAGCTCATCGAGAATGCCGAGGGGCGAATCCGCTGGAGCGGCCGCGCCCGCGTCATCCAGGAACGGGGCGAGGGAGCCAGCACTCGCATCAGAGAATGAGGGTTGCCCGGTCACCGGCTTAGCCGCGGCGCCGCTCACAGGACCGGCTGCGGCGTCGGTCGCGCTGACGGGCGCTGTGCCGACGGGGCTACCGCCCGCTGGCATAGCC
>NZ_LT838855.1 GCF_900176655.1 Collinsella vaginalis
GGACGCCACCTACAAGGCGGGCGACACGGCAGAGGGCGAGAAGGACGGCAAGAAGGGCACGTGGTCCTTCAGCGGCTGGACCGACCCGAACAACGGCACCATGGGCGACGGGGACGCGACCATCACGGGCTCCTGGACGTTCACGGAGGCCGCCAACCCGAAAGATCCAAAGAACCCAGGAACAGCAAAGCCAGGTTCTGTAAATGGAAGTACAGGAAATAAGGGAGCAAATTCTTCTGCAAATGTTCTACCAAAAACTGGTGATGCAACGAGTACGCCATTCTATGTAGGTGTCATGACACTGGTTGGATCTGCTCTATTAGCGCTAGCACGGGGGCTTAAGAAAAATAACAACCAATAAGTTAGGCAGTGCAACATAGGGAGTTTGTCATCCCAACAAAACGGTATAGTCGTGAAATGCGGCTATACCGTTTTTTCGTCTTTCTTTTTCTGAGGTGGCATAAACTCATCGGTGCAGCCCCATACGTACACATCTTTTGCATCCTGCGAGCACTAAGAATGACTTTGTGAAGGCCAGCCTCAGGCATCGGAAGGTCGTTTGTTTTGAAGCGCCCACGCCTGCGTTGTCATGCTTGACAGCTTTACCGTTCGGCCTTGTAACCATTCCAGCACTTTGACTCGTGGCTCCCTGCCGCCGACCAGCATCGGGTGAGGGGTCGTCTTACCGTCCTTGCCGTTTCGCTCACCGATGACGAGCTCGCCATTCTCCTTTACGGCATAGATGTAGTGACCGTCCGTCGGCTTTCCTGCATGGTTGACGAGAACGCCATCGCTCACGCTGTCATGAGCGTTAACCACTGTTGGGTCACGGGCTGATGCCACGATGGATGTTCACCTTAAAAACCTTAGCCGCCTGGGTGAAGGCACGGACAAGACCACGGTGCAAAAAGGTACGTGGGATTTGCGCTTCAAGTTGGATTATGAGAAGGCGGGTCACAATCTCAAAAAGGCAAGCAAGTTTACCTACAACGGTCATGCCGCTGAGCTTTGCTCTGGTAGCTTGTCTCCTGTGGCGTTGAGTCTTGAGTTCACCACTGACGACCGCATGGATGATTTTAGTAATGTGCCTAGTGGCAAAGCTCCCGACAAGATGAGCGCTCAACAGACCAGCTATCCACGAAAAGCCTGAATATGACCAGATAGTCTTGCGCGGACATTCATGGTGCACGCGCTCAAGAAAAACTGTCAAACCACGTTGATTGGCTGGTTCGAAGGGTTCGCCACCTAATAGAGTAAGGCCTTGGATATAGTCTGGCTTGAGGCTATCGATAATCTGCTGCTGTACCGCCTCATCAAACGGATTGCCATATTCAAAAGACCAAGCCTCGGGATTAAAGCAAAACAGACCGGCGCGACGGCAGCCAGATACAAACGGCGTTGTTCTTACGCCAATGCCGTTGGCAATATCGCGCTACTTGATAGTAGCGTAATTCATATGCTCCCCTTGCCTGGGTATAGGGCTCAATGTCTTTGCAAAGTAGTCCTTTGATTTGTCAGACCAATTTGCATGCCTGAAGTTAAGGAAATCTTTCGAATTTTGCTTCTGGTTCCTTAAAGGGTGGTCAGAAGAAAATGTGCTTAAGCAATACAGCCCTGTCGTGAAATGCCGCAAGTCAGGAAAGGGGGGCGCATGGAAGTTATTCGCGAAGGGTCTACGTCTCATAATGATGCTGTCTATAGAGGCGGTGTAACTCGCTATAGCCGTAGTGCTTCAACATTGAGCGCGCGGGCTGCATCGAGCAGGGGTACATAGGCTGCGTGCTCGAGCGTGAGAGGCAATTTCCTACAGGCATTGAGTTTCCTTCGATGCCCCTCGCGCTGCCGCATGGGGACGCCGAATTTGTTAAGAGCTCCGCCTTGGCGATCGGTAAGTGCGCCGAGCCCATCCCGTTTCACTCCATGAGTGAGCCGGACAAGATTCTTCCTGCACGGCTTGTCGTCATGCTCGCGGTGGGTGATCCAGACGGCCATCTTGAGATCCTATCCCACTTGATGGATGCGCTTGCAGACGAGGCGTTTTGCCGCGAGGTCCTAGAGGCTGATTCAGGAACGGCCATCGCATCGCTGTTCGCCGCAAAGGTACGGTAGGGGGATACAGATGGAATTGCGTTTTGACATCCGCATGCGGGAGATGCTGCAGAATGGCAGGAAAATCCTCATTTGTTACCTGCCGCTCGGGGATCCTGCACTCGGGGATCGCGTGGAGCGGGCGAAACAGCTTATCGAGCTCGGTGCGGACGTGCTGGAGCTCGGAATTCCCTACCGCGATCCGGTGCTCGATGGCCGAGTCGTGGCGGATTCGATGCACCGGGCCCTGGAGCAGGGCGGCGTTGACCATGCATCTCGCGATATTGCTGACATCAGGTCCGCGCTTCCGCATGCGAATCTTCAAGCAATGACCTATTGGGAGCATATCGAGGAGATCGGCGTCACATCTTTTGCAGATCGCCTCGCCCGCGCTGGGGCAGATGCCGCTTTAAGCCCGAACACCCCTGTCACGCAGGCGCCCGCGCTGCGTGACGCGCTTGAGGAGAACGGCTTGGTCTCATTAGATTTCGTGCCGTACGAGTCAAACGAGGATGAGCTTGCCCGGTATGCCCAAGAGGCCAAGGGATATGCATTCCTGCAGGCCGTTAACGGCAAGACGGGTGCGGCGCATGGTGCATCGGAGCATGTTGGCGATACCATCGCGACCTTGAAGCGGCATGGAGCCTCCATTCCGCTCTGTGCTGGATTCGGCATATCCCGTCATGAGGATGCGGCGCGCTATATCGAGATGGGTGCTGATGGGATCATCATAGGAAGCGCCGTTGTGTCCGCCATGTTGGAGGGGGGGGTCTCTCGGGCCTCCTAGACCCTGTTCGCAAGACGCTTGATAGAATCGCGTGATACGAGCGATTGGAGCAATCGATGAGGATCGTATCACGCCGGTGCATCGAGATTCTAAAGCGGCTGCATCTCAGCGCAGATCCGGTTCCCGTCAGG
>NZ_LT838856.1 GCF_900176655.1 Collinsella vaginalis
ATCGAGCAGCTCGACGTCTGGGGCCAGCGCGCCGGCGTTCCCGTGGTCAAGCGCGAGCGCGGCAGCGATCCGGCGAGCGTCTGCTTCGACGTGCTCGACGAGGCCGAGCGCTCGGGCCGCGACCTCGTCCTCATCGACACAGCGGGCCGCCTGCACACCTCGCCCGAGCTCATGCGCGAGCTCGCCAAGGTCGTCAACGTGACCCGCAAGCGCGCCGCGAGCATGAAGACGGGGCCGATGGCCGTCCGCGTCATCCTCGTGATCGACGCCGCGACGGGGCAGAATGGACTCAACCAGGCGCTTGAGTTCAACGAGGCTCTCGGTCTCGACGGCATCATCCTGACGAAGCTCGACGGCACCGCCAAGGGCGGGATCGCCTTCGCCGTCGCCGCGCGGCTCAAGCTGCCGATCGTCCGGGTGGGCGTGGGCGAGCAGGTGGACGACCTCCAGGCGTTCGATGCCCATGATTTCGCCCGCGCCCTCGTGGGCGGGGAGTAGGGTCAACGCCTTTCTCCGGTTTCATCGCGTACGCGTTCCGTTGACTGTGCTTCGGTTGATCCTCAGGTGATCGCAGCCCTCGCCCGACCCCTCTCCGCAGCCCGCCGACGCGCCTTCGATGGAGTTCTCGCCGCGTGGAATGGGGAGGCGGCGTCCGGGGCACCTGAACTATAATCAAAGGTCACTGAGTTCGCCCGCTATGCGGGTTTTCGCCCTGAAGGAGCGCATCGATGTTCAACAGCCTGTCCGACCGCTTGACCGAGACCCTCGACCGCCTGCGCGGCAAGGGCAAGCTCACCGAGGCCGATATCACCTCCGCCATGCGCGACATCCGCATGGCGCTGCTCGAAGCCGACGTCAACTTCAAGGTCGTCAGGGACTTCGTGGCCGCTACAAAAGAGCGCTGCATGACGGCCGAGGTGCTCGAGTCCCTCACGCCCGCGCAGAACGTCGTCAAGATCGTCCTCGACGAGCTGACCGAGCTTTTGGGCGGCACCGAGAGCAAACTCGTGCTCTCGAGCCGCATCCCCAACGTTATCATGCTCGTCGGCCTGCAGGGCTCCGGTAAGACCACGGCTGCGGCGAAACTCGCCTACCTCTTGAAGAAGCAGGGCAAGAGCCCGCTGCTCGCGGCTGGCGACGTGTACCGCCCCGCCGCCGCAGACCAGCTCGCCACCCTCGCGGGCGAGATCGGCGTGCCGGTCTTCCGCGGTGATGGCGCGCATCCGG
>NZ_LT838857.1 GCF_900176655.1 Collinsella vaginalis
CAGCCGTTGTTTCGCTTCCCGTCGCGTCTGAGCCCGCCGACCCCGTGGGTGTCGCGGCGCAGCCGGCACCTGTCGCCAGGACGAGGGCGCAGGCCCCCACCAGCGCGGCCCGCAAAGCCGATCTCCGCGCGTCCTTTATCGTCACGTTCTCATACCAAGCCATGATGCATCCTTCCCGCTGCTGGCTTACCCGCCGCCTACGATGCGCAGGCGAGCCCCATACCGTGGGCGCAGTAATCGTCCTGCGCCATGACGTCTCCTTGGTGGTAGTAGGCCGCACGGGCGCGGCATCCGCCGCAGCCCTCGGCGAACTCGCAGCTGCCGCAGGCGCCGGAGTAGGCGCGGGTGCGCAGGCGCTTGAAGATCGGCGACGAGGCCCAGATCTCATCGAAGGGCTGCTCGCGCACGTCGCCCGCCTCGTCGACCATGTAGGCGCAGGGCCTCACGATGCCCTCGCTGCCCACCACGCAGTAGGTGAGGCCGGCCAGGCAGCCGCGGCTGAAGCGCGTCTCGACGCCCAGCTGCTTGGCCACGCGGGTGAACTGCGGGGCGCAGGTGGGCTTGACCTCGATGGAGACCTCCGTCGAGGTGTGCATGATCTGGCAGAGGAGATCCTCGTTGGCAACCACGTCGAGGGCCTCGGGCTGCACGTTCACGCCGCGGCCCACGGGGATCAGGAAGAAGATGTAGTGCGCCCGCGCGCCGAGGCGCTCGGCCTCGCGGGTGATCTCGCAGACCTCGTCGCGGTTCCACTGCAGGACGGTGGTGTGGATCTGGAACGGCAGGCCCGCGCGCCGGCAGGCCTCGATGCCGGCCATGGTGCGGTCGAAGGCGCCGGG
>NZ_LT838858.1 GCF_900176655.1 Collinsella vaginalis
CGTCCAGGAGCCCGTGATGGTCGCGTCCCCGTCGCCCATGGTGCCGTTGTTCGGGTCGGTCCAGCCGCTGAAGGTCCACGTGCCCTTCTTGCCGTCCTTCTCGCCCTCTGCCGTGTCGCCCGCCTTGTAGGTGGCGTCCACGTCGTAGTGGTCGCCCTTGTGGTAGCTGCCTGTATCTTTCGGAACAGCCTTTCCCTCCGGTGCCTCTCCACCCCAGCTATAGGTCACTGTATATGTAGGGAGTTCATACACAACGGCTATTTCATGGTTTTTATCGAGATTCGTAAAGGTATAGCTACTTGGATGCTGAGATATATCCGCTTCCGCGCCATCAACGGTTACGCTCTTTAGCTTGTAACCATCCTTTGGTGCATAGTTTATGGTCTTGTTGTCTCCCTTATACGCATCACAGCTCGGATCAATGGTTCCGTTTGTTACGGATGTAGTGATTTTTAGCTTGACCCGGCCCTCCTTCCAAATTGCTGTGACTTGCGTATCTTTGTCGACCGTAATCTCAGTGCCTGGCGCTAGTTTTTTGCCATTCACTTCCCAAGTGTCAAATTCCTGATTTTCAGGGGCAGTGAAAGCATTACTCAAAATCTTGTATTTTGAGCCCTTGTTTAGCTTCTTGCCTTTCATTTCGCCGGTGCCGCCGTTACCGTTGTAGCTAACAGTGGCAGTTTCGAGAGTCTTGCTTGCCAGATCTGATTCAAGCTCTTCAGTGTCACCCTCAAGACCACCATTGTCTTTTGCTTTTGCCGTAATGGTGTCGCCAACAGCTAAATCTTTAATCTCCAGGGTTACTACCCCAGTATTCGCATCAACCGTTGCGCCATCCGATGTCCACGTGGTCTTACCTGTAGCGTCTACGGTTCTCGTTGCGGTGACGGTTTTCTCCGCTCCCGATTCGTCCTTATACGTAATCGTGTAGGACGCCAAGTCGGTATCATCACCTGCGTTTTCATAGGCAGGCGGGGTAATGGTGACTTTTCCATCGTCGGTATTAACGGCAATCTTGGGAGAATCAGGTTTTAGATTCTTCACCAGATCTTTAGCGGGGAATTTAGTGACTTTGGCCCCATCGTTTACTTTATAGGTTCCATCAGGATTTTTTTCGTAAATCGGATTGCCGCTATTATCCCAATCAACTTCCACATCATTAGGACTGATTATTGTAACGTTACCGTCTTTATCAAACTCGATAAACGCAGGATCGTCTATAAATCCAGTTCCATCGGGGAGTTTAGATACGCCATGTACCGTATTGGCATCTCGAATGGCTTTATCGATGGCTTTTTTATCGTCATCAGTTAGCTTTCTGGGATCTCTGACGGCAACTTTGGCGGGGGCGGTTACTACCGGCTCAGACTTCGCGCAAGAACGGAATTTATGTGGCTCTTTGACAATAATACCGAACTTTTTCCCGAGTTTTAAATCATCATCATTGATTGGGAAAGTAACTTTTGTGCCGTCAACGTGTACTGTTTGAGACATCTCTCGCCATGTCGATTTGTCCACTATACATTTTCCACCTTCACAGAAACTATTGTCCTCGTTATCCGTGAAATTGTTGACAAAATAAAACTTCGTACCTGCGGCAACCTCTTTATCAAATGTAACGATAATCTGTCCATCTGTTACCTGGACTTTTTGTATTGTCGGAGCAGCAGATGTTTCCGTTACCGTTTTGATTTTTAGGTCCGGGGCTTCAATTTTCCCAGAGGTTGATTTATCGGTATAGGTCACTTCATAGTAGGCATGATCCGTGCCATCGATAGAAAATACAACGCTTTCAAAGTCATTCGCAATGTCCGGATTGGCTTTCTTCAGCATTTCAATAGCTTCTGCTTGCTCATCGTCACTTACTTGGTTGGAGTTCGTGTGTTCAATCCAGATTTCGCCGGATGGCATCTTCAATTTGTCTTTATTCTCGAAGGCTTTTGATGGCTGAGCATTTGCGGTCACCACATCAGAGGTAGCGCCATCCAAAGTTTGATAGGCAGTGACGGTATCGCCTGCCGCAACAGTAACGCCGCCAGGTAGATTTACCGTCCAACTAGTTCCACTTTTAGGGGTAACGGAAACAGTGGCTTTTTCGTTACCGTTCTTATCTTTTAGGGTCACATATACAGTCGATCTTACAGTCTTTTTGCCAACTCTTTTTCGTTGTACATTAGCGCCAGAAATAGTTGTGGCATCGTAAAAGACTTTGCCAATGGTCGGTGCCGGTAAAGTTGATTGGCGCACTGGTTGATCAACAATCTCCGGCCCGATCTCTAGATCCTCGCCCTGTTCCTCGTTGGATTTGATACTTGATGGTTCTTCCTTTACAGGAGGGACAATTTGATTTTCAGGCTGAGGTTCGTCTTGCAAGTTTTTGGCATACGTAATTGGTGCCCCGGACATGGATAAAATCATCAAGGGCGCCAACGCGAGCGGGAAAAATCTGATAACGTTTTTATGCTTCTTTATAATCATAATTATTTTACCCATCTACGCTATAGCGTTGGATTTTCCTTTCTCTGACGTTTTCTATCAATTTGATTCATCCAGTATAATTTTTTTCAAAGCACCGTAGATTTGTTGTCCCCTTTTGAGCATTACTTACCTCTTTCATTACCGGTGAATAAGTCACCCAACTCTAGCGATTTATAAATATGCGTTTTAATCATACGCTCATCACATCTCAATTGTGGCATCAATTTTCTTCTTAGCAAAATAGCGCACTCGATTCTTTGCCATTTTGGCTCTTATTGACATTTGGAGCTGCGACGGTCCTTCTGGACCATCCAACATTGCCTTTAACCCGAAGCTTGATATCGAAACTATCCACGATGGCCTCCAGGTGGGCTACAGCTGTACGCGCTCCGTCAAGGACAGAACGGTGAAACGCCCCGACTACGGCTCAAGGACCCTTACCGAATATGAGACGCGCATTCTTGCTTCTTGCTCCGTGAGGGGAGGCGGTCGCGCTGCCTGTGCTTAGAGCAAGACAGCCGTCGAAGTTGGCGCTTCAACGGCTATCGGTTGGCGTGGGGTGCCCACGCCGGATCACATCGGGAAGCATCTCACGCCATCGGTCTCCTACGACGCTTTCGGGAAGAACCCGCTGATCGGGGCGCCCGCCGGGACCGTGGAGATGCTGGTCGCGGCGGGAAGGCGCGTCGTGAGCGAGCCGGATGCCGCCGCAGCGGCCCTGATCAAGCAGCTGATCCACATCGGCACGGACCTCTACACGCCGTGCGGGATACAGGTCCCGTTCGCCAACCTCGTCCTCGACAAGGCGCACACCGAGGCCCTCACCAGAAACTCTCGCGTTTCTCGAACGGCTCGCCTCAATTTTCAAATGGCGCGTCTACGACCCCGAAACACTCGGAAAAACAGATAGGTACGGCAACCAGCTCACGATGCTGCGCTGGTACACCGTATTGCTTACACAGTGGATGGAAGGTCACGGACTCCGTTCGATCATGAGCCGTGCCCTCAGGTACCGCCTACAGCAAGGGACGCTCTACATCAAAGGGCAAGGAGAGATCCGTTACGAGAGCACGCTCCAGCACCGCAACATCGTCATCAGTGAAATCCTGAAAGTTCTTGAAGATGTCATCCTCTTCAGTCTGTCGAACTACTTCCTCAAATTCTCCAACGAATACAAGAAGGTCCACGGAGTAGAGCAGTTCGACAATGACTGGTACGACTACATCGAGTACGGCACAACGAAACAGGAAACTATTCTTCTCCAACGACTCGGATTCACCCGCGAGAGCGCCACCTACATTCGAACCAACGTCTCCAATGCAGTCTTCCTTCACGAAGGAAAGCCCTATCTGAACCCGATTCTCCTCGAAAGCTCGAACATCAACGTCCGCAAAGAAGCCAACGAAATCAGATACAACGTGCCAGAAGCCTTCTCGATGCCAGATTTTATGTTCTAGCCCCCGCACTAGGTACCCGCTAACGCAAACCCACCAGCAGACCCCCTCAACCAGAAACGTGCACCAATCCAACGGGAAGATCGGGGACGAGCACCCGATTACTGAACCTCCAGCACGCCAGCGAACAGCCCCAGAAACAACAAAATCCCTGGTCAAAAGGTGTTTAGGAACTCACGCGGCTTTTATCATTTTCGACGTCTATGTCTCGACATAGACAAAATCTTTGACGTAAGCTTTAATCTTAGCAAGAAGAATAGCAATGGTCTGGGACTCTATGTAGTTAGTAGTCTTCTTAAAATAGAGTTAAATAGATAAGGATAGATAAGGAAAAAAATGTTCATATTAGAATTATATCAAAATGGAATGATCGCAGAGCTAGGACTATTTGACACCATAGAGGAAGGAAGAAAATTTGTATCTCAACTCAAAGGATACAAATTTGAAGAGATAGACGGATTTGAATACGAAACTGTAAAGCTAGATTCATTCTCAGACTACATGGAACTAGAAATAAATGGCAACATACTACCACTAACTAAGTTTATGTTTACAGAAGATGGCGATGTAGAAGTATATTGGAAAGAAATTCCAAACCTATCTAAAAAAGGAAAAGGAATCGTAGACGGTGCAACTAGAGTGGATGCCTACACAGTAGCGAATTCAGATTTAAGAGAATATATCGAAGCGAGAGATAATAATTATTTAGAAGTAAAGAAAAATCTAGAAAAGAAAGGCTACCAAGTAGAAAGAGCCTACTTCGGATCAGAAGACGGAGAAGCAATCCTATTTAGAAAAAAAGATTCAGAAGATTGGCACTTCCTAACCCATATGGATCCAGAATTCACAGAAGAATTTGATTTAGATGAGTGTTTAGAAATGGTAGAAGAGGATAATTAAATTGAAAGCTAAAAGCCACCACCCGGTGGTTTTTTATTTTTAAATTATATTTTTTCAAAATAAAAACACTTAAGATTTTACCTAAGTGCTTTAAGTGAATGAGTGAGCCTTTATCCTCTTCGTCGATACGCCGTCGACCTCGCGGCACCGATCTTTTCTACGACGCCTTCGTCTTGGAGCTTTGCGAGGATTCGCTCCAAAGTGCGTTGGCTCATGTTCGGGTTGGAATCCATGATCTCGCGCTTCGTCGCCGTTCCGACCAGCCTGCCGAAAAACGCTCTGATGGCCTCCTCGTTTCCGACGGGCAGAGTCGCAATCGAGAATCTGCTGTCGAGCTCCCTGTAGCAGGCGATTACTACCCCCAGCATGTACGTGACGAATGGGACGTAGTCGTTTTCGCCGTCCTGCCAACCCGAAGAGCTTGCCTGCAGGGCCTCGTAATACGTTTTTTTCGATCCCTCGATCTCCTTCTCTATCGAGATGTATTTCCCCACGTCGTACCCGTTTCGATACATGAGCAGCAGCGTAAGCAGCCTGCTCATGCGGCCGTTCCCGTCATTGAAGGGATGGATGCTAACGAAGTCGAAGATGAAGACAAGCAACACGAGCAAGGGGTCGTACGCCCTGGCGTCTATCTGCCTCGAATATTCGGAGCAGATCCTTTCGACGGTGGCGGGAGTGCTGGCGGCAGAGGTGGGGACGAATCGGGCGACCATCTTTCCCTCGGCCGTGCGTTCGGCGATCACGTTGTCGGCATCTTTCCATCTGCCGGCGTAGGAATCGCCGGAGAAGCGATACAGGTCGCGGTGGAGCTGGAGGATGATGTTCGGCGTGACGGGGATGTTGTCGTGGTTCTCGTGGATCTCGTCCAGGACATACCGGTAGCCTGCAATCTCCCTCTCGTCGCGGTTTCTCGGATCCGTCTTGTCTGCCATAAGCTCGCGCAGGCGTTTGTCGGAAGTGGAGATGTTCTCAATCCTGTTCGAGGCGCCTGTGCTTTGGATCTTAGCGACCTCGACCAGCGCCGAGAACGTTTCGGGGCTGGTTGTTGAGAGCGAAGCGGTCTTCCCTTTGAGCTCGCGGATATCCCCGAGAGCCGATACCACCTCTGGGACCATAAGCATGCCAAGCGTACTTCCGTATTCAAACTGCGCCATAGTATCTCCGCCATCCTGACATAATTCTCGCCACATCCGTCATATCTGACGAAGATATTCTACCATTATCGAAGATATAGGTAAAAGATTCAGTATGCTAGGCGAAAGGATAGAGTGCTGTTCGGTTGCGCGTTTGTTGCGTTAGGACACAGAATGCGCATGGCGGGACAACGGATAGTCCTTGCCATCCAATAAGGCTCAAGCATACTGGGAATCCTACATGAACCTGAAGACTGCCTTGATGAGCCACCTGATGAACCCTGAAATGCACTTACCAATCAACTTCATCCATATCACCCCAATCCTCTGAAACGACCCTCTTGTTACCCTTCTCGGGCTGCGCCTCGGTCGTGCTCAGCGCGTATTCGACCACTTCTGCCGGTATCCCTGGGATCGCCGGAGTTTCTTCTTTCAGCTCCAACGCCATGAAGGCATGCAGCTTCGCTATCCGCTCCAGGACGCCGTCGTTGGAGGCTCCGATTCTCATGAGGGCAGCGGATTCGAACTCCCTCATGTTGCAGACCGAGTCGTTGATCCTTGCCATCACCATCTCTCCGTCGATGGTCACATCGCAGAGGTTTTTCGCCTCATCCGCGGTGGCAAGCAGGAACTTCCATCATCGCGAGCGCCTTGCTGCCGGGATTCCTGTCGAGCCTTCTCTGTACTCGGCCTTGGCCGCGTAATAATTGGCGACCAGCCAAAGATCTTCCTCTTCGCTGCCGTCGAGGCTGACCTCGAAATCCGTGAGCATGTTCTTGCCGTCAAAAGGTGCGCTTGCGACGTATGCGGAGGTGTCGAACACGTCTATCCGCCCGCCTGGGTACGTGATCCCCACGTTCATCGCTGGTTCCTCCTTCGCTGTTGCTCGCGCTGCCTTGCCGCCTGGCTGCGCTGCTCTTCCTGGCTTGTCCTGGACCTGCGCCTGTCGACGAGCTCCTCTTGCCTGCTCTCATACCTGACTTGCTGCGGCATGAGCTTGTGCTCGGCCATGTAGCCCTTTGCCTGCATGAGCCTCTTGGCGCCCTCGCTTCCGATCTGCCCTCGCCGGGAGAGGGTGGTAAGGCGGGGCGTCGAACTCCTCCATGTACTCGATGTCGAACTTGGCACAGGTCTCAAGCGCTGCGGAGAGCTTTGAGAGGTCATCGAGGTCGTTGAGCTCGACGGCGCTTTCTGCGCGCTTTCTTATCTCCTCGACTGCTTTCTCGGTCGGCCTGTATGATGTCGCCCTCTCGAAGCGACGCTGCAGCATCTGCTTGCCGTAAGTGAATCCGAGTCTCTCACCGGAGACCTTCTTCGAGGGATCGTCGGCAAGGGAGAAGATCCAATCGTCGCGGCGTGCCTCCTCGGAGTTGTCGGCAACGTGCACGTCCAATGCGTCGAGGACCCCGAAGAACTCCGATTCACTCGTTGCCATCGTCTTCGCCAGGGCGACTCGGGACCTGATGTCGCCGACCCAGGTGTATCCGCCGGCCTTCGCTATCTCATTCTCCTGGCGGACCAGGTAGACGTTCTGCCTGGTCCTCGGATGGTTGACCTTGTTCTTCTGCGCTGTGTCTACTTTGTTGCCAGACGGCTCCTTCTGGTTCGAAAGGCCGGACAGCCCGCGCTCTCGCGCCATGTCCTGCAGCGCTCTGTTCAGGTCCTCTGGGTGCTCGGTGTGCATCCTGTTTCCAGTCATGAGGTTGGAGCTGTTCACCACGATGTGCGCGTGCGGGATGCCTTTCGCGTTGTCATCGTGATAGACGATCGCTATCTGATTGTCCGGGAAGAAT
The DNA here is from genome assembly GCF_900176655.1 of Collinsella vaginalis. Classification (GTDB taxonomy): domain Bacteria; phylum Actinomycetota; class Coriobacteriia; order Coriobacteriales; family Coriobacteriaceae; genus Collinsella; species Collinsella vaginalis. The sequence goes on from NZ_LT838858.1 coordinate 7,762, forward strand.
CTGATAGCCCAGGCCCTTGAGAGCTCCCTCATGGATTCCAGGTCGATGTCATCACCCGGATCTGGGGACAGAACGAAGTGCTTGAACGTTCTTGCGGGCTTTCCGTGCCAGGGTTCGTCATGGCCGATTGGACGCCTGCCGAGGACAGACGAGGCAAACGCCCGCTACAAGAATCCAGACAACGACCCTCGAGGCGTTTGGAAGCCAAGCGACCTCAGTGTAAAGACTTACAGCCCAGATTCCGACTATCCAATCACAACGCCCTCGGGGCGTGTTGTAGAGCCTCCAGCAGGACGCTGCTGGAGGCTCTCGCGAAACGCGTTTCGCGAGAGACTCCAGGATAACCGCATTTGGTTTGGCCCAAACGGCGACAGCGTCCCTTGCATCAAGCGTTTCCTAACAGAGCTCAAATATGATGGAATGGCTCCAACTTCAATCATGTTTTACAAAGAAGTTGGTCACAGTCAGGAAGGCGCCAAGGAGCTCGTATCTCTATTTGACGGAAAGGGCTATTTCGATGGACCGAAACCGACGAAACTACTTCAGCGCCTGATAACCCTCGCGAATCTAAGCACTGGTGATATTGTTCTTGATTTCTTCTCAGGCTCAGCATCGACCGCCCATGCCATGTTCCTGCAGGAGCTTGGAAAAGATGAACGCTATAGGTTTATCCTTGTCCAGCTTCCAGAGCCTTGTGACCCGAAACGCGACGCCTACAAGGACGGGTATGAGACTCTCTGCGACATAGGCGAAGGACGCATCCGCCGCGCAGGCGACAAAATCAAAACCGAGCTCGAGGAATCCAGCCGTCAACTCAAGCTTGGCGAGGAACCCAAGCAGCTTCCCGACATCGGCTTCCGTGTGTTCAAACTCGATAATTCCGGTATTGAGAAGCCCGAGCCCGATCAGCTCCTCTTCGACGTGGTCAAGCCCGATCGCTCCGATATGGACATTGTCTTTGAGATGATGCTCAAATGGGGCCTCGAGCTCACGTTGCCCGTAGAGAAATTCGACGCCGCGGGCTATCCCATCTGGTCCGTCGCGTGCGACGAGCTCGTCTGCTGCATGTCCCGAGGCCTCACCATCGAGGCGCTCGAGGCCATCGCGGACATGGAGCCCAGACGCGTTCTCATCCTCGACTCCGTCCTCGACGACACCCTCAAGCTCAACGCCGTGCAGATCTTCAAGCACGCCGGCGAGCGCATGGGCTGCGAGATCGAACTGAGGACGGTCTAGCATGGCGGCACTCGAGTTCAAATTCTCATCCGACCAGCAGCACCAGCTGGAGGCCATCGAGGCAACCTGCGACCTGTTCCGCGGGCAGCAATTCGCCAGCAGCGTATTCTCCGCCGATTCCGGCCGCAAAGGCCAGACGGCGATCGGCGAGCTCATGGTTGGCCACGGCAACGAGCTCCGCGTTGCGCCGGGACAGCTCCTCGACAACCTGCACTCCGTGCAGGAGGAGGGCTGCCTCCCGGCGACCGACGTCCTCACCGACGGGCGCCTGCGCGACTTCACCGTCGAGATGGAGACCGGCACCGGCAAGACCTATGTGTACATCCGCTCCATCTACGAGCTGAACTGTCGCTATGGCATCACCAAGTTCGTCATCGTCGTGCCGAGCGTCGCCATCCGCGAGGGCGTCCTCAAGAGCTTCCAGACCACGCGCAAGCACTTCGAGACGCTCTACGACCGCACGCCGCTCGACTACTTCGTGTACGACTCGAAGGACATGGGCCCGGTGGGCAACTTCGCCACATCGAGCTCCATCCAGGTCATGGTCATCAACATCGACGCCTTTAACAAGGGCCTCGAGAAGGACGGCACCGCGAAGGAGGGCAACCTCTTCCACCGTCCCAGTGAGAAGCTCACCGGCGGCTTCAGCCCTCGCGAGCTCGTGAGCGCCTGCAAGCCCGTCGTCATCATCGACGAGCCCCAGAGCGTGGACAACACCAAGCAGGCCAAGGCCGCCATCAAGAGCCTGAACCCGCTGTTCGTGCTGCGGTACTCGGCTACGCACGAGCAGGCGTACAACATGATATACCGCCTCACGCCGGTCGACGCCTTCGAGCGCAACCTGGTGAAAGGCATCTGCGTCGACTCGATCAAGGCCGAGGCGAACCTCAACGGCGCGTACGTGAGGCTCGAGTCCGTCAAGTCCAACCCGTTCTCCGCCAAGGTGTCCATCGACGAACGGCAGGCTGACGGCACGCAGAAGCGCAAGGCCGTCACCGTGAAGACCGGCGCGGACCTCTACCAGAAGAGTCGCGAGAACAGCGACTACGAGAACGGCTGGGTCGTCAACAACATCGGCGCCGCCGAGGGCGACGAGTTCATAGAGTTCCAGAACGGCGAGGTGCTCGAGCTCGGCGAGGCGCTGGGCGACGTCAACGAGGAGGTCGTCAAGCGCGCGCAGATCCGCCGCACCATCGAGGACCACCTGGCCCGCCAGTTCGAGCTGTGGCCGCGAGGCGTGAAGGTGCTCTCGCTCTTCTTCATCGACCGCGTCGACCGCTACCGCGTCTACGAGCCCGAGGTCCACGGAGGCCTGTACGCCCAGATGTTCGAGGAGGAGTACGCCGGCGCTTTGAGCTCGAAGGCGCCCAGGCGCGTCGCCAAGGCGGCGGGGATCGGAAAGGGCACCTGGCTCGAGTGCTACGAGGCCGTCGGCGCCCCGCTGGTGCGCGACCCCCATGCCGTGCACCAGGGATACTTCGCCAAGGACAAGAAGGGCAAGTTCAAGGACTCCAAGGGGGCCGCCGGCACCGCCGACGACGCCGGGGCCTTCGAGCTCATCATGCAGAAGAAGGAGACGCTCATCTCCTTCCCGGACGGCAAGGACGCCGACAAGGACGTCTCGTTCGTCTTCAGCCACTCCGCGCTCAAGGAGGGCTGGGACAACCCCAACGTGTTCCAGATCTGCACGCTCGTCGAGACCAAGGACAACCTCACCAAGCGCCAGAAGATCGGCCGCGGCCTGCGCCTGTGCGTGAACCAGGGCGGCGAGCGCCTGTACGACCCCGAGGCGAACGTGCTCACCGTCATCGCCAACGAGAGCTACGACGACTTCGCCAACAGCCTGCAGAAGGAGCTCGAGGCAGAGGACTTCAAGTTCGGCGTCATCACCCCGGAGAGCTTCACGAAGGTCACGGTCAAGACTCCCGAGGGCGTCGAGGAGCGCCTGGGCTACGAGAAGTCCAAGCAGGTCTTCGACCACCTCGTCGCGACCGGCATGGTCGACGGCAAGGGCGCGGTTACGCCCGAGCTGAAGGCAGCGGCCGAGGAGGGCAAGGTGGAGCTTCCCGCCGAGCTCGAGCCGGCGAAGGAGCAGGTCGAGGCGATCATCATCCACAAGTCCCAGAGGGTCCAGATCCGCGACAAGGCCAAGGAGGTCTCCGTCGAGCTGCAGAAGGACGTCACGCTCGACCCGGCGTTCCAGGCCCTGTGGGACCGCATCCGCCAGCGCACGCGCTTCCAGGTCGAGGTCGACTCCGGCAAGCTCATCGAGCATGCCATCGAGGCGATCGACGGCATGCTCGCCGTGCGCCCGCTCCAGGTGACCAGCGAGCGCGCCTCGCTGGGCATCGACGACGCGGGCGTGAGCGCCGAGGGCACGGGCACCTCCGTGGTATCCGTATCGGGAAAGGTGAATTACGATCTTCCCGACCCGATCGCCGAGCTGCAGGACGCCGTCGGGCTCACCCGCGGCACCATCAAGGCGATCCTCGAGGGCTGCAGCCGCTTCGACGAGTTCGAGATCGACCCCGCGACCTTCTTGGCGCAGGCCGGCGACAAGATCAACCGCGTGAAGAACGACCTCATCGCCCAGGGCATCAAGTACGTGCGCCTTCCCGAGGACGAGTGGTACACCATGCGCGACCTCGAGCTCGACGACTACACGGCTTACCTCGGGCAGAACGCGTGGAAGCCGGACATGGCGAGCAAGAGCCTGTACAACTACGTGGTCTACGATTCGGCAGGAGTCGAGCGATCTTTTGCCGAGGCTCTCGACAAGCAGGAGGAGGTGCTCGTGTTCGCGAAGCTTCCCTCGGCGTTCAAGATCGACACGCCGCTCGGCAGCTACAACCCCGACTGGGCGTATGTCGAGGAGGCCGACGGCGAGCGCCGCGTGTACTTCGTGACCGAAACCAAGGGCGGCAAGAACGGCGAGCCCGCCCTGCGCGACGCGGAGAGGATCAAGATCGGCTGCGCCAAGAAGCACTTCGAGGCACTGGACCTTGGAGGCGACTTCCATTACAACGTGCGCACGACGTACCAATACGAGGCGATGAAGGCTTAGAGATGATTCACGCTGACTTGCATATTCATACGCTCGCTACCGAGTGGGATGAAAACTTTGAATTCAATACAGAGCAGCTTAAAAGGCATATTTCAAATTGCGAGTTGAATGCAATCGCAATTACCAATCACAACGTATTTGATCGGCCTCAGTTCGACTCTATTCGCGATGAACTGTCCGATATGTGTTTCGTCTTGCCCGGAATCGAGGTTAGCGCGCTTAAAACGCATTGACGCCTCTCAGAACCTCACTGTGGAGAGTCTCGAAGACCTTGTTGAGCGCATTGGTGGGAACCTTGCAGACCCAGCGCCTGAAAAGGTAGGTCTCGACGGATTTGAGCGCCTCGATCACCTGCTGGTCGCTGACCTCTCCACAGCGCCTGTATTCGAATAGATTCAGGGTGAACGGGTTCACGACGCTCATGTCCAGCAGAATGAGCCGCCTCAAAACCGCATCAAGCCTATGGTTTCCGGAATCGGCGGCGTTACATGCTGTTCGAGCTGGAGGAGGCGTTCTGCCTCGAGCCTATCAAGGTTGGGGAAACCGTCGCGCTGGCCTTTCCGGAAGTCTTGGGCAGCGAGGACCAGGAGGCTCTGGCAAGGGCGCTTCGCCACTGGTATAGGAACAACAGAGACCTGAAGGACAATGAGCTAACGAGAGACGAGTATGTTGCCTGGAAGGACTCCTTCAATGCCTAAATTCCCCAAATAGAACCAAAACAAATGGTCCCGTCAGAAACCGTTTTTATGCCTGAATATGATAAATTGGTAACCGTCGAAAATGAAGTTCCACCATCCTTGCAGAACAGATGGATATACGAGCTGCGATAGAAAACCCGCTCTCAACCAAACCCCGACTAAAGAGGATGATTTTTCCATGAGAATTGCCTACCGCACATTAACCATGCTCCTCGTTGCGGCACTCGTTTCAACGATTTCCTTTGGTGGTGCGACAAGCGCGTATGCCAACCAGGCAACGTCCCCGACTGAAGATGCCGGTATCGAAAGCGATCCTGCCCTGCCCTTCACCGAAACGGACCAGGCGGAAACCATGCCCCCGTCAGCCCCTTCCGAACCTGAAGCATCTGAAGAAGAAACTGATGTCAATGACATCGCTCAGTCTTCGAGCACGCCGATTGGCGCAGATTATTCCGCAACCGATTCGAACAGCGATTCGATTCAACCCAAGGAAATAGAAAGATCGGTGGGGAGCTCCGTCATGTCACTCCCCCCCAAATCGGAAGCAAGCGATTCGCAGGTGATTTATCTTAACGGCGAAAGCGGAGACGATGCGAAAGACGGTGCCAGCACCGAAAGCGCCGTCAAGAGCTTCGAAAGGGCGAAAGAACTGGCGAAGGCGAACCAAGGCATTACGAAAATTTTGGTAGTAGGCACCACCAACGTGTCGGGCGAGGTTTCCCTGTCGGGGACCAAAGCCATCCTCATGCGCGGACGCACTTTCAAAAGCGCCTTGCTGAAAGTCACCAAGGGAGCCGAAGCAACGCTCGCAAACATCACCATCGACGGAAACGGTGATGACGTCATCTCCGAACAGGCGTTGATGTGCGTAGAAGGCGGAACGCTGAAAATAGCATCTGGCGCCCTGCTGCAAAACAACAAGATTGAAGGAGCGGGCGATAACATGCCCGAAGGCGGTGCGGTTCATGCCGTAAACGCAACCGTAATCATGCAGGATGGATCAATCACTCGAAATCAAGCGACCAAGGGTGGGGGAATCTACCTTAAAAATTCCGATTTCACCTTATCCGGAGGTTCCATTTCCGAAAACATAGGAACCCATCCTAAGAAATACGCATTCGGTGGCGGGGTTCATGCCGACGGTGGAAGCGTGACGATCACCGGAGGAATTATTTCTGACAATACGGCGGAAATAGGTTCGGGATTGTTCGCCACGAACACGCGCACGAGTATGTCCGGAGGCGTGATTTCCGGCAATACCAGCGGCGAATACAACGGCAACGGCGGTGGTGCTTACATTGCAGATTCCGACTTCACTCTCACGGGTGGATTGATAACCCAGAATGCAGCCAATGGGTTTGGCGGCGGAATTTACTACACCACAAGCAAAGCCGCAAACACGAACTTCAAAATGAGCGGTGGGTCGATAACCCAGAACAAGGCTTCAAAATCAGGAGGTGGAATTTCCTTTTTGGGAAAAGCCAACGCCCTGATCACCGCCGGACTGTTCGCCGAAAACGAAGCAACCGGCTTTTGGGGTGGAGGAGCCATCTACAACGACACGAACTCGAAGCTCACCATGCACAACGCTTTGATAACCAACAATCAAATAGACGAACCCTTCCTGGTGGGTGCAGGAAACAAGCCGGCAAGCGAACAAGGCGGGGGCATCTGGAACTGCCCCACAGGCAAGACGACCATGTACATCACCAAGGGCCTTGCCCTCTACGACAACAAGGCCAATGATGCCGGAACCAACAAAGACTATTACGGTGCCGGCGATGACTTTGTGGGAATGTGGAAGTATTCGTTCGGGGAAAAAGAGAAGGACGGTGGCAAACCCGTCGTGATTACCGAACGCATGCTCGGCGGTGGCTACCGACTATGGTATCAAGACGGTTCAAACCAAGGAATACACGTGAACTTCAAGCCAAACGATGCAAAGTTCCTGCCGCGGTACGACCCCGACAACCCAGGCAGCCGAATCGCCTATGACGTTGAACTGGACACCCAGCTAAACTTCAAGTCGGCCCCCACGCAGGATTCGAAGAACCTAGCCGAACAGTTGGCGACGGTCGTCATCCGCAATAACAAAGCCACCCATGCGGGCATTTCCGGCGGAGGCATTGCCAACAATGGAACGCTCATCTTCGGCGAAGACGATACTTACCAGCTCAAGATTCATAAAAGCTGGAAGGTCGATGAAAAAACATCCCATCCATCCGAAATCAAGCTCAAGCTATATGTGGGCAACCATTACATCGAAGACGTGGTGCTTACCGAAGAAAATGGATGGGAAGCTATTGTAGATAACTTCCCCAACCCCGAAACCCTAATCGATGCGAAAACGGGCCAACTGCTGCCCGTCCATTTCGAAGAAGTCGATTCTGGAAAATACACCCTCATCGAAGTAAGCAAGACCACCGACCCCGAAACCAAGACCTATGCAATCGAACTTAAGAACGAAATCGTCGGCAGTCTGAACGTATCAAAAATCGTAAAATCAGAAGAACCTGCCAAGCCAAATTCCGCAAACGGCAAATTCACCTTTACGGTGGAACTTTCTCAACCCCTAACCGGAAAATATGGCGCCATGGATTTCGTCGATGGAAAAGCCACGTTCCAACTGGCCGATGGCGAATCAATTCAAGCCGACCTTCTTCCCGAAGGCGTTACCTTCACTGTAAACGAAATCGATGTAGACCCTTCGAAGTTCGAAATGACTTCCGAGGGAAATATGGGAAACATCGAAGCGAATACCACTTCCCGAGCAATCTTCGTCAACAGGTTAATACCCGAAACCCCCAAACCGGATGATCCGAAGCCCGAAGACCCAAACCCGAAGAAACCCCATAGCCCTGAAACCATCAAAGTTCCAAGTCAGAAGGCAATGCAACAGTCCATACCCCAGACTGGAGACGAATCGCCAATGGGAATGTTTGGACTAGCCGCCATCTTGGGGCTTGCGCTCTGCCTTGCAAGCTGGGTTCGCCTACAGCGACAATAAACCAAGCCCTCGTCAATCATCCTCATTCGCCCTGGAAACCCCGCCTTTCCAGGGCGAATCTCTTTAGAAGAACTGCAACTCCAATCCCAATGAGAGCACCCATCGAAACTCGCCCTCGTAGATACCATCAAATACCGCATTCCTGGAAATCGAAGAATGTCCAGAATGCAAGCTGAGTTTGGAATAGCCACACGTTCGCGTCCGAGGGACCTCCGATCACCTCAAAGAAGTCAGGTACTATTTCCTATCGTCGGGAATAAGGCAATCTGTCGTTCATGTCTTGCTCCTTAGACTCTGAGGCCCGCCCCTGTGGCGTGCCTTGCGTCGCGTGAGTCGCATGCGGCGCGGGCGTGCCGGCAAGGGAGGAAGCGAAGTCGGACGTGGTTATAGGAATCTCCCGACGTCAGTTTTTCGCGTTGTTCGCGCGCGGAGCGCATGGGGCGAAGAACCCGAAAAAGTGTCGCGGCCCTTGCGGGCCGCCTGCCGGCGTGCGACCCTGCGCGTCCAAGGAGCGCCGGGGCGGGTTTCGGGTCGGAGGGCGGAGGCGTGCGGCATGGAATCCGGCGTGGGTGCCGAGGCTTCCAGGCATGGGATGCGACCCGTCGGCGGCAG
>NZ_LT838859.1 GCF_900176655.1 Collinsella vaginalis
GAAGCTCGCGTGCCGCTTCTGGGACGCAACGTCCGGTCGCGTGACCGTGGGCGGCGTCGACGTGGCCACGGTCAACCCCGAGGTGCTGCTGGGGGACTTTTCTATGGTGTTCCAGGACGTCGTGCTGTTCGACGACACCGTGATGGGCAACATCCGGATTTCGCGATAGAGATAGAGGCAGACGGAGCGGCCGAGGGAGCGATCGTCGAGTGCGATGAGCGTCTGATCGGACGGGCAATGGGCAATGTCATCCAAAACAGCATCGTGCACAACCCGCAGGGTTGCCGGGTGCGCATCAATCTGAGCACGACCGATACAGATGCTCGTATCATCATCGAGGACGACGGGATCGGGATGGCGGCACGCGAGCTGCAGGCCCTTTCTAAAAGACAGAAGCGCTCAAGCAAAGTTGACGAGAGCCTCGACCGTAGGCACGGGCTGGGCTTGCAGATTGCCTCACGGGTGGTGAGGGCCCATAGCGGAAGGATATCCTTCTCCTCTGCCGCCGGCGGTGGTTTCAAGACGACGATAACGCTTCCCCTCCGTTGAGGAGGCGTACGAGCATCGGGCCTGGTACGGTCGTCGCTACGTAACGGACCATGGGCAAAAGCTGGGGGCAGGACCGCTTTCGCAGCCCCGCCGTCGACCTCAATATCGTTGGTGAGGACCATGTCCGCAAAATCCACTTCTACAAAGGAGAGAGCTGATGGTTGACCACAACCACCTCATCCCTAACGAGGACAGGGCTATCCTCGGGACCCTTCGCGGGAAGACGCTCGAGAACATCGAGGGCTACAGATACGACCTCGCCCTCTCCGAAGAAAAGACGACGTTCTATTCCGTGGCCCGGCTTCATATGGAGGACGGAAGCGCATACGACCTGCGGCTCAGGCTCGTCCGAGTCGACATAACCGGAGATTCGTGGGATGACGTCGGCACGTACGCGTTTGGGCGCGCCGAGGGCGACATCTGGCTTCCCGAGGGGGTCGCGGCCTTCAAGCTCCCCATCCACAGGAAGATAGACGAGGTGATTCTCGTCAACGACTACGACGAACTCATGCACGGGGATGTAAAGGAGAGCTCGTTCGCGTTCACCAAGGCAGTGCTGCTTCGAACCGGACTGGAGTACATCGCGCTCGCCATAGACGACTTTGGCGAGGACGTTATCGTCGTGCGCAGAGGATTCGATTCCGAAAAACTTGTCCCCGACGGCTCGGGAAGCTGGTACGACGAGCCGAGTTGGACCGACTAGAAAGGAACGATATGAAAATGGAACAATTCGAGGGAGTCTCCCTCCTCGGCCGAATCAGCTACGCGATTATGTGCGCGGAGAATTACCTTATAACCATCCATCCAGATCGCGACTGGCGCCCCCTCTTTAAGCTGCTCTGGTCCATCTGCGACGAAGGCACCTTCTGGGACGAATGGGCCAGCGAGGTTCTCGAAGTTCTGCCCGAGTACCTCTTTGAGTTTCCCACCTTCGAGCAATCCGATTTCGACCATCTTGATGAGACGACCTACAACACCATGAAATCACTGCTGAAGGATCACGACGCTGGGACGGATGCCTTGCTCGAGGGCATCCGAGATATGGAGGAAGCATACGCCTACACCGAGATTGACGGCATCGGTAAGGAAAGCCTGCGCATCCTCGAAGACATCATCGAAGTGCTGGAGAAGGCCGGAGTGCAGCTTCCGGATCCAAAGGAGGTAGCCTTCTCATCCTTCGAAGAGTGCAATGGCCGTGGCGACTCGTTTGACTTCCATTTCTTGTCGACAGTTTTGTAGCTTTGCCAAGCCAGGCGCACCATGGAAGCAATGCTTTTTGCGCTGAACTTATACATGGTCGAAAGCCCACGGATGTGTTGTCCGAAAGGGCTTAGAAGGGCTTTGAGAACCCCTCTGCCGAGCGCAGCCCAGCAGAGGGGTTTAGCATGCTTGGCTGGGAAAATGCGCCTTTCCGCTACTCCCACTCAATCGTCGATATTCAAGCGTCCGTGAACTCAAAACGGTCCCTGAACAGCGCTTGCATTTACTCTCAGTAGTGCGAAATCGCCCCAAAACTGGAACTCAACGCTGAGCTCCACTTCGGCACGCGAAAGTGCTGGAATGGCAGCAGGTTACTGGGGAGCAAATCCCTGATCTGCGGAAACGCGAACCGATTGCGCACAACTGAGTTCACGCCAGAATCGACGCCTCCGAGCACTCCCCGGGGTTTTACTGGAGAGTAAATTTTCCCTACTAGGGAGTAAGGCCTGTGAGCAGGGAAAACGATATTGCTGAAAGAGGAGAGCACGAACCTGAAATTTGTCAGTCCTATTTGGCTATCTTGGGTTTCTTGGTGGGCATCTCCTCATACATGCCTCCCAGTAGCTCCACAATCAAATCGGCATCTTCAAACTTGTCAAATGCATGCATCAACGTCCTTGAGCCATCATACGGGTAACGCAGTTCAGAGTCCGCTAGAGCATGTCCGATGTCGGCGTCCTCTTTAAAATCTCCGATATCGCCAATCGGCTTGCCGTTAAGGTACATAAGGTAGCCGCCCATCATGGGTCTTATGGCAATATCACCGACTACAGAAAAATACGACTACCAGTTCGAGCGCGTCTGGCGCAGCCCGAGACGGTACCTTTCAATCCTTAAGCGGTTTCAGGGCGTCATACTCCCCGACTTCAGCCTCTACCGCGACATGCCCCTTTGCATGCAGGCCTGGAACATCTACAGGAGCCGCGCCATCGGGACGTGGTTACAGGACAACGGGGTTGATGTGATCGTCAACATGCGTTTCGGAGACGAGAGGACATTTCCCCTCTGCTGCGATGGCGCACCGCACGGATGCGTCATCGCGGTCGGGACTAACGGGGCCATCGACGACGAGGCTGACCGGAGCTTCATGCGCGACGGCATCGATTGGATCGTCGGAGAGCTCGCCCCAACGACGATCGTCGTCTACGGCAGCGCCCCAGAAGATATCTTCGGCAGGCATTCCAAAGCCGGAGTTCGCATCGTCGCCTTCGAAAGTGATGCGTCCATCGCCCATAAAGGCGGTGAATGATGGGCACCGGGGCGAACGGAGGATTCGGCCATACCATCGGAGCAAGGCGCTCGAAAATTTTCACTCGAACTGAATGCACTGGGTCCGTCAAAGTAATGGGAGAAGAGCGCGATGTGAGTCGAAGGGTCTATCAGAGAAACGACATCAATTTCGAGCAGTATAATCCCAGGCATCGAAAGACGAACCTCCAGCTAACGGAAGAGGGCAGGCCTCCCATCGGCAACGACGGACGTCCTGTTCAGCTGCACCACGTGATCCAGAAGGAATCGGGACCCGTGGTTGAGATTCGTGAGGTGACTCATCGAGAGTACAAGAAAACGTTGCATGGATTAATCGGAAACGGAAGAAGCTTCCGCAACGACCCGATTCTCAACAAGCAGTTCAACAATTTTCGAAGCGCGTACTGGAAATGGCGCGCGGATGAATACAAGAGGAAGGGCGGGAACGATGAACCGACAAATAGAGGCGCTGATCTTGGAGCATGAGCGCGAGGGCGACTTCCTCCACGCCCCGCTCGACGACGGCGCGTTGAGGAACGCAGAATCGGAACTCGGGGTGAAGCTCCCTACGCAGTACGCCGACTTCCTCCGCAGGTACGGCCATGGCGGCATAGGCGGCGTGACGGTGCTCGGCGTCGGGCTCGACGGGTCGATGATCTTTGCGGAGGAGACCGAGGAGTACCGTCCCGACGGCCTCCCCGACGGCCTGGTGGCCGTGGAGAACTGCGACGAGTGGCTGTATTGCATCGACTGCTCCAACGGTAAGGTGGTCAGTTGGTCGCCCTATGACGACGACGGGGTCGTCGAGGTTTACGAGGACTTTGATTCCTACCTCCTCGACAGGTTCAATGACGCTATCGAGAACATGTAGCGCAAAGATCCAGGAGGCGGAAGGCACGGAAATCAAGGTCTTCCGCCTCCCGAGGTTGGGAAGTTCATCGCCAACGAAACCATGGCCCCTTACGGCGGTACACCGCGGCATCCCACCTGGATACCGCCCGTTTTTCTTGAGACGACGAGATTCTTTACTCCCCATTAACTACCTGGGAAAATGTCGTTCGGAGACCGCCTAAATACCTATTGAGTTCGATTTGAGTTTCACGGGCCCCGAAGCGTCCCCGTCTCGCCCTCGGGGACAAAAACCGCGCATCCACTCACTTGCAATAAATCCTTACTCCCATTCCTCCGAATACCGCCCTGTAGTTTGCCGTCTCGAAGCACAGGGAGTAAATGAAGGAATCGCAGGTGAAAGGGAGCAAAACGACAAAGAAAAAGCCTCCGTCCCAACGCGGGATGAAAGCCGCCGTGCGTTTAATCCCACCGCTGCCGAGGACAAAATCCTCAGACACTTGGAACGGATTGATAACCGCACCAGGAAATACCTGCAGGCCAAGGATTACATGGCCTGGTTCAACCCCGCCTGGCAGGCATTGAGTGACGAGGAGCGTGATGTACTGGAGGTTTGCTTCCTTAGCGGGTACGAGTCCGCCACCGATGCGATTTGTGAAGTGCAAGAGCGGCTGAACGTGGAACGCTCCACCGCCTACAACCGGCGCAAAACCGGTTTATCAGGGCACGCCGTCGTTTGCATACCTGATTGGCGGCGCACACCTAGATAAGGACTGGGCGGTGTGGCTGCCTGGTAAAGCAAACACGACTAGCCGCAAGATTCTCGATGCCGCCTACCATGCGGGCTTCACACCCGTCCCAACTTTGCCAGCCACTGAGCCAGGAGCCCGTGACGGCGATGGCAGACACCGCAACTACGCCGTGCCCTGCTGGTGCGCCTAGAAGGTGATAGTGCCTGGGCTAAACCACCGAAACCCGCGAGCACCACAGCAGATCCGGCGGGCTCGCTGAATAGTCGGCGGGTGCGGCTGGTGTGTTGCGAAGACCCATACACCAATCTTGAAGCAGGAGCCGAGGGCACGATCCTGTTCGTCGATGCTGCCAGCACGGTTCACGTCGACTAGGATAATGGCTCCACTCTTGACCTGCCGAAAAGTATTGATCAATGGCGACTCAACTAGGTGAAAGGAGTTGAACAATACCCGAAAGATGTTAAAATATTCCCCAAGGTATCCACCAAATTGGAGGGAACTCATGAGGAAAAGCATAAAAAGGGCGATCAGCCTGTTGATCGCCCCGTTGGTGTTTTTAGGGATGATGGTCACTAATATAGTGCCTCCCCAAAGCGCTAGCGCACAAGGGCAGGTAAGAATCGAGATTTTACCGGAGATTTTCATAAACGAGCAGACGGAAGCCTTCTTCGACTCGCCTCAGCAAGCTATTGGGGCAAAACGTACGCTTAACGTTTATGGCGGAGCGCCACAGGCTAAGGTTCTAGAGACCTGGAAGAATATCGCCTTCCAGGTTTATGACGGCGACGGGAACCTTATTGAGACGACCAAGGGAACCGTCGGGGATCCTGCTCGATGGGGCGGAGCAAAGTATCTAGGCCCATACCCGCAGGGCAAGACCTACACCGTAAAGGTTGACAACTCGACTGTTCCAGAGGGCTACCATTCCTGGTTCACCGCTGAAACATCGGGTTACCCGGGCGGCGCGACCGACATGATGACGGTAGGCTCCGACAACTATTCGGCCACCAACCCGAAGGAAAACGTAAACTCCATAGCTGAAACGCGTTTTCACCTTGATATAGCCAGCGTCGCCTACGCGAAGAACACGGACGTGGCCAAGGATCTTTTCGTGGTTGAAAACGACAAGGTCACCGGGATAAATACCAAGTACACCGAAGGCACTGACTACGTCATAAAAACAGTCGCTAAAGACGGAACAGTGCCCCAGCCGACTCAGGCGGAAGTGGCGAATCTTACCGATGAGGGCAACATGCCGGCGAACTTCTACTTCATGTACAAAGATCAGAAGTCTTCGCTTCAGAACATCCGTGCACGCAAAGGCAACTTTTCGTACCTCAAGTGGTGGGAAGGAAACGATGGGGTCAACACTTTTGAAAAGTTCAAGTCTTCCAGCGTTTTCGTCACCACTTTGAATCAGCGTGTTCCAGAGGTTACGTTCTACAAGGCCGCTAACGAGGGCGCTGAGCCAGAGGCGCTGGCATCGATGCAGGTTTATTACGGACACTCGGCAGCGCAAAACTGCCTGAGCGATGGTACAACCTGCCTGCCAAAGGAACTTCCTGCCGCACCGGCCAAAGCGGGGTACGCGTTTAAGGAATGGAATACCAAGGCTGATGGCTCTGGCGATGTCTTCGATGCCGACACGGTGGTTAAGGGAGATCTGGCGGTATACCCGATTTATGTCGTCAATACTCCACCCGTGCTTGAGGTGAAGGACGCGACGATTACCGCCGGCGAACAGCTGGATCTGCGCTCACTGATAACCAAGGCAGCTGATGAGCAGGACGGAGCAAACCTAGCCGATAAAGTCGTCATAGAGCAAGGAGATTTCGATAGCTCTAAGGCAGGGGCTTACGAGGTTAAGTTCACGCTTGCCGACTCTAACGGGGAAACCGTAACCGCGATCGCAAAGATTACGGTTAAGGAGGCGCCGCAGACAAAACCGACTGAGCAGAAAAAGACCACCGTCAAGAAGAGCAAACGCAACTTGCCGGCAACCGGTTCTGCTGGATCCGGGTTATTTGAGGTCGCGTTTGCCTGTGGATTAGCCAGTATCGCTATCTCAAGGCTGGTGAAAAGAAACAGCTAGCCAAGATATATCCGCTTGATATCAACTAAATATGGGGTTGGACGCTTCGTTCTGCGACGTCCGACCCCATATTTGTCTTAGAAATCTTCGGGTTCTTTTCACAATCGGGGCTTAAAAAATTTAGTCATTAGCCCAATAATTCTTTGAAAAGAGTCGCTAACTCGGGCAAATGCGACTGGATAAGCGCGCGAATCTATGACTGTATGTACCTAACAAAACACCTCATCTGCCAAGGAGCACTGCAGCCATGAACACCACAAAGGTCACCAGCGAAACCCTGCAGATGCGCGTCGATTCCTACGGGACGGTTCTTGCCTACGCCGACTACACGCTAGCAAGTTTTGCTACCTGGACCAAGACTGAAGGCTTTGGCAACAACGCCCAAATCTACCGGTTGATAGAAGAACCCGTCAGCGGGTTAGGCCCTAACTCGAAAGGCTGCGCAGAATGCGAACTCGAACTCATAGCTGAGTCAGACCACCTTTTCGCTGACGCTGGACATGCAATCGCCTGGGCTTTAGCTAATCTGCCTGAAGCCTAGCCCCGCCGGGCATGAGGGTATCTGCTATCGCTGGTAGCAACTGACTTTTTAACCGACAGAAGGTAACCAATTTGTATGCGTCAGCTAGCTGAATATCACCCGACCCGGTTCATGGCTGAAAGCTCGCGCTATGACAAGCGTCGAGCCGACTTTGCGGTCGCGTTCATCCAAGCCTTAAAGCATACGAAGGGCCGGTGGGCAGGGAAACCTTTTAGGTTGATTGATTGGCAAGAACAAATCATTCGCGACCTTTTCGGGGTGGTCAAACCTGACGGGTTTCGCCAATTCACTATGGCTTACGTGGAGATCCCTAAAAAGCAAGGGAAATCTGAACTGGCCGCCGCCGTTGCACTCTTGCTGTGTTGCAGCGATGGTGAGGAACGCGCTGAAGTTTATGGGTATGCTGCCGATCGGCAACAAGCATCCATCGTGTTCGAAGTGGCAGCCGACATGGTGAGAATGTGTCCCCCACTAGCCAAGCGGGTAAAGATTCTTAGAAGTCAAAAACGTATCATCTACTCCCCCACCAATTCCTTCTACCAGGTACTATCTGCCGAGGCCTATTCCAAACACGGATTCAATATTTCCGGAGTGGCATTCGATGAGTTACACACCCAACCCAACCGAGCGCTCTTCGACGTGATGACCAAAGGCAGTGGGGATGCTCGCACCCAGCCGCTGTACTTCTTGATCACAACAGCTGGAACCAACACTCATTCGATTTGCTACGAGCAACACCAAAAAGCCCAAGATATCCTAGAAGGCAAGAAGGTTAATCCGACGTTCTACCCGGTGATTTACGGCGCAGACCAAGATGATGATTGGACGGATGAAGCCGTGTGGCGTAAAGCCATCCCATCCTTGGACGTGACGGTGCCAATCCAGAAAGTTAGGGACGCTTGTAATAGTGCTCGCCAGAATCCGGCTAAAGAAAACGCCTTCAGACAGTTGCGTTTGAACCAGTGGGTCAAACAGTCTGTGCGGTGGATGCCTATGAATACCTGGAACAAAAACGATGGCCCAGTCCACTTGGATGAGTTAGAAGGCCGTGTTTGTTACGGAGGGCTCGACCTGGCATCCACCCCCGATATCACTGCTTTCGTTCTCGTATTCCCACCCTACGGGGACGATGACAAATGCGTGGTTGCACCCTGGTTTTGGATACCCGAAGACAACCTGAAACTGAGGGTCCCCCGAGATCACGTCCCCTACGACCTGTGGAACAGTCAAGGATTCCTTGCCACGACCGAGGGCAACGTTGTGCACTACGGTTATATTGAGAAGTTCATTGAGGATCTTGGCACCCGGTTTAGTATCCGAGAGATCGCTTTCGACCGGTGGAGCGCGGTCCAAATGAGCCAAAACCTTGAGGATGCTGGTTTCACGGTGGTACCGTTTGGGCAAGGCTTCAAAGACATGTTCCCACCATCCAAGGAACTGATGAAGTTGGCGCTGGAAGGCAAGCTCGCCCATGGCGGGCACCCGGCACTGGCATGAATGGTCGACAACATTCACGTGCGCACCGACCCAGCTGGCAGCATCAAGCCCGACAAGCAAAAGTCCACCGAGAAGATCGACGGCGTCGTCGCCACCATCATGGCGTTGGATCGGGCAATAAGATGCGGCAACACCCCAGAGGCGAGCTCAGTTTATGATTCGCGGGGACTGCTGGTGCTATGAGATTTTGAGTAAAACAAGCTGCCGATCTTGTTAGCTGTTAATGCTAGCAGTGAATAAGCGACCCCGTAGATCTGCGCGGATTCGTTGAAAAAGATAACGACCAAAGAGCACATCATCGAGTCGAAAGTGCCGTCTTATTTCAGGGACCGGAGGCTTGCGGGCATCAGCCCCGCAGACATCCTGACATGGCAAACGGAGCTCGTGGGGCACTGCGGCAAGAACGGCGACAAGTACTCGAAGACCTACCTGCGCACCGTGAACAACATTCTCGCAAGCATATTCAACCATGCGGTGTGCTACTACGGCCTCGAGTCCAACCCCATGCGCAAGGTGAGCAAAATCGGCAGCGCGAAGGCCGACGAGATGCAGTTCTGGGCAAAAGACGAGCACCTCGCGTTCTCCGAAGAGACCATGGACAAGCCCACGTCCCGTACCAACAGGCAAAAGTGAGTGCCAAATGAGTGCCAAACGCTAGGGATCCTCGCGAACGCCATCGGATTTCCCGAGGGCCCCTCCTATCTCTTCTACAGGCTCTAAAGCACCCTGATTGAACAGGACGTTTGTGTCTTACTAAGGCAATTGATGATAGAAGCCTAACTTTTCAGTATGGCAAAACACCATGTCAAAGCCCTGATTCTGCGCGTCGAGAATCGAAAATCTCCCCAAACCTCGAATCAGGCAAGCTGCTGGATTGCACGTTCCAGGCGCTCACTCCGTAAAATGAGAAGTGCTTCGACAAACTCCGAAGCACTTCATAAACTAATACATTTTCGCCCTGATATTATTCCCACTCGATAAAAAAGTGCTCTGTTTTTCAATTCTGCCCTCGGTTTATCCGCGGTTGCTTCCTGTTATCGGTCGTATCCCGATGACTCCTTCAAGAGAGAACTCATTTCAGACTCAACCGTTTCATGCACTGTCGTCGCGTGAGTTCCCAACTTGAGTTTAGCGATGGACGATTATGTTGCGTGAGCTGCCGAAACCCCTTATTTTTGATACAACTGCACCTCTCGTTTGGCCAGTGTTTTCCAAAGATACATTAAGGAGGGCGTCCCGCTTGCCAGTGGAGACTGCCTGAGTGTCATTCTTGGGGAAACTCAAAAGGGGCGTTTCAGCTGTTCACGGCGCCTCTCTCATTACTTCTGTGCGAACTCGCAATGCTTTTGGGATGGTTCGATTTGTGGGCGCTCCAGATGGCGACACCGCCACTGCGTGGGGGAGCAGCCGAACATTCGACGAAATGCCTCGTCGAACGCCGAGGTGCGCGCGTATCCCACCGCGCGCGCTACGCGCGCCACGTCCGTCTCCCCGGAGCCGAGCAGGCTGCAGGCGGCGCTCATGCGCTCCGCCCGAAGGCGCTCTGCCACGCCCGTCCCGCGTACACTCCTGAAAGCATCGTAGAGACGCGAGCGGCTCACGAAAAGCTCATCTGCAATCGCCTTTGCGGTAAGCCCCTCAGAAAACCGCGCCGAGATGATCCCCTCCGCCCGCTCCACGATCGCGCGATTCGTCCGTCCTGCTTCGTCTTCGGCTCCAGTGTGGGAACAGACCGAGAGAGCGGTTGCGGCCTCGAGCGCTTTTGCGTGGAAATACGGCGCCGCCCCCGGCAACGAGGCCCGTTCGGGGTTGAATGACCTAAGAATGGCGCGAACCTCGGCGGAAGGGCTTGCGGATCCAAACGCGCGCATTGTCGCCTCCGCGTCCCCGAAATCGTCGGGGAACCTCTTCCTCAGACCTTCAAAGTAGCCGGGCGTGTAGATGATGCTCGTCGACTTGTAAAGGTTTCCCGCCTGCATCAGGAAGCGCGTGGTCCCGCCCGCTTGGGAGAACGAAAGGACGTTCTCGCGTTCCGCAGTCACTTCGGTGCGCGCGTTCGGCAGCAACCGAAGCGTCGCCGACGACCCCGAGAAGACGCAGAAGAAATCCGTCGGGCGCTCCTCGAGGATGAGCGGCTTCTTCAGGCGAATCGAGTGCATGTTGACGAGGCAGTCCTCTCCGAGCGCCGCCGTCCAGAGAAACCCTTCCCCGAGCGATTCCGGAAGCGTCGCGTACAAGCCGCTGCGAACGGATTCCATCCTGAGGGACAGTTGCTCTATCTGCGGTTCCACGAACGTTCGTAAATGCTGTGGGATGGCTGCTCGTAGTGCGCTCATGCTCGATCTCCTGCGGTTTCGCGATTGTCTTACTTCATTTCGCGAACGTCCCCGTTTCCAGGCCGTGGAAATGGGAAACCCATACATGATGGTATGTTAACTGAAACTAACTATCAAGTGCATCGAAGATGCCGCCCTCGTCGGGGCGTCGCGCGAGATCAAGATCGGAGGTTTCGTATGGACAAAAAGGAGGGGCCATCCTGCAGACGCAGCGCCGTGTCGCGGCTGCTCGATTTCGCCGGGCCGCGCAAAGCACTCACCTACCTGGGCTGCACGCTCTCCGCGATCTCCATGGTCGTGGGGTTTGGGCCCTACGTATGCATCTGGCTGGTGGCACGCGACCTCATTGCCGTGGCTCCCTACTGGAGCGCGGCCACGGGTATCGCAGTGTACGGCTGGTGGGCTTTTGGGCTTTCCATCGCGTCTATCCTGCTGTACTTCGTAGGACTCATGTGTACGCATCTGGCGGCGTTCCGTTGCGCGGCGAACATGCGCAAGAGGGCGACCGAGCATCTTATGCACGCGAGCCTGGGGTATTTCGACACGCATGCGAGCGGTGCGCTGCGACGCGTAGTGGACGGCTGCGCAGCAGAGACGGAGGGGATGCTTGCCCACAAGCTGCCCGATACCGCTGGTTCGGTGGCGATGATCGTGGGCATGCTGGTACTGTTTTTCGTGTTCGACTGGCGGCTGGGTCTTGCATGCCTGGTGCCGGTGATTCTCTCGCTCGTCTGCATCTTCTACATGATGGGCGGACGCGGTATGGGATTCATGACGAGGTACATGGAATCGCTCGTCAAGATGAACAAGACGGGCACCGAATACGTGCGCGGCATCCCTGTGGTGAAGGTGTTCCAGCAGACGGTGCACTCGTTCAAGGCGTTCCATGACGCCATCGAGGAGTTCACCCGTCTTGCGCAGGACTATGCGGTGAAATGGTGCCGCACGCCGCAGTCGTTGTCGCTGACCATCATCAACGGCGTGGCGCTGCTCTTGGTGCCGGTGGCTATCCTTCTGGCGCCGGGCGAGGGCGATTTCGGCACGTTCCTGGCTAACTTCGCGTTCTACGCCATCTTTTCGGCGGTCATCCCCACTGCCATGACGCGCGTGATGTTCATGTCGGATGCGCTGCAGTCGGCCACCGATGCGGTGAGGCGCGTGGAAGAGGTGCTGGCGGCTCCGATGATAAAGGCACCCACCGCGCCGAAGGAGCCGGCCGATACCTCCATCGTGTTCGACGACGTTAGCTTCACGTACGAGGGAGCCGACGAGCCCGCGCTGTCCCATGTGAGCTTCAGCGTGCCGGCTGGGTCGACCGTGGCGCTGGTGGGGCCGTCCGGCGGAGGCAAGACCACGGCGGCCAGCCTGGTGCCTCGTTTTTGGGACGTATGCGCGGGGCGCGTGCTGGTGGGCGGTGTGGATGTGCAGGGCATGGACCCGCACAGGCTGATGGAGCACGTGGCGTTCGTGTTTCAGGCAAACCGCCTGTTCAAGCAGAGCGTGCTTGAGAATGTGCGCGCGGTGCGGCCCGATGCCACACGCGAAGAGGTCGCCCGTGCGCTTTCCGCCGCCCAATGCGACGACATTATAGAGAAGCTGCCTGACGGCGTAGACACCGTATACGGTGCGGCGGGCGCTCATTTCTCCGGCGGCGAGGTGCAGCGGCTCATGCTGGCGCGCGCCATCATGAAAGATGCGCCCATTGTGGTGCTGGACGAGGCGACGGCCTTCGCCGATCCGGAAAACGAGGCCAAGATACAAAGGGCATTCTCCGAGCTGGCGAGTGAGCGCGGTGGCAAGAAGCGCACCGTGTTGATGGTGGCGCATCGACTTTCCACCGTACGCAAGGCCGACAAGATCGTGGTGCTGGACGCCGGACGCGTGGCGGAACAGGGGACCCACGACGAGCTGCTGGCGGCGGGTGGCCTGTACGCACGTATGTGGGCGGACTACGAGCGCGCCGTCAGCTGGAAAATCACGTCCGAGGAGGTGGCATAGATGTCCATCAAAGAGAAATACGGCCTCACCGACGAGGGCGTGCGCAATGTCAAGCTGGGTGCCACGTGGACGGCGGTATCGAACATTGCGGTGTTTGCGGGCGTGGGGATCCTATTCCTCGCGATGGGGGCATTTGTCGACCATGCGATACGTGACGCGCCGTTGCCCGATCTTCTGCCGTATCTGACGGGGCTTGTCGTGTTCATAGTGGCGCTGTTCGTCACCGAGTACTTCGCCTACTACTACCAGTACGGCGTCATATACAACGAGAGCGGCCGACAGCGCATCGGGCTGGCCGAGCGTCTGCGGAAACTCCCGCTGTCGTTTTTTGGGCGGCGTGATTTGGCCGACCTCACCGAGACCATCATGGGCGACGTGAAGACCATCGAGCATGCCTACAGCCATGTACTGCCCGAGCTGTACGGCGCCTACATCATGCTGGGCGTGGCGGCGGCGGAGTTGCTGGTGTTCGACTGGCGACTGACCATCGCGGCGCTGTGGAGCGCGCCGGTGGCGCTGGGGCTGCTGTTCGGCGCACGGGGCATCCTGGCGCCAATCGTGCGCGAGACGCGCATGAAGAACATTGCCGTGTCCGACGACATCCAGGAAGCACTTGAATGCGTGCGCGAAGTGCGCGCCACCAACCAGGAGGAACGCTACCTTGAACATATCCGCGCCGACGTGGACGCCGCCGAAAAGCAGACCATCAAGGGCGAGCTGATGATGGGCATCTTCGTGAACGGCGCGCAGATCATGCTGCGCCTGGGGCTTGCTACCACAATCTTGGCGGGTGCAGCGTTCGTGCTTGACGGCACGTGCGGCTTCATGACGCTGTTCTGCTTCTTGCTGGTGGTGTCGCGCATCTACGCACCGTTCGACCAGTGTCTCATGCTCATCGCCGAGCTGTTCGCGGCCAAAACGGCGAGCCTTCGTATGAAGAGCTTCTTCGAGGAGCCTCTGGCGCAGGGAGGCAATGACTACGCGC
>NZ_LT838860.1:0-109286 GCF_900176655.1 Collinsella vaginalis
GCGCGGAGCCGATCGCGGGGTGCGCGTGGTCGACTACGCCAGCGGGTGTCGGAAGCAGCCGGACACCGTGATGCGCAGGCACATCGTGACCATGACCAAGCAGGCGTCGGTGGACCGGGCGCTGGACATCTGCCGACGCGCCGGGGTCGCCCTGGTGGAGGTGGGCAGCCACCGGCGCCCGTCGCACCGGGAGTGGCAGGGCCGCGTGTACGGCCTGGACGGCCCCGTGACGATCGAGGGCGTGCATTACAAGGGCTTCGAGGAGAGCGGGGCCGCAGACGGGCTCATGGAGCCGAACTGCGGCCACAGCGTGGCCCCGTACATCCCCGGCAGGGAGCGCCGGTGGAGCGAGACGCCGGACGAGGACGCGGGCGACGACCCCGAGGAGGCGTACAAGAGGCGGCAGAGGCAGCGGGCCAACGAGCGCAGGATCAGGGACGCCAAGCGCGAGGTCGCGGCGCTGGAGGCCGAGGGCCTGGACAGCGCGCGGGCCAGGATCAGGCTCCAGCGGGCCGAGACGGCGCAGAGGAACCTGCTGGCGGACCGCAGGACGCGCCGCAGGGTGGGCCGCGAGGAGGCGTACGACGCCAGCGGGCGGAGGATCAACGTCAAGGGCACCACCGCGCGGGCGATCCGGGAGCGCGACGAGCGCGTGAACGGCCCTCTCCCGAACACGATCTTCAAGGGCAGGCAGGACAAGCACATCAGGGGCACGCACGCCTTCGAGCGGGAGGTGGAGAACAGGGTTGCGAATGGATCCGAGTACGCGTCCCCGAGCTGGATCGATCCGTCGCTGACGTACGAGGACCTGCAGCGCCTCGTGGACGAGCACGCCGGTAGGGGCATCCCGGTCGCGACCAGCTCAGGGGAGTGGACGAAGAAGGAGATATGCAGGTCAGACAGGGTGATAGGGTATAATGTCACCAAGGATGGGGTCGAGGAGACGGACACCTTCACCATCCACTACTCGAAAGACGGGACCCACATCGTCCCGGCCAGCCCATCGGAGGCGCTGAATGGTAGTTGACGAGGCGGAGAAACTCATGCACCGCACGATCACGGTCGCGTGCCGTGGAGGGAAGGAGTTCTCGGGAAGGCTGGCAAGCATCTTCCTTGAAAACGACTACCCGGGAGAACCGGATGCGATCGGCCTGCTGGACGGCGGCGTGATCGTGAGCATCCCACTCTCCGATATTGAGGGTTTCGAGGTGGTCGAGTGAAGCGCGACGACATGCCAGCCGTCGCCTACCGCGTCCTGCGCTACATCGACGCGTGCCAAAAACAGGGTGTGTCCCCGGACGAGGGCCAGGCCCGCGAGGCCGCTGGTGTGGCAGATGGGTACCTGGCCACAGTGCTCAAAGCGCTCTCTTCAGACGGGCTTGTGTCAGGGATCAGCGTGGCGGATTACATCGACGGGACCGTCGGTATCACGTTCCGGGAGGCGCGGCTCACCTTGGCCGGGGCGGAGTACCTCTGCGAGAACGGGGCGATGGCGAAGGCGCGCGCCGTCGCCGGGGTTGGGTTCGAGGCGGGCGTCTCCACCCTAGTCGCCGCTTTGGCGCGGGCTGGAGGCATAATCTGAACGGACGATGATATAAAGCAGCCCACGAGGCCCCGCTCCGGCGGGCCTTTCTTTTTGCCGTGTGACCTCCCGTGGAGCATGTGCCGTGGCAGGGCGGGGCCGATCCCGCCGGAACAGGCGAGGCGCGGCCCACATGCGCCACCCGATGCGGAGTGAACCGCCGACCAAACGCCGGGGGGACCACGGGAGGAGAACCCATGCCCAAACCAACAGAACCGACAGCGACCGATCCCAAGGAGCCGGTCACCGAGCCCCAGGGCGAGGCCAAGCCCAAGGGCGGACCGGACTGGCAGCGCGCGGCGGAGGACTACCGCGCCCAGCGCGACGCGGCCCGCGAGCAGGCCGAGGAGATGCGGAAGCAGCTCGACGGGCTGAAGGGCTCGATGGAGAAGCTGAAGACCTCCGACGACGTGAAGCAGGCCGTGGACGAGGCGCTCGCCAAGGCCACCGCCGACTTCGACGCGGCCAAGGCCAGCTGGGCCGACCGCGAGAAGGCGCTGACCGTCGCGGCGGAGCTGACCGGGGCCGGGTGCATCGACACCACGGCGCTGATGGGGCACATGGACATGTCCAAGGTGACTGGGTACAAACATCAATATTTAATCGATATTCCGAGGTCACTTGGCTATCGCAGCGTCAGCTTTCTTTTCTATTGGTAGTGCGTGTGCTAATATGTATTATGTGGGTAGCCCGGCTGCACTCCGAAGCCGCCCCGTTGCACGTTTTAGCGTGTGGGTGGCCCTCGGCATGTCCGGGGGCCGCTCCCGTTTTAGCCCCGAGGCGAAGCTCCGACACCCGTCTTTACTTTCTGTTGACACCGCCTGCCCCACAGCCTACACTGAACGCACAAACTTGATGAGGATCGTGACCGGTCATGCGGGCGACACCGAAAGTGAGAAGCTCACCGCTTTCGATGTCGCCTATCTTCATGCTGCAACCGCCTAAGGAGCCGCGTACCCGTGTTGACGATCGCAAAGGTTCTCAACAACAACATCGCCATCGTGGTCGATGAGTCGGGCCATGACTGCATCGCCATGGGCCGCGGGCTCGCCTTCGGGCGCAAGCACGGCGACCAGCTCGACGAGGCATCCGTCGAGCGGCTCTTCACCCAGCACGTGCCCGAGCTCTCACGCCGCCTGTCCGACCTCATCGCCCTCATCCCCGAGGAGTACTTCGAGGCCGCGCAGGACATCATCGAGCACACCCGCCTGCGCCTCGGCCGTGAGCTCGACGACGGCATCTACCTTGCCCTCGCCGACCACATCCACTTCACCATCGAGCGCGCCCGCACCGGGCAGCTTGTGGCGAATCGCCTCACCTTCGAGACCCGCCTGGTCTACCGCGACGAGTTCGAGTGCGGCCTCACCGCCGTCTCCTATCTCGAACGTGTCTTCGACGTGAAGCTGCCCGAGGACGAGGCCGCCTTCATCGCCCTGCACTTCGTCAACGCGAGCACCGGCGTGGGCATGGAGGCCACCACCGAGATGGCCGACATCATCCAGCGCGCCATCGGCATCGTCCGCGAGGAGCTCGGCGTCGACCTCGATGAGGACTCCCTCGCGTACTACCGCTTCATGGTGCATCTCAAGCTCTTCGCCCAGCGCGCGGTCTCCCCAGCTCATGCCGCAGCGGAGACCCTGCCCGAGGACCGTCGCCTGATCGCCTTGGTTGAGCGCGAGTACCGGGTCGCCGGGGCCTGCGCGGACGCCATCGTAGATTTCGTCGCCCGCGAGCACGGCTACGAGGTGCCGCGCAACGAGTGGATGTACCTCACGATGCATATCGAGCGGGTCCGCGCCAGCGAGCGCGATCAGGGGAGGGGGCCCTAGGCCCATCGCCCCGGTAGCCGGCTGAAGGCGCGGCGCCATGCCAACGCCCGCGCCCGGCCCCGTCCCGTGAGGCACCCCCTCACACCCAGGTTCCAAGGTCCCTATGAAAGGAGACACGGTGTTTAAACTGTTCCAGAAGATCGGCAAGGCGTTCATGCTGCCGATCGCGATCCTCCCGGCGGCGGGTCTGCTGCTCGGCATCGGCGGCGCGTTCAGCTCCGCGGCCACCATCGCGGCCTACCCCATGCTCGACGTGCCCTGGCTGCAGGCCGTCTTCAAGGTCATGAATGCCGCCGGCAGCATCGTCTTCGGAAACCTGCCCATGCTGCTCTGCATCGGCCTCTGCATCGGCCTCGCCCGTCGCGACAAGGGCGTCGCCGCCCTCGCGGGCGTCGTGGGCTACCTGGTGATGACCACCACCTCCACCACGCTGCTCTCCATCTTCAGCCCCGACGGCGCTGCCATCGACACCGGCGTGGTCGGTGCCCTGGTGATGGGCCTCATCGCGGTGAACCTCCACAACCGCTTCCACAACATCCAGCTGCCCCAGGTGCTCGGCTTCTTCGGCGGCTCGCGCTTCGTGCCCATCGTGACGAGCGTGGCGGGCATCGTGGTCGGCGCGATCTTCTACGTGATCTGGCCGCCCTTCCAGCAGCTGCTCGTCATGGCCGGCGAGGGCATCGCGGCCACCGGCGTCATCGGCACCTTCTTCTACGGCTTCCTGATGCGCCTCTGCGGTGCCATCGGCCTGCACCACATGATCTACCCGATGTTCTGGTACACCGAGCTCGGCGGTTCCGCCGTGGTCGCCGGCCAGCAGGTCGTCGGCGCGCAGAACATCTTCTTTGCCCAGCTCGCCGACCCCAGCCACACCGGCCTCTTCACGGAGGGTACGCGCTTCTTCGCCGGCCGCTTCGCGACGATGATGTTCGGCCTGCCCGCGGCGGCGCTCGCCATGTACCACTGCGTACCGAAGGAGCGCCGCGGCAAGTACGCCGGCCTCTTCCTTGGCGTGGCTGCCACGTCCTTCCTGACCGGCATCACCGAGCCGCTCGAGTACATGTTCCTCTTCGTCTGCCCGCCGCTCTACGTGCTGCACTCGTTCTTCGACGGCCTCTCGTTCCTCGTCGCCGACCTGCTGCAGATCCGCATCGGCAACACCTTCTCCGGCGGCTTCATCGACTTCTTCCTCTTCGGCATCCTGCAGGGTGAGGCGAAGACGAACTGGCTGCTCGTGCTCCCCGTCGGCGCCGCGTGGGCTGGCCTGTACTACGTCACCTTCCGCTTCCTGATCACCAGGTTCAACATCGCGACCCCCGGTCGCGGTGAGGACGCCGACGCCTCCGATTCCCTGCCTGCGGCGGCTCCCTCCAAGAAGGAGGAGGGCGAGCTCGCCCAGGACGCCAAGGTCATCATCACGGCCCTGGGCGGTCCGGAGAACATCGAGGACGTGGACGCCTGCATCACGCGTCTGCGCGTGGGCGTGCACGACACCTCGAAGGTCGACAAGGACCTCTTCATGAAGCTCGGCGCCGCGGGCGTCCTTGATGTGGACGGCGGCATCCAGGCGGTCTTCGGCGCGAAGGCGATCCTGTACAAGTCGGCCGTCCTCGAGGAGCTCGGCATCGACGAGTAGGGTCCGCACCCATCTGTCTGTCGCATGACGGCGCCGGTGCCGCCTTCGGGTCGGCCGCCGGCGCCGTCTGTTCGGTTGAAATCGGCGAGAACATCGCCGAGGACGCCGCGCCTTCTGCGATGGGGGCAGCTGAGGATATGCTTATAGTGCGGGTGCGAATGCCCGCACGCAGAGGAGACGCATATGAACGCATTGATAGAGAACCTCAAGGGCAAGCTCATCGTGAGCGTCCAGGCCTATCCGGGTGAGCCGCTGCGCAACCCCGAGACCATGGCGCAGATGGCCCGCGCCTGCGAGATCGGCGGTGCGGCGGCCATCCGCTGCCAGGGCATCGCCGACATAGCGGCCATCAAGGGCCGGGTTGAGATCCCGGTGATTGGCTTGTGGAAGGACGGCCACGAGGGCGTCTACATCACGCCCACCCTGCGCCATGCCCGCGCCTGCGTCGCTGCGGGTGCCGACATCGTTGCCTTCGACGCCACCGATCGTCCGCGGCCCGACGGCCGCACGGTGGCCGACACCCTCGAGCCGCTCAAGGCGGAGGGCGTGTTTACGATGGCGGACTGCATGACGATCGATGACATCCGCCGCGCCGCCGAGCTCGGCTTCGACCTGGTCTCGACCACCCTCTCCCATGGGGTCGCCGCGGTCGACTGCACGATGGCCGACGGTCCCGACCTCCCGCTGCTGCGCCAGGCGGTCTCCGAGTTCCCCGATCTGCCGATCATCTGCGAGGGCCGCGTGCACACGCCCGCCGAGGCGGCCGAGGCGATCGACGCCGGCGCCTGGGCCGTGGTCGTCGGCACGGCGATCACGCACCCCACCTCGCTCACAAGCTGGTTCACCGACGCTCTCGCGTAAGAAGTCGTCGATCCCCGTCGAATGCCACTCAGATGGCCGCACCCGCGAGGGGAGGGTGCGCCGATCCAGCCGCACGGCCCGTCCTCGCGCGTCTATCGCAGAGGCGGGCCGTGCGGTTTCGCATGCGTCCTCTGGCGGGACGAGCCTGTCTGGCTTCGGCACAATGCATCGGGTCATGCGCGGTCAGCGTCTGGTGTCCGACGGGTCCGCTCCACACGTGCGCCACGGTCCTGAACTATACTTGGTCAACGCACCGCATCCCAGAGGAGGCGCCATGGCAGAGACCGCGCAGGACCCCATCACGACGGCGGAACTTGCCGACCGCGTGCCCGATATCGTCATCATCACGGGGATGGCGGGCTCCGGCCGCACCCAGGCCATGCACGTCTTCGAGGATATGGGCTATTTCTGCATCGACAACCTGCCCCCGAGCCTCATCCTGCAGCTGGCCGAGCTCATCGGCATCAACGCGGGCATCGGGCGCCACCTCGTGGTCACCTGCGACCTGCGCAGCCAGGGCCTGTTCGACGAGCTCCTCGATGTGATCAAGACCCTCGAGGACCATGAGCTCTCTTGCAAGATCGTCTTCCTCGAGGCCTCTGACGAGGTGCTCATCCGCCGTTACAGCGAGAACCGCCGTCGCCATCCGCTTGCGAAGCGGGGTGAGACCACGGCCGACGCGATCCAGCGCGAGCGCGTGCAGCTGGGGAGCGTGCGCGAGCGGGCGGACATGGTCATCGACACGAGCCGCCTGCGCACGAACGCCCTGCGCACCCGTCTGCGCGCGGCCTTCTCGGAGCTCTCCGACCAGCAACTCATGGACGTCCACGTCTTCTCCTTCGGGTTCAAGCACGGCATGCCCGTCGAGGCCGATCTGATGATCGACGTGCGCTTCCTGCCGAACCCCTTCTACGACCCCGAGATGCGCCCGCTCACGGGGCTTGATGAGAAGGTGTCGACCTTCGTGCTCGAGAACGCGAAGACCAAGGAGTTCCTCTCGGCCTGGTTCCAGCTGCTCGACGCCGTCATGCCCGGCTACATTGCCGAGGGCAAGCCGCAGCTCTCCATCGGTATCGGCTGCACGGGCGGCCAGCACCGCTCCGTCGCGATCGCCGAAGCCACGGCCCGCTACCTCGAGCGGCAGCAGTACCACGTGAGCATCTCCCACCGCGACCTGCCACGGGCGAACACGGCGGGCTGAGGTCATGGCCCCCGCACGTTCCGCGGGCGCCGTCAACGTCGTCTCCATCGGCGGCGGCACCGGCCAGCCCGCCCTGATCAGCGCCCTTCGCAAACTCGACTGCCCCCTCAACCTGAGCGCCATCGTGGCCATGGCCGATGACGGCCGCTCCACGGGGATCCTCCGCCGGGAGGAGCACATGCTGCCCCCCGGCGACCTGCGCAAGTGCATGGTCGCCCTCGCCGCCAACCCAACAGGCCCGCTCGCCCGCGCCCTCGAGCACCGCTTCTCCTACCTGGACAACCATGCGATGGGGAACCTCCTCATCGCCGCACTCGCCGACGAGACGGGCGATTTCATGGCGACCCTCTCCGCGGTCGAGGAGATGCTCGGCTGCGTGGGCCGCACCCTGCCCTCCACCCTGGAGCCGGTCGCGATGGCCGGCGTCACGGCGGCGGGGGAGCGGGTGCATGGCCAGGCGCTCCTCTCCTACGGGGCCGGCCGCCTCGAGCGCGTGTGGCTCGAGCCCGCCGAGCCTGCGGCCTATGCTCCCGCGGCGGAGGCGATCCGCGCCGCCGACCTTGTTGTGATCGGGCCGGGCTCGCTCTTCACCTCGCTCATGCCGAACCTCCTGGTGCCGGATATCGCCCGTGCCCTTGCGGAGACCGACGCATGCCGGATCTTCGTCTGCCCCAAGGCCGACGTCCCGGGGGAGACCGAGGGCATGGCCGCCGAGGACTACATCGACGCCCTCGACGCCGCCGGCTTCCTGCCCCTGGTCGACGTGGCCCTCTTCCACCGCCGTGACGAGCGGGCCCGCCCGGGCTTTTCAAGCCACGACCCGCGCTTCGGACGCTTCCCGGATGTCCCGCTGCCCGCTGCGGCCGAGAGCCGTCTCGCTCGCCGCATACCCGCCGTCCTCATCCGCGACATGGCCGATGAGGACGCCTGCACCGCACATGACCCCCGGCTCCTCGCCGCCGCCCTCACCGAGGTGATCGACGCATGTCATTCAGCGCGGAGGTGAGAGACGAGCTCGCACGGGCTGAGCCCACCTGCGAGTACTGCAACCTGGCCATGCTCGCGGCGCTCACGCGCGTCTGCGGAACCCTCTCCATCACGGGCCCCGACCGCTACCGCGTCGCCGTCGCAACCGAGACCGGAGCGGTCGCCCGCACGATGATCGGCCTCACGCACCAGATCCTGAAGTTGAAGACGGAGTTCACGGTGCGCCGCTCGGTCCTCCACAAGGTCAGGAACTACCTGATTACCCTGCCCGACCAGCCCGATCTCAAGAAGGCCCTGGTGCTGCTCGGGATCCTCGACCGCCACGGGGGCCTCATCGCCGGGATCCCGCACCATATCGTGGCCCGCGACTGCTGCCGGCTCGCCTACATCCGCGGCGCCCTCATCGCCGGAGGGTTCGTCGCCGACCCGCGCGGCGACTTCCACCTGGAGATCGCCGTCCAGGGCGAGACCTTCGCCCACGCCCTCGCCGACCTCATCGGCGAGCTGGGGATCCCCGCCCGTGTGAACCCGCGGCGCGGCAGCTTCGCCGTGTACATCAAGAGCGCCGAGGACATCCGGCGCCTGCTCGAGCTCGCGGGCGCCTCGCGGTCCGTCACCGAGATCGAGGACGCCCGGGCGGTGAAGTCGGTGAAGAACGACGTCAACCGCCGGGTGAACGCGGAACTCGCGAACCAGGGCCGCTCGGCCGGTGCGGCGGGTGCCCCGCCCCCCCCCCCCCCNGCACCCTGGCCGAGCCGCCGCTCTCCAAGTCGGCCCTCTACCACCGGGTGCTCAGACTTGAGAAGCTCGCCGAGGCGGCGGGTCTCGAGGGCTGATCCGCGTGTGCGGGCACGGCGGAAGCCCTGTCAGCCACCCGCCCCACGTCCTTTTATGATGGGCTCTACAATATTTCGAAGCGCTTCAATTTCTTTGCAATCTCCAAAATCGTAAACGCTTCAACGTCGTTGTACGCTCAAAAACGCGTCATGCAGTGATTCGACTTTGGAAAAAAAGGTATATTAGGCGTGTGGTTAGTCTGCGGGCCTGAGCGGCGGATAGAAGAGTCCACCGGGGCCCCACGAAAGGAGACACACATGGCAGTTAAGGTTGCTATCAATGGCTTCGGGCGCATCGGTCGTCTGGCGTTCCGTCAGATGTTCGGTCATGAGGGTTCCGAGATCGTCGCTATCAACGACCTCACCTCGCCCGACATGCTCGCGTACCTGCTGAAGTACGACTCCACGCAGGGCAACTACTCCCGCGATCACGAGGTCTCCTCCACCGAGGACTCCATCATCGTCGACGGCAAGACCATCCGCATCTACAAGGAGGCCGACGCCAACAACCTCCCCTGGGGCGATCTCGACGTGGACGTCGTGCTCGAGTGCACCGGCTTCTACACCTCCAAGGAGAAGGCCCAGGCGCACATCAACGCCGGCGCCAAGAAGGTCGTCATCTCCGCTCCGGCCGGCAACGACCTGCCCACCATCGTCTTCAACGTTAACCATGAGGAGCTGACGGCCGAGGACAACATCATCTCCGCCGCCTCCTGCACCACCAACTGCCTGGCCCCGATGGCCAAGGGCCTGAACGACTTCGCCCCCATCGTGTCCGGCATCATGACCACCATCCACGCCTTCACCGGCGACCAGATGACTCTCGACGGCCCGCAGCGCAAGGGCAACAAGCGTCGCAGCCGCGCGGCCTCCCAGAACATCGTCCCCAACTCCACGGGTGCCGCCAAGGCCATCGGCCTGGTCCTCCCGGAGCTCAACGGCAAGCTCATCGGTGCCGCCCAGCGCGTCCCGACGCCCACCGGCTCCCTCACCAACCTCTACGCCGTCGTTGACAAGAAGGTCACCGCCGACGAGGTCAATGCTGCCATGAAGGCCTACGCCGCGACCATCTCCGACACCTTCGCCTACAACGAGGACGAGATCGTCTCCACCGACATCATCGGCGAGACCCACGGCTCCATCTTCGACGCCACCCAGACCATGGTCCAGGACCTCGGCAACGGCCAGAGCCTCGTGCAGGTCACCTCGTGGTACGACAACGAGAACTCCTACACCTCCCAGATGGTGCGCACCATCAAGTACTTCGAGAAGTTCGTCGCCTAAGGTGGCGTTCGCTCGGATGCACATCGCGTAAGATGCGCTCGTGAGGGGCGCGGCCATGCGGCACACGGTGCCGGTGCCGCGTCCCTTTTGTTACCGCAACGGAAAGGAGACCCCATGGCTTTCGCAAAGAAGACCATCCGCGACGTCGAGGTCGACGGCAAGCGCGTGCTCGTGCGCGTCGACTTCAACGTGCCGGTGGCCGACGGCGTGGTGGGCGACACCACCCGCATCGAGGCCGCCCTGCCCACGATCAAGTACCTCGTGGAGCACAACGCCCGCGTCATCCTCATGAGCCACCTCGGCCGCCCCAAGGGCGACGGCCCCGAGGCCGCCTTCTCGCTCGCGCCCGTGGCCGAGAAACTCGCCGAGCTCTCCGGTCTGCCGGTCGCCTTCGTGGACGACACCTACGGTGAGCGCGCCGCCGCGGCCGTCGAGGCCCTCGAGCCCGGTCACGTACTCGTCCTCGAGAACGTCCGCTTCGACAAGCGCGAGAAGAAGAACGATCCCGAGATCGCCAAGACCCTCGCCTCCTACGGCGACGTTTTCGTCCTCGACGCCTTCGGCACCGCCCACCGCGCCCAGGGCTCGGTCGTCGGCCCGGCTGAGTTCATCCCCGCCGTCGCCGGCTTCCTGCTCGAGAAGGAGGTCTCCACCCTCGGCGGCCTCTTCGCCGAGCCGAAGCGCCCCTTCGTCGCCATCCTCGGCGGCTCCAAGGTCTCCGATAAGATCGGCGTCATCGACCGCCTGCTCGACACCGCGGACACCGTGATCGTCGGCGGCGGCATGGCCTACACCTTCGCCAAGGCCCAGGGCGGCCGCATCGGCGACTCCCTCTGCGAGGACGACTGGACCGACCGCGCCCTCGAGATGCTTGACAAGGCCAAGAAGAACGGCGTCGAGTTCCTCCTCCCGATCGACAACGTCATCGCCGACGCCTTCTCCGAGGACGCCAACACGAAGATTGCCAAGACCGGCGAGATCGAGGACGGCTGGCAGGGCCTGGACATCGGCCCTGAGACCGAGAAGCTCTTCGCGGACGCCATCGCCAAGGCCAAGACCGTCTTCTGGAACGGCCCCTGCGGCGTGTTCGAGATGGACAAGTTCGCCCACGGCACCAAGGCGATCGCCGAGGCCATCGCGGCCAACCGCGACTGCGACTCCGTGATCGGCGGCGGCGACTCCGTCGCGGCCGTGAACAAGTTCGGCCTGGCCGATCAGATGACGTTCATCTCAACGGGCGGCGGCGCCTCGATGCAGCTCGTCGAGGGCAAGCCCCTGCCGGGAGTGGAGGCACTCAATGACGCAGAGTAACCGCACCCTTCTCATCGCCGGCAACTGGAAGATGAACAAGGATCTTCCCGAGGCCGCCGAGCTCGCATCCCAGATCGTCGAGGCCCTGCCCGAGATCCCCGCGGGCGTCGAGGCGCTCGTCTGCCCGCCCACGGTCGACCTCAAATTCGCCGGCTGCCATGGCGGCATCGTGCAGAGCCCCATCAAGCTCGGTGCCCAGAACGTCTTCTGGGAGCCCTCGGGCGCCTACACCGGTGAGACCTCCGTGGCCATGCTCAAGTCCGTTCCCGTGGAGTACTGCATCATCGGCCACTCCGAGCGCCGCGAGTACTTCCACGAGACTGACGAGGACCAGAACAAGAAGGCCCGCGCGCTGGTCGAGGGCGGCATCGTGCCCGTCTTCTGCTGCGGCGAGCCGGAGGAGGTCCGCGAGGCCGGCACCTACGTCGAGTACGTGACCGCCCAGGTGAAGGCCGGTCTCGAGGGCCTCGAGATCACGTCCGCCGATCAGCTGGTCGTCGCCTATGAGCCCATCTGGGCTATCGGCACCGGCAAGACCGCCACGGCCGATGACGCGCAGGAGGTCTGCGCGGCCGTCCGCGCCCAGCTCGCCGAGATCTTCGGCGCCGAGCTGGCCGACGGCATCCGCGTCCTCTACGGCGGCTCCGCCAAGCCCGGCAACATCGCCGAGCTCGTCTCCAAGCCCGATGTGGACGGTGCCCTCGTGGGCGGCGCCTCGCTCAAGGCAGAGGATTTCGCCGCGATGGTCAAGACGGCGGGGGAGGCCCGCAAGTCAGGGGCCTGCGCATACCGCAGCCTTCGACCGTAGCTGAGTCCGGGCCGTCCCTTCGGGGGCGGCCCGTTTTTGCAGCGCGGTTCTGAGCATTCCGGCATTGACTTAATGGTTTTTCAGCAGGGGCGAATACGGTGCGCTATACTGTCACAGTTCGTTGAAATGTGTCTGCACCAATTCAATCTCTGTGATGCGGTGCGGTCTGCATGAAATGTAAGGAGTCCCGGTGGGTCCCGTTCAGTACATCATCCTCGTCGTGTGGGCGCTGTCCACAATCGCCCTCATCGCCCTCGTGCTCATGCATTCCGGCAAGGGTACCGGCGTGTCCGACATGATCGCCAGCTCGCTGTACAACTCGAATGCCGCCACGGGCGTCATGGAGCGCAATCTCGATCGGCTCACCGTCATCCTCGCCGGCGTGTTCACGCTCTGCGTGGTGCTTTGCATGTTCTTCTTCCCCCAGGGGATCGTCGGCATCTAAGTTCAGCCGGACAACAACGCATGTTTTGACCGCAGTCCGCTCGGGCTGCGGTTTTTTTTATGCCAGCTGCCAGATTATCCGAGAGCGCGCACCGCACTCACGTCCCTCGGATGAGCTGATCCGCAGGCATCTTGATGCGGGAACGGACGATGGGTTGGATCGAATCGGCCGAGCGATGACCAAACAAGATTGTTACAGCAGCGTTTCTGCAGTTATCTAACGAAATACTTACATATGCAATACTATGCAATATTCTAAGAGCATGTACTGTCGCACGATAAAGAATATTTGCGCGTTAGCCAAAATCAGTGGCTGCACCTGCCTAAAGTGCGCTAGAGTGAACAGAACGTCTCTTTGAGGTTCATTATCCAGCCTTGGGCCTGAGGGCGGCGTTGCGGGGTGGCGCTGCGTTGCGGCATACCGGGCAGGGGTCCCGGCCATGTTCGTCGTCTCCCCGGCGGCATTTTTAAGAAGGAGGATGGCATGGCTGACACCAAGATCACCCGTCGCGCGTTCGTGGGTGGCTCGCTCGCCGCGGGCTCGCTGGCGTTTCTCGCTGCTTGCGGCCAGAAGGGCTCGCCCTCTGCGGGCGGCTCAAGTGCTGCGTCGGGCGGCGGAACGCTCAATTACTACCTGAACAACCCGGTCTCCATTGACCCGTACAACGTTCAGGAGGACCAGGGCACCCAGGTCTGCTTCCAGCTGTTCGATACGCTGACCCTCTTCGACTTCGAGCAGGAGAAACTCGTCGGCCTCGCCGCTGAGAGCTGGGAGGCCAACGACGACGCCACGGAGTTCACCTTTCACCTCGTCGAGGGCGCCAAGTTCCACAACGGCGACCCGGTCAACGCCGAGGCGTTCAAGCGCGCGTGGACCCGTATCGTGAGCCCCAACTCCGCCGTCGCCACGGCCTACACGCCGAGCGAGATCTCCTACCACCTCTCCGTGGTCGAGGGCTATGACGCCCTCAACAAGGGTGAGACGGACGAGTTCACCGGTGTCACCGCGCCCGATGACAACACCCTCGTGGTGAAGCTCTCCTCTGCGTACGCCGACTTCGCCTACGTCTGCGCGCACCCGGCCTTGGCCCCGGTCCCCGAGGCCGCCGACACCGACGCCAAGGCGTTCTTCCGCGCCCCCATCGGCAACGGCCCGTTCAAGATGGACGGCAGCTGGGAGGACGGCCAGGAGATCAACGTCGTCCGCAATGACGATTACTACGGCGAGAAGGCCAAGCTGGACGGCGTCCACTTCGCGATCTTCAAGGACGTGGAGACCGCCTACAAGGAGTTCCAGGCCGGCAACCTCGACGTCTCCGAGGTCCCCGTGGCCCAGATCGACGCCGCCAAGGCCGATCGCGGCGAGTCCAAGGACGGCTACACCATGGCTGCGGGCGAGCACATGCTCCTCGGCTCCGAGCCCTCGACCTACTATCTCACCTGCAACAACACGAAGGCGCCGTTCAACAACGCCGACCTTCGCAAGGGCATCTCCCTTGCCATCAACCGCGAGGCCATCTGCGAGACCATCTTCAAAGGCACCCGCACCCCGGCCGACGGCATCGTTCCTCCGGGAATCGACGGCTACAAGGAGGGCGCATGGGAGTTCGCTGCCTATGACGTCGACAAGGCCAACGAGTACCTCGACAAGGTCGCCCCGATGTCCAACGGCTCCCGTGGCATCTCGCTGACGCTCTCCTACAACCAGGACGGCGGTCACAAGGAGATCATGGAGTCCGTCATCGGCGACCTCAACAAGGTCGGCATCGATGTCACCTCCGACACCCCCGAGTGGGCGGCGCTGCTCACCCAGTACCGTGACGGCAACTATGAGTTCGGCCGCCTCGGCTGGATCGCCGACTACCCGATCATGGACAACTTCCTCTACCCGCTGTTCCACACGGAGTCCATTGGCGGGGACAACAAGTCCGCGTACAGCAACACCGAGGTCGACCAGCTCATCAGCGAGGCTCGCGCCACGGTCGACAGTGCCGAGCGCATCGCGAAGCTGCAGGAGGCCGACGCGAAGATCGCCGCCGACTGCCCGGTCATCCCGCTGATGTTCTACACGCACGTGGTCGCCGGTTCCGACCGCATCTCCAAGCTCTACATCGACCCGCAGAAGCACGCTGATCTGGGGACCGCAGAGCTCACGGCGTAGTTCAAGCGATATTTGAGCGCAGACGTGTCTGGTCGGCTATACTGTTAGCTCGCATGACGGGATGCCCGCTTGGCGGCGGGCATCCCGTTTGGATTGTGTCCCTTCGATAGGGGAGAAGTATGGGAAAGTACATCCTCAAGCGTGTGCTCCAGTTCATACCGGTCTTCCTGGGCGTGACCCTTATCCTGTTCGCGCTCCAGAACATCGTGCCGGGTGACCCGATCACTCTGATCGGCGGAGACAAGGCGCTGCCCCCCGAGACGGAGCTGCAGCTCCGTATCAAGTACAACCTGGTGAAGGTTGACGAGAACGGCAATGCCGTCCTCGATGCCAACGGCGATGCGGTTCCCACAAACACCTGGGAGCGCTACATCGGTTACATGGGAAACCTCCTGAAGGGTGACCTTGGCACCTCGTACCAGCGCAAGATCCCCGTGACGGAGATCTTCGCGCAGAAGTACCCCTACACGGTGAAGCTCGCGCTCTGTGCCATCGTGCTCGAGGCGATCATGGGCATCGGCGCCGGCATCATCTCGGCTGTGAAGCGCTACTCGTTCTGGGACACCCTGGTCACGTTGACCACCTCGGTGCTCGTTGCTGTTCCCGCCTTCTGGCTCGGCATGATCCTGCAACTCGTGTTCGGCGTGATCTTCAAGGTCATGCCCATCTCGGGTGCCGGTGGTGCGAGCTCGCAGTTCCAGGATTGGATGCACTACATCCTCCCCGCTATCACCCTCGCTTCTGTTTCCACGGCCTACACGGCGCGCATCATGCGCTCGCAGCTGCTCGATGTCATGAGCCAGGATTACATCCGCACGGCCAAGGCCAAGGGCCTCTCCAACCGCGCCATCATCTGGAAGCACGCGCTCAAGAACGCCCTCATCCCGGTCGTCACCTATATCGGTGTGGACTTCGGCGCGATGCTCTCCGGCGCCATCCTGACGGAGACGGTCTTCAACTGGCCGGGGGTCGGCTATGAGATCTACCGCGCGATCTCGGGACGCGACTGGCCCATCGTCATGGGCGGCGTCACCCTTGTCGTCCTGGTGGTCATGGTCGTGAACCTGCTTGTCGATGTCAGCTACGGGTTCCTGGATCCCAGGATCCGGTTCGACCGCTCCAGCAAGTCGAACTAAGGCCCGGGGAGGAACACTATGAGTACAATGCAAGAGCCGAGCCCCACCCAGCGGTCCGGCATGGCAGCCAAGGCGGAGAAATCCTCCACCGAGGCGCCGCGCCCCTCGCGCACGCTCTGGGGCGACGCCTTCAAGCGCCTGCGCCGCAACAAGCTCGCCGTGGCGGCGATCATCTGGATCGTCTTCGTGGTGATCGTGGCGCTCACGGCAGATCTCTGGGCCCAGCAGCTGCTCGGCTCACCCACGTCGTCCGATTCCACCACGCTGGCGCAGACGTCGCTGCTCGCCCCCAATGCGGAGCACCCCTTCGGTACCGACGCCCTCGGCCGCGACATCCTCGTCCGCGTCATCTACGGCGCGCGCGTGTCGCTGTCCGTCGGCATCATGGCTACGGCGATCTCCACGGTCATCGGCCTCATCTTGGGCGCCCTGGCCGGTTTCTACGGCGGGATCTGGGACACGATCATCATGCGTGCCGCCGACATCTTCCTGGCCTTCCCCTACGTGCTTTTCGTCGTCTCGATGATCGCGGTCATCGGGCGCTCGCTCACGAACGTCTTCGTCGCTATCGGTATCCTCGGCTGGCCGTCCATCGCCCGCGTCTTCCGCTCGGCGATCCTCACGGTCAAGGAGAACGACTACGTGGATGCGGCGCGTGCGATGGGCGCTTCTGACATGCGCATCATCTTCCGTCATATCTTCCCGAACTCCGTCGCCTCGATCGTGGTCTACGCGACCATGAACATCGGCGGCGCCATCCTGACCGAGAGCGCCCTGTCGTTCCTCGGCATGGGCGTCGTGCCGCCCACGCCCTCGTGGGGCACGATGATCCAGGACGGTCAGGCCTACCTCACGACCGCTCCGTGGATGATGATCATGCCCGGACTGGCCATCCTCTCGACGGTGCTCGCCTTCACCCTGCTCGGTGACGGCCTGCGTGACGCCCTCGACGTGAAGATGAAGGATGCGTAAACCCATGGCAAAGAAGAACAGCTCCCACGTGGATCTCAAGACGCTGCCGGTCCCCGAGGGCCAGCATCTGCTCGAGGTCGACGACCTCAAGATGTACTTCCACACCGAGGACGGCATCGTGCATGCCGTCGACGGTGTGAGCTACACGCTCGACCGCGGCGAAACCCTCGGCGTGGTGGGCGAGTCTGGCTCGGGCAAGTCCGTGACGGCCATGACCATCATGGGCCTGATCCCGATGCCTCCCGGAAAGATCGAGGGGGGTCGCGTCACCTATCGCGGGCATGATCTCCTGAACATGTCCGAGGAGGAGATGCAGCACGTCCGCGGCAACGACATCGCGATGATCTTCCAGGATCCGATGACCTCGTTGAACCCGGTCTACAAGGTCGGCAAGCAGGTGGGGGAGGGTCTGCGCCTGCACCGCGGCTACTCCAAGCAGGAGGCGCATGAGGCGGCCGTCAAGCTCCTCGACCTCGTGGGTATCCCCGAGCCCGAGCGTCGCGCGAACGAGTACCCGCACCAGTTCTCGGGCGGCATGCGCCAGCGTGTCATGATCGCCATGGCGCTCGCCTGCGACCCCGACATCCTGATCGCCGACGAGCCTACGACGGCACTCGACGTGACCATCCAGGCGCAGATCATCGAGCTCATGCAGGAGATGCAGGAGAAGAACGGCAACGCGATCGTGATGATCACGCATGACCTGGGCGTCGTCGCCGACATGGCCGACAAGATCATGGTTATGTACGCCGGCCACCCGGTTGAGTTCGGCACCGCCGAGGAGATCTTCTACGAGAGCCGCCACCCCTACACCTGGGGCCTCATCCGCTCGATCCCCGAGCAGGCGATCGACGAGAAGAAGCCGCTCACGCCCATCCACGGCAACCCGCCCTCGCTGGTGAACCTACCGAAGGGCTGCGCATTCGCGCCGCGTTGCCCCTATGCGCAGGAGCGCTGCATGAACGAGCGCCCGGAGAAGCACGCCCACGGCGACGGCCACTACGCTGCCTGCCACTTTGCTGACGACGACGCCTTCGTCGCTGCCAACGCACCCGACACCTCGCGTTCGCGCGGTGAGGTCGCCCTGGGCGAGCCCGTCAAGGCGAATCGGTCCACTTCCGAGGGAGGCGAGGCGTAAGCCATGGCATCCACTGAGAAACAGCCCCTGCTCAAGGTCGAGCATCTGAGCAAGGAGTTCCCCGCCGGCTCCGGCGTCTTCGGCGGCCGCCTCTCCCGGAGCGTCGTCTCCGCGGTGAAGGACATCTCGTTTGAGATCTATCCGGGCGAGACCTTCGGTCTGGTTGGTGAATCGGGCTGCGGCAAGTCGACCACGGGCCGCACCATCATGCGCCTGAACCGCCCCACCGAGGGCAAGGTCTTCTTCGACGGCCGCGATGTCTCTGTGATGAACAAGCAGGAGCTCAAGGCCATGCGCCGCGACATGCAGTTCATCTTCCAGGACCCGTATGCGAGCCTGAACCCGCGCATGACCATCGGCGAGATCGTCTCCGAGCCGATGACCATCCACAACGTCGGCACGCATGAGGAGCGCATGGACCGCGTGCGCGAGCTCCTTGATGTGGTGGGCCTGAATCCCGAGCACATCAACCGGTACCCGCACGAGTTCTCCGGCGGCCAGCGTCAGCGTGTGGGCATCGCCCGCGCCTTCGCCCTGCGTCCGAAGCTCATCATCTGCGACGAGCCGGTGTCGGCCCTCGACGTGTCCATCCAGGCGCAGGTGCTGAACCTGCTCAAGGACCTGCAGAACCGTTTCGGCACGGCCTATCTCTTCATCGCGCACGACCTCTCGGTGGTGCAGCACATTTCCGACCGCGTGGCCGTGATGTACCTCGGCAAGATGGTGGAGGTCTCCGATTGGAAGAGCCTCTACGCCGAGCCGCACCATCCGTATACGCAGTCCCTGCTGTCCGCCGTGCCCGTGCCCGATCCGGATATTCAGCGCGATCGTCGCCGCGTCATTCTTGCCGGCGATCCGCCTTCGCCGATCGATCCGCCGACCGGGTGCCGATTCCACACCCGTTGCCCGATCGCTCAGGCGATTTGCTCGAAGGAGCAGCCCGAGTTCAAGGAGGTCGCTCCCGGACATCGGTGCGCCTGCCACTTTGCCGAGGCGTTCCCGATCAAGGAGAGCCATATCGACCTGTAGGGGTTTTCGTTGCCCTGACGCGGGCTTCCCTCGCTACTCCCGGCGCGTGGCTTCGCGAACGCGCCGGGAGTAGCGAGGGGAGCCCGCTGTGCGTTGGCCCCTTTCCAGAGAAGGGGGAGGTGAGCGGCGCCTCAGGTTGCGGGGTTTGCGGCCCCGGATGAGCGGATCCTGGAGTGCAAGGCTCGTGGCTGCGGCCCTGGGATAGCAGAGCTTGGGATATGGGGGCTCATGGCTTTGGCCCCGGGAGACTTAATTCGTGCAAGAAACGTACTTTAGACCTCGCTTTTTGGCTGATCTGCCAGGAGGCACTGCCGAAAGTATGTTTTTGACATCGTTCCACCCGGGACGACGCCCGCGCGCTCGTTTGGCCGGGAAAACGTACTTTACTCATCGCGTTTTGGCAGATTTGCCTCTGGACGCTGTCGAGAGTATGTTTTGGAGGTCATTGCTGCTAGGGAGAGAATCGTGCGCGCCTTTGCCCAGGGAAACGTACTTTACTCATCGTCTTGAGGCAAATCTGCTTTCAGAGCTTGTCCAAAGTATGTTTTGGACGTCATCCCGGTCAGGCTGGATGGCTGCATGCTCTTTCGTCTAGGAAAACGTACTTTACTCGCTGTCTCAAGGCAAAACGGCTTCAAAGCGTTGTCAAGAGTATGTTTTTGGATACTATCTTTCCCTGGCCATGCTCAAACCACATGAAGATGTGCTTGATGTCGATCACATGCGCGGGCACCCTGCCAGCCAAAGTCGCGTCGAAAGGGCGCGCCGATCGAACGGCTTGGACTGACTTCCAAACTTCCCAAAAAAGTTCTTGCACTGTCTGAACCGTTCGGGTTATTATTCTCCTTGCTGAAACCACGTCGGAGTGGCGGAATTGGCAGACGCGCTAGCTTGAGGTGCTAGTGACCACATTGCGGTCATGCGGGTTCAAGTCCCGCCTCCGACACCAGCGCATTGTAGACGCGAATCCATCTGGGTTCGCGTTTTTCTTTGTATCGCGTGCAGCCCGCGGCGCCCGCCGTCATGCGCCCCCTGCGTCCGTTTCTCATAGAGGGCCAGCGTACAGGGGTCAACGCGCACGCCGGGCCCGTGACTTGCTGCCCACATTCCCGCGCCCACCGCCATCGCACCCTCGTGTCGAAGCGGGCCCCAGTGGGTACAGTCCCTAAGTATGCATATATATCTGGGAGGAGATCAGCTGTGAGCTCATCAGCTAACGCACGGACGCGCACATCTGTCGCGGTGACCATGCGGTCGCTTCAATACTTCTGGCGCGTGCTGAGGCGCCAAATGCCCATGTTCATCGCAAACGTCCTGACAACCTTGGGCTTCGTGTTCTTCCTATCGTTCATGAATCCCTACATCATCGGTGGCATCGTCGACATGGTGGGGGCCGGCGGCATCAGAGCAGATGAGGTCATTCCCACCTTCGGCCCGGCCATCCTGGCGCTCATCGTCGTGAACACCCTCGGCCAGGTCTGCAGCAAGCTGCAGGACTACACCTGCGCCCGCCTGGAGATCGGCGGCAGCTTCGAGCTCGGCCGTGAGGCCTTCGACGCCCTCTCGAACCAGTCGATGACCTTCCACACCAACCGGTTCGGCGGTGCGCTGGTCAGCTCGACGCAGAAGTTCCTTGGGGCCTATACGCAGCTCGTGCACAACTTCACCTACGCGGCCCTGCCGACGGTGGCGTCGGCGGTCCTCACCATCGGCCTGCTCGCCCCGCTCGTCCCGGCATACGCCGCGGTCCTCACGGTGGTGGTCATCGTTTACACCGCTGTGGTCTACCGGCTCTACCGGAAGATCCTGCCCTACAACGACGCCGCGAGTGCCGCCCAGAACCGCCTCTCCGGCGAGCTCTCAGACTCCATCACCAACATCCTCGCGGTAAAGACCTCGGCGCGCGAGGCCTACGAGCAGCAGCTTTTCGAAGCGGCAAACGAGGACTCGCGCCGGGCCGACTCGGCGCGGATGCTGCGCACCGTGAAGACCGGTGCGGTCACGAGCTCGATGATCGTCCTCATGATGACGATTGTGGCTATCTTCATCGCCGGGGGAACGGCGTGGTTCGGCATCTCAGCCGGCACCGTCGTTATGATGTTCACCTACACGAACGCCCTGACGATGCGCATGAACATGCTCGCCCAGACCTTCCAAACCATCAACCGCTCATTTGGCGAGGCCCATGACCTAACCGTTGTCCTCGATGAGCCCCGTCTCGTGGATGACGAGCCGAACGCGCCGGCCCTGAAGGTGGGGGAGGGAGCGATCGATTTCAGCCACGTCGACTTCAGGTACGCCGACGCAAGCGAGGGCGATACGGTGTTCAGTGATTTCTCGCTCTCCATCCCCGCAGGTCAGCGCGTGGGCCTGGTGGGTCGCTCAGGCTCGGGCAAGACGACGCTCACGAGCCTGCTGCTGCGCCTCG
Organism: Collinsella vaginalis; assembly: GCF_900176655.1. Taxonomy (GTDB): domain Bacteria; phylum Actinomycetota; class Coriobacteriia; order Coriobacteriales; family Coriobacteriaceae; genus Collinsella; species Collinsella vaginalis. The sequence goes on from NZ_LT838860.1 coordinate 21,644, forward strand.
CCGATCTCACCGGCGGCGAGATCCGCATCGACGGGCAGGATATCTCCCGGGTGAACCAGGTGAGCCTGCGCCGGAGCATCGCGTACGTGCCGCAGGAGCCCCTGCTCTTCCACCGCAGCATCAGGGAGAACATCGCCTACGGCAAGCCCGATGCGATCGAGGAGGAGATCGTCGAGGCGGCTCGCGAGGCGAACGCCCTCGAGTTCATCGAGAAGCTGCCCGACGGGTTCGAGACGCAGGTGGGTGAGCGCGGCGTCAAGCTCTCCGGCGGCCAGCGCCAGCGCATCGCCATCGCCCGCGCCATGCTCACCGACGCCCCCATCTTGGTGCTCGACGAGGCGACGAGCGCGCTTGACTCCGAGAGCGAGAAGCTCATTCAGGACGCCCTCACCCAGCTCATGCGCGGGCGCACCGCGATCGTGGTCGCGCACCGCCTCTCGACCGTGGCCGAGCTCGACCGCATCGTGGTCATCCGCGACGGCCAGGTGGTCGAGGACGGCCCGCATGCCGAGCTCGTCGAGGCCGGCGGCGAGTACGAGGCCCTCTGGAGCCGTCAGTCCGGCGCGTTCCTGGGCAGCGAGTAGAGGGGATCGCAGGCAGCTAGCTGTGGGCCCCGCCGGGCCAGTTTGAACGGCTTAGGTCCGACCGTCGAGATGCGGCGGCGGGCCCCATACCCGTCTGTCGATTTGAATTGCCGTGCGCCCCTGGGTGCGCGGCGCTCCTACAGTGCAGGGGCGGGGTGCTGTAGGCCGTGTTCCAGGGTGCCCGCTGCCCTCTCTGGCCATCCCGCCCAGCCGCTGCTCAGCCGGTTTTGCAGCGCGTGCTATCATGCGTTTCTGTAGATGACGGGGCTCGCAGCCGGCCTTGGTGGTTCGCGTGGGCCTGATGAGTCGGGTGCTCAGACCGCCGCGAGCCGTGTCGAACGGGCCTCATGGGCCCGCTCCCCATCTACCAAGCCGACCCTGACCGACCCTGAAGCGTGGAACGCAAGGAGGCGCACATGGAGGCTATGTCAGAAGGCGAGATCACCGAGATCGTCCGCCTGGTTGAGATCACAAGCGACGCGGTTGCGCTCGTCGATCCCGATGGCACGGTGATCCACGTCAACCACCAGCTGCTCTCCCTCATGCAGGAACGTCGCCGCAACGTGGTCGACGTCGACATCAAGGACCTGCTCTTCAGCGCCGATTTCGAGCGGTCTCAGGACCATCGCCTACCCTTCACCACCGACGGCAGCGACAACACCCTCATGCTCAAGCTCGCGGACGGATCGTTCATCCCGGTGCGCGTTCGCGCCCTCGGCATGATCGCGCATCGGATTCCGTTCGGCCGCAGGCGCCGCGATCGCGACCGCCTCCTCGTGGTCATAAAGAGCCTTGAGGAGCAGTATGAGAACGACCGCCGCACGCGCCGCCTGCTCTCCCAGCTTCAGTCCGCCAACAAGCGCCTCTCGGGCACCCTCTCCATCATCATGTCCACCGTCGGCTCGCGCGACATGCCGCAGCTGCTCGACACCGTCCTGAACCGCCTCGTCGACACCCTGGATGCCGGGGGCGCCACGATCTACTTTGCGGAGAACGGCGGTTTCAAGTTGCGGGGAACCTCGTCCTCGCTCGCAGATCGCACGGGTTATCTGCCCGAATTCGTCCCCTTCGGGTCGGGCGTGGCCACCTATGTCCTGCATGTGGGCAAGCCGTGCCGGTTCTCCGTCGTGGCGGCCTCAGGCGGGGGCCGGGCTGCCACCCTCTACGATCTCGACACCCGCGAGTCGACGCCCCTGCGCATGCAGGACACGCCGCCGTTCAAGGCCCTCATCGCCGTTCCGGTCTACTTCGGCACCCAGGTCCTTGGTGTGATCGAGCTCGGTTGGATGAGGCCGACCACGCCGCGCGAGAGCGATGTCCGCGTGCTCGAGGTCGTCTGCGACTACCTCTCCATCGAGCTCGTGGGCCTGGTGAGCGCCATGAGGGCCCAGCGAACCTCCGAGCTCACGCGCTCCCTCAACCGCCTGCGCGACACGCTGTTCGCCGCCGGTGGCGATCGCGGGCTCGCCTGGCGCTCTCTGATCACCGAGGCGAGCCGCGCCCTCTCCTGCCATATGCTCCCGATCCTCCGGGACCGCCTACGAGACCGCTACCTCCTTGACTTCGAAGGGGGGAACCTCGTCGAGCTCCCCGGGGGGATCGACGGTCTCTTCTTCTCCACCACGGCCCCGGCCTCGCGGACGGGCGTGACGGCTCGCACCGGCGGCTTCGGGGGCGAGGGGAGGGGCGCCGGTCCCTCGCTTGCCCGACGGCTCGCCCGCATCGACCTGACCACGCCGGCGGGGCGCTGGCTGCGGGATCAGGGCATGCCGTGCCAGGGCGCCTTCGTGGATCTGGGCCCCGATGCCGTCCCCCCCGAGACGTCGGATGGCGGGTCGGCTCCGGTCGACACGGTCGAGCTCGCGCGCTCCGGGGAGGGTACGCCGCGGTGCATGTTCCTCCTCCTGCGTGACGCCAGCCAGGAGCCCGTCGACGATATCGAGTACGACTACCTCGAGCGCTTGATCCGCGACTACGAGCTGATCGACGCGGGTGAGTGCGCGAGGGGGGCCGATCACCAGATCGCGCAGGCCCTGCAGATCGGAATGAGGAACGCCCTCGGCGAGGTCCCGGGAATCGCCTGCGATTCGCTGTACTCCTCCGCGACGAAGCAGGCGCTCGTGGGCGGCGACTTCTACACGCTGATTCGCCTGCCCGACGACCGCGCCGTCATGATCCTGGGAGACGTGTCGGGCAAGGGCGTCGAGGCGGCTTCGATGTCCGCCATGGCGAAGACCGCGCTCACGGCCTACGCTTGGGAGGGCATGACGCCGGCCACGATGGTGCGGGCCCTGAACCGCATGCTCACGGCCTTCTCGCGCGTGGAGACCTTCGTCACCGTGTTCGTCGTGAAGATCGACCTGCGCGCCCGCGTGGCCACGTACTGCTCTGCCGGGCACCCGCCCACGATGCTCGTGCATCCCGGCCGCGAACTCGAGCTGCTCACCGTGCAGTCCGGTGTGGTGGGCGCTTTCGACACGATGCGCTACACGAGCGGCTCCTTTGAGTTCGACCCGGGCGACCTGCTGTTCATGTACACGGATGGGGCCATCGAGGCACGCGATCCGGCGGGTGAGTTCTTCGGCGAGCAGCGCCTGCGCGACACCGTGCTCTCCGTGAGCTCGCAAGGGGTGCACGGTCTGTGCGAGCAGGTCCTCGCCCGCCTGGATGAGTTTACCGCATCGGCGCTGGATGACGATGTCGCCATGGTGGCCTTGGAGCTCGGCGTGGCGGAGGAGACCGCAGGGGAGGCGGGGGCCTGATGATGGCGGTGCGGTGCGGGTCGACGGCTTTGGTCCGCTTTTCGCAGATTCGGTGCCGTTCCTGTGACGGCTTCGTCCGCTCGCCGGACGCTGCGGTTGAGCCCGATTGCATAGGGGAACGATAGCGGCATGAAGAACGAGATGAACGACATAGCGGTTATCGCGCCCTCAGGCGACATCGACATCAACACCGTGCCGCTGCTGCGCGAGCAGCTTGACGCGGTCCTTGACACCGAGACGCGCCGGGTGATCATCGGCTGTCAGAACGTTGATTTCATCGATTCGAGCGGCCTCGCCCTGCTGCTCTCGCGGACGCGCCAGATGGTCGCGCGCGGGGGCGTGCTCTCGCTTGCGAACGCATCTCCGCAGATCCTGCGCATCTTTCAGATTGCCCAACTGATCGACATCCTGCACGTGACGCCGGCTGATAAGCCGCCGCTTCCGGTGCTTGCGCCCGACGCCATGCCCCGGTGGAGCCGTACGATGAAGGTTCCGGCGGGCATCGAGCATCTGTGCGAGTGCCGTCGCCGTGTGAGCGAGCTGCTCGACGAGGTGGCGATGGGGGATCAGGCGCGGTTCGATGCAGCCCTTGCCGCTGGGGAGGCGCTCTCGAACGCCTACGACCACGGTGATGGAAAGGACAGCCTGCTGTCGATTCGCGCGTACGCTGATCGCGTGGTGGTCGAGGTGCGGGATCGTGGTTGCGGGTTCGAGATCGCCGACGACGAGGAGCCTGAGGAGAGCGAGGAGCGCGGACGGGGGATCCGCCTCATGCGCATGCTGATGGACAGCGTCGAGGTCCGCCGCCGCAACGACGGCGTCTGCGGTACGAGCGTGCGTTTGGTCAAGCTGCTGGATCCCGTTGCGTGAGGGGCGCCGAGCGCCCTCCTGTGGTCTTACAGTCTGGAGATTCGACTCAGTCCAGTTGCGCCGGAGGTGGTGGTGTCTGGGAGACCGCCTCCCCATGGTTTGAGAAGTTGCTCACAGCATGAGAGACCTGCGGTTTCGAGTGTATAGCGCCCCTTTGCGGCAGACTTTTTAAAATTCCCCCTTGCATGGTCCTTGCAAATCGCGTATATTACTTTCTCGCAAGCGGACATGGCTCAGTTGGTAGAGCACAACCTTGCCAAGGTTGGGGTCGCGGGTTCGAGTCCCGTTGTCCGCTCCATCGCATGCGAAGGGCCGGTTGAAAAATCGGCCTTTTTCATCGGCGACGTGGCCAAGTGGTAAGGCAGAGGCCTGCAAAGCCTTTACCCCCGGTTCGAATCCGGGCGTCGCCTCCATAGGAGAGCAGCAGCTCAGAGGTACTGTTTCAGCCTCTGGGCTGTTTTGTTTTCAGGGGTGTGCACCAAAGCCCGCCGCAAAATCGAGCGCCGAACACTGCGCTACGTGCGAGCAAAACGTTTCTGAGTCCCTCGGTCCGTGGGGAAACACGCGGGTGTTCGACCGTTTCTCGTTGCCCGACCGCGTGTCAGTAAATCAATCCAAAAAGGTCTTGCGACGGCCGTCGGGGCTTGGTATAGTACTCCTTGCGCAAAAACGCGCACCTGAGACGGGCGTTTAGCTCAGGGGGAGAGCGCTTCCCTGACACGGAAGAGGTCACAAGTTCAAATCTTGTAACGCCCACCACAAAGTTCACAGCCCTGAGGACATATCCTCTGGGCTGTTTTTTTACAGCTAGGTTTCCATATTTCGGAATGCGCTCTGCGAGAGCCTGCCGTTCACCGATTATCCAAGTTCGCTCATCGGGGGAGCACTCAAGAGCGCAGTATACTTTCAAACATATACAGGGTAGTGATTGCCATTAGCAAGCTAGGCCTGTCTGCGATTGAGGTTTACGACCTTTGTCGCGGGCAGGTCTTTTTCTATTTGGATAAAACAACTTTGTATGTGCGTATGAAGGTATCGAGTGTAAAGAGGCTGTTGTGAGGATCCGAAAACTTCTCAGCAATAACGCAGCTGCTGTAATGGATGAGTACGGTCGAGAAAAGATCGTTACTGGCAAAGGTGTGGCATATGGGCGGATGGTTGGAGAGCCTCCAAACTCCGATCGCATCGAAAAGGTTTTCTCGCTCTCAACGGACGACTTACGTCTCCGTTTCGAAGAGCTTCTAACTGAGCTTCCGATCGATCAGATTCGTGCTGTTGAGCAAATTGTGGATATGGTAAAAGCGGGCCTTGGACGTGAGGTGAGTGAATCTCTCTATATTGCTCTGGCTGACCACCTCAACCAGGCTCTTTCAAATTATGTAAAAGGTCTTCGCGTTCCCAATGGACTCCTGATCGATGTCGTTCGGTTCTATCCCGATGAGTATCGCCTTGGCGTGCAGGCCCTTGGCGTTATTCATGCGAACACAGGCATCGATCTTCCAATGGACGAGGCGGGTTTTATCGCGCTTCATATTGTCAACGCAGAGACAGGATCAGGTTCTGGAATTCAACGTGCGTCGTTTGTCGCCGAAGTCATCGCAGGTGTTCTGGAAATCATTCGCATCGAGCTTGGTATCGATATTGCCGAGGACTCACCTGTTCACTCGCGTCTCATCAACCACCTCAGGTATTTTGCGAACCGCATACAAGATTCCGAGGATTTCAGCAGCGCAAAAGAAGATCTGGATTTACTCCGCGTGGTTTCTGCGACCTATGGTGCCGCATATCGCTGCGCGCAGTCGATTACGCAATACATCGAGGACAAATATGGTTGCCATGTTGGCGGAGAGGAGCTCTTGTATCTGACTATTCATGTTCAGCACACTATGCAGGAGAAAGAGGTAAAGGATCATGGCTGATTACCGTGAGCTGGCCGCATTCGTAATCAAGAATGTGGGCGGTCGCGAGAACGTTCAAGACGTCACGCACTGTCTAACCAGATTGAGATTCAAACTGAATGATGAGGATCTGGTTGATGAGGATGCCCTGCTTGCCAATGGCGGAATCGTTACTGCTCAACGCTCGGGAGGACGTTACCAAGTGGTGATCGGATCCCATGTCGACGCGGTGTACAAGGAGGTGATCCATCAACTGGGAATCGAAGAGGGTGTCTCGGCTCCTGTTGACAGCGGTGGGAGCATTCTCGACCGCTTGACCGCCATCATCACACAGACGATCGCCCCGACGCTGGGGGTACTTGGCGGAACGGCGCTTATCACGGGTCTTATGGCTTTACTGGTCGCAGCTGGCGTTATTGTGAAGGACAGTGGGGAGTACTTGCTGCTGAACGCCCTCGGCAGCGCCTGTCTAACATTCTTTCCGGTAATCTTGGGATACACGTCTGCCAGGGCATTCGGATTGAATCCCTTTATTGGTATGATCCTCGGATGTGCCCTGGTCTTTCCCGACCTTGCTTCTGGTATGGGCTCCGGTGAGGCAATATATACTCTTTTGCCTGGTACCCCGCTTGCTATGCCCGTGTACAAGACGTTTTTCAGCATCCCAATACTGTTTCCATCGACAGGCTACACTTCAACTGTGATCCCAATCATATTTGCGACCTATCTCGCATCGATTGTGGAGCGCAACACTAACAAGATCATGCCGCAGAAAGCTCAGATGTTTCTGACCCCCGCTGTGACCGTACTTGTTGCTGGGGTGATATCAGTTTTGATCGTGGGCCCTGTCTCGATTATGCTCACTAACTTAATTAGCTGGGGGATCAATGTCCTCCTGGACACGGTCCCCGTTATCGCATATATCGTCTTTGCCTTCGTCTATCAGCCTTTGGTTATTCTCGGTCTACACTGGGCTCTGATCTCGGTCGGCATCATGGAGCTCATGGGAACGGGATCGACGCTGCTCATCGGGCTTATTTTCCCCGCATCCTTCGCACATCTTGCCGTTTGCGCCGCGATCGCAATGCGGTCAAAAAGTGAGAGAATGCGCGAGATGTCAGTGGGCGCCGTGGTCTCAGCGTGCTTCTGCATCATCGAGCCATCAATCTATGGTGTCACCTTACCGGTGAAGAAACGATTCGGAATCTGCATGGTGGCTGGGACAATCGGAGCGGTGATTTCCGGACTCACGGGCACGCGGATGTTTGCGCTCACCATGGGTGTGACGGGGTTCGCAGGTTTCATCGATCCGGCCACAGGCAACGCTTCATCGGTGATGACGTGCATCATTGCCGTTGCTGTGACGATGGTCGTGGCGTTTGTGGCTGCATGGCTTAGCTATCGCCCACTTGATGATGGCATTGAACCTCAAAACAATGCGGGATTGGAGGAAGACGAAGGCGAGGCAGGAAAACTGGCCACGCGTCACGAGCACGTTTCCATCATTGCTCCTGTTAACGGCAAGGTTGTGCGCTCCGCGCCTTCTGCCGGCGCGACGCGCATCCTGATGGAAACAGCGGGTCGCACCTCCCTTATCGCTCCACTCGGGGGCGAGGTGTCGTACCCATCCCTGCCCGGCGCGATGGAAGTTCGATCCGCCGGGGGCATCCTCGTGCGCATGTCATTCGATGATGATGCGATCAAGTATGGCGGAGGCTCAATAACATGGCTTGTGCCTGCGGGTTCACATGTGCTGCCCGGTGACGAGGTCGCATATGTCGAAGGGCCCTCAGATAACCTTGTGATGACGCTCGACGCCATACTCGGGCGTGGGTGCCTCGATGCCATCGTAACGGCGAAGGATGTTGTCACCGCTGGCGATGAGGTCATCGCGGCGATCTCCGATGTGCACGCCGAAGGTACGTTGCCTTTTAATGCTGAGGTGGTGGCATGAATAGCTTCAGTCGCGCCGACCGCGCGTGGGGTGCGCTCCTCGGCTGTGCGGTTGGGGATGCAATGGGCATGCCCACTGAGATGATGTCCATAGACGACATCGAGGAAGTGTTTCCCAATGGCATCGATCGGTTCTATCCTTCGAGCGAAAGAGACCTTTTCGGTAGGTCTATGAAGGCGGGGACGGTGACCGATGATACGGTGAATACCGTGCTTGTTGCAGAGATGTATATCTCTAGCGGCGGGTCTATTGATCCAAAGGCTTATATAGACGGTCTGATGGCTTGGGTCGATGAGCACCGCACAATTGCAGACCTCGTGGTTGGCCCAAGCACCCGACGTGCCCTTGAATCGATTGAGCGCGGCATGCCAATCGAGCGGGCAGGAATATTTGGTGTGACAAATGGCGCGGCGATGAAAATAAGCCCCGTCGGTATCGTGCGTGATTATAGGCACCTTATTTCGCTGGTGGACGAAGTCGAATGCATCTGTATTCCAACGCATAATACAAGCCCGGCGATCGCATGCGCGTCGGCCATTGCAACAGCAGTGAGCTACGGCGTTCGTGGGGGTGATTCAATCTACGAGCTCTGGGAGGTTGCTCTTGATGCGGCGCGCGAAGGTGCGCGTCGTGGCTACAACGCCCCTTCGCCTGACGTTGTCGGCAGGCTCGAATCCGTTCAGAGGCTAGCATTTTCTGAGGGTTCCAGCGCTGTAATCTCTGCTTTGAGGCATAGGTTTGGTACGGGTATGTCGGCTGCTGAGACGGCCCCGGCTGCGCTTGCCGTGGTAACACTTGCTGATGGCGATCCAATGCGCGCCGCTAGCATTGCGGCGACGTTGGGAGGTGATACCGACACAATAGGATCGATTGCGTCATCGATATGCGGAGCGATGAGGCCGGTTTTCACCATGGAGACCGCGGCTTTCATCGATCAGGTTAATGGCTTGGATCTTAGGGGGCTTGCTGAGCGCTTAGCTGCCGTCTCTGATTAGACCGGGATATCCTGAGGCTTCAGGCGCTTAAGGGTTCGGGCGCTGCATGTTGGCACCCCAGATTGAGCGTGTTAAGACGCGCATAGAGCTCCAGATGATCGTTTGGGTTCCGGTGTGGTTGTCCAGTAGGGGCGGCCACACCGGCTATTGATTTTATCGACATGGTCTCTGAACGTCGTCCTGGATGCACAGAGGCCCCTGTATGCATGTGGTCATACACCTACAGGACCGCTCACCCAAGCACACTATCCACGATCGCCATCTCGACATACATGACCAGGAAACCCGCAATCCCGCCCAGGATCGCCATGCCGCCGATGCGGAGCGCTTTCATCCACCAGGGTGCAAGGCGCCTGCGGCGGGACACCGCGGTGGAGCGATCGGGCTCTCGTCCTTCGTAGAATGCGAGGACCTCCTGATATATCACAAGGTCATGGTCGAGCTTGATCTTCTCCACCCAGAAGGCGGCGAATATGGCCGCGCCGGCAAACAGCGCGACGAGCAGGAGCGTCGGCACCGCGTGCTCCAGGGGCCAGTTCCAGATGATGGTCTGTGTGGTGAACCAGATGCCCGCAGCGGCTGCGAGCGCAATGAGCGCAAGCATGGCAACACTGAGGTTGCGGAAGGTCCGGATGCCGCTGTCGATCGTCTTTGCCATGGTCTCAACATCTCCTTTGATAAGGGAGTCCGCGGTCACTCTGAAGATCTTGGAGAGGAGGAGCAGGCTCTGGATGTCAGGGAAGGTTCGGCCATTTTCCCAGCTGCTGATCGTCTGACGGCTCACATACACCCGTGCGGCCAGCTCGTCTTGGGACATATCCGCATTCGTCCGCAGACCGCGGATGTGGTTCCCGATCTCCAACCCCATGCTCCCCACCTCCTTCAATCACGCTGTGGCCCCGTGCTGTCTCAACCATGGCGCATCGCGTCGCATCGTACCATCAAAGGGTTTCGACATCCGGTTCACCGGTCGGGTCGGTGCTGTCAAATGCTCTTTACGATGGTTATCACCTTGCGTTTTCATACTCTCCTCCTGTGGCGGCGGGGGGGGCGGAACCTCATGCAGGTTGTGTCCAGTGGCCCTAATGGATGGCGCCCGTGCCCGTGTCCTCCAAAACGTCATCTCGACGCCATTCCAGAGGCGATTTGCATGGGACCGCCGTCCAGATGACGTTTTGAGGCTCGTTTGCGCCGAACGGGGCAGTGCGGGGCCGGAGAGCAGGAGTTGGAGGATCGGGAACCAGGCCGCAAGTGGCGCCAACGTTGAGTGAGCGCATCGCTCCACCGCCAAGCGAGAGCGGCCTGCCGACACCGCACACTCAAAGCCGCCCTCCGCTCCGCCGCGCGAACACAAGATGTGGCTCCGCACATCCGCAGCTGTTCGTAATCCTCGATTAGTGGATTTTCAATCAAATATGGCGACGCCCCGCCCTCCGCACGCACCTTGAAAGACCGCAGGTGTCCGCGTTGACACCTATAAACCCGTCCGACTGGTTCGTTGATGACAGACTTGTCATCCAACCGTTTTACCTGCTGCAACACAATATGTAGTGATTGATAAGAAAAAATGTACATCATATGGTGGAGAAGTTGGCCTACTATAGAAGGGCAGCACATCAGCTGCATCGATGCGCCAAACCTTGTGTCCGCGCGACAGCGCATCATGCAAACGTAGTTCAACCGTGGCTGGAGAAGAGGAACCCGAGGGGCGCGAGCCTATCGGGCGGGGGCTTCCCACCACGAAGGGCATCTATCGGACCGAGCTGGGGAAGGGCGGCAACCATGAAGATCATCAAGCGGAGCGGAGCCGAGGTCGCGTTCGACATCGACAAGATCATCAACGCCATCAAGGGGGCCAACGCCGAGGTGCAGGAGGCCGATCGCCTGAGCGAGCGCGGCATCGCCTTCGCCGCGCAGAACGTCGCCGAAGCCTGCGAAGCCGCGGGCCACACCGTCTCCGTCGAAGAGATCCAGGACATGGTCGAGAACGAGATCATGAAGCTCGGCCACTTCGAGGTTGCCCGCCGCTACATCATCTACCGCTACCTGCAGAGCCTGAAGCGCACCAAGAACACCACGGACGATAAGATCCTCTCCCTCATCGAGTGCAACAACGAGGAGGTCAAGCAGGAGAACTCCAACAAGAACCCAACCGTCAACTCGGTGCAGCGCGATTACATGGCCGGCGAGGTCTCCAAGGACCTGACCCAGCGCGTCCTGCTTCCCGCCGAGGTGGTGGAGGCCCACAACGAGGGCATCATCCACTTCCATGACTCTGACTACTTCGCCCAGCACATGCACAACTGCGACCTCGTGAACCTCGAGGACATGCTGCAGAACGGCACGGTCATCTCGGGCACGCTCATCGAGCGCCCGCACAGCTTCTCAACCGCCTGCAACATCGCCACGCAGATCATCGCCCAGGTGGCCTCCTGCCAGTACGGCGGCCAGTCCATCTCCCTCACGCACCTTGCGCCGTTCGTCGACGTGAGCCGTCAGAAGATCCGCCGCCAGGTCCTCTCCGAGCTCGAGGAGCTCGGGGTCAGCGCCGACGCCGAGAAGGTCTCCTCCGTGGTGGAGGAGCGCCTCCGCGATGAGATACGGCGCGGCGTCCAGACCATCCAGTACCAGGTGGTCACCTTGATGACCACCAACGGCCAGGCGCCTTTCGTCACGGTTTTCATGTACCTCAACGAGGCCCGTAGCGAGGCCGAGAAGCGCGATCTGGCGATGATCATCGAGGAGACCCTGCGCCAGCGCTATGAGGGCGTGAAGAACGAGGCCGGCGTCTGGGTCACCCCCGCCTTCCCCAAGCTCATCTACGTGCTCGAAGAGGACAACATCACCGAGGGGACCCCGTATTTCCACCTCACGGAGCTCGCCGCCAAGTGCACGGCGCGCCGCATGGTGCCCGACTACATCTCCGAGAAGAAGATGCGCGAGCTCAAGCTCTCGAAGGGCGAGGTGGCAGGCGAGGGCGACACCTACACCTGCATGGGCTGCCGCAGCTTCCTCACGCCCGACCGCTCGGGCAACGGTTACGGCAACGTGGCCAAGGCCGGCAACTACGAGCCCGATCGCCCCAAGTACTACGGCCGCTTCAACCAGGGCGTGGTCACCATCAACCTGCCCGATGTTGCCCTCTCCTCCAAGCGCGACATGGACCGCTTCTGGGAGATCTTCGATGAGCGTCTGGAGCTCTGCCATCGCGCGCTGCGCTGCCGCCACGAGCGCCTGAAGGGCACCCTTTCCGACGCCGCGCCCATCCTCTGGCAGTACGGCGCCCTCGCGCGCCTGGGCAAGGGCGAGGTCATCGACCCGCTGCTCTACGGCGGCTACTCCACGATCAGCCTGGGTTACGCCGGCCTCTACGAGTGCGTCAAGTACATGACGGGCGCCTCCCACACCGATGCCGCCGGCACGCCGTTCGCCATGGCCGTCATGCAGCACATGAACGACAAGTGCACTGAGTGGAAGGATGCCGAGGACATCGACTACTCCATCTACGGCACGCCGCTTGAGTCAACGACGTACAAGTTCGCCAAGGCCCTGCAGCGCCGCTTCGGGATCGTCCCCGGCGTGACGGACAAGGGCTACATCACGAACAGCTACCACGTGCACGTCACCGAGGAGATCGACGCCTTCGACAAGCTGAAGTTCGAGAGCCAGTTCCAGCGCCTGTCCCCGGGCGGCGCCATCTCCTACGTCGAAGTGCCCAACATGCAGGACAACCTCAAGGCGGTCGTCCGCGTGATGCAGTACATCTACGACAACATCATGTACGCGGAGCTCAACACCAAGAGCGACTACTGCCAGAAATGCGGCTTCGACGGTGAGATCCAGATCGTCGAGGACGATGGCAAGCTCGTCTGGGAGTGCCCCAAGTGCGGCAACCGCGATCAGGAGACGCTGAACGTCGCCCGTCGCACCTGCGGCTACATCGGAACCCAGTTCTGGAACCAGGGCCGAACGGAGGAGATCCGCGACCGGGTGCTCCATCTGTAGGGGTTCTCGGGGCTGGGCAGGGGTGCGACATCCCGTGCTCAGACAGCGGGCTACGCCCGAACTGCGCCGGGACGTCGCGCCCCTGCCCAGCCCATGAACGGGCTACGGGGCACGCGGGCGCGAGAGTCTCTGAGGAGGAAGCTGGGCTGCTGTGTGATGGCGGTCCCGGTCGCCCCGAGGGCTGCAACGGCCATGGGCAGATTTGGCTGTCGTCGCGGTTGCGGAGCCCAAGTGGCCCTCAGCGCTCTCGTTGGGGGAATACGCTTCTTGTTCTCGAGGCAGTCGATGCGTCCGCTCAAACGAGCGCATCTCAACGCGGGCAATCCTGCCAAGAATGTAACGGTGAGAGGGAAGTACGGGGAGACGGGATGGCCGCAGGCTGTCCCGTCCGATCTAGGTGAGCCCCGAGGAGTGTGCATGAATTACGCAACGATCAAGTACACCGATATCGCCAACGGTGAGGGCGTGCGCACGTCGCTGTTCGTCTCGGGGTGCCGGCGCGGTTGCCCGTTCTGCTTCAACGAGGCCGCGTGGAACTTCCATGCAGGCGAGCCGTTCACCCGTGCGGTGGAGGACGAGATCATCGAGAGCCTGGCGACCCCGTTCATGGACGGCCTCACGGTGCTCGGGGGCGAGCCTATGGAACCAGAGAATCAGGCAGGGCTCGTAGGCTTCTTGGAGCGGGTCCGCGAGGCGTATCCGCGCGAGAGCGGGAAGACGATATGGATCTACACAGGGGATGTCTTTCACATCGAGCTCGTCCCCGGCGGCCGCCATCACCGGACCGCCACCACAGATCGCATCCTTGAGCTTGCGGACATCCTGGTGGACGGCCCCTTCGTCCAGGCGAAGCACGACATCGACCTGAGGTTCCGCGGCTCCTCGAACCAACGGATCATCGACCTCGTGCGTACGCGCGAGAAGATGGCCTCAGGTGCTGGGGCGAGGGAGGCGGTCACGCTCTGGGAGGACGACCCCATCTTCTCCACGCATGAGATGATCTGAACCGTTACCATACGCAGCCTCCGTCGCGGTGCCCTGCACCCGTGGTACCATGGCCTGCGAACTGACGCGAGGAGGCATCGAGGATGGTCGATCAGGAACTGGTTGAGAGGGCCACGCGCCTGCTGTTGCAGGGTATCGGGGAGGATCCCGATCGCGAGGGCCTGCTCGAGACCCCGATGCGCGCGGCCCGCATGTACGCCGAGCTCATGGCCGGTATGGACGCCGACGCCTCCGAGCACCTCTCCCGCACCTTCGAGGTAACCTCGAACGATCTCGTGCTCGAGCGTGACATCCCCTTCTTCTCCCTGTGCGAGCACCATCTGCTGCCGTTCTACGGAACCGCTGCGATCGGCTACATCCCGAACGGGCGCGTAGCCGGTCTCTCGAAGCTCGCGCGCACGGTCGAGGTGTTCGCCCGCCGCCTGCAGCTGCAGGAGCGCCTCACCTCCCAGATCGCCGACGCCATGATGGAGCACCTGGCCCCGGCCGGTGTCATCGTCTACCTCGAGGCGGAGCACATGTGCATGACCATGCGCGGCGTCTCCAAGCCTGGCTCCAAGACGGCGACGCTCGCCCGCCGCGGCGCCTTCGAGGATGATCCGGCCCTGGAACGGCGCTTCTTCGATCTGCTCCGTGCCTGATATGGATCGGCTCGCCGCGGAGGCGGAGATGATGCCCAGGGTGGACGCCATCTGGCGGGCCCCGCTCTTCCAGCACGAGCTCGCACGCATAGCCGTCTTTGAGCGGGGCCGCCGGTTCTGCCATCACGACCTCGCCCATCTGCTTGATGTGGCCCGCCTGTCTTGGATCCGGATCTTGGAGGAGGGCGTCTCCATTCCATGTGACCTCGTGTACGCGGTCGCCCTGCTGCATGATATCGGCCGCGCTGAGCAATATGAGACGGGGGAGCCGCATGACGTCGCCGGGGAGCGGATCGCCACAGAAATCCTCGCCGCCCTGCCGGGTCAAGCGTGCTTCAATGAAGATGAGCAGCGTCGGATACGCTCCGCGGTGCGGGCCCACCGCTCGCATGCGGTGCAGGATCCGCTCGCGCGGGTGATCGCTTGGGCCGACAAGGCCTCGCGACCCTGCTTCGCCTGCCCTGCCGCCTCCGATTGCAATTGGTCTCTCGAGAAACGGAACCTCAACGTCAGGATCTAGGAGATGATCGGTATGCCTGAGATGGAGCTCCCTATGCACGCGACTGAGGCTGCAGATGCCTCGCTCATCCGGCATGAGTGCGCCCTGCCGGCGGTGCGCGACCGGCTCGCACGACGCATTCAACACGATTCGCCCCACTTGGACCGAATCACCATCAACGGCCTCGAGGTGTTCGCGAACCACGGTGTCTATCCGGCGGAGAACGAGCTCGGGCAGAAGTTCGTCGTATCGCTCACGCTCTTCTGCGACCTGCGTCAGGCTGGCGAGCACGACGACCTTGACGCCTCGATCGATTACGGGGCCGTCTGCCATGAGGTCGACGCCTACCTGCGCGAGCACACCTTCAAGTTGATCGAGGCGGCTGCCGAGGGTGTGGCCGGACTGCTGCTGCATCGGCATTCAGCGCTTGCCGCCGTCCGCGTGAAAATCGAGAAGCCCTGGGCCCCGGTTGGCCTGCCGCTCACCTCGTGCGCGGTCGAGATCGAGCGGGCACGGGTCTGAGCGACCGTTCGCGGCCATCCGCATCTGAGCCTTTTGGGCACCGGGGCGGCCTCAGGTCCGCTCCGGCGCCCGATCCTGTGCGATCTCCATCGCAGGGCGCTTGAGAAGGCCCGTGATCTCGCGATTTTGTGGGCAATATGCGTCCAACAGCGCGTGGAACCGTGCGTTGTGGCTGGGTTCCCGCAGGTGGACGAGCTCGTGTGCGACCACCATCTCCAAACAGGCCGGCGGGTAGGCGGCGAGCTCGAGCGCGATGCGTATCGAGCCGGTCTTCGGCGTGCACGAGCCCCATCGCGTCCGCATGCTGCGCACGCTCCAGCGCGAGGCATGCGCGCCCACCGCGGGCTCCAGACGGCTGACGAGGCCCGGCAAGGCCTGCGCGACCTCGCGACGGAACAGGCCCGTCACCGCGGATTTGAGCTCGTCCTCGGTCATGACGGAGAGTTCGGCCCGCGCGGGGGTTGACGCCGGTGGGACGCCCGTGTGACGGGCGCCGGCCGAGAACCCCTCGGCAGCCGCGCCGAATGCACGTTGCCGGGGAGCCTGCACCTGCATGCGCGGGCTGGCGAGCGCATCTGCGAGCGGGATGGCCACGCCCCACAGGGGTAGGCGTCCGTCGCGGTCGATGACGCCACCGTGGACCGGCTGCGCGCCGGCTGCATGCCTCGCCTGCGCCTGCCTCACGTGCTCGAGGATCCAGGCGCTTCGGCGGTCAAGGAAATCCTGGGCCCGTGCGAGACTTGTGCGCGGCGGGATGCTCAGACTGACGGCGCCCGTGCGACTGACCCGTAGATTCAGGTTCTTGACGCGCTTGCGGGTCACGGCGACCTCGATCACCGTGCCGTCGGCGCCGGTGGCGAGGAGGGTGAATGTCTGCGGCATCGGGATCCTCTCAGAGGGCGGGCGGTGTGCTCCACATTCTACGTCCCCGAGTCACCGCCGGCATAGCGTGCTGGAATCTGCTGGAAGCTGGCGGGCCGTGCACGTCTGCGCCCCCCCCGCGCTCTCATCGTCAGGGCAAATCCGCCTTGCAGCCCCACGTTGCCGAAGCCTCACCGCGCGCTGATCCTCTGCGGAATGGGGCGGCGCCCTCTGTCAACTTGTCTAGACATTCCGCTACGACTGTCCCTTTCATGCATTCACCTGCGAGCCGTCTGCGGTCGCCTGCCATGCTCTATAGTTGTCCCTGCACGAGACGCCCCGCATGAAAGCGAGACCACCATGTCAAACGACGGCAAGAAGGTGTGCGCCCACTACCGCGGCACGCTGGATGACGGTACCCAGTTCGACAGCTCCTACGACCGAGGTGAGCCCATCGCGTTCACCTGCGGCGCCCATCAGATGATCGCCGGCTTCGATGCCGCGGTCCGCGATATGGAGGTGGGGGAGAAGAAGACCGTCCACATCCCCGCCGCCGAAGCCTACGGCGAGCGTCGGGACGACCTCGTCCTCACCTACCCGGCCGAGCAGGTTCCCAACATCGAGGACATCCACGCCGGTGACAAGCTCTACCTTTCCGGCCCCGGCGGTCAGCCCGTGCCCGTGACCGTCGTCAGCGTCGATCCCGCCACGGGTGTCACTCTGGATGCGAACCACGAGCTCGCCGGCCAGGACCTCAACTTCGACATCGAGCTCGTGAGCATCGAGGAGGGCTGATCCATGCTGAACGTCGCGATCATCTTCGGCGGTATATCGTCCGAGCATGACATCTCGCTGAAGTCTGCCGGCAATGTCATCGCCAGCCTTCCCGCCGACCGCTTCACGCCCATCATGATCGGCATCGATCGCGACGGCGCCTGGTTTCACTACACCGGCGATCCCGCCGATATCGTGACCGGTGCCTGGGAGACCCACGATGTGAGCCCCGTCGTGCTCATCCCGGGTCGCGGTGAGGAGGCCCAGGGCGGGCTCATGGAGCTCGTCGACGAGACCTTCCACGAGCTCGATATCGATGTGGCCTTCCCGGTCCTGCACGGACAGGGCGGCGAGGATGGCACCGTTCAGGGCACGCTCGAGACCTGCGGTATTCCCTACGTGGGCTGCGGCGTCCTCGCGTCGGCCGCCTGCATGGACAAGGACGTCGCCCACCGTCTCGCCGCGGCCGCCGGAGTCCGCTCTCCCCGGTGCACCACCCTCCATCGCGGGGCCGACCTCGAGGAGGCCCGTGCCGCCGTGGCGCTTTGCGGTGGTTTTCCTGTCTTCGTCAAGCCCGCTCGTGGCGGCTCGTCCATCGGCGTGTCCAAGGCGGCTGATGAGGACGAGCTCGCGTCGGCGCTCAAGCTTGCCTTCGACCTGGACCCCAAGCTCGCGGTCGAGGAGGCCATCGAGGGCGTCGAAGTCGGTTGCGCCGTCATCGGCGAGGCCGGTCGCGGCATCGAGATGGGCGAGGTCGATGAGATCGTCGTCACCGGCGGCGGGTTCTTCCGCATTCACCTCGAGCAGGATCCGAGCGCCAACACCGAGCTGCGCTGCCCCTCGACCCTGCCGGCAGTCACGCTCGACCGCGTGCGCGCGGCGGGCATGGCTGTCTACGAGGCGCTGAACTGCTCTGGGTTCGCGCGGGTCGACCTGTTCGTGACAGGGGAGGGCGAGGTCGTCTTCAACGAGGTCAACTCCACGCCGGGCCTCACCACCTACTCGCGGTTCCCGCAGATGATGCGCGCCGCCGGTCGCGAGTTCCCCGACGTGCTCACCGAGCTCATCCTGGATGCGCTCAAAGCGGTCTGATCCCGCTCCGGATCATGCGAGGTGGGTTCGTGCGCGCGACTGAGCTGCTGGGCAATATCAACGATCCCGCCGTGGTGATCGCCCTTGAGCGGCGCCTCGGCGGCCCCTTCGACGTCGATCCCGTTGACCTCTCCTGGCATGAGGCTCACCTGCGCACGCAGCGGAAGCGCAGTCGCGGTGGACGGGAGCTTGAGATCGACCTCGGCCCGCGCGGGGACGACACCCCGCTTGCGGACGGCGATGTCATCGCTGTCGAGTCGGTATCCGCTGCCGGAGGCCGCCCGGTGGCGATCGCGGTCCGCCTCAAATCGGTCGATGCGCTCATCATCGACATTGATCCCGCTGAACCGGCCGCGCTCGCCCGGGTCGCCTGGGAGGTCGGCAACATGCACGTCCCCCTGTTTCGCGGGAGGGGGCCCCTGCAGCTTGTCGCCCCGGTCTCACCGCCGCTCCAGCGCCTGCTCGAGCCACTTTCCGGTGTGTCCTTGCGCGGCGCGGAGGTCGCCCTTGATCCCGGGGACCGCCTGTCGGGGAACGGTATCTCGCTCGTGGCGCGGCTTGCGCCCGATCTCAAGATCACGGTCCGGCGGCGCGAACCTGCCTGTTGAGGGATCATAGCGGGGGCCGTCGCGTATCCGACGCCCGTTTTCGAGCCGCCCGGTATCCTTTCCAGAGCACGTCGGCTGGGGCTGGGGAGTCCTCATCACGGTTCTTGTAGCGTGCTCTTTCCCGCCGTTCGTAGATGTCTGCCAGCCGCCTGTTCGCTCGGTGCCACCGTTCACGGATTCCAGAGATTTCTCCTTGACATATGAATGACCACTCATATAATGAGGTTGTCTTGAAATATGAGCGATTGTTCATATGTGAAGGAGGTTCGAGCATGGTGGCCAATCACCGCGACAAGTCCGCAGCAGACGGCTCCATCGCCACCGACGACCTCGCCCTGTACTTCTCATCCCTCGATGATCTGCCGGCCGATGAGATCCTCTACGACCTTGCGGACCTGTTCCGCATGTTCTCAGACACCACACGCGTCAAGATCCTCTACGCTCTGATGGAGCGCGAGCGTCCGGTGGGGGAGATCGCCGAGGCCACAGGGTCCTCTCAAAGCGCGGTGTCGCATCAGCTGCGGACCCTGCGCCAGGCGCGTCTCGTCCGGTTCCGCCGGGAGGGGAGAAGCGTCCTCTACACGCTCGCGGACGGTCATGTCACCACCATCCTCAACCAGGGCATGAGTCATGTTTTGGAGTTCATCGCGAACCGGGGCCAAAGCTCCGATCCCACGGCGCGGAGCCACGATGACGCCGCACCGCAGTCCAACGGAAAGGAAGCCACCATGCGCAAGTCCTTCAAGCTCGATGAGATCGATTGCGCGGTCTGCGCGCAGAAGATGCAGGATGACCTGGCCAGCCTTGAAGGGGTGCGTTCGGTTAAGGTGAACTTCCTCACGCAGAAGCTCACGCTCGAGGCCGCCGAGAACGAGTTTGACGCCGTGCTCGACCGTGTGGTCGACCGCATCGAGGATCTCGAGCCCGATTGCGCCGTTCTGGTCTAGTGCACAGGGTCGTCGTCGCCGGCGGCCTTTTGTCCGTCTTATATATATCTAAGTGCTCATATATTCATATTTGAGCGATAGGAGGGGATCATGGCAGAGGGAAGGAAGCACCGCCGGAAACGGGAGACGCTGCAGCATAAGCTCAAGCGCATTCTTTCCGCCCTGGCCTTGTTCGCGGTCATCTTGATCATGGATGAGCTCGGCGTCCTGGCGTCGGCGTTTGGCGAGCGGGGAGGCTTGTACGCGAGTTTCGCGCTCTACCTCGTGCCCTATCTGATCGCCGGACACGACGTTCTGGCTGGTGCCGTGCGCAACATACGCCGTGGACAGGTCTTCGACGAGAACTTCCTCATGGGCGTGGCGACCATCGGCGCGTTCGCGATGATCCTTTTCCCCGATGCCGACCCCCATATGGCTGAGGGCGCCGCCGTCATGCTCTTCTACCAGGTGGGTGAACTCTTCCAAGCCTATGCGGTGGGGAAGAGCCGCAAGTCCATCGCAGCCATGATGGATATCGCGCCGGACTACGCTAATGTTGAGCGCGACGGGAAGCTCGTGCAGGTTGAGCCCGATGAGGTTGCCGTCGGCGACGTGATCGTCATCAAGCCCGGCGAGCGCGTGCCGATCGACGGCGTGATCGACGAGGGGGAGTCCCAGCTGGATACCGCAGCCCTTACCGGCGAGTCGGTGCCCCGGGTCGTCGGACCGGGCAACCAGGTCATATCCGGCTGCATCAACATGACTGGCCTACTTCGCGTGCGGACGACCAAGGCCTTCGGCCAGTCGACGGTCAGCCGCATCCTCGAGCTCGTGGAGAACGCAAGCGAGAAGAAAGCGCGCTCCGAGAGCTTCATCACCCGGTTCGCCCGCGTGTACACACCGGCGGTCTGCGCGGCGGCCCTCGCCCTCGCGGTCCTGCCCCCGCTGCTCGGGTTCGGGGCCTGGAGCGACTGGGTTCTGCGCGGCCTCACCTTCCTGGTGGTGAGCTGCCCCTGCGCGCTCGTGATCAGCGTTCCGCTGTCGTTCTTCGGCGGTATCGGCGGTGCCTCGCGCCTCGGTATCCTCGTGAAAGGCTCCAACTATCTCGAGACCCTGGCTGCCGTCGACACCGTGGTCTTCGACAAGACGGGCACGCTCACCGATGGCACGTTCAACGTGGTGGCGATCCACCCCGAGGAGGGGATCGACCCCGATTACGTGCTTAGCTTCGCAGCCCATGCCGAAGCGTACTCAGACCACCCGATCGCGCTGTCGGTGCGCGCGGCCTATTCGGGCACAATCGATGAGTCGCGTCTCGCCGAGGTGCGCGAGGAGTCCGGCCACGGCGTGTCCGCGCACGTGGATGAGCATGTGGTCCTCGTGGGAAACGACAAGCTGATGCGCGACCATGGCGGAAACTACCACGAGTGCGAGCTCACCGGCACAGTCCTCCATGTCTGCGTCGACGGGCGCTATGTCGGCCATATCGTCATCGCCGACGTGGTGAAGAAGGATGCCGCAGCCGCGATCGCGGGACTGCATCATGCGGGCGTCGCGCGCACGGTCATGCTCACGGGCGACCGCGCCGAGGTGGCCTCCGCGGTGGCGGACGAGCTCGGCATCGACGAGGTGCACGCGCAGTTGCTCCCCGAGGACAAGGTCAACCGTGTTGAGGAGCTGATCGCCGCCGAATCGGAGCGCGGGAAGCTCGCCTTCGTGGGTGACGGCATCAACGACGCGCCGGTGCTCACCCGCGCCGACGTGGGCATCGCGATGGGCGGCATGGGTTCCGACGCCGCGATCGAGGCGGCCGATATCGTGCTCATGGACGACCGGCCCTCGAACATCGCGAAGGCCATCGCGGTGGCGCGCCGCACCATGGCGATCGTCTGGCAGAACATCGTGTTCGCCCTCGGGGTGAAGCTGCTGATCCTCGTGCTCGCGGCCCTCGGCGTCGCCAACATGTGGCTCGCCGTCTTTGGCGACGTGGGCGTGGCCGTGATCGCGATCCTGAACGCGATGCGTGCGATGAGCGTGCGCAAGCTGTGATGGAGGCCATTGACCCTCACCGGTCCTGAAGAACGTTTGTCCAGCTGGCTTGAAGCTGGCCTTGTGAAGGTCGCCTCGTCGCTCGTATGCGATGGGGCGACTTTTTGCATTTCTTTGAGCTATGCATAGCTCATCGGAGCCACGTGAAGTAGATATAGAGAAAGAGCAGGTAGATTATGGTGCAATATTGCGTGTTATGAATAGGTTGGTTCATAGCACGTGCTATCTGGGCGAAAATCTATGCATAGCTCAAGATTTTGCAATGCCGGCATGGGGTTTGGACTGATCGCCTTGCGATGCGTCGTCAGGGAACCGATCCGCGTGTACGTGCGGCGAGGGACAGAGTCGATCCGTGCTAACGTGCGACGAGCCGATCGACGCGTCACAATGTCGTCCGGAGGGTCGATCTGCACTCACGTTGCGCAGGGATTCTAAGTCGATTTCCCCTCCAGAGCGCCCTGCACTCACGGATAGCGTCGCAGGACAAATTGCCTAAGCCGCTCCTGCAGCTGATCGAAATGCGGGGGAAACCGCGTTGCGGCGAGATGGGCTTCACGTCGTACCGCAGCTGAGAACCGCCGGAATGAGGCGGAGTCGAAGAAAGCTCATCGTCTGACAGCGAGCACCTTGATGCCCATGACCCGCATCGCGTTCACGCGTTCGTCGTCGATCGTTGCTTGGCACTCATCATCATGCTTAAAACCGTGGTACTCGAAGTCGATGCTGGGATTCGGCAGGTAGGCATCGCAATAGAAGTGATGGCGACGCGTAAGGTGCTGCGCCCGGGGCGGCACATCAATCCGGTGGTCTGTCCGCAAGGTTCGCAAGCCGAGACCTCCTTCGCTTCGCGGAAGCACGAGCATCATGACGAGCGCGGTCTCGAGGGGAGAGCGCATGTTCTCCCGTGTGTACTGGAGCGCCCGGCGCGCCTTCCTCGAACCGCGGCAACAGGACGACATCGAATCGAAGTATGCTTGGAGTTCGACGATTGATGTGAGGGGAGGTCGCTCCCGGTAGGAATCGTCAGGATCGAGCGGAAGCTCATAGCTCCCGCAGATCTCCGAATAGTATTCAACGAGTTCGACAAAGCTGAGGTCTTGGGCAGCCTGCAGGGCGGTGAGCCGAATGTCGGCCACATGAATTCCCGGGCCGATCGCGAGCAGCGAGCCGGTCTCGACGATGCCCGTGTGCACGTGAGACGTTACGCCCGCGAGGTCCCGGCGGGTTTTCGCGCTTGGAACAAGAAGGTCGATGGAGTCCAGTGCGCCGGGAGGCACGCCGAGTTCCATGAGTTTGATGCGCGCGTGTTGTAGGGAGCTTGCGTCGGGGGCGGAACACTGTAGCGGTTGCGGACAGGACGGTGCCGCAGCCGGGGTGGTTGGCCGATAGGGCGCTCGATGGTAGGCGCGTGCGGTTGCATGTGAGAAGACGATAGCCATGGATCTATGATCGTTCATCTCATTGATATAGAAAAGTATTATATTCTATTTATTTTATATATAAAGGGTGATTATATATGAATTAGTTAGAAAAAGAGAAGAGAAATAGCAGAAAAAGGGGAGATCGCGAATCGGCTCGCTTCAATCACGTCTCTCGACGGTGCTGCGAGCGATGATTCCATGTGCGCGTGTGAGGGCCGCTAAAGCGGACGATAGGCGGCTAAATCGATAGTAGTCGAGTGGGGTCAGGACGATCCCGCGTGCACGTGAGGGCGGGCCCGTGCGGTCGAGGGTGAGTCCCTTGCGCGCTGCGAACGATCTAACACGTGTGTGGGTACCGCTCTGCTTACATTCCATGCAGGCAACTCGTGCCGATGTCATCTGTCTGCATGAGACGATGCAGCTTACGTACCTGAATTGTACGGTGGTGTCTGGGATGCCGTGGTTGCGGGGCTGTAAGCTGGAACCAAGGTGACGCTGCGCAGCTCGCGCGGGGTGCCACGACACTGCCCAGGAGCCGGGTAGTTGTCGATGCTGTGGCGCGAAGGGACTCCTCCGTTTTGCAATAATGCGAGCTATGAATAGATTTTCTTAAAGAAAGCGTGCGCTGCGAACCCAGCTATTCACAACGCGCAATTTTGCACCATCATCTACCTGGCATAATAGTGCTACTACTTCAAATGGCCCGTCGGGGCTATGCATAGCTCAAAGAAATGCAATTTTCGGTGCCAGAGCGCGAGCCGATATGCGGGAAAGGAGCACGGACAAAAGAGGGCGGCAAGCCAACGTAGGCGTCTGGCGCTCAGATGAGATGTGCGACACCATAGTCCGGAAGCCGTGAGGACCGCCCTGACCGGGAGTCGGGCGGTCCTCGGCGCAGTGCATAGCGGTCTATTTCGCGAACATCGACTTGCGGTTCATCTCGGCCTGCACGGTGCGCAGCATGAGGTCGGTGTCGTCCAGGCCGAGGTGGCGCTCGACCTCGCCCTCAACGAGGGTTCCGCGGCGGCGCGCCCAGTTCTCGAGGGCCGCCGGGGCCGACTCGCGCGGCAGGGCGTTGACCTCGCCGTCGAGCTTGCGGCAGATATCGCGGGAGTCGATGACCACGATCTTCCCGGCGCGGCGCGCCTCGGCGTAGCCAGCGAGGTGCAGGGTGAACCAGGAGTCCTCGAAGGCGGCGTTGTGCGCCATGATCGGGTGCTTCTTCATGAGCTTCAGCAGGCGCTCCTGCAGGGCGGCGTCCTCACGGAAGGGGGTCTTCCCCTCAACCATGTCCCAGTTGATATGGTGGATGTGCTCCAGGGGCACGCCGGTCTGCTTGTACGGGTCCTCGGGAAGACCGCAGAACACAGCCTCGCCGTCCTGCGGCGCGGAGTCGCTTGCGAGCTCCATGGTCTCCCAGCCCACGTTGATGATGTAACCGCGCTCCGGCGCGGTGCCGGTGGTCTCGATGTCGATGCCGAGGACCGTGCCCTTGATGGGCTTGCGCACGTAGGCAACGGCGTAGCCGTCGCGGTCGCCGCGGACCTCGCGCGCGACGCTCGCGGCGGTGCGGCCCTGCATGGCGGCGATACCGGCGCAGCGGTCGGCATCCGAGAGGCTGCGGCTGAGGGCGGAGCTGGTGACGTTGCGCAGGCGAGCCTCGCCGATGGCGTCGCAGAGGCCGCGGTTGCGGTCGGCGAGCTCGCGCACGACCTCGAAGTCAAAGCCCGGGTTCTCGGCGGTGCGCCACTCATCGAGGAGAGCCTTCAGGGCCTCCTCACCCTTCACGCGTTCGGCCTCGATGGACTCGTAGCCGCCCGCGAAGATGAACTCCGGGATGTAGAAGGCATTTGCATACTCAAGCGCCTGGTTGACGTTCATATGGCTCCTTTCACAGGTTGTCGCCGCGGCTTGTCAGGTGCATGGGATGTGATCAGCCGGCAGCGGCTCTAGCGGGCACCGCCTCCACCGAGTGTCGGCGCCTAACAGCGGTCATCGGTACCATAACCCAGGCGGTATCCCCCCGGACTGCCGTCGGTGCGAGGAGATGAACCTTTCACATCCCTCTGGAGATACATGTGCATCGCGTGTGCCTGCAGTTTGCACGCGAGCGCAGGTGCTGATGATTCACCACGGAGCCATGGCCGGGCACGCACCGAGGTCTACCGCTCAGAGGCATCGAGACGATCAAGCTCTGAGATGGGACGGATCACTCGGCAGGGATTCCCCACGGCGATCACTGACGCGGGGATGTCCCGCGTCACCACGCTGCCTGCACCGATCACGGCTCCGTCGCCGATTGTGATCCCGGGGAGAATGGTCACCGACGCGCCGATCCACACATTGTCGCCAAGGGAGATCGGCGACGCCTTTTCAAGGCCGAGGTTTCGATCCTCGGCGACGAGGGGATGGGCCGCCGTGTACATACCGCATGAGGGGCCGATGAAGCAGTTTCGTCCGATGGAGATCGGCGCGCCGTCCATCAGATAGGCGCCATGGTTGATGAAGGTACCCGCGCCGATCGTACAGTTGTAACCGTAATCGGCGTAGAAGGGAGCGAGCACGATAGCATCGGCTTCCATCTGGGGGATGAGCGTACGAAGAGCTTCGTCGTGCGCGGGGTCATCAGAGCTCGTATGGTTGAAGGTGAAGCACAGGCTTTCAGCCTCAGAGCGCTTGGCAAGCAGCTCCACATCATTGTTTGCGTCGTACCAGAGACCGCGCTCCATCCGTTCTAGCTCTGTCATAGCAGCCCATCTCCTCATATGCAAAACCGTGCGTGTCGGATCACGGCGTTCGGTCACGCCTTCGAGCGCGCCGTGCGAACCTTCAACGACTGCAGATACGCCTTCTGATCTGCCGTGGGCACCCGTGACTCGCGTGCTTTTTGCAGGGATTTGTTGTGCGTCCAAGCGTCGAGCTTGAGGGGGCGCGCTTCAAAGAAGGGCAGCACCTCGTCGAAGTGCCGCACGATCGCCATGCTGTAATACCAGGCACGAGCCATGTTGATGTAGTACTCGGGCCGATGGATGTCGGCGACGAGGTCGAGGTGGGCAAGGTCGAAGGCGTCCTTCAGGAAGTGGCCCATGAGCGTGCAGACGCCGAAGCGGACGACGTACTCGGGCTTTTCCGGTTCGATCCAGCGCCTGACCTGTGAGAGGGTGGCGGGCAGGTCCCGATCGAAGGCCGGGACGCGGATGATGTCGCAGGTCGCCCAGTTATCCACGTGGGGAAGGAAGGCATCGAGCATAGGGAACGCCTGTTCAGGCGTGCGGGCGATGAGGCCGATGAGCTCGGCGTGCAGCCCCATCTCCTCAAAGGCGGCATGAGGGAGTTCGACGAGGAAGTCGCTGAGCCTCGGGTCTTTGGCGAAGCGCCGGGCAAAGGCGCGGAGGTCGGGGGTGCGGACGCCCAAGATGCGCTCAGGATCGACCGTGGGGATGATCTTCGCCTGAAAGCTGCGATATCCGGGATCGGCCAGATCGGTGAGCTCATCGATGACGCTTTGCATACGGTCTCCCTCCTGCAGGTGGTGACCCAAGTGTACGATGCTCGCGGGCGGGGGCTTGCGGCGGGTATGCGAATTCGCAAGATGCGTAACGCATTCGGTGATGCGGACTTCATTCACCAGTGATTTCCCATTCCATATCTGCGCGTTGCCCGGCAAAGCCGCCTCCCGCTTTCGCCATGCTAGAATGCCGCCGAAACACACATCGGCAGGGGAGGCTTCATGGCATGCACGCTCTACTTCGTCCGCCACGGTCGCACGCTCTTCAATGAGCGCCGCATCATCCAGGGCTGGGTCGACTCCCCGCTCACGCCCGAGGGCGAGGAGCAGGCGAGTCGCGTGGGGCGGTATGTGCGTCATGCGGGCATCCGGTTCGACCACGCGTACGCCTCCACGCTCGCCCGCACGCATCAGACGATCGAACGCATCTGCGACCTGCCCTTTGAGCGCGTGCCCGATCTGCGCGAATGGTCATTCGGCGAGTACGAGGCCGAGCGGGTGGACCTGATGCCGCCGCGTCCCTGGGGCGATTTCTTCAAGCAGTTTGGCGGCGAGGGCGAGGAGGAGTTCAGCCGCCGGGTGAACGACGCTCTCGTTCGGATCATGCGCCGCCCCGGCCATGAGCATGTCCTTGCGGTGAGCCATGGGTCGGCGAGCCTCGCGTTCATGGAGCGCTGGCGCGATGCGGGGGACACCCGCTACACCGATGTTCCAGGCAACTGCTCGCTGGTTCGCTACGCCTTCGACGGCGAGGGCTTCTCGCTGGAGGAGATCCTCGAGCAGGAGGACATGCGGAGCGTCCTGGGGGAGTGAGCAAAGCCCTGGTGTTCGGCTCAGCCCGATAGTCCACGGACCCCCACGTTTCCACCGGATGAACCACGCGCTTGACGCAGATGCCCCGCCCGTGCGGTGCTAGGCTTCTGAGCTGTTCAAACACGTGAGGGAGACAGCATGGCACGCGTGCATAACTTCTCGGCCGGCCCGGCCGCGCTTCCGCTCGAGGTGCTCGAGGAGGCCCAGGCGGAGTTTCTTGACTACGCCGGCACCGGCATGTCCGTGTTGGAGATGAGCCACCGCTCTGCGGTCTACCAGGCCATCATCGATGACGCTGAGGCAACGCTCCGCCGCATTCTCCGGGTTCCCGACACCTATCGGATCCTGTTCTTCCAGGGGGGCGCCACGCTCCAGTTCGCGGGCGTGCCCCTGAACCTCATGCGCACCGGTCGCGCCGGCTACGTCGTCTCCGGTAATTTCGCGAAGAAGGCCTGGCAGGAGGCTCAGCGCTATGGAGACGCCCATCTCCTCGCCACAAGCGCCGAGACCAACTTCGACCGCATCCCCGACCTCTCGTCGATCGCGGCCGCCGCGCGGGATCTCGACTACGTGCACATCTGCCAGAACAATACGATCTTTGGCACCACCGTCTGGGATCTTCCCGAGACGGGGGACACCCCGCTGGTGGCCGATGTGTCGAGCTGTTTCCTCTCCTTCCCGCTTGACATCGAGCGCTACGGCCTCGTCTACGCAGGCGCGCAGAAGAACGCCGGCCCCGCGGGCGTGACCGTCGTCATCGTCCGCGACGACCTCATCGGCGAGGCGCCCGCCCGCGCCGACATCTGCCCCACCTACCTGAGCTACCGCGCGCAGGCAAACGCCGGCTCGATGTACAACACGCCCAACAGCTTCGGTATCTACCTGTCCGGGAAGGTCTTCCACTGGGTGGAGCGGACCGGCGGTCTCGCTGAGATGGAGCGGCGCAACCGTGAAAAGGCCGAGCTGCTCTACGGGTTCCTCGACGGCTCGAAGCTCTTCCACGGAACCGCCGATCGCGCGAGTCGCTCGATCTCGAACGTGACCTTCCGCACCGATTCCCCCGAACTCGATGCAGCGGTCATCGCCGGCGCGGCCGAGCATGGCATCGTCGGCATCAAGGGACACCGGCTGGTGGGCGGCATGCGCGCGAGCGTCTACAACGCGGTCAGCCTCGAGAGCGTGCGCGTGCTCGTCGATTATCTGGGCAGGTTCGAGCGGGAGCATCAGGAGTCTATGTAGGCCCGTTGCCCGTGCGGTTCGCCGTTTCTGGCGGCCGCGTCCCATCTGGGGCAATAGGGGCATCGGGCCGAAAGGATCCCCATCATGACACCGCTCGAAAGGAATAACCATGCGCCATATTAAGACCATCGACGACATCACCAAAGACGGCGAGGTCGCGTTCGGAGACGGCTACGATTTCGTCGACACCGCCGAGGACGCAGACGCCATCCTCATGCGGTCGACCGACCTGCACGGCTATGAGCTGCCGGAGTCCATCCGCGCCATCGCCCGCTGCGGGGCCGGCGTGAACAACATTCCCATCGAGGAGTACGCCCGTCGGGGCGTGGTCGTCTTCAACTCGCCGGGTGCGAACTCGAACGCGGTGAAGGAGCTCGTCATCGCGATGATGATCCTCTCGAGCCGCGGCGTCGTGCAGTCGATGGAATGGGTGCGCGCCCATGCCGACGACCCGAATATCCTCGTGTCGGCCGAGCGCGCGAAGAAGGCCTTCGTCGGGCGTGAGATCCGCGGCAAGCGCGTGGGCGTGGTGGGTCTCGGAAATGTGGGCTCCAAGGTGGCGAACGCGGCCGTTGAGCTTGGCATGGACGTCTACGGCTACGACCCCTTCATCTCGATCGAGCATGCCTGGGCGCTCTCCCAGCAGGTACAGCGCGTGGGCACGCTCGAGGACCTCTGCCGCGACTGCGATTACCTCACGCTCCATGTGCCCTCCAAAGCCGACACCGTGGGCATGATCTCAACCGAGCAGCTCAATCTCCTGGCGCCCGGCGCCGTCCTGATCAACTACGCCCGCGAGACCATCGTCGACGAGGACGCGGTCGCGGCGGCGCTCGACGCGGGCAAGCTCTCCTGGTTCGCGTGCGATTTCGCCACGCCGAAGACCGTCGCGATGCCCCGGACCTTCATCACCACGCATTCCGGCGCGGGCACGGCCGAGGCCGAGGCGAACTGCGCCGACATGGCCATCTCCGAGCTCAAGGACTACCTCGAGAACGGCAACATTGCCCATTCGGTGAACTATCCGGCCTGCTCGATGGGCAAGGCCCGCGCGGCGAGCCGCATCGCCTGCCTCCACGCGAACGTCCCGAACATGATCGGCCAGATCACGGCCGTGCTCGCGCGGGACAACGCGAACGTCCAGCGCATGATGAACGAGAGCGCCGGCGAGAACGCCTACACCATGTTCGATACCGACGAGCACCTGAGCGACGCGACGATCGCGGCCCTGAAGGAGATCCCCGCGATCTACCGCGTGCGCGTGATCAAATAGCCGCTGCTTTGTCAAGTGGCGCAAAACCGAGCCCCGGACTTCCCGAGCGTATCTTTGCGGACGCTCTGCTGGGGGTCCGGTTTGGCGCTTCGCGCAGGCGCGGGCAGGGCTGCGCTCATCGGCGCGCAGTGTTGCTTCAACGCTGTGCTTCGGTGAGCGGAGCGGGCCGCATGGGTCGGATTTGCATTTCTTTGAGATATGAACACCCCAGTGCCGACGTCTTGACTAGCCGAGAAGAACGACCAGGTAAAGCTTGGTGCAAAATCGCTCGTTCTGCATAGAGGCGTTCATATCGGCACCCATTTCGCCCTTAATCTATGCATATCTCAAAGAAATGCAAAACTCGACCCAGCCGCTGAATCGCCAAACCGAGCAAAAAGCGACAAGCAGGCCAGCCTGTACTATCAAAGACGGGCGAGCTGATCGGACTGTTGCGCCATGGTCGACGCTGCCTACCATCAAGTCCGGCCCGTCAACAAGGAATGGGCTCGGTCGTTCGATGATCGGGATATCGACCGCTTTCTCGGCCGTCCAGCATAGAAACCGGCCGCAACCCAAACACCCATGCAAAAGCCCGCGGCAAAGCCGCGGACCACACACGTTCATCTTTCCCACGTACGGTAGCGAGTGGATATCCAGATCCGGGAGGGCCCGCCCCCGGGGCGTTCGCGAAGCCACGCCCCGGGGGCGGGCCCTCCCGGATCGCCGGGATAGACCCTTGTTACCTACGACAGCTCGCGATTCCGCTGCGCGCAGATCCTCGCCGCCTCGATGACGGCCGAGCGAAGTCCCCGCTCCTCCAGGGTGGCGACCGCCTCTATCGTGGTGCCGGCAGGGGAGGAGACCCGGTCCTTCAGCACTGCCGGATGCGTCCCGGTCTCCAGGAGGCAGCGCGCGGTCCCGAGTACCGTCTGCTCAGCGAAGGCGTAGGCGTCGGCGCGCCCCATCCCCTCAGCGACACCGGCGTCGGCCAGGGCCTCGATGAAGAGGCAGACATAGGCGGGCCCGGAACCCGAGACGGCCACGACCGCGTCCATCTGACGCTCGGGCACGACCACCGCCTTGCCGAAGCCCTCGAAGAGCCTCTTCACGCGGTTGATCTCAGCCGGGTCCACCTGCGCGCCGGCGGAGAGCGCACTCATGCCCTCGCCCACCATCGCGGGCAGGTTGGGCATAGCGCGCACGATCTTGCGGTCGTCGCCGAGCACCGCATGGAGCCGTGCGAGGGTGACGCCGGCCGCGATTGAGACGACGATGGCGCCGTCAGCGAGCGCAGGCTCGATCTCGCGGGCGACAACCTCGATGAGGTGGGGCTTGACCGCAAGGATCACGATGTGGGCATCGTGGGCCGCCTCGACGTTGTCCGTGGTCGCGGTGCAGCCGAGCTCGCCGCTGAGGCGATCCGCGGTGACGGCGGAGGGGGAGGACACCGTGATCTCCTCAGGTGCGAGCAGACCCGCTTCGAGAATGCCCCTGATGATCGCCGACCCCATGTTGCCGCATCCGATGAGCGCGAGTTCCCGTGCCATATGGCCA
The DNA here is from genome assembly GCF_900176655.1 of Collinsella vaginalis. Taxonomy (GTDB): domain Bacteria; phylum Actinomycetota; class Coriobacteriia; order Coriobacteriales; family Coriobacteriaceae; genus Collinsella; species Collinsella vaginalis. Next base: position 53,479 of record NZ_LT838860.1, read on the forward strand.
CCTTCCTGTCGTGCGGGTTTTCAATTATTGTACGCCCGGAATGCTGCCGTCCGTGTGCGTGCTGTGCCGTCTCCGCCCTCCTTCCCCATCTGGGGCGGAAGGGGTAAACTTTCAACTAGAACTTGAACTTGAAGGTTTTGAGAGAAGGTCCCATGGCCACCTACGTGACGTCCGATGCTCACGGGCACCTGCGCGCCCTCGATCGCGCCCTTGCCCTCGCTGGGCCGGGGGACGACGACACGGTTGTCGTCATGGGTGACATGATCGACCGCGGACCGGATCCGGTGGGAGTGCTGCGCCTCGTGCGCGGGCTTACCCGGGCCCGCGTGCTCATGGGCAATCACGAGCGTATGATGCTCGAGGCCCTGTTCACCGATGACCTCTCGATACGGGGCGGCTGGGATCTGAACGGCGGTTGGGTCACGGCGGCGCAGCTCGATGATCTCCCCGGCACGCAAGCAGCTGACCTGATCGATTGGGTCGCCGAGCTCCCGCTCTTCGATATCATCGAGGTGGACGACGCGTTTTCCGCCGCGCGCGCCAGTGTGGGGGAGGCGCCGCGCCGCATCTACCTGCTCGCGCATGCGGGAATCGATGCGCTCGCGGCCCGCGGGCACCTGGCGACGGCCGGCATCGACCTGACAGATCCGGGCGTGCCCGCGCGTCTCACCGTTACCGATCTCATGCCGATGATGGAGGCCCAGGAGGCCGAGGACCTGCTCTGGATTCGCGAGCGGTTCTGGGGGGTGCCGACAGGGCTGGTGGATGATCAGGGACGGGGGCCGATCGTGGTGGCCGGGCACACCCCCAGCATCCTGCTCGGCAGTTTCGCCGAACGCATGGCGGGGCCCGTGCTCGATGCGAATGGTCATGCGCGCATCGTCGAGGTGGGGGCATGGCAGGACACCGGCGGCATCGCCGACAAGATCGATATCGATGCGTCGGCGGCCGGGGGCTTTCCCCACGGCCAAGTTGCCGTCATGAGGCTTGAGGACCACCGCGTTTGGTACGCGCCGGTCAACGAAGGCGAGTGACTCGGCGGGCGCGTTCTTATGGTCGAGCCGCTCTTGCATTGCATTTTCTTGAGCTGTGCATAGATTTGTGCTGAAAAAGCACGAGCTATGAACGTCTCTATACAGAACGCAAAAAATGCACCAGTCCTGACCTGCATCTTTTATTCCGATACTCGTCGGCTGCCAAACCGGCTATTCACAGCTCGCAATAATGCAAAAACGCGTGGAATCCGAAATGAGGGGCTGGGGTTTCGGAGACCGGGGGCTTGCTGAATCTTTCCGGGCGCGCAGAGTCTTGTCGAGTAGCCCCGGGATGTCGGCCACCGGATTGCGGCAACCGGACTACGGACCTCGGATAGCAGCAACCGGATAGCGGCTTTGGAGTCGGGGCACCGCGACGACGGTGACACCGTGCGCGTCAGCGATGCCGTGCGCGCCGAGGCGAGAGCCTAGCATCGGCCGAAGGGGTTGCGCTCGCGGGTGATGGCGCGGCGGATGCGCGCGTACTCCACGACGAGGAGCGCGAAGAGCAGGGCCATCGTGGCGAGATAGCTCGCGACGGCCCCGGTGATCCCGAACAGGTTCACGAGGACGAGCGGGAGGACCACCGAGGCGCCGAAGGAGATGAGGTAGAGCTTCATCACATCCCCGGCCCGCCTGAGCACGGTGATGATCGCGTACAGGAAGTCGATCGCCGCCGTGACACCGCCCGCAGCGACCATGAGCAAGGCGAGCTCGCGGTACTGCTCGAAGTCGAGGCCGTACATGATGCCCATGAGCCCGACGCCGAAGGCCTGCATGGCAAACGCCACCACGGCCGTGATGAGCATGACCACGCCGAGCATCGCCACGACGATGAGGTCGAAGCGCCGGCGGCGGCGCGGGTTGCCCCAGATGCTCGCGAGGCGCAGGAGCTGCGGCTTGTAGATGAAGCCGGCGGCGAGGAGGATCCCCTGGGCGGGGAAGTACAGCGCGTTGAAGTAGAGCTGGTTCTCGTAGGCGAGCGAGCCCTCCATGACGAACTTCGGCATGGACTCGATGAGGTTGAAGAGCAGGAGCGCCGCGGCGAGCGGCAGGCATTGGGCGAGGAGGCGCCCGACCTCGGCCATGCTCACGCCGCGTGATTTCTCGGTCTCGAAATACGCCAGCGGCACCGTCACCACCACGAGGGAGGCGAGGGCGACGACCGCCATCGCGATGGAGGCGGCGGCCATGGTGCGGGTGATGGCCAGAAGGATCGTGAACGCGGCGACGGCGGCGAGCGAGCGTATCGTCTGGCTCACGCCTGCGAGATAGAGTTTGTCGGCCTGCTGGAGCCGACCCTCGTAGACATCGGCCACCCCGTCGATGATCTTGTAGAGGTAGACCCCCATGGAGATCGTCGCCATCTCGGGATCGTAGCCGCGCAGGCTGCAGTAGAGGATGCCGATGACCAGGGCGATGATGCCCGTGATCAGGCGATTCACCTGGTAGGAGGCGAACGACGCCCGCTCGTCGATATCGGAGACCTGGTGCGTGCGCACGCCGTAGCCGGCGGCGATCATGAGGAGGGTGCCCGTCACGAAGGCCATCGAGAACCTGCCCGCCTGCTCGGCACCGGCGAGCTGCGTGGCGATGATCGTGAGCAGCGGGAAGCTGAATCCCCAGGCGGCGGTGCCCACGGTGTTCCACAGGTAGTCGCGGCGGGTCTCATGCTCCGCGCACTCGGCTTCCTGCTCTGAGAGGGAGCCCCGGTAGATGGATTGCAGCAGGCGGGTCCACCAGGCGTTGACGAGGCGCGACACCGCCGAGGGGGCGGCGGTGCGCGGCCTTCGCGCNTCGACGGACGTTTGCCGGAAGGTTGGACGGAGTCCGCTGTTGGGGCTCGCACCGCAGGCGTCGTTCATGCGCTGCAAGGACCTGAACGCCATGCTGTGCCCGCCGCCGGACCCGCGCCGCGGTAAAGCGCTCCGTGCCACGGGTCCGCGCAGACCGAGTGATCCCCAGATAACGAGATAAGCGGGTGTCGCACCGTCTGACCAGCCTAGTTTACAAACGTTATCTATGGTGATGCAGTGATAGGGGACGAACAAGGCTAGCATGTCCAACATTGACCGCGCGCACTATGACCTCGATGGAGGAGCCATGACCGTTCACATCATCACCGATTCCGCCAGCGATATCGCGCAGGGGGCAGATCCACGCCTCACGGTGCTGCCGCTCACGATCGCCTTCGGCGGCGACGTCTACCGAGACGGCGTCGACATCACCACGGAGCGCTTCTACGAACTCCTGATCGAGAGCGACCACCTGCCGACAACCGGCCAGGTGAACCCGTTTCAGTACACGGAGGCCATCGAGGCGGCGCGCACGGCGGGAGCGGATGAGATCGTCATCATCGCCCTGTCGTCGAAGCTCTCCGGAATCTGTCAGAGCGCGCAGACCGCCGCATTTGAAGCCGGCGGCGAGGCGGCCGGCGTCTACGTGGTGGACACCCTGTCGGCGACGGTGGGCGAGCGCATCCTCGTGGAGCGGGCGCTCGAGCTTGTGGATGAGGGACTCGATGGGGCGGCTATCGCGGAGGCCGTCACAGCGGCCCGCGACCTCGTCTGCGTGGTGGGCCTCCTCGACACCTTGGAGTACCTCAGGCGCGGCGGCCGCGTGCCGGCGGCCGCGGCGGCCATCGGCGAGCTGCTGGCGATCAAGCCGGTGATCGGCATCGATGACGGGCTGGTGGTCCTGCGCGGCAAGGCGCGCGGTTCCAAGAACGGCCGGAACCTGCTCAACCGCGCGATCGAGGAGGCCGGCGGCGTCGATTTCGACCTGCCCCTCCATCTGGGCTACACCGGACTCAGCGACCGGGTCCTGCAGAAGTACATCGACGACTCCCGGGCGCTCTGGGAGCGCGCGCTCGATCGCGCCGAGCTGCCGGTGAGCAGGGTTGGGGCGACCATCGGCACTCATGTGGGCCCCGGTGCGATCGCGCTCGCGTTCTTCCGGAGGGGGTAGGCCCCGTCGCGCCGCGATGTGCAGACCGCCTTATTTGGTTAGAATGGCCCTCGCGCCCATTCGGCAGCATGAGAGGGGACAACCATGATCAAGGCCGCGTTCTTCGATATCGACGGCACGCTCACGAGCTTCAAGACGCACCGCGTGCCCGAGAGCGCCGAGCGCGCCCTTGCGGCCCTGCGAGCGTCCGGCGTCGCCACCGTCGTCTCCACGGGACGCGCCCGCTACCAGATGATCCCCGAGCTGCTGGAGGGTTTTGACGCCTACATCACCTTCAACGGCCAGCTCTGCTTCGATGGCGCTGGAAGCTTCCGCGACTGCTCGCTCGATGCCGCAGACGTGCGCGCGATCGCGGCGCAGTCCCGTGAGCGCGGATACGACCTGCTCGTGCTCCAGCGCGACGGCTCGTTCGCAAGCGGCCGGGGGGATCGCCTGCGGGCGAATGAGCAGGAGGTGGGGCTCCGTTACGTGGTCGACGACCTCGCACGCGCGCTCGAGGCGCCGGTGTACCAGATCTGCGCGTTCCTGCCCCGCGAGGAGGAGGGCCAGATCCTTAAGGTCACGGAGCACGTTGCGCTGACCCGCTGGACCGATCTCTTCTGCGATGTGGTGCCGAGCACGGGCGGCAAGGGCGTGGGGTGGCGGCCGTGCTCGAGCGTCTGGGCGTGGGCCCGGACGAGGCGGTGGCCTTTGGTGACGGGGAGAACGACTTGCCGATGTTCAGGGCGGTGGGCCATGCGGTCGCCATGGGCAACGCCTGGGATACCGTGAAAGCGGAGGCAGAGCTCGTGACCACCTCCGTTGACGAGGACGGCATCTGGAATGCCTGCCGTGAGCTGGGGCTTGTCTGAGTTTTGGAGTGTGGGCCCGCCTGGAGGGCCCGCCTGCGGAAACGCATAATCTTTGCGGGCGGCAGGCTCTGCCGCGCTGAGACGGGCTAGGTGGTCTGCTGCTTGCGCTGGCAGGCAGGGCAGATGCCGTAGAAGACCGTGCTGTGCGATTCGACGTCGTAGCCCGTCTCCGCAGCTGCGCGGGCGTCGACCGCGTCGTCGTAGGCGAGGGGGGCGTCCTGCACCGAGCCGCAGATGAGGCAGGTCACGTGCGCGTGGTCCTCGATCCTCCGATCGAAGCGGTTGCCTCCCGGCACATGGACCGAGCGGATCGCACCGGCCTCCTCGAGCAGGTTGAGGTTGCGGTACACCGTGCCGCGGCTGATCTTCTCGTCGTGGGCGCGTACATCGTGGTAGATCTCCTCAGCCGTGGGGTGGTCGCTCCGTGCGATCACGGCATCGAGCACCAGTTGGCGCTGGTGCGTGTTGCGTCGTTGCACCGCCACGGCGTTCCCTTCCTTATCAGTACGGCGTATCGATAGATACGATAGCACAGCGGGAATTTGGGTTCGGTTGCCCCACGCCCCGCATGGCCGACGTCCATCTGAGCAACGCGGTTCCGACACATTGCCGCCATGAGTGGGGCGGGCGAGCCTTCGTGGCCCGCCCGCCCCTGGTACATCCGCCGCTCGTTCCACGGCGCAGCCGAATCGGCTTTGATCACACGAGCTTCGCGCCGAGCGCCTTGGCCTGGGTCTCGCCCTCGGCATCAGGGGCGTCGTAGACGATGAGGGTGTCGACGACGTTCACGCCGGCATCCGCCGCGTCGGCCTTCCAGGTGTCCATCCACTCACCTTCGGCCCACTCATAGCTGCCGAAGAGGGCGACTTTCTTCTCACCGAACGAGCCCTTGGTGTCGTCCCAGAACGGCTGGAACTCGTCGTACTCGAGCTCCTCGGAGCCCATGGCGGGGCATCCGAGGGCGAAGGCATCGTAGCTCGCGAGCGACGCCTTGTCGAAATCAGAGACCTGGACGACGTCCGCCTCGCCGCCGGCCTCGGAGACCCCGTCGGCGACGAACCCAGCAAGGGCCTCGGTGTTGCCCGTGCCGCTCCAGTAGATGACCGCAACCTTGCTCATAGCTGATCCTTTCCGTTGCGCCGCGTTCTTCGCGCGGCTGGTTTCTGGGTCCTATGCGCACGCGACGGCGAGCTCGGTGAGGCTCGCGCCGCGACGATAGCGTTGTCGGCACCGTGCCGTGTTCGCACGGATGCGCTCGAAGAGGGCGAGTGCGCGGTTCCGATCCTGGTACACCTTCCAAGGTCCGGAGACTAGGCAGTTTTTGCCGGCGTGGTTGATGAAGCCCGCTACGTCGGCGACGGGGTAGCCGAGGAGGTAACCGACCTCATGGGGGAAGGCGGTTCGCTGCGGATGCTGCGGGGAGGGAACGGCTGTCGCCGCATGCCGGGCGCTCACGGCGCAGGGGCCGCGCGCTGCCATTCGCTCGGCGAGGGAATCCAAGCATCCATCGAGGTCGCCTGAGGGATATCCGGCCGTTTCGAACGCATGGTGCACCTCGGGTATCGAGAAGATGCGCTCGAGCGCGTCCGGCCGGTAGAGGAAGAGCAGGGCCCCGCAGCCGCGCCAGACGAGCACGCTCAGACGGATGCCGGAGTGTTCGAGACAGGTGGCGCAGACGCGTGCCGCATCATGGAGGGCGGCGCGGTTCTCGCGCACCTCGGTGGCGCTTACTGCCGTGCAGGGAGTCGATGCGGCGAACCGCCCGGGGAAGGTGAAGAGGTTCGCGGGCATGGCCCCGGTCAGCGTGGGTGCGCCGTTGCGAACGATCGATGCCTCGAGTGAGAGCGCGTCGATGGGTGTGATCACGGTGCGTCCTCCAGCCTTCGTCCCTTTGTTAGGTCTAGGTAACTTATACACCGGATCGGCGCCGGATCGCACGAGAAGTAAGCATCTTCTAACTTCTAGGGAAGATGGATGGGATTGAGGGCTATAGTGTGTTCGCGAAAGGCGCGGCTTCACGGATTCAACCGCCCATGCGGGCGCCGTGGTGCGGGACCGAGTCGAGTGGCCGCGGTTCGTTGCAAACCGTAGCGCCGGACCTGGCGGCGCCAGGTCGATGCGGCTGCGCCGTTTGGGATGCGCCGACCGAACCGGTTGGCGCCATGTTGAAGGGAGCTCTCATGGGTGAGATCCTCACGCCGGGCAATATCGTAGTCGCCATCATCGTCATCGCCGGCCTCGCCATCGGCGGGCGTCGTGTCTGGGGCGGCCTCTCGGGCACGCAGAGCTGCTGCGGTGAGCACGAGGGGGCCGCGAAGGTCAAGCACGTGGAGGTGGCGGACACCGATGAGTCACACTATCCGTATCGGACTGACCTTTTGATTGGCGGCATGACCTGCGAGAACTGTGAACGCCATGTCACAGACGCCCTGAACGGGATCGATGGCACCTGGGCGCGGGTGAGTCTTGGCGACAACATGGCCCGCATCCTCTCAAAGCACCCCATCGACGAGGCCGCCTACGAGCGGGCCGTCAAGGATGCCGGCTACTACGTGCAGAAGCTCTAAGCGCCGCCTGCACGCGGCGCCGGCGGGCCTCGCAAGGGGTTCCTTCCGGCTGGAATCGACCTTCTCTGGCCTTGACCTTCAGCCTTTTAGGACGGACCGGCGCCCGCGCTGGAGGGCTGTGGGCCGAGAGAGCTTGTCCGCTCGCGTGCGCCCCTGCCGACCTCACACTCCTGGCCGCTCCCACGCGCCATCACCGTTCGCGGGGGAGCGGTCGATCTCACGAATATCGCGAAACGGGATCGTGAGCTCGTCGAGGCGCAGGTTTCGGAGGGTTGCGTCCACGGCCGCCACCGTTCCCGCCCGGGTGACGTAGCCGTCGCCCCGGTAGAAGGTCACGCGTATGAGATCGCCCCGGCGCACCTGCATGATCGTCTGCGAGAGGGCGAGGGCCTCCTCGTCGGTGGGCTCGTGTCGCGCCTCGACCACGCGCTCCTGCTGACGTGCGAGCTCGTAGTAGCCGGTGAGCGCCGCGAAGGGCATGAACTGGGCTGCGCGGCTGGCTCGGGACTGACCGTTTTTGGTGTACTTAGGCACGGTGCCCTCCCACCTGCTCGTTGCGCTCGCGCCCGGTGGCCCCACGTTTGAAGCTCGTGCCACGGAGCAGGGCGTTCTTTCCCCAGCGGCCCTTCACGGCGTTGACGGTGAGGGCGAGCTGCCGCTCGGCGCCCTCGGCGGCCTGATCGGTGAAGAGGTCCACGTCGGCGAACTCCTCGGGGAGGAGGTCCCCGAACCCGATGCTCATGCGCTTGATGGCCCGCGCGGGATCGACCGTCTCATCGAACAGCCACTCGAAGGTCTCCCAGATCTTGCGGAACGAGTTCGTGTGCCCGCTGAGCTTGCGCTGCCCGCCGGCGTGCCCCCAGGCCCCGCGTGCGATGCGGCCTGCGAACTCTCCGGGGAAGGTATCTCCGGCGAGCCTGCTCATCGCTCGGACGCCCCCGCCGATGCTGCCGTCGGGGTTCTGGCGCTCCAGCAGGGCGGTGTCGTCGAGCGCGCTGTGGGCGCTGGGATCCACGCAGGTTGCCGGGGCGTTCCTCGCTGGGGGCACGTTCTTGCCGTAGCCCACGAACAGGGAGATCCCGCCTGCGACCACATGGCGGCCGACGAGCTCGAGCACCGAGGTGTCGACCATCTCGCGAAGTGCCGTGCGCGCCTCCTCGCGCGTGTAGTCGCGGTGCAGGACCTGGCCGCTCACCAGCGAGGAGGCGGCTGGGCGATAGGCTTGGATCTCGGCGATGGTGACCGGTTCCCGCCCGTGGGCGTGGTCGATCAGGTACTCGGCGCGGACGCCGAGCTCGCGGTAGAGGATTGACTCATCGAGCGCGGCGACGCCCATGAGATCGTGCACGTGATAGGCGGCCAGGCGCCGCGCGGTGCCCGCCCCGATGCCCCAGATATCCGTGATGGGCCGGTGCGGCCAGATCTGCTGGCGGAACGTCTCCTCGGTGAGGACGCCGATGCCGTCGCCCGCGTGCTTGGCGGTGATATCCAAGGCCACTTTGGCGAGGAACAGGTTGCTCCCGATGCCGGCCGCTGCGGGGATGCCCGTGCGGGAGCGGATCTCGCCCATGAGCTTGCTGGCGAACTGACGGGCCGTCATCTGATAGAGCCTGAGGTAGGAGGTGGCGTCTATGAAGCACTCGTCCACCGAGTATATGTGGATGTCCTGCGGGCTGATGTGCTCGAGGTAGATGCCGTAGATGCGGGCCGACACCTCCATGTAGAGGCGCATGCGGGGCACCGCCTTCTCATAGGAGATCCCCAAGGGGATCTCGAAGACGCGGCAGCGGTTGCGGACCCCCAAGTGCTTCAGGGCGGGGCTCACCGCCAGGCAGATGGTCTTGGGGCCGCGGGCGGGATCCGCCACCACCAGCCGCGCGGTGAGCGGATCAAGTCCCTTGTCGACGCATTCAACCGACGCGTAGAACGATTTGAGATCGATGCATAGGTAGGTGCGGGCGCGTTTCATGAACCCCTCCTTCTGGCTTCAGTGTACACGAACATATGTTCCATGAAAAGACATTCGATGAGGATATCCTAAGGGCCCGTGCGGACACGTTTAAAATAGGGAGATCGAAAGGAGCGCAAGATGGAAAACCGTAGGGACGACGCCTTGACCCCCGAGGAGCGCCGCCGGCTACCGGGGCGTCTTCTGGGCCTGATCCGCGCGAACGCCCTTCCACTCGTGCTCCTTGGCTGTCTCGCCGTCTTCCTGCTCCTACTCGGGGATGTGCTCTCATCCGACACGATGCGGATCGACGTCTGGGCCTATTGGCTGTTCGTCCAAAAGCTCCGCGTCTCCTGGCTCACCCCCGTCATGATGGGGTTCACGGCGCTCGGGAGCCCGGTGATCCTCATCGTGCTCCTGCTCGTGATCGCCGCCTTCGCACCGGGCCGGCGCCCCGGCTGGTGCTGCGCGGTCAACCTGGTGCTCTCCTCGCTCTTGAACGTCGGTTTGAAGGCCCTGGTCCAGCGCCCCAGACCGGTGGGGTTCCGCCTCATCGAGGAGACGGGTTTCAGCTTCCCGTCGGGCCACTCGATGATGGCCATGGCCTTCTTCGGATTGATCGTCTGGCTCATCTGGCACTATGAGCGCGATCGCCGCCAGCGCCTCCTGCTCTCGGGCGCCTTCGCCGTCGTCATCGTGATGATCGGTGTCAGCCGTATCTACCTCGGGGTCCACTACGCGAGCGACGTGATCGGCGGGTTCGCGGCGGCCCTCATCTGGCTCGCGTTCTACACGCGCCTGGCGGTGCCGCTCTTTTTGGGCGAACCGTCTGTGGACGGGGGAGCCGTAGCACCGGAAGCGCCGGCCGTGGACGATGCGGCCGCGTCCGACGCGGGCTCAGCGCTACAATAGGGGAAACCTCACGCGGGCGCGGTGCCCGCGGGCACGTCTCTAGGAGGAGTTCCCCATGCCAACCGTTCCAGCACCTGTCGATGCTGTCAAAACCCCTGCGTGGCAGAGTCTGAGCGACCACCTCGACGCCCTTCTCGCTGAGGGGGTCGATCTCAAGCGGTGGTTCGCCGAGGATCCCGGCCGCGTGGAGCGCCTGAGCTACGATCTCGCCGGTTTCCGCATCGACCTCTCCAAGAACCTCGTGACCGATGAGACCCTGCGCCTGCTGGTGGATCTCGGCCGCGCGGTCGGGCTCGAGGAGCGGCGCGACGCCATGCTCGCCGGGGCCCATATCAACACCACCGAGGATCGCGCCGTGCTGCACACCGCGCTTCGCCGCCCGGCCAGCCAGGCGGGCAGCCTGATCGTCGACGGCCAGGACGTCGTCGCCGACGTGCACGAGGTCCTCGACCGCATGTACGCCTTCGCGAACGAGGTGCGCGACGGCTCCTGGAAGGGCGTCTCGGGCAAGAGGATCGAGCACGTGCTCTCGATTGGCATCGGCGGCTCCGACCTCGGCCCGGTCATGGTCTACGAGGCCCTGCGGCCCTACGCCGATGCGGGGATCGACTGCACCTACGTCTCGAACATCGACCCGAACGACCTCGCCGAGAAGACCCGCGGCCTCGACCCCGAGACCACGCTCGTGATCATCGTCTCGAAGACTTTTACCACGCTCGAGACCCTGACCAACGCGCGCGAGGCCAAGACCTGGCTGCTCTCCACCCTGGAGGAGGCCGGCGTCATCGACGGTTCCGAGGCGTCCCGCGCCGAGGCCGTGGCCAAGCATTTCGTGGCCGTGTCCACAGCACTCGACCTCGTGGCCGACTTCGGGATCGATCCGAAGAACGCCTTCGGCTTCTGGAACTGGGTGGGTGGGCGCTACTCGGTCGACTCCGCGGTGGGCCTCTCGCTCATCGTGGCCCTCGGGCCCAAGCGCTTCCAGTGCTTCCTTGAGGGCTTCCATGAGGTGGATGAGTATTTCGCAAACACCCCGCTTGAGGAGAACGTCATCGCGCTCATGGGCCTCCTGAACGTCTGGTACGTGAATTTCCTCGGCTGCAAGACCCATGCCATCCTGCCGTACAACCAGTACCTGCACCGGTTCCCGGCCTACCTGCAGCAGCTCACGATGGAGAGCAACGGCAAGCACGTGCGCTGGGACGGCACGCCGGTGACCTCCGCCACCGGCGAGATCTTCTGGGGCGAGCCCGGCACCAACGGCCAGCACGCCTTCTACCAGCTTATCCATCAGGGCACGCAGATCATCCCCGCCGATTTCATCGCCTTTGCGAACACGCCCAACGCCGCCCTGGACGGCAGCCAGGACGTGCACGAGCTCTTCCTCGGCAACTTCCTCGCGCAGACCAAGGCGCTCGCCTTCGGTAAGACGGCCGACGAGGTGCGCGCCGAGGGGACCGCGGAGTGGATGGTGCCGGCCCGCGTGTTCGAGGGCAACCGGCCGACGACCTCGATCTTCGGCGTGGACCTGACCCCGCGTTCCCTGGGCGCGCTCATCGCGCTCTACGAGCACATCACGTTCGTCGAGGGGACGGTCTGGGGGATCGACTCCTTCGACCAGTGGGGTGTTGAGCTGGGCAAGCAGCTCGCCAAGCAGATCACCCCGGCCTTCCACGATGACGAGGCCCTTGCGGCGCAGGACGCGAGCACGCAGGCGCTGATCGCGTTCTACCGGGAGAACCGCCGGTAAGGCGCGCTTCCTGCCAACGGGCATGTGATCGACCGGGGCGCCCGCGGGTGCCCCGGTCTCGTTTCTCGGCCTGGGAGCGCGAGCTGGCCGATGGACGATGAGAGGGTCGTCTGTGCGCCGGCTGACTTTGCAGGGGCGGCGTGTCCGTTTTCACATGATGGCGAGGTGTGGGATGACGCCGTAGCCGCCGGCGCATTTTCCTGGCGTGTCTGAGCCCCATGCTAGAATGCGGCTGTTGCGTGCCACCTCCATCCTGCTAAGGAGCCCTCATGACAGATGAGCCCGCCCGCTTTCCGTACACCGCTGTCATCTTCGACATGGACGGCGTGATCGTCGATACCGAGCTGTTCTACGTCCACGAATTTGAAGCGCTCTCCGCCGAGCTCGGGATGGGCCTCACCGAGCGGGAACTGTTCGACCAGGTGGGCTGCTCACACCAGGACTTTCGCCGCAATATCCGCCGTTGGTACGCTCGCGTCGGGCGCGACTACACCGAGGACGAGGCCGTAGCCGCCTACGAGGCGTGGACCGAGGCGCGCCGGACGTACGATTACCGCTCCATGATGAATCCGGGTATCCCTGAGACCCTCGCCGCCCTCAAGGACTGCGGCGTGCGCCTCGCCCTCGCCTCGTCGTCGCAGTTGGAGAACATCAAGGAGGTCCTCACGGCCTGCGGGCTCATCGAGTTCTTCGAGGTCATCGTCTCAGGTGAGCAGTTCACCGAGAGCAAGCCCGATCCCGAGATCTACCTGCACACCCTCGAGCTGCTCGGGCTGCCCGCAAGTGCGTGCTGCTGCGTGGAGGACTCCGTGCCGGGCATCGCCGCCGGCGTCGCGGCGGGACTCACCGTGTTCGCGAAGCGCGAGGACCGCTTCGGGTTCTCGCAGGCGGCGGCCCACGCCATCCTTGACACCGTCCCCGATCTGCTGATGATAGGCTAAGACCTGTTTTCACGGCGGACTGAGACGCGTTTCAGCTCAGAGGATGCGCCCGAGGGGCGCGGGAGGGTTTCACATGGCCATCAAGGCGATCGCACTCGATATCGACGGCACGCTCACGAACGATGAGAAGCGCATCACACCCCGCACCCGTGAGGCGCTGATCGCGGCCCAGGAGCAGGGGATCCGGATCGTCCTCGCCTCCGGCCGCCCGGTGCAGGGCCTGCGGGCACTCGCGGACGAGCTCGATCTCGCCGCGCACCACGGCGTCATCGTCGCCTACAACGGGGCCGTGGCCGTGGATGCAACCACCGACGAGGTCCTCTTCGACCAGGCCCTCACCGTCGAGGAGGCGCGCGCCATCATCGACCATATGCGCACCTTCGATGTGATCCCGTGGATCGTGCGGGGCGAGGAGCTGCTCGTCGAGGACCCCTACCGCTGCATGATCGAGCACCGTGGCGCGCCGAAGAACATCATCAAGTACGAGTGCGACGCCTGCGACCTCCTCATTCACGAGGTCCGCGACCTCTCCGCGGCCATCGACCGCCCGGTGGAGAAGGTGCTGGTCGCCGGTACGGACACCTATTTGCAGGAGCACTGGCGCGCGATGGCCGAGCCGTTCGCCGATACCCTCGCCTGCGTGTTCACCGCCGACTTCTACTTCGAGTACACCGCGCAGGGCGTGCACAAGGGCCGTGCTCTCGCGGAGGCGCTGCCTGCGGTCGGCATCGACCTCTCCGAGGTCGCAGCGTTCGGCGATGCCCAGAACGACCTCACCATGCTCGAGGCGGCCGGCGTGGGCGTGGCCATGGGCAACGCGACGGATGAGGTCAAGGCAGTGGCCGATATGGTCACGGGCACGAACAACAAGGACGGCATCGCGGATGCGCTGGAGCGGCTGCTGGCCTGATCCCGTACAGGCCCGCTCAGAGGGGCCTGCTGTAAGCCCATCTCAACCGGTTTGACCTCGCAACGGGCTTTCCCGGTCCGTCGGTACCGGCTGCTCGAGATGGATGCCCGCGCATGCCCACCTGCTCACCTATCCAACGAGATCCCCCTATAATGGACCGCGCAAACCAAAACGGAGAGGGATCCATGGCAGAAGATACCCCGGCAACCAAGCTCATCCCGGTCCTCGGCGAAGACGGCGTCAAACGGCTTGAGGACTCGTGCGTCCTCGTCTTCGGCGTCGGCGGCGTGGGCTCGAACTGCGTCGAGTCGCTCGCCCGCGCTCGGGTGGGGAAGTTCGTCCTCGTGGACGCCGACGTGGTGTCGCTGAGCAACATCAACCGCCAGGCCATCGCCTTCATGAGCACGCAGGGGCGCCCGAAGGTCGAGGTTATGGCCGAGATGATCCACGATATCAACCCCGATGCCGAGGTCATCTGCCGCCAGGTGCGCGTCACCGCCGAAGGGGCGGCGGACCTCCTCGATGAGCTCCTTGAAGCCGCCGGCCGCATCGACCATGTGGTCGACGCCGTGGACACCATCTCGGTCAAGCTCGAGCTGGCGGCCCTTGCCGAGGGGCGCGGGTTCGCGCTGATCAGCAGTATGGGCGGGGCGAACAAGCTGCATCCCGAGTGCCTGCGCATCACCGATATCTCCAAGACGATGAACTGCCGGCTCTCGCGCGTCATGCGCAAGGAGTGCCGCCGCCGCGGGATCCGCCGCCTCACCGTGCTCTACTCCTGTGAGCATGCCCGACCGGCCACGGGGCTTCCCGGACGCGACCGCAGCGAGCGCAGCGGCATGGGGACCGTCTCCTATATGCCGCCCATCATGGGGCAGATGATCGCGGGCTACCTGATCCGCAAGCTCACCGGGGTGGGGGTCGAGGCCGTGGGCCCGGTGCCGCCTGTCGGTGCGATCCGGTAGCTGCGATGACGTATTGCCTGTACGACATGCACTGCCACCTCGACCGCATTTTCGATGCGGAGCGGGTGGCCGCTGAGGCGGAGGAGCGCGGGCTCGCGATATTCTGCGCGCCCGTCACCCCGGCCGGCACGCTCGCCGCGCGCAGGGCGCTCGGCCGCCATGTGAACGTGTGCGTGGGCGTGGGCCTGCATCCCTGGTGGATCGACTCGGGGGAGTGCGGGGAGCAAGAGGTCCTGCAGGCTGCTCGGCTCATCGCGGATGCGCGCTTCGTCGGCGAGGTCGGGCTCGATTTCGGTCGCGCCCACGTGGGGTCGCGCGAGGCGCAGGTGGCGGCGTTCGAGCGCCTGATCCGCGACTGTGCGGAGCGTTCCGTACCCGGGAGGGTCCTTTCGGTGCACGCGGTGCGCTCGTCGGGGGAGATTCTTGACGTCCTCGAGCGCTGCGGGCTCACAGGCACGGGCTCCGATGCCTCCTGCATCTTCCACTGGTTCTCAGGCACGAGCGACGAGCTCGCCCGTCTGCGCTGCGCAGGCTGCTATGTGTCGGTGAATCCGATGATGCTCTCCACCAAGCGCGGACGCGAGTACGCACGGATCATGCCGGTGGACCGGATTCTGCTTGAGACCGATGCGCCGCCGGGATTGGACACCCCCTACACCGCCGGGGAGATCGCGGCCGCGCTTGAGACGGTGCTCGACACCCTCGCGGAGATTCGCCACGCGGATCGCGCCGAGCTCGCCCGCCGCATTGCCGACACGAGCGCGCGGCTGCTGGGGATCTGAGGCTCCCGCTGAATCCGCCGACAAGGTGTCACCGCATGGGCGGCCTGCCCGGTGGTGCGGATGCGGAACACCCGGTAGAATGTGGTTGCGGGGCGGTTGAGCCCCCGCTTTTTCGAGCCGCCTGTTCACCGAGCGCGGTGACCACCGGAGACGGACGTGGAGAGGCGTTCGACCAGAAAGGCGACAGGGGTTCTTGCCGGGTTTTGTCGACCAAATTTGTCGACCACTCGGATAATCAGAAAAGAAACCGCAGGTAGAAAGGATAAAACAGGCTTATGGCGGAGTTCATCTACCAGATGTATCAGGCGCGCAAGGCGCACGGCGACAAGGTCATCCTCGACGATGTGACCTTGAGCTTCTATCCCGGCGCCAAGATCGGCGTCGTGGGCCCCAACGGCATGGGCAAGTCCACGCTCCTCAAGATCATGGCCGGCCTCGAGGAGGTCTCGAACGGCGACGCCCGGCTCACACCCAGTTACTCGGTGGGGATCCTCCTTCAGGAGCCCCCGCTCGACGAGGGCGCCACCGTCATCGAGAACGTGCGGCAGGCCTTCGGCGACATCCTCGCGAAGGTGGACCGGTTCAACGAGATCGGCACTCTGATGGCCGAGCCCGATGCCGACTTCGACGCCCTGATGGCGGAGATGGGTACCTTGCAGGATGAGATCGACGCGGCGGACGGCTGGGATATCGACAGCAAGCTCTCCGTGGCCATGGACGCCCTGCAGCTTCCGGATTCGGACACCCCGGTCTCGGTGCTCTCGGGCGGCGAGCGCCGTCGCGTGGCCCTCTGCAAGCTCCTGCTCGAGGCCCCCGACCTCCTGCTCCTCGACGAGCCGACGAACCACCTCGACGCCGAGTCTGTCCTCTGGCTCGAGCACTTCCTGCACGGCTACTCCGGCGCCGTGCTCGCCGTCACCCACGATCGCTACTTCCTGGACAACGTGGCCGAGTGGATCTGCGAGGTCGACCGCGGGCATCTCTACCCCTACAAGGGCAACTACTCCACCTACCTCGAGACGAAGGCGGCGCGCATCGCCGCCCAGGGGCAGCGCGACGAGCGCTTGGCGAAGCGCATGGCCGCCGAGCTCGAGTGGGTGCGCTCGAGCCCCAAGGCGCGCCAGGCCAAGAACAAGGCCCGTCTCGCCCGGTACGAGGAGATGGAGGCCGAGGCCCGGGCGAGCGCGCGGCTCGACTACACGGACATCCGCATCCCCGTGGGCCCGCGTCTGGGCGCCAAGGTCCTCGAGGCGCGCCATCTCCACAAGGAGTTCGACGGCCGTGTCCTCATCGACGACCTCTCGTTCACGCTTCCGCGCGCGGGCATCGTGGGCGTCATCGGCCCCAACGGCGTGGGCAAGTCGACGCTGTTCAAGACCATCGTCGGCCTGGAGCCGCTGACCTCGGGCGGGCTCGAGCTCGGCGAGACCGTGAAGGTGTCCTACGTCGACCAGAACCGCGCCGGCATCGATCCCGACAAGACGCTCTGGGAGGTCGTCTCCGACGGCCTCGACATCATGCAGGTGGGGGAGAGCGAGGTGCCGAGCCGCGCCTATGTGGCGAGCTTCGGCTTCAAGGGCTCCGACCAGCAGAAGCGCGCCGGCGTGCTCTCGGGTGGCGAGCGCAACCGCCTGAACCTCGCCCTCACGCTCAAGCAGGGCGGCAACCTGCTCCTCCTCGACGAGCCCACGAACGACCTCGACGTGGAGACGCTCTCCTCGCTCGAGAGCGCCCTGCTCGAGTTCCCGGGTTGCTCGGTTGTGATCAGCCACGACCGCATGTTCCTCGACCGCGTGGCCACGCATATTCTGGCCTGGGAGGGGACGGACGAGAACCCGGGCATCTGGCACTGGTTCGAAGGCAACTTCGAGGCCTACCAGGAGAACCGTGTGGCGCGACTCGGTGAGGACGCCGCTCGCCCGCACCGAATCCATCGGAAGCTGACGCGGGATTAGCGGCTTTCGGATCCCAGGAGGGTCCCGGCGGCTGGGAGTGTTCGAGAAAGATGGCGACGGTGCGGACGGGTCGGTCCGCGCCGCCGCTTCTTTTATGCGGTGCGCCTATGCACAGCTCCCAGAAACGCAGGCGATCGTGTGCGTTATTGGGAGGTATGCATAGCCTCTACTTCGACCCCGGTCCGGTGAGCCGCCACGGGATGTCCTCGTCGGTCTCCTCGAAGCGCGCGAGGAGGGGTGCGCCCGTGCCGGTGAAGAGCCCGATGGCGACATCGCCGGCTGAGAGCTCGACGTCCTGAAGGGCGAAGGCGAGCTGCGCCCGGATGGATTCGGCATCCCACATCGCCGGATAGGCGGCTTCTGCGAGTGCGGCGAGGGCGGGGGAGTCGAGGTACGCGCGCGCCGCGAGCTCGCGCAGGGGCTCCTCGACAGGCGAGACCAGGGGCAGGCCCTCGAGGTCCGCTGCGGCGGGTGCGGTGTTCTCCGCATACTCGACGGCGCTCACCGCCCAGGGGCGCACTCCGTCCGGCGTGCGCTTGATGGTGACGGCAACGGGCTGGCCGCCCCCGTCAAAGCGGAGTGGGAAGACCGCCTGCGATCGCGTGCCGCTGAGCGACCCCAGGCCCCGGTCGGCGCGGAAGTCCCGCGTGAGCTCGGACACCACGTCGGCGCCGAAGGGCATGATGCGCGTGAGCTCGGCGAGCAGGGGGCCGGGGATGTGGACCTCGGTGGCGAAGTCGCGCGGGTAGGAGGCGAGGGCATGTGGGGTCGGGGTGACGCTGGAGCCGACGGAGCCCGTTTTCGCGACAGCGGGGGCCGACGCGGCGGCACCGGGCCGTTGGGAGCCGGCCGGTGTGCTTGTGGCAAGGTTCGACGGCGGGGTGAGCCTAGAGGCAGCGTTGCCAGGTGATGCTGCCATACCGGTTGCAGATGCCGTTGCGCCGGTCACGGCAGCGGTCTCATGTGACGGCAGGGAAGCGGCGTGGGCGGCCGGGTCGTCCGCGCGCTCATCCATCTCAGACCGCTGTTTCGTCGGCGTGTCGAGCAGCATCCCTGTGTCCACCTGCTGCGGCGACGCCGAGCCATCTGATTCGTCATCTACGCCGGCCATCACGGTCTGCGGCGCGGTCTGGGTATCGCCGCCGCCAGCTTCCCCCAGGCCTTCATCGGGATCGTAGGTGACGGTGAGGGAGATGGAAGGGGTCCTGAGAGGGCCTGCGGCGGGCGTTGACGGGGAGTCCTCCGCGATCTGGCCGGTATGCTCGGGGTCGTCATCCTCCGCGGAGCCCCGCTCGGGCTCGATGGCACCGCCAGCCTGACCGTCTGGTGTCCGAGGGGCGACGGCATCCCGCTCGTTCCCGGTGCCTGCAGAGACACCCTCAGCTTTCACCATCGGGGCTTCCGGCTCCTGATGCACCATGACGGTGCGCGCATCGGGTGCATACTCGGTCTCAGCTCCCGTATCGCCCGCCGTATCGACGCTCGCTACAGGCGCTTGATCAGCCTCAGCGGCCGCATGGTCCGCCTCAGGCTCCGCGCGCTTCACACGCCGGGGACGCTGGGGTTTCAAGGTCCTCGCCCCGCGCTTGCGCTTCCAGGGCCTGCCGGCTGGGGCTGTCGCCTTGGGGGCATCCGCCGCAGCGAGCACCTCGTCCCACGCGGGCATCTCGGCAAGCGTCGCGTACACGCGGCCACCCTTGAACACGGTGAGTGTGACCATGTCGCCGAGCGCCTCCAGCAGCGTCCGGGTGCTTTCGAAGCCCAGGTCCTCGCCGGTCATGCGGTCGGTGGCCAGTGCCTCCTCAACGCGGGGGAGGAAGGTCTGCTTGCCGCAGCCGATCTCGCGCTTGAGCAGATCGTACAGGTAGAGCATGTTGCCGTCGGACAGCGACGGGGAATCGGTTCGCGCCATGGGGACCTCAATCTCGCAGGTTGTGCCGCCTGCATCTTAGCACCCCGTCCGGACGGTCCCGCGTCCTGCCGCCGCAGGCGACGGCGCCCGCTGTGCCGGGGGCGGGCGCTGCTTTGCGCGCTCCAGTTGGTTGACGTAGAGCGCAACTCTGAACTGCGCAGGCGGGATATCCCCACACGTGCGCCGGTCGGTCACAGCGTCGCCCCGTCTCCAGGCGCTCGGTCACATCGAAGAACACCGACGCCCGGTTCACGAACTGTCACGACGTCTGCCCGATTACCGCGGTGGCAGAGGTAGAGGTCCCGCTCGTCGATGAGGCGCCGCTTTGCGAGCTGGAGTTCGACGTCGAGCTCGTGTCCCCCGTGGAGCTGTCAGAGGATCCAGAGGTCCCCGTGTCCGAGCTGCCCGTATTCGAGGAATCCGAGGTGCCGGATGAGCTGGAGTCGCTCGAGCTCTGATCGGTCGAGCCCGTGCCTGATGTCGAGGTCGAGGATGAGGAGCTGCCGCCCGTCGCGTCGCTCGAGTCCGTCGAGGATGTGTCTGTTGACGCGTTCGTATTGCTGTCGGACTGCGCGGTCCCGGCGGTGCCCCGCTCGCTCGTCGACCCATCGGTGGTCCCGGTGGTGCTCACGGTGGGACGGTCGCCGAGGCCCTGGCCTGCGGTGGTGAGGAGGATCGCCCCGGCGCTCAAGGCCACGGCGATGACGGCCACCACGACGGAGGCGATGATGACCCTGCGCTGCACCGCGTGCCGCTCCTCGGCGGCGCGGGCGCGATAGGAGGCCGGTGCGGTGCGCGCGCCGCGCACGCTGCGGGTGCCCGCGGGGGCATTGAGGTCCGCGCGATAGGGGTTCTCGATGCGCGACGTCTCCTGGGCGGATCCGCCTACGCCGAGCCCGTCGTTGATCTTCTTCGCGCCCGCGGTGAGCGCGCGCCGGTAGACCTGTGTGGCGATGACCGTGACGACCGAGCTCACGGCGGCTCCGATTACCGAGCCGTAGACGCCGATGTGCGAGGCGAGCAGCACCGAGGTGGCAGCCGCGCCGGCACCGGCGATGATCTGCGCGATCGAGAGGTCGTCGAACAGCCCCTTCTTCTCCGCCTTGAGCGGCTGCGTGCTGCCGATCGAGCCCGGCCCCGATGCGCCATCCGAGTCCAGGCGCCTGACCACGCGCGTTCTCTGCAGATCCGTGTACTCGGGGATGTTCGATGCCATGCTCGGTCCTTCTCGGTCGCTGATGTGTCTCATGAGATTAGTACCCGTCGGCGGCGAGACTGGTGCGTGGCCGGGAGAGAACAGAAAGAGGGGACACACGTGCGGAAAGCGTGAAGGACGTTGAGGTTGGGGTTGAAGGTGAGGGTTGGGTCTGTTGCGATCCCGCCCGGTGTCAGGCCCCGCCCCTCGTCCATTGCGAGGCCCGCCGCCGCCCGGTCCCTGCGGCCGCGCTACAATGCCAGCAGGATCGCGACCCCTGAGGAGGGCATCATGGAATCCATCGCTGACGGCTTCTTCCGCATCGCCGCCGCCACGCCGAGGATCCGCGTCGCCGATGTTGCCGGCAATGCGGAGGCGGTGCTCGCTGCCATCCGCGAGGCCGCGGCGGACGGTGTCCGCGCCCTCGTCCTGCCCGAGCTCTGCCTCACGGGCTACACCGCGGCCGACCTCCTGCACGACCGAGCCCTGCTCACCGCCTGCGAGCGCGCCCTCGCCCGCATCCTCGAGGAGACGGCCGACCTGCCCCTCCTCTTCGCGGTGGGCCTTCCCGTCGCGCACGCCGATGCCGTTTACAACGTCGCGGCCGTCTGCTGCCGCGGGCGCCTGCTCGGCCTCACCGCCAAGCGCCATCTGCCCACCTACGGCGAGTTCTACGAGGCGCGCTGGTTCGCCCCGGCCCCTGTGGCGCCGATCTCGGTCGCTGTCGCCGGCCAGACGGCCCCGCTGGGATCCGAGCTCGTGTACGCCTGTAACGAGGATCCAGACGTCCGCATCGGCGTCGAGGTCTGCGAGGACCTCTGGGTGCCTGATCCCCCGTCGGTGCGCATGGCCACGGATGGCGGCGCGACCGTGATCTTGAACCTCTCCGCCTCCGATGAGCTGGTGGGGAAGGAGGCCTACCGCCGCATGCTCGTGGCCTCGCAGAGCGCCCGGCTCTTCTGCGCCTACGCCTACGCGGACGCCGGCGAGGGGGAGTCCACCACCGACCTCGTCTTCGCCGGGGTGAACCTCGTGGCGGAGAACGGTGCCGTTCTATGCGAGAGCGAGGCGTTCACCTGCGGATCCGCCGTATCCGACATCGACCTCGCCCGCCTCGTCTCGGAGCGTCGCCGCACGACCACCTGGACGCACGGGGACCACGCTGCCGAGGCACCGGCGTCCATCCCATTCAGCCTCGGCGTCACGCCCACGCGCTCGGCCCTCGAGACCGACCGCGTCTTTAACCCGCGACCTTTCGTGCCTGAAGGGGCTGCTGAGCGCGCCCAGCGTTGCGAGACGATCCTCTCGATCCAGGCCGCCGGCCTCGCCACGCGCCTCGTGCACACGTCGACCTCGAGTGTCCTCATCGGGCTCTCGGGCGGCCTCGACTCCACGCTCGCCCTGCTTGTCTGCGCGCGCGCCTTCGATCGCGCGGGGCTCGATCGCGCAGGCATCCACGCCGTCTCGATGCCGGGCTTCGGCACCACGTCGCGGACGAAGGGCAACGCCGAGCGGCTCGCCGATGAGCTCGGCGTAGACTTCCGGGAGATCGCGATCGGCTCGGCTGTCGAGCGGCACTTCACCGATATCGGGCACGATCCCGCGGTGCGCGACGTCACCTATGAGAACAGCCAGGCCCGCGAGCGCACGCAGATCCTGATGGACCTCGCAAACGAGCTCCATGGCTTCGTCGTCGGCACCGGTGACCTCTCCGAGCTCGCGCTCGGCTGGGCCACCTACAACGCCGACCATATGAGCATGTACGGGGTGAACGCCGGTGTGCCGAAGACCCTCGTCCGCCACCTCGTGCGCTACGCGGCCGACACCGTGGAGGGCCCCGCGGCCGCCGTCCTCGCGGACATCCTCGACACCCCGGTCTCGCCGGAGCTCCTGCCGCCCACGGAGGACGGCGAGATCGCCCAGCGCACCGAGGACCTCGTGGGCCCGTACGAGCTGCACGATTATTTCCTTTACCACATGATCCGCGGCGGCCACGGCCCGGGCCGCATCTACCGCCAGGCCTGCCGCACCTTCGAGGGTACCTTCGAGCCCGCCTTGATCCTCTCCTGGCTGCGCGTCTTTTACCGGCGCTTCTTCTCCCAGCAGTTCAAGCGCAGCTGCCTGCCCGACGGCCCGAAGGTGGGCTCCGTCACGCTCTCGCCGCGCGGCGACTGGCGCATGCCGAGCGATGCCTCCGCCCGTCTCTGGCTTGCGGAGTTGGACGGGTTGGCATAAGGAGATCTCAATCTCTTCTCTGTCACCTCACTACCTTCAAAAATCGGCGAACGGTGGATTTTCATCGGTGAGTTGCGGAATAATGGGGACGTAACGAAGGCCGGAAATATCGGGTACCCCTTTGGGGTGTCTGAGGATTTCCGTTGAAAGAAAGGACGCGTTATGGTCAACGACAGGAAGATCGCCATTGTGGGCTGCGGGTTCGTGGGCTCCTCGTCTGCGTTCGCGATCATGCAGAGCGGGCTGTTCTCCGAGATGGTCCTCATCGACGTGGACCGCAACCGCGCTGAGGGCGAGGCACTCGACATCGCGCACGGCGTTCCGTTCGCGAGCCCGATGAAGATCTACGCGGGCGACTACTCCGATGTGTCCGATGCCGCGATGGTCGTCGTCACCGCCGGTGCCGCGCAGAAGCCCGGTGAGACCCGTCTCGACCTCGTCAACAAGAACGTGTCGATCTTCAAGTCCATCATCCCCAACATCCGCGAGAGCGGCTTCGAGGGCGTTCTGCTCATCGTCTCCAACCCCGTTGATGTGCTCACCTACGCCGCCGTCAAGATGTCGGGCCTGCCCGAGGGCCGCGTGATCGGCTCCGGTACGGTGCTCGACACGGCCCGTCTGCGCTACATGCTCGGCGAGCACCTCGATGTCGACCCGCGCGACGTCCACGCCTACGTCATGGGCGAGCACGGTGACTCCGAGCTCGCCGCTTGGTCGAGCGCCACGGTCGCCGGTGTTCCCCTGAACGACTTCTGCGAGCTTCACGGCCACCACGATCACAAGGCCACCGAGAAGCGCATCGCCGAGGAGGTCAAGAACAGCGCCTACACCATCATCGAGAAGAAGCGCGCCACCTACTACGGCGTCGCGATGACCGTGCGCCGCATCTGCACCGCCATCATGTGCGACGAGAAGTGCGCCCTGCCCGTCTCGAGCCTCATGGTGGGCGAGTACGGCCTCGACGACATCTGCATCTCCATGCCGACGGTCGTGGGTCGCGACGGTGTGGTGACCCGCGTCCCCGTCGACATCGACGAGGCCGAGCGCGCTGAGCTGCACGAGAGCGCGGCGGCCCTCCGTGCCATCATGGACAAGGTTGATTTCGAGGCGTAAGGTTCTGTCTGCATCAGTTCGCGCCTGCAGGACGCCCGGCTGCTCGGTGGCCGGGCGTCCTGCTGTCAGGCGGGCGCTGCGTGCATCGCGGCCGCACGCCAACGTGACCCGGCCGCCGGACCCATGAGCGTGAAGGAGCGCCCAAGCCATGAAGATCAACCACGCGATCCTGCATATCCTGGACTTCGACTCCGCCGTCAACGTGATGAGCGAGCGCGAGCTCGACCTCGAGAGCCGCCAGGTCAAATCGTTTGTGGGCACGCACCTGCGCCGCGCGCGGACGAGCCCCGACAACCGCCGCGCCGCCTTCGCGGAGAATTCCGCCTTCGCCGGGGAGCTCAAAGGCTATCTCTTCGGTGATCGGGAGTTCGTCGACCTCTCCCAGCAGGTGGGGGAGTTCCTCGCCGGCGAGCTCTCCCGTGCGGACAAGGTCGAGTCGACCGACGTGCTCGTGGCCGATTTCGAGGACGACGACGAGGTGCGCTGGTTCGCCGTGCTCCTGCTCGGGAGCCGCCAGGCCTTCATGCACGAGGTCGGGCGTGAGGGCGGTGAGGTCAGGAACGACATCCGCCGCCACTTCGCCATCCTGCCGAACCCCTCGCAGAAGCTCGCGAGCTTCTGCCTGGTGCGCGCCTCGACCATGGAGGTCTTCTACCAGGATAAACGGCGCAAGATCGCCGGAGAGGATCGGATGCTCCTGCCCGAGGGCCTGCTCTCGTGCGCGGAGGGCGTATCGGGCAAGGAGGCCATCGAGACCGTGACCCGCGTGGTTGAGCAGGTCGCGGAGGACCATGGTGCGAACACCGCGGTCGCGCTTGCTCGGGTGAAGGCCGCCGTGGCCGAGGCCGTGGAGGAGGACGAGGAGCTGCCGCCCTGGGACGTGGTGGATGCCGCGTTTGAGGACGAGCCCGTCATGCGAGAGGCCGTGCGGGCCGGGCTCACCGAGGAGCAGGTTCCCGAGCGCGTGCCAGTTGAGCGGTCCCAGGTGGAACGCGCCCAGGTGCGGAACCACCGCATCCGCACGGACACGGGCATCACGATCAGCTTCCCTGCCGAGCTGGTATCCAACACGGACCTCATCGAGTTCGTGAACGAGCCGAACGGCCTGATCTCGATCTCGCTGAAGAACATCGGATCGATCGAGAACCGGTAGGTGGGCCATGGGTCGCGTCCCGGTGGCGACCGGCGGGAATTACAAGTAGTTGAGCCGGGATCGCGTCCGGTGGTACCCGGCGGAAATTGCAAGTAGTTGAACCAAGATCGCGCTCCGCTGGCGCCGGCGGAAATTGCAATATTGCGAGCTATGAATAGGCCCGCGGTGCCGCGCGGAGTAGTGCGAACGAAATAGCAGGTCAACGATGGCGCATTTTCTTGCGCTATGCATAGACGGGTTCATAGCTCGCCCATTCACGCGGCAAATCTATGCACAGCTCAAGAAAACGCAATAGGGGATGGCGCGGCAGCGACCAGCGGCCCTGCGGAAGCCCTACCGCCTTAGCTCTGCAGCAGCGCGAGCTGGCTGGTGTAAACGCCCTCCCGCAGCGTGGCCGCCTGCTCGGGTGAGATCTGGCCACGGTCAAAGAGGCCCGCGATACCGTCGAGCATGAGACCCAGCGCGTCGGCCTCGACGGTGCCGATGCGCTCACGCAAATCGTTTCTGTCGGCGAGGCCCTCATGCTTGGCAAACACATCGCGACCGGCGAGCCCAGACGCCTGTTTGATCTTCGTCCCGTTGCTCATGCTGAGCGATCGCCGCATGCCGAGCAGGTACTGGGCCGCCTGGAGCGTCGCGGCATCCTCGGCGTCCGCGGTGCCGGCACTGTCCACGATGCCCTGGAGGAAATCGGTCCCTCGCTTGATGGCGGCGGTGTAGAGCTCGGTGAACTCCTCCTGATGGCCCTCGGGAATCCCGAGCGTGCAACCGTGGCCGCGCTTCTTTCGGCTGATGGCGCTCAGGACGATCCCGGTGACCCCCCCGAGGCTCTGGTTCCGCTTGCTCCGCGCGCAGGCGGCGGCCCGTTGCACAAGCGCCCGCTCGCACGCCTCGACTGTCTCGCGGGAGTATGCGCCGCTCTCCGCGAGTTCGTGCAGGTAGGAGGTTTGCGCGGCGTTGAGGTCGGCCGTCACGCGTTCCATGGCGCGGGCGGAGCTCGGGTTCAGGCTCGTGTCGAGCTCGCGGATGCCTGCGAGGTACGTGCGCGCCACGAACGACAAGGCGAACGCCTCGCCGGCATCCTCGGTGTGGGCGATACGGCGCTGCAGGGTGTCGACCACGTGCTCGGCGGCGCTCCGGCGCGCGGCAAGGAGCTCCTGTTCTTCGTCTGCGGCTGACTTGGGAGCCAGGATCGGGACGATGAAGTTCGCCATCAGGAGCGTGAGGACGATGACGACCGAGGCGATGAAGATCAGCTCGTCATGGAAGGGGAAGGCGGTGCCCGCCGGGAGCGTGGCCGGCAGCGTGAGCACGATGGAGAGGGTGACGGCTCCCTTGGGCCCGCTCAAGGTCAGGATCAGCGCATCCATGAGTGCGCTGCGGGAGAAGTCATCATGGTCGGACACGCGCGCAAGCTCAGCCCCCGTCTGCGCGCCACGGCGCAGACGGGGGCGGCGCGCCAGGCGCTCCATAACGATCAGCCAGACGAAGCGGGTGCCCACCACCACGGCGGTCACGATGACCGAGACGAGGAGGAGCGAGATGAGGTCGAAGGCGCCGGCACCGCTCTGGAAGACGGCCGGCAGCTGCAGGCCGAGTATCACGAAGACGGTCCCGTTCAGAAGGAAGGTGATCGTGTCCCATACGCCGCTGGTCACGAGCACGGTCCGCGCTGCTTCGACGGTGAAACGGCGGGGTGTGAGCGCGACCACGATGCCCGCTGCGACAACCGCGAGGATGCCGCTCACATGCAGCTCCTCGGCGACAAGGAAGACCAGGATCGGGAGGACGAGCTCAAACGTGACCGAGAACGATGCGCTCTCAAGGCCGGTGGCGCGCACGATGCGGTGCATGGTGCCATAGGCGAGGGCGAGCGCGATGCCGATGACGATCCCGCCGACGAATGAGAAGGCAAACGAGCTACCGGCGCCGGCGAGCGAGAAGGCACCGGTGGTCGCGGCGGCGACGGCGAATTGAAAGGACACCACGCCGGAGGCGTCGTTGAAGAGCGCCTCGCCGGCAAGCAGGGATTCCTGGCGCTCGCCGAGATCGACCGAGGTGGACATCGAGGAGACGGCCGCCGCGTCGGTGGGGCCGAGGGCGGCCCCGAGGGCGAGGGCGGCTGCGAGGGGGAGCGAGGGCACGAGCAGGTTGAGCGCGAAGCCGACGGTGAGGGTGGCTGCGATAACGAGCCCGATGGC
This sequence comes from Collinsella vaginalis, assembly GCF_900176655.1. Taxonomy (GTDB): domain Bacteria; phylum Actinomycetota; class Coriobacteriia; order Coriobacteriales; family Coriobacteriaceae; genus Collinsella; species Collinsella vaginalis. The sequence continues at coordinate 80,870 of NZ_LT838860.1, forward strand.
GAGCGAGAGCACGCTTGGGAGCTGCCGGGCGAGGAGCCTGCGGTCGACCTGCTGCGACTCGTTGAAGAGCAGGGGTGCGATGAAGGCGGCGAGGAAGAGCTCCGATTCGATGTTGAAGTCGATGCCCGCTCCGATGACCAGGGCGAGCCCAAGCCCGAGAGCGATCTGCACGAGTGGTGCGGAAATGCGCGGCAGGAGCTGTGCGATGACGGCAGATGCGAGCACCGCCACCGCAAGCGTCAGGATGAATTGGAGAAGCTGCATGGAGATACCTCTTTCACGGTTTGATGTCTCGATGGTACCCAGGTTTCGCGGCCGGCGAACGCGGTTTCGACAACGGGCACTCCGGCCACGCACGGCGTGCTCTGGCCGTTGCAACGGGGAGGGGCAACCACACGTGCTCGTTGTGCCAGAGCGCGACCGAAGGGCGGTTGCTGCCATTAGCTCCGAGCTAATGAAACAGGTGCGGCATCTCGATACAGTTATCCGATGAAAGCGCCGGGGATGTCCCGGCGCGCCGTTGGGAAAGGAAGTTCAGCATGAAGACCATGGGAATCACGCGCGCCACCCGCCGCGGCTTGCTCGTCCTCGCCGCAGGCGCCCTCGCCCTCGCGATCACCGGCTGCGGGAGCACGCCCTCGGTGAAGGGGTCCGCAACCGATACGAAGCAGGAGACAGCGCAGGAGGAGCAGAAGACGACCGACCTCGCGGCTGGCACGGCGGTCGACATGGGCAACGGCCTCACGGTCAGCGTCGACTCGATCGAGACGGGCGTCGCCGGTTCCAACGGCACGTACGTGAAGGCGACCGTCACCTACAAGAACGAGGGTGAGGACACGGCGAGCTTCAACGAGTACGATTGGAAGGGCGAGGACGCGAACGGCGCTCAGGAGCATCACGAGTATTACATGAGCACGGATTACAAATCGGATGACAACGCGCTCGGCTCAGGCGATCTCGCGGCCGGGGGCACCAAGACCGGCACGATCTACTTCAAGGAAGGCACGGTCAAGCTGGTCTTCACAGGAAACTTTTTCAACAAGGACGTGCAGGCGAGCTGGACCGTTGCGTAGGGACGATGAGATGGCTGAACCGTTGACCGAGGAGCTGCTTGACGAATTGCTCGATGCTCCCCGCATCGACGCGTTCATCGAGGGGCATGACTTCGAAGCTCCCTCGCTCTCCGACTACCTCCAACAGCTGCTGGAGGAGAAAGATCTCGCACGCGCCGACGTGGTTCGTATGGCCAACCTCAATGAGACCTTTGGCTACCAAATCTTCACCGGCACCCGGAATCCCTCACGAAACAAGGTCCTTCAGATCGTCTTCGCGATGGCGCTCACCCTGCGCGAGGCGAACCGAGCCCTACGCGCTGCCGGCGTGAGCTCACTGAACCCACGCAGCCGCCGTGACGCGATCATCATCTTCTGCCTCGACCGCGGTTGCTCTCTGCAGAAGGTGAATGAGGAGCTTTTTCGCTTCGGCGAGGAGACCGTCTGCTGACCCTCGTACGACGCTGAGGCAGTGCACCGCATCACGCGCCCGGGCACTTCTGTCCGGGCGCGTTGTTATGATGGAAGCCATGAAAACCGTTGAGAGAGATACCAGATCGACAGGCCCCGAGGGTCCCTGTTCACAGGGGCCGGACGCGCCCGCAGACGAGCCCGCGGCGTACCGTGTCGACGAGGTGCTCAAGCGAGGGCCCGCGGAGACGACGGAGGTCGTCTACCTCCCCGTGCCCAACGGAGGCGAGGCAGGCCCCTTCGTGCTCAAGCGCTTGGCTCGAGAGGCGCACATGGGCTCTGCGTACACGGCCCTGCTCCGCTTGGAGCGAGCCGGTGTCCGCTACCGCCATCTGCCCCGGATCTACTCGGTCGTGGAGGTGGGGGAGGAGACCCACGTGATCATGGAGCTCGTTCCCGGGGAGACGCTTGCGGCACTCGTCGACCGTGTGGGGCCCTCACCCGCCCTTGCCCGTGCCCTGATGCCCCTGGTCTGCGAGGCGGTCTCCGAGCTCCATGAGGGGCTCGACGCGCCGATCATCCATCGGGATCTGAAGCCTGCGAACATCATGGTGGATGGCTGGGGACCGGACGGTGGCCAGCCCCTCTCCGTCGAATCTGCGCTGGTCACGATCATCGACCTTGGCATCGCGCGCTCGTGGCGCGCTGAGGCGTCGGCAGATACGACGCACTTCGGCACCAAAGGATACGCCCCTCCTGAGCAGTTCGGCTTCGGTCAAACTGATGTGCGGAGCGACGTCTATGCCCTCGGAGCGCTACTCGTCTTCTGCTGCACAGGGGAGGGGCCATCGTTGGGGCGGACCGCTGCGAGCTTGGATGCGCCCGGCATTCCCGGGCCGCTCGCAGCGGTCGCAGCGCGGGCGATGAGCTTTGATCCGGCCGATCGCTATGCGAGCGCCGTCGAGCTCGCAGCCGCGATTCGAGCGGTCTCGCCGGAACGCGAGCGGCCCTCGAACTCTGAACCGTCGGCCGCCACCTCCTCGGAGGCGCCGAGTGACCCGTCGCAGGCGGCTGCTCCATTCCTCGTCCAGGTCTCAATGGCCCTTGGGATCCTCTGGAACCTCTCGATTATCTGCACGGCGGCCATTCTCGCGGTTGCAAGTTACCGGGCCGTGATCGATCCGAGCGAGTTGCTTGCCCCGGTCGATTCCTTGTTACGCGCGCTTGCCACGTTCCTTGCCTTTGATGTCCCCGGGATGGCGATCCTCTGGCTCCTCTTCGACAAGCGCCGTTTGCGCCATCGTATCCCCCAGGTCGGCTACTGGACGTGGAGACGCTGCCTCCTGCTTCTCCTCAAGTCCTTCATCGCCAGTTTCATCGGTATGGTCATCATCGTCATCGCGCAAATGGGTCTGGGATGAATCTGAGGTTCCCCGCCGCAGGGCCGGGCTGTCTGCATGGTTTTGAGCGGGCGCTGGAGCTCGGGCCCTTGTCCGTTCCGGTCCCACGACAAGAAACGCGGCGGCCCCGAGGGCCGCCGCGTTGATTCAGCGTATGCGTATGGGTGGCAGCGCCGCGCCTATATCCGCTGCATCTCACTCAGGGTGTTGCGGTACCAGTTGTACCAATTCGGCGGGCAGTACTTCTGGGCACCGGCCACGCTGATGGTGTAACCGTAACCCTCGGCCAGGCCGCGCACGTGCGCGTCGATCGCCTGATCCCAGGAGGAGAAATCGATATCGCCCCAGCCCCAGGCGTTGTACGCACGGAAGAGGTGCGCGCCCTTGCTGCTCTCCGTGTTGGAGATGGCGGGGGAGAAACGGGGGTCAACACCGTACTTCCATGCGGCGGAGGCAAACTGCTCGCCGCAGCTTGAGAGCGCGGATCCCTCAAGGTAGGTATTGATGCGCGGTGCCCATGAGGCGATGAAGTCCTCCTGGCTCACGCCCCAGTCGACCGAGGTGTTGTTCTCAAGCGGGGAGGTGGCGATGACCTCGAGGCCGTTTGAGGCATCCGCTGCAGCGGCGAGCTTGGCCAGCTCCGCGGCTGCCTCCTCGTCAGCCCGGCGCTGGGCGTCCTGGCGAAGCTGCTGGGCCTCCTTCAGGGCGGCGTCGGCGCGATCCTGCTCGGCAGCGGCCTGCGTGCGCGCCTGCTCGAGCTCAACCCGCTGCTGCTCGAGGTCGGCCTCGGCGTCGTTCAGGGCGTCGAGGGCCTCCGTGTTCGAAGACTGGATCTGATCGAGGTAGGTCATGCGGGTGAGGAGGTCGTCGAGGGAGGAGGACTGCAGCACCACGCTCATGAGCACGTTGGTGCCCTGCTCGTTCTTGTACCGGGCGCGCAGGGCCTGGCTCGCCTTGGCGCGCTTGGCGGGCATGGCGGCCTCGAGCTCCTGGATCTTGGCGGTGTTCTCGTCGATCTTTTCCTGCAGGGCCTTCAGGTTCGCCGTGGCCTCCTCGTAGGCCTGGGCGCTCTGCTTGACCTTCTGCTGCGTCTCATTGACCTGGGCCTGCGTCTCCTGGGTGACAGCGAAGGCGGGGATGGGGGCAAGCTGGGTCCCGGCGAGCGCGAAGGCGAGGGCGGCGCTGACCGCCAGCACGCGATGCGAATGTGAGGTTCCGTTCATGTACCATCCTCAATAGACGTCCGTGTTCGGTGGAACCAAGTGTACTACCACCTTCGAGTTCAACTTGAGCCTTAAACAAGTCTAAGGGTCAAGTTGAAGGTTTAGGATGGCCGCAACCTGCGCCTCAATCGAGTTGTGGAGCGCCTATAGAGATTCGAGTTTCACTTGAAGGTTGAAGCTTTGAAATCGGTTGCACACGCTTGAGCTGCGGAGATAAAAAATGGGCTCCGGAGATCGCTGCGCAATCAGCCGGAGCCCTGTCTGAGGGCGCGTGCTAACGGGATTGAGCCTTGGGCCATCGCTGAGCGACAGGCCCCGCCATAGGTGCGTCAGACCTTGTAATCACAGGGTCCCGTCGGCCCGGGCTCGCTCGACCTCGGCGAGCGCCTCGGGCGGGGTGAAGGTGCAGGTGCCGTCACCCATACGGACGATCTCGATCGCATCGCCGACGTGCACCTCGCCGCCGTTGAGCACCACGCCGAAGATCCCCTCATGGGGGAAGATGCAGTCGCCGGCGAGGTAGTAGATGGCGCAGCGGGTATGGCAGACCTTGCCGATCTGGCTGATCTCGACGAGCACCTCGTCGCCGACGCGCAGCTGGGTTCCGAGGGGGAGGGTCAGGAGGTTGATGCCCTCGGTGGTGAAGTTCTCCCCGAAGTCCCCCTCCTTCACGTCGAGCCCGTGGGCCCGCGCCTCCGCGACCGATTCCTCAGCGAGGAACGAGACCTGGCGGTGCCAGTGCCCGGCATGGGCGTCCTCGGCGAGGCCGTGCTGCTCCACAACGCGCGCGACCCCCGAGGCCACCGGGGCCTTGCGCGTGCCCTTCCTGGTCGACACGTTGATGGAGCGAACGCGTGCCGGTCCGGTGTACGCATCGGCCGAAGACCGCAGGCGGCCCGTGGAGCCCGTCTGCGCGGCCCGGTCCTCGAGCTCCCGCCTGGCGGCGGCGAGAATCACAGAATCCTTGTCGGTCTCCTGCATGGCGACCCCTCCCTTGTCTTATATATAAGTCGCACCTGTTATAACACGTCGGCCCGCCGTGCGGGACGCTTGCATGCTCTGTGCTACGATTGTCGGCGCATATGGCCGAGATGGTGGTGCGGAGACGCACGGGCGCGGGCGCGTCCGGGAGAATCGGGGTGAGAGTCCCCAGCTGTACCAGTAACCGTGTTTCGGACGGCCGTGGTCCCCATGTCGCAGATCGGACGGCATGCACGGTCGGATGACGATGAGTCGGATCGCCTCCCATCTTAGCGCGGCGCGCGAATCGCGTGCGTCGCCCAGGCTCTGGAGGGAAGGGGATCCGAGGTGCTCGGACTCAATGACGGCCGCCGGGAGCGCGCGGCCGAGCGAATCATGCAGATCATACGAGGGGGAGGCCACCGCGGTATCGTCGTGGTCATGGCGCTCAGCCTGGTGCTCGGCGGAAGCCCGACGCCGCTGTGGGCCGATGAGGTTTCGCCGGCCCCTGCGGTAACGGACGGTCAGGTTGCTACGTCGGCGGACAACGCTGCAGCGGATGCGGCCGGTGAGCCCGCTGCAGGGGAGGTTGACGCCCCCGCGTCGGATACCGGGTCTTCTGCCACGGCGGCCGCTGAGCCGTCTGCTGCGACGACAACCGGGGCCACATCTGTTGAGGCGTCTCCGGACGCATCGTCCGATGCCGCTTCAACGAGCCCAGCGGCACGGGCTGCAGCCTCCGCGACCGCAGCCGACTGGATTGCCATCAAGGACGCGTCCACGGGCGCGGCGCCCACGGAGGCGGCCGTGGGACAGACGCTTCGCATCGACGCCACCTACGAGGACCCCTACGGCGACTTCGGCGACGAGACCGAGTTCACCGACGCTGAGTACGATGACCTCGCGATTCAGTGGTACCAGGGGAGCGAGCGGGTTTCGAACGTGTACCTGGCGAGCGCTTGGGAGGCGAAGGGCTACACCCCCATCGCGGGCGCCCAGGGCCGCAGCTTCACGGTGACGACTGCGCAGGCAGGCTCCTTCATCGCTGCGCGTGTGACGAACGCCGACGGCAGCGTCGTCTGGTCGTCATCCTCAACCCCGCAGGTGCCGCAGGCGGCTGGCCCTGCCCCCGAGGCCGATGCGGACGCTGAGGCCCTCGCCGTGGCCGTCGCCGTGCTCAAGGCGGATGGTTTCAGCGGGTACTACCCGAGCCCGCGCTACGGCGTCGACACCAACCTGAACGCCATGATCGAGGCGCGCCTCGCGGCTCTCGGGCACGAGGGCATCACCGCGCGGGTGAGCTCCGTCGAGGCCGGCGGCTCAGACCCCGCGGCCGCGGGCGGCATCGACACCTCTGATACCGATGCGAACGGTGCTATCACACCGTTCTTCCTTGCTCCGGACCAGAAGACCTCGTCGCTCGACTACTCCGTCCTGCGCAGGTTCACCCCCACCTTCGAGCTCTCGCGGGGTTCGGCGAAGCTCTCCTACACGCCAGGCCGCACCTCGGCGCTCCCGTGGGACGACGCGAAGGTCGAGTCCTTCCTCGAGGATGCCGCGGCGGGGCTCGCGCTTCCCGAGGCCATGACAAGCGGTTCGGTTCCTGAGGATGTCGCCGAGCTCGCGCTGCCCGTTGCCGCCATGGGCGAGGGGGGCGTCAAGGTCGCTGACATCACGTGGTCGAGTTCCGACACCGCGACCATGAAGGTGGCCACGGGTTTTGATAGCGATTACCAGAGCACGGCTACGGCGAGGTTCACGCATCAAAGCACGCCCGCGACCGTGACCCTCACGGCGAAACTCTCCCTGAAGATCCCCGGGTACGGGGCTGCACCCGAGAAGACCGCGACCCGGTCCGTCACCTTCGAGGTCGCTCCGCGCTCGGGCGCGTCATCAGCGCAGATTGAACGCCGTCTCAAGGCGTACCTCAGCAAGGTCAAGGCCACGGATTTCGCCACCGGCGCCGCAGTGGATGCCTCGGTCGTCACCGGTGACCTGCAGTTCTCGCGCCCGCGCGATCTCAGCATCGACGGTAAGTACTACAAGCTCGCATACACCTCGAGTGACGAGTCCGTCATCAGCGTCAGCGGTTACCGGGGGCAGGTCACGCCCTCGCTCGCCGGGGAGTCGCTCCGATTCGCCACGGTCACGGCACACCTCACTTACGAGGGCGTGACCGTCGATCGCGCGCTCGGGACCTTCACGATGGGCGAGGTGAGCGGCGAGGAGATCGACGCCGCCGTTGCCCTCATGGATGCTGCGAAGACGGGTTACGCCGCGCACATCCTCGGGGCAAATGCCGCACCCGACGAGGTCACGACAGACCTCGTCCCCTTCTCCGCGGTTCTGCCGGGTGCGGACGAGGCGCCTGTCTGGGCGCGTACGGTTGCAGAGGCCGGTACCGGCGGCATCACGGCCGTGGACCTGCCCGGCTACGATTCGATGTCGGGCCTGCCCTGGCGCGCGTTCCGTTCCTCGGATGAGCGCGTCGTGGCGAGCGAGAGCCTCCGGGTCACCCGTCCCGCCTATGACACCGAGGTCACGGTCGACTCGCTGCTGACGTATAAGCGCTACGAGTCGCTCGCCCTCGCGCATCCGGAGAACGCTCAGCTCGCTAAGCTGATCGCCCAGCCGGTCTCGGCGACCTTCACCGTCAAGGGCACGAAGGGCGCCGAGGATCCCGAGGCTGCGCGCCAGGTGAGCGCCACGGTGACGGTGACCGGCCTGTCGGCGCCGGATGCGGAGGGGTCGTCTCATGCCGAGCTCTGGGTGCCCCCCACGAAGGTGACCTTCAAGAAATCCGAGGCGCGGACCGCCTGGGATCTTATCGCCAGCCTGCTCGACCAGGCGGGCTACACCTATGACGCGACCACGTTCGCGCCGGACTCCATCACGTCGCTGGACGGGCGCACGCTCGGCATGGAGCAGGTGGGGAGCGGCTGGAGCTACTGGAGCTTCTACGTCAACGGCGCGTATGCGCAGGCCGCAGCGAACAAGACGTACGTCGCTGACGGCGACGAGATCGCGCTCACCTACGTGTCGGCCACCCCGCAGGTGCCCGGGAAGGACGCCCCTGAGATCAATCCGGATGCACCGCGGCCGGATGCACCGTCCACCTGGTCGGGCTTCGGGAACGGTGGCACCACGGCGCTGGCCGCGGACGGGGCTCCCACCGGCAGCACCCGTGAGCGTTGGACGGCGGACCTCAAGGCCACCGGCGAGTCCTTCACCGCGGTGGGGGACCCCATCATCGTGGGCGACCGCCTCTTCGTCACGACCTCGACCGATCTCGTGAAGATCGACCGGGCGACCGGGGAGATCGTCGCGCGGGTGAAGACCTTCGGCCATGTCTCGTACTTCTCCCGTCCCGTGTACGCACGGGGGGTCGTCATCGTGCCCTCCGATGACGGGTCCCTCGCCGCCTTCACGGCAGACACGCTGACCTGTGTGTGGAAGACCCCCTCGTTGGCGCCGCTGGTGGTTAATGGGAAGACGAAGGGCTATCAGGCGGCCTCGACCCTGACGGTCGCGGGCGACGCGGTCATCGCGCCCTTCGTGGCCGATGTGGGCGCGAGCGGAGCTGCCCAGGCAGGCGCCCTCGTCGCTGTGCGCATCTCGGATGGTGCCGTGCTCTGGACGAACACCGATCGGCGCACCGGCGATGAGCTAGGCGCCGGATATTACTGGGCCGGCGCCGCTCCCTCGGGCTCCGATATCGTGATCGGCGATGAGGCTGGACGGGTGCAGCTCATCGACGTCGCCACCGGTGCGGTGCGCTCCACGGTGGAGCTGGGGACCCCGGTTCGGACCTCGATCGTTTCCGGCGGGGTCGATGAGGATGGCCATGAGGTCTTCTTCGCCGTGGGCCGTGCGCCGGCGACGCTCGTGAAGATCGTCCGTTCCGGCGATGAGCTCGCGGTGGCGGGGGAGGCCGCCTTCACGGCGAGCTCCACCTCGACGCCGGTGATCGTGGGCTCCCGGGCCTATATCGGCGGTGTGAACGAGGCGGGACAGGGCGTCATCGCCGAGGTCGACGTGGACACGATGCAGGTGGTTCGTGTGAGCACAGTGGCTGCGGCCGAGGTGAAGTCCACACCGCTCGCGATCTCGAGCGGTGGTGAGACCTACCTGTATGTCACAGCGAACACGGAGCCCGGCGCCTTGATTCGGTACCGGGTGTCCACGGGGGAGGCCGCGGTCATCTACGAGCCCTCGGGCGCCCTCGCGAACTACTCGATGGCGAGTGTGATCGCCGATGCGGCGGGCAACCTCTACTACAGCAACGACTCGGGCACGGTGTTCGCGGTCGGGGCGGGGGCCGGCTCTGAAAACGGCAGCGGTGGCCATGACAACGGTGGCCATGACAACGGCGGAGCTGAGAACGGTGGCGGCACCGGCGACAACAGCTCCTCAAAGGGCAGCGCCACCATTACGGGATTGCAGACGGAGGGTGCGGCGGCCTCGAGCGCTGCGTCCGGCCGCGGGGGCGTCATCGCCCCCGGCAAGACCCCGCTCGCGCAGGCGGCCGCGTCCGATGCCACGGCATCCACGGACGATCAGGCCACGGCCGCAACCCGTGAGGGCGAAGGCGCGAACGAGGAGGCGGCAGCGGTCGACGGCACCGCAGCCGCAGCGGATGTGACGCCATCCCGGGCTGCGGCCGAGCGTGGCTGGCTGCCCCTCATCCTCGGCGCCGCCGGAATCTTCGGCCTGATCATCGCCGGGCTGTGGTTCGCCGCGATCCGCCGCCGCGAGCGCACGGGAGCGTGAGGACATGGACGATCGAGACCGTATGGGCCAGGGCGAGCGCAGGGGTGGGCCCCAAACCGCCGATGAGCTCTCCGCTCCAGACGGTGTTATCGGGGCCGCTGCCGAACGGGATGCGGCCTCCCAGTCCCGCTCATCTGATTTGGGCAAGTCGGCGAGCTCGAACGGGGCGGCAGGTTCGCGTGAGCCGTCGACTGACCTGAGCGGCGCACATGGCGCGGGTGAGGCAGCCGTCTCTGAAAACACGATGATGTTGGGAAAGGCGGCGGACGCGCGCGTGTATCCCGGTGCCTCTCCTGCCGCACGGGGTGTCAGTGCCCCCGGGACCGGAGGCCAGCGACGTATGGCTGCCGGCCTCGCTCTCGTCTCGATCGCCCTTATCATCGCTACCCTCCTGCTCGCATTTGGGATCCCTGGTGCGGGCAACGGGCTCTGGACGACAACCGCAGATGCGCCTGCGGGGTCGGCCGCGAGCGTGACAGGTGATGGAACGGCCTCAGACGAGGCGGCGACCACTTCCACCGCAGGCTCGGATGGAAGCGCGAACGCAGGGTCGGGAGCGGCTGGCGCGGATTCAGATGGGACGGCAAGCGCGTCCGCAGGCGAGGCCTCGTCCTCTGGCGCTAGCTCCCCGTCTGCTTCATCGGGGGAGGCTGGAGGGGGATCCTCCGCCTCGGGCGCCGACGGCTCTGCCGGGGCCACCGCAGACCCCGGCGCTAGCTCGGGCCAGACCGGCGGCTCCGCCGCCCCCGAGACCGGCACTGTGACGGTTTTGGTGAGCGCTGCAGGGGCGGGCGGAGGCACGCTCGCGAGCACTACGCTCACCTTTGAGCGCGGTGCCACCGTGTACGATGCCCTCATGGGCACGGGTCTTTCGGTCAGCGCCGAGAGCACGGTGTACGGGCTGTACGTGACGACGATCGGGGGCTATGCGGCCCATGGCTCCGAGGGCTGGAAGTACGCCGTCAACGGCGTCGACGGCGATCGCTCCGCGGCCCGCTATGTCCTCAAGGACGGCGATGCCGTGTCCTGGTACTGGGGCAGCGCCTGATGACCACCGATGGGTCAGGCGCTATCGCTGGATGCGCAGCCCTGGATTTTCAGCGTGCAGGCTCCTGGGACGAGAGTGCAGCAGCGCGCGCTTGATGGAACGGGGCTCACGGGTCCAGCGCGCGTCTGGGCCCGACGACGCGTTCCCAGACGGTGCCCCGAATGCGTTGAACCCACCAGACGATGCCGATGAGCCTTTGGTTTGGGCGTGCCACGTTGCGTCGCTCGCGAGGTGCGCAGTGAGATGGTCACGTCACCCTCAGGTGTCCCGCAGCACACAGGCCCGTCGCGCGGAGAAGCTGTGGCGGACCTTACATTTTTATAACGTTCCCCTTATAGTGTGGTCGCAGTTGGGATAGCGAGGGAGCCGCGTGAATTCAACGCACCATCATATCGACCGGCCCGCGATGAAACGATTTGGGCGGTTTGCACTCGTGGGGATCGTCTCCTTGGCGGTTGAGTACGTGCTGCTCATCTTCTTCGTCGAGCGCTTCGGTATGAACTACCTCGTCGCCACCACGATCTCCTTCCTCGCAGGCGTGTGCTTGAACTACGTCCTTTCGGTGCGCTACGTGTTCGCGCATCGCGACGGCATCAGCCGCCGGCGCGAGTTTACGATCTTCGCCGTCCTCTCCACGGTGGGTCTCGGCCTCAACGGACTGTACATGTTTGTGGGCGTGCAGCTGCTGAACATGGGATACCAGCTCATGAAGCTGATCTCGACCTTCTTCGTCACCTGGTATAACTACTTCAGCCGCCGCCGTTTCCTGGGAGACGGGGCTTAGGGGCCCCGGCGCGTACCGAGCGCGGGGTGCCTCTTCGCGGTCAGCCTCAGAACGACGTCCGGCAGCGGTGCGCACTAAGTGCGGGGGCGTCTCGTGGGTGTTCAATATTGACCGCGCCGATATCCGGTGCGCACCGAGCGCACGAGGTGCCCCGCTCGATGTACACGAGCGCGCGCGGCTGCAGTTCACGAGCTGTTGCATCGTGGCGCGCCGTCACCGTGTTGATCCGGATGCATGGCATGAGGACTTGGCATCTACGCGGCCACCAAGCTCGCCATTATGTGTTTTCAAATAAAATGAATCTAATACGAGTTCTATTCTAATTTTTACATTTAGTTTTTTGCGACAGTGTGGACGCTAGTAGAAAATGTCAGATCTGCGTCACAGGGGCCTGAAAAACCATTCCAAAGAGCAGTCAGACGGTTCAGATTTCATCCTCTGCAGGTCAGTTGAATATATAGAGTTGGTCAAATTGCATTTCAATGACAAACTACAGGGGCATGCGGGTCCTTTGGCAGCCGTGTATAGACTCAGATCTGACATTTTCTACTAGGGGATCTCGCGGCACGTCACAAAGTGAGCGTTTGGCAAGGCGCGGCGCAGGGATAGATCGCACCCGGCTTACGTGCGGCCAAGATCCAGAGCCGTGCCTTGCCCGTCTCGTATCGCACCTGTCCAATCAGCGTTCAACGCCGCCGCATCCGATCCACACCTCACGCCCATCACCCGCGTTCCGGCAGCGCCCCCGTCCGATATGCGTCGAGTAGGCTCCTGAGATCATGGATCTGATCCCGAATCTCCTCGCCGGTGTCGGTGTCGCTCACCATGATCCGCTGTTCAACCGGGGCGAAGAAGTCGGTCTCGCTTTCGATGTCGAGGTTGCGGGCGAGTGCGTCCTCCACGCTCTTGAACGCCTCATGCGCCTTCAGGCGCATTCCGCGCGAGCTGTAGATGAGCGTGTACCCTGCGATGCCGGTTTTCGGCTGGTAGGCGCTGCAGAATCCGCCGTCGATGACGAGGAGCCGTCCGTTGGCCCTGATCGGGGATTCACCGCGGAGGGTCTTCACGGGGGTGTGCCCGTTGATGATGTGCCCGTCCTCAGGGATGAGGCCAAACTCGCGCATGATGCGCTCGCAGGGCCCCTCGTCGCGGGTGAGGGTGAAATAGGGGTCCATCGGCTCCACCCAGGTGCTCGTGTCCTCGATGTAGGAGCGCTCGAACGTTTTAACCAAACGGCCGCTCACCGGCGACTTGAACCCGATCCAGAGGTACCACATCCAGGCGAGGGCCTCCGTGTCGCGACCGCCCGAGCGCCAGGCCCGCCGAGCCATGTCGTCGCAGAAGTCGAGGTAGGCGCGGCCCGAGAGGCAGGTGTCCCCGCAGCGCATGGAGAAGAAGGTCCCGTCCTCGTTCATCGGCACGCATCCGTGGAAGAGCAGGTTCCCGTTGCGGGCGAGGTAGATCGAGCCGTGGCTGTAGAGGAAGTTCACATGGCGGCGCAGGTGGTCGCTGTCGCGGAACTCGGCGACGAGGCGGTCGACGATCCGCTGCTCATCGTCGGTGAGCGCATAAGGATCGGCCGGGTCGAGTGTGGGGAAGTCGCAGGTGGTGAGCGGCCAGTCGCACCCATCATCCAGGCGCACCGTCCCGGCGTCGAGGTCCATGCGCTCGAGCAGGAGGCGGTCGGCCATGTCCCATTCGGGATGCCGGCGAATCAACTGTCCTTCGAGCTTGAAGAGCAGCACGTTGATGGCCTTGATGAGCGGGGAGATCCGCTCGCCGTCTTGATAGGTGGCGTCCGCGAAGGCAACGAGCTCGCGCAGGGAGATGCCGTAGTCGTTCTCAAGGATCTCGTAGTTGCCGTAGCGCAGGTTGTTGCGGAGCACCGAGACGATGCAGGCGGCCTGGCCTGCGGCGGCCCCCATCCAGAGCATGTCGTGATTGCCCCATTGGATGTCGAGGAGGCCCTGGTGGGCGAGGAGGATGTCGAGGATCTTGGACGAGCCGCCGCCGCGGTCGTAGACGTCGCCGACAAGATGCAGGTGGTCCACGGCGAGGCGCTTAATGAGGGCGGCGAGCGAGCAGATGAAGTCCTCGGTCGCGTCGGTCTCAAGGATGCTCGCGATGATGCGGTCGTGGTAGCGCACGCGGTAGTTGCTCTCATCGGGATGCGTGTGCAGGAGCTCGTCGATGATGTAGGCGTAGTCGCGCGGGATCGCCTTGCGCACCTTGGAGCGGGTGTAGCGGCTCGAAAGCGCCCGGGTCACGGTGATGAGGTGGCCGAGGATCGCGCGATACCAGGTGGGGGAGTCGGCGTGTTGGGCGCGCTGGAGACGGAGCTTCTCGTGCGGATAGTAGATGAGGGTGCAGAGGTCTGCGCGGTCCGCCTCATCAACGGTCTCGCCGAGGATCAGCTCGACATGCTCGCGGATGACCCCTGAGCAGTTGTTCAGGATGTGCATGAAGGCCTCGTACTCGCCGTGGAGGTCGCTCATGAAGTGCTCGGTGCCCTTGGGCAGGTTCAGGATGGCCTGCAGGTTGATGATCTCGGTGAAGACCGCTTGCTCGGTGGGGAAGTGATGGGATAGGAGCTCCAGGTACTTCAGCGTCTGCTCGGAGCGGTCCTGTTGGGCCATGGAAACGTCCTCCTTGGGTGCGGTGTGCGCCGGATGGGGATGAGTATGGGCGGCGGGTACGGAGACGGTGTGGAGAGCGGAGATCATTCCGTGGACGGTCGAGATGTGCAGGTGATAGGTGCTATTTCCGATACCTCGGGCAGTTCTTTGCATTCTTTATGGACGATATGCGGAAACAGTGTGGACAGAAAGCGTCATGCCCGACAGGGTGTAGGGGCCTCCCTCGGAGCCGTCGGCGAGAAGGTGGACCGTCAACTCTGTTAGACGGGTGCAGGACCCCAGTTCGGTGTCGTGATCCAGGTGTCCATTCGGCGTCGATCTTTTGGAGAGGACGTGTCGGGGCGTCAGAAAGTTTATGGATGCCCTGGGGAGCGGGCTCCCCGGAGCCTGGACGGGTACGCTGGCTGACAACGTTTCAGGTGCCGCTCGCCGCAGCGGGCTAACCGATGGGCGGCGTGCTAGACTCCGGTCCGGTCTCGTCGCGGCATCGTTTCAAGGAGGTGCGGGACATCATGGGTGCCCTTATCAAGCAGATGGGGAAGTTCGGCGTCGTGGGCGTCATCGCGTTCCTCGTGGACTACCTGCTCATGATCGCGCTCAAGGAGCTCGCGGGCATGGATGCGGTCGTTGCTGCCGGCATCTCCTTCGTGGTGTCGCTCGTGGTGAACTACCTGCTTTCCATGAGCTTCGTCTTCGAACGCCGTGACGACCTCAGCCGTCGACGCGAGTTCGTGCTCTTCGTGGCGCTCTCCTGCGTGGGCCTCGCCATCAACGAGGCCTGCATGTGGCTGGGCACGGAGCTCGTCGGTGTGGATTACCGCCTGGTCAAGATCGCGGCGACGGCGGTGGTTATGGTCTGGAACTTCTGGTCGCGCAAGCACTGGCTGGAGGGCGATGCCAAAGCCGCTGCGTGACGGGGGAGATGGCCGTCTCCGGGTGCCGTCGATCGTATGTTTTACGCCTGTTTTCCGGGCGCCGCGGCCTGGTTGCGCACATGTCCGGAACCAGTGGCTAGCCCTCGGCGGGTCCCGCGGCCTGGTTGCGCGCCCACGTTCTGAGCCGGTGGTTGCGCTCTCTGTCGGTCTCGCGGCCTGGTCGTGCGCGAGCGTTCGGGAAAACGTACTTTGCACGCCAGTTTCAGGCAGATTCGCCTTCGGACGTCATTGAAAGTAGGTTTTGCCCTCGATTCCGCATCGCTCGGCTTGACCGTGGGAACGTCCGAAGCTGGCGGATGCGACCTCGGTGGATCCGCGGCCTAGACATCCGTACCTGCCAGAAAAACGCGCCTCGATCGTTTGTCCCAGGCGGGTCGGTGTGTCAGCCCGGAACATGCCGCAGAACACGCTGTCTAAAATAGAATGAGGCGCCCTTGCGAGCGCCCCACCTGCGGTTCCCTGGTGCGCCATGGCGGATTCGAACCGTCGACCTTGGGATTAGAAGTCCCCTGCTCTATCCAACTGAGCTAATGGCGCGTGCCGTCCGATTATAGCTCATGGATTCGCTGCCCATAGACGTCGGGGCCTCGGGTCGGCCGTGGGATTGGACCGTCTCGCGGCTGCCGCGCAGTCCCTGTCTGAGGGCCCCTATATACCCTTATGTAGTAGAAGTCCCACTTTTCACAAACTCGGTGCAAAAACATACTTTCGACGGCACTTGAAGGCAGATCTGCCTAGAACCGGCATGCAGAGTACGTTTTCCCAGACATGTGTGCGCGACTAGGCCGCGGGACCCACAGAGAGTGCAGCCGCTGGCTCCGGATGTGCGCGGGGCCAGACTGTGGAACCTGGAGAGCCAGGCAAACATACTTTCGGCGGCACCCGAAGGCGGATCTGCCTAAAACCGCCGAGCAAAGTACGTTTTCCCGAACATTCGCGCACGGCCAGGCTGCGGGACCCGCGAGGCAAAGACACCGGCTTCGGACATGTGTGCGGCCAGACTGTGGGACCTGGAAAACATACTTTCAATGACGCTTGAGAGGGGATCTGCCTAGAACCGCCGAGCAGAGTACGTTTTCCCAGGCATGTGTACACGACCAGGTTGCGTGAGCCAGAAATGAAGGGTAAAACGTATTTTCGACGGCATCCGGAGGCGGATCTGCCTGGGACCTGCGAGCAAAGTACGTTTTCCCGAACGT
The DNA here is from genome assembly GCF_900176655.1 of Collinsella vaginalis. GTDB lineage: Bacteria > Actinomycetota > Coriobacteriia > Coriobacteriales > Coriobacteriaceae > Collinsella > Collinsella vaginalis. The sequence continues at coordinate 97,288 of NZ_LT838860.1, forward strand.
TCATGCACGGCCAGGCCGCGGGGACCCGCCGAAGACGAAGCCCCTGCCGTCTCAGGTATGGGCACGAGGGCAGGCCATACGAGTCCGAAAACCGCACACAGCCAGGCAGCTGCGCTCCCCATACCGAGAAACCGATGCCCGCCCGCCAACGCCAGAGCCCCGCCGCACGCCCAACCACCCGGCCACATCGCGTATCCGCCCAGCTAGGCCCCTGGTCAGCAGCGTAGCCTGATATGTGTGAAATTGATACCAAAATCATGGTATCCTCATGTGCGATTTCGTCGTGATCCGCGGCGAGGCATCTTGGGAAACGAAAGGGAGGTCTGTATGGCAGATACGTACGACATCATCGCGGCCACCGGTTGCCCTACGGGTATCGCACATACCTTTATGGCGAAGGAGGCCCTGGAGAAGGCCGCCGCCGAGCGTGGTCTCACCATCAAGGTCGAGACCCATGGCCAGGTGGGCGTCGAGAACGCGCTCACCCGCGACCAGATCGCCGGCGCCCGCGCCGTCGTGGTCGCGGCCGACAAGGACGTCCAGGTTGACCGCTTCGCCGGCAAGCCCCTGGTGAACGTCCCCGTCTCGAAGGCGCTGTCCGTCGAGGCGGCCGGTGAGCTCATCGACCGCGCGCTCTCCCAGAAGGGCGACGCCGCCGCTGCCGAGCGCGCCCAGGCGGAGCTCTCCGGCGGCGCTGAGGAGAAGGAGACCCTCGGTCACCAGCTCTACCGCCACCTCATGAACGGCGTGAGCCACATGCTCGTCTTCGTCGTCGCCGGCGGCGTGCTGACTGCGATCTCCTTCCTCTGGGGCATCACGAGCTTCGACTCCACCGCGGCCGACTACAACACCTTCGCGGCCCTGCTCAAGACCGTCGGCGGCATCGCCATGGGCCTCATGGTCCCGGTGCTCTCCGCCTACATCGCCGAGTCCATCGGCAAGCGCCCCGCGCTCGTCCCGGGCTTCGTGGCCGGTATGATCGCCATCCAGGGCCTGCCCGTCAGCGAGGCGACCGGCCTCATCGACGCCACCGGCGCCAGCGTGGGCTTCGGCTTCCTCGGCGGCATCATCGGCGGCTTCCTCGCCGGCTACGTGATCCTGCTCCTCGAGAAGGTCTTCAAGCCGCTGCCCGCCAACCTGAACGGGCTCAAGGCCATCTTCCTCTATCCGCTGTGCTCGACCTTCATCGTCGGTCTCATCATGCTCGGCATCTCCGGGCCCATGGTCACGATCAACACCGCGATGATGGACTTCCTGCGCGGCCTGCAGCACGCCGGCGCGATCCCGCTGGGTATCGCCATCGGCTGCATGTGCGCCTTCGACATGGGCGGCCCGGTCAACAAGGCCGCCTACGTGACGGGTACGCTGCTGCTCGGTGCCGGCCTTGAGGCCGGTGTGGGCACCGCCGCCTACAACGACGGCACCGCGTTCATGGCCGCCGTCTCGGCCGCCTGCATCGTGCCGCCGTTCGTGACCTCGTTCGCCACGATCTTCGGCAAGAAGTACTTCAGCCAGGAGGATCACGACGCCGGTCTCGTGAACATCATCCTCGGCGCCACCCACATCACCGAGGGCGCCATCCCCTTCATGACGAAGAACATCATCCCGGTCATGCCGATCATGATGCTCTCCTCCGCCATCGCCGCCGTCCTCACACTGCTCTTCGGCGTGCACGTGCCGGCGCCCCACGGCGGCTTCCTCGTGCTCCCCGTGGTCGACGGCGCCCTTCAGTGGGTTCTCGCGATCCTCATCGGCTCCGTCGTGGGCGGCGTCCTCTTCCTGGCCTTCAAGCGCTATGAGTATCAGAAGGCGCAGGTTGAGGAGGCCGGTGCCGCCGAGCCTGTCACCGAGCCCGCCTCTGCCCCCGCCGCCGAGCAGGCCCCGGCCGCTGCTGAGCCCGCTCCCGCCCCGGCCGCGTCGGACTTCGTCAAGCCCGAGCTCGTCTTCCCGGGCCAGGACTTCGAGACCCGCGACGAGGCCCTCTCCTTCATCTCGAACGAGGCCGTGAAGGCCGGGGTCGCCACCGACGCCGACGACCTGATGGCCGCCTTCCTGAAGCGTGAGGGCGAGGGATCCACCGGCATGATGGACGGCTTCGCGATCCCGCATGCGAAGTCCTCCGCCGTGGCGGAGGCCGCGGTCATCGTCGTGAAGGACGAGTCCGGTGTGGGCTCATGGGACACCATGGATTCCCAGCCCGTGAACGTGGCCATCGCCCTGCTCATCCCCGATGCCGAGGCGGGCACCACCCACCTCAAGCTCCTCTCCAAGGTCGCTGAGGCCCTGATGGACGAGGACTTCCGCACGACGGTCAAGCAGGAGGCCGATCCAGCCCTCATCGCCGCCGCCATCAACGCGCGCCTCGTCTAGATCGACGCGCTGAGCACAAACTGCCCGAGCACGCGCCGGGGCCCTGTGATTCGGGGTCCCGGCGCGTTCGTGTCGCCCTCGCGAACGTGCACAGCGCAATCGTACTTCTGGGCGGTTTCGCCCAGCGGATGCGCTAGAATATGCGACGTACCGTATCGTGCGCGCGGAGAAGCTGCGGGCATGTAGCAAAGGAGACAGGTATGGTTTCGGATAAGGCAACGCTCGTCAACCCCCAGGGTCTTCACATGCGTCCCGCCGGCCTCTTCGCGTCCACCATGGGCAAGTTCGCCAGCGATGTGACCATCGTCGCCCCTGACAAGGAGGTCAACGGCAAGAGCCCCATGGCGCTCATGGCCGCCGGCATCCCCTGCGGTACCGAGGTCGAGGTTCGCGCTGACGGTCCGGACGAGCAGGAGGCCCTCGCCGCCGCCATCGAGCTCATCAAGAGCGGTCTGGGCGAGTAGTCAAGGTGGCCTGATCAACAAGGTGACTGTATGGGAGGCGTCTGCTCGTGGAGGGCGGACGCTTTCTTTTACCGTGTCGCGCATAGCGGCACGGGTGCATGGGAGAGAGGATTGGGAATGTACGAGGGAGTCAACGCATCCGAGGGCATCGGCATCGGCACCGTCATGGTCGCCGTCGACCCCGACCTGTCGTTCGAGGCGCATCAGGTCGACGACCCGGCCGCCGAGAAGGAGCGCTACCAGGCCGCGCTCAGCGTCTTCTGCGAGAAGACCCAGGCCCAGGCAGACCACATGAAGGAGACCGTGGGCGAGGCCGAGGCTGAGATCATGTCCGGCCACATCCTGCTCGCCCAGGACCCGGGCATGACGGATCAGATCAACGGCATGATCGACGGAGGCTCCTGTGCCGAGCAGGCCCTCGTCGAGACGAGCACCATGTTCGAGAACATGTTCCTCTCGATGGATGACGAGATGTTCCGCCTGCGTGCCGCTGACATCGCCGACATCCGCACCGGCATCCTGGCAGAGCTCCTCGGCAAGGAGGTCATCGACCTCTCCGTCCTGCCCGCCGACACCGTCATCGCAGTGCACGACCTGACCCCGTCCATGACGGCCACCATCGACCATGAGCACGTGGCCGGCATCGTCACCGAGACGGGCGGCCGCACCTCGCACTCGGCGATCATCGCCCGCGCCCTGGAGATCCCCGCGGTCCTCTCCGTGCCCGGGATCTGCTCGGCGCTTGCGAATGGCATGACCTGCATCGTCGACGGCACCAAGGGCGTCGTCGTGCCTGACCCGGACGAGGAGACCCTCAACGGGTACCGCGAGCGCGCCGCCGCGCTCGTGGCCGAGAAGGAGGCCCTCGAGGCCTTCCGCGGCAAGGAGAGCGTGACCGCCGACGGTATCAAGAAGATCGTGGCCGCCAACATCGGCAGCCCGGATGACGTCGAGGCCGCCCTCGCGCACGACGCCGAGGCCATCGGCCTCTTCCGCTCCGAGTTCCTCTTCATGGACGCCAAGGAGCTCCCCTCCGAGGAGGACCAGTTCAAGGCCTATCGCACGGTCGCCGAGGCCCTGAAGGGCGCCCCCGTCATCATCCGCACCCTCGACGTGGGCGGCGACAAGGCTATTCCCTACCTCAACATGCAGGAGGAGGAGAACCCCTTCATGGGGTACCGCGCCGTGCGCTACTGCCTGGACAACGCCGATCAGTACAAGGTCCAGCTTCGCGCCCTCCTGCGCGCGAGCGCCTTCGGCGACGTGAAGATCATGGTTCCGCTCGTCACCTGCGTTGAGGAGATCCGCCAGGTCAAGGTCCTCGTTGAGGAGTGCAAGGCCGAGCTCGACGCCCAGGGCGTCGCGTTCAACCGCGACATCGAGGTCGGCATCATGATGGAGACCCCCGCCGCGGCGAACATCGCCGACCTCCTGGCGAAGGAGTCCGCGTTCTTCTCCATCGGCACCAACGACCTCACGGGCTACACCATGGCCGCCGACCGCGGCAACGACCGCGTCGGCTACCTCTACAGCTGGTACTACCCGGCGGTGCTCCGTTCCATCAAGAACATCATCGAGAGCGGCGTCGCGGCGGGTATCATGGTAGGGATGTGCGGTGAGGCCGCAGCCGACCCGCTGCTCGATCCGCTGCTGATCTCCTGGGGCATGGAGGAGTTCTCGATGTCCGCGCCGAGCATCCTGCGCGCCCGCAAGACCATCTCGCAGTGGACGAAGGCGGAGGCCGACGAGCTCGCCGAGCGCGCGCTGGCCTGCGCCACCGCTGAAGAGGTCAAGGCCGTGCTCGAGGCGGCTGCCCGCTAGTCCTCGTTCGCCGCACCTGCTACCGGACCGCCCCGTGCGCGAGGGGGCCCGTCGCCATAGTCGCAAGATCTTTTGGAGGCATTGCATGTTCTACACCCTGACTGCCAACCCCGCAGTCGACATGACCACCTCGTGCGTGGGCCTCGAGCCCGACGAGAACGTCCGCACCACCGGTGCGAGCTACACCGCCAACGGCAAGGGCCTTGACGTCAGCTACGCTCTGAAGAAGTTCGGCATCGACTCCGTGGCCCTCGGCTTCTTCGCCGGTTTCACGGGCAAGTTCATCGTCGAGGAGACCATGAACCTGGGCTGCCTTTGCCGCCCGGTCTGGATCGACGGCATCACGCGCATCAACTGCTACATCAACGACGGCGAGCATGAGTACGGCATCCTGAACCCCGGCCCCGCGCTCACGCCCCAGAGCGAGGAGGAGCTCTACCGCATCCTCGACACCGCCGGCGACCTCGACTGCCTCGTGGTCTCGGGCTCCCTGCCGCCCCGCGTCTCCAAGGACTTCCTTGACAAGGTCGTCGACCATGCGCAGGCCCGCGGCGCCGAGGTGGTCCTCGACCTCTCCAGCTCGAAGCTGCGCGACCTCGCTCACAAGAAGCCGCTGCTCATCAAGCCGAACCACCATGAGATGGCCGAGATCTACGGTATCAAGATCGACACCGATGACGACGCCCGCCGCGCGCTGGCGCTCGCGCATGAGTCCGGTGTCCAGAACGTGCTCCTCACCATGGGCAGCCGCGGCAGCGCCTACTTCTCCAACGGCGAGGATATCTGGTACGCCAAGCGCGAGTTCAACATCAAGCTCGTGTCCTCCGTCTGCGCCGGCGACTGCACGCTCGCGGCCTTCCTCAACAAGTGGTTCAAGGACCGCGACAACGTGGAGGAGGCCCTGAAGCTGGCCCTCGCCACGGGTGCGAACGTCGCCGAGAGCCAGGGCCTGGGCGACTTCGGCCACGTCGACGAGTACAGCAAGCGTATCGCCGTGCGCAAGCTCCCGCGCGCTTAACCGGACGCGCTTCTTCACCGCGCCTATTCCGAGAGGCCGCTCCAACTCGGGGCGGCCTTTCTCGTGTCGGTTCCCCTGCAGCCCATCGCCTGAAGGAGGCTTCCATGATCTACACGCTGACAGCGAACCCCGCCATCGACTACAACATCGCGAGCGACGGCCTCGAGCCGAATCGCGTCACCCGCACGCGGGATGCCGTGTACACGCCGAACGGCAAGGGTTTGAACGTGAGCTTCACCCTCGCGCACTACGGCGTCCCCACGACGATCCTCGGTTTCTTCGCCGGGTTCTCGGGAAAGTTCATCGTCGAGGGTGCCGAGGCCGCGGGCGTGCCCGTCAAGCCCGTCTGGACGGAGGGCATCACCCGGGTGAACGTCTTCCTGAACGCCGGCCCCGACACCGAGTACAACATGGTGAACGCGGGCGCGGCCGTGACACCCGATGACGAGGCGGCCCTGTACGAGCTCCTCGAGGGTCTGGACGACCTCACCTGCCTCGTGATCTCGGGCTCCCTGCCCCCCAACACCTCTGAGGACTTCCTGAACCAGGTCATCTCCCGCGTGAAGGCGAAGGGCGCCGAGTTCGTGCTTGACATCTCCTCGCCAAAGCTCGCCGAGCTCACGGCCGAGGGTCCGCTGCTGATCAAGCCCAATGACGACGAGCTGCGCGACATCTTCGGCATCGAGGTCTCGGGCGAGGACGATGCGTCGGTGGCCGCCGCCATGCGCGAGCTCCACGCCCGCGGCGTCAAGAACGTCCTGCTCACCCTCGGTGGCGCAGGCGCCTATTTCTCGAACGGCGAGCGGCTCTGGTTCGCGAAGCGCACCTTCGAGGTCAATCTCGTGTCCACGGTCTGCGCCGGCGACTCCTCGCTCGCCGCCTTCCTCTCCGTTTGGCATGACAACCCCGCTGAGGTGGAGCGGGCACTCCGCCTCTCGATGGCGACCGGCGCGAACGTGGTGGAATGCCCGGGTCTCGGTGATTTCGCCCGCGTCGAGGAGTACCAGAAGGGGATCCTCGTCCGCGAGGTCGAGGCACGCTAGCGCAGACGCGCCGCTTTCGTGCGGTGCAGTCCGAGTATTTTACATCGGCGTCAGACGGATAGGCTCAGGGACATATGAGCCTACCCGTCTTCGTTTCAAAGGAGTTCACCATGAGCACATCCCAGGCCATCCCCGCAGACCTCACCGAGCGCGCGCACGCGGCGTTCGTCCAGAGCCGCGCCGACCTCATCGCCCGCAACGCCGTCACCGCGTCGGGCATCCGCTCCGCCGCCCGTGACGTCGATGCCGCGGCCGCAGCCACCGCCACCTTCGACATCCAGCTCGAGCAGGGCGGGCCTACCGACCAGAAGCGCTCCGGCCGCTGCTGGATGTTCGCGAGCCTGAACACGATGCGCTTCCGCGTCATGAAGAAGCTCGGGGTCAAATCCTTCGAGCTCTCTCAGGCCTACCCGCTGTTCTGGGACAAATACGAGCGCGCCAACTGGTTCTTCGAGAACGTGATTGCGAGCGCTGCGGAGCCGCTCGCCGGCCGCGAGGTCGCCTTCCTGCTCACCGATCCGCTCTGCGACGGCGGGCAGTGGGACATGTTCCGTTCGCTCGTGAAGAAGTACGGCGTGGTTCCGAAAGAGGCCATGCCCGAGACGGCCTCCTCCTCGAACACCGGGGATCTCAACAAGTACCTGACGCGGTACCTGCGCTCCGGCGCGAAGCGCCTGCGCGACGCGGCGGCTGCCGGTGCCGGGTCGGATGAGCTCGCCGGCATCAAGGCCGAGCTGCTCCAAGGCGTCTACCGTGCGCTTGCCATCAGCCTCGGCGAGCCGCCCGCCCGCTTCGATGTTCGCATCCGCGATGAGAAGAACGAGCTGAAGGCCAGCGGGACCTACACGCCGCTCGAGTTCTTCCGCGAGTTCGTCGACATGGACCTCGACGCCTACATCTCCATCATCAATGCGCCCACGGCAGACAAGCCCTACCTGCGCTCCTACACGGTGAAGTACCTAGGCAACGTGATCGAGGACGGCGGCGTGCACTATGTGAACCTGCCGATCGAGTCGCTGCGACGCGTGGCGGTCGCCCAGATCAAGGACGGTCTCCCGGTCTGGTTCGGTTCCGACGTCGACCAGGGGTTCCTCCGCGATGACGGTGTGCTCGACCCGGCCGCCCTCGACATCGACGCCCTCTTCGACCTGNATCTTCGACGTCTACCGGCACACCGCGCAGGTTCTCAAGGTGGCAGAGGACGGTTCTTCCCCTTGTCCACCCTCGCTTGCCTGGGCGGCGCTGCTTCATGACATAGCGAAGCCCGCGACCTTCACCGTGGATGAGGAGGGGCGAGGGCACTTTTTCGGGCATCCTGAGCGCGGCGCCGAGCTGTCCCGGAAGATCATGCGCCGACTCGCCCTGCCCGAGGCCTTGGTGCGCGACGCCTGCCTGCTCATTCGCTACCATGATCGGCCGCTCCGCGATGAGCCGGCGAGCCTGCTCGGCCAGATGCGCCTCCTATCCGGCTGCGGTGCGGATGCCGCGCCCCTCATGGATCTTCTCCTCGATCTCAAGCGCGCGGACGCGTTGGGAAAGGCCCCGGGCTGCTTCTCCTACGTCGATGAGATCGAGCGCATGCGGGCGACGGCCCATGCGCTCATAGCCTCCGGTGCGGCATGGAGCCTGAAGACCCTGGCGCTTTCCGGCGCCGACCTGATCCAAGCGGGGATCGCACCAGGTTCTGAGATCGGACTCCTGCTCAACAAAGCGTTGGACGCCCAGATCGCGGGCGGGGTTGAGAACGAGCGAGGCGCGCTCCTGACCCATCTGGGCCTTGGATAGGGCCCAACCCGAGTTGGTCTTACAGGCGTAATTTCGTTGCGTGACCGCTGCCGGTGGGGTATCATCCTCGAATAACACTATTTGCGAGTATCGTAACACCGTTCTCAGATAGACGGGGCGGCTCGCAGGGAGCGGAGGAGCGCGATGGCAAAGCGGAACGACGGGGCGTGGCAGGCGTTGGCGGCATCGGGGATGCATCCGCTCTCGCGTCGGAGCCTGATCGCGGGGACCGCAGCCCTCGCTGCGACAGGGACGCTCGCGGCGTGCGGGGCCTCCGGCGGGTCTGCGGACGGCGGCTCTGACGCGGTCGATTCCAAGCACCAGGTCACCATCGCCATGAGCACGTCGAATGAGCCCGAGGGCGGGTTTGACCCCTGCGTCTCCTGGGGCTGCGGCGAGCATGTGCACGAGCCGCTCATCCAGTCCACGCTCGTCACCACCGACCACGACATGAACTTCGTGAACGACCTCGCGACCGAGTACGGGGTGTCGGCGGATGGCCTCACCTGGAGTTTCACGATTCGCACGGACGCCGTCTTCTCCGATGGCACGCCGCTCACCGCACGCGACGTCGCCTTCACGGTGAACACGATCCGAGAGAGCGGGAACGCGCAGGCCGACCTGTCGATGGTGACGTCGGCCGAGGCGCTCTCCGACACGCAGGTGGAGATCCACCTGTCCAAGCCCTACAATGTGCTGCTCTACACCCTGGCCGTCATGGGCATCGTCCCCGAGCACGCCTACGGGTCCGATTACGGCTCGAATCCGGTGGGCTCCGGGCGCTACCGCCTCGTGCAGTGGGACCGCGGCCAGCAGGCGATCTTCGAGGCGAACCCCACCTACTACGGCGAGGAGCCCACGATCAAGCGCTTCACCGTGGTGTTCATGGCCGAGGACGCGGCGCTCGCGGCAGCGCGCGCGGGCCAGGTCGATATAGCCTACACCTCGGCCACCTTCGCCGACCAGACGGTCGACGGCTACCGACTCGCCTCATATGAGTCGGTTGACTCCCGCGGCATCAACCTGCCAGTCATCGCGTCGGGCTCGACGCGCACGGGCGACGACGGCACGGTCTACGCTGCCGGCAACGATGTGACGGCGCATCTCGAGATCCGCCGGGCCATCAACCTCGCCATCGATCGCGACGCCATGATAGAGCACGTTCTCGGCGGCCACGGCCGCGCGGCGTACAGCATCGGCGACGGCCTTCCCTGGGCGAGCGCCGATATGCGCGTGGAGACCGACCGCACCGCGGCCCGCACCCTGCTTGAGCAGGCGGGCTGGACGCTCTCGGGTGATGTCTACCGCAAAGGCGACCTCGCCGCGGAGCTGACCCTCTACTACCCGTCGAGCGATTCGGTGCGTCAGGCCATGGCGAACGAGTTCTCCAACCAGATGGCCGAGATCGGCATCAAGGTGACCACGAGCGGACAGGGATGGGACGACATCTACCCGCACCAGTTCAGCGACCCGATCATGTGGGGCTGGGGCTCAAACGCGCCTTCCGACGTCTACGAGCTGAACTACTCCACGGGCACGATGAACTTCGCCTGTTACGAGAGCGAGACCACGGACGCCTACCTCGACGCCGCACTGGCCGCCTCCGACGTATCCGCCTCCTATCCGCTGTGGCAGCGCGCCGAGTGGGACGGCACCGAGGGCATCGCGCCCCAGGGTGCGGCGACTTGGGCGTGGTTCGCCAACGTCGACCACCTGTACTGGGTGCGCGAGGGGCTGAACGTGGCCGAGCAGAAGCTGCAGCCGCATGGGCACGGTTGGTCGATCGTGAACGATATCAACACCTGGAGCTGGGACTAGATGGCAGACGATGCCTTCGCGGCCACAGCGGCGCCGGCTCGCGCGCGGTTCCGCCTGCCCGCCGCCGTGCGCGGTCTCATCCGCTTCGCGAGCCTGNTCGAGGTGACCACGTTCCGGGTGGACGGGTTCTACACCGACGGCCGCCATCCCGAGGACGTGCGCTTCTCTGAGAGCGTCGAGGAGGATCTCGCCCGCCGGGACTTCACCGTGAACGCGATGGCTTGGCATCCCGCCCGCGGCCTGCTCGACCGCTTCGGGGGCCGGGAGGACCTCGACCGCAGTCTCATACGCGCGGTGGGGGAGCCCGAGCGCCGGTTCTCCGAGGATGCCCTGAGGATGCTCCGCGTTGTGCGTTTCGCCTGCCGCCTCGGCTTCACCATCGAGCCCGCGACGGCTGCGGCGGCGGCCACCCTGGCGCCGCGCCTCGANTCCTTCGAGCTCTCTCAGGCCTACCCGCTGTTCTGGGACAAATACGAGCGCGCCAACTGGTTCTTCGAGAACGTGATTGCGAGCGCTGCGGAGCCGCTCGCCGGCCGCGAGGTCGCCTTCCTGCTCACCGATCCGCTCTGCGACGGCGGGCAGTGGGACATGTTCCGTTCGCTCGTGAAGAAGTACGGCGTGGTTCCGAAAGAGGCCATGCCCGAGACGGCCTCCTCCTCGAACACCGGGGATCTCAACAAGTACCTGACGCGGTACCTGCGCTCCGGCGCGAAGCGCCTGCGCGACGCGGCGGCTGCCGGTGCCGGGTCGGATGAGCTCGCCGGCATCAAGGCCGAGCTGCTCCAAGGCGTCTACCGTGCGCTTGCCATCAGCCTCGGCGAGCCGCCCGCCCGCTTCGATGTTCGCATCCGCGATGAGAAGAACGAGCTGAAGGCCAGCGGGACCTACACGCCGCTCGAGTTCTTCCGCGAGTTCGTCGACATGGACCTCGACGCCTACATCTCCATCATCAATGCGCCCACGGCAGACAAGCCCTACCTGCGCTCCTACACGGTGAAGTACCTAGGCAACGTGATCGAGGACGGCGGCGTGCACTATGTGAACCTGCCGATCGAGTCGCTGCGACGCGTGGCGGTCGCCCAGATCAAGGACGGTCTCCCGGTCTGGTTCGGTTCCGACGTCGACCAGGGGTTCCTCCGCGATGACGGTGTGCTCGACCCGGCCGCCCTCGACATCGACGCCCTCTTCGACCTGCCGATCGAGGCGGGGCTCGACAAGGCCGCGCGTCTCGACTACGGCGAGTCCCTGATGACGCATGCCATGACGCTTCAAGGTGTCAACCTCGGTGAGGACGGCGAGCCCACCCGGTGGCGCGTCGAGAACAGCTGGGGTGAGGAGCATGGCAAGAAGGGCTACGACATCGCCTCCGCCGCATGGTTCGACGAGTACGTCTACCAGGTGGTCGTCGACAAGAAGTACCTGACGCCCGAGGAGCTTGCAGCCTACGAGTCCGAGCCCATCGAGCTCGCGCCCTGGGATCCCATGGGTGCGCTGGCGTAACGGGAGCCGCCTGCGTTGCCGGCACGGGCCCGCCCCGTGCCGGCGCAGCCACGCGGCTGCCAAGCAGCCTTTATACTGGATGCCATGGAATATAGCGATGCACAACTGAGAGGGAGTCACCCGGGGACGGCGGCCCTGCGTGTCCTCACCGTCCTCGAGTCGGCGGGCGGAGAGGCGTGG
>NZ_LT838860.1:109387-134904 GCF_900176655.1 Collinsella vaginalis
CCTTCGCCGACCAGACGGTCGACGGCTACCGACTCGCCTCATATGAGTCGGTTGACTCCCGCGGCATCAACCTGCCAGTCATCGCGTCGGGCTCGACGCGCACGGGCGACGACGGCACGGTCTACGCTGCCGGCAACGATGTGACGGCGCATCTCGAGATCCGCCGGGCCATCAACCTCGCCATCGATCGCGACGCCATGATAGAGCACGTTCTCGGCGGCCACGGCCGCGCGGCGTACAGCATCGGCGACGGCCTTCCCTGGGCGAGCGCCGATATGCGCGTGGAGACCGACCGCACCGCGGCCCGCACCCTGCTTGAGCAGGCGGGCTGGACGCTCTCGGGTGATGTCTACCGCAAAGGCGACCTCGCCGCGGAGCTGACCCTCTACTACCCGTCGAGCGATTCGGTGCGTCAGGCCATGGCGAACGAGTTCTCCAACCAGATGGCCGAGATCGGCATCAAGGTGACCACGAGCGGACAGGGATGGGACGACATCTACCCGCACCAGTTCAGCGACCCGATCATGTGGGGCTGGGGCTCAAACGCGCCTTCCGACGTCTACGAGCTGAACTACTCCACGGGCACGATGAACTTCGCCTGTTACGAGAGCGAGACCACGGACGCCTACCTCGACGCCGCACTGGCCGCCTCCGACGTATCCGCCTCCTATCCGCTGTGGCAGCGCGCCGAGTGGGACGGCACCGAGGGCATCGCGCCCCAGGGTGCGGCGACTTGGGCGTGGTTCGCCAACGTCGACCACCTGTACTGGGTGCGCGAGGGGCTGAACGTGGCCGAGCAGAAGCTGCAGCCGCATGGGCACGGTTGGTCGATCGTGAACGATATCAACACCTGGAGCTGGGACTAGATGGCAGACGATGCCTTCGCGGCCACAGCGGCGCCGGCTCGCGCGCGGTTCCGCCTGCCCGCCGCCGTGCGCGGTCTCATCCGCTTCGCGAGCCTGATCGCGGCCGTCTCGGTCGTGACCTTCGCGCTCGTGGCCCTCTCGCCGATCGATCCGGTCAAGATGAGCGTCGGCCAGGCCACGTACGCCAACATGAGCGCCGAGAAGCGTGAGCAGCTACGTGTGTACTGGGATGTCGACACACCGGTGGCGGTGCGCTACGCGCGTTGGGCTGAGGCGGCCGTTCACGGCGACTTCGGCACGAGCCTCAGGTTCAACCGTCCCGTCACTGCGGTCATCGCTGAGCGGGCCGGGGTATCGCTGCTTCTGATGACGACGGCCTGGGTTATCTCGGGTGCCGTGGGCTTCGCCCTGGGGATCGCCGCCGGTACGCTCCGGGGGAGCTGGGTCGACCGGCTCATCAAGGGCTACTGCTTCCTGATCTCGAGCACGCCGACCTTCTGGCTCGGCCTCGTCGCCCTGATCGTCTTCTCCGTCTGGCTCGGCTGGTTCCCCCTGGGCTTCTCGGCCCCCATCGGCCAGGCGGCTGCTGCGGCCACGCTTGCCGACCGTCTGCATCACCTGGCCCTCCCTGCGCTTGTGCTCTCGCTCACCGGCATCGCCGGCGTTGCCCTGCACACCCGTGAGAAGGTCATCGACGTGCTGGGCAGCGAGTACGTGTGGTTCGCCCAGGCCCGGGGGGAGGGCCGCCACTCGGTCTTGCTCCGACATGGTCTCCGCAACCTCGCGCTGCCCGCGATCACGCTCCACCTCGCCCAGGTGAGCGAGATCTTCGGCGGGTCCATCCTGGTGGAGCAGGTGTTCTCCTATCCGGGTCTCGGTCAGGCGGCGGTCACCGCGGGAATCGGCGGGGACGCGCCCCTGCTCGTCGGGATCGCCCTGGTGTCTGCGGTGATCGTCTTCGCCGGCAATGCGCTTGCCGATGTGATCCTGGGTCTGGTTGATCCGCGGGTGCGGGAGGTGGGCCATGGCGCTCGGTGATCGCACGGCGGCGCATGCGGGTGCGGCGCCTGGGGAGCCCGGCATCGATACCGCGGGCCCGTTTCTGCATGCCTCGACCGTTCGGGCGCGCGGCAACCGGCAGCGCATGCTCGCAGACATCGTCATCGCCCTCGTCCTGCTCGTGCTCATAGGGATCGCGGGTGCGCTGGTCGGCCCGGCGGCCACGGCCACCGATTTCGCCGCGAAGAACCTGGCCCCCAGTCCGGCCCATCCCTTCGGTACGGACTGGATGGGTCGCGACATGCTCCTTCGCATCCTCGCCGGCCTCTCGACCTCCCTGTTCGTGGGGACGGTCTCAGCGGCCGTCTCAACCCTCATAGCCCTCGCCCTCGCCTGCGTGGCTGCTCTCGGCGGTCCGCGGGCCAATGCGGCCGTCTCCTGGACCATCGACCTCGTGATGGGACTGCCGCACATCGTGCTCCTAATCCTCATCAGCTACGCGCTCGGCAAGGGGTTCTGGGGCGTCAGCGTCGGTGTGGCCGTCACCCACTGGCCGAGCCTCGCCCGCGTGCTCCGCGCGGAGATCCTCCAGGCCAAGGAGCACCCCTCGATCGCCGTCTCCCGCGCCCTCGGGGTTCGCACGGCTCGCATCGCGTGGACGCACATGGTGCCCGCGGTCGTTCCGCACCTACTCGTGGGCCTCGTGCTGCTCTTTCCCCACGCGATCCTCCATGAGGCGGCCATCACGTTTCTCGGGTTCGGCCTCTCGCCCGACACCCCGGCCATCGGCGTGATCCTCTCGGAGGCCATGGGCTACCTCTCCGGAGGGCAATGGTGGCTCGCGGTGTTCCCGGGCTGCGCCCTCGCCCTGGCGGTCGCCCTCTTCGATCGGGTGGGGTCGTTGGCGCGGCGGCTCGTTGACGCCCGCACCGTGCAGGAATGAGGAGAGGCATGACTGACGAGCGACAGCAGCGCCCCGCCCTGGAGCCCGCGCCCCGTGCGCGAACCGGGCATGGCGACCATCGATCCGGTGAGTATCACCATCATCACACGCATGGGCCGGCCTCGGTTCATCCCGGCCACCATCACCTGTTGACGGTCTCGGGGCTCACCGTGTCCTTCGACCTCTATGATGCGACGGCGCCCTTCTTCCGCGCCCGCCGGGTGCGCCAGGAGGTCGTTCGCGAGCTCACGCTCTCCGTGCATGGGGGCGAGGTCCTCGCTGTTGTGGGGGCGAGCGGAGCGGGTAAGACGGTGCTTGCCGACTGCATACTGGGGCGCTTCGCCCCCAATGAGACGGTGACGGGGGAGATCTGGTTCGATGGCAAACCCGTCGATGCCGCCGCCCTGGAAGCACTTCGCGGTCGGGGCATCTCGCTCGTGCCTCAGGGGGTCGGCCACCTCGACCCGTTGATGCGCGTCGGTGAGCAGGTGCGTGGCGCCGCCCGCGGGCGCACGCGCGCGGAGNATCGTGGCCGATGAGCCCACGCCCGGGCTCGACCTCGAGCTCGCCGTGCACGCCCTGGATGATCTCCGCACCTTCGCGGACCGGGGAGGCGGGGTCCTGCTCATCACGCATGACATCGAGCTGGCCCTCCGCGTGGCCGACCGTGTGGCCATCGTGCGTGCGGGCACGGTGGTGGAGGAGACGGCCCGGGAGAGCTTCGAGGACCCTGAGCTCCTGCG
This sequence comes from Collinsella vaginalis, assembly GCF_900176655.1. Lineage (GTDB taxonomy): Bacteria > Actinomycetota > Coriobacteriia > Coriobacteriales > Coriobacteriaceae > Collinsella > Collinsella vaginalis. The sequence continues at coordinate 112,939 of NZ_LT838860.1, forward strand.
CCACCCGTATACGCGCGCGCTCTGGCATGCGATGCCGGGGCACGGGTTCTCCGCGGTATCGGCGGACGGGGGAGGGGGCGCCCTCGACGAGTCGGTTGAGACGGCGCGGTTTGACGTATCGCCGCACGACGGCCCGCTCTCCGACGATGAGGCGGACGGAGCGGGCGGCGCCTGCGGTGAGAGCGAGGTGCCGGGCTCCGGTGCTCCGCTTCATCGCGACGGCCCCCTCTGTGATGGAACGGGTGGGAGCTCGCAGCTTGAGATGGGGGATCGCGATGACGCTTGAGGCGCAGGGGATCGGATTCGGATATCCGGGAGCCCGCCCGTTGTTCGAGGACGCGTCCCTCACCGTGGGGGCGGGGGAGCGCGTGGCGCTCTCAGCTCCCTCTGGGGCGGGAAAGACGACACTCTGCCGGCTCCTCGCCGGGTATCTGCGCCCGCAGCGGGGGCGGGTGCTGGTGGACGGGGCGTCGCTCCCTCGCACGGGACCTCGTCCGGTCCAGCTGCTCTGGCAGCATCCTGAGCAGGCGTTTGATCCGCGTATGCGCCTGGCGTCCTCGCTCGCTGAGGCGGGGGAGGTCGACGGCGAGCCCGCCCGGGAGCTACGGGAGCGCTTCGGGGTGCGCGACGCATGGCTCAGCCGGCTGCCCCATGAGCTCTCGGGAGGGGAGCTCATGCGCTCCTCGATGGTGCGCGCCCTCATGACCGAGCCGCGCTACCTCATCGCCGATGAGGCCACCGCCATGCTCGACGCGCTCACGCAGGCAGAGCTCTGGGCAGTCCTGCTCGACCTCGCGGCGCAGGAGGGGATGGGCATCGTGCTCGTGTCGCACTCCCCGGCGCTCGTGCGGCGCGTTGCGACCCGTGTGGTGGATCTGGCGGACCTGCGGTAGAGGCGCAGGGCCGAGTTGGCATCCCGTGCGCGCTGGTATTTCGAGCCGTTCACCTCGTTTCGGCTGCCTCGCTGGTCTCTGGGCTTCGCTTGCTGCGGTTTTTCCTGTGAGGGGCCTTGGGGATTTCGGGGCACCGGCGGATTTCGGAGCTTCGGCGTGCTCGCGTGCCATTCCGGGGCCTCGGCGCGCTCGGGTGTCCTGCAAAACGTCATCTCAACTGCGTTCTCACGCAAATCTGCCTTGAACGCGCGGTGAGATGATGTTTTCGAATGCGTTTAAACTGGGGGGCGAGGGTGCATCGACATCGATCCGCGGAGGGATCGGGGCGTTCATGCGCATGTTTGAGGCTGCGAGGAGGCGAAGGGGGTTGTCGAGTGGTTAGCGCCGCAGTACGTGAGCGGCTCCAAAACATCATTTCGACGGCGCTCTCGCGCAAATCTGTCTCGAGCACATGTCGAGATGACGTTTTCGAGCTCCCATGTGTATGTGCGGGGATGTGGACAAATCAGGAGCCCTGTCACATCGACGTTCCAAAACGTCATCTCAACCGCGCCTCAAGGCAAATCCGCTTTGAGCGCACATCGAAAAGACGTTTTCGTACCGTACTCATGCGCGCCAATGCCAAGCCCTGCCCTCACCCGCGCGGAGAGAACCCATCATGCGGAGCGCGTCGATATGCACCACATACGCGACCCTGCCTTTTCCGTGCCCATGCCCATCCGGTCGCTCGTCGCGCTACGCATACCCAAGGCCGGTACGGACCCCGCATCGCCGTCGGCCCTCCATGTATCAGCATCTCCATAAGCTGCTCACAACCCCAAAAGCTGGAAAATGGGGCTTGCGCCGCCTGTCGTTGTCCCGTAATATACATTCTTGCGCTGAGGAGCGCAGGCACATCGATTGGGATGTCGTCTAATGGCAGGACAGCGGATTCTGGTTCCGTCAATGGGGGTTCGACTCCCTCCATCCCAGCCAATGTCTGCCCTCTCCAAAGCTCATGGCCCGTTCGTCTAGCGGTTCAGGACGCCGCCCTCTCAAGGCGGAGATCACCAGTTCGAATCTGGTACGGGCTACCACGAGTCTCCGGGACACTCCGAGTCCCTTACATATACGGCCCGTTCGTCTAGCGGTTCAGGACGCCGCCCTCTCAAGGCGGAGATCACCAGTTCGAATCTGGTACGGGCTACCACCAAGGTCGCAGGCCGGGGATTCGCTTCCTGGCCTGCTTTGTTTTGAGGGCCTTTCTCTTCTCCTTGTGGAAGGGAAGCATCTGGAGAAGCCGACCGGCCCATCTTTGTGATTTTGAAGACTTGTGCTGGCGGCACATGGTTTTCGTGGCGATCAGGCTGACCCCGTGATCTTTCCTGATACGCCGCCGTCTCCTCAGCACATCATGAGGGCTGTGCCCTCTCATCAGCGTCTCGCACTGGCCGCCAAGGTGGCCTGACATAATCTCGCGGCCATAGTGGCGATGGCGTCGCTCCATTCCCGCTTGCGACGCTTCTGCGGCGAGTCTGGACGGTGCCTGGGACTTGATGGCGCTGAGATACAATGACGTGGACGTATCTGAGCGCACCGGCCCCGCGCCAGCGCCTCATTCACCATAAAAGGAGTCCCATGTCGGACAAGCAGGCCAAGAGCTCGCCGAAGCCCCAGGTCGACGCCCATCCCGCCGGCGATGACCGCAAGGGCGCCCGGCGCGGCGCCATTTTCATCGGGTTCGCCCTGATCGCGTTCATCGTCTACCTGATCGTGACGGGTCAGGTCTCGCAGTTCATCAACGCCCTCGCAAACGTGCAGGTCCCGTGGCTGCTCGTGGCCTGCCTCTGCATGCTGCTCTACCTCATCTTCGGTATCGCCGCTTACGCCATCGCCGTCTGGCTCGATCCCAACTCTCCGGTCGGTATCCGCGACCTCATCTCCGTCGAGGCGAGCGGTATCTTCTTCGGCAACCTCACGCCGATGATGATGGGCTCCACGCCCGCGCAGATCTACCGGCTCACCAAGGCGGGGCAGAACGTGGGCGAGGCAGGTGCCACGCAGTTCACGCGCTTCATTGTCTACCAGTTCGGCTTGGTGGTCTGGGGAGCCATCCTGCTCGCCGCGCGCCTGCCGTTCTTCGTGGAGCGCTACTCCGACATCGGTGCACTGGCGCTGCTCTGCATCTTCAGTTTCGGTGGCCACGTGGGCATCCTGCTTTTGATCTTCGCGATCGCGCTCATGCCCAAGACCGTGATCCGCGTGGCGCGCTGGGGGCTCTCGCTCCTCGCGCGCATGGGTTTCGCCCGGGACAAGGTGGACGAGTGGCGCAGCTTCGTCGACGAGGAGGTCTACTCGTTCTCGGAGAAGTTCAAACGGGCGGCCGCGCACACCTCGTCGATGCTCCTCACCGTCGTCATCACGATGCTGCAGCTCGCCTTCTTCTACCTCGTCCCGTACTTTCTGATGCTCGCATTCGGCCATCACGATGTCGACTTCCTCTCCGTCATGGCGGCGTCGGCCTTCGTGCAGCTCCTGTCCTCCGCCGTGCCCCTGCCGGGTGGCACGGGCGGCGCCGAGGGAGGGTTCGCCCTCTTCCTCGGGCATTTCTACGGATCAGCTTCCACGGCGGGCTACCTGCTGTGGCGCCTCATCACCTTCATCATCCCGACGATCGCCGCGGCGCCGCTGCTCGGCCTCAAGAGCGCCCACCATGCGAGTATTCATCAGCGCTGGGATCGGGTGCTGGCGCGCTTTGGGCTGGGCGGGTCGAAGACGCACGCAGGGTCGGCGCAGACGGCGGCCGTTGAGGAGAAACGTGTCGAGGGCGCGGAGCCGGCGCATAAGGGTATGCCGCGTATCCGTCAGAGCGCGGGTGGGATCACCGTCTCACCGCAGGCGCTCGAGCGCAAACGTCGCAAGCGCCGGAAACGTTAGAGATGGAACGCGGGTGTCCGGCTGCGGTGCAGGGTGGGCACGCTGTTCCTCAAAAACGTGTCTGTGAACGGTGCCTTCTCTGTGTGTGACGGCTTGCATGATTCAGAGCCAAAGTATGTTCTCACCGGCACCTGAAGGCATATTTGCCTGAGAACGGGTTCGGAAGTACGTTCCACCTTTTACACTGCAGAAACTATGCGCATGGCGCGGCGATCGGTGGAACGTGCTCGAAAACATGCTTTGAACGGCGCCTGGAGGCTCTTTTGCCTGAGAGCGGACCTGAAAGTACGTTTTGCCCCTTAATCTTGTAGGCATGAGGCTGCTATCGATGAAACGCGTCCGGAAACATACTTTGGATGGAACCTGGAAGCATGTTTGTCCGTATGAGGGTCCGGAAGTACGTTTCGCTCTTTCATTTCGCAGACATGAGGCCACTCGGCGAAAAGCGTTCGGAAACATACTTTGAACGACGCTTGGAGGCTCTTTTGCCTGAGCGTGAGTCCGAAAGTACCTTTCTCTCCTTCATCGTGCAGACCCGATGGCGCCGTCGTCGAAGTGCGCTCGAAAACGCACCTTGGACGGCATCCGAAAGCGCATCTGCATGAAAACGGGCTCGGGAGTACGTTTCCCGAGCCCGATCGATGCTCCGGAGGGGAAGAAGCCGCAAGCTAATCGTGTCAAGGAGCCCCAAGGACGCCCCCGTGTGCCCGCATGCCGGCACGCCCTTGCCGCCCGCTCGCCCGCAACGCCGTCCCCGTGTTCCCACTCGCCTGCAACGACGCCCCAAACGCAACGTCCCCCGGCGTCCTCACTGGTATCGCAGGCACTCCACCGGATCGAGCCGGGCCGCACGGCGGGCCGGATAGAATCCGAACAGGAGGCCGATCGCCATGGAGATCCCCACGGCAAGCAGGATCGTCTCCACATTGATGGCGGGGGAGATCGAGAAGTTCTCGCCGCCGCCAAAGCCCTGTGAGATGCCGAGCGATGAAGCACCGAGCGCCAAGCCGCCGCTGATGATGTAGCCGAACACCGTTCCGATGATGCCGCCGGCGACGCAGATCACCGCCGACTCCGCCAGAAATTGAAGCGTGATGTCGCGTCGCGTTGCCCCGAGCGCCCGGCGCACGCCGATCTCGCGGATTCGCTCGGTCACGTTCGTGAGCATCATGTTCATGATGCCGATACCGCCCACGAGCAGGGATATCCCGGCCACGGAACTGATGATGAGAGAGAACGAGCCCATGAACTGGTTCATCTGGTCGATCGCCTGCTTCATGGTGAAGACCCAGACGCTGCTCTCCACCTCGTCCTCGGGCACGCGCTTCATGGTCGCGATCTTCTCGGTGGTGCGCTTCGCGAGCTCATTGATATCAACGCCCTCGCGGGCGAGTCCGGTGAGATCGAAGATGCGGTTTCCGCCGTTGGCGAAATCGCGTTTGACGGTCTGCAGGGGCATGAGCACCTGGAGATAGGTGCCGCTGCCCATGGACATCTGTGTCCCCTGGTAGATGCCGAGGACCGTGTAGTCGCGTCCCTTGAGCTTCACGGTCTTGCCGACAGCGTCGAAGTCCGGGCTGCCGAAGAGCTGGTTCACGCCGTTTTGGTCGAGGAGCACCACGCGGCTGGCCGCCTCGTCTTCGGCCGCGGTGAACATGCGGCCAGAGAGGACCGCCGCCTGCCCGGTCATCTCGAAATAGGTGGGGCTGCCGCCTGATATGCTGATGTTCAGGGTCTTATCGTCCTTCTTGAGCTCCGTGTAGCTGTCCATGCTGCCCTCGATGGCCTCGTATTCAGGCAGGGCGAGCTTCAACCGCTTGATATCGCTCTCCGTGAACCCCGAGGAGTACCCGATGCGCGCGATGCGGGCCGCGTTGAGGCCGAGCTGGCCGACGAGGCCCTCCTGCACGCCGCCGATGAACGAGGTCATCGCGATGACGGCGGCGATGCCGATGACGATTCCTAAGATGGTGAGGAAGCTCCTGCCGCGGTTGGCCTCAAGGGCGCGGAGCGCCTCACGCACAAGATCGCGCATCCTCATGAGCGGGCTCCTTTCTGCTGGATGGGGAGCTGCCCTCCGGCAGGTGCGATCGCAGACGCCTCCCGCTCAAGCGATCCCGTCGCGGTTCCGTCATGGTAGAGCCGGCCGTCGCGGATGGTCACGATGCGGTCCGCCTCGGCGGCGATGCCGGGGTCGTGGGTGATGAGGACGATGGTCTTCTCCTCCTCCTGCAGGCGGTGAAAGCTGTCCAGCACGGCGCGGCCGGTTGCGGTGTCGAGGTTGCCGGTGGGCTCGTCGGCGAGGATGATCGCCGGATCGTTCACAAGAGCGCGCGCGATGGCCACGCGCTGCATCTGACCGCCGGAGAGCTCGCCGATGCGATGGTCGAAATGGTCAACCGGGAGCCCCGCCGCGCGCAGCGCGTGCACCGCGAGCCGTTCCCGCCGCGAGCGGGGGCAGTCGGCGTAGGCGAGGGGGAGCATGACGTTGTCAAGGACCGACATGCGGGGGAGCAGGTTGAAGCTCTGGAAGACGAACCCGATCCGCTCGGCACGGACCTCGGCGAGCTCGTCGTCGGTGAGCTGCGCCACATCCAGGCCCTCGAGGAGGTAGACCCCTTCGGTGGGGGTGTCGAGGCAGCCGAGGATGTTCATGAGCGTTGACTTTCCCGAACCGGAGGGACCGGTGACGGCCACGAACTCGCCCGGTGAGACCGAGAGCGAGATGTCGTGGAGGACGTGCGCGTAACCGGCGTCGGTCTCGAACACCCGGTGGATATGGCGGATGTCGATGACGGGCCGCATCACGCCGCGCTCCCGCCGCTCTCAGCATCGTACATCTCGGGGGACGCGGCGCCCGCCTCCGCGCCCGCGCCGCCCGAGATCACGAGGACCTCGCCGTCCTCGAGCGGGGACTCGGGCATGTCGGCGGCGCTGTCCGCGGGCTTCCCGACCACGACCAGGCTGTCATTCTGGGCGATGACGGTGACCTCGCGCCGCTCGGTGGCGTGCGTCTCGGGGTCGGTTTCGACGTTCACGTAGTAGCTCGTGCCGTCATCGGTCTGAAGCGCGGTCACGGGCACCATGATCACGTCGTCGATCTTCTCGGTGGTGAGCGAGACGCTGGCGGTCATGCCGGGCTTCAGACGGGGGTCGGGCTCGGGGATGAGCACGTCGACCGCGAAGGTGGCGGAGGAGGAGCCGCCGCCCTGGTAGGCGGACATGGCGTCGCCCGATGAGGTGGAGACCGATGCGATGCCGACCACGCGGCCGTTGAGCGACAGGTCGGGGAAGGCCTGGAAGCCGATCGTCGCCTCCTGATCCTGGGCGATCTTGGAGATGCTCTCCTCCTCGACCTGCACGGTGACCTTCATCTGGGTGAGGTCGGCGATCTGGATGAGCGGGCCGCTGCTCGCCCCCTGCATCTGGGAGGCCCCGCCGACGCTGGCGCCCACCTGGGCGTTCATCGCGACGACGCTGCCGTCCAACGGGGCGGTGACCGTGCGCTTGGCGCCCTCGGCAACCGCCTGGTCGTAGGCGTCCTGGGCCTTCTCGACCGCGCTTGACGCGGTGTTGACGGCATCGACGAGCTGGTTGACGGAGGAGACGTCGACGGCCCCGGTCTCATCCGCGTAGTAGGCGGCCTCAGCCTCGGCCTCCTGTTCGCGGGCGCTCGCGAGGGCGTTCTGCGCATCGCGCAGCTCACGCCTGGCGGCCTCGATCGCACGGTCGAGCTCGTCGTTCTTGATGACGAGGACGGTGTCGCCTTTCTTGACGGTCTGGCCGGCGCTGACCCGGACTTCGGCGATCGTGCCGGTGATCTCGGGCGTGATGACCGTCGAGGAGAGGGGCTCGAGCGTGCCGTTCGCGCTCACGGTGGTGGTGTAGGTGCCGCGCATCGCCACATCGGTGACGGCCTCGGGCGCGGCGGAGGGCTTCTGCGTGAGCAGCGAGATGCCGAGCGCTGCGAGTGCGATGACGGCCGCGGCCACGACCGCGATGATGGCCCGGCGGCGGATCTTCCTGCGCCTGCGCTCCCGGCGCCGCTCCTTCAGCTTGTCATAGATCTCCGCGTCGCCGGCGCTGAGGTCGCCGTCGGCGTCCGGCGCTGCGATCGGGGCGATGCGCTTCGTCTTCCCAGCCCCCTCCGCCCCCCCGGCGCTTCCGATGACGGGGAGGTCGGTCATGGGACCGTTCTGATCGTTCTCAAGAGGCATGGGGTATCTCCAATCGCGCGACCTTGATTCCATGGTACCGAAGCGAACCTGCAAAAAAGGAGGTAGGGGGCCAATCTGACGGTTTTGTAAGGGGCGCTCGCCCGATGCTTGCGCCAAGGGCCGGTGGGTGGTGGAAAACGGGGGCTGAGCGGTCGGCAGCCTACAGGCCGTCGTCCCTGATCGCCTCGATGATGCTCTCCGTCCGGCTTCGTGCGAGGGCGTAGGTGACGCTCGCGAGGAGGATGAGCAGGACCGCACCGACGGCGAGACCGATCTCGAACGGCGAGATCCGCAGCGTCTCACCGCCGAGCACGCTGATTGTGACCTCGTTGATCAGGATGTTCGCGGCAACCGACAGCGCGAGACCGAACACAAGGCCGCGCACCGCGAAGCTCGCCACCTCGCGGGCGATCATCCGGCGGAAGGCCCGCTCTCCCATGCCGATGGAGCGCAGCACCGCGAACTCGCGCCGCCGCAGGATGATGGACGTCGCGATCGTGGAGAACACGGTGGTGGCGGCGATGAGGCCGGTGATGGTGGCGAACGCGGTCGCCAGGATTCCGGCCGCCCCGAGGATCTGGTTGCTCTGTCGGAACATCTCAGCGTAGTTGGCGATGTCGTACTCGATCCACGAGCGGTCATAGAGGATATCGGAGACGGCGTCGCGCACCTTCTGCTCGGCCTTCGGGGGGTCCGATGCCTGTATCGAGAAGGTGACGGGCTGTCCGCCGCTCAGGCCGCCCCCTATGGCGAACGGCCGGGCGATCTGGTCGAATTTCGCGCGCGCCTGCGAGAGCTCGACCGCATTGGCAGGCGCGGCAGTGCCGGCGATGGCGGGCAGCGCGCTTGCGGGGAGCAGGAGCGTGGGGTCCCGGTAGTAGTTCGTCAAGGTGGGGATGCCGGACGAGACGGTGCTCATGGAGCCTATGCCGACCGTCGCCTGCCCGGTCGCGGTCTCGGAGAGGGGTGCCGTTACCTGCTCCTCGCTGCCCGTTCGTTGGAAGACGACGGACGCCGTGCCATCCACGGAGGAGACATCGCGAATGATCGCATCGGCGCGCGACGTGATCGAGGTGAGGATGGTCGCCTGCCCAGTGCCGGTGAGCCCGCCTCCCACGGCAGTGAGATCCGATCCCGTCGAATAGCTGTTCGGACGGTATCCGATGGCCATCGGGCGCAGAGGATCCGAGAACCGTTCCGGATCCAGGCCGAGCTCATCGAGGTAGGCCTGCCAGGAGCGGTCATCGAGGAAGATGAGGTTGACGAAGCCGGCCCGGCCGCCGTCAGCGAGGGTGCGCCGGGGCTGCTCGCCCTCATCGGCCTCCGTCTGCGCGATTGCGCCGGGAGACAGCAGGGACGCCGCCTGGATGCTCATGGAATAGCCCGCGCTCCGGACGCCCGGTATGGCGGAGAGCGTCGCGAGCACGCGGTCGGACGCATCGGCCACGCCGTCGCCCACCTCGTTCGTCGCTCGTGTGAGCGTGGCCGTGAGGTCGGCCTCGCCCGGTTCCGGATGCCGGTGGAACGTCACGTTGAGGTAGGAGGAGAGGAGGCCCGAGACGACGATCAGGGAGGCGGAGAGCGCGAGCGAGACCGATGCCACGCGTCCGCGCCCCGATGACCGCGTGAGGTTGCGGTGGGCGAGCCAGCCGGTTACACCTTCGATGTGCAGACGTAGGCGGTCGAGCCAGCCGTGACTCGCCAGACGGGCCGCGCGGCGTCGCTCCGCCCGGCTCAGCTGGACGTCGCGGGCTTGCCGGATGGCGTCGACAGCCGAGATGCGCGCGGCGCGATGGGCGGGTATGACGGCTGAGATGATGACGGAGACGAGGGTGATGAGGGCTGCTGCGCCGAGTGCGGTCGGGGAGATGCAGATGGGGAGCGCCCCCGTCTCGAGGCCGGCGAAGAGCGCCACCCCCTCCCCGGCGAAGCGGAAGACCGCCCAGCTCCCGATGAGGCCGAGGGCGGTGCCCAGCGGAATGCCGATGGCGGAGAGGATGAGGGCCTCGATGTAGATGATGCGCTTGAGCTGGCGTCTGCTGGCCCCGATGGAGGCGAGCAGCCCGAACTGGCGGATCCGCTCTGAAATCGAGATGGAGAAGGCGTTGCTGATCAGGGAGATGCCGGCGAGCACCACGACGAGCGAGAGCAGGGTGCCCATGGTCCAGGTGGGCGCGTCCGTGGGACCTATGGAGGAGTCCCTGAGCATGATCAGCCCGTTGTGGACCTCATGGAGGTCGATCTCCTCTGCCTGCGGATCGCGTGACCCTGCTGGCGCGGCGGCGATGATCTCCCGGACGCGGCTGCGCACCGACTCGGCGTCCGGCGCGCCGTCGAGGGTGAGGAAGGCCTCGCTGCCCACCGTGGGCTGGGACGGGTCCGCTGCGGTGAACGCGTAGGAGCGGAAATCCTCCGCCCAGGGCAGGCTGCCGATGTCGTAGAACCCGCTCACCCGGAAGGTCCGCGGCTCCCTGACGTTCTCGAGCCTCTGGATCCCCCAGTCGCTCTCCTGATACGCGCTCCCGACCTCGTCGGCGTCCATGCTCCAAGGGTGCTTCCGGTGCGCGAGGCGGCCGGCCGAGATCGTCACCGTGGTGTCCACGTTGACGGGGACCTCGCCCTCTGACCCCGGCCCCCGGAGCCGATGCCCTTTGAGCCAGCGGGGGAGGAGGATCTCGTCCGAGGTCGTGGGGAGCGAGCCCTCGTAGATCGAGAGCTCGGGTATGATGCCGGCGTCGCCCACCGGGAGCTCGGACAGGGACAGGTAACCGAGTGAGTCACCGCTTTCGGACACGACCTCGGCGTCGCCGATGCGGCGCAAGGCCTGGGCCGCCTTGACTCCGGGGGCCTCGCGGATCCAAGACGCCCCCGCGTCGGAGAGGCCGTCAACATAGGCCTCCCAGGTCCCGTCGATCTGCTCCATGGCGGCGACGCGCGCGTCCAGCAGGGACGCCACGGAGGTGAATATGGCGGTGATGAGCGAGCACGACAGGGCGATGCCAATGACGGCCACCAGGGTGTGGCCCCGTTGCTGCGAGATCGTGCGGCAGGCGAGTCGGGTGAGGACGCCCATCGGTCACGTCCGCCTGGCGTCGCTCGCCACGCGGCCGTCCTCGATCGCGATGACGCGGTCGGCCATGAGGGCGATGTCCTCGTCGTGGGTGATGACGACGAGGGTCTGCTTGAAGCGCTCGCTGCTCTCCCGCAGCAAGCCCATGACCTCGGCGGAGTTGCGGGAGTCGAGGTTGCCCGTGGGCTCGTCGGCGAGGATGACGGCCGGGGCGTTCATGAGGGCGCGGGCGATGGCGACGCGCTGCTGCTGACCTCCGGAGAGCTGGCTGGGGAGGTGGTTCATGCGCCCGTCGAGCCCGAGGGCGTCCGCGAGCTCAGCAAGCCGGTTCTCGTTCACGGCGCGGCCGTCGAGGAGGGCGGGCAGCGTGATGTTCTCCCGGGCGCTGAGGATCGGGATCAAGTTGTTGAACTGGTAGATGAGGCCGACCTCGCGACGGCGGAAGATCGCGAGCTGCTCGTCGGTGCGTCGGTAGATGTCCTCGCCCATGAGCCGCACGGTGCCCGAGGTGGGGCGGTCGACGCCGCCCATGAGGTGCAGCAGGGTCGACTTGCCCGATCCGGATGATCCGACGATGGCGATGAACTCGCCCGCCTCGATGGAGAGGCTTACGTCGTCGAGAGCCCGGACCGTGCCCTCGCCCGATCCGAAGACGCGCGTCAGATGCTCGACGCTCAGGATCTCCATGTGAACCCCTCCTCTCAGCCGCCCCGTCCGTATCACCTTACGGCATGGGGCTGCGCGCGCACATGACAGTTGTGTCATGCGCACCCCGGCCGGGCCGCCGTCGAGCGGGGCTCGCGGGGTGCAGTCACGTCATGCTAGCATGGGTGATCATAGGGTCTGCTGCACGAGCTGGCCCGCGACGTTCCAAGGAGGCCCGGCTTGACCACGCACCGCATCTTGCTCGTCGAGGATGATCCCATGATTGTCTCGACGCTCACGGAACTGCTCGTCGGCGAGGGCTACGCTGTTGAGACGGCCTCGACCCAAGCTGGGGCCATCGCCGCCGCGCTCACGGACCCACCCACCCTGGCGCTGCTCGATGTGACGCTGGAGGAGGGGAGCGGCTTCGCGGTCTGCACCGCCATCAAGCGCGAGCGCCCGCAGATACCCGTCATCTTCCTCACGGCGTCGGCCGATGAGCTCAACACCGTCGCCGGGATCCAGATGGGCGCCGACGACTACATCGCGAAGCCCTTCCGCCCCCGTGAGCTCCTGGCGCGCGTCGCCTCGGTCATCCGCCGCGCGCAGCCAGGCCCGGTGCAGATCACCTTGGGCCCGATCACGATCGACACCGAGCGCGCCCGGGTCGAGCGCGACGGCCGCGAGATCAACCTGTCGGCGCTCGAGTACCGCATGCTGATGCTCTTCGCCACGAACGCTGGGCGCGTCGTCACCCGTGACATGATCCGCGACGCGCTCTGGGACGACGCGGGCGCCTACATCGAGGAGAACACGCTCGCCGTCTACATCAAGCGCCTGCGTGGGAAGATCGAGGAGGACCCGACATCCCCGCGCCTGCTCGTCACCGTTCGCGGCATGGGTTATCGGGTGGCGGGCTGAGGATGCTCTTCCGCAACCGTGACGTCAGATGGCTCGTGCTCGCCCTTACGGCTGCCACCGCGGTCCTTTCGTTTGCGGCCTACAGCAGGGTGAGCGATATCGCAGCGGGTTGGGTGCTCGCGACCGGCCTCATCACGACGGCGATCTCGCTTGTGTTCACCCGCGCGCGCCACCGTGCGATCGCCCACCTGTCCGCTGAGGTCGACGCTGTGCTCCATGGTCAGTGCACCTTGGCGCCAAGCTCCATGGACGAGGGGGAGCTCTCCATCCTGGCGAGCGAGCTCGAGAAGATGGTGAACCGGCTGAACCTCACCGCGGAGGTGCTCGAACGGGAGAGCGTCGGGCTCTCGACCGCGCTCGCCGACATTTCCCATCAGCTGAAGACCCCGCTGACCTCGCTCGGGCTCATGGTCGAGCTCATCCGCGGCCGCCTGGTTGAGCGGGGGGACTCCCTCACGCGCGCCGACATCGATGAGATCGTGGCCAGGCTGCATGCCATGCGGCAGCTTCAGGAGCGCGTGCAGTGGCTCATCTCGGCGCTGCTTAAGCTCGCGCGGATCGATGCGGGGGTGGTGCGCCTGGCTCAGATCGAGGTGGCAGTCGACGAGGTCATCGATGCGGCGGCGCGGCCCCTGGCGATATCCTTTGACCTTGCGGGCGTGGAGCTCTCCTGCGAGCGCGCGCCCGAGGCGCGGTTTATCGGCGACCCGTCCTGGAGCGCCGAGGCCCTGGGGAACATCTTGAAGAACTGCCTGGAGCACACGCCCGAGGGAGGGAACGTGCGCGTATGGGCCACCCAGGACGCCCTCGCCTGCCGGATTCACGTGGAGGACACGGGTCCGGGTATCGATGAGGAGGACCTGCCGCGCATCTTCGATCGTTTCTACCGCGGCCACCGCGACGAGGGGGCCTCCACCTCGCCGACGGATCCTGCAGGTGTGGGGATCGGCCTCTCGCTCGCGCAGAGTCTCGTCACCGCCCAGGGCGGCGCGGTCTCGGCGCGCAACGTGCGTCGCGCCGACGGCTCGGTGTCTGGTGCCAGGTTCGACCTGGTCTTTTTCCGCATGAACGTGTGATGCGAGTTCAGTGCCGAGCTCTGGGGCCACAACGGCCGCAGGGTTGCGCCCTGAAGGTCGCATGCGGTTCTCATGTCGAGTCGGTATGCGGTCTCGTGCGGGGGCTCGCGCGTGATCCGGTTGCCCCGTGGTCCGTCTCTGCTGCCCATTGGGGACGAAATGCATATATTTGGAATACAAGACGGTAAAATACACAATACAGAATGGGCATGTTTGCCCCACAGGATCAGCAAGTAGAAAATGTCAGATCTGCATCACTAGGTCTCGACAAGCGCCTTGTAACTGAGATAAAAAACAACGAAATTGCAATTCTGACTATGACCGAACGCTATCTTTAAGCCAGCTGGCGCAGATGGTGCCTCAAATGCCCGCTGATATGTCCTGTATAGACTCAGATCTGACATTTTCTACTACGGCCTCGATCCCGCGACGCCAGTCCCACGTCCTCGGCCCCGTCGCCGGTCCTACAACCCCGATTGCGGATCAGGTGTGCGTCCCATCGGAGCTCGGCAGTCTGAACGGGGCTTGATCTGAGGCGTGTGCGAGATGGCACCGCTCTAGATTCGGGCGTGCTGAACCGGTGACGAGTATTTGTCCCGCGTTGACGGGAGGCCAAACCCCATGGCATGGCATCGATGACCACCGGTCTTCCCGGAATCTGTCCTGCGCGGGGGCGGCACGGCCCGACCCGGGTGCCCGCCTGCGGGCCGTGGGAGTGGCCCCAACATATGAGGACGGCCCCGGTGTGGAAATCCATTCCGGAGCCGTCCTCAATGCCGTGCTAGCGCGTGCCGTCTTACGTGTGGACGACGACGCAGAGCCCTTCGGAGATCATGTCGTAGAGCTCGGCTGCCTTGTCGGGCGGGAGGTTGATGCAGCCGTGGCTGCCCACCGAGTAGAACGCGGATGGGTTGGAGTAGTTCGCCGTTGCCTGCCAGCTCGCATCGTGGAAGCCGATGGCGTTGCCGATGAAGGGCATCCAGTAGGACACCGGCGTGCGGTAGATGGGTTCGCCGGTCTCCGGGTCGTTCTTGCCGATGAGGGTGATGTTGCGCATGAGGGTGCGGATGTAGTAGACCCCGGTGGGCGTCGCGTTGCCCAGGTTGGGGTTGCCCGAGATGAAGCCCGACTCCCAGAGGAGGTTGCCTGATGCGTCATAGTACCGGGCGTGCTGCTCGGTGAGGTCGACATCGATATAGGCGCTCCAGTCGCGCTCGCCGCGTGCCGTGAAGACGTTCCCCGTGCTCTTGGTGGGCACCTCGATGGTGGCGTCCGCCCCGGCGCTCACCGCCTCCTTGACCTTCTCGGTGAGGGCTGCGGAGTCGACCACCCAGCCCCAGGTGCCGCCGGAGACCGTGACGACGCGCCCATCGGCCCGGGTGTAGGTGCGCTCGGTGCCCACGGTGTCGAAGCCGTCCTTGGTGGGCTCCTTCAGCCATTCGGTGAGCTTGTCGGTGTCGAGGGTGGGGGTGAGGTCGTCGCCGAAGACCACCCAGCCGGCGAGCATCTTGCTGTCGATCGTCGCGATGCTCGTGCCGCCCATCGTCATGGTGATCGTGGGCTTCACGAGCTTGCTGGCGGCCTCGCAGGCGGCGCGGATCTGATCGCTCGTGGCGTCGTTCGCGAACGATTCGAAATAGCTGCTGTCAACGGTGACCGTGGTGGAGAGCGTGGCGAGGGCCGTCTTGGCCGCCGCGTCGAGCTTGGTGGCGTCGATCTTGACGTTTGAGAGAGCCTTCTCGTAGGTGAAGGTCCCGCTCGCCTCGTCGAAGGCGCTGGGCCCGTCGAAGACGCCCGTGCGGCCCTCGTTGAACGCGGCCACCGCGGCGGAGAGGCTCTCATCGAACGCCTGCTCGTTGAAGGCTTCGGGGAGCTTGCTCTCGGCCGCGCCCGTGGAGTCCGTCTCAGCCGCCTTGGCCTCGGGTGCGGCGAGCAAGGAACTCGCGAGGCGGAACGGCCAGAGCAGCGGCGTGTTCTCGGCGAGGACCTCGCTGGCCCGCTCGTCCGCGTTGACGACCTCGGAGGGCGAGGTGGGGGTGTAGGTCCAGGAGAAGTCGATTCCCGATATGGTCAAGGAGTAGGAGGAGACGGCCGACTCGATGCGCGACGCGGCGGTCGCGCGCGACATGAGCGAGACGTCCGCGCCGGCGATGGTGGTGTTGGGATAGTAGATGTTCGCGAAGGCGATGGCGCCGCCCACATAGGCGACGGCGAGGAGGCCGCCGATGACGCTGAGGACGATCAGGCCGACGCGGCGTTTGCGCGGCGCGGCGTGCGAGCCGATCCTCTGGCCCGACTCCGCATCCGCGGGGCGCGCGTGCGCACCGATGGGTTGTATGGGCTGTACGCCGACGGGCTGGGCGCCCGTTGCGGCTCCGAGATCCGGTGACGTGTTTGACATAGCGTTCAGACGTGCTCCCTGTATGCTGCAGTTTCACTGCAACGATTATAGCCGGATGCCCGGACATGCAATCGATGGGGAGATTCAGCGGGAAAGATTCTACCGGTCAAACATCGGATTCGATTTTGGCAATACCGAAGTCATCACATATAAAGCCAGGGGGTTTAATGGGAGGTAGAGGAACAAGTTCGTTCCGAACTCGGCAGATTGGTAGATATGCTGGAAATCTCGGCTTCGCGGTCCCCGCAACATTGAAAGACGCGATAGGACGGAAAGGGAAGCCGAATTCGATAGCGGAGTCAGTGGTAAAAACGAACCCGCATTGAAACAAAAGCTATCGAGAGTATTCTGAAAACTGCCAGCGTTGTGTCGTTGCTTACGAATTGAACAGGCGTGGGTACAGGGTTACGGCGCTGCCAACGTATAGAGGCGATAAGCTCCCATATATCGCGCATTACAACCCGAATTCAAGGACGTTTGAAGGCCGTTGGAAAGGCGCGTTTCAAAACGCGAAGACAGTCAATGTCGGGTCGAAGACAGCGGAAGGCGTCATATCAAACATTGAGAGTCGCATGAGATCATTCGGTTCCGGATCCCGGGCTGTCGTCCAAATCTTCTATAAAGGCGGAGGCGGGCACGTCTTCAATGTAGAGAATCAGCGAGGCAGGATTGTATACGTTGAAGCTCAAAGCGGTAAAATGAAGAATATGACGAGAACGATGAAATCCGTTGACGCATCGACTGTGAACTTGGTTCGAACGGATAACCTGAGGATCTCGGAAAGGGCTAGGAATTTCGTTGCAAAGAGGTGAGACGAGTGATCACATTTGAAGAAGCCCTAAAAAAGGCACGTGAGTGCTGGAGCGACGTGAATTACTTTATGGATCAAACAGATGCATTCGTATTTAGCAAAAAGGACGATATTTCTTTCGGCGGCAATGGACCTGTCGCCGTATTAAAAGAGTCTGGTAAATGCATTAATTACATCGACTTTCTCGATGGCGATTATGATACGGAAATTGTTTCTGAGCGATTCATTTGAGATGATCGGCTGAGGAGGCGGCATGGGCGGCAGAGGATCATCAAGCGGCACGTCCCGCACGGCCGTCACGCCGGAGAGCAGAGCCGTGCTCGACTTGGTCAACACGGGTCAAATCTCCATCGAGCGTGATCAGGGAGACCTTTACGTCAGCCGTTACAATCCGATACCTCGACAGGACGCTGAGCGGCCGGTGATCGTCTCCATCCACGGGAACACCTACGAGAACCGGGAAACGATCAAGGCCGCAGGATTCAAGTGGGACCCTCATAACCGCGTATGGGTGTACAGCTCGGATCCGAAGGGCTCGCCCGCCATCCGCTTCCTCCAGCGGGCCTGCGGGGCCGATCCTGACGGCATCATGGGGCCGGGCAGCATCAACGCGTTGATCCGGTGCCTGGGAAACGGGATCCAGGACGGCGTGCTGGACGCGCCGAGCAAGGCCATCATGGGCTTGCAGCGCTGGCTCAACGGCAAGATGGGCTACTAGACCGCATCACGATGCGCACCTCCTCCACCTTCGGGTGGGGGAGGTTTTTTCATTAGTCGGCCTTCCACCTTGTTATGGGGAGGTGGACCGGTTCTCGGTGCGTCCCNACGGAGCCGGGGAGCTCGATGAAAGTTGCCCAGTCCACGAGCTCAAGGGAGCGAACATCAGCGAGGATGGAACCCTGCGCCCGACCGTCCGTCTCGAACACGGTGTAGGCCTGTCCACCCTGCTCGGTGCGGTAGGTGCGGCAGAAGGCGATGTTCATCTCGGCCGCGGCGAGCGCACCGGTGAGCGCCGCGAGCGCCCCGGGTGCGTCGCGATGGGCCACGAAGAGGGTCGTGTAGAGGCCTGACATGTCCACGCCGACACCGTTGATGCGGCTGATCCGGATCCGCCCGCCGCCGAGGCTCTCGCCGATGACCTCGACCTCCTCCCCGCTGCGGCCCGTGAGGGCGATGCCTACGGTGTTGGGGTGCAGGGACTCGTCGTCGCCGGCGACCGTGAAGCTGACGTCGAGGCCCCGCTCGCGGGCGAGTTCGAAGGCATCGCGGATACGGCGGTCGTCGGGGTCGAGTCCGAGCACGCCGGCCACGAGGGCTCGGTCGGTGCCGTGCCCGCGGTAGGTGTGCGCGAAGGAGTTCCAGAGGGTGAAGACGGCCTGGGAGGCCTCGCCCTCGACGAGGGCCGCGGCAACCCGGGCGACCCGCAGGGCGCCCGCGGTGTGCGAGGAGGAGGGGCCAACCATGATGGGGCCCAGGATCTCGAAGGCCGAGGTGGTGGCGAGGGTCTGCGGGGTGTCGGCCATGGGGGTCCTTTGCGTTCGGGGGGCGTGGGCCCCGGGGTGGTGCGGGGTCCGGATCCTAGAGCGCGAGACCGCGGGCCCGCTCGATGCGCGCGAGGGAGTCCCCGCGGCCGATGAGGGCCATCGTCTCGCCGAGGGGCGGGCTCACGAGGTTGCCGCAGACGGCGACGCGCACGGCCTGGAACACCAGGCGCTTCTTCATGTCGAGCTCCTCAGGCAGGGGCTCGAGCGCCGCGTCGATGCGCTCGGCCGTCCAGGAGGCGTCATCGAGGGCGGAGAGCGCGGCTGCGGCGGCGTCGAGGACGGCGCCCATGCCCTCGCGCTCGAGGCCCTTGCGCACCGACGCCTCGTCCCACACGAGGGTTTCGGCGGTGGCGAAGACGGGGGCGGCCACGCGCGCGGCGTCGGCGGGCATCTTCGTGCGCGGGCGCACGATCCGGGCGAGGGCGTCCACCCACGTCTCGTCGAACTCATCGCCCACGTCGACCAGGCCGGCCTCGATGAGCTCGGGCAGCATGATCTCGTCGGCGAAGGTTGCGTCGTCCATGCGGTTGATGTACTCGGCGTTCATCCAGTCGAGCTTCTTGGGGTCGAAGGTCGCCGGGTTCTTCGAGATGCGCTCGAGCGAGAACTCGCGGGCGAGCACCTCGCGGGGGATCACCGTGGTCTCGCCGTCGAGCGACCAGCCGAGGAGCGCCAGGTAGTTCACGAAGGCATCGGGCAGGTAGCCGGCGTCGCGGTACTCCTCCACCGAGGTGGCGCCGTGGCGCTTCGAGAGCTTTTTGCCGTCGGCGCCGAGGATCATCGAGATGTGCGCGAAGGTGGGCACCGGCGCGCCGAGCGCCTCGTAGACCATGACCTGGCGCGGGGTGTTGGAGAGGTGGTCGTCGCCACGGATGACCTGCGTGATCCCCATGAGGGCGTCGTCCACCACGGTGGCGAAGTTGTAGGTGGGGGTCCCGTCCGAGCGGAAGATCACGAAGTCGTCGAGCTCCTTGGCATCGAAGGTGACCTCGCCGTGGACGGCGTCGTGGATGACGACGTCGCCGCGGTCGTCGGGGACCTTGATGCGCAGAACGTAGGGCTCGCCGGCGTCGATGCGGGACCGGGCCTCCTCGCGGCTGAGGTTGCGGCAGCGGCGCTGGTACCCCTGGAAGGGGTCCTTGCGCGCGCGGGCCGCCTCGCGGTCGGCCTCGAGCATCTCGGGCGTGCAGAAGCAGGGGTAGGCGCGGCCCTCGTCCCAGAGGCGCTGCGCCGCCTCGCGGTAGAGGTCGAGGCGCTCGGTCTGGGCGTAGGGGCCGGCGTCGCCGCCGACCTCGGGGCCCTCATCCCAGTCGAGGCCGAGCCAGCGCATGGCGCGGAGGATGACCTGCGTGTTCTCGTCCGTGGAGCGCGTGGGGTCGGTGTCGTCGATGCGCAGGATGAAGGTGCCGCCGTTCGCCCGGGCGAAGGCCCAGTTGTAGATCGCGGTGCGGGCGCCTCCAATGTGCAGCTTGCCGGTGGGGGAGGGTGCGAAGCGCACGCGGACGGGTGTGGTCATGCGATCAGTCCAATCGTCTTGCAACTTGTCATCTCGGTTCCCGCATTATAGGACATGCGCGCGGCGGCCCGGTCGGGGCGCCGGCCGCGGCACCGGACGGGCATGACGCTCGGTTCGCCGCGTCTCGTTCTGGTCCGCGCAAGCGAGTACAATGCAAGGCATCTGTAACTGGGCCCGGTGGAATGGTAACGGCCGCTGGGCGTCGCAACGAAAGGGGCAGCCATGCCGAATCAGCCTCGTTCCACCCGGGAACATCCTCGCAGCTTCGTCTTCACGTCGGAGTCGGTGACCGAGGGGCACCCGGATAAGATCGCCGACCAGATCTCCGACGCGGTGCTCGACGCCATCATCACCAAGGAGGCCGAGCTCGAAGCCCGCGGCTACGTCGCACCGGACGGTGTCCCCGCACGCGTGGAGAACCTGCGCTGCGCCTGTGAGACCCTGCTCACCACCGGCACCGTCGTGGTGTCAGGTGAGATCCGCACTGAGTCCTACGTCGACGTTCAGCAGATCGCCCGCGGCGTCCTCGCCCGCATCGGCTACGACCGTGCGAAGTACGGGTTCGACTGCGAGACCTGCGGCGTCATCAACATGATTCACGGGCAGAGCCCCGATATCGCCCAGGGCGTCGACGAGAGCTTCGATGCCCAGGCCGGGCGCACGGCGGATCCGCTCGACCTCATTGGCGCCGGCGACCAGGGGATGATGTTCGGCTTCGCCACGCGCGAGACGCCGACGCTCATGCCCCTGCCGCATTACCTCGCGAGCCGCCTGGCCGAGCGCCTGGCCGCCGTGCGCCACGACGGAACCCTGCCCTACCTGCGCCCTGATGGGAAGACCCAGGTGAGCGTCAGGTACGAGGGAGCCCGTCCGGTCGCGGTGGAGACGATCGTCATCTCCACGCAGCACGATGCCGAGATCGAGGACATGGGGATCATCCGCGAGGATATGAAAGAGCATGTCATCGCCCCGGTCATGGAGGCCGCGGGCGTCGCGTGGGAGGGCGCCGAGCTCTACGTGAACCCGACCGGCCGCTTCGTGGTGGGCGGTCCCATGGGCGACACGGGCCTCACCGGCCGCAAGATCATCGTGGACACCTACGGCGGTTCGGGTCGGCACGGCGGCGGCGCCTTCTCGGGGAAGGACTGCACCAAGGTCGACCGCTCCGCCGCCTACGCGGCGCGCTGGGTGGCGAAGAACATCGTGGCCGCCGACCTCGCCGACCGCTGCGAGATCCAGCTCTCCTACGCCATCGGCGTGGCCCGGCCGCTCTCCATCATGGTTGACACCATGGGCACCGCGAAGGTGGGCGAGCAGCTGATCGAGGACGCCGTCGCGCACGTCTTCGACCTGCGTCCCGGTGCCATCATCCGCGACCTCGACCTGCGCCGCCCCATCTACGAGAAGACGGCGGCCTACGGTCATTTCGGCCGTGAGGACCCCGATTTCACCTGGGAGCGCACGGACCGCGTGGACGAGCTCCGCGAGGCCTGCGGGCTGTAGGGATCCATCCGTCACGGGTCCTGTTGGAAGGTTCAGGGCGCCTCGGCCGCGACGCGCGCGCCGGGGCGCCCTGCTTTGTGCCGAACGGTGCAGTGCATTCTGCCACGGCGCGCCCCGGCCTGCCGTCCCAAGCCCCGTCCGCCTCCACACGGGACGGTGAGCTTAGTGTGCAAGACGACCTTCAGGGCGCCGCGGGCCTTTAATGGCGCCTCTGGTTCAACTGCCAGAGGAGGCCGAGCCCCTGCAGTGTGAGGTGCTTCTCGACAGCGACATCGTGCTTGAGCAGGGCGGCGAGCTCGCTTCCCGCCTCCCCGGTGAGGATGACAGGCGTCGGGGCGCCGAGCTCGTCCATGATGGCGTCGAGCAGGCCGTCGATGCGGGCCACCTCGCCCATGACCACGCCGGCTTGCATGGCCTCACGCGTGCTCCGGCCGATCACCCGGCGCGGCGCGG
>NZ_LT838860.1:135212-137465 GCF_900176655.1 Collinsella vaginalis
GTCTGGGCCCTGCTGCGCGACGCCGTGGGCGCCCTGCCCGCGATGCTCGCCGCCCTGCCCATCCCCGGTGTGGCCTTCGGGGTCTTCAACTCGCCGATGATGCTCTCCGTGGGCTTCCTCATGGGGACCACGGCCATCGCGGCGCAGCTCATCGGCGGTGTGCTCGCGAACTTCGGGATCATCGTCGGCGGCACGGCAGCGGGCCTTTTTGACCTGGATGCCGCGACCGGGATCGTCAAGAGCCTCGGCATGGGCCTCATGATGGGCTCGGGCCTCGGGGTGGTCGTGAAGGACGTCCTGCCCCATGCCCGCGCCTGGTTCGCGCCGTCCGGGGATGGCGCGGCCACCGATATCGAGACCCGCACTGACGCCGGGGCGCTCGCCCTCATGGCGGCCCTCGCCGCCCTCATCGTCTCCGTAGGCCTTGGGCTCGGTCCCGTCGTCGCGGTCATCATGGTCCTCCTCTCGTTCGTGACGACGGTCATGAGCGCCCAGTCCGTCGGTCAGACCGGCATCGACCCTATGGAGATCTTCGGTCTCATCGTTCTGCTCATCGTCGCCGCGGTCACGGACACGCAGACCGTCGGCCTCTTCCTGGTGGCCGGCGTCGTCGCAGTCGCGTGCGGGCTCGCGGGCGATGTGATGAGCGACTTCAAGACGGGTGCGATCATCGGTACGAATCCGCGCGCGATGTGGGCCGGTCAGGCGATCGGCGCCCTCATCGGCTCCGTGGTGGCGGCCGTGACGCTCGCCGCCCTTGCGAGCGCCTACGGCGTCGATGCCTTCGGGCCGGGCAAGCTCTTCGTGTCGGCCCAGGCGAGCGTGGTGGCGACGATGGTCTCCGGTATCCCGAGCGTGCCCGCGTTCGCGGTCGGTGTTGCCGCGGGCATCGTCCTCTACCTGGTTGGGCTCCCGGCCATGATGCTCGGCCTCGGTGTCTACCTGCCCTTCTACATGACCCTTTCGATGGCGTTCGGCGCCGTCGCGAAATTCATATGGGACCGTATGATGCGCGCCCGCGGCTTGAGCGCGCAGGAGTCGGGAGAGCGCGGCGTGGTCATAGCGTCGGGGCTCCTCGGCGGCGAGTCGATCGTCGGCGTGCTCATCGCGCTGGTGTCTGTGGTCATGGGGATGCTCGGCTGAGGTGCTTTTGACGTTCATGCGGGGCGTGGGCTCCAATGGTCTCGTCGCCCCCGGGGTCGTTCGGGCTTCTGACGCGCATGCGGGCCGCGACGCGCACCCCGCAGCCCACGACCTTGCAGCACGCCGCAGGTAAGAATCCCGAGGAAAAGTGCGTTCCCGACCGCGTATTTATGCAAAAGCGCCGTTCGAGCCCTTCCAAATGACGTTTTCGGCTGGAATCTGCGGTGTGGCGAGCCTCCTAGGCTGGGGATCGCGTCCAAAAGATGTTTTCGACAACCTGCTGAGGCAAAGCCTCTCGCGGCGCTGCTTCAGATGACGTTTTCGGCGGGGCTCTGCATCGTGCTGAGACTCCTATGTCGCGGATCGCGTGCAGAGTACGTTCTCGACCTACCGCCCATGCAAAAACCCGCGCAAAGCCGCTCCAGATGACGTTTTCGACCGGTTGCGTGCTGTGCGCAAGGCCACAGTCGAGGATCGTGTGCAAAGTACGTTTTCGACGCTGCATCCATGCAGATTCGCCTGCAAAGCCATGCAAGATGACGTTTTCGTCCGCACTTTTACGACATGTGAGACGTGCGAGACGCTGACGCGTGCGGAACCACCTGGGAGGTGTGTCGGCGGGCCGCGTTGCGGGAGGCGAGACACCTCCATGCGCGGAGCCATCCTGAGCGCCTCGCAAAGCTCTGCACCTCTCCGCAGCGCGACGCCCGCGTACGCGGAACCACCCGCGCCCCGCGCCGCTCTGTCAAGGCCCGGTGCAGCCGGTCTCCGGGGTCACGTTGTGTCCGGGCCCTGCGCTACACTGGGTCGCATGAAACGAGAGCAGACAGAGCAAATGAGCCTCTTCCCTGAGGAGGCTGCGTCCGCGGCATCGGCGCGCGGTGGGGCTGCGACAGGAGCAGGGTCGAAGGCTGATCCTGAACGCGCCCGCGCCCCCCGCACGCCGCCCGCCGCCTACCTCTCCGTGGTCGTCGACATCCCGGCCCGCGCCCTCTCCGAGCCCTTCGCCTACGGTGTCTCCAAAGAGCTCGAGGCGGACGCTGACATCGGCGCCACCGTCCTCGTCAACTTCGCGGGCCGCATGGCCGCCGGCTACGTCGTGGCCCGGGC
>NZ_LT838860.1:138260-147103 GCF_900176655.1 Collinsella vaginalis
GAGCTCGCCTGCCACACCTGCGGGGCCACCTACCGCGTGCGGCCCTACCCGGCACCGGGCTCCGCTTGCCCCAAATGCGGGAGCCGCTACCTCGCGAAGATGGGCCTCGGCACCCAGCAGGTCGAGGACGCCCTGATCGAGCTCTTGCCCGACGACGTCCGCGTCATCCGCATGGACGCCGACAGCACGCGCGGCAAGGACGCCCACCAGCATCTCCTCGAGGAGTTCGACGCCGCGCCGAAGGCGGTCCTCCTCGGCACGCAGATGATCGCCAAGGGCCTCGACTTCCCCGAGGTCACGCTCGCGGCCGTCGTCAACGCGGACTACGCCCTCAAGATGCCCGACTTCCGCGCCCAGGAGCGCGCCTTCAACCTGCTCGAGCAGCTGGCTGGACGGGCGGGCCGCGGCGAGCGGGCGGGGGAGGTCATCATCCAGACCTACCTGCCCGACGACCCCGTCATCCGTGCGGTGACCACCCACCGTCGCTCCATCTTCACCGAGCACGACCTCGCCCAGCGGCGGGAGGCGCTCTACCCGCCCTTCGTGCGCTTGACGAACGTCACGGTCTGGGGGCCCCGCGAGGCGGAGACGCGTGCCCACATCGAGGCGCTCGCCGCGCGCCTGCGCGAGCTCCTGCCCGGGCAGGCCGCCTGGGGTGTCGCCGAGGCCCCCGCAGAGCCGGGGATCCTCGCGGCTCCACAGATCCTCGGTCCCACGACCTGCGTGATCGAGCGTGCCAAGGACCGCCACCGCTTCCATTTCCTTGTGAAGTCGCCGATTGGGTATCATGTCTCGGATGCGCTCGCCCGCGCCCTCAGCCGGGTGGGTGCCAAACCGGGAATCAATGTCAGCGTCGATGTCGACGCCTATGATCTGATGTAGAAAGGAGCGCGACTGAGATGGAAGTCGACGGTATCGTGCTTTCACCCGACCCGCGCCTGCGCCAGGAATGCGCTGAGATCGACGAGATCACCCCTGAGATCGCCGAGCTCGCCGAGCGTATGAAGAAGACGATGTTCGAGGACGGCGGCTGCGGTCTCGCGGCGCCCCAGGTGGGCGAGCTCGTGCAGCTGGTCGTCGTGGACACCACCTACACCGGTGCGGACGATTACGACCCCTACGTGCTCATCAACCCCGTGATCGTGGAGAGCTCCGATACGCTCGTTCCCTTCAGCGAGGGCTGCCTGTCCATTCCGGGCATCAACTGCGAGATCCGCCGTCCCGACCGCGTGGTGGTGGAGGCGTACAACCTCGAGGGAGACCTCATGCGCTACGAGGCCGCCGGGGACCTACTCTGCGTCTGCCTGCAGCATGAGATCGACCACCTGCACGGCATCACCATGTTCGAGCGCCTGGAGCCGGCCGCCCGCATCGCCGCGGTCCGCGCCTACCAGGAGGCGCTCGCACGCGGCGCCCGGCNCTCATGTGCCGCGAATGCGGCTGCGTGCCCACGTGCCGGCACTGCTCCACGGCGCTCACCTACCATGAGCGCACCCATGAGCTCGCCTGCCACACCTGCGGGGCCACCTACCGCGTGCGGCCCTACCCGGCACCGGGCTCCGCTTGCCCCAAATGCGGGAGCCGCTACCTCGCGAAGATGGGCCTCGGCACCCAGCAGGTCGAGGACGCCCTGATCGAGCTCTTGCCCGACGACGTCCGCGTCATCCGCATGGACGCCGACAGCACGCGCGGCAAGGACGCCCACCAGCATCTCCTCGAGGAGTTCGACGCCGCGCCGAAGGCGGTCCTCCTCGGCACGCAGATGATCGCCAAGGGCCTCGACTTCCCCGAGGTCACGCTCGCGGCCGTCGTCAACGCGGACTACGCCCTCAAGATGCCCGACTTCCGCGCCCAGGAGCGCGCCTTCAACCTGCTCGAGCAGCTGGCTGGACGGGCGGGCCGCGGCGAGCGGGCGGGGGAGGTCATCATCCAGACCTACCTGCCCGACGACCCCGTCATCCGTGCGGTGACCACCCACCGTCGCTCCATCTTCACCGAGCACGACCTCGCCCAGCGGCGGGAGGCGCTCTACCCGCCCTTCGTGCGCTTGACGAACGTCACGGTCTGGGGGCCCCGCGAGGCGGAGACGCGTGCCCACATCGAGGCGCTCGCCGCGCGNAGCGACCGTTATGAGACTCATTCACAATAGCCGTACCCCGCGCGACCGCGCCCCCTTCGGCGCCGTGCCCGCAGGGACCACCGTTTCCCTGTCCGTCCGTCTCGAGGGGGCCGATCCGGCCACCGCCGAGGTCACGCTCCGCACCTGGGTCGACGGGGAGGGGGAGGGACTCATCCCCTGCGCACCCGATCCAGCGGATCCAAGCCGTTTCACCGCGGAGCTCCGCACCTCCGAGCCCTGCATCCTCTGGTACCGCTTCATCGCCCAGGTGGGTGCCACGACCCTCACCCTGGGCGCCCCGGCCGGGCACGTGGGCGGGGAGGGCGTCTCGGGCACGGATCCCGAGTCGCCCTCCTTCCAGATCACGGTCTACCGCCCGCGTCCCACGCGACCGAGTTGGTATGAGCGGGGTATCGTCTACCAGATCTTCCCCGACCGCTACCGGCGCGATCAGGCGTGGCGAGCTCGCACGGAGGCGGCCCTCGCCGCGCCCCGGGCGGGCATCGGTCGGCGGCTCGTCGAGGATTGGAACGAGCCCCCTTCCTATGAGCGCAACCCTGATGGCTCAATCAAGACCTGGGACTTCTACGGCGGCTCGCTCAAGGGCATCGAGGGAGATCTCGACCGCCTCGCCGACCTGGGCGTCACGGCCATCTACCTGAACCCCATCTTCGAGGCGGCGAGCAACCACCGTTACGACACGGGCGATTACCTGCGCATCGACCCGATCCTCGGCACCGAGGACGATTTCCGCGACCTCTGCCGCGCCGCCGAGGCACGGGGCATCGCCATCATCCTCGACGGGGTGTTCAACCACACCGGCGACGACTCGCTCTACTTCAACCGCTACGGCAACTACCCCGGCCTCGGCGCCTGGCAGTCCCCGGGCTCGCCCTGGCGAGACGCCTTCTGCTTCCATGAGGACGGCGGCTACGACAGCTGGTGGGGCATCGCGAACATGCCGGCGTTGAACGACGCGTCGCCCCGGGTGCGCGAGCTCGTCTGCGGAGCGGACGGGGTCGTTCGCCATTGGCTGCGCGCGGGCNCCGGCGCCCGAGGACCTCCCCGAAGGATGCGCGATCGTGGACGATGCGGCCTCCCTCATCCGCTCGGGCGCGCTCTCGCGGGGTGACGCCGCCGTCTCGGACGTGAACGCCCAACGGGTCGCCCTCGATGCGGTGCGCCCCGGCTCCCTGTTGGAGGTCGGTGCCGGACGGGGGACGAAGACCTTCGTGATGGCTGCCGCCGCGGCCCGGCGGGAGCTCTCCCGCGATCATGTGGCGCTCGATCTCTCGGAGGAGAAATGCCAGCTCAACCGCAGCCGCTTGGAGCGGGCGGGGCTCGACGCCGGCATCCGGGTCATTGCCGGGGATGCGACCGATCTCGACCGTGCCCTGGCGCCACTCGACGGCGAGGCGGGTGAGAAGCGGCAGTTCGACACCGTGCTTCTCGACGCTCCCTGCTCAGGGACGGGCACCATGCGCCGGCATCCCGAGATCCCCTGGCGTCTGACCGAGAACACTGTCCTTCATGACCTGCCCCGTTTGCAACGACGTCTGCTCGCCGAGGCCGCCTCGCGCGTCGCATCGGGAGGACGGCTCGTCTACGCCACCTGCTCGGTGCTCGCGCCTGAGAACGACGGGGTCGTGGACGCGTTCCTTGCGAGTGCGGAGGGATCCCCATTCAAGCCGGTCTCCCACAGCCAAACGGTGCCGGCGCCGGGGGATTTCGACGGGCACTATCACGTGGTGCTGGAGCGCTAGCACGAACTGGGACCGCGTGGGCGCGGCGCGCGACGCAAGGAGATAGGCGATGGCGCTGAAAATCGTCGCCGCTGCTGTGCGGAGGCGCAGGGTGAAGTGCTTCCGCTGTTGCGCGGCGACATCCCGGGCGCGCTCTTGGTTGCGCGGCGATACTCTGGAGAACTCTCTGTTGCGCGGAGGTGAGCGTCGGCGCGTGTTCATACCCGCGTGGTGACGTACGGTTCCACGTGCCCTCCGGCATGTGCAGAATGTCCTCTCCATGAACGGTTTCGCACGGGGGAAACGGGATGTCCCCTCGGTGAACGGTTTCGAGCGCAGAAAAGCGAGATATCCTCCGCATGAACGGTTTTTCACGCGCTCCCGTCCGGCAACGGCGCCCGTCGTTGCGCCCCCGCATCTCTGACCTGCCAATTCATGAATAGGATCTAAGACGTTTGCAGGATGTCCCCTCGATGCCCGTGCATCCAAGGGACATCCTGTATAACAACCCCCTTTTCCATGTATCCAGAGGACATAATTCGCGGCCGCGCCTTTCCTTCGCTCAACGAACGAGCACCACGCACGGCCGCCCCCCGCAGCCATCGGCTCGTCCCCCGGCGCCCGGGCCTTGCCGCGACCGGCCCCGCCCGTCGTGTTGCAGGAACGTCAGGTCCGCATCAGCCCTGCGCTGCAAGGGCTTACCCGTTGCTCACCTACGGACACCTCCGTTTCGATACCGTATAATGCGGATTGTTTGCCCCGCCACCGAAAGCGACCGTTATGAGACTCATTCACAATAGCCGTACCCCGCGCGACCGCGCCCCCTTCGGCGCCGTGCCCGCAGGGACCACCGTTTCCCTGTCCGTCCGTCTCGAGGGGGCCGATCCGGCCACCGCCGAGGTCACGCTCCGCACCTGGGTCGACGGGGAGGGGGAGGGACTCATCCCCTGCGCACCCGATCCAGCGGATCCAAGCCGTTTCACCGCGGAGCTCCGCACCTCCGAGCCCTGCATCCTCTGGTACCGCTTCATCGCCCAGGTGGGTGCCACGACCCTCACCCTGGGCGCCCCGGCCGGGCACGTGGGCGGGGAGGGCGTCTCGGGCACGGATCCCGAGTCGCCCTCCTTCCAGATCACGGTCTACCGCCCGCGTCCCACGCGACCGAGTTGGTATGAGCGGGGTATCGTCTACCAGATCTTCCCCGACCGCTACCGGCGCGATCAGGCGTGGCGAGCTCGCACGGAGGCGGCCCTCGCCGCGCCCCGGGCGGGCATCGGTCGGCGGCTCGTCGAGGATTGGAACGAGCCCCCTTCCTATGAGCGCAACCCTGATGGCTCAATCAAGACCTGGGACTTCTACGGCGGCTCGCTCAAGGGCATCGAGGGAGATCTCGACCGCCTCGCCGACCTGGGCGTCACGGCCATCTACCTGAACCCCATCTTCGAGGCGGCGAGCAACCACCGTTACGACACGGGCGATTACCTGCGCATCGACCCGATCCTCGGCACCGAGGACGATTTCCGCGACCTCTGCCGCGCCGCCGAGGCACGGGGCATCGCCATCATCCTCGACGGGGTGTTCAACCACACCGGCGACGACTCGCTCTACTTCAACCGCTACGGCAACTACCCCGGCCTCGGCGCCTGGCAGTCCCCGGGCTCGCCCTGGCGAGACGCCTTCTGCTTCCATGAGGACGGCGGCTACGACAGCTGGTGGGGCATCGCGAACATGCCGGCGTTGAACGACGCGTCGCCCCGGGTGCGCGAGCTCGTCTGCGGAGCGGACGGGGTCGTTCGCCATTGGCTGCGCGCGGGCGCCCGCGGCTGGCGTCTCGACGTCGCCGACGAGCTCAGCGATGAGATGCTCGCCGAGATCAAGGCCGCAGCGCTGGCGGAGCGTCCGGATGCGCTCGTGCTCGGCGAGGTGTGGGAGGACGCCTCCAACAAGGTGAGCTACGGCCGCCTCCGCCGCTACCTCCTCGGCGACGAGCTGGATTCGGCGATGAACTANCCGCATGCGCGCCGACGGCTACCGGTGGTGGGTCGAGCGCCTGCGCCGCGCCTGCGACCTCTACGACGTCGTCCGCCTCGATCACTTCCTTGGTTTCCACAACTACTTCAGCATCCCCGCAGGGGAGCCTTGCGCCGCGGGCCGTTGGCTCGCCGGTCCGGGGGCGGACCTGTTCCGTGCGGCCGCGGCTGAGCTCGGACCCCTGCCCTTCATCGCCGAGGACCTGGGCATCTTGACGCTCGGCGTGCGCGCCCTGCTCACGCAGTGCGGGTTCCCGGGGATGGACGTGCTGCAGTTCCAGAACGGCGACGTGCGCGCGGGCATCGAGCCGCATCCGTCGAAGATCCTCTACACCTCAACACATGACACCGCGACTCTGGTGGAGTGGTGCGCCGCCGCCTTCGCGCCGGAAGGGGACGAGGAGGCCGCCCACGAGATCGCCGACAGTCTCATCGTGAGCGCGCTCGCGACCGACGCATCCCTCGTGATGCTGCCGCTTCAGGACATCCTGCGCCTGGGCGGCGAGGGCCGTATGAACACACCGGGCGTCGCCGAGGGCAACTGGCGCTGGCAGGCGACCGAGGAGCAGGTGGCTCAGGGCGAGGGACGTTTTGCCGCGCTCGTGCGCGCTGCGGGGCGCTTCCACGGGCCGGACCGGTGAGGGGTCCGCACCGAATGGACACAGGTTTTCGCCCAAGTGGACGGGGAGGCCCGAAGCCGGGTACAGTAGTGCACACGTTTGAATGGGTCATACGCCCGTGCGGTGCGGAGAGGGTTTGAGTTCTATGGCACACTACGATTATCGTTGCACGTCCTGCTCGCATGTGTTCGAGGTCGAGCACGGCATGACCGAGCATCCGGACGTCACCTGCCCGGTTTGCGGCGCCCCGGCCGACAAGGTCTTTAACGCGAGCGGCATCGAGTTCAAGGGCAGTGGCTTCTACAACACCGACCAGCGCGGAGGCTCGTCGTCGGCAACGAAGGCGAGCGCGCCCGCCGGCGGCTCGGGTCACACCTGCGAGAACTGCCCGCATAAGGGGGAGTGAGGCCTGGAAGCCATGGGGGCCTGCGTCCCCAGGTGGTAGGCACTCAAGCGCCCAGCGCCTTTCTGCGGCGCGATGTTCGAATGCTCCATGAAAAGGTGTTTTGCCCCCATCCTGTGCATGCAGCCGAGCCCAGACACCTCGTGTGTCGGCCAACAAGGGATTGAAAACCTACTTTCGACCGCGCATGCTGGCAGAATGCCTGTGAAAACGCTTCAAGAAGACGTTCTACTCCTGTCCTGTGCCATCGCACCACGGTGCTCGATGCGCTTCGGGATCGGAGCGCATCGACCGGGCCGATGGGGGCATGGCCAGCAGGCACCAGGCCTTCAGACCACCAAATACCAGCGAGGACCCGGTTGTGCGCCGGGCCCTCGCTGCGTTTCACCGTGTGCCTACTCCTGTGTTCTCGACCGCTTCGCTGACGGCTTCCGCACCGTTTTCGGTTTCGCCTTCGAAGACGCCTTTCCATCGGCACCGGACGCGGCAGGCTCAGGGTCCGCCGTTGTCGCGTTCTGAGGGCTTGGTTTCTTCCGGGTGGCTGCGGGCGTGCGCTTTGTCGTTCGCGCGTGATCCTTCCCCGTGGTGGCGCCGGACGAGGTGGCAGCGGGTTTGCCGGCCGGCTTCGTTGACGACTTCTTGGCGGTCGGGGCGGCCTTCCGCGTCGCGGCTCCGGTTGCCTTCGCAGAGGATGGGGACGTGCCGTCCGTCGCCGGCGTGGCCTCGGCTTTCGTCGACGCCTTGCGCGCGCGGGGCGCGGGCGTATNCCGTCGCGAGCTCGCGGCCGGGGCCCTGGAAGACGCCGAGACGGCCCGCGCCTTCGCGGCGTTCCGGGCGCGGAGCGATTTCTGGCTCGATGCCCACTGCGCCTATACGGCCGTCAAGCACGTCGAGGGGGGAGCGCCCTGGCAGACGTGGCCCTCGGAGCTTCGTCGCTACCGCCCCGACCTCCTCGAAGACCCCCGCTTCGCTGAGGGGGCCCGCTTCGAGGCCTATCGCCAATTCAAGTTCGACACGGCCTGGCGCGAGCTCCTCGCCTATGCACATGACCGGGGGATCCAGGTCATCGGCGACATCCCGATGTACGTCTCCGCGGACTCGGTCGACGCCTGGAGCGCGCCTGAGCTCTTCTGGCTCGACGGGGACGGCCATGTGCTTGAGGGCGCCGGCGCCCCGCCGGACGACATGGCGGCCGAGGGGCAGCTCTGGGGCAACCCCACGTATCGCTGGGACCGCATGCGCGCCGACGGCTACCGGTGGTGGGTCGAGCGCCTGCGCCGCGCCTGCGACCTCTACGACGTCGTCCGCNTATTGCCCACATCGACCGCGAGCACATCACCCGGTGCGTCCTGATTTCCCGCCATCGCATCCTCCGTTTCACGGCTGTATCCGCATTCCTGTGCCCTATACTACCGTGTCGTCCGTGACGTAACCCGACTCCCCGGACGGGGGAGCGGATATACGAAGGAGAACATATGAGCTCTTCGAGCGCACGCGCGCCCCGCGCAGCGCAGCTCGGCCCCGCGGGTATCGCGATCGGGGTCGTCGGCTGCGTCATCATCACCGCCTCGTCGGTCTACACGGCACTCAAGATGGGGTCCCTGCCGTGGCCCACGATCTTCACCTCCATCACCGCCCTCGTGCTGCTGCGCGCCGTCGGCCGCCGCAGCCTCAACGAGGCGAATATCACCCAGGTCATCATGTCGGCCGGCTCCATGGTCGCCGGCGGCCTCGCGTTCACCGTCCCCGGCATCTGGATGCTCGGCTTCGCCGACTCGGTGAGCATCGTCGAGCTCCTCGCCGTCGCCCTCGCGGGCACGCTGCTCGGCCTCGTGTGCACCGCGCTCATCCGCCGCCGGTTCGTGGATGAGTCGGATCTCGAGTACCCGATCGGCACCGCCGCGGCTGAGACCCTGCAGGCGAGCGACG
>NZ_LT838861.1 GCF_900176655.1 Collinsella vaginalis
GGACGGGGCGGGCATCGGCATGGGCCCGGGTCAGCCCAACCGCGTCGACTCGGCCCTCCTTGCCTGCAGTCGTGCCGAGGAGGCCTGCGGGCGCATGGGCGTCGAGGCTGGCGGCTTCGCGTGCGCGAGCGACGCGTTCTTCCCGTTCCGCGACAACGTGGACACGCTCGCTGCCCACGGCGTGACGGCGATCATCCAACCGGGCGGGTCCAAGCGCGACAACGAGTGCATCGCCGCCTGCGACGAACACGGTATCGCGATGGTGTTCACGGGCACGCGCCACTTCCGGCACTAGGAGAAGACCTGTCGGGGCTCATCGCAGCGCCGGGGCTGCAGTAGGGTGCCTCGTCGCTGGGCCCTTCTCGCAGCGGGACCTGCTCTGCGGCGAGATGCGGGTCCCGCGGCGGCCCCCGCTGCGGTTGGCCGTTCCGCGGGGCGCGATGGGACGTGCGGGTCGCAAAGGTAGGCGCGGACGTCGGGAGACGTCCGCGCCGTGGTTGAGGAGGCAGCATGGAGGACGAGCTCAGCTCCCTGTTCGACGATGAGAACGAGTTCCGGGCCTATGAGGCGTTCTGCGCCGCCGAGGAGCGGGGGCCTGAGCCCTTCGACCTGGACCGCCCTGCCCTCGTCTGCCGCTGGCGCATGGCAGGCAAGCGGGTTCCCCTGCTCAACCGCCATATCCGCGCGCTTTCCCGGCGCACCGTTCAGGGCGCGCCGCTTCCGCGGAACCTCATCTCCTGGGTCAAGCAGCATATCGAGTGGTCGCTCGCCGAGGGGGACTATGACGAGCGTGACGGCGTGCTCATGCTTGTTGTCGACGTGAACGG
>NZ_LT838862.1 GCF_900176655.1 Collinsella vaginalis
CGCGCTACACGACCTCCGGCTCCGGTGGGACGCTCGTCGAGGACGTGAGGCCGGTGGTCGTGCGCGGCACCGCCACGACCGGCACCCCGGCCGACCCGTCCATCGGGTCACGGGACCTGCCGCTCTGGCGCCTCCCCATCGACGGCGTGAGCCTCGGCGACCCCGAGCGCGTCACCCAGCCGATGCCGACCGTCAAGGAGCTCTGGGATTCCATATCCCATACAACCGCAGTCCCGTGCGCGCCGGCTTCCGGCGTGCCGGCCAACGCGATCTCCGTGATCAGGTACGGCCGGGTGGTGCGCGTGAAGGTCGTCGGCAGCCTCGGGGTGAGAGGGGGCATGTGGGACGCCATCAACCTCGCGTCCGGGCTCCCGAAGCCCGATTCGAGCGAGGTGTACGCGGCAGGCATCGCTCAGGGCGTGGCGTCACCGCTGCTGCTCCGCGTCGACTGGAACGGCAACTTGGGCATCCGCGGCGCGGGCGTGACCGGCTGGAACGGCGGCTGGCTCTTCGCGTCGTTCACGTACCTCTCGGTCTAGGCCGCGCATCATCCCATAGCCCGTGGCGCGATCACCAGGTACGCCCCGGCCGCCTCGCTCACGAGCATCTCGGTCTCCCCTCCGCATGGCGCCGCATGACGCGCAGAGCCTACCACCCCTGAGAGGAGGTGATGCGATGGCCTACATCGAAGTCGGGGCCGCCGTCGCCCTGGGGGGTCTGATCGTGGCCGTCTTCAACGCCGTCTACACGAGGCAGCGCGACGCGCGGGCGGACGGGAGCGACCACGCGACGAGCGACGGCGAGCGCGACGCCAACATCCGCGCGCTCAACGTCCAGATGGCCATGCAGACGGACATGATGCGCGAGGTGCGCGACACGACCCGCGACATGAGCAAGCAGCTCGGCAGCCACACGGAGCAGCTGGCGAGGCACGGCGCGCAGCTCGCCGAGCACGACCGCCGCCTCGCCGCGATGGAGCGGAGGTGCGATGAGCGGCACCCGGCG
>NZ_LT838863.1 GCF_900176655.1 Collinsella vaginalis
CGTCTGCCACCTGCACGGGCGCGCCCGAGGCTCCGTCCTCCGCCACCTCGGTGGCGAGGCCCCACTCGACGGCCTGCGCGGGCGTCACCCACGTCTCGGCGTCCATGACGGCGTCGAGCTCGTCGGCTCCGATCGTCGCGGCACCGAGGTACGCGGCCTTGGAGACCCCGGCGATCGCGTCGAGGTCGTCCGCCGCCTTGCGGAGCTGCCGGGCGTTTCCGCTCACGCGCTCGAGGAGCGGGTTGTGGAGCATCAGCATCGACGCGGGCTCCATGACGCGGCGCGTGCCGGCCATGAAGATGACCGACGCGATCGAGCACGCGAAGCCGTCGCACACCGTGGTCACCTCGCGGCCGCAGCCGCGGAGCGCGTTGTAGATTGCCGCGCCCTCGGCGACCTCGCCGCCGTAGGAGTTGATGTGCACCTCCACGGACGAGACGTCGTCGGGGAGGCCGGCGAGCGCCTGCGCCACGTCGAGGGCGCGGGTCGTGAGGCCGTCGCTCTCGCCGGTGTAGAGCAGCATCCAGTCGGTCGAGCTGATGTCGCCGTAGATGGTCATCTTGGCCGTCCCCGGCTCCGACTCATCGACCGCCAGCTGCATCACCCTCATCCTGTCCATTCGTTTCACCCCCGCCCGCTGCCTCGTTGTTCTTCGTGCGCTGGTATTCGTCCGCCCACGCCGCCGGGATGGGCGGCTGGCCGGTGAATCCACGGATCTCGTTGGGGCTGTCGATGGACGAGCCCACGAGCTTCGCGGCCGCGTCGGCGATCTGGAAGATGTCGACGTGGCGTATGCGCGTCGTGTCGACGCGGGCGCGGGCGCCCGCCTCCCACTGGGCGCGGGTGTAGGTCTTGCGCGTGATCTCCTCGGAGAGCAGGCGCGCGACCGGGTCGACCGCGAAGGTGAGGAAGCTCGAGAGAGCCGCGTCGAAGTTGTTGACGTTGCCCTCGAGGAGGGACGCCGGCATGCGGAAGCACGCGGCCACCGACGCGAACATGTCGCGCCGCATCGCCGCCACGCCGTCTGCGAGCTGCCCGGACCCGGAGGTGCCGGACGCGCCGACGCGCTCGATGCCCTGGCC
>NZ_LT838864.1 GCF_900176655.1 Collinsella vaginalis
GGGCGGGGGGCCGCTGCGGGGTCGGGTGCACCCGGTGCCCGGCCCTACGGCGTGCTCGGGCGCGTGCTCGGCCACAGCTACACCCCCGCCATCTACCGTGAGCTTGCCGACATGGACTACCGGCGCTTCGAGGTCGAGCCCGAGGACCTCGCCGGCTTCCTCGCCGGCGACGCCTGGGAGGGCGTGAACGTCACGATCCCGTACAAGCGGGCGGTCCTCCCCCACCTCTCCGAGTTGAGCGAGGCCGCGCAGCGCCTGGGAAACGTGAACACTATCACCCGCCTGCCCGATGGTGGCCTGCGCGGCGACAACACGGATTACGCGGGGTTCCGCGCGCTCGTGGCGTCGCTCGGCATCGATGTCGCTGGGATGCGCGCGCTCGTGCTCGGACACGGCGGTGCGGGGAGCACCTGCGCCGCGGTCCTCGCCGATCTCGGCGCCGAGGTGAGCTTCATGGGGCGCCGGGCGGACCCTGACGACCCCGGCTCCCTCACCTACGATGAGCTCCCCACCGCGGGCCCCCGGTTCGATCTCCTCGTGAACGCCACGCCGGTGGGCATGAGCCCCAACTGCCCAGCGAGCCCCTGCTCCCTTGACGACCTGCCGAACCTCAAAGCCGTCGCCGACATCGTCTACAACCCGGCGCTCACCGACCTTCTGATGCAGGCGGAGAGGCGCGGCCTCCCCCATGTGGGCGGCCTCCTCATGCTCGTGGCCCAAGCCGCCGAGGCGATCGAGGTCTACACGGGACGGGCGGTCGATGACGCTGCGGTGGCCGGCCTCACGCGGCGCCTGTCTGCCACCGAGCAGAACATCGCCCTGATCGGTATGCCGGGGGCCGGTAAGACCCATGTGGGTCGCGCGCTCGCGGGCATCCTCGGGCGCCCGCACGTGGATGTCGACGAGGAGCTGGAGCGCGAGCTCGGCATGGGCTGCGCCGCCTACCTCGAGCGCCATGGCGAGGACGCCTTCCGCGCGGCCGAGTCGCAGGTCCTCGCGCGG